>DATHEF010000043.1:0-173038 GCA_035490435.1 Thermoanaerobaculia bacterium
ACAAGCTCGCCCGGGACTTGCTCTCCTCCAACCGCTCGGCCCCCTGCTCTTTCGAACGGAGAGCATCCTAGAGAAATCAGCGATCGCTCGCCCAGCAGGGGGACATCTCGCCTCAGGATTCCTGGCGCGCAGGCTCCTAGCTTTGATTCCGGCGGCGCGGGGCCTGACCCAGGCGCGGCCGATCGCCTTCGCGCTGGAAGACAGTTTCCCGGTGTCGCGATACTCTTCGCCCCGTGCCGATACCGCGAGCTGACAGCCTGCTCTCCCCTTGTGTCCTGGTGGTCAAGATACCGGTGGCCTCCCGCGAAGGCGTGGCGGAGCGGCTGGGCAGCACCGGGCGGCGGCTCACGGGGCAAGTGGAGAACGCGGCGCGGGAGCAGGAGCGCACTCTCGACACCCTGCAAGAGGCCCTCGCTCGTCTGGATGTCGCGCCGGTCACGGTCTCGGTCGATGCCATCGACGCCCGGGCTCGCCGCGCGCTCGCCGCCGCTCGTTTGGTGATCTCGGTGGGTGGTGACGGCACCCTGCTCACCGCCTCGCACTGGATCACCGGGGCCGCCCTGCTCGGCGTGAACTCCGCGCCGCGATCGAGCGTGGGATATCTGACTCTCACCCGGCGGGCGATCCTGGCGCGGGACCTGGCGCGGATCGCGCGGGGGACCCTGCTGCCGCAGGTGGTCGACCGCATCGAGGTCGAGATCGAGGGACGGCGGCTGCCTCCGGCGCTCAACGACGTCCTGATCGCGCACGAGCAGCCGGCGGCGACCAGCCGTTATCACCTGCGCCTCGGCCGTCGCGGCGAGGACCAGCGCAGCTCCGGGCTGTGGGTGGCGACGGGGGCGGGCTCGACGGCCGGGATCCGCTCCGCGGGTGGCGAGCCGATGCCGCTCGTCACGCGACGGCTCCAGTTCCGCGCCCGCGAGCTCTACCGCGCGCGGGGGCGCCGCGCCGCCGCCCTGGAATCCGGCTTCGTGGAGGACGGGCAGGAGTTGGTTGTCGAGTCGGCCATGGAGGCCGGCTGGCTCTTCGTGGACGGCGCGCGGGAGGCGACCCGGTTTCCCTTCGGCACCCGCGCGACCTTCCGCGTCGCCGAGCAGCCGCTCCTTCTTTTCGCGGACCCCGCGCGATGGACGCCGGGATAGATCTCGTGTGGGGATTCGTGACGTCCGAGGTCGGAGAGGATCGGGACGGTATGGCCGCTACGGAGACGCCCCGCCGTCCCCGTGGCCTGCCCAGGATCTCGTAGAGCGTCTGGGGCGTCTCTACGGAACGATATTGCCGTGGCGATGGGTGGAGGTTACGGGGATTTCGCAAGACACAAGATCTCCAGCACCTCCGCAACCTCTTCTTGGGGCCAAGCCTCCGGCGTACCGTAGAGACGACCCAGACGATGTGCGCTGATCCTTCAAAGGCCAACGCCGGCGGGTCGTCTCCGCGACGGCGTCAACCCTCCGAATCCCTCTCCCCTTTCGCGTCCTCCACCTCTGTCACTTTCCTCGCTCTTCACGACCCCACTGGCCGCAAAGGCACGCCGGTCTCTCCCGCTTGGCGCACCTGTGGGTCCGGGACCAGCCCGAAGCCGTCCGCCATGCGGGGAAAGTAGTTGAAGATGGCGATCACGTGCGCGGCTTCCAGCAGCCCTTGATCGTCGAAGCCGAGGTCGCGCAGGGGCTGCCAGTCGGCGGCCGTCATGCGGGTGGGCTCCAGGGTCATCTTCTCGGCGAGGGTGCAGAGGGCGCGCTGGCGCGGCGTCAGGTCCGGCAGATCCCGCCAGCGCCGCTGCTTGATGGCGTCGACCAGCGCGGCGTCGTTGTGCTCGACACGCAGAAACTCTGCGTGAGACTGCGTTCAGTATTGGCAGTCCTGGGCCGCGGAGGCGACCGCCGCCAGCATCTCCCGCTCGGCGCGGTCGAGCGCTCCCGGCGCGAACATGATCTCGTGAAAGACGGCCTGCATGGCGCGGCCGATGCGCTCGTGCGCGGCGAGCAGGCGCCCCATGCCGGAGGCATACCCGAAGTTATAGGAAGATGGCTTCGGCCCGGCCGGCCGGGCCCGCAACTCCTCCGGAGTGGGGAGCCGGATGAACGCGTTCTGAGGGTCCTCGAACATGGAGATCCTCCCTGGATCGTCCCGCGGCGCGGCGCGCGTCCGCGGGAGATCAAGGATAACCGAGCCCGGCGCGAGTCAGGAAAGCGCGATCAGACGCTCGACGAACCTCTCAAGTCTTATCTGTCCTTCCGCGAAGGACAGATCCGCGCAAATCTGTCCTTTTTGAAAGGACAGATAGGAACGCCGGCCTACTTTCCTCGCCGCAAACCCTGCCCCAGCCGGATCAGACGGTCGGTGGGGGCGAAGTCGTCGGTCAGGATGGGGATTTTCGCGGTGTCGAGGGCGACCTCGCCGCGCCAGGTGGCGAGGGTCGCGAGCGGGGGTGCGAAGCGCATCGTGCGGTCGAGCTCCCGGCCGCGCTGGACGAGCTCCGCGCTCGACAGGACCTCGGGGTTCAGGGTCGCCACCACCAGCGCGTTGAAGGAGCGCTGGACGCGGAAGAGGTAGACCGAATCGAAGCGCTCCCGTATGGTGCGGTAGATCGCCTGCGAGAACGGATCGGAGAGCCCCCCCGCCAGGTTGAGCCCGAAGGCCCCGCCCGGCGTGAGATGGCGCTTGACCTCGTCGAGGAACTGCACCGTGGTCAGGTGGAACGGCACGCTCTGGCCGATGTAGGCGTCGCCGTAGATCAGGTCCCATTTCTCGGAAGAGTTGTGGAGGAACTGGCGTCCGTCCTCGACGGTTACCCGCATCCGCGGTCCCGGCTGGAAGAAGAAGAACCGCTTGGCGATCTCGGGGATCGCGGGATCGATGTCCACATAGTGGATGTCGAGCTCCGGGTCCCGCGCCTGGAGGTAGCGGCCGATCGTGCCGCCGCCGAGGCCGATGATCAGCGCTCGCCGCGGGTGGGGACGGATCAGCAGGACCGCCGGGGCGGCGCGGTTGTAGGGCAGCGTCGACTCGTGGTCGGCGAGGCTCACCGCCGCCTGCGGGACGCGGTCGCTGCGCAGGGTGCGCACGCCGTCGCGCTCGTACACCTGGAGGGTCTGATAGGGGGTCACCCGCTCGTAGATCAGATCCGAGGCGCCGCGGGTGGCGATCGACGCGGCGGGAATCGAAAAGACGAGGAGCAGGACCGCCAGCGCCGCCGCCGGGGCCTCGGAGCGGAAGGAGCCCGCGAAGGCCACGCAGGCGGTGAGCGCGGTCGCCGCCGTGAGCAGCCCGAGGGTCTGCCGCAGCTCCAGGAACGGGATGAGGAGGAAGGTGCAGGCGAGCGTCCCGCCGAGGCTGCCCAGAGTGGAGAGGGCGAACAGGCGCCCGGCGGTGTTGCCCAGATGCCCGAGGTCGCGGGCCGCCAGCCGCACTGCCCAAGGGGAGACGGTGGCGAGCAGCACGCTCGCCGGCCCGAACAGCACGGCGGTGGCGAGCAGGGTCCCCGCCGGGTTCCCCCCGGTGAAGGCGGCGAGCGCGGCGGCGAGCCGGGGCCCGAAGAGCAGGAGGATCGCCTCGCACGCGGCCGCCAGCGCCACCATCCGCCCGAGCGCCGCCATCGACGGCTGCCGGTCCGCCAGTCGCCCGCCCAGCAGGTAGCCGAGCGACAGCGCCGCCAGGAAGACGCTGATGATCGATCCCCAGACGTAGACGCTGTTGCCGTAGTGGGGCGCGAGCACCCGGCTCGACAGGATCTCCAGAGCCATGAGGACGGCGCCGCAGACCGCGACCACCCAGTAGAAACGCAAGCGGGGAAACATTGGCGGGGGAGTATGGCACAGGGGGGCCGGGCGGAACGGCGGCCAACCGGATACAATCCCGCTCCGTGAACGTTCCCATCCTCGACCTCGGCCGTGTCCGCCAGCGCATCGCCACCCAGCTCGACGAGCGGTGGCGGCGCATCCTCGACCAGACGTCCTTCGTCCTCGGTCCCGAGGTGAAGGAGTTCGAAGCCGCCTTCGCCGCCTACCTGGGCGTCGAGGCGTGCGTCGGCCTCGCCAACGGCACCGACGCCCTGATCATCGGTCTGCGCGCTCTCGGCCTCAAGCCGGGGGACGAGGTGATCGTGCCCGCGTTCAGCTTCTTCGCCACCGCCGAGGCGGTCGCGTGGCTCGGCGGCACGGTCGTCTTCTGCGACGTCGATCCCGAGAGCCTGAACCTGTCGCCGGCGGATGTCGAGGCGCGAGTGACGGAGCGCACGGTGGGGATCATCGGCGTCCATCTCTATGGCCGGCCTTTCGACGTCGACGCCCTCCTCGATCTCTGCCAGCGGCGCGGCCTCTGGCTGTTCGAGGACGCGGCGCAGGCGCACGGGGCCGAATGGAAGGGGAAACGGGTGGGGGGCTTCGGCCAGCTCGCGGCGTGGAGCTTCTACCCGACCAAGAACCTCGGCTGCTTCGGCGACGGCGGCGCCGTGACCGGCAACGACCGCGCCCTGGTGCAGCACGTCTTCAGCCTCGCCAATCACGGCCAGACGGTGCGCTACACCCACTACGAGATCGGTACCAACAGCCGGCTGGACAGCCTGCAGGCGGCGGTGCTCAACTGCCGGCTGGAGCTGCTCGACGCCGACAACGCCCGCCGCGGCGAGATCGCCTGCAAGTATCACGGCGCCTTCGCCGGCGTTGGCGATCTGCGGCTGATTCCCGATCCGCCGGGGACGCGCACGGTCTACCACCAGTTCACCGTCCGCACGTCGCGGCGGGACGAGCTGATGGCCCATCTCAAGGAGCGCGGCATCTCCGCCGCCGTCCACTACCCCTCGCCGCTCCACCATCAGCCCGCGATGAAGGGGCTGGTGGAGGTGCGCGACGAGGATCTCCCGGTCTCCACCGCCGCCGCGCTGGAGGTGCTCTGCCTTCCCGTCTTCCCCGAGCTGACGAACGCCGAGGTCGAGGCGGTCTCCGGGGCGGTGCGGGAGTTCTTCGGAGCCTGACGATGGCCAAGGTCCACCTGGTGGACGCGAGCCCGTACATCTTCCGGGCACACTTCTCGCTGCCGTCGAGCATCAAGACGCCGGACGGCCGCCCCGTGGCCGCCTCCTACGGCTTCGTCTCGTTCCTGCTCAAGCTGATCGCGGACGAGAAGCCGACCCATCTCGTGGTGGCCTTCGACCGCCACCTGAACAGCAGCTTCCGCAACGAGATCTATCCGGCCTACAAGGAGCAGCGGGAGGCGCCGCCCCCCGAGCTGGAGGCGCAGATCGACACCTGCCTGGAGATCGCGGCGGCGATCGGCGCGGCCACCTTCATCGACGACCGCCATGAGGCGGACGACCTGATCGGCGCCCTCTGCGAGGGGCTGGAAAAGGGCGGCCACGGCGCCGTGATCGTCACCTCGGACAAGGACCTCGCCCAGCTCGTGGACGAGCGGATCACCCTCCTCGACTTCGGCAAGGGGCTCCGCCTGGATGCCGCGGCCGTGCTCGAGAAGTTCGGCGTGCGGCCGGACCAGATCACCGACTATCTCGGCCTCGCCGGGGATACGGTGGACAACATCCCCGGCGTCAAGGGGATCGGCCCCAAGTCGGCGGCCGAGCTGCTCGCCCACTTCGGCCATCTGGAGGATCTCTACCAGCGGCTGGAAGAGCTCCCCTGGCTGTCGAAAGACATCCGCGGCGCCAAGTCGCTCCACGCCAAGCTGGCCGCCAGCCGGGAGATCGCCCTCCTCTCGAAGCAGCTCGCGACGGTCACCCCGAAGGTGCCAGGGGTGAAGGCCGATCTGAAGAGCCTGGAGTACAAGGGGGCCGATCCGGCGCGGATCGAGGAACTGTTCAAGCGCCTCGGCTTCAACAAGATCCGCGAGCGGGTGCCGTTTACCGGCTGAATCCGTGCTCGAAAAGCTCGGCGAGCGGCAGCTCGAAGCCGGGCAGCAGCGGCGACGCGAGAACATCCCCCGCCGCGGCGGAGAGGAACGGCTTCGGGCGGAGACCTTCGTCCGTCCGTTCCCAGGGCTGCACGCCCCTCTTGAAGAGATCGAACATCCAGTACTCCCGGACCCCGGAGCGCTCGTAAGCCTGCAGCTTGGCTCCCCCGTCCAGCCGGTGGGTGCTCCGGGAAAGGATCTCGATCACCAGGTCTGGCGCTCCCTGGACGTTCTTCAATCCGGCGATCGCGGCCCGCTCGCTGGAGATGAAGAACATGTCCGGCTGGACGACGTCGTAGGCTGAGAGGAGGACGTCGGCGGGCGCGAAAAAGAAGAGCCCGAGACGGTTCGTCTCGACGAAGCCGCCGACGCGGAGCGTGAGCAGGAAAGCCAGCCGCTGATGGGACAGGAAGGGCGCTGCCGTCACGTAGTGCTCTCCATCGATGATCTCGTGGCGCTGGCCGTCGTCGGGGATGAGGACGTAATCCTCGTAGGTCAGCTTGCGGGCGAGATCGTGGAGAGCCATGGCGAGATCCTCCTGTCGCGGACCATCGTAACAAAACGTGCCGTACCAGCTTCATCCACCCGAGCTGAACAATCCTCCGCCGTCCCCGCACGTCCGTCCTTGCCCCTGGTCGTGCGGCACGCAGACAGTCACCATGCCCGTGCAACTCGCCCCCTGAGGGTCGGTCGCGGTGAAGCTCAGCCGGTAGACCCGACCATCCCCTCCGCCGGCGCGATCGGCGCGGATCGAGACGCCTTCCGTGCCGGTGCCGGTCGCGTCGGGAGTCCCGGCGCGAGAGAGCGGCTCGTCCTGGCGGACGCCGGTCACGACGATCGAGACGAAACCACCCTCCGGATCGGTGACGCCCCGGACGAAGATCGGGACGAGCCGGCCGTTCGGCGGCCAGATCGAGGCCGGACTGGCGAAGGCCGCGGAGCAGTCGGGGGGACGGTTGAGCTGGAGCACGGTGGCGAAGGCGTCCCCGCCTCCGGCAGGGGCGGGCTGGGCCGCGTTCACCACCGGCAACCCGCCGGCTGTGCTGCCGGTAAGGTGGATCTGCTGCGCGGCATCCACGGCCAGCGCGAGGACGTCGGCCCCGGGCACGCAGGTGGAGCCGAGGAGTTGGAAGCTCGGGCTCAGCCGGGAGACGAACCGGTCGGTGCAGCCGGGTTGCGAGGGGTCCCGCAGGGGGGAATCGGCGGATCCGGTCGTGCTCGCCAGGTAGAGGGAGCCCGCGAGGTCGAGGGCGAGCCCCTGGAGATCGTCCGTGCCGCTGCCTCCCAGATAGGTCGAGGAGAGGATCGCCCCCGCGGAGCTGAACCGGGTCAGGAAGATGTCCTGCGGTCCCCGCAGCGACGACTGGCTGGCGTTGCGGGTGGGGAAATCGGCCGATCTCGTAACTCCTCCCACCCAGACCGAGCCGTCCGGGGCCAAGGCAAGCGATTGTCCCGTGTCGATGCCGCTGCCGCCGAGAAAGGTGGAGAAGACGATCGCACCGGAGGGACCGAGCTTGGTCACAAAAGCGTCCTGGAAGAAGCCCAGCGCGTTGTCGGCGGCGTTCACCGTCGGGAAGTCGGAGGAACTGGTGTTCCCGGCCACGTAGACGTTGCCCACTGGATCGACGGCGATCGCCCGCGACTCCGAGCCCCCGGATCCGAAGAGGCTGACGCGCCAGGCGGACGAGCCGTGGGAATCGAATTTCTCCACGTAGACTTCAAGGGTTGGGATCCCATTACGGTAATAGAAGCCGTGGCCTGTCACGTAGGCGTTGCCGGCGGAGTCGACCGCGACCGCGGAGCCGCGAGCGTAGGTATCTCCGAGAGAGTAGTGATACTCGATCGTCGAGCCGCTGACCTTCTCCAGAAAGCCGTGAGCGTATTCCGACTCGTACAGATCTCGTTGCGAGCCGACGACGTAGGCGCTGCCGTCCGGGCTCACCGCGACACCGCTGATCTCCAGGAAGGTGGTGCCACTGAAATTACCAGGACCGAGATAGATCGAGGAGAGGACCCTGCCCGAGGCGTTGTAACGGGTCAGGAAAGCGTCCTGCAAATAGCCGGGGGAGGGTGCACCGAATCTGGGGTAGATCGGGAAATCCAGCGAGTGGGTCTCCCCGGCGACATAGGAATTGCCGTTGGAGTCGGTGGCGATCGCCCGGCCTACGTCGCGATGGCTCCCGCCGAGGTGGGTGGAGAAGATGTAGGAATTCGTCTGTGCTCCCAGAACCCAGCCCCCCGTCAGCGCCATCCCGGTGAGCATGCCAAGGAAACGCGCCGGCCAAGTCGTTCTTCTCAAGGTGAGCCTCCTGGTGAGAATGGGCGACCCCGGCGGCCCGTCGTGTCGCGGCGGAGTTGCGGGATGGAGCGGAGCCGGAAGAGACGCCCGGTCGGTCTCGGGTGGCTTCGGCAACCGGGCGGTCTCGGGCGAGACCCTTGGCTTTGCGTCCCCGTCTCGCGACGGGTTTGCTTTTTCGTGCCTGCTTAACCTTGGACGCCATCCGGGGCGGGGGTCAAGCCTATGAGCGCATCAGGAGGAAGCCATAAAGCGAAGCCGCGGTTATAATGACGAGCCTTAAGGATGCCCCTGTCGCACGGCGGCATGCATCTGCATCCCGTTTTATCGGATCGACACCGGAGCACCTCACATATGGCCAAAGCGCGCGTAGCCGTTCTCAAGACCAAGCCCGACACCGTCCTGGAGGACGTCGGGCGGACCATGGAGATGGGGGATGTCCGGCGGTTCCTCGACCCCGGCTCTACCACGATCCTCAAGGACAACATCTCCTGGCACTTCCCCTTCCCCGGGGCGAACACCACCCCGTGGCAGCTCGAGGGGACGATCCAGAAGCTCCGCGCCGACGGCTACACGGACCAGGTCTGCGTCCAGAACAACACCGTGGTCACCGACCCGAAGAAGGGGGAGCGGCTGAACCGTTACCTGCCGGTGCTCGACAAGTACGACGTGCCGGTGCGCTACAACTGCTTCGCCGACGACCTCAAGTGGATCACCTACAAGCCGAAGGGGAAGATGCTGGTGCTGCCGTCGATCTACCCCGACGGGATCACCATCCCCGAGTTCTTCCTCGGCAAAAACATCGTCCACCTGCCGACGGTGAAGTGCCACATCTACACCACCACGACCGGGGCGATGAAAAACGCTTTCGGCGGCCTCCTCAACACCCGCCGGCACTACACCCACTCGCACATCCACCAGACGCTGGTCGACCTGCTGACGATCCAGAAGGAGATCCACTCCGGGCTGTTCGCGGTGATGGACGGCACGACCTGCGGCAACGGCCCGGGTCCGCGGACGATGATCCCGGTCGAGAAGGACTTCATGATGGCCTCGGGCGACCAGGTGGCGATCGACGCCGTGGCAGCCAAGATGATGGGCTTCGATCCGATGTCGATCCCCTACATCCGGCTGGCGCACGACGCCGGCCTGGGGGTAGGCGATCCGCGCGACATCGAGATCGTGGGCGAGGACATCTCGAAGTGGAACTTCCACTTCTCGGTGGGGGACAATACGATCTCCCGCTTCGGCGACCTCGTCTGGTTCGGGCCGCTGAAGGGGCTCCAGAAGCTGTTCTTCCGGACGCCGCTGGTCTATTTCTTCGTGTTCGGCTCGTACTTCTACCATGACTTCGCGTGGTACCCCACGATCGGCAAGCGCCGCACCGAGCAGTACGCCAAGACGAGCAAGTGGATGCGCCTCTTCGAGCAATACCCGGAGAGCGTCCAGGAAGCCGAGAAGGCCGCCTGAGCCCCACCCCCTCCCGCGAAGAGTCCCGCGCAGACCTGGAGCCCCGTCCCGCCGGATCGCCGGAGGGAGGGGGCACGGGTCTCGAGCGGCTGGGCCGGCGGATGCTGGTGCCGCTGGCCCTGGGAGTGCTCGTGGTCGTCGGGCTCGCCCTGACCGCGAACCCGCGCGAGCTCGCCCGTAGCCTGCGCAACTTCGACGTCCGCCTGCTGGTTCCCGTCCTGGCGCTCTCGGTCTTCAACTACGCCCTGCGCTATGTCCGCTGGGAGATCTATCTCAGGCGGCTGGGTTCCCCGCTGTCGCGGGGGCGGAGCCTCGTGGTCTTCCTGATCGGATTCCTGCTCGGGGTGACTCCGGGCAAGGCGGGGGAGCTGGGCAAGGCGTGGCTGGTGCGCGAACTGGGAGGCGGGCAGGCGCTGCGCGTGGTCTCGGCAGTGCTGGCCGAACGGGTGACCGACGTGCTCGGCACCTTCGTCCTCGTCGCCCTGGGGGCCCTCCCCCTCCCGGGCGGTCCGTGGATCGCCGCCGCGGGTCTCTCCGGGGTGGTGGCCATCGTCGTCCTGCTGAGCTGGCAGCGGGCGGCCAACTGGGTCTTCAAGATCCTGCGCCGGATGCCGGTGATCGGCCCCCGCGTGCCGCACCTGATGGAGATGTACGACCGCCTGCGGGAGCTGCTCTCGCCGGGCCTGGCGGTGATGGCGACGGCGGTGGCCACGGTGGCCTGGGCGGCGGAGGGGCTGGGCTTCTGGCTGGTGGTCCGCAACTACGCGCCGAAGGCGGACCTGCTGGTCTCGGTCTTCAACTACACCGCCGCGAACGTCCTCGGCGGCCTCTCGATGCTCCCCGGCGGCCTGGGAGCCGCCGAGGGGTCCCTCGCCGCCCTCCTCCACGGCCAGGGGCTCGACACTGCGGACGCCAGCTCGATCACCCTGGTCATCCGCGGCGCCACGCTCTGGTTCGCGGTCCTCCTCGGCCTCGCCGCGCTCCCCTTCGCGGCCCGCTGGCTGGCGGCGCGGCGGGAGCGGGGGTGAGTTAGAATGGTTCGTAAGGAACGAGAAGATGACCAAAACGATGCACGCGCGATTCGATGGCACGGCGTTCTATCCCGAGGAACCTGTATCCATCGCTCCCAACACAACAGTGCTCCTTACTGTAGAGATGGAAGATCCGCCACTGGAGATGAGCACGGATTCCGTTCCAATCCGGGGAGAGCCCTACTCCTTCCTGAAGCTTGCGATGTCCCTGAATCTGGAGGGTCCGGAGGACTGGTCGGACAATCTGGACGATTATCTCTATGGGGACAAAAAGCTTCCCGATGACTAAGGTCTTTCTAGATACGTCCTACGCAGTTGCTCTCGCTTCCCCCAGAGACCACCATCATTCCAGGGCCGTGGAGCTTGCCGGGCGGCTTGAACGCTGGGGATCCCAGATGGTGACGACGCGAGCCATCCTCCTGGAGATCGGAAATTCTCTTTCCAAGTTGCGCTATCGGTCCTCAGGAGTCGCTCTGCTGGAGTCCCTGGAAGCCGATCCACGGGTGGAAATCTTTTCTCTTTCGGAGGATCTATACCGGAGGGGATTCGAGATGTTCCAGCGCAGGCACGACAAGGAGTGGAGCCTGGTCGACTGCATGTCCTTCGTGATCATGCAGGACCACCGGCTCCAGGAATCCCTGACGACAGACGAGCACTTCGAGCAGGCAGGCTTCCGGGCTCTCCTCCGGGAAGCCTGACCCGCGAAACCTCAAGCCGTCTTCTGTCCGCACTCCGGGCAGAACCGCGGACTCCCCTCCATCTCCGCGCCGCAGCCTCCGCAGCTCTTCTTCTGCATCGTCGGGGTGCCGCACTCGGGGCAGAACTTGGCGCCGCCGGTCTTGGCGCCGCAGGACTTGCAGGTAGCGCCGGTGACCTGGCCGAGGTTCCGATTCTTCATCCAGTCGACCTGCTGGGCCTTCTCGAAGGCCTGGTTCTTCGCCGCCTCGGCCTGAGCGGAGGCGATCTCCTCGTCGAGATCCGGCGCGCACCCCTCGCAGAGGCCGGCGGCGTTGTTGAAGCAGATCGGCTCGCAGACGTAGCGGCCGCAGCGCGTGCACTGCTTGAAGAGGGGGCGGATCTCCTCCGTCGCCTCGCGCAGGGCGGAGTCGTGGGCCGGTCCGCCCACCGCGCGCTGGATCTGGTAGGCGGTGTCCGAGACCTTCCCGAAGAGTCCGCCGAAGAGGCTCCCCGCCACCTCGGCGGCCGAGGCGGCAAGGCCGAGCTTCGAGCTCTGGAAGGTCGACATGTAGCCGTTGCCGCACTTCTCGCAATAGAACTTGAACTGGTAGCCGCGATCCGTGGACAGATCCTCGTAATTTCCCGTGAAATCGACTTTGCCCATCGTCAGATCCTTCTCCGTGCCTGGTTGAGAGTGCCGCAAATGGTACCACGGCGGGCAGGAGCGCTTCAGCCGGCCGAGATCCGCTCCAGCAGGGCGGGGATGTCGTCGTAGTCCTCGGCCCAGATGGTCTTGACGCCCATGGCCTCGAAGAGGTTGCGGTCGTAGGAGTCCGCCTGCTCCAGCACGGAGAGCACGGCCTCCTGGAGCTCGGGGATCTCCTCGGGGGCGTCGATCTCCATCTCCTTGCGGAACCGCCGCGCCCGGTCCCGGATGTCGCGCAGGACGTTGCGCATCTCGGCCCGCGCGATCTTGTGCCGCCGCTGGATCTGCCAGTGGGCGGGGATGTCGCCGAAGACGTAGCTCGCGTCGAGCAGCCGGCGCAGGTTGGGGTCGAGCATCGACAGGCCGACGAAGAGGACCCGGTTGTGCCGGAGGTAGTTGACGATCGCGGTCAGGGCCCAGTGGAAGATCGACGTCGTCAGGCCGTGATAATCGTCCTCGGTAAAGACGAGCTGACAGTCCTTGGCCTCGCCGTCCTGCGGCAGGAAGCCGTGCGGATGGAGGATCGGCAGCTTCTTGTCGCGGCTCCGACGGGAGCTCCAGACGGCGCGGAAGTCGACTTTCCCGGCGAGCTGGCGCTCCAGCAGGTCGTCGTAATTGAAGGAGACGACGGCGGCGACCCCGGAGTCGGTGCCGGAGCGTTTGATGAAATCGGCCACGGCGGTGAGCGTGGTCGGCTCGTGAGGGGTGGGGGGCTCCTTGGGATAGAGGTGCTGGCGGACCTTCTCCAGGAACAGGGCGTGGGCGTCATCCCCCTTCCTGGAGCGGCTAGCCCGGCGGCGGATCTCGTTCTTGACCACGCGGGCGAGGATGATCGGATCGTAGTCGTAGTAGTCGACCAGCCAGGCCGCGAGGGAGCGCCGGAACGGCAGGTCGATCGGCTCCAGCCGGCGAGCCACGTCGGTCTGATCGAAGAGGATCTCTAGCACCAGATCCTTCCAGGTGGGGATGCCGTAGGGCTTCGAGACCCCGGCGCCCAGGAAGAGCACGAGGTCCTTCTCGGCCCAGGCGCGCTGCAGCCCCTCGAGGTCGCCCCGATTGACCTCGCTCCGGCCCACCTTCACCTTCTCGGGTTTCCTGCGTTTCGTCCCCGTCCCAGATCGCTCGCTCACATCCTGTCTCCGTGCTGAATTTGTGCCAGAGTAGCCTATCCATGAGCTCCCCGGGCCGCCGCACCCTGTTCGCCATCCTGGCGCTGGCGCTCGTCCTCCGCCTCGCTCACCTGTATGCGGTGCGGGACCAGCCCTTCTTCTCCTGGCTGGCGATGGATAGCCAGGAGTATGACCGCTGGGCGCAGGGGATCGCGGCCGGCGACTGGCTGGGCTCTCAGGTCTTCTTCCAGGCGCCGCTCTACCCCTATCTGCTGGCCGCCGCCTATACGGTCCTGGGGCACCGCCTGGCGCTCGTCTACCTGCTCCAGATCCTCCTGGCGGTCGCCGGCTGCTGGGCGCTCTACCGCGCCGGCCGGGAGATGGCGGATGAGCGGACGGGGCTCGGGGCGGCGCTGCTCGCTGCCGTCTACGGCCCGTTCCTCTTTTACGACGCGCAGCTCCTCAAGGAGTCGCTGGCGGTGACGGCCACCAGCTTCCTGCTCTGGGTACTGGCGGCGGCGCGTTCGGGTCGGGACCTCAGGCGGTGGATCGGCGCCGGAGCTCTCCTCGGCGTCCTGGCGCTGCTGCGCGAGAACGCGCTCCTGCTCGTCCCCTTTCTCCTCCCGCTCGCCTGGAGACGGGAGGACCGCTGGCCGGGTCTCGCCCGCCGGGGGGGGGCGCTGGTGGCCGGGCTGGTTCTCGCGCTTCTGCCGGTGGCGCTCCGCAACGGGGTGGTGGGCGGGGACTTCCTGCCGACCACCTCCCAGGGCGGGGCCAACTTCTATATCGGCAACAACGCGCGGGCCGACGGCACCTACCAGCCGATCGTCCCCGGCAAGCAGATCCCGGAGCTGGAGCGCAGGGAGCCGGCGCGGCTCGCCGAGCAGGCGCTGGGCCGGCCGCTCTCCCCCGGCGAGGTCTCCCGCTACTGGCTGGATCAGGCGCTGGGCTGGGCACGGGAGCACCCGGACGATTTCCTGCGGCTGCAGCTCCGCAAGCTGGGCATGTTCTGGAGCTGGTACGAGTGGCCGGACGCGGTGGACTACTACTACGTGAAAACCCTCTCGCCGGCGCTCCGCCTGCCGCTGCTCGAATTCGGGGGCGCCGTGATCCTGGCGCTCGCCGGGCTTTTCCTGGCGCGCCGCCGCCTCGGCACCTTCGCGCCCGCCCTCCTCTTCGCGCTCGGCTGGATGGCCTCGACGGTGATCTTCTTCCTCTTCTCGCGCTATCGCCTGCCGGCCGTACCGGCGCTCCTGGTGCTCGGCGGCGCCGCGTTGGCGGAGATCCGGGGCAAGAAGGCGATCGGTCTGGCGGGGATCTGCCTGGCCGCCTTCCTGCTGCCGCGCGTGGCCGGCTTCGCGCCGCGGATGGACCTCGTGCACTACAACCTTGGCCGTCTCTACGAGGAGCAGGGGCGTCCCGACGAGGCCGGCGAACACTACCAGGCGGCCCTCGCGCTCAACCCACGGGATTTCCTCGCCTGCCTGAACCTGGGGAACCTCGCCGCCCGCCGGCGGGACTGGCCCGCGGCGCTACGTTTCTATCAGCAGGCGGTGGCCCTGGAGCCGCGTTCGGACGACGCCCAGAGCAACCTGGGGGGCGCCTGGCTCGCGAGCCGCGATTTCGCCCGGGCCGAGGAGCACCTCGACCGCGCCCTCGCCCTCAACTCCCGGAATCTGCCGGCGCTCCAGAACAAGACACTGCTCCTCGCCCGCCGCGGCGACTTCGCGGTGGCCCGGGAGCTCAACCGCCGCCTGCTGGAGCTCGATCCGGAGAACCCGGCGGGGCTGCGGCTGAAGGAGCGTCTGGAGAAGAGCCCGTAGGAGAGTTCGGCAGGAACTCGTAGACCCGGTTCGTCGGGTTCTCATAACGTAGCGTAAAGAGCCGCGGCGACGAGTCCGCCCATTGCCGCTCGATGGTGAAATCGAACTGCGGATAGCGGCTGAGGTGGACCCAGCGGATGCGGTGCTTCGCCAGGTTCGTCACCCAGGCCCGGGGGTCGGGATCGACCCGCGGCTGGCAGGCCGGGTACTCGACCGCGTTCTGGTGATCGGCCGCGTTGATGTTGATGTAGCGGGACTCGCGCTCCAGGCGCGGACCCATCGCCGGATACTGGAAGTAGTTGTTGGGCGAGTGAACCGAGGCCACGGCGCCGTCGCCGCCGTAGACGTCGAGCCAGGACCAGCCGCCGGCGAAGAAGCGGGTGGAGGTCATGTGGACCTGGAACTCCTCGGCCAGCGCGCGGTCGCGGTCCCAGACGCGGAACTGGGTCAGGAAGGGCGCGCCGAAGAGCGCGAGGAGCACGGCGGCGACCGCGGTCTCGCGCCAGCGGCGGCGCAGGAGCTCCCGCAGGAACGGCGAGAGGGCGAGCGTCACGGCGGCGAGGTCCGCGATCGCGATCGCGACCCGTACGCCATGCGGCATCTCGGCGTGGATCTGCAGCAGCCCCTGCAGCAGGAAGGCGAGGGTGATCCCCTCCATCCAGCGGTCGCTGGTCCGCCGCCTCTCGGCGAGGGCGATGCCGCCGGCGAACGCCAACCCCATCGCCGGGATCAGATAGCGGACGTTGGCGAACACGTGGTAGTTCTTGGCGAACGGCACCGCCAGCCAGAAGGCGAGTTGGGCCCAGATCTGCGCGCTCGCGATCAGCGACTCCCGCCAGCGCTCGCGGCCGAGGCCGAACGGCAGCAGGAGCGCCGCGAGGAGCATCACGAAGACCTGCGGCCCCACTCCCAGCTCGACCTCTGCCGGCCGCGTGATCCCGAGGAAGGCGTCGACCAGCCAGCCGTTGTGCATCATCGGCCGCCAGAGATCGATCACCGAATTCTGCCGCGGGATGGTCGGCGTATTGCCGTTCACCGGCCCGCTCGCCGTCTTCTCGCAGGTCAGGGCGAGCGGGTCCGCCCCCCAGGCAATGTTGCGGACGTAGAAGAAGCTCCCCAGCAGCGTCGCCAGGACGAGCGCCGCGATCACCTGCGGCACGCGGCGCCGCCACTGGCCGCGGGCGAGCGGCACGACGGCGCCGGCGAGGGCCACGGCATAGAAGACCCCCAGCACCTTGGTGCCCGCCGCGAGCCCCAGGCCCGCGCCGGCGAGGATCACCACCCCCCAGTCGGCGTCGCGGATCCAGCGCAGGGCGAAGAAGGCCGCCGATAGCAGGACCGCGCCGACGAAGATGTCGACGTACTGGGCGGCGGCGAACCGCACCACGGTCGGCGTCAGCAGGATCAGGAACGAGGCGAGCGGCCAGTGCCGGCCGGCGCCGAGCCGGCGGGCGATCCCGCCGGTGGCGAGCCCGAGCAGCACCCAGTGGGGGAGGGTCGCCAGGTTGATCCAGAATTCGCTGTGCGACGGCGCCATCCACCACCAGAACCAGACGGAGCCGTTGGCCGGCACGTAGCCGTAGTAGTTGTTCGGGATGTTGCCGAAGACGGGGTTGAGGTTCTGGTCGCGCAGCCAGGTCCCGGCGAGCAGCAGGTGGTACATCAGGCTGTCCCACGACAGCGGCGGGCGCAGCAGGCCGCGAAGCGCCTCGCTCCCCACCGCGTGCAGGGTGACCAGCGAAAGCGCGGGGTGCGCGCGCAGGATCGCCCACGAGCGCCGCAGGATCGCCCGCGCCGGGGCGCCGATCCCGCCCGGGGGCGGCGACCTGCGGAAGCCGACCAGCAGGAGCAGCGAGAGCAGCGCCTGGAGAGCCAGGGCAAGGTCGATACGCAGCAGTCCGGCCGCGCCCAGCAGCAGGCCGATCCCCACCGCCTCGGTGGTCGCCATCAGGAGGGAGGCGATGGCGACAGCCAGCGGATCGCGGACGGCCTCCTCGCCCAGCAGGCGCAAGGCCGCCAGGTACCCCCCGAGCAGGAGGAAGCCGATGGCGACGAGCGTCAGGCCCGCGCCCAGAAGATCGACCAGAAACATGGGCGGGATTGTTAGCACAGGCGGCGGGCCGGTGCTAGCATCCGCGCCGATGCATGACTCTTCCTATTTCGAGCGCGAGTACTTCCAGCTCCATCCGGGCAAGGTCAAGTACCTCGACTACCTGGTGGGACTCCTCCGCGCGCACGGCATCCCGGGCGGCCGCGTGCTCGACGTCGGCGCCGGCTACGGCTTCTTCCTGGAGGCGCTGGAGCGCGGGGGCTACGCGACGGACGGCCTGGAGATCTCCTCCCACGCGGTAGAGCAGGCGCGGCGGCGCTCCCGTGGGCAGGTGATCGAGCAGGGGGCCGAGGCGCCCTTCCCCTTCCCGGACGACCATTTCGACGCCATCACCCTGCTCGACGTCATCGAGCACCTCCAGGACTATGCCCAGACCCTCGCGAGTTGCCGGCGCTGTCTGAAACCGGGGGGGAAGCTGTTCGTCATCACCCTCAACGCCCACAGCCTCGCCCGCCCGCTCCTCGGCAAGCGCTGGGCCTGGTACCAGGATCCCACCCACATCCACATGTTCACCCCCCGCATGTTGCGCGAGGGGCTGGTCGGGGCCGGGCTGGAGGTGGAGACGCTGATCACCGAGTCGAATTTCTGCTCGGTCGGCGAGGGGACGAAGTTCCTGAAGCCGCTGCGGGTGATCGGCCGGGTAGTGCACACGCCCGCCTTCGGGGATTCGCTGCTGGCGGTGGCCCGGAAGGCTGGTTAGCGTTTCTTCGGCAGCTCGCCCGAGATCAACCCCAGAGTCGCCGCCACCACCGCCGCGAGCGGCCCCTCATCCGCCAGGCCGCGGCCGGCCAGGGCGAAGGCGGTGCCGTGGTCGACCGAGGTGCGCAGAAAGGGGAGCCCGAGGGTCCAGTTGGTGGCGGTGCCGAAGGAGGCGGTCTTGACGGCGATCAGCCCCTGGTCGTGGTAGAGGGCGAGCACCCAGTCGAACTCGTCGCGGCGGGCGCGGGCGAAGAGGGAGTCGGCGCTCTCGGGGCCGTGGACGTCGAGGCCGCGATCGCGGGCCGCCTTCACGGCGGGCGCGAGGATCTCCCCCTCCTCGCTGCCGAGAAGCCCATTCTCGCCGGCGTGGGGGTTGAGGCCGGCAAGGGCGATCCTGCCGCCGGCGTGGCGTCCCAGGCAGTCGAGCGCCTCGCCCACCGCCTCCGCCGTGATCCCGTCCAGGGCCTCGCGCAGCGGCAGGTGCACGTTGAGCAGGGCCACCTGCATCTCGGGGGCGAGAAAGGCCATCAGGTAGTCGCGGCCGTAGCGCTCGAGGCCGCAGACCTCGGCGAGGTAATCGGTGTGCCCCACGAAGCCGGGGAGATGCTGGCGGGCGATCGACTCCTTGCTGACCGGCGCCGTCACCAGGGCGTCGGCGGCGCCGGAGCGGACCAGGGCGATGCCGGCGTCGAGAGCCGCCATGGCGCCGGCGGCGTCGGCGGGGCCGGAGTGGCCGAGGGAGAGCGCGCGGCGGGAGCCGACCGGATCGAGCACGGGGATGCCGCCGGCCTCCAGCTCGCCCCGCTCAGGAGGCGTGGTGAGCCAGGTCAGGCGGTCCCAGGGGAAATCAGGGAGGGACGGCCGGAGGGCCTCCAGGGCGGCGCGCTCGGCGACCAGCAGCGGCTGCCAGGCGGCGGGCGCGGGGTCGGCGCCGATCAGCTTGAGGAGGATCTCGGGGCCGATGCCGGCGGGATCTCCCTGAGTGAGGGCGAGGATGGGACGCGGGGGTGCGCTCAACGGTCGGGGTCGCTCGCGTCGCGCTTGCCGGGGCCCCGCCGCTGCTTCAGCTCCTCCTCCTTGAACATGTAACGGATCACATGCTTCTGGATCAGGAGGTTGGGACCGCCGTTGCGGTTCAGCTTGATCGCGCCCTTGTCGTACCACTCGATCCACCCGCGCAGCTCCTCGCCGTCGGTGAGGATGACCACCATCGGAGTCTTCTGGGCCATCTGCTTGAGGAAGTAGAACTCCTCGGCATTGGTCTGCTCGGGTGGCGTCTGCTTGCGGCGTACGCTTCGCGCGGGGAGCTCCTTCTTGAGCTCGTTCATGTCCGGGCGTATCAGTTTGCGGGTCGCCATTTTGGGTTCCATGGATGCATGAGACTTTTAAACCGCCGCTGGTACCGCAGACCGATTGTCCGGGTTCCCCTTTTTATAACCCTCGTCCTCGTAGGCCAGGCAGCAGAGCAGGCGGCCGCACTGACCGGAGATCTTCGAGGGGTTGAGGCTGAGATTCTGCCGCTTCGCCATCTGGATGGAGATCGGCCGGAAGTCCTTGAGCCAGGTGGAGCAGCAGAGGGTCCGGCCGCAGATGCCGATACCGCCGACCAGGCCGGCCTCGTCGCGCGCCCCCACCTGGACCATCTTCACCCGCACCGAGAACCGGCTGGAGAGATCGCGCACCAATTGTCGGAAGTCCACCCTGCCTTCGGAGGTGAAGTAAAAAGTCGCTTTCTTGCCGCTCAGGGCGAAATCGACCAGGGAGATCTTCATTTCGAGCTTGAGCGCGCGCGCCCGCTCCTGGGCGAAGAGCTTGCCGCTCTGCTCGCTCTGGAGCTGCCGGTCGTAGGCGGCGAGATCCTCCGTGTCGGCCGGGCGCAGGATCGGCCGCGCGCTCGACTTCTGGCACGGCTTGAACACCGGCATCGGAGACTGCTCCACATGGCCGAACGCCGGCCCCGCCTCGAGATCCACCACCACCTTCTCCCCCCGGGCGTAGATCCGTCCGCCCGTTCCACACAGTGTCAGATTGGTCTCTTCACGAAAACGTACACCGACGAAGGTATCTTCGACGGCTGTTGACATGCCTTTGAAACTGCAACCGTTGCATCCCATTTGGGTTCCTACTCCATCTGCTACAGCGACCTGAAACGCTATGCACGAAAAATACCAGCCACTCCTAGAGCGCGGGTCAGGTCGACGAATTTGTTGTTTAGCTCAGGACCGCTGGGGCGATTGTTACAGCGGCGAACCTCTGCGTCAACGACCTTCAGGAAGGTATCACGGTCCCGCTGGTACGATCCCGTAACTAACTAGGGTCCCGTAATGCCGGCCCCGGCGGGGTCGAGCAGGCGCCGCCCGATATCGTGCCGGTAGACCTTGCCCGGCCAGTCGACCTCGCCGACGGCCGCGTAGGCGCGCTCGAGGGCTCCCCGGAGGTCGGGCGCCAGGGCGCAGACGGAGAGCACCCGCCCGCCCGCGCTCACCAGCTCGCCGTCCTGGAGCGTGGTGCCGGCGTGGAAGACCTCCACCCCCTCGACCGCCGCGGCGCGGTCGAGGCCGCGGATCGGCTCCCCCTGGAGCGGCCGGCCGGGATAGCCGGGGCTGGCCAGGACGACGCACGCCGCGGCCTCGCGGCGGAAGGAGAGGCGGCGGGCGTCGAAGTGGCCGGCGGCTCCGGCGGCGAGCAGCGGCAGGAGATCGTCCTCCATGCGGAGCAGGATCACCTGCGCCTCCGGGTCGCCGAAGCGGGCGTTGAACTCGAGCACCCGCGGCCCCTCGGGGGTCAGCATCAGCCCGGCGTAGAGCACGCCGACGAACGGGCGCCCCTCGGCGGCGAGGCCGGCGACCGCCGGCCGCATCACCGTCTCCACGACCTCGGCGGCGGTCTCGGCCGACAGTCCGCCGGAAGGGCTGTGGGCGCCCATGCCGCCGGTGTTCGGGCCGGTGTCGCCGTCGCCGATCCGCTTGTAGTCGCGGGCGGTGGCGAGCGGCAGCACCCGCTCGCCGTCCGAGAGGGCCATGAAGGAGACCTCGTCGCCCGGCAGGAAGGCCTCGACCACCACCCGGTCGCCGCTGGCGCCGAAGCGGCGCTCCTCGAAGAGGGTGCGCACGGCCTCGGCGAGCTCCCCCTCGTCGGCGGCGATCAGCACCCCCTTGCCGGCGGCGAGGCCGTCCGCCTTGAGCACCACGGGGAAGCCGAAGCGCCTGGCCTCGGCGAGCGCCGCCGCGGCGTCGTGGACGACCGCGAACGGCGCCGTCGGGATCTTGTGCCGGTCCATGAACAGCTTGGAGAAGACCTTGCTCCCCTCGATCTCGGCGGCGCGCTGGGTGGGGCCGAAGATGGCGAGGCCGCGGCTGATGAACTCGTCGGCGATGCCGAGGGTCAGCGGCAGCTCGGGGCCGACCACCGTCAGGTCGATCCGCATCTCGGTGGCGAAGTCGGCCAGCCGGTGCACCTCCTCCGGCGCCAGCGGCACCCGGTCGGCCAGCGCGGCGATCCCGGGATTGCCGGGGGCGCAGTAGAGATCGGTGAGCAGCGGGCTCTGCCGCAGCTTCCAGCACAGGGCGTGCTCGCGGGCACCGTTGCCGATAACCAGTACTTTCATGGTTGATCCCCTCTAGGGCCTCCGCCCGGCCGCATCCAGGGCCGTGACCGCGATCACGTCGACGATGTCCTCGGCGGAGCAGCCGCGCGAGAGGTCGTTGAGCGGCGCCGCGAGCCCCTGCAAGAGGGGACCGACCGCTCGCGCGCCGCCGAGCCGCTCCGTCAGCTTATAGGAGATGTTGCCGGCGTCGAGGTCGGGGAAGATCAGCACGTTCGCCCGGCCGGCCACCGCGCTCCCCGGCGCCTTGCGCCCCGCCACCTCAGGGATGAGGGCGGCGTCCGCCTGCAGCTCGCCGTCCACCGCGAAGCCGACCCCGCGGGCGAGCAGGATCTCGCGCGCCGCCCGCACCTTCTCCACCCGCGGATGGCGGGCGCTCCCCAGCGTCGAGAAGGAGAGCAGGGCGACCCGCGGCTCCTCCTCCAGCAGCACCCGGCAGCTCGCCGCCGCCGCCTCGGCGATGTCGGCGAGCTGCTCCGGATCGGGATCGGGGACCACGCCGCAGTCGCTGTAGATCAGACCGCGGCCGCCGCGATCCTCCGGCAGCACCATCAGAAAGCAGGAGGAGACCACCTTGAGCCCCGGCCGCGGACCGATCGCCCGCAGCGCCGCCCGCAGGGTGTCGGCGGTGGTGGCGAGGGCCCCCATCACCGCGCCGTCCGCTTGGCCGGTGGCGACCCGCAGGGCCGCGTAATGGAGGGGATCGAAGGCCAGGGTGACGGCGAGCGTGGGATCGAGCCCGCGCGCCGACAGGCGCTCGGCGAGAAAGGCGGCGAGCCGCGGCAGATCGGGATCGGCGGCCGGCTCGAAGGTCGGCACGGTCAGCGCCACCCCGGCCGCCGCCGCGGCGCTCTCGACCGCCGCGCGCGCCCCCACCAGCGAGGCCCGGCAAAGGCCGAGGGCGGTGGCGCGCTCGGCCGCGGCGACCACCCGGGGGTCCCCCCCTTCGGCCAGCACGATCGTGGCCGGGCTCGCCTGGCCTCGAGCCCGCGAGCGCAGGCGTTCCAGAGGGTTCCGCGTCTCAGGCAGGGGATCAGCCACGAGTGGGTCTACGCCCCTTTGAGGACCATCGCCCCGGTCGGCTGCGGCAGGCCGCCGCGGGGCTCGACCGTCACCGCCCAGGCCTGAATCCTGGCGACGTCGGCCACCTGCTGGACCCGCAGGGAGGCAGTGCCGCGCGGATCGACCGCGAAGACGCCGGCCGGGACCGGCTTGCCGTCTGCGATGAACCAGAGCTGGTACGTCTTGTCCGCCGGCAGGGCCGGGAGGTCGAAGGCGTAGAAGAGGGCGTCGTGAGTGCTCGGATTCACGTAGGTGCGCCCCTTGGCGCCGGGGGACGGTCCCAGGCCGGCCAGGGTCACCGCCTGGACTCCCGGCCCGGCGAGCACCTGGAGGTCCTGCTTCGCCTGCAACACCTCGGTGCGCATGCTGCCCACCTGCCGGCTCAGCACCTCCACCTGCCGCCGGAGGCGCTCGCGGTCGCTCTCCAGGCGCTGCACCTCGCGCTCCATCCGCACCTGGCCGAGGAGCCCCCAGAGGGCGAGGGCGAGCAGGGCGGACGCCGCGGCCACCATCCTCCAGGAGGAGGTCCGGCGCGGCGCCGCGGCCGGCGCCGGCGTGGCGGGTGTGGCCGCCCCGGCTCCCGCCAGGCGCAGCACCCGCGCCCGGGTGATCTCCGACGGCTCGACCGGCGGCACCGCGGCGGCGAGCTCCTCCAGATCCCCCTGCCAGAGGGCGAGCTGGCGGTCGCACTCCTCGCAGCCGCCGGCCAGATGCGCCTCCAGCTCGCGCAGCTCCTCGCCTTCCAGCGCGTCCAGCGCGTAGGCGGGGAGGAGCTCCTCGATGCGGGGTGTGTGGATGTCGCTCATGATTGCGCGCTCAGTGCCTGCCGTAGCTTGTTCATCCCCAGCAGGATTCGGGACTTGACCGTGCCCAGCGGCGCCTCCAGCCGCTCGGCGATCTGCGTATGGGTGAGCCCCTCATAGAAGGCGAGCTCGATGCAGCGCCGCTGTTCCGGCGACAAAATCCCGAGAGCGGAAGTGACCTGGCGTTTCCGCTCGAGCGTCTCCAGACGCTCCGTGCCCACCGGCGGGATCGCCTCTCCCGCCTCCTCGCCCACCGCCTCTTCCCGGCGCCGCGTCGAGTCCCGCCGCCGCAGGCGGTCGAGGGCGCGGGAGCGGGCCAGCATCAGGATCCAGCCACGCGGTGTGGAGCGGACCCCGTCGTATCGATCGGCCTGCATCCAGACCTGGAGGAAGACCTCCTGCAGCACCTCCTCGGCCTCGCTCCGCCGGCCGAGGATGCGGAGGAGCAGTCCCAGGGCTATCGAGCCATGGATCTCGAAGAGGCGGGCGAACGCCGTCCCATCCCGGGCGGCCACCCGGCTGATGAGATCGCGATCCTCGGTCTCCCTCTCTTCCATCGCTTGGGGAAAGCTGCCTCCGTTCTCGAAGAAAGCTATCGCGACGGCAGGGCAAAGGTCAAAGAGGCCCAAAGGCTCTCCCAGTCCGCTCCGGCGTCCGCGGGGGCCGGAATCATGTGCACCGCTTTGATCAGCCAGAAGCCCGGGCGATCGAGCTTCAGGATGACGCGCCCCTTCGAATCCGAGCGGGCCGTAACCTTGTCTGAGCGGCCACGCTGGAGCGCCATCACCAGGGCGCCGGCGAGCGGCTTTCCCTCGTAGAGCAGCCGCACGGGCAGCTCCCCTCCCCCGGCGAGCGTATAGGGGTTCTTCTCCGCCACCAGCTCGAGCCGCTGGCCGAGAACGCGGTCGAACCCGGGTCCGGCGCCACCGCCTCCCACCGCGACCAGCGCCTTGGCGCAACGCGAGAAAACCTCCTTCACCCCGGCGGCGCTCTTGCCGCGGCGGGCGCGCGCGGCGCTGACCGCCTCCAGCCCCTCCTCTTTCAGATAGGTTTCGAATTTCTCGGCGTCGAGCTCGACGGGCGACCGGCCGCTGTCGTAGACGATCGTGTACAACCCCGGAGCGGCGAACGCCTCGAAGCCGGCCGGCTCGGTGTTCGGCACGCCCGGGACCGGCGCCTCGCCGGACGGGCCCACCGCCACGAACCGCTTGATCAGGTTCGGATCGCGGGGGACGGGATCGCCCTGGAGCTCAGCCCCCACCCGCAGCCGCACGGCCACGCGCTGGCCCGGGGCCGGTGTGAACGTCGTGGGCTCGATCCAGAAATTGTGCGCCAGCAGCGCCGGAGCCCAGAGGGCGCAGAAGGCCCAGAGGATCAACCCGCGGCCGAACGACTCGCGATACCATCGCATTCATTTCTCCTGAGAATAAAACCGGCGAGCGGCGGAACACCACTCGCCGGCAGGCAAAACCCAGGTGAACCGAGCTGCTACGGCAGCGCGGTCACCCCGTTGGCACCGTTCGGCGAACCCGGAAGCGGCGCCCGCAGATAGGGGAAGATGCTGTCGAACTGGCTGGCGTCCTGGAGCACCTGGTCGGTGTAGGGGAGCGTGCCCGAGGGAGCGTCCGCGGGGTTGCAGTAGACACCCGGGAAGGCATGGCAGAGCACGCCCATCGCCACCCGCAGCTCGATATCCGTGACGTCGTCCCCGGGGCGGCGACCGTTGGGGAAGCCGGCGGTGTCGCCGGCGAGCACGCCGAGGTTGTTCTGCTGCGCGGCGGGCTTGGCCGCGATCGAGGTATTGAGGCGCATCATCTCGTGCGGCTGGCCGTCCGAGAGGAGGTTCAGCCCCTGGATGCCGGTGGCGAACGCGGCCACCAGGTCGCGGCGCGGGAAGTTGGTCGGCGCCAGGACGCCGGCCGAGCCGAACAGGACCTGGATGATCGCCGGCAGGGTCGGGTTGGTGATGTAGGTGGCGAGCGCCGCGTCACCCTTGGGGGAGGCGGCGTTGAACAGGTCCTTGTCCTTGAGGCCGATCACCACCTCGTTGACGAGGGGCATGCCGAGCCGGGAGACCTGGACGAAGTCGCCGTTGCTGTTGGTCGGATTGTTGAAGGTGGGGGTCTGCGTCAGCGAGCGGTTGCGCGGCAGCGAAGCTGTCTGCCAGCCGCCGATGACCGGGTTGCTGGCGTTCTGCGTCAGGCAGCTCGTGGGAACCTCGACCGCGATCGTGGTGACGTTGTAGCGGTCGAGCGGGTTGGGCTCGCCGTTGCGGGAACCGATCGGATTGAGATTGATCAGGTCGAAGATCTCGCCGACGTTGACCGCGAAGGGCTCCTTGCGCTGGCCGAGGAAGACCCGGCCGATGGCGTTGCCGTTCTGGCAGCCGGGGAACCTGAACTCCTGGATGAAGTTGGCGGCGTAATCCTCATAGTCGGCGACCGACTTCTGACCCACGTTGTCCGCCGGCTTGCCGAAGCGGCTACTGCCGGTGGTGGGGTTGGTGGTGAACGAGCTGTTGCTGCCGCCGGCGTTGACGGCACCCCGAATCACCCACATGGTGAAGCTCTCGACGATGTTCAGGTTCGGCGACCGGGCGCCCGGCGCGTCGTTCTGGAACGGACCGACGTTGTAGAGCGGCACCGAGACGTTCTGGCCGCCTACCGGCAGCTTGATGTCCACCAGCCGCGGCGCCACGCGGAACTGGAAGGTGATGTCCTCGACGCCGTCGCCGGTGTTGTCGATGTGGATTCGGTAGAGCGCGTCCGGATCCAGGAAGAAGTAGTTGGGGCCGCCCCAGGGGGGCTGGAAGGGCTGGTAGTCGGCGATCAGGGTGGTATAGCCTGAACGCCCCGGCTCATAGCTGTTGAACATGTAGAGATCGGTGCTGTCGACCTTGGGGCTTTTGGTGATCCCTGGCGCCTCGCGATGGCTGGACGCCTGGGCCGGGACCATGCTCACGGCCGCCGACAGGATCAAAAGGGCAAAAACAAGACGAATCCTCACATCCTCCTCCTCTCAATAAAGGAGCTTTGTTGATAATCCGCCCGGCGGCGGCGATCTCTCAGCGGGGAATCCGACGACCTCGCGCCGCACTCGACCGGGCCTTCTGTCAGTGGTTACGCAATGGGGTCACTGGACGGATGACCGCGCCGCCAGAATTCCCAAGCCGGATACAATGCGCGCCATGAGCTCCATAGCCCCTTCTCCCCGTCCCGACGGCCGCCCCCTCGATTCCCTCCGCCCGGTCCGCATCGAGACCGGCGTCCTCAAATTCGCCGAAGGCTCGGCGCTGATCTCGGTCGGCGACACCCGCGTGCTGGTCGCGGCGAGCGTCGAGAACCGGGTCCCCCCCTTCAAGAAGGAGAGCGGCGAGGGGTGGCTCACCGCCGAGTACTCGATGCTGCCGCGCTCCACCCACACCCGCAACCAGCGCGAGGCCGCGCAGGGGAAAGTCTCCGGCCGCACCGCCGAGATCCAGCGCCTGATCGGCCGCAGCCTGCGCGCCGCCATCGACCTGACGGCGCTCCCCGACCGCACCCTCACCCTCGACTGCGACGTGCTGCAGGCCGACGGCGGCACCCGCACCGCGGCGGTCACCGGCGCCTACGTGGCCGCCGTCCTCGCCCTCGGCAAGCTGGCGCTGCAGCGCGATCTGGTGTCCTGGCCGATCCGCGACCAGATCGCCGCCGTCTCGGTCGGCATCGTCGGCGGCATCCCCCGGCTCGACCTCGAGTACGTCGAGGACCAGGTGGCGGAGGTCGACATGAACGTCGTCGCCACCGCCGGCGGCGCGATCGTCGAGATTCAGGGGACGGGGGAAAAGCGGAGCTTCCGCCGCGAGGAGATGGACGCCCTGGTGGACCTCGCCCTGAAGGGGATCGGCGAGCTCGCCGCGGCGCAGAACGCCGTCCTCGCCACGACGCTGGAAGAGGTCACCCAGGCCCTCTCCCGGGACCGCCGCAAGCCGGCGGCGCCGAAATCGGAGAGGAACCTTTACGGGCGGCCCTAAGGGAGCCCCTACGAATCCCGCCGCACGAACTCGTACCGGTCGCGCACCCGCCGGGAGACGAAGCTCCCTTTCGAGGGGGATTTCAGGAGAGCGCGGTAGACCTTCTTGGGTACCTGGAGGTAGTCGTAGACGGCGCCGCTGCTGAACTCCACTTCGAGGACCGCGGAGCGCTCGTCATATCCGATCGAGGAGATCGCTGAAGAGGAGACGGTCTGTCTGTGCATCGCAGGTTCCTTCCAGAAGGAACCCCGGACCTGCCGGAGTTCTCTCCTGAAGGAACCTGTTGCAAGGAAGATACCGTCGAAAGACGACTAGCCGACGATCCCCTTGACCTCGACTTCGAGAACCGGAACCTTCGGGCTGTCGGTGTGGATGACCAGCTTGCCGAGAAACGGTCCCTTGGCGAGCTCGGGGTTGAGGATGATCCGCACCTGGTACTCGCGCCCCTCTTCCAGCGTCTCGAGCTTGGTCTCGATCCCCTTCGGCAGGGTGGGGTCGACGCTCGTCACCTTGATCGGCTCGGTCGCGAAGTTGCGGATGTTGAGCGCCTTCTTCAGGGGCTCCTTGAGCTCGATCTTGCCGAAGTCGGCGTTCGGCGGCGTGGCGGCGACCACCGGCCGCACGAAACCGGAGACCGGGATCTGCACGATCTTCTGCTTCGGGTGATTGGTGTGGACGGTCACGTAGTCCGACAGCGGTCCCACCTTGGCCTGGTTCGAGAGCTTCATCTCGACCTTCCACTGCTTCCCCTTGGCGTCGGGGAGCCGCTCCTCGGGCTTGGCCTCGTGAAAGGTGACCGCCAGGAAGGGAAACGGCGAGTCGACCCCGGTGATGTCCCAGGAGGTCCCGTCCGGCGCCCACAGCGTCTGGGCGATGTTCCCCTCCAGCGGCTCGCCCTGCACCGTGATGTAGCGCGCATAGCCGGGCTTGATCGAGATATAGGGCTCGACCTTGGCGTGGATCGTCAGCTCGATCTGCGGATGCTCGGGATCGTTGGTGAAGACGCTGACCCCCTTGGAGATCGGGCCGCTGAAGGTCGACGAGTCGACCACCGCGTGCACCTTGCCGGTCTGCCCCGGCTTGATCACCTTGTCGAAATCCGCCACCGTGCAGCCGCAGGCCGGCTGGACGTTGGTGATCTGGAGGTCGGCATCCCCTTCGTTCTTGATCACGAAGTCGTGGACGATCTTGTCCCCCTTCGACACGGTGCCGACATCCTTGAGCGGCTCGGCGATCGTGGCCTTCGGTTTGCCCGCGGCCAAAGCGGTTGCCGCAACCAAAAGGGCGGCGCAAAGTGCCAAAATGACGGTCTTCGTGTGACGTTGCATACGTCCTGCTCCTTCTTCGAGATGGATGAAAGCTCCGGGAATGCTACACTCCCGACCCCTGAAACGAGAATACCTACGAGAAACCGCGCCTGTGAATTCTTCCAAGCTAGACATCTACTGCATGGCGATCGGTGGTACGGGAATGGCGCCTCTTGCCTGTCTGCTGCAAGAGCAGGGCCATAGCGTCCGTGGCACCGACGGCCCCCTCTATCCCCCGATGAGCACACTGCTCGAGCGGGCCGGAATCCAGCCCTCCACAGGCTACGACCCCGTCCACCTGGAGCCACGCCCGGACCTTGTAATCATCGGCAACGCCATCCACCGCGACAACCCCGAGGCGGTCGCGGCCGAGCGGCTGGGCCTGCCCATCGTCTCGATGCCGCAGGCGCTCGCCCGCTTCTTCCTCGATCATCACCGCTCGCTGGTGGTCTCCGGCACCCACGGCAAGACGACGACGACCGCGATGGCCGCCTGGGTCTACACCGCCTGCGGCCGCGATCCCGGCTATCTGATCGGCGGCGCCCCCAAGGACCTGCCGGCGAGCTTCCACGACGGCGACGGCGACCGCTTCATCATCGAGGGGGACGAGTACAACGCCGCCTACTTCGACCGCGGCCCGAAGTTCCTCCACTATCAGCCCGAGACGCTGCTGCTGACCAGCGCCGAGTACGACCACGCCGACCTCTACCCGACTCCGGAGTCGCTCTGGGACGCCTACGCGCGGCTGCTCGCGCTGCTCCCCGCGGACGGCTTCCTGGTCGCCTGCGGCGACACCCCCAAGGTGCGCGAGCTCGCCGCCGGCGCCCGCTGCCGCACTCTGTTCTACGGCCTGGATCCCGGCAACGACCTGCATCCGCTCGGCGAGATCGAGGCGCTGCCCGAGGCGAGCCGGTTCCGCGTCCACGACGAGGAGGCCGGCGAGGTCGAGATCACCCTGCCGCTCGCCGGCGGCCACAACGTGTCGAACGCGCTGGCGGTCTGGGCCGCGGCCCGCCGCGACGGCATCCCCGCCGCGGAGCTCGCCGCCGCCTTCGCCCGCTTCAGCGGCGTCAAGCGGCGCCTGGACGAGCTCGGCACCGCGCGCGGCGTCACCGTGGTCGACGATTTCGCCCATCATCCGACGGCGGTCGAGAAGACTCTGATCGCCCTGCGCCAGCGCTACCCCGGCCAGCGCCTGGTGGCGCTGTTCGAGCCGCGCAGCCTGACCGCCGGCCGCGGCTTCTTCTTCGAGCCCTACCGCCAGGCGTTCGCCGGCGCCGACCGCGTGCTCTTCGCCCCCACTTTCCACAACGGCCGCCTCGCCGCCGAGGAGCGCCTGGACTTCGGCGTCCTGGCGGACGAGCTCACCAAGGGGGGCGTGCCCGCCGACCTCTACCCCGACAACGCCGGGCTGATGCGGCAGGCCCTGGACGAGGCCCGCGACGGCAGCGTCCTGGTGACGATGTCCTCCGGTTCGTTCGAGGGGATGCCCTATAAGTTGATGGCGGCGCTCAAGGGGTGAGACGTTCTTCCAGGATCGCCGCCGGCCCCGGCAGCTTCAGCGCCTCCCAGGCCACGCCGCGGACCGCCTCCGCCGGCACCAGGCCGACGATCTCGGTCTCCACGATCCGGGTGCCCAGCGCGGCCGCCTCCTCCTCCACCCGCTCCAGCGCTCTCGCCACCGGTGTCCGCCGGTAGTCCACCAGGTTCATGCTCACCTGGGCGAGCCCGCGGCTGGCGAGGTGGACTCCCATCGCCCGCACCGCCGGCAGCCCGCCCCCCGACTCCCGCACCCGGCGGGCGATGGCGCGAGCGGCCGCCACGTCGGCGATGGCGAGCACGGCGTTGAAGGCGATCAGGAAGAAGCGCGCCCCGATCACCGTCGCGCCCGCCGTGGGGTGGACCCGCGAGGGACCGAAGTCCGGCGCCCAGGCGGGATCGCTCAGCCTCTCAGCCAGTCCCTCGAAGCCGCCGCGGCGATTATTTCCCCGAATATTTGCCAATGCGGTCCGCTCCGGCCGCCGCGCCGCCCGCTCGTAGAGGTAGACCGGGAGCCCGAAGCGCCACGCCACCTCCGGCGCGAGCCGCCCGGCCGCCGCCACCGCCGCCGCCATCGGCGTCTCCCCCAGGGGGACGAACGGCACCACGTCCACCGCGCCCACCCGCGGGTGAACCCCCTGATGCCGGGTAAGGTCGATCTCGGCGAGCGCGGCCTCGTAGAGCGCCAGGAGCCCCCGGTGGAGCCCTTCCGGCTCGCCGGCCAGGGTCAGCACGGAGCGGTTGTGGTCGGGATCGGACGAGACGTCGAGCAGCCGCACCCCCGGCGGCGAGGACGCCGCGGCGGCCAGCCGCGCCACCACCTCCGGGCGCCGGCCCTCGCTGACATTGGGGACGCATTCGAGGGGGAGCACGGTTGGGAGTGTAACGTTGGACGCCGGAAACATCCTCTGCTACGATACGTCTCGATTTTTCAGAATCATCACAACGAACGCCAGAGATGAGCTACTCCGGTAATCCTGCTCTTTCGTCCGACGTCAAGCAGCGGATCCTCAGCACCTTCGACCAGACGCTGGATCTGGCCCGCGAAGGGAATCGCCAAGAGGCTCTCCTCGGCTGTGACTTCGTGTTGCGGATGGACCCACAGTTCCAGCCCGCTCACCTGCTTCAGGAGCGACTCCGCGCCACCACCGGTCCGGTCAGCGTGGACGACCTCGACGGCACGCCGGCCATGCCGGTCCTCGACCCGTTCGCGGACCTCGCGGGCTTGAGCCTCGATCTCCCCGACGCGCTGCCCGACCAGGGCGGCGGCGGTTCCGTCTCCCTGCGCGCCGAGTTGCAGGCGCTGTCCGATCAGCGCCGGTTCCCGGAGCTGATGGCCGCCGTGCAGCGCAATCAGGCGGCGGTGACGGGCGACCCGGAGCTCCAGCGCGTCCTCGGCGTCGCGCAGGAGCGGATGGAGGCCGAGCCCTTCGTCCTCAAGTTCCTGGCCTCGGCGCGGCAGATGCTGCAGTCGGGCGACGCCGCCGAGACCGCCCGGCTGCTCGACAAGGCCCGCGCCCTCGATCCCGGCCACCCTGGGATCGTCGAGCTCGACCGCCTCCGGGCCTCCGGCGCCGGCTCATCCGCGGCGGCTCCCGCCGCGCTGAAGATCCCCAAACCGATCAAGACGGGGGCGATGCCGGTGAGCCTCGCCTTCGGCGGCGGCGATTCCGAGAGCGACCGCCGCATCCGCGAGCTGCTCGACGAGGGGCAGACCGCCCTCGACGCCGGCGATCCACAGGGAGCGATCGACTCCTGGTCGCGCATCTTCCTGATCGACATCGACCACCAGGAGGCTTCGCGGCGGATCGAGTCGGCGCGCAAGCTCAAGGCCGAGAGCGAGCGGCAGGCCGAGGAGATCTTCCACGACGGCCTGGCCCAGCTCGAGGCCGGCGATGCCGCCGGTGCCCGGCGGGCGTTCCAGCGCGTGCTCGAGATCCAGCCCGGCTACTTTGCCGCCCGCGAGTACCTGCAGCAGCTCGACGCCGGCACCGTGCCGCCCTCACGGAGCATGGCGCCGGCGATCGCCGAGCCGGTCATCCCCCTCCCCTCCAGCCGCGAGGTGGCGGGGCACGACTTGCAGCAAGAGATCCTGGTGCCGCCCGAGCCCTTCGAGTCACCGGCACCTTCCGAACAGCGGCCGGTCAAGAAGAGGGGGGGCGCATCGCGCGACAGCGGACGCGCCCGCCGGCTCTTCCTCCTGGTGGGGGGAGCCGTGCTGCTGCTCGCCTTGGCGGGAGCCTGGTTCTTCCTCCAGAACCGCGAGCGGCTCTTCCCCAACTCGCAGGAGGCGGAAGCCACGCCCCCGGCGGCGGCCGCGAAGTCGGGAGCCGCGGACCCCATCGTCCGCGCCGAGCGGCTGCACAAGGCGGGCCGCACCACCACCGCGGTGAGCCAGCTCAAGCGCATCCCGCCGAACGATCCGCACTACGCGAAGGCCCAGACGCTGATCGCCCAGTGGACCGGCGGCACGGCGCCGGGAGATCCCGCGGCCGTGGGCGCCGCCAGCCCGGGGACCGCTCCGGGGGGGGTAGTGCCGGCGGCCCTGACCCCGGAGACTACCGCCCGCCGCGCAGCCCTCCTCGCCGCGGCCCATCAGGCTTCCGCGCAGAGCAACTACATCCGGGCCCTCGGCCGGCTGGAGCAGGCCGACGCGCTCGCCAAGCTCGACGGCGCCGAAGCCCAGCTCCTCGCCGACACCCGCAACCGGCTGGCGCCGCTCGCCAACCAGATCGACCTGTTCCGCCAGCACGAATGGGAGCACGCCCTCCCCGATCTCTGGCGCATGCACGATTCCGATCCGGCCAACCGCGACGTCACCCAACTGATCGTTGATTCCTACTACAATCTCGCCGTGCGCGACCTGCAGCGGGCCGATGCCAAGAAGGCCACCGAGAACCTCAAGGAAGCGATCAACCTGCAGAAGGACGACGAGTTGTTGACGCGCCACTACCTGTTCGCCCAGACCTATCAGGAGCGGCCGAAGGACTTGCTCTACCGGATCTACGTCAAGTACCTGCCGTACCGCTGATGCGACGCCCGGGGAAGCCGAACGATCCCGAGGAAGAGCCGCTGCTCTTCGATCTCCCGCTGTCCGCTCCCGGCTCCAGGGAGGAGCCGGACGAGCTCCCGGTGACGCCGAAGCGGTCGCTGCCGGAAGCCCGGCGTCCCGCCCCGGCCCCTGCCGCGACACCCATCGCACCGGCGCGCGCCGGGCGCTCGGGGCCGGTTCCCGTGCCGGCGACCGAGGTGGAGGAAGACGCCGAGCCGGCCAGGGCCGCCAGCGAATTCGCCGGCAGCGGCAAACGGCTCGCCGCCGGCCTCGCCGATCTGGTGGTGCATGCCGCCATCGCCGTGCTGGCGCTTCTCGGCTGCCGCGGCTTGGGAGTGCGCCCCGACCTCCGCGAGGTCCCGGCCTTCGCCGCCTTTCTGCTGTCGTTTTCGTTCCTCTACACCGTGCTCCCCCTCGCCTTCTGGGGGCACACGCCGGGCATGGCTTGGGCGGGCATCACTTCCCACAAACCCCCCCAGAACGGCGAGCCGCTGACCTTCGACCAGACGGTCCGCCGCTGGCTGGGAGCGATCCTGACCTCCGCCCTGGCCGGCCTGCCCCTCCTCCTCGCCTTCGGCGGGCGGACGCTCACCGACTGGGTCAGTGGCTCGGCGACCTACCCCCTGGACGACGAGGACGGCGAGTAGCCGCCCTTCCGCGCCTCTTTCAGAATCCCGATCCCCATCCAGAGGTTCCCCACCGCCGTCGCCACGGCGAAGGCGAGGAGGGGATTGCCGCCCGGCCAGAGGGCGACGAGGCCGCCCAACTGGTAGAGCAGGCCGCAGGTGCGGAACGGTGGGAAGGCGAGGCCGCCCAGCATGTAGAAGGAGTGGCCGAGCAGCAGCAGCCAGAGCCCGGGAAGGACCCAGGCGAGATCCTGCCAGACGAGCAGCGCCGACAGCGCGATGGCGACGAAGGAGAGGTTCCCCTGCAGCCGCAGCACCCAGGCAGCCAGCGTGCTCCCGGTCTGCTCCCTGGCATTGCGCCGGATCCCCACGATCTCGACCATGCCGCCGAGCAGGATCACCGCTGACCAGGTGAAGAGGACGCCGGCGGGCCCGAAACGCGCGAAGACCAGAGGCGTGGCGAGCGCCGCCCCGGGCAGCAGGATGGCCCAGGTCAGCCAGGAGATGGGGGACTGCAGGAAGGGGCGGCTCGCCGCCTGGAAGAGATCCCGGACCGGCTCGAGATCGTCGGCGCCGGTCCGGGCGGTAGGTGAGAACAGCGGATCGTATTCGGTCAGGCGGCCCGTCCCGCCCCGTGGCGGGCGAGGATCTCGCGCTGCGCCTGGGCGGAGCGGAGCACCCGCTGGCGGGCCTTGAACTCGGCTTCGGTCTTCGTAGGCATCTCATGCCCCTCGGCGAGCTGCCGCTCGACGTCGGCCGGCTTGATCTCCTCGATCCGCTTGGCCACCTCGGTCAGCAGGGTCAGCCGGTTCTCCACCATCTGGGCGAAGCCGCCGTCGACGAACAGGATCTGGTTGCCCTGCGGGCTCTCGACCCGCAGCTCGCCGGCCCCCATCTTGAACAGCAGGGGGGCACGGTGAGGGAGGATGCCGACCTCGCCGTCGTGCGCCGGGAAGGCGACGAAGGTGGCCTCGGCCTCCAGCATCGCCCGCTCCGGAGTGATGATGCTGCAGTGGAAGGTGTCGGTCCGCGCCATGATGTCGATCCCGGGCTAGGTGCCCTGGGCGGCCAGCTTCTCCGCCTGCGCCGCCGCCTCCTCGATGGTGCCGACATACATGAATGCCTGGTCCGGCAGGTGATCCCACTTGCCGTCGCAGAGCTCGTCGAAAGAGCGGATGGTGTCGGCCCGCGAGACGTAGACGCCCGGGAAGCCGGTGAACTGCTCGGCGACGTAGAACGGCTGCGAGAGGAAGCGCTCGATCTTGCGGGCGCGGCGGACGATGACCTTGTCCTCCTCCGACAGCTCATCCACTCCGAGAATGGCGATGATGTCCTGGAGGTCGCGGTAGCGCTGCAGGATCTGCTGGACGCGCCGGGCCACCCGGTAATGCTCCTCGCCGATGTACTCGGGAGCGATGATGCGGCTGCTGGAGGCGAGCGGATCGACGGCGGGGTAGATCCCCTTCTCCGAGATGCTGCGCTCCAGGTTCACCGTGCTGTCGAGGTGGGTGAAGGCGGTCGCCGGCGCCGGGTCGGTGTAGTCGTCGGCCGGCACGTAGATCGCCTGGATCGAGGTCACGGCGCCGCGGCTGGTCGAGGTGATGCGCTCCTGAAGCTCGCCCATCTCGGTGCCCAGCGTCGGCTGGTAGCCCACAGCGGACGGCATACGGCCGAGCAGCGCCGACACCTCGGAGCCCGCCTGTGAGAAGCGGAAGATGTTGTCGATGAACAGCAGCGTGTCGACGCCGGTCTGGTCGCGGAAGTACTCGGCCATGGTGAGCGCCGAGAGGGCGACGCGCAGGCGGGCGCCCGGCGGCTCGTTCATCTGGCCGAACACCATCACGGTCTGGTCGAGCACGCGCTTGCCGGTGTCGCCGATCTTCGCCTCCTGCATCTCCAGCCAGAGGTCGTTCCCCTCGCGGGTGCGCTCGCCGACGCCGGCGAAGCAGGAGTAGCCGCTGTGGAAGCGGGCGAGGCGGGCGATCAGCTCCTGGATGATGACGGTCTTGCCGACGCCGGCGCCGCCGAACAGGCCGGCCTTGCCGCCGCGGACCAGCGGGCAGAGCAGGTCGATGACCTTGATGCCGGTCTCGAACAGCTCGGTCTTCGAGGAGAGCTCGTCGAGCTGCGGCGGCTCGTGGTGGATCGGCCGCCGCTCCTTGGCGGTGACCGGCCCGAGGCCGTCAATCGTCTCGCCGACCAGGTTGAACACCCGGCCGAGGGTCTCGGTGCCGACCGGCACCGAGATCGGTGCGCCGGTGTCGAGGATCTGCACGCCGCGCTGCAGGCCGTCGGTCGAGCCGAGGGCGATGGCGCGGATGCGGCCGCCGCCCAGGTGCTGGGCGACCTCGCACCAGAGGGTGTCGGTGCTCGTCTCGCCGAGCACGGTGCGCGGCACCTCGACGCGAAGGGCGTTATAGATCAAAGGCAGGTACTCCTCCGCGAACTGGGCGTCCAGCGTGGAGCCGATGACCTGCGTCACTTTGCCGTAGTTGTTGCCGTTGGCGGTTTGGACGTTTTCCATGATGCTTTCCAATTCTCTTGAAGGGCTCTCCGGGGTCTCAGGACAGCGCGTTGGCGCCGCCCACGATGTCCAGGAGCTCCATGGTGATCTGCGTCTGCCGGGCGCGGTTGTACTCGCGCGTCAGCGCCTTGATCATGTCCTGCGCGGCGTCGGTCGCCGCCTTCATCGCCACCATCCGGGCGACCTGCTCGGAGACCGCTGCGTCGTTGAAGGCCTGAAAGAGCCGCACCCGCACGGTGGCCGGCAGCAGCTCGTCGAGAAGCTGCTGGGGGTCGGGCGAGAACTCGTACTCGACCGGCTTCTTCTTCTCCTCGCCCGCCTTCACCTCGGGCTGGAGCGGCAGGAGCTGCACCACCACCGGCCGCTGCTGGCCGGCGGAGAGGAACTTCATGTAGGCCACGTGGGCCGAGGCGATCTCGCCGCGCACGAAGCGGCCGATCAGCGCGTTGGCGATCGGCTCCACCTGCTCGAAACGCGGGCGGTCGCCGATGCCGAAGGTCTGCTCGGCGACCGGGCGGCGCAGGAAGCGGAAGTAGGAGATCCCCTTCTTGCCGACCATGTGGACGTCGGCCGTCACCCCCGCGGGCTGCTGGTCGAGGTGGCCGGTCGCCGTGCGCAGGATGTTGGCGTTGTAGCCGCCGGCGAGGCCGCGGTCGCTGGTCAACACGACCAGCGCCGAGCGGTTGACCCCCTCGTTCGTCCTCAGCAGGGGGTGGTCGATCTCGCCGGCCGCGCGCGAGAGGTCGGCCACCAGCTCGGCCAGCTTCTCGGTGTACGGCCGGCTGGCCACGGCCCGGTTGAACGCCGCCTGGAAGCGGGCGGTCGCAATGAGCTGCATCGTGCGCGTGATCTTGCGGATGTTGCGCACCGCCTTGCGGCGCTTGACGAGGACTCGCCGGTTCGCCATCTCGGTTTCCGCCTCAGGCGGCGACCTCGCGGGCCGCCGGGGTGGCCACCTTGTTGTGCTGCGACTTGAAGTCGCGGATGGCCTTACCGATCTTCTCGGCCAGGTCGTTCGACAGATCCTTGGTGCGGTCGAGCTCGTCGACGATCTCCGGGTGCTGATCGCGGAAGTACTTCAGCATCGCCGCCTCGAACCGGGACACCTCGCGCACCGGCACGTCGTCCAGGAAGCCGCGGGTGCCGGCGAAGATCGACAGCACCTCCTCGTTGACGTTGAACGGCTGGTACTGCGGCTGCTTGAGCAGCTCCACCATCCGCTGGCCGCGGTCGAGCTGGCGCTGCGAGGAGGCGTCGAGCTCGGTGCCGAGCTGGGCGAACGCCTCCAGCTCGCGGTACGCCGCGAGGTCGAGACGCAGCGAGCCGGAGACCTTCTTCATCGCCTTCCGCTGCGCGTTGCCGCCGACGCGGGAGACGCTGATGCCGACGTTGATCGCGGGGCGCACGCCGGCGAAGAAGAGGTCGGGCTCGAGGTAGATCTGGCCGTCGGTGATCGAGATCACGTTGGTCGGGATGTAGGCCGACACCTCGCCTTCGAGGGTCTCGATGATCGGCAGCGCCGTCATCGAGCCGCCGCTGTCGGGGAAGCGGTGGACCCGGTACTTGTCGGCGTCCCGCAGCGTCGCCAGGAACGCCTCGGCCTTGCTCCGGCCGTGCGGCCGGTGGAAGACGCCGTCGACGTCGTCCGGGCGCTGGTCCTCGGGCGCCTCGAGCCCCTGCGGGTGCTTGACCACGAGGGACCGGTCGCGGCTGTCCGCGGAGGTGTTCTTCGGCACCACCGCGTACTCCTCGCGCAGCTTGACGCTGCGCTCCAACAGACGCGAGTGGAGGTAGAACACGTCGCCCGGGTAGGCCTCGCGGCCCGGCGGCCGGCGCAGCAGCAGCGAGAGCTGGCGGTAGGCCTGCGCCTGCTTCGACAGGTCGTCGTAGACGCAGAGGGTGGCCTTGCCCTCCTGATACATGAAGTACTCGGCCATCGCCGCGCCGGCGTAGGGGGCGATGTACTGCAGCGGCGCCGGATCGGCCGCCGAGGCCGAGATGACGATCGTGTAGTCCATCGCGCCGACCTCGCGCAGCCGGTCGATCAGGCCGACCACGGTCGACTCCTTGAGGCCGATGGCGACGTAGACGCAGATCACGTCGCCGCCGCGCTGATTGACGATGGTATCGATCGCCACCGCGGTCTTGCCGGTCTTGCGGTCGCCGATGATCAGCTCGCGCTGGCCGCGGCCGATCGGGATCATGGCGTCGATCGCCTTGATGCCGGTCTGCAGCGGCTCGGTGACCGGCTGGCGCTCGACGATGCCGGGGGCCTTGAACTCGAGCGGCCGGCGGTGGGGAGTGTTGATGTCCCCGCGGCCGTCGAGCGGCCGGCCGAGCGGATCGACGACGCGGCCGATCAGCTCCGGGCCGACCGGGACCGAGAGCAGCTCGCCCGTGCGGCGCACCTCGTCCCCCTCCTTGATCCCCAGGTAGTCGCCGAGGACGACGGCGCCCACCGAGCTCTCCTCCAGATTGAACACCTGCCCTTGGGCGCCGTTGGCGAACTCCAGGCGCTCGCCGGCCATGGCGCCGGTGAGCCCGTAGATGCGGGCGATGCCGTCGCCCACCTCGAGCACCTGGCCGACCTCCGAGAGGTCGACGTCGGTGCGGTATTTGCGGATCTCTTCCTCGATGACCGAGGCGATCTCGTCGACTCTGAATCTCATGGCAGCTCCTTGGCTTCAGCCTACGAGACGTAGGCCTTGCCGCTATGGATCTCACGCGAGGCGCGCGCGAGCAGCGCCTCGCTCAAATCGTTCAGCCGGGACGCCACGCTGGCGTCGATCTTCCGACCCTCGACCTCGATCACCAGACCGCCGATCACCGCCGGATCGATCTTCTCGATCAGCGTCGGCTTGCGGCTGGTGGAGGCGGCGAGGACCTGATTGAGCCGCTCGCGGAGGGCGGCGGTGAGCGGCACGGCGGTACGGACGACGACGTCCATCCAGCCGCGCAGATTCCGCAATTCCTTCCGGTAGGCCACGGCGACGGCGCGGAGCGCGGAGAGCCGCCCCTTGCGGTTGATCACCAGCAGCGAGTCGACCAGCAGGTCGCTCGCACGCCCCCGGAAAGCGCGCTCGATCGCTTGGGCGCGGGGCCCTTCCTCGATCAGCGGGCTGGCCAGGAACTGTTCGAGCTCCGGGTTGCCGTCGAGGTACGCGATGAGCCCGTTCAGCTCCTCCAGCAACTCTTCGGCCTGCCCGCCCTCCTCGGCGACGTGAAGGATCGCCCCGGCGTACAGGCGGCCGATCTCCCTGTCCTGTTCGTCGACGTTGGCCATGACTAGTGGGGCCCCACTCCCGAACCGCCGCTCTCGATGCCGTCGATGGCCTCGGAGATCAGCCGTTCATGGTCCTTGGCCGTGATCTCGCGGCCGAGGACGCGCGCCGCGAGGTCGGTCGCCAGCTTGGCGGAGAGGTCGTAGAGCTCGCGGGTGGCGGTGACGGTGGCGAGATGAATCTCGCGCCGGGCGCGATCGATCATCTTGTCGGCCTCCACCTTGGCGGACTCCTCGATCCGGCGCTTCACCACCTCGGCGTCGCGCCGCCCCTCGTCGACGATCGCCGTCGCCTCCGCCCGCGCCGAGGCCAGCCGCTCCTCGTACTCGCGCAGCCGGGCCTCGGCCTCGTCACGGTCCCGCTTCGCCCGGGCGAGCGCGTCGTGAATGAAGCTCTCGCGCGCCTGCAGGTTCTTGAGGATCGGCCCCCAGGCGAACTTGCCGAGGATCACCAGCACGAGGACGAAGATCAGGATCGTCCAGACGGAATTGCCGAGGTCGCCCGCGAACAGGCTGGGCTCTCCGGCCGGCTCCGCCTCGGCGGCCAGCGCGGGGAGCGCCGTCATCAGCAGCACGGCGGTTCCAAACAATGCTCTTTCGATCATGCGGATCATCATGCAAACACTCGCGTTCAAAGCCCCTCCCCTCGATCGGGAAGGGGCAGATTCCTGGGACGCGCGCCGGGCCCTCAACCGATGGAGGCCAGCAGGCCGACGACGACCGCGAACAGCATGGCGCCTTCGATCAGAGCGGCGGTGATGATCATCGCCGTGCTGATCTGGCCGGCCGCCTCGGGCTGGCGGGCGATCGCCTCGACCGCGCTGCCGCCGATGCGGCCGATGCCGAGGCCGCCGCCGAGGATGGCGAGGCCGGCGCCGAGCGCGCCGCCCAGCTTGCGGGCGCCGTTCGTGGTCAGCAGCCCGCCGTCGTGGTTGCCGTCCGCCACCGTCGTTGCGGCGGCGTTCTCCTGCGCTTGGACCGGCGCCACCCCGGCGAACATCAACACGAAACCGAACGCAATCATCATCAACGCGATTTTGGCCGTTCTCTTGCTCATCGAAAAGATCCTTTCCTAAGGTCAGTCCGCCCCTGTCCTTGCGGGCAGGGCGAGTAGGTGTCGGTGTCTATCAACTCAATCAGTGCGCCTGCGCCCCCGCGGCGTGCTCGCCGTGCCCGTCGTGATGATGGAACACGATCGACTGGCCGATGAACAGGGTCGTCAGGAACGTAAAAATGAAAGCCTGCAGAAACGCCACGAAGATCTCCAGCATCATAATCGCGATGCTGCCCAGCACCACCGGGACGGCCACGCCGAGCCCGCTCGCGATGCTGTTCGCCGCGGCCGAGAAGATGAAGCTCAGCAGGACCGCCAGCAGCACGTGCCCGGCGACCATGTTGGCGCACAACCGGACGATCAGCGCGAAGATCCGGGCGACCAGTCCGATCACCTCGATCGGCACCAGCAGCCACGCCAGCCACCAGGGACCGGGGTTGAAATGGCCGAAGAAGTGCCGGCCGCCCAGCCGCACGCCGTTGAAGATCATCAGCACCAGCGTCATCAGGGCCAGCGAGCCGGTGATCCAGGGGTTCGCCGTCGCCGTCCCGCCGATGTGCGCGCCGAGGATCCGGATGCTGCCGAGCGGCAGCAGGCCGAGCAGGTTGACCGTCGCAACGAAGAAGAAGACGGTCCAGACGAACTTGATGAACCGGTCGGTATACTGCTGCAAAGCGGGCTGCGCGACCTCCTTGCGCAGGTATTCGCAGATCGCCTCGACGGCGTTGCCGGAGCCGGTCGGCACCAGCGAGTCGACCTCGCCCGTCCCCCGCCGCCGGCGCACCGACAGCGGCACCAGCAGGATCAGCAGCAACGCCGCGAGCATCATCATCACGATATGGCTGTCCAGCAGGGTGATCTTGTCACCCTGGGTCAGCCAGCCCAGGTGGGCCGGCCGCTGGATCATCGGATGCCGCACGATGTGCTCGAGCGGATTTTCAGCCAGGAATGCGATGAGCATCCAAACGTCTCCAATCCCTATCAGAAGCCGCGGACCGCGTACCAGACGTCGAGCGCGAGCTGCGCCCCGTACCCCAGCGCGATCCAGATCAACAGAGGGTGGATCTCGAACCACCCGGACAGCCCGACCGACAGCCCGAGGACCACCAGCGCTCCGGTGCGCGCCGCCATCGACATCAACCCCTGGAGCGGCGAGCCCGAAGCCCCCCGCCGCCGGGAGAGCGCGACCGGCAGTGCCCCCACTGCCGAGGCGATCACCGCGATGGCGCACCCCGCCATCATGGCCGGCAGCGCGCCCTCGCCTCCCAGCCGCCGGGTCGGCGCGTATCCCAACAGGACGGACAGGATACCGACCGCGACCGCCCAAGCCAGGAACCGCAGGTATCCCGCAGTGGGGGACCGGCCCGCGGCGGGCGACTGGGAGCCGGTCATCGCTCTCCGTCGCCGTGCGTTTTCTTGATCCCGCCTGCCGGGCCCCGGGTGGCGAGCATCGTCTGACGGATCAGGTTGTACATCCCGCCGACCAAGCCCAGAATGGCGCCGATCAGAGCTCCCCAGGGGCCGGTCCCGAAGTAGCGATCCCAGAGGTAACCGACGAAGATGAACCCGCCGACCGCCGCCGCGAACTCGAACCCGATGCCGGACAGCCTGGACAAATCGCTCGCGGACTTCGGTTCCTCGGGCATTCAGGCAACCTCCTTGGAACCCACACCTCCCCCAAGCGCAGGCGGAGTGTAGCAGGTTGAATCGAGCTTGTGAAGACCTTCACAAGCGGCATCGCCACCAGCAGGCCGGGATTCCTCAGTGCGTCTGGGCGCTCGCCCCGTCGCGCACCCGGTAGAGGATCACCTGCACCGGCTCCAGCGTCACCAGCCCCTCGGCGACCATCTCGTCGAGGTCCGGCAGGAAGGCCTCGACCCGCTCCCGCTGATCGACGATCTCGATGACGATCGGCAGGTCCTCGGCGAGGCGCTGGATGCGCGCCGTGTGGATGAAGTTGTGGGCCCCGAACCCCTCGATGCCGCGGATCACCGTGGCCCCGGCGAGCCCCTTCTCGCGCGCCCGCTGCACGATCGCCTCGTAGAGCGGCGCCCCCTCCCAGCGGTCCGACTCGCCGACGAAGATGCGCACCAGCAGTCCTTCTCCCTGGAGCTTCATGACGCCCTCACCTCAGGTCGGATCGAAGAGAGTGGAAATTCAGTCCCGGATCACGGGCAGCAGGGGCGCGATCCGGGGCGCGAGGTCGAGCGGAATGGAGATCCGGTGGGTCAGGATCTCGCGCTGGCGGTTGACCAGCTCCTCGAGCGTGGTCTTGTCGAGAATGCGCTCGACCGCCGTCTTGACCTCCAGGAAGACCTCGCGGATGGCGCAGAACTCGGACCCCACGTCGATCGTGCAGGGGAGGGCGAGGATCTGGTCGATCGCGGTGGTCTGCCCCTCGAGCGTCACCATGATGTCGCGCAGGCTGATCTCGGCCGCCGGCCGGGCGAGGACGTGTCCGCCCTGCGGACCGCGGTTGGACTGGATCAACCGGTCTTTGGAGAGCTGGGCCAGGATCTGGCGCAGGTAGGGCTCGGGGATCCCCTGATGCCGGGCGATCTCGTGACTGGTGACCGGGCCCTGCTCGATCTTCATGGCGATATAGAGCATCGCCCGGATGCCGTACTCGCCCTTGGTGGAGATTTTCATGATGCTGGTTCCCGAATTGTTCCTGCAAGAAGCGTCAAAATTCTACCACACCCCCGGCCCACTGCCGGCCCGCCCGGCCGGCCCGCTCGGCCTCGACGAGCCCCGGCAGGGCGGCGAGATCGCGCAGGTCGCCGCCCCCCGTGTTGCGGGTGAGATGGAGAGCCTTCATGCCCACCGCGACCGCCCCCTCGACATCCTCGAGGCGCCCGTCCCCCACATGGAGGGCCGCCTTGGGCTCGACGCCGAGCTCCTCCAGCGCCTGCAGGAAGATCCGCCGGTCGGGCTTCTCGGCCCCGGCCTTGGCCGAGTAGGCGATCGCGCCGAAGAAACGGCCGATCCCGAGCTCCGCGAGCAGATCGGGGAGCCGGTGGTCCCAGTTGCTCACCACCCCCAGCCGCAGACCCTGGCGCGCCAGCGCGGCGAGCGCCGCCGGCACCTCCGGATAGACCTCCCAGGCCTCCGCCGTGCCGAAGCGGTGGAAGAGCTCCGCGGCGGCGAACCGCGACGGCGGAGGCGCCCCGCGAAGCTCGCACATCCGCTCCAGGAACCGGAGCCACCATCCTCGCTCCCCCTCCGGATGGGAGGCGAAGCGGTCGCGCCCGGGGTCGGCGGCGCACGAGAGCTCCTGCCAGACCACCGAGATCAACCGCCGCGCCTCCTCGCCGTCGATCTCGACGCCATGCCGGCCGAGGATCTCGGCATAGATCTCGCCCAGCCGGGGGCTGTGGATCAGGGTGTGGGTGACGTCGAAGGTCACGGCCTGGATCATGGTGGGAGGATAGCTTGTTGCCCGGGCGAGGGGGGTGATAGCTTGCCGCCGATGCGATCCTCGACCGCTCGCGCCGCGCTCGCCCTGACCCTCTTCTCGGGATGGATGGCGCTGCTGTTCTGGGGGTTCGCCTTCAGCGGCGGGGTGCACCTGTTGCTGGCGGCGGCGCTGGCGCTGTTCCCGTGGCGGGTGGCGAGGGCCTGAGGCCTACCCCCGCCAAGCCTCCACCGGGTTCGCCAGCACCCCCACCCCCGAGACCTCCACCTCCACCCGGTCGCCGTCCGCCAGCGGCCCGACGCCCTCCGGAGTGCCGGTGAGCATCACGTCCCCCGGCTCCAGGGTCATCATCCGCGAGACGTAGGCCAGCAGGTCCGCGATCGGGAAGGCCATCATCCGCGTATGGCCGCGCTGGCGCTCGGCGCCGTTGACACGGAGGACGACCTCCAGATCCTCCAGGTCCGCGCCGACCCGGATCGCCGGCCCGATGGGGCAGAAGGTGTCGAACCCCTTGGCGCGGGCGAAGCGGCCGTCCTTCTTCTGGAGATCGCGGGCGGTGACGTCGTTGGCGCAGGTGACGCCGAGGACGGCGTCGCGCGCCTCCGCCGCCGAGGCCCGGGTCAGGCGGTGGCGCAGCACCACCGCGATCTCCCCCTCGTGCTCCACCCGCTGGCTCTCCGGCGGTAGCACGATCGGCGCGCCGGGGCCGATCAGCGCCGAGGGGGCCTTGAGGAAGAACAGCGGCTCCTCCGGCACGGCGTTGCCGAGCTCTTTGGCGTGCTCGGCGTAGTTGCGGCCGATCGCCACGATCTTGCTCGGACGCACCGGGTTCAGGAACGCCGCGGTCGCGCGGTCGACGTTACGGCCGAATTCCCAGCCGCCCGGGAGGGTCTCGAACGGGTCGGAGTAGAGGATGCGGAGCCGGTCCGGAGATTCCGGATCGGCGGCGGCCCAGAAGCCTTCGGGAGCGATGCGATAGAGGAGCATGGCGGGATTCTACCCATACCCTCTTCGTTTTCGTCGAGGTGGCGTACGATTCGCGTCCGGAAGGGGAGAACGATGGCGAGACGGCTTCTGCTGATCAGCAACTCGACAAATCACGGCCAGGGATACCTGGATCACATCCTCCAGGAGATCGACGGCTTCCTGGGACCGGTCCGCCGGCTCGTCTTCGTCCCTTTCGCCCTGCAAGACCGGGAGGGGTACGGCGCCAAGGTGCGGGAGCGGCTGGCGGCGATCGGCGTCGAGGTGGCGACCCTGACCGCCGACGAGGCGGGGCGCCGGGCGGCCGCCGGGGCGGAGGCGGTGTTCACCGGCGGCGGCAACACCTTCCGGCTGCTGAAGACGCTCCAGGATGCCGGCCTCCTCGCCATCCTGCGCGAGCGGGCGCTCGCCGGCATGCCCTACATGGGGAGCAGCGCCGGCACCAACATCGCGGCGCCGACGATCCGGACGACCAACGACATGCCGATCGTCGAGCCCGCCTCCTTCGCCGCCCTGGGGCTCGTCCCCTTCCAGATCAACCCTCACTATCTGGATCCCGACCCCGGCTCGACCCACATGGGGGAGACCCGCGAGCAGCGCCTCAAGGAGTTCCACGAGGAGAACGAGACCCCTGTGGTCGGCCTGCGCGAGGGGGCCTGGCTGCGGATCGAAGAGGATCGCGCCATCCTCGGCGGGGCCCGGGGGGCGCGGATCTTCCGGCGCGGCGAGGCGCCGGAGGAGCGGGGGACGAGGGAGTCGTTGGACGACCTGCTGCAAGCCGGGCCTACGGCCGCCGCGCCTTGAACAGCCGGCCGACCAGGTCCCCGCTATCCGCCCAGACCCCTACGAACCGGCCCTGGCCGTTGATCGCCACCCAGGGATACCGCTGGATTCCGGAGACCTTCTGTGAGGCGAGAAAGGCCGGCCGGCGCGGCACGCCGCTGGCCGGGAACACCTGAGCGAAAACGTTCTGATCAAAACCGTCCCGGCCTGGAGCGTCCCAGGCGATCACGAAGCTCCCGTCCGGGGCCATGGCGAGGGCCCTGTAGCCCGTGGTAAAGGAGGGAACGAGCGGCAGCACCGCGCCCAGGGGCGCTCCGGCGGCCGAGAACCTCCGGCCGTAGATCCCACGCGGGCCGCCGCTCCCCGCGTCCGGCACCTCGCTCCAGATCACCAGGAAGTTGCCGGCGCCGTCCTTGGCGACGTGGATGCCGGCGACATAGTGATCGCTCACCAGGACCTTCTCTCCCCGGGGGTGGCTTCCCGGACCGTACCTCTGCGCCTGGAGGGTCCCCAGCAGGCGGCCCGAGGACGGATCGCCCCCGAGGAACGTCCGCCAGACGACGACGAACTCTCCCCGGGGCCCCATGGCGACCCAGGGGCCGAGCTTCGGCTGGCTGGTGGTGTCGGCCGTGATCACCGGTCCCAGGGGAGCACCCTCCGGGCTGAACACCCGGGCGGAAACCTCTCCGCTGAACAGGCTCCAGGCGACCACGAACCGGCCGTCACTCCGGGCGGAGATCGATGCCTGTGGAACAAACGGGGCGTCGAGAACCACCTGCTCGTCCAGCAGGAGGGTGCCGTCGGGTGCGAAGCGCCGGACCTTCAGGGCGCCGGAGACGGAGAAGACCGTCAGGAACGAGCCGTCGTCTTGGATCGCCAACCCCAGGTTCTCGTTCGTGCTCACGATCTGATCGGCGACCCGGATGTCATCCGTCGCGGGACTGCCATCGGGCCTGAACCGGCGCGCGTGGAGGATGCCCCCTCTGGAGTCACCAAAGCCGTACCAGAGGACGACGAAATCGCCGCTGGCATTGATTACCACCCGAGGGCTCATCAGATCGGACGTCGGATTGTGGTTGACCCGGAATTGCGGCCCCAGGGGGAGTTGGGCGCGCAGAGGAGCGACAACAGCGAGCAGCAGCAACAGCGCGATCCACGGACGACGAGCGACCTTCATGGCAGGTAATCCTCCTATCGCTTCCCGCTTTACCGCTTCCGATACCGCTGGGCCAGGATCTCCCTGCCGACCCCCGACCAGACCACGACGAAGTTGCCCTTGGCATCGCCGGCCACCAGCGGCCCGGCGCTCCCCAAGGTATCCACTTGCAGGGCCGGCCGGAACGGCGTCCCGTCCGCTGTGAAGCGCCGCGCGAAGACGCCCGGGCTCGCACCGGTCGCCGACGCCCAGGCGACAACGAAGTTGCCGGCCCGGTCCATGGCGAGGCCCGACCCCGGCGCTCCAAGCCCCGCCACCTCCAGCACCCCGGTCAGCGGGGTGCCGTCCGCGTCGATGCGCCGGCCGTAGATCCCCTGCTCGGTCCGCGGCCGGGCTCCCGCCAGCCGGAGCTCACCCTCCGCCCGCCAGAGGGCGAAGAAGTTGCCCGCGTCATCCCGCGCGACGGAAAGACCGCCGATGACGCCGTGGAACCGCCCCTGGACGGCGATCCACCCTCCCAGCGGCTTGCCGCCGGCGTCGAACCGCTGCGCGAGGACATAGAGATCGAAGAAATGGGGGTCCCCAGTGGCCTGCTCGCCCACCCAGGCCGCCACGAAGTCCCCGTCCGGCCCCGCCGCGACCGCCGGATGCTCCCCCTGGCCGAGGCGGCGCTCCGGCCCGACCCTCTCGCCGCTGGCGCCGACGACCTGGACGACCAGCCCGCGCGGCTCGCGCGTCCAGACCAGGACGAACCCGCCGTCCGGGCGGGCGCCGACGGCGTAGCTCCTGCGCAGGAGACCGCGCGCCACCACGCTCTCCCCCACGAAGGCGCCGTCCGGCCCATAGCGGCGGGCCACGAGGTCCGGATAGACGGGGAGGACGACGAAGAACGAGCCGTCCTCCCTGATCACGACCTCGGCCGGGTGGACGTCCGCGGAAAACTCGGCAACCTGGATCTCATCCGTCGCGGGCATGCCGTCGGCCGCGAACTTCCGCGCGACGATCGTGCGCGGCTCGACGCCGTCCACCGGCACGTTCACCCAGGCCACCACGAACTCGCCGCGCGCGTTCATCGCGAGAGACGCTGGAAACTGGAGGCCCGCCGCCTCGATGTTGACCTGGAACCGCGGCCCCAGCGGCCGCTGGGCTCCGCAGAGAACGGGAACGGCGAGGCCCAGAACGACGGCGATCAGGAGATGGAACCCGCGCAGCTTTAGCATCCTTATTTCCTCACGATCTACTTCCGAAGATAGCGGCGATCGAAAACGTTGCTGAAGCTCCGGTCCGGCGCGGAGCTATCCCAGACCACTATAAAGCCGCCGTCGGCGCCGATCCCGACCTGCGGATGCTCCTGGGAGCCCAGCTTGCGCACGTTAACCCGCAGTTGGGGGCCGAGGGGGGAGCCGCTCGACTTGAAGCGGCGCGCGAAGACGTTGGTGCCGTCCTGGGGACCGGTGCCCGGAGCCTCCCAGACCAGCACGAAGTTGCCCTGCCCGCCCATCGCCATATCGTAGTCGCCCCCGGCCTGCAGCCGCAGCAGGCCCCCGATCCTGGTGGTGTCCGCCTCGTACCGCTGGCCGAAGACGGTTGGGCCGGTGCCCCAGACGATCAGGAAGTTGCCGCTCTCATCCTTGGCGATGTGCAGGGGCTGGGGCGCCGTCACGTTGGCCACCACGAAGCGATCAGTGGCGGCGCCACCCTGCGGCGTGAACCGCCGGGCCACGATGTTGCCGTTCCTCCAGGCCACCACGAACGCGCCCTGCGGACCCACGGCGACGACCGGATCGGTGCCCGCCGGATCGATCACGATTTCAGAGCCCCCCGCGTGGCTCGGCGCGAAAACGCGGGCGCGGACCGACGGCGTGCTCCCTTCCCAGGCCACCACGAACCCGCCGTCCCCCTGCGTGGAGATCGAGAAGTCCGGAGACCAGTTGCGCGTCACCAGGGCGTCCTCGCCATCCGGATGTCCATCAGGGCCGTACCAGCGGGCCACCAGGGCCGGAGTGGCGAGGTCCAGATCCGGAAAGACCACCACGAACGAGCCGTCGTCCATCATCGCGACCGCCGAGTTCGCGGCGAGGTCGAGGGCCTGATCGGCGATCAGGAGCTCGCCGGTCGCGGGCGTACCGTTGGCCTTGAATCTCACCGCGCGCAGGGAGGTCTCGTCATTGTTCGGATGGGTGACCGCCCAAGTGACCACGAACTCGCCCGTGCGGTTCGTCGCCACGTGGGGAAACCGCTGAAGCTCGCGGGAATCGGTGCTCACCCGCACCTCGCCGCTCAAAGGCCGTTGAGCGAACAGCAGAGAGGGAACGATGAGAAACAGCAACATCAGGCTCAGGACACGAAAACTTTTCATAATGCCTCCTTTGGCGCGGCTCCCGGAAACGGGAGCCCCACGTTGGTACTGCATCCCAATTAGAGGAGGCGCGTTTGGGGCAAAAAAGACGTCACGCGAACGGGGGAAAGGTCCGCGTCGGGAACAGGCTGGGATCAATCGGTTGGCGGAGCCTGATGCCACGAGTTCGCCCAGACGATCTCTCGGACGTCGCCATCCAGGCGTTCAAAGGCACTCAAATGTAAGAGTGTTGAGAAATCGTCGATAAACTCAGGGATCCGGAAGGCGCTCGTTTGCGGGTAAAATTTCCTGCGAGGAGGGAGTCCGCTGGCTTCGCGAAGAAGTCCATGGAGGACCTCTTTCGGATTCGAAAGACTCTCTAACTCGTCGAGCCTGGGAATCTCCAAACGCCCCCGGCCATTCGGGTTGCCCGCTGCTTTGCGGATTGCCGGCTCGTCGATCAACGACCAGGCCTCTTGCATTCGAACCGGTACGACGCAGATCGTCGGCAGGTTCACATCCGACAGTTCTGAGAGAGTGTTCAGGATCTCCGACCGCCTAGTTGTAAAGGGCATCCCCTCGGCGTCTCGGTGGATAAAAAGAAGATCACAAGGATACATTTCGAGAGCCACTGAGATTCTGGCAGCCAAGCGCTTGGGCGGATGGCGGAGACTGCGCAGATCCGCCCAGCGGCCCCGAAAGGCAGCCACGCCATGACGGATCAGAAGCCAATTCAGGACGGACATCAAGGCCTGGTCGGAGCTGCCGTCCGCCAGCAGCGTATAACCGAGCATCTCTTGGCTCATAAAGAGAGGAGACGTTGGAAGTCTTCGCGGTCGACGACCCGTCGAGATTCTCCGCCGGGCTCGTCGAGAGTGAACGGATTCAGATAGGACATGAGATCGCCGCGTGCCGCTGAGGGTGACCCCACTTTTTCTCTCCAAGTCCCCGGCAAAGCGCTGAACGACACTCCTTGAAACCGTTTTCCATCACGGACTCTCTCGCCCGACTCGGCAACGAGAAGACTTTCGTCCGGTACCTGAGCCACGACAGCGGGGGAGTGGGTATTAATGATCACTTGGCGAAGTGGGTTTTCAAAATCTACGGGTTCGTTCACGTCAATAGCAATGTCTTGAAGAAGCCGCAGCATGGCGAGAAGCCGCTCAGGATGAATTCCATTCTCAGGCTCTTCAAAGCACAAAAGGCCCTGGGCTCGGGGGTCGAGTTCGAGAACGGCCAGCGCAAGAAACCTCAATGTCCCATCTGACAGTGCTCTCGCAGGAAGAGGCGTCCGGTCCCGCCCCTCGGCCATGAGCGTCAACAATTTTCGGTTCTCGTCTTTATCTACCCAGATACGGCGGACTTCATGGATCAGTTCTGATAAGCGATTCGCCACTTGGCCATACACCTGATCCGCGTCCATGGTCGGCTTCCCGTCTGCACCGACCCTGCCAGAGGAAGCAACCTGGAACAGATTGGCTGCCAAGTGCGCTCCACTGGCCGATAGAACCGTTGGCGAACTAGACTTATCCGGCTCGCGAAGGAATGCCGGGTCCAAATGAAGCACACCCCAAGATTGCATCTCTCTTTTCACCAGCGCGATCGTCGGGCTCTCTTCTCCTGTAACGGAGCTAAGGACAGTTCTCGGCAGAGAACTACCAGATAAAAACAGTGGATGGCCTGATACGGACTCTCGCCGAAGCCTTATCGTTCGATCTTCACCCTTCACTAAGGTTGAAATGAGCGGAAGTGATTTAGTCTTGCCAATTACCGCAGAGCGTTCCCATTTGCGGGACCGCGGGAAAGCCAAACACTTACTGGCATTGGCAGCTCCAAGAGGAATTAGCTCCTCGCGCCTTATCTCGAGGGGACCAAGAGCAAGAGAGTTGATCCGCTTTGCTATAGACAAGCTATAACTCAGGAACGTGTGCCGGGCTTTTATGCTCTGCCCTAAGTCGCTCATGCCCGCGGCAGAAATGACCATCTCCACGTAAAAGGAAATCTCGCTGCCCGATTCTTTCCCAAAGCGGTGAAAAATAGTATCGATATCTCCCGATCGACCTTCGCCAGCCCGCACGGATTGAGCCGCCTCGACGATCGGCAGATCTGCTAACGAGCTCAAGAATTGGATGGCGTCGAAGAGGTTTGACTTTCCCACCCCATTCGCCCCCGCAATGCAGGTAAACGGGCCGAAATGGATATCGACATCCACCAGGTTCTTGAAGCCGGAGACCCTGAGACGCGTCAGCATAAGGGCTCCTTGGGTTGGAATAGGCTAGAAAACCTCTCGCGAGCGCCTTGCCGAATCGCATCCGCCATCTCTTCGAGAGTACGCATGGGGCCCCTGTAGGAACTGCGCCCCACCAGATCCCGCAATATAACCTCAGCCCGATCCGGGAACGGGGAGGGTGGATCGTTGGACAGTTGAGGAGCCATAGTCGTTCCTTGCCTTCAGCATCAAGAGGTTAGGCTTCGAAAGCCATCCGGTCAACCTCATTCTTTACTTACACGAGCAGCCGGTCCACCGGCACCGCCCAGGTCTGGCGGTCCAGACGCTGCAAGGAACTGCCCGAATAGACCACAAGACCCCCACGCCATGCCGGTCCCAGGGCCTCGCCGACCTCCCGGAGACCACGCCAGTCCGAGGACCCGAGCCGGGAGGCGGCCTTGGCTTCGATCCCCCAGACACCCTGAGGAGTGGTGATCAGGAGATCCACCTCCAGTCCTGACCGCGTACGGTAGAAGGCCAGGTCGATGGCCAACTCGGCGGTCTTCACCCACTTGTAGATCTCCGTGACCACCAGGGTCTCGAACATTTGCCCGGTGACCTCCCCCTGGTAACGGGTCAACTGCCGCCAGAGGCCGAGGTCGATCCAATACACCTTGGGGCTCTTCACGACCGCGCTCGTCAGGTTCGTGGCATAGGGTGGCATCAGGAACGCCTGATAGGAGATCCGGAGGTACTCGATGTAGCGGCGGCTGGTGTTGACGGCAAGGCCGCCGTCCCGAGCGAGCTCGGAGTAGGAGAGGAGTTGGGCCGAACGCAGGGCGCACAGCCGCTGGAACCGGTGGAAGGGAAGGAGGTCGTCCAGCCGCGCGAGATCTCCCAGGTCTCTTTCCAGGTAGGTGGCATCGTAGGACTGCAGCCACTTGAACCGCTCCGCGTCCGGCAGGGGCAGGAGCCCTGGCATGCCGCCCCAGGTTTGGAGATGACCGATGGCCGCCGCCGCCGCCGCGGCCGGCTCGCCAAACCGGACGGAGGGCAAGGCTCCGAGCAACTCGTCCGCACTCCCGGGCTCACGCAGGAGGCGATCCAGGAGGGGAGCCGGAGGGTCCTCTCCTACCGCGTGGACGATCTCGCTCGCCATCAGTGGCCAGAGCTCGTAGACGAACGCGCGCCCGGCAAGCGTCTCGCGCACCCGCTGGAGCATGAGAATCTGCGAGGAGCCGAGCAGGACTGACCGCTCGATCTGCCCGGCATCGAAGGCGAACTTCACCTTGTCGAAGAGGCTGGGCTCCTTCTGCGCCTCATCCAGGATCGCCGTTCCAATGGTGGCGGCCCAGGCGTCCGCTCTCACCGCCCGGATCGCCTCCCGCTGCTCTGGAGCGTCGAGATTGAAGTAGGCAAGATCCGGGTAGACCTTGCGGGCCAGAGTCGTCTTCCCCGTCTGCCGGGCTCCCGTCAACAGGACGATGCGGGGGCTCGACAAAGGCCCGAGGTGACCGCGCAAGAGGCGGAATCGCTGTAAATCTGTCCTCATGGTGGACGATTTTACAGGTAATTTGGCCGCCACGTCGAAAGAACGGCTGTGAGCCGGCCAAAATGCGGTCTCCCTGCCCTCGTGTCGCGAGGTATAGAATTCACTACCGTCCAGGGAGCCGCGCCCAACCGACCCGGAGGAAGCCGCCCATGATCCCCGTCAAGCCCCAGATCGCCGAGCGTGCCCACGTCAAGAGCCTCGCGGAGTATCAGGAGATCTACCGGCGCTCGATCGAGGAGCCGGAGGAGTTCTGGCGCCAGGCGGCCGGGATCCTCGACTGGTATCACCCGCCGCGCAACATCATGGACGTGGACCCGAAAGAGGTCGACTTCTCCTGGTACTCGGGCGGCCGGCTCAACGCCTGCTACAACTGCGTCGACCGCCACCTGCCGGAGCGCGGCGAGCAGACCGCCATCATCTGGGCCGGCGACGAGCCCGGCGACTACCGCCATATCTCCTTCCGCGAGATCAAGCACAACGTCGCCCGCATCGCCAACGTGATGCTCGCCCACGGCGTGAAGCGGGGGGACCGGGTCTGCGTCTACCTGCCGATGACCCCCGAGCTCGCCTACACCATGCTCGCCTGCGCCCGAATCGGCGCCGTCCACTCGGTCGTCTTCGCCGGCTTCTCGGCCGAGTCGCTGCGCGACCGCATCCTGGACGCCGGCTGCAAGGTGGTGTTCACCGCCAACGAAGGGATGCGCGGCGGCCGGCGCATCCCGCTCAAGGCGACCGTGGACCAGGCGGTCGAGGGGCTGTCGCTGGTCGAGAAGGTCTTCGTCGTCCGCCGCACCGACAAGGAGGTGCCGATGCGGACCGGCCGCGACCTCTGGCTGGAGGAGGAGACGATCAAGCAGCGCTCCACCTGTCCGATCGAGTGGATGGCCGCCGAGGACCCGCTCTTCATCCTCTATACCTCGGGCTCGACGGGGAAGCCCAAGGGGGTGCTCCACACCACCGCCGGCTATCTCGTCTACGCCGCGATGACCCACAAGTACGTCTTCGACTACCATCCGGGGGACATCTACTGCTGCGCCGCCGACATCGGCTGGGTCACCGGCCACAGCTACATCCTCTATGGGCCGCTGGCCAACGGCGCGACGACGGTGATGTTCGAGTCGATCCCCACCTACCCCGACCCGGGGCGCTACTGGCGGATGGTGGACGACCTCGGGATCAACATCTTCTACACGGCGCCGACGGCGATCCGGGCGATCGCCCGCTCCGGCGACGAGTGGGTGAAGAAGTACAAGCGGACCTCGCTGCGCATCCTCGGCTCGGTCGGCGAGCCGATCAACCCCGAGGTCTGGATGTGGTACCACGATGTGGTGGGCGACGGGCGGTGCGCGGTGGTCGACACCTGGTGGCAGACGGAGACCGGCGGCATCATGATCACGCCGCTGCCCGGCGCCACCCCCTGCAAGCCGGGATCGGCGACGCTGCCGTTCTTCGGCGTCCGGCCGGTGCTGGTGGACCAGCAGGGCAATGAGCTCATAGGCAACGACGTCTCGGGCAACCTCTGCCTGCGCGGCACCTGGCCGGGGCAGGCGCGGACGATCTACGGCGATCACCGGCGGTTCCGCGAGACCTACTTCTCGCAGTTCCCCGGCCTCTACTTCACCGGCGACGGCTGCCGCCGCGATCAGGACGGCTACTACTGGATCACCGGCCGCGTCGACGACGTGCTGAACGTCTCCGGGCACCGCTTGGGGACGGCGGAGATCGAGAGCGCCCTGGTGGCCCATGAGGCGGTGGGGGAGGCGGCGGTGGTGGGCTACCCGCACGACATCAAGGGGACGGGCATCTTCGCTTACGTGCACCCGACGCCGGAGTACGAGGGGTGGGACCCGGAGCAGCTCATGGGCACCCTCAAGGAGCAGGTGCGCCACGCGATCGGAGCCATCGCCACGCCGGACCGCATCCAGATCGTCACCGGGCTCCCGAAGACCCGCTCGGGCAAGATCATGCGCCGCATCCTGAGGAAGATCGCGGCCGGCGAGTATGACGAGCTGGGCGACATCACCGCCTTGGCCGACCCGTCCGTGGTGGAGAAGCTGGTAGACGATCATCGCCGCCAGCACGTATAAAAGACAGTCGTATTCCATCACGCCATAAGGCGTGCTAGACTGCGTCCAGTTACTTCTTTCGAGGGCCCATCTCTCCGGTCTGGCGCGGCCCCGGCGGATGAACCGTCTACCCCACGTATTCCATCCTGTCAGCGTAGCAAATATCGAGCCATGGGCTTTCTGGAGATCGGAGCCCTGGTCCTCCTCGTCTGTCTTCTTTTCCCCGGGCTCATTCTCCGGCGGGTCCGCTCCCGATGGCGAGCGTTCCGGAGCTCGCGGCGTGTTCTCGCCCTGGCGCTGATCGCCCTCGGCCTCGCCGCCGGACAGGCCCGCGCCGAGGTCCAGGGCTTCCACTACACCCGCGAGGCCGCGGTGCCGGCCGCCGACTGGGTGCGGGTGCCGCTCGACATCGCCGCGGTCCAGCACTTGGCGTCCGGAGCGGCCGACCTCCACGTGTTCTCTCCCGCCGGGGAGGAGCTGCCGATCCGGATCGAGCCTGCCACGGCCCGGACCTCGCGGCGGCCGGCCGCCGCGGTCCGGGCGGATGGCGAGTGGCTGTCCGTGGACGTCGGCGCCGATCCGATCCCCCACGAACGGCTCTTCCTGGGAGCGGTGCGTTCGCTTCCCGATCGTGTCGAGAGCAGCCCGGACGGCTCGGCGTGGCGGCCGCTCGCCGGCAAGCCAGGATTGGAGGTGGGGCAGACGGTGGTCTCCTATCCGGTGACCACGGACCGCTATCTCCGGCTTCACTGGCGGCGCCGGCCGGAAGCGCCCCCGGCGGTGACGGTGGAGGGCGTGACGGTGCCGGTGCTGTCGATCACCACCACCAGGTCCAGTTGCGAGCAGGGCCCTCCAGGCGCTCTCTTCTGCACCCTGCCGCTCCCGGCCGCCGGCCAGAGCGCCCGCCGGCTCGCGCTCGAGGTCGAGGGGAGGGGGACGATCGGCTACCGTCTCTACGCGCCCCGCGAGGCCCTCTGGCTGCCGCGGGCCGAGGAGGTCTGGCAGCCGGGCCGCGGGCGGACGCGCCACCTCGTCACGCTTGGGGCTGAGCCGCTGGCGGGCTCTCTCCTCCGGCTCGAGCTCTACGGCTCGGGGGCGCGGCCGCGGCTCGTGGGCTGGGGCGCCGAGCTGACGGTACAGACGGTCCTCTTCCGCGCCGACGCGGCGGGGCGCTACATCCTCGCCTATGGCGGCGCCCGGCGGCGGGCCTCGCAACGCGCCGCCCCCTCCTTCGCGGGAAATGCCCTCTGGGTGGAGCCGGGGCCGGAGAGAGCGCACGAGCTCCCCCTCCTGCCGCTCGCCGCCACCGCTCCGGCCGTCCGCCTGGCCGAGCGCCGGCTCGCCGGCTCCTGGCGGGTCGCCGCGCCCGGGGCGAAGCCCGGCTCGCTGGTCCGCCTGGAGCTCCCCCCCCTCGTCTATGGCGCGGCGCGGGCCGACCTCGGCAACCTCCGGCTGCTCTCGGGAGACCGCCAGATCCCTTTCCAGCGCTGGTCGCCGGAGGAGCCCGCGCTGGCGCTCGCGGACCGCGACCTCCACCTCCAGGGAAGCGGCGGCCGGCGGTCGGGGGAGAGCGCGGGGGAGATCCACCTCCTCGAACCGGGCCTGCCGCTGTCGCAGATCGCGCTCACCGCGCCGGCCGCGCCGCTGCGGCGCCCCACGGCGCTGCGCTACCTGGAGCCCGCTACCACGCCCGCCCGCGAGGTGCGGCGGCGGGAGCGCCCGTTCATCATCCACGACACCTGGGTCTGCCGGCCGCAGCCCCCCCTCCCCTGCCGCGCCCTGCTGCCGCTACCCGGCCATGCCCCCTCGGTCGTCGAGGTGAGCTTCCATGACGGCGACAACCCGCCGGTCTCCGCGCTCAGCGCGGACCTCTGGCGCCGCCGCGACGTCTTCCTCTTCGTCTGGCCCGAAGCCGAGGAGCCGGTCCGCCTGGTGGCCGGACCCAATACCCTGACCACCCCCTCCTACGATCTCCAGTCCCTGGGCGACGTCCTGCTGAGCTACCCTTGGAACACCGCCGAGCTGGGCCAGGGTCGCGCTCCGGCGCGGAGCCACCCGTGGTGGAGTCGCTGGATGCGGCAGATCATCCTCCTCGTCGCCACCATCGCCCTGGGGTTCCTGCTGCGGCGGATCCTTTCCGAGGCATGAAGCTGCTGCTGGTCGGAGCCGGGCACGCTCATCTGGAGATCCTGCGCCGGCTGATCCTGGAGCCGCTGGCGGAGGTGGAGCTGACGGTGGTCTCCCTCGGCGCTCTCCATCACTACTCGGGGATGGTGCCGGGCTATCTCCAGGGGACCTACCGGGAGGAGGAGATCGCGGTGCGGGTGCCGGAGCTGGTGGAGCGGGCGGGGGGATGCTTCGTCGCCGGACGGGCGGTCGGGGTGGACCCCGGGGAGCGGCGGGTGCGGGTGGAGACCCGGGAGGAGGGGATCCGGGAGATCGCCTATGACCTCGTCTCCTTCGCGGTGGGCTCCAACACCGCCGGCGTCGACTCGCCGGAAGTGGCCGGGCAGGCGCAGCGGATCAAGCCGCTGGAACGCGTTCATGCCCTCCGCCAGCGCCTGCTCGCTCTCGCGGGTGAAGAAGCGACCGTCGCTGTGGTCGGCGGCGGGGCGGCGGGGGTGGAGGTCTCCCTCGCCATCGCCGCCGTGCTCGAACGGGCAGGGCGCGCGCACCGGATCACCCTCCTGGAATCCGGCGAGGAGGTCCTGGCCGGCTACCGCCACCGCTTCCGCGAGCGGGCCCGGGAGATCCTGGCCAGGCGCGGGATCACCGTCCGGACCGGCCAGCGGGTCACCGCGGTCGACGAGCGGGAGGTCGAGACCGAAAGCGGCGTCCGGGTGCCCTCACGCCTCACGGTCTGGCTGACCGGTGCCGTGGCTTGGCCGCTGTTCCAGGATTCCGGGCTGCCGCTCGACGACCGGGGATTCCTGCTGATCGACGATGCCCTGCGCTCGGTGGCCGATCCGCGGATCTTCGCAGCCGGCGACTGCGGCACCCTGGCGAGCCACCCGGAGACCCCCAAGGCCGGGGTCTACGCCGTGCGCGAGGCGCCGGTCCTCTGGGAGAGCCTGAAGGCGGCGGTGCGGGGGGGAGAGCCGCCGAGCTACCGGCCGCAGCAGGGGTTCCTCTCGATCCTGAACACCGGCGACGGCCGCGCCCTGCTCGACTACAAGGGAATCGTCTCCCACAGCCGCTGGGCCTGGTGGCTCAAGGACCGGGTCGACCGCCGCTTCATGGCGCGGTATCAGGAGTTGGTCTGCTAGGCTTGCCTCATGCCCGGACCGGATCTCCAGCAGGTGACCGATCTCGCTCGAACGTACCCAGGGCTCGAGCTTCTGGTCCTGTTCGGCTCCCGCGCGCGCGGTGACTCCCATTCCCGGTCCGACTGGGACTTCGGCTATCTAGCAGCCCGGGAATTCGATCCCGCCGAATTTCTCGCACGCCTGGTCCTGCTCCTCGGGACCGACCGGATCGATCTCGTCAACCTGGAGCGCGCCAATGGGCTCCTCCGCTTCCGCGTCGCGTCCGAAGGGCAAACTCTCTTCGAATCCAGGCCCGGAACCTTCGATGATTTCTGGCTGAAGGCGGCCCCCTTCTGGTGGGACATGGGGCCAATCTTTCAGGCAGGCTACGAAGACATTCTCCAGGGACTGAAGAAACCATGAGCCGGCTGGATCGCGCCCTGCTCGCGGAGAAGGCCGCCGCCATCGAGCGGCACCTGGACCGGGTTCGTCAGCGTCTCCCCGGGGACGCTGAAGAGCTCCTCCCCATGACCGACGCCTCGGACGCCATCATTCTTCACCTCTGGCAGTCGGTCCAGTCCGTGATCGACCTGGCGGGCTCAGCCTGTCTGCACTTCCATCTGGGTACCCCCCAAAGCTATGGCGAGGCCTTTCAGAGACTGGCGGACGCGGGATTCCTGAAGCCCGAATTAGCGGGGCGCCTCACCCAGGCCGTCGGCTTCCGCAACGTCATCGCCCATGCCTACGACAAACTCGACATGAATCGGGTCTATCGCGCCGCCCGGGAGGGTCCGGCCGATCTGCGCGCCTTCCTGGCGGCTCTCGCGGAGCGGCTTCCGTAGGACAGGGGAAGGTAGGGGAAGAAGGATGGCTCCTCGGGAGGGACTCGAACCCCCAACATTTCGGTTAACAGCCGAACGCTCTACCATTGAGCTACCGAGGATCGTGGAAAGAATCTGCCGGGCGTGGACCCGGGGAGCGGAATTCTAGGCGGACCGCCCGCCGCTGTCAAACGCGGCGGGCGGGTCCCGGAATTTTCTAGACCGTGTTGTCCAGGAACGGCTTGAGCTTCGTCGCCCGGCTGGGGTGACGTAGCTTGCGCAACGCCTTGGACTCGATCTGGCGGATGCGCTCGCGGGTGACGTTGAACGACCGGCCCACCTCTTCGAGGGTGTGCTCGGAGCCGTCGCCGACGCCGAAGCGCATCTTGAGCACCAGCTCTTCCCGCGGCGTCAGGGTCTTGAGCACCTTGCGGGTCTGGTCCTTGAGGTTCGCGAAGATCACCGAGTCGATGGGCGACACGGCGTTCTTGTCCTCGATGAAGTCGCCGAGATGCGAATCCTCCTCCTCGCCGATCGGGGTCTCGAGCGAGATCGGCTCCTGGGCGATCTTCATGATCTTGCGCACCTTGGAGGCGGGCAGGTCCATGCGCTCGCCGATCTCCTCCGCCGTGGGCTCGCGGCCCAGCTCCTGCACCAGCGAGCGGCTGGTGCGGGTCAGCTTGTTGATCGTCTCGATCATGTGCACCGGGATGCGGATCGTCCGCGCCTGGTCGGCGATGGCGCGGGTGATCGCCTGCCGGATCCACCACGTGGCATAGGTCGAGAACTTGTAGCCGCGGCGGTACTCGAACTTCTCCACCGCCTTCATCAGACCGATGTTCCCTTCCTGGATCAGGTCGAGGAACTGCAGGCCGCGGTTGGTGTACTTCTTGGCGATCGACACCACGAGACGCAGGTTGGCCACTATTAATTCTTCCTTGGCCCGCTCGCAGGTCGCCTCCCCGTGCCGGATCTTGTTGATCGTCGACGCGATCTCGGCGTGGGTGGTGCCGTAGCGCTCCTCCAGCTCCCGCAGGTTGCCGCGGTACTTCTCGATCCGCCGGCGGTGGAGGGCCTTGAGCTCCTCGTTGGTCTCGCGCTTGAGCGCCGTCTGCGCCCGCTTGATGTCCTGCTCGAAGCGGGAGAACTGCTTGTCGATGTCCTTGAGGAAGTCGACCAGACGGTTGCGGGTCTGCACGCTGAAGTCGACCGTGCGGATGTCCTTGGCGATCTTGGCGACCAGGCGGTCGATCTCGCGCTCGATCTCCAGGTACTTCTCGCCGTCCGGCTTGCAACGCTTCTGGCGCTTGCGCAGCTCGCCGATCTCCGCGTCGTTGGTGGCGATCTGCTCGAAGATCTTGAGGTTCCCCTTGATGCGGTCGGCCGCCTTGGGGTCGAGCGGCTCGTCGGGATCGGCCGCCACCAGCTCGCGCAGGATCCGCTTGTCCTTGATCGCCATCTCGTTGAGGCGCAGGAGCTCGCGCAAGACCACCGGGTTCTCGCACAGCGCCTCGTAGATCAGCCACTCACCCTGCTCGATCCGCTGGGCGATCTCCACCTCACCCTCGCGGTCGAGGAGGGGGACCGTGCCCATCTCGCGCAGGTACATGCGCACCGGGTCGTTGGTCTTCTCGTGAGCGGCGAGACCGAATTCCGTCGTCTCGTCCTCTTTCTTGTCGAACTCGTTCGTGCTGGACTCGAAATCGTCGCGGTTCTGATAGCGCTCGGGCCGGTCGATGACGTCGACTCCGAGGTCGGCGAACCGCAGATAGATCCCATCCAACTCGTCGGGGAGGCTCACCACCTCCTCCGGCAGCATCTCGTAGATCTCGTCGTAAAGGAGGTACCCCTTCTCTTTGCCCAGCTCGATGAGCTGCTTGACCGAGCTGTACTTCTCTTCGACGGGTGCTAGACTGGAAATCGCCAATTTTTTACTCTCCTCTCAGCTCCGACCGGGATCAAGACGCAAAAGGGCTCAACCAAGCCCATGGTTCGCTCCTTGCCGGGACCCCCGATGCAGGCTGCGGCTCAACCGTGTCTTCTCATCCACGAGGCGGTCGCGGAGCGCATGATCCCCCTTGCGCTGCGCCTCGTTGATTTCTCCGTGCAATTCTTTGATCCGCTGCCGCCGCCAGCGGTCGGTCAGCTTGTCGAGGGACTCCAGAAGCCCGATTCTTCCGGACGCAACCTCCCTTTCTAGCATGATTTTCGCTAGCCGGGCAACTGTCCGCTCGTGCTCCCCCAGCCTGGACTTCAGCATCTGGAAGTCCGGGGGACTACTGGCTCCTGCATATAGAGCGCAGAAGGCCTCGTAAATATTCCTGCATTCGATGTCGAGAAAGACCCCCGCCGGCGGCAGCTCCTCGACCGGCGGGATCTGTGGGCGCACCTCTTCCTGGAGCAGGAGGTCGAGCACCTGCTCCTCCAGGCTGCGGATCAGGCTGGGACTGGTGGCCGGCGCCGGCGACGGGCCTTCCTGGGATCCCGCCTGCGGCCCGGCGGCCCCTGCCGGAGCGGGCCTGTCGGCGCCGCCGCCCCCCACCCGGCGGGCCAGCATCTCGACTGGAATCCCCAGGCGGTTGGCGGCGAGGCGGCTGTAGCTGTAGCGCAGGATCGCGTCCGGAATCGGCCGCAGCAGCTCGCCGACGTCGTTGGCGGCCTTGGCCTGGGCGCGCGGATCGCGGTCGGCGCCGGCGGGGATCAGGCGGTCGAGCTCGGCGGTGACCGCGTCCTCCGCCCCCACGATCGCCGCGCGGACCGTCTCCTCCCCGGCCTCCAGGCGCAGGGAGTCCGGATCGTGCGAGCCGGGGAAGCGCGCCCGCCGCACCCCCAGCCCCTCGGCGAGCAGCAGCGGCAGGGCGCGGCGGGAGGCGGTCTCCCCCGCATTGTCGCCGTCGTAGGCGACCACCACCTCCTCGGTGTATCGCGCCAGGAGTTTGGTCTGCTCGGGGGTGAGGGCAGTGCCCATGCCGGCGACCGCCCCCTCCAGACCGCAGGCGACGGCGCCGATGACGTCGAAGTACCCCTCGCAGAGGATGGCCCGCCCGGTCTCCCGGATCTCCCGCTTGGCGAGGTGCAGCCCATAGAGAAGGAAGCCCTTGTGGAAGCGGTCGGTCTCGGCGGTGTTGACGTACTTCGCCTTGTCGTCCCCCAGGGCGCGGCCGCCGAAACCGACCAGGCGGCCGGCGGCGTTGTGGATCGGGAACATCAGCCGGTGGCGGAAGCGGTCGTAGGGCTCGCCGCTGCGCTCGGAGCGCCCGACCAGCCCGGCCGCCTCGAGGTCCGACTGCGGCACCCGGGCGCGCAGGGCCGGGAGGATGTTCTGGAACCCCTCCGGGGCGTAGCCGAGGCCGAAGCGCTCGACGAGCTCGGGCGGGATGCGCCGCGTCTCCTCCAGGTACCTGCGGGCGAAGGGGGATTTGCGGAGCTGGTCGCGGAAGAACTCGGCCCCCGCCTGCAGCGCCCCCTCGATGTTCCGCTCCGGCTTGCCGCCGGCGAAGCGCGCCTCGGTCCGGCTGGGCAGCGGGATGGCGTAGCGCATCGCCAGGTTCTCGATCGCCGCCGGGAAGTCGTCGCCGGTGGTCAGCATGTGGAGCTTGATGGCGTCGCCGCCCGCTCCGCAGCCGAAGCAGTAGAACAGCCCCTGCACCGGATCAACGCTGAACGAGGGGGACTTCTCCTTATGGATCGGGCAGAGCCCCTGGTACCGCTTCCCCGCCTTGACCAGCCGGGTGTGGTCCGAGGCGATGCCGACGATGTCCACCGCGTCGCGCACCGCCTGGATGAGCTGGGGGTTGAGGTCGATGTTGCCGAAGGCCATAGGGTCACGCCCCCCGGAACGTCACCACCGTCGCGCCGTCCCCCCCTTCATTGGGGGCGCCGGAGCGGATCTCGGAGATCCCCCGGTGTCCTCTAAGGTGCTCGCGGACGGCCTGCCGGAGCTTGCCGGAGCCGTGGCCGTGGATCACCCGCACCTGCTTGCGGGAGGCGAGGAGCGCCTGATCGAGATAGGCGTCGAGCTGCTCCAGCGCCGGCTCCACCCGCTGGCCGATCAGGTTGATCTCCGGCGACACCGACTCCTCGATATCCCCCTCCCGGCCGCGCAGCGCTTCCGGCCGGAGAGGCGCGACCTCGCGCTCGCGTTCTCTTCGCGCCGCACGCTGGGAACCGGCGGGTCCCAGCTCCTCGGGACGGGTGCGCACCCGCTTGCCGCGCACCAGCACCTCCGCCCGGCCGTCCTCCAGCTTCTCCAGCACCCCTTCCCAGCCGAACCCCAGATGGCGGACCGGCTGGCCCACCACCAGCGGCCCGCCTGTCGCCGTCTCCGGCTCACCGAAGGTGGGCGCCGCCGCGAACAAGGTGACGACGGCCTCCGCCGCCAGCCCCTTGCGCCGCCCTTCTTCAAAGCGCTCGCGCAGGCGAGCCTCCTCCTTGCGCAGGCGCTCGGTGGTGTCGCGGCGGAACTGCTCGAGCTCCGCCTTCATCTTCCCGGAGACGTTCCGGCGCTCGTCCGCCAGCGCCGCCTCCTCCTCGGCCAGCCGGCGGCGGAGCTTCTCGGCGTCGGAGCGCTCGACCTGCAGGCTGTCGCGGGTCTCGGCCAGCTCCTGGCGCACCCGCTCCACCTCGGCGATCAGCCGCCGCAGGTCGCGGTGCTCGGTGCCGAGCCGCGCCTCGGCGCGGTCCAGCCACTCGGCCGGCAGCCCAAGCCGACGGGCGAGAGCCAGGGCCTCGCTGCCGCCCGGGGGCCCCGGAACCAGCCGGAAGGTGGGGCGGCCGGTCGCGGGATCGAACTCCATCGCCGCGCAGGAGGCCCCCGGCAGCTCCAGCGCCGCCGCCGCGAGCTGGGCGAGATGGGTGGTGATCACCCCCATGCTCCCCTTCTCGAGCAGCCCTTCGAGCAGCGCCTCGGCGAGCGCGGCGCCCTCTTCCGGGTCGGTCCCCGAGCCCAGCTCGTCGAGCAGGATGAGGCTGTCCGGCCCCGCCCATTCCCACGCCTCCTTGAGACGGAGCAGCCGGCCGCTGAAGGTGGAGCGGTCGGCCAGCAGGTCCTGCTCGTCGCCGACCGTCGCCACCAGCCGGGCCAGAAAAGGCACCCGGCTCCCGAGGGCGGCCGGGATCGGCAGCCCGCACTGGGCCATCAGGGAGAGGATGCCCGCCGTCTTCAGCGACACCGTCTTGCCGCCGGCGTTGGGGCCGGTGATGACCAGGATCCGCCGCTGATGGTTGAGCTCGACGTGCAGCGGCACGATCTCCCCCGAGTGCCCGGCCTGCCCGAGCGCCTCCTCGCGGACATCGGCGAGGCAGGGGTCGAGCAACGGGTGGCGGGCCAGCAGGAGCTTCAGATCATGGCGCGCGCCGATCTCGGGGAGCACGGCGCCGCAGCGGTCGCCGAAGCGCACGGAGGCCTGGAGGAGGTCGAGCTCACCCAGGAATTGCGAGTGCTCCCGCAGGGCCGGGAGCGCCGCCCGCGCCGCCTCGATCAGCTCGGCCAGGATGCGCCGCCGCTCCGCCTCTTCATCCTCCACCGACTGCTGCAGCGTGTTGTTGGTCTCCACCACCTGCAGCGGCTCGAAGTAGAAGCTCCGGCCGGTCGCCGAGCGGCCGTGGACGAGACCGCCGCTGCGGCCGCGCGCGCCGGACTGGAGCACCACCACCAGCCGGCCGCCGCGCATCGGGATCGTCTCCTCCGACAGCTCGTCCTTGTGGCTGGAGACGAACTCCCCGAGATCGCGGTAGATCTGGTCGCGCACGGTGCGGATCTGCCGGCGCAGGGCGGTGAGCCGGGGGCTCGCGTCCTCCCGCACCTCGCCCCGGCGGTCGAGCATGCGATCAATCTTCTTCAGCAGCGAGTCGATGTCCGGCAGCTCGCGGGCGAGAGCGTCCAGTGCCGGGGTGGGGGGGACGGCCTCGCGGATGCGCGCCGCCGCCGCCCGGGTGGCGCGGCCGAGATCCGCCAGCCGCACCAGGTCGAGCCCTTCGACCGGCGGCCGGCCGGTCGCGATGCCGGTCAGCAGGTCGCTCAAGGGGACATCGAAGTCCGGCACCAGAGCCCGCTCGCCGACCAGCCGCGAGGCCTCCTCGAAGAGGATCCGCCGCGCCCGCAGCGGGGCCTCCTCCTCGAACGGCCGCAGCCCGAGCGCGCGCTCCCGCCCCAGGTCGCTCGCCGCGAAACGCGAGACCACCGCCAGGAGGCTGGGAAACTCCAGCGCCTGCGCGGTTGCCGTGGACAGGATGGAAGAAGAGAAGGATGATGCTTCGTTCACCAGGACCAGTTTAACAGTCAGGGGCGGGGTAGAAATCCCGGGGGGTGTTCCCGTTCATCTCTACAACGAAATGGATTCCGCTTTTTGAATTCCCGCCCGCCCCCTACCGCAACCCCGGCCGGCTTTCGCGCGGCAGTCCGTTCACGTAGTGGGCCACGGCCGAGAGCGCCTCGAGGTCGGCGTGCTCGGTCTCCACCAGTTGGCGGAAGAAGAGCAGCGCCGCCGCCACGCCCTGCCGGAGGTCCGGGGCGCGGAAGATGGGGAGCAGATCCTCCGCGTACGGGCGGATCTCCGGCGCCCGCCCCTCCCGCGTGTAGAGCATCGCCAAGTCGAGCAGGGCGCCCGCCGCCTCCATTCCCAGCCCGGCGCCGACGAAACCCTTCCGCGCGTCGAGGAAAGCGGCCTCGGCCTCGCGCGCGGCGCCCGCGGCCTCCCCGATCTTCCCCTCCAGATGGCGGAGCCGCACGAGGTTGGGCTCGTCCCCCAGCCGGCGGTACAGGAGCCGCGCCCGCTGGAGCGCCAGGATGGCGAGTTCCCGGCGCTTCCCCTCGGCGAGCAGCAGGGCCAGGCGATGGAGCGCGAAGGCCATGAACGCCGGCTCCCGCTCCCCGTCCAGCCGGTCCAGCCCCTCTTCCAGCCATTCGATCCCTTGCCACGCCGGCCCCTCCCCCTGCAGCCAGCCGCGGACCGTCCCCTTCTGCACCAGGATTCGCCCCTCGAGATGCCGCTCCCCCAGACCCCGGGCCAGGGCCAGCGCCCGGTCGAGCCGGCGCTCCGCCTCTTCGAGACCCCCCTGATCCGCCTCCAGGCAGGCCGCGAGCTCGTGAAGCTCCGCCTCCTCCAGGAGGTCTTCCCCCTCCACCAGCATCGGCTCGGCCTGCTTCAGGGCCTCCGCCGCACCGCGCGGATCGCTCGCGAGCCGGCGGGCGCTCCCCAGGCAGATCCAGGCGCGGATTCTCAGGGCGCGCGCCAACGGCTCGCCGTATCGGCGGACCTCGAGCCGCTCGGCGACGTCGACCGCCGCCTCCGCCCGTTCGACCGCCAGAACCGAGGTCCCCGCCTGCCGGCTCGACGCCATCAGCAGCTCGCAAAGGGCGGGGGATTGAAAGCGCTCGTCGGCGCCGATCCGCTGCCGGCGTTCGGCGCGAGGGAACTCCAGCACCTCCGACAGCCGCCGCGAGACCCGCCCCTCGTCCCCTCCGTCCGGCCTTGAAGGGCGGCCGGGGACCGGTCTATCCTGGGGCTCCTCCAAGGGATCATCCGGCCGCCTGTCGCCGAGATCCCAGATCGGCCGGGTCACGCCGACACACCGCGCGCAGCCGCCGAGCAGGTGGCGTACGATCCTCCGGCTCTCCTCGCCGTCGACCTCGTTGCGCATGAAGCGCTCTAAAAGATATGGATCGGGATGGTTTTCCGGCATCGCTTTCCAGGTCCCGCCGCCGCGAGTTACGTCTCGACTTGTTTTGGACACGTAATTCGAGAACCCCGGTGGCGTCTCGTAAGGCGATTATAGAGCATATATTGTCGAACCCAACAACCACGAAGTGCCGGGGCACACGACAAGGAAGAACAAAGATACGGCTCCCAGGAATCTTTTTCTCCGCCCAAGTCATTGATCCACATAAGTTTGCGCTTGCCACAGGACTCTGGAGAAGGTACATTCCGGTCATGTCGATCTTCAACGGACTGGGAAGAGCCTTACGCTGGCTACGCGACCGCCAGGGTAAGAGGCAGTACCAAGTCGCTGACGCCGCAGGGATCACCAAGGCGATGCTCTCCGCCTACGAGACCGGTAAGCAGAAGCCGTCCCTCGACACGCTGGAGAAGATCCTGGCCTCCTTGGAATGCGATCTCAACGATCTGCACAATGCCCTCCAGATCGTCAACGAGCGGCCGGAGGCGATCCGCCGGCCTGGAGGGCTCCGGGAAACCTGGCAGTCTTATCGCCCAGAGGATTCGGCACAGGACTCCGGAAACGCCGGTGGCAACAGCGTTTACCGCGTCCTGGGCCTCAAACGGCAGCTTCCGCCGCTGGAAGAGCAGGCCCTGAGCGAGATGCTCGAGGGCTTCCACAAGCTGGTCCGCTATCTCCACGGCATGATCACCCCCGCGGCGCCGCCCGAGAGCGAGCCGGACGAAGAGCCGAGTTGAACCAGGGCGGTCCTCCGGACCGCCCCGCGGTACCTCTTTTTTCCCCCTCCCGAAGCCGCTGCTTTCTCTTTTCAGCCCGCGCTCAACCTGCGCACGCTTCTTGCAATGGCCAAATGCCGGCCGCAGTCGTCAAGCGAGCCCAATCGGGAGTAACGACGGCGCGGAGAGGGAGTGAGGCGGCACAAGGCAGCTTGGATCGAGATCCCCGGCGGCTCCGCCGGGCCTCGCTCTCTCCGCTGGAGGATGTGTTGTGGATGGCGAACTCGAGAGGCGGATCGCTCGCCTGCGTCAGGGCGATCACCTTTGTCTGATCTATCGTAGCGCGGCCGAGCAGACGGCGGCGCTGATCCCCTATCTCAAGGCGGGCTTCGCGGCGGGCGAGCGCTGCCTGTTCGTCGGCCATGGCACCAGCGGGCGCCGGCTGGAGCACGCCCTCGTCGAGGCGGGGGTGGACGTCACCGGCGAGTGCGACCGCGGCGCCCTCGTCTTCGTGACCCGGCGCGATACCTGGCTCCCCGGCGGCCGCTTCGACCCTGGCACCATGATGGACATGCTCCGCCAAGCCGAGCAGCAGGCGCTCGACGACGGCTTCTCCGGCCTGCGCGCCACCTGGAACATGGGCTGGCTGCTCGAGGGCACCGCGGGCGCCGACCGGCTGCGCGAGTACGAGGCGCACCTCAACCGCTTCCTCGCCGGCAGCCGCACCTGCGCGCTCTGCCGCTACTCCCGCGAAGGCTCCTCCGCCGACACCATCCAGGACGCCCTCCATACCCATCCGCTCGCCGTGCTCGGCGATCAGATCTGCCCCAACGCCTACTACGAGCCCCCCGACATGGTGCTCGGCGACCGGCCGGTGGACGAGCGGATCGACTGGATGATGGCGCAGCTCCAGCGCGCCCGCTTCAGCGAAGCCAAGCTCGAGGACGTCACCCTGCGGCTGTCGCAGAAACGCGCGGCGCTCGAGCGCGCCGACCGCGCCAAGGACGAGCTGCTCTCGATGCTCGCCCACGAGCTGCGCAATCCGCTGGGCACGATCAGCAACGCCCTCCAGGTGCTGCGGATGAAGGGGGAGGGGGACGAGACCTGGAAGCGGGCGATCGACGCCGCCGAGCGGCAGGTGCTCCATCAGGCGGTGCTGATCGACGACCTGCTCGAAGCCTCCCGCGTCACCCGCGGCCAGGTCGAGCTGCAGTGCGAGGAGCTGGACCTGACCGAGCTCGTGCGCGAGACCGTCGAGGGGTATCGCGGGGCGCTGGGGGAGGCCGGCCTGACGCTCCGCCTCGACCTCGCCGAAAAGCCGCCGCTACGGATCCGCGGCGATCGCCTCCGCCTCTCGCAGGCGCTCTCCAATCTGATGGACAACGCCGCCAAGTTCACCGCCCGGGGCGGCCGCATCACCGTGCGGGTGCGGGAGGCCGCCAGCGGCAAGCGCGCGGAGGTCAGCGTCCGCGACACCGGCGCCGGCATCCCCCCGGAGGAGCTCCCCTACGTCTTCGAGGTCTTCACCCAGGGGGACCACAGTCTCGACCGCTCCCAGGGGGGCCTCGGCGTGGGGCTCGCCGTGTCCAAGGGGTTGATCGACCTGCACGGCGGCGAGATGACCGCCCGCAGCGAAGGGCCGGGCCAGGGCTCCGAGTTCTGCTTCCTGCTGCCCCTGATCGCGCCGGAAGGCACCGCCGAGGAGCACCAGCAGCCCGCCGAGGAGGTCGAGATCCACCCCGCGGCGCGGCGGATCCTGGTCGTCGAGGACAACGCGGACGCCGCCGCCACCCTGCGCGACTTCCTGGAGCTCTCCGGCCACGAGGTCGCGACCGCGGCCTCCGGCACGGACGGCGTCCAGGCCGCCCGCGCCTTCCATCCCGAGGTGGTGCTCTGCGACCTCGGCCTCCCCGGCATGACCGGCTACGAGGTGGCGACCGCGCTGCGGAAGGACCCCTCCACCTCCTCCGCCAAGCTGATCGCCGTCACCGGCTACGGCCGCGACGAAGACCGCCGCCGCTCCAAGGAGGCCGGCTTCGATCTCCACCTGACCAAGCCCGTCGACCCCGCCCAGCTCAAGGCCCTGCTCAACGAGGGGTGATCAGGGCCCTCACGCGTACCGCGTCCACTTCCAGATCTCGGCGAACGTCGGCTTCTTGCCGTACATCAGGATCCCCACCCGGTAGATGCGGGCGCAGATCCAGACCATCCCGATCACGAAGCTGATCGTCAGCGCGTAGGCGAGGGCGAGCTGCCAGATCGGGGGCATGTCGATCGCGATCCGTAGCGGCATCAGCAGCGGCGTGAACATCGGGATCAGCGACAGCACCGTGGCCATCCGCGAGTTCGGATCGTTGATCACCGGATACATCACCATCACCGGGATGATCACGAACGTCATCGCGAGCCCCGCCGCCTGCTGCGCCTCCTGGATGTTGTTGAACGAGGCGCCGATCCCGGCGTAGAGCGTGGCGTAGGCGAGGAAGCCGAGGATGAAGAGCAGGACGAAGTTGATCAGCATCACCGGCGACAGCGTCGGCAGCGAGACCCCCGCGGGCAGCACCATCATCGCGGCGACCAGACCCGGCGTGGTCACCACCAGCACCGTGGCGAGCCAGACGCCGAGCTGCGTCAGCCCCAGCAGACAGATGCCGAGCAGCTTGCCCATCATCAGCTCGAACGGCGTGACGCACGAGATCACCACCTCGATCACCCGCGATCCTTTCTCCTCCAGCACCCCCTGCATCACTTGCTGCCCCCACATGATGATCGAGATGTAGAGGATGAAAAAGAGGACCATGGCGAGCGCCGCGGCCCCCAGTCCCCCCTCGGCCCGGCTTCCCGAAGCCGAGACCTTCTGCGTCTCCAGCTTCACCGACCGGCTCAGCTCGGCCACCCGCGCCGGATCGATCCCGGCGTCGCGGAAGCGCACCTGCCGCACCACCGTGGAGATCTCGTCCCTCAGCGCCTCCTGCGTGAAGACGTTCGAGACGCTGCGGGCGTGATACTCGACCGGCTTGTCCGCGAACACCCCGGGGCCGACCCATACCCAGGCGTCGAGATCCTTGCCCAGCACCCGCTTGTCGAGACTTGCCCGCTGGGCGGTCCGGTCGACGGCCGGCGGCTCGGCCTCGGCGTCGAAGCTCACCATCTGTTCCCGGCTCTTGCCCGGCTGCGGCTTCTCCAGCTCTCCGGAGTTCATCTTCGCCACCAGGGTGGAGCCCACCTTGCCGGTCTCGTCGACCACCACGATCTTCTGGCTGGCCTTGCTCTTCGAGAGCAGCAGGGCGGGCAGGACCGAGATTGCGGTCACGAACAGGGGGAGGATCAGCGTCGTGATCCAGAACGCCTTGGTCTTGACCCGCTGCATGTACTCGCGCTTCGCGATGACGGCGACGTTCTTAAGTTGCATCGTTCACCACCTTGAGGAAGATCTGCTCGAGCTCCGGCTCCTCGGAGCGGAACTCGTGAACATTGAGGAATTCCACGAGCTGCCGCAGCACCGCGGCCCCTTGCACCTCGGGGCGCAGCAGCAGCTTCGCGACGCCGTCCTGCACGAGCGCCTGCTCCACTTCCGGCATCTCCTGCAGCCGTCCGAGGTCGCCGTCGGCCACCAGCCGGAAGGCGTTCCCCCCGATCCTGCGCTTGATCGCCTTCAGCTCGCCGTCGAGTACGGCACGGCCTCTGGAGATCAGGCAGATGTGGTCGCACATCCGCTCGGCGAGCTCCATGCCGTGGGTGGAGAGCACGACGCTCTTGCCCTTTGACCGGTAGTCGAGCAGCAACTCGCGGAAGAGCTCCTGGTTGATGGGATCGAGGCCGGAGAAGGGCTCGTCGAGGATCAGGAGGTCGGGCGTGTGGAGCACGGTGCCGATGAGCTGCACCTTCTGCTGCATGCCCTTGGACAGCTCCTCGATCTTCGACTTCGCCCACTTGGCGAGGTCGACCCGTTCGAGCCAGCGCTGGATGTCGGCGACCAGCTTGGGCCCTCGCAGGCCGCGGATCTCGCCGAAGAAGACGAGCTGGTCCATCACGGTCATCTTCCGGTAGAGCCCGCGCTCCTCGGGCAGGTAGCCGATCCGCCGCAGGTCGTCGGCGGTCCGGGGGTGCCCGAACACGATGACCTCCCCGGAATCCGGGGCCGTGATGTTCATGATCATGCGGATCGTGGACGTCTTGCCGGCGCCATTCGGCCCCAGCAGCCCAAAGATGCTGCCCGCCGGCACGGCCATCGAGACGCTGTCCACCGCCACAAAGTCGCCGTATGCCTTGCGGACGTTCCGCAGTTCGAGAATGGGTGTCATGGGTTGTCCTTATAGAGGGGAGCCGCCCTGGGAACGGGCCTCTCCCGTCCTGTAATACGCAACGGGCCTCGCAGGGTTTGGTGGAGATCTTACAGCGGGTGGGGGTCGTTCGCTGAATGCGCTGCGTTGCGTGCCGCCCCTTCGGGGCTCGTGACGTCCGAGGTCGGAGAGGATCGGGACGGTCTTGCCGCTGCGGAGACGCCCCGCCGTCCCCGTGGCCTTCGCAGGGTGTCGTAGATCGTCTGGGAGCGTCTCTACGGAACGGTGTTGCGGTGGTAATAGGTGGAGGTTACGGGGACCTCGCAAGACGCAGGATCTCCAACGCCTCCGCAACCTCCTCTTGGGGCCAAGCCTCCGACGTACCGTAGAGACGCCCCAGACGATGTGCGCTGATCTTGCAAAGGCCAACGTCGGTGGGGCGTCTCCGCGGCGGCATCAACCCTCCGAATCCCTCTCGCCTTCCGCGTCCTCCACCTCCGTGCGGCAACGCCCAGGCTTCGGCGCGAGGATCTCCGCGGTTTGCGACACAACCCCGGGCTCCGCCGCCAGCGCCCAACCCTCGCGCGTCTCCGCCCTCGCGAATTGCGGCACGCTTCCTTCGAATTGCCACACGGCCCCCGCGAATTGCGTTGCGCCCTCTGTGAGCTGCGTGACGCATCTCGCGAATTGCGTCACTCCCCCCGCGAATTGCGTCACTCCCCCCGCGTATTGCGTCACGCAACCCGCGAATTGCGACATGCCCCAGACGAATTGCGCTGCGCTCCCCGCGGAGTGCGTCGCGCAATCCCCGAATTGCGTATGGCAATTCGCGAGGGCCGCTCCGCAACTCGCGGGGGCCGTGTCGCAGCAGCCGGGTCGAGAGGCGCGGGAGCGTGTTTCCGTGTCGCAGCCAGGGCCCGCCGTGTCTCCATCCTGCTCCCGCGTGAGGCGGAGACGGTGGGCGGTGTCGCATCTGCCCGGACGTGAATCACGGCTGGGCTCCTTCTGTGCTCATCTAGGCCCGGCGGTAGCTCGTCGGCTGACTGCCGGAACCGCTCGACTGTACGGCGAGGCTCCCCTGTATCCTCAGCTCCTGGAGCGTCCGGTAGAGCGAGCCGCGGTCGGGAGTGTAGCCGATCGCCCCGCAGACGTCGGACTGGGTAAAGGGGTCCGGAAGCCCGGGCAGAGCGGCGAGGACATCGTGGTAGAGCTCCCCGGCCTTCTGGCGCCGCCGCGCGGGAGGGGCGGGCGATAGTGGAGCAGCGGCTGCCGGACGGGGAACCACCGGTGGAGGAAGAGCTTCCGCCGTGCCCTCTCCGGACATCATCCGCCAGACGATCTCCAGCGCCCGGAGCTGAAGCTGATGGGCGGTCTCCACCATCTCCAGGAGAGCCCGGTGCTGTTCGGCGAGCCGCCGCTTCTGCTCTTCGTAGTCCTCGCGTGTCATGGCTTGTGCCAACATTGCAGCACAACAGGGCTTTGTGTCGCAAGAGGCTCATGCCAGAATCCCTAGCATGGCCAAGGACACCCTGGAGAGGCTCCGGCAGCTCTGTCTCGCACTGCCGGAGACCACCGAACGGCTCAGCCATGGCGAGCCGACGTGGTTCGTGCGTGGGAAGAAGACGTTCGTGATGTACGCCAACCACCATCACGACGACCGGCTGTCGTTCTGGTGCGCCGCGCCGGACGGGGCGCAGGAGGCGCTCGTCGGTTCGGACCCGGAGCGGTTCTTCGTTCCGCCCTACGTGGGGCATCGCGGCTGGCTCGGCGTGCGGCTGGACGTGCCGGTCGACTGGGACCAGATCGCGGATCTGGTCACGGATGCCTACCGCGTGGTCGCCCCCAGGAAGCTGGTGGCCGAGCTGGACGCAGGCGAGCCTTGAAAGCGAGAGGCTAGGAGCGGCGGATCGGCCGTCTCGGAGCGGGTGGGGCAACGGGCGGCCGCAGGCCGAAGGAGCGGCGGGGTGGAGTCCGTGTGACCTGTCCGGGGACGCCCGAGCGCGGGCTCGCGCGGCGCGCGCCGGGCGGGCGCTCGCTTGGCCGCAGCAGCGGCGCCAGGAGCCAGTCGGGAAAACCCATGCGCGCATCCATCCGGCTCAGTGTATCCCTCCCGCGAGGTAGAATGGGGGCATGGCTCACGAACGCGAACAAGGCGACCTCCTGCTGGCCCTCCTCCGTGGCACCGACATTGAAGTCTGGCTCGACGATTCGGGCCAGCCCAATGCGAGCCGGAGCGATGGCGGCCGGATCGTCGCCGACGACATCTTCGATCTGCGGCGGGCGGGGTTGGTGAGCTGGACCGGCCCCAGCCTGCAGGTTCCTCAATCGGTCACCCTCACTCCGGAGGGCCGGCTCAAGGCCGATCAACTCCGGGCCCCCTCTCTGAGTTAGTCCCTAGAGAAAGACTAGGCTCCAGAGAAATAGAGTCGGGGGACGCCCCCCTGCCTTACCAGACGTTTCCAGGCTGGGCGGAGGTGTTTTCCGGGTGCTCCTCGTTCTCGGCGGACCGCAGCAGCTCCGCCGGGCTCTCCTTGAGCTCCAGGGACTCGCCGCTGCCCGCCAGGATGACCACGCAGCCGTCCTGCGGACGCTTCGGAACCCGGTCGAGGATGGCCGCGATCTGGCTCACCTGCAAGTTGACGTGCCGCTCGTCGAGGGTCGTTCCAATGATCCATGCCATGCTGGGAGGGTAGCACGGGCTGGGTAAGGGGCTGGTCCCTCCGGCGTTTTTTTCGCTAAACACGATAGAGTTCCAAACCGGAGGAAGTCATGGCAGAAGACGTAGGACAAGAAGAGCAGGAAGAGAGGGACACGGTGACCTTCGAGAGCCTTGGGCTGTCGGCGCCCATCATGAGGGCGATCACCGAGATCGGATATGAGGCGCCGACGCCGATCCAGGAGAAGACGATCCCGCCGATGCTCGCCGGGCGCGACCTGATCGGCCAGGCGCAGACCGGCACGGGCAAGACGGCGGCGTTCGCCATCCCGATCCTGGAGAAGATCGATCTCGCCGTCCCCGAGGTCCAGGCGCTGGTGCTCGCTCCCACCCGCGAGCTGGCGATCCAGGTGGCGGAGGCGATCCACTCCTATTCCAAATACATCGGCCGCGTCGGGGTGCTGCCGGTCTACGGCGGCCAGCCGATCCAGCTCCAGCTCAAGCGGCTGGACCGCGGTGTCCACGTGGTCGTCGGCACGCCGGGCCGGATCATGGACCATCTGCGGCGGGGCTCGCTCCGCCTCGACGCCGTCCGCGTCGTGGTGCTCGACGAGGCGGACGAGATGCTCCGCATGGGCTTCATCGAGGACGTCGAGTGGATCCTCTCGCAGGCGCCGGAGGGGCGGCAGACGGCGCTCTTCTCGGCCACCCTGCCGCGCGAGGTGCGGCGCATCGCCGAGCGCCACCTGCGCAACCCGCTGGGGATCGAGATCGAGCACAAGACGATGACGGTGCCCGCCATCGAGCAGCGCTATCTCCATGTCGGGCCGCAGCAGAAGCTGGACGCCCTCGCCCGTATCCTGGAGACCGAGCAGACCGACGCGGTGCTGATCTTCACCCGTACCAAGAACGGCGCCGCCGAGCTCACCGAGCGGCTCCAGGGGCGCGGCTACGCCGCCGAGGCGATGCATGGCGACATGAACCAGGCGCAGCGCGAGACCGTGATCCGCCGCCTGAAGGGGGGCCAGGTGGAGATCGTGGTGGCCACCGACGTCGCCGCCCGTGGCCTGGACGTCGAACGGATCAGCCACGTCGTCAACTACGACATCCCCAACGACGTCGAGGCCTACGTCCACCGCATCGGCCGCACCGGCCGGGCCGGACGCTCGGGAGTCGCCGTGCTCTTCGTCTCCCCCCGCGAGCGGCGGATGATGACGGAGATCGAGCGCTACACCGGCCAGCGCATCACGCCGATGAAGATGCCCACCCAGGCCGACGTGGCCGCGCGCCGGGTCGCCCTGTTCAAGGACAACATCCGGAGCACCGTGGAGGAGGGGGATCTCGACCTCTATCTCTCCCTGGTCGAGGAGCTGGTCGAGGAGGGGCTCGACCTCGCCGAGATCGCCGCCGCCGCCGCCCGTCTCGCCCGCGGCGACAAGCCGCTGGAGGTCGAGGTGGAGCCCGCGCCGGAACGGATCGCCCGCACCGAGGACGGCATGGTGCGGCTGTTCATCGACGCCGGCAGCCGCGCCGGCGTACGGCCGGGGGACATCGTAGGGGCGATCGCCAACGAGGCGGGAGTCCCCGGCAAGGCGATCGGCTCGATCGACATCTACGACGACTTCACCTTCGTCGAGCTGCCCTCGCAGTTCCGCGACCAGGTGCTCCAGAGGATGGCCGGCGCCACCATCCGCGGCCGGGCGGTGGAGATCCGGGTGGCGACCACGGAAAGCGCCGGCCCCCACGAGCGTGGCCGGGATCGCCGGCCCCCTCCCACGCAGGATCGGGGGCGGGGCGGGTATAAGGATCAGGGGCGGCGGCGGTAGGGGCTGGGGCGCTATAATCCGATCGAGGTGAATCGGTGAAATTCAAAGTCGCGCTGTACTCGTCCGAAGAAGGCTTCAGCGTCTCGGTCCCTGGGCTGCCTGGATGCTGGTCCCAGGGAGAGACCGAAAAGGAAGCCCTCCTGAATATCGAGGACGCAATCCGCGAGTACTTGGCCGTCGCCATCGAGCTGGTTCGGGGCGCCGAAGTCCGCGAGGTGGATGTGGCGGTGTAGCCGGTGGGGAAGATTCCAGGCATTCCCCACCTGAAGGCGGTGCGTGCCCTAGAGAAGGCCGGGTTCCGCGTCGTCCGTCAAAGCAAGCACATCGTGATGTCGGATGGAATCCGGATCCTCACCATCCCTCGTCACGATCCAATCAACGCGTTTACCCTTGGCGGCATCGTGCGGGACGCGGGACTGACTGAGGAGGAATTCAGAAAGCTTCTCTAGCCCCTCACCCGACGTTCCACGTGAAAACGCCTACGAGGCCAGATCCCGCACCGCCGGCAAAATCCCGAACCCGTCCGCCGCGGCCACTCCGGCGAGGATCGCCTCGGCCACCGCGCGCTCGGCGAGCACGCCGATCTGGTTGACGTGGGCTTTGCGCTCCCCCGCCGAGAGGGCGACGACGAGGTCGCCGTCGTAGAGGGAGAGGGCCGGGGAGAGGGTGCGGTGGAAGCCGCCGAAGGCCATGTTACAGACCTTGAGGAGGTTGGCCTTGGTGAGGGCGGCGTCGGTCATCACCACGGCCAGGGTGGTGTTCCCTTCCCAGGGTCCCACTGTCTCGGGCGGCAGGTTGGCCAGAATGCGCTCGGCGTCGGCGAGCTCGTGGGAGTCCGCGGCGGTGCGGCAGCCGGCGAGGAGGGTGCCGTCGAGCCGGCGGACGTCGCCGAAGGCGTTCACGGCCACGGCGGCGGCCACGGTGGGCCCCCCCGGCACGGTCAGGCTGGCGAACCCGAAGCCCCCCTTCATGCCGTTGGCCGGGCCGCCGTTCGCCTTGCCCACCGTCGCGCCGGTGCCCGCGCCGACGCTCCCCATCGCGATCGGCCCCTGCGCCGCCGACACGATCGCCTCGTCGACCAGGACCGGGCCGGGGAAGACCTGATTGCCGAAGGCGAGGTCGAAGAGGATCGCGGTGGGGACGATCGGTACCGTGGCGACGCCGGTCTGGAAACCGTAGCCGTGGCGGGCCAGCCACTTGACGACCAGATCGGCCGAGGAGAGCCCGAAGCCGCTGCCGCCGGCGAGCACCACCGCGTGGGCTTTGCTCGATACGTGCTGGGCGGAGACCAGGGAGTCGAACTGCCGGGTGCCGGTAGCCGACCCCCGCACCTCCGCCGCCGCCAGCGCCCCCTCGGGGCAGAGGATCACGGTCAGGCCGGTGAGGTTCTTGGGGTCCGTGCCGTGGCCGAGGGTGAAACCGGGGATCGTGAGGGCACGGAAGGGCTCGGGGAAGGGGGGCGTCGTCATGGCCGGGCCATTCTATACGCCCCCCGCCAACGTCGAGATCAGGTGTTGGGGCAGAATCCGGCGAAGCCGCCGCTGGGCTGGTATGAGGTCCATCCCGAGGGCACGGTTCCCGCCGGGCAGTGGGAAGCGCCGGTGTCGCTGCAGCAGGCCGATTGGCTCGACGGCCAGCTCACGGTTACGTTGGGCGAGCCGTAGCAGGTGGTGCGGCAGGTGCCGGACCCCGAGGGTGGAGGGGGCGTGAACGTCGCGTGGCCGGCGGCGAGGGCGGTGAGGGCGAGGGCGGCGGTCAGGGCCGAGGTGCGGAGCAGCGTCTTCATGGGTCTCCCTTCCAGGTTACTCGATGCAGATCGCCAAGTTTCCGCCAGCGGTCGTGTACGTATGGCTACCCTGACTATATCCCGCGGGACAGGGATTGAATGTCCCGCTGCAGCACTCCGACACGGTGGACTGCCAGCTCGCCTGATAGAACGAGTGGGTACTGAAGTTGGAGCAGAAGGCATGGCAAGTGACGTACTGAGGGGGGAAGGCCGCGCTTCCGGCCGTGAAGGCTGCAAAAGCGAGAACAGCGGCTAAACCGGAGGTACGGAGCAGGGTCTTCATGGGTGATCTCCTTTCGAAGGTGGCGTGTTGCCCCACACCCTGACTGGTGCCTGCGAGCGGACGGAGCGAGCCGAAAGACCGCGGTTCCGGGCTTCTTCCTTGCATGGCACCCTGCGTCCGGAATATCCTCTGCTGCTTCGAGGAACCCGCCAGTCGGCGGAGACAAGGTAGGAATGCCGGAATCAACGATGGAACCCCGCGCCGAGGCCTCGGCCGTCGCCTGGAACTGGCGCGGACGGGCAGACGTGGGCACCGCGGCACTCGCCCGCGAGGCGGCGGCCAACCGCCGGAAGGGGCTGATCGGCGGCGCCATCGGCCTCGCCGTTGCGGCGCTGTTCTACTTCGTCCTCCACCGGACGCTGGCGGCGGAGGTGATCGCCGCGATCGCCATCCTGATCGCCCTGATCGCCCTGGCCTCGCCGCTCGGCCTTTATAAAGGCCTGACCCGGGTTCTCGACCGCTTCGCCTACTTCGTGGGTGCCGCCTTCACTTGGCTGCTGATGCCCCTGCTCTTCTATCTCGTCTTCCTGCCGGCCGGCCTGTTCCTGCGGGCGCGCGGCAAGCTCGGCATCACTCGTGGCAATCATCCGGACGCCGACCGCCGCCTGCCCACCTACTGGATCGCGACCGACGAGCGCGAGCGCGCGCGGACTCCCGAGTCCTACCGCAAGCAGTTCTGATGAAGCTCCTCGGCATCAGTTGCTACTACCACGACTCGGCCGCCTGCCTGGTGGACGAGGGGCGCATCGTGGCCGCGGCCCAGGAGGAGCGCTTCACCCGCAAGAAGCACGACGAGGGGTTCCCCACCAACGCGGTGCGCTACTGCCTCGCCGAGGGGGGCGTCCGCCCGGGGGAGCTCGACGGGGTCGTGTTCTACGACAAGCCGCTGCTCAAGTTCCACCGCATCCTCGAGACCTATCTCGCGACGGCCCCCAAGGGGCTGCGCTCGGCGGTGATGGCGCTGCCGGTCTGGCTGCGCGAGAAGCTCTGGATCCCGCCGCAGATCCAGGAGGCCCTGGAGCTGTGCGGCGTCGGCGAGGCGAAGGAGATCTTCTTCACCGAGCACCACGAGTCGCACGCGGCGTCGGCCTTCTACCCCTCCCCCTTCGAGGAGGCGGCGGTGCTGACGCTCGACGGCGTCGGCGAATGGGCCACCACCACGATCGGCGTCGGCGAGGGGAACCGCCTGCGGCTGATCCGCGAGCTGACCTTCCCCCACTCGCTCGGCCTGCTCTATTCCGCCTTCACCTACTTCACCGGCTTCCGGGTGAACTCGGGCGAGTACAAGCTGATGGGGCTCGCCCCCTACGGCGAGGGGAAATACGCGGACCTCATCAAGCGGGAGCTGGTCGACGTCCGCGAGGACGGCTCCTTCCGCATGAACATGGACTATTTCGGCTATCTCGACGGCTTGGCGATGACGAATGGCAGGTTCGCGGCGCTATTCGGCGGCCCGGCGCGGCCGCCGGAGTCGCCGATCACCCAGCGCGAGATGGACATCGCGAAGTCGATCCAGGACGTCACTGAGGAGATCGTCCTCAAGCTTGCCCGCCACGCCCGCGAGATCACCGGCAAACGCCACCTCTGCATGGCCGGCGGCGTGGCGCTCAACTGCGTGGCCAATGGCGTGCTGCTGCGCGCGGGGATCTTCGACGACATCTGGATCCAGCCCGCGGCGGGGGACGCCGGCGGCGCCCTCGGCGCCCCTCTCGCGGTCTGGCACAACGCCATGGACAAGCCGCGGACGGTCTCGCTCTCGGCCGCCGGCAAGCCGCGGGACGCCATGCGCGGCTCGCTGCTCGGCCCCGAGTTCACGCGCGAGCAAACCCGGGAGTTCCTCGACTTCCACGGCTATCCCTACGAGGAGCTCTCGGACGCCGACTGGGCGCGGCGGATCGCCGAGGTGATCGCGGGCGAGAACGTCATCGGCCTCTGCCAGGGGCGGATGGAGTTCGGGCCGCGGGCGCTCGGCGGCCGCTCGATCATCGGCGACGCGCGCAGCCCCAAGATGCAGTCGGTGATGAACCTGAAAATCAAGTACCGGGAGAGCTTCCGGCCGTTCGCGCCGAGCGTGCTGGAGGAGCGGGTGTCGGACTACTTCGACCTCGACCGGCCGAGCCCCTACATGCTGCTAGTGGCCGACGTCGTCGAGAGCCGGCGCGTTCCGAAGCGGGGGGACGAGCGCGACCTGCCGCTGACCGAGTGGGTGAACCGGCCGCGCTCGGACGTCCCCGCGATCACCCACGTCGACTACTCGGCGCGCATCCAGACGGTCGGCGAGGAGAGCCCGCGCTACCACGCGATCATCCAGGAGTTCGAGAAGCTCACCGGTTACGGGGTGATCGTCAACACCAGTTTCAACGTACGCGGCGAGCCGATCGTCTGCACGCCGGAAGACGCCTACCGGTGCTTCATGCGCACGGAGATGGACTATCTGGTGCTCGGTCCCTTCCTGCTCGACAAGAAAGCGCAGCCTGAGATCGAGGAGAAGGGGGACTGGCGGCAGGAATTCCAGTTGGATTAGCGTTCTGTAGGGGCGGCCCTATGTGGCCGCCCTGGGTGGGGAACAGGGCGGCCACATAGGGCCGCCCCTACAAGTCAGGTGGAGTAGAATCAAATCATGCGTAAAGTTCGCTACTTCGGCTCCTTCATGGGCGAGATCGTCCAGTTCGCCCGGCAGAACAAGGTCTACTGGATCGTCCCCCTGGTGCTCATCCTGGGGCTGGTGATCCTGCTGGTCGTCACCAGCCAGGCCACGGCGCCGTTCATCTACACGCTGTTCTAGACGTCCAATGGGAGGTTTCCGCATGAGAATGCGCCTCGACGCGACCTGTGTGGCCTGTTTCGCCCTTCTGACCTTGGGGCTGGCTGCCGGACCGGCCGCCGCCCTCGACTGCTCGTCGCCCACGATCGTCGGGACGAGCGGCAACGATTTCATCTATGCCCCGAGCAGCGCCGACGTCATCATCGGCAACGGCGGCGACGACCAGATCTACGGCAACAACGGCAACGACCAGATCTGCGGCGGGAGCGGCATCGACAGGCTCTACGGCGGCTACGGCGACGACGACATCGGCGGCTTCGGCAACGCCGACCTGGTTGAGGGGGAACCCGGCAACGACATCCTGGCCGGGCATGACGGCAATGACAGCGTCTACGGCGGCTCTGAGAACGACCAGCTCTTCGGCGGCCTCGGCGACGACTACATGTACGGCGAAACCGGAACTGACCTGGTCAACGGCCGCGAGGGCACCGACCACTGCACATCCGGCGAGACGTATCTGAGCTGCGAGTTCATCAGCTAGCTCCTCGAACGGCCCTCAATTCAGGCTCACCTCCTGGTCGGCGCCGCCCGTCGTGGCCGACGCCGACCAGACCCGGCCGTCCGGCGCCGTGGCGCGCACGGTCCACACGCCGGCGGGAACCCCGTCCACCACCGCTCTGCCTCCCAGCACTTCCCAGGTGGCCCGCACCGTTCCGTCGGGACTCAGGTTCCGCAGGAAGGTCCCGTCCGCGCCGGTCACGGTCAAGGCGGCCACCGCGTCGGAGGTGCCCAGGGCGGGCACCCGGACGGTGAGGCGCCCCGCGTCCGGGAGGACGGCCGGCACGATGCCCCCCGGCACCCGCGCCGGCACGGCGACCAGGGCGCCTCCCGGGGCGGCGACGAGAACGCTCCAGGAGCCTGCCGGAACGGTGGAGAACCGGACGCGGCCGGCACCATCGACCGGCCGGGTCTCGAAGAGGATCTGGCGGCCGGCGCCGTCGAGCACGGCGGCGGTGACGCGGGGGGGTCTCCGGCCGGAAGCGAGGCGAACGTCGAGGTCCAGGCCGGCGGCCGGGTCGAGAGGGATCTTCATTTCCCGCAGGCTGGAGGCGGCGCCGACGTCCAGCTCCCGCTCGTTGGGAGCGTAGCCTTCACGGGTAGCCGTGAGCCGGTACCGCCCCTCGGTGACCGCGGGCAGGGCGAAATAGCCGTCGGCATCCGTGGCGATGGTGATCAGGAAGGCGGCTTCCCCTCCCGCGAGCCGGCGCAGGGAGACGACGGCGTCCGGCAGGGGCTCGGCGGAAGCCGAGTCGACCACGGTGCCGCTCACCGGCACGGCCGCGATCTGGACGAGGAGGTCGCGATCGGAGTCGAGGCGCAGCTCCTCGCTGTGGTTGAGCAGCTCCCGCTGGCTCACCACCTGGAGCCGGTAGGCGCCGGGCTGGAGATCCTCGACGCGAAAAGCGCCCTCCCAGTCGGTCGCCACCTGGCGCGCGGCGGTGACGTCGCGGCCGCGGAGCGAGAGGGAGGCGCCGGCGAGAGGCTCGCCGCCATAGAGGACGCGGCCGGTGAGGGTGAGGCGGCCGCCGAGCTCCAGGTCGAGCCGGGCCTCCTCCTGGCCCGGCTCCAGGTCGACGCGCCCCCGGGCTTCACGGGTTCCGCCCCGCAGCTCGGCGGTGACCACCCATTCGCCGGGTCCGAGATCGGCGATCTCGTAAGCGCCCTGAAAGTTCACCCGGCCGGACCGCTCGCCGGTGCCGTCGTCCCGCCGGGCCCGCACCTCCACCTCCGCGAGGTCGTAGAGGTCGAGCTTGAGGATGCGGCCGGCAATCCGGGCGCCACGGTCGAGGCGGATTACCACGCCCCGGACGGGCGCATCCGTCACGGTGACGGCACCGGCGGCCTCGGTGGGGAGATACCCCTCCTTGCCGACCCGCAGCGACCAGACCCCGGCCTGGACGTTGGGAAAACGGAACGCGCCATCGGCGCCGCTACGAGCGGTCTGCTCCCGGGGGGAGCCGGCTGGGAAGAGCGCGATCTCGGCGGCGGCGATCCCCTCACCGGCGCGGTCCACGACCCGCCCCTCGACCTCCCGCCCTTCGGCCAGGACGAGATCCAGGGGATTGTCCCCCGGCCGCACATCGAGCTCCCGGTCGAAGGGAAGATAGTCGCGGTGCAGGAGCTGAACCTTGCGGCGGCCGGTGGGGAGCCCCTCCAACCGGTAGAAGCCGTCCGCGTCGGAGATCGCGGCCGCCGAACCGCAGACGACCCGGGCATCCTCCACCGGGTCGCCGGCGGAGGTGCGGACTCTCCCCTCGATCACCGCCCCGCGGTCGAGCTCGACCTTGAGGCCGTCCACTCCCTCGGGAGGGAGCCGGAGGTCTCTCCCCTGGGCCGGCTGGAATCCGGCGGCCCAGGCATCGAGGGTCGCCCCACCGGGCGGGACGCCGTCGAAGACGAAGCGGCCGTCGGCATCCGCCGCGGTCCTGGTGGTGGCGCCCCCGACATGGCGAATGATCCCCCGCTCCCCGCCGGGCCGCTCCGACCGCAGCTCGAGCTCGGCTCCGGCCACCGGCCGCTCCCCGGCGTCCACCACCCGGCCGGCCACGCGCACCCCCCGGTCGAGGACGATCCGTAACGGCCTGGCGGTGGGAGCGGGTACCCCGGCGGCGTTGCCGGGGCGGTAGCCGGCCGCGCGCACCTCGAGGTCCAGCCGTTCTCCCCGGCGCAGGTCCGAGAGGATGAAGCGGCCGTCCGAGCCCGTGGTCGCCTCGGGCTTGCGGTCGATCGGCACCCCCGCGTCGGTGGCGAAACGGAGCCGCCGGAGATCCTTGCCAGCGTACACCTCGGCTCCGGAGACGGGCTTCCCCTCGCGGTCGACGACCGCCCCTCGCACCTCGGCCCCGGGCTCGAGGATCACCGTGCCGAGATCGCAAGGGCCCTCGCCGGCCGGAATCGGCACGGCGCGGACGGTTACCGCGGCGAATCCCTCCCTGGCGACCCGGAGGTCCACCCGTCCGGCCGGCAGGGCGACCACGGTGAAGCGGCCGTCGGCGCCGGCCACGGCGCTCCAGGAATCGACGCCGTTCCCCCTGCCGCGCGGGACCGCCGGCGGGTCGCCCGCGGCGGGAGCGCGCTCTCCCGTGGTGGCCGCCAGGAAGATTCCGGCTCCGGGCACCGGCTGCCCGGAGCGATCGATCACGCGGCCGGAGGCGGTCCGCCCCCGTCCCAGGACAAGGCGCACCCCTTCGCGGGTCTTGCCGGGGGCGAGGCCGGAAAGGGAGATCCTGGCGGGGGCCCATCCGGGGAGGAGCGCCCGCAGCTCCCAGGTCTCTCCGGCGAGAAGCCGGGCGAGAAGGAAGCGGCCGTCCGGCCCGGCGGTGGCTCGTGGATCGGCCGGCCCCGAGCGCGAAAAGCTCCTCGCCCGGTCCCAGGAGAGGAGAACGGCCTGGACCCGCGCGCCGGCCAGCGGCTTGCTGGCGCCGTCCACGACCAGGCCGGCGACCGCCGCGGCGGGGTCGAGGGCGAGGGTCGGGGCGTGGAGAGAGCCGGCCCGGGTCCAGGCGAAGCGCCGCGAGAGGGGGAGGTGGCCGGCGGCTTCGGCCTGGAGAGCCGAGCCCTCGAGCTCGATGGCGGCGAGCCCATATCCCCCCTGGGCATCCGTGCGGGCGAAGGCTCCTGGATCGGCGGCCAGCCAGACGAGGGCGCCGGCGAGCGGCTTCCGGCTCGCCGAGTCGATCGCCCTCCCCGCCAGCGACGCGGCCGGAGGGAGCGTGAGACGGACGGGGTCCTTGCCGGCGGGCAGCATGCCCGTCCACCGCCGGCCATCCGCGGCGAGGAGGCGGACCCTGGCGGGAACGCCCGCGGGGACGGCCAGGCGGACGCGGCCATCCTCCCCCGTCACCGCGGCGGGCCCTTGAATGTCACCCAGACGGATCTGCACTCCCGGCACTGGCCGGCCTTCGGCGCCCTGGACCTCGATCGTCCGGAGGTCGCCGGCCACGGCAGGCAACGCGAGCCGCCCCCCTTCGAGCCCCGTCCCTTTTACGGTGGCGGCACCGGCGACGGCGAGCGCCGTGAGCCGCTCCCGCCTCGCTCTCGGGAGCTCCAGCGTGCCGTCCGCCGCGGTGAGACCGAGCCGGGGGCGGATGGCCCAGCCAGCGGCGGCCCGCAACGCGGAAGCCTCGCTCGCCGCGTACAGCCAGACTCCGGCCGCAGGGGTGCCGTCCGGAGAGATCACCTGGAAACGGGCGTGGACATCCTCGATCAGGACGGCGGGGGGGAGCTCCACCGGCTCCACCACGGCCAGCGGGGCGTACTGCAAAGGAACGAATCCCGGCGCCTGGACGACGACCGTCCAGAGACCGGCGCCTGGGGCCGTCAAGGCGAAGCGGCCGGCGCGGTCGGTCGCCGTGGCTGTCGCCGGCTCGCCGTAGGTGCGTCCGCCGAGCACCATCCGCCCCCATTCATAGCTGCTCGGGAGGGCGCTCAGCTCCACCCGGACGCCTGCCACGGGAGTGCCGTCCGGCCGGACAACTGCGCCGGTGACTCCATGGAATGGCGCACCGGCGCCGGGGGCCGGCCGCGCGGGAGCGGCCGAGCCCAGAGGAGTGGCCAGGAGGATGAGCAGCGCTATCGCTGGCAAGAAAGACGGGCGGCGGACGATCATGAAGGCTCCTCGGTTTCGCGAATCTTACTCGAGCCCGCGCCCCCCGCACTTGCCGTCCCGGGGGGGTTGGGCCACAATAGCCGCACGATGCGTCGTTTCAAACCGGTTCATGGTGTGCTGATCGTCCTGCTGTCCCTGGGGGCGCTCTGGGGGGCCGAGATGGCCCTCGAGGGGCGGCTCAACTCGCAGGGGTTCCAGCGGGTGTCGCCCGGCCGTGAAGGCCAGGTGCGGATCGACGTGGCGGATCTGAAGCCGCAGGAGGTCCGGTTCTTCCAGTTCCTGAATTCCGGGAACCAGGAGGTGCGGTTCTTCGTCGGCCGCGACAAGGCGGGCAAGGTGCAGGTCGCCTTCGACGCCAACGAGCAGTGCGCCAAGTTCAAGCGCGGCTTCCGGCACGACGGGGAGTGGATGGTCTGCAACAAGTGCGACAAGGCCTTCCGCCTCCTCGAGATCAACTCCGGGGGCGAGGGGTGTACGCCCATCCCGGTCCACCATCAGATCGCGGGCTCGGAGCTGGTCCTCGCCGAGACCGACATCCTCCAGGGGTGGCGGCTGTTCCATTGACAGTATCCACCTGAGACAACTGACGTGAAATCAGAGCTTTGACGGCCAGCCCCGCGATGTTGTATCTTCGCCCCGTCCGGAAAGGTTAGCTAATGTGCGCAGACTTCGTGCTCTACGAGGAGGAGTTCAAGCACCTTGAGGAGGCCCTGCGCCGTCTGCGCCAGGAGGCCAACGCCAAGGCTGTCTTCCTCATCGACAAGAACGGCCAGCAGATCGCCTCGGCGGGGGACGTCGAACAGTTCGACACCACCTCGCTGGCTTCGCTGACGGCCGGCAACGTGGCCGCCACGGATGGTCTGGCGAAGCTGATCGGGGAGCGGGAGTTCTCTGTTCTGTTCCATGAGGGGCAGCAGGACCACATCCATATCTCCATCGTCGCCAAGCGCGCCATCCTGGTGGTCATCTTCGACGACCGCTCCTCTCTGGGTCTCGTGCGCCTGCGGGTCAAGCGGGCGAGCGTGGATCTCGAGAAGATCTTCGAAGTGATGCTGCAGAAGGGTGAAAAAGGCGCGCAGGGACCGGCCCACGCGAGCCCCTTTTCGGAGATCACCGACGACGACATCGACGCGCTCTTCGGCGAATAGCCGCGGAGGGCGGCGCCGGCCGGCGGCGGCTCGGCACCTGGAGCGCGGCTTCAGGCGAGCCCGGCGGAGCGCCCCGATCACGCAAAGGCACCGACGACGATGACTTTCATCAACTACGCCAGCAAAGAGATCAACTGCAAGATCGTCTACTACGGCCCCGGCCTGTGTGGAAAGACGACCAATCTGCAGTACATCTACAACAAGACCGCCCCCGAATCGAAGGGCAAGATGATCTCCCTGGCCACCGAGGCCGACCGCACGCTCTTCTTCGATTTCCTGCCGCTCGACCTCGGCAGCATCCGGGGCTTCACCACCCGGTTCCATCTCTATACCGTCCCCGGCCAGGTGTTCTACGACGCCAGCCGCAAGCTGATCCTCAAGGGGGTCGACGGCGTCATCTTCGTCGCCGACAGCCAGGAGGCGCGGATGGAGGCCAACATCGAGTCGATTCGCAACCTGGAGCAAAACCTCAAGGAGCACGGTTTCGATCTGGCGACGGTCCCCTATGCCCTGCAATTCAACAAGCGGGACCTGCCGAGTGTGGCGCCGGTGGACGAGATGTATCGCACGCTCAACTACAAGCGCGAGCCCACCTTCGAAGCGGTGGCGACGACGGGAGTCGGCGTCTTCGACACCCTGAAGTCGGTCGCGAAGCAGATCCTGATCGAGCTGAAGAAACGCTAGCGAAAGGGAGCCATGGCCAAGGCCGCCAAGCCCAAGACGCCGTCGAAGACCGAACCGAAAGTCGACGCACCCGCCGCCCCCGCCGCGACGGCGCCCAGGAAGACCGTCGGAGGGGCCGATCCTTCCCTCGAAGCCCTGAGCCAGGGGCTCGCCGCCCTGCAAGGGCAGGACTGGAAGAAGGCGGTGGAGCACTTCGAGCGGGCGGTCGAGCAGAGCGACCAGCCCGAGGTGAAGGACCGCGCCAAGCAGTTCCTGACCGTCAGCCGGCAGCGGGCTCAAGGGTCGGCGAAGCCGGCCGGCGCCAAGGGTGTCGCCGCCGAGGAGTCGGACCCCTATCTCCAGGCAGTCTACGAGAAGAACCGGGGTAACCTCGCGGAGGCCCTGGAGATCAGCCGCAAAGGCGGGCAGGACCAGAAGGACGAGCGCTTCGCCTATCTGGCGGCCTCCATTCACGCGGTCGAGAGCCGGTGGGACGACGCGGCGCAGGCGCTTGCCCGAGCGGTCGAGCTGAACCCCAAGAATCGCATCCATGCCTTCCACGACCCCGACTTCTCCGAGCTCCGCAAAAATCGCGACCTCCGCCCCCTCTTCGGCCTCTCCTGATCCGGCGGCCGCGCCGGGCAAGGCCCTGGTGGCGATCGGCGGCGGCACCGGCCTGTCGGCCCTCCTGCGCGGCCTCAAGCATTACGCAGGGACCGAGCGGCTGCGCCAGCTCACCGGGGTGGTCACCGTCACCGACGACGGCGGCTCCTCCGGCCGGTTGCGCCGCGAGTTCGGCGTGTTGCCGCCGGGGGACATCCGCAACTGTATCGCCGCCCTCGCCGACGACGAGGACCTGCTGACCCGCCTCTTCCAGTACCGCTTCCCGAACGGCGGTGGGCTGCTCGGCCACTCCTTCGGCAACCTGTTCCTGACCGCGCTGACCGGCATCACGGGCGACTTTCACCAGGCGATCCTCACCGCCGAGTCGATCCTGTCGGTCCGCGGCAAGATCTTCCCGGCGACGCTGACCGACGTGCGGCTGCGCGCGCGCGGCGCCTCGGGGAAGGTCTACGAGGGGGAATCGGAGGTGGGGCTCTCGGGCGAGGAGCTGACGGCGGTCGAGCTCGACCCTGGCGCTCCCCCGGCATTCCCGCAGGCGGTGGCCGCCCTGGAAACCGCCGACCTGATCCTGCTCGGCCCCGGCTCGCTCTACACCTCGATCCTCCCCAACCTGCTGATCCCCGGCATCCGCCAGGCGCTCGCCAGGTCCAGGGCGCGGGTGGTGCTGCTGCTCAACCTGATGACCCAGCCGGGCGAGACCGACCGCATGATGGGGATCGACCACCTGAACGCCCTGGTGCGGCACGCCGGCTCAGGGGTTGTCGACGCGGTGCTGGTCAACTCGACCGAGATCCCGGCGGCGCTGATCTCCCACTATGCCGGGACCTACTCGGAACCGGTGGCGATCGACCGCGCCGCCCTGGAGGCAGTGGGCGTCGAGGTCCACGAAGCCGACCTGCTGGCGGCGGACGGCGACCTGATCCGGCACGATTCCGAGAAGCTGGCGGCGGCGGTGCTGGGGTTGACGGAATCTGTCAAAACGGTGTCTTTGACGTAGGGGAGGGGCTTGTCCCCTCCCCTACTTTCCCTGGATCGATCGTAGGAGAATGATCCCATGCCCAACCCCCGCCCCCGCGTCGCCGTGATCCTCGCCGCCGGCAAGGGGACGCGCATGAAGTCCTCCCTGCCCAAGGTGCTGCACCGGGCCGCCGGCCGCCCTCTCCTCCAGTGGGCCGTGGACGCCGCGCGCGCCGCCGGCTGCGAGCGCATCCTGATCGTCGTCGGCCATGGCGCCGAGCGGGTGCGCGAGGAGATCGGCGGCACTGGTGGCGAAGACCTCGGCTGGGTCCTCCAAGCCGAGCAGAAGGGCACCGGCCACGCCCTCGCTCAGGCCGAGGCCGGGATTCCGGGGGAGGCCACCATCCTCGTGCTCTCCGGCGATGTGCCGCTGGTCCAGCCCGCGACGCTCGACCGGCTCGCCGTGGCCGCCGAGGAGGGATGGGGCGCCCTGGCGGTCGCCGAGCTCCCCGATCCGGGCGCGCTCGGCCGGGTGATCGTGGAGGACGGCGCCTTCTGGGGGATCGTCGAGTTCAAGGACGCGACCCTGGAGCAACGGGCCGTCCGGCTGATCAACGCCGGGATCTACGCCCTCCCCGCCCCGGAGATCTTCGAGTACCTGCGGAACCTGGACGCCAACAACGCCCAGGGGGAGCTCTACCTGACCGACGCCGTCACCAACGCCGGACGGGCCGGCCGGCCGGTGCGCCTGATCACCCTTCCCGATCTCGATGAGGCGCTGGGGGTCAACGACCGCACCGAGCTCGCCCAGGTCCACCGGCTGCTGATCGGACGCCACCAAGTGGCGCTGATGAAAGCCGGGGTGACCATCCTGGAGCCCGAGCGGACGTCCATCGAGCCCGGGGTGCGGATCGGCGAGGACACGGTGATCCACCCCGGGGTCGCCCTGCTGGGAAACACCTCGATCGGCCGCGGCTGCGTCATCCATCAGGGAGCGTGGCTGCGCGATACCACGGTCGCCGATGGAACAACCATCGAGCCCTACAGCGTTCTGGAGAGCGCCGAGGTGGGGGAAGGCTGCCGGGTGGGCCCCTTCGCCCGGTTGCGGCCGGCATCACGCTTGCGTAAAGGAGCCCGGGTGGGCAACTTCGTCGAGGTGAAGAACTCGGTGCTGGGCGAGAGCGCCAAGGCGAACCATCTCGCCTACGTGGGCGATACCACCGTGGGCGAGAAGGCCAACATCGGCGCCGGCGTCGTCACCTGCAACTACGACGGCGTGCGCAAGAGCCCGACCGAGATCGGCGCCGGCGCCTTCATCGGCAGCGACACCATGCTGGTGGCACCCGTAAAGGTGGGGGCCGGCGCCTCGACGGCGGCCGGATCGATCATCACCAAGAACGTCCCGGACGGGGCGCTCGCGGTCGGACGGGTGCGGCAGAAGAACCTGGAGGGTTGGGCCGGCGGGCTCCGCCGCGGACAGCGGAACGACCCGGATGGGAAAAATCAGAAAGGGAACGAGTAGCCACTATGTGCGGAATCGTCGGATACGTTGGACAGCGTGAAGTCGTGCCTCTGCTGATGGACGGCCTGCGCCGTCTGGAGTACCGGGGGTACGATTCGGCCGGCGTCGTGGCGGTGCGCGACGGCGAGTTCCAGACCGTCAAAGCCGAGGGCAAGCTCGACCGCCTGAAGGAGAAGCTCGAGAAGCAGCCGCTGACCGGGCGCTACGGTCTCGGCCACACCCGCTGGGCCACACACGGGCCGCCAAGCGAGCGCAACGCCCACCCGATGGTGGACTCACGCCGCCGGCTGGCGCTGATCCACAACGGCATCATCGAGAACTTCCTGCCGCTCAAGAAGCGGCTGATCGCCGAGGGGTGGACCTTCACCTCGGACACCGACACCGAGGTGGTGGCGAACCTCATCTCCTCCTATCTCGACGGCGACCTGCGCGCCGCGGTGACGCGGGCCGTCCGCGAGCTGGAGGGGATGTACGCCTTCGCCGTGGTGAGCGTCGAGACTCCAGGACAGGAGATCGTGGCCGCCCGCCAGGGGCCGCCGCTGGTCATCGGCCTGGCCGAGGGGGAGCAGTTCCTCGCCTCCGATCCGGCCGCCCTGCTCGCCTACACCAAAGACGTGATCTTCCTCGAGAACGGCGACATCGGCCGCATGACCCCCGCCGGGGTCGAGATCCAGGACCGCGCCGGCAAGCCCGTCGAGCGCCCCGTGCAGCACCTCAACTGGGACCCGATCCAGGCCGAGAAGGGGGGCTACAAGCACTTCATGCTCAAGGAGATCCACGAGCAGCCACAGGTCGTGCAGGAGACCTTCGCCGGGCGCGTGGACTTCGAGCGGGCCGAGGTCATCCTCGACACCGTCAAGATCACCAGGGAAGAGGTCGAGAAAATCGAGCGCCTCCATCTGCTGGCCTGCGGTACCTCCTGGCACTCGGCGCTAGTGGGCAAGTTTCTGATCGAGAACATCGCCCGCGTGCCGGTCGAGGTCGACTACGGCTCCGAGTACCGCTACCGCGACCCGATCGTCTCCGACCGCGTGCTCGCCGTCGGCATCTCCCAGTCGGGCGAGACGGCGGACACCCTCTCGGCGATGGAGGCGGCCCACGAGCGGGGCGCGCGCCTGTTCTCGGTCTGCAACGTGGTGGGGAGCCAGGCCACCCGCATCAGCGAGGGGGTGATCTACACCCACGCCGGTCCGGAGATCGGCGTCGCCTCGACCAAGGCGTTCACCACCCAGCTCGTGGCCCTCTACCTGCTCGCCCTCTACCTGCGGCAGTGCAAGCTGGGCAAGCTCGAGCGGCACTACCTCGACGATCTGACCCGTCTGCCGCAGGCGGTCGACGAGGTGATCCGCCGGCAGGAGACCCACATGGACGAGCTGGCTCGCAAGTACCACCGGGCGCAGAACTTCCTCTACCTGGGCCGGGGGATCAACTACCCGATCGCGCTCGAGGGGGCGTTGAAGCTGAAGGAGATCTCCTACATCCACGCCGAGGGGTACCCCGCCGGCGAGATGAAGCACGGGCCGATCGCGCTGATCGACGAGAAGCTGCCGGTGGTGGCAATTGCCACTGGCGACCAGCTCTCCGAGAAGACCAAGAGCAACATGCAGGAGGTCAAGGCCCGCGACGGCATCGTGATCGCCGTCACCGACCGCGACCCCGAAGAGCTGGGCGGCGTCGCCGACGAGGTGATCGAGGTCCCCACCGTCTCGCCGCTCCTGCAGCCGATCGTCAACGTGGTGCCGCTGCAGCTCCTCGCCTACTTCATCGGCGTCCGCCGCGGGGCGGACGTGGATCAGCCGCGGAATCTGGCGAAGAGTGTGACGGTGGAGTAGGAAGAGAGGTCAACATGACGAGGCAGAGAACGTTTGCCGCAATCCTCCACAAGGAAGGCGATCTCTAGGTCGCCGAATGCCCGGAAGTTGGCACGGTCAGCCAGGGGTCGTCTCTGGACGAGGCGGTCAACCTGAAGGAAGCCACAGAGCTCTTCCTGGAGGAGTTTCCGCTTCCCGAGGGTGAAAGATATCTCCTGACGACGTTCGAGGTCGCCGTTGGTTCGGCCGCCTAGCGTCTCCGGGGAGGACGTCATCCGGGCTTGGCGAGGAGCGTGACGGGGGAGTAGGAAGCTTCAGGGCTCCAGGTAGTCCTCGAGTTGGAGGACCCGGAGCCCCGGCATCGACGGAATTCGGCCGTCGTTGGTAAGGAAGGTCGGGCATTCCGCACTCAGAGCCGAAGCGACCTGGAGTGCGTCCGGTGTTTTCAGCCGTGCGACAGCCCGGACGTGTGCCGCCGCGCGCAGCAGGCCGGAATCGATCGGGACGAGGTGCAGACCCTGGCTTCGCGTCAGGAACCGCTCATACTGGCGCGCCAGCACCTCGTTGCCTGTCCGGAGAGGGACGACCAGCGTCTCCAGCAACGTAAGAGCGCAGGTGACAGCCTCCAGACGACCCTCGGTGATGGCCTCAAAGATCGGGTCGACGAGTTGGAGATACTGGGGATTTTCTTCGATGTAATAGATGAAAATCGAGGAATCCAGGGCCACGGGACCGGCCCCGATCTCGCTCAGGAGTCCCAAGAATCCCGCTCCTCCCGGATGTACGCGGCCGCGTCGATCCCCTTCCAGAGCTCCTTACCCAAGCCCCGCAAGCCACGGATGGAGAGAGGCTCCTCCTGCTCCAAGGTCTGATGGAGGAGGTGAATGACCTCCTGAGCTAGTGAGCGGTGCTCTTGCTGCGCCCGTTCCTGGAGCTTCTCGTAGAGTGGATCGGGAAAATTCTTGATGTTGAGGGTTGCCATGAATTCCTCCTCGTTGCCTCCATTGTGGAGGAACACAATCGCAACTTCAATATACTCCCGGTATGGAAGCCCCGGCCACCCTCTACACCCAACGCCGCGACGCCTTCGCCGCCGAGGAGTCCCGACTGGCCGGGATCTCCTCCCGGTTTTCGCTTCTCCGCGGCGCCCTGTTCCTGGCTTTCGTCGTCTGCCTCGCGGTGATCCTGGTACAGCGGGGGAACCCGGGATGGGGTTGGTGGGCTGGCGCTGGGTTCTGGCTGGTTGTCTTCTTCTGGGTCCTCCCCTACCATGACCGGGTCATCCAGCGGCAGCGGCGACAGGGGGAGCTGCGGACGATCAACGAGGAGGGGCTGCTGCGGATCGCCCGCGACTGGACGCGCCTGCCCCTCCCCTCCCTCCCGGAGCCAGACGACACGGAACGGCCGATCGCGCGCGACGTCAACCTCTTCGGCCGCGCCTCGGTGGCCCAACTGCTCGGCACAGTCCACACCCCGCCCGGCAAGACCGCCCTCGTGGACTGGCTACTCCACCCCGCGCCGCCCGAGGAGATCGTCTGCCGTCAGGAGGCGGTCGCGGAGCTGGCGCCCGAGATCGACCTGCGCCAGCGGCTCGAGGCGCACGCCCGGCCCATGGACAAGCGGGAGCCGGACATCGAGCCCTTCCTGCGCTGGGCCGAGGGGGAACCGTGGCTGCTACGGCGGCCGGGGATGATCTGGCTGACGCGGATTCTCACGGTCCTGACCCCTGCCGCCGGCCTCGCGGCTGCCTTGACTCCCTTGCCGGCCGGCGTCTTTCTCCTCCTGGCGACGATCAACATCGCGCTCAGCTATCAGCTCAGGGAACGGACGCACGGCACCTTCGACCGGATCGGGGCGCGCGAGAAGGACTTTCAGCTCTACGCCGAGGCCCTGGAGACGATCGCGGAGCATGCCTACAAAACCGGAGAGCTGCGCCAGATCGCGGGGGAGTTCTCCCATCGGGACCGTCCGGCTCATGCCTGGATGGCCCTCCTCGACCACCGGCTCGACCTCTCGGACGTGCGCCACTCCTCCTATCTCCATCTGCCCCTCGCGGCGATCTTCCTCTGGGACTTCCACATCCTTCTCCTGCTGGAGAAGTGGCAGCGGGACGCCGGCGCCCAAGCGCGCGGGTGGCTCGCGGCGCTCGGCCGCTTCGAGGCGCTGGCCGCCCTGGCGAGTCTCAAATTCGAGCAGCCGGAGTGGTGCTTCCCGGTGGTGGACCGCGCGGCCGACCGCTTCGCCGCCGAGGGGCTCGGACACCCCCTGATCGCGGACGGCCAGCGGGTGTCGAACGACGTCGAGGTCGGCCCGGCGGGCACGTTCCTGCTGGTGACCGGCTCCAACATGTCGGGCAAGAGCACGCTGCTGCGCTCGATCGGGGTCAACGCGGTGCTCGCCCAGGCGGGCGGGCCGGTCGCCGCCACGGCGTTGCGCATGCCGCCGGTGATCCTGGCGACCAGCATCCTGGTCGAGGACTCGCTCGCCGACGGGGTCTCCTTCTTCATGGCGGAGCTCCAGCGCATCCAGAAGGTGGTCGCGGCGGCGGACCGCGCTCATGGCGAGGGGCGCGTCCTGCTCTATCTCCTCGACGAGGTGCTGCGGGGGACCAACAGCTTCGAGCGGCAGGTGGCGGTGCGGCGGGTGGTGCTCCACCTGCTGCGGCGGGGAGCGATCGGCGCGGTCTCGACCCACGATCTCCAACTCGCCGAGGTCGAGGAACTGAAGAGCGTCTGCGTCCCCGTCCACTTCCGGGAGACGATCCACTCCGGCGGGGACCCGCCGATGACCTTCGACTACGTGATGCGGCCCGGGGTGGCGACGACGGTCAACGCGCTCAAGTTGATGGAGCTGGTGGGATTGCCCGCGGAGAGCTGATCCCAGCCTGAGCCACAACTCAGGCGTAAGAAAACTTGACATCAGCAAAGAGAAGGCTTATCTTAGGGGCAATGCGGCGAGAGCCGCAGGTGGATAGCTCGTAAGGGCTAGCGTGACTGGGCTCCTAAACGGAGCCCTTTCATTTTGGGGCGCTCAGTCCAGCCACACCTTGCCATACCCAGTAATTCGGCCAGAATACAGATTGCAATTTATCCTTTGTCGCGCTGCCTCTAGTAGGGAAGTGCTGAAATCGTTCGGCGTGTTCTCGCCCCGTCGTTCTGCCACCATTTCGCGCTTGAAGGGGTAGGCTAAGAGGTCAGCAAGCTCTAGCCCAGCGATCGCGTGCTCTTTCTTCTTTAGCTTGATTTTCGTGCTTGTCAGGACACTTTGAAATTGCTCCGCCGAATGGAAGCGGGTACCCCTCTGAAGCGTGAGCTCGAACGCTTCCCCCAACTCCTGGTCCTCGACCTTCCCGCGCGACTCCGCCATTACATCGCCTTCAGCACCATGAAGCTGCAACCAGCCCGCGTAGCGTTCCAGTAGCGCCGCAACACAATAGTGGTAAGGGTGGAAAAGCTCGCGGTAGGTCTTCGTTCTATGAGATGCCTTGTCGATGACAACGCACGTCATTCGATACTTTCCTTCTTGAACTACCTTAAGTAGACCGTCCTCGAACTGCCTGTTCAGGTCCTCATTCCTCAGACGGCCAAAGATCTTGCGCCGCTCTAAGATGTCTTTCCGGTGCAAGCAGATGGCGGAATCGTCTGGGTGCCAACCGAAGATGTCGGCCTTTAAAAGCTGCAAAGCCTCGGCGAAGCTCCTGTAGGGTGCTTCGACATTGAACCAGATCCCCAAGAGGCCCAGATACCTGTGGTTGTCGTGGTCGGCCAGCTTGAACGTATGATCGCCGGACTCGTCGATGTAGAGCCGGTACCGCCGCTTCTCTTTATTGGACACAATCCCCATGTTCTATTCCTGACCGGGACTTACTTCTCCCCAATGAAAAAGGGCGCCACCCGAAGGTAGCGCCCTTGCCAGTCGATCCGCTTCGGATCAGGGGCGAACGGCCTGCGTGGTCGACGTGTGGCTCGTCGCCTCGACCGGGATCCGCATGCCGTAGAACGAGCGCCAGACGAAGATCATCGAGATCACCAGGAAGATGCCCGACATCATGAGCCGCGTCGAGGTGGCCATCTCGACCGCCAGCTCGACGGCGAGAAGGCCGAAGAGGGTGGTGAACTTGATGACCGGGTTCATGGCCACCGACGAGGTGTCCTTGAACGGATCGCCGACGGTGTCGCCGACGACCGTAGCGGCGTGGAGCGGCGTCCCCTTCTCCTTGAGCTCGACCTCGACGATCTTCTTCGCATTGTCCCAGGCGCCGCCGGCGTTGGCCATGAAGATCGCCTGGTAGAGGCCGAAGATCGCGATCGAGATCAGGTAGCCGATGAAGAAGTAGGGCTCGAGGCACGCGAAACCGAGCGTGCTGAAGAACACCGTCAGGAAGATGTTGAACATCCCCTTCTGGGCGTAGGTGGTGCAGATGGCGACGACCTTCTTGCTGTCCTCGGTCGAGGCCTTCGTGGCGCCGGCGTCGAGCCGGATGTTCTGCTTGATGAACTCGACGGCCCGGTAGGCGCCGGTCGACACCGCCTGGCAGGAGGCGCCGCTGAACCAGTAGATCACCGCGCCGCCGGTGATCAGGCCGAGCAGGAACGGCGGGTGGAGCAGCGAGAGGTACTTGACGTACTCCGGCTGCAGGCCGTGGGTGAGCACCACGATGATCGAGAAGATCAGCGTCGTCGCGCCCACGACCGCGGTGCCGATGAGCACCGGCTTGGCGGTCGCCTTGAAGGTGTTGCCGGCGCCGTCATTGGCCTCCAGGTGGTGCTTGGCGGTGTCGAAGTCGGGCGCGAAGCCGAAGTCCTTCTGGATCTCCTGCTTGATGTTGGGCAGGGTCTCGATGGTCGACAGCTCGAAGACGGACTGCGCGTTGTCGGTCACCGGACCATAGGAGTCGACGGCGATCGTCACCGGGCCCATGCCGAGGAAGCCGAAGGCCACGAGGCCGAAGGCGAACACGGCCGGGGCGATCATCAGGTTGCCCGGCAGAGTCGTGCTGACGCCGTAGCCGGCGCCCATCAGGGCGACGATGGTCAGGCCCAGCCAGTAGGCGCTGAAGTTGCCGGCGATCAGGCCGGCGAGGATGTTGAGCGACGCGCCGCCCTCGCGGGAGGCGGTCACCACCTCCTTGACGTGCCCCGACTCGGTCGAGGTGAAGACCTTGACGAGCTCGGGGATCAGGGCGCCGGCGAGCGTGCCGCAGGAGATGATCGTCGACAGCTTCCACCAGAGCGTGCCATCGCCGTTGAGGTTGGGGATCAGCAGGTAGGAGGCCGCGTAGGTGACGGCGACCGACAGGGCCGAGGTCAGCCAGACCAGCGAGGTCAGCGGCGCCTCGAAGTTCATGGTGGCGGCGTTGCCATAGCGCCCCTTGGCGATCGTCTCGTTGATCGCGTAGGAGACGCCGCTGGTGACGATCATCATGACGCGCATGGCGAAGATCCAGACCAGGAGCTGGGTCTGGATGGTCTCGAAGCCGGGGCCCGCGACCGCCGGAGTCACCGCCAGCAGGATGAAGGTGATCAGCGCGACGCCGGTGACGCCGTAGGTCTCGAAGCCGTCCGCCGTCGGGCCGACCGAGTCGCCGGCGTTGTCGCCCACGCAGTCGGCGATCACGCCGGGGTTGCGGACGTCGTCCTCCTTGATGTTAAAGACGATCTTCATCAGGTCGGAGCCGATGTCGGCGATCTTGGTGAAGATGCCGCCCGCGATGCGCAGCACCGCCGCGCCCAGCGACTCGCCGATGGCGAAGCCGATGAAGCAGGGCCCGGCATAATCGCGCGGCACGAAGAGGAGGATGGCGAGCATCAGCAGCAGCTCGACGCTGATCAGCAGCATACCGATCGAGATGCCGGCCTTGAGCGGGATGGCATAGGTCGGGAACGGCTTGCCGCGAAGGCTGGCGAAGGCCGAGCGCGAGTTGGCGAAGGTGTTGACCCGGATGCCGAACCAGGCGACGCCGTAGCTGCCGGCGATGCCAATCAGGCTGAAGAGCAGGATCGTGATCACCTTGCCCAGGTCATAGCCGCGCAGGGTGTAGAAGTAGACGAACATCACGATGCCGATGAAGAGCTCGAGCAGGAGGATGAACTTGCCCTGCGTGGTGAGATAGGTCTTGCAGGTCTCGAAGATCAGCTCGGAGATCTCGCGCATCGAGCGGTGGACCGGCATGTTCTTGAGCTGCGTGTACATCACCATGCCGAACAGCAGTCCAAGGACGCAGACGAACAGGCCGCCCAGCAGCAGGTTGTGCCCGGTCATGCCGAAGAACGTCACATTCGGATTCGACAGGTCCGGCAGCACGAGGTCGGCCTCGCTGGCGGAGGCGGGCATGGCGGTCAGGATGGCGAACAGCGCCATCAGCCCGAGGATCGGCAGCCGTCTCAACGAGCGGCCGGTCCGGGCGAGGGACTCGAGTTTGGACATAGGTTCCTCCAGAATGCTTGGCAAAGCCTGCACAAATTCACAGCGCGAACCGGGAGCCCTCCGCCCGGCGGTGGCCGGGCCGAAAGGACGTCGCGCTGACGGGTTTAGGGTCCCTCCGGGCTTCCCTGCGGTCCGCTACGGCTCCGAATGCACAGGGCCGCCGCTTCCGACCGGCCGGGAAGATCCGGCGGAAGGTATCACAAGTGGAGGGAAAACCGGATGGGTGAGGCGGCTCAGTGCGCCGCGATGAACCCCTTGTACGCGTTGTACGCCGGCTTCGGCGAGCCGTCCGCCCGCAGGATGCCCCAGGAGTAGCTGCCGTCGAGACCGTCCTTGAGCTCGTAGAAGAAGACCTTGGAGATCCAGTCCCGCCCGGGGCGGCCGGTGAACCAGTCGCTGAGGAGGCCGGCGTAATAGTCTGCCTGCCGCTGGTCGCTGACGCGGCCCGACTCCCAGCCGGTCTCGGTCAGCCAGACCGGCTTGCTGGCCCAGCCGGTGCTCTTCAGAACTTCCCGCACCGAGGGGTTCACGTACTGCCAGAGCGAGGGGCGGCTACCGAAGGTGGTGCTCGCCGCGAGCTTCGAGGTGACGTCGCGGTTGCCGTCGTTGTCGTAGATGTGGTGGGTGATGAAGTCGAGCTTGCCACCCGCCTCGAGGAGGGACTCGCGCAGCCAGTCGTACCAGTCGGCGTCCCCCGACACCAGGTGCGCGAGCTCGGGGCCGCCCACCTGCACCGCCGGGTTGCCGGAACGGAGGGCATCGGCGCCGGTCTTGAGAATGATGTCGATGTACTGGTCGCGGCTCCCCGCCCAGAACTGCTTCAGGTTGGGCTCGTTCCACAGCCCCCAGTAGCGGACTTTGCCGCGGTAGCGCTTGGCCGCCCGGAAGCAGAACCGCCGCCAGTCGTCCGGGTTGCGCGGCACGCCGGTGATCTCGGGCCCATCGGTGGCCCAGGCCGGGGTGTAGGCAACGGTCGCGAACACTTCCAGGCCGCGGGCGCGGGCGGCGGCGACGAGGGCGTCGTAGCCCCGCCAGTTGTAGGCGCCCTTCCGCGGCTCGGCCGCGGCCCAGATGAAGTCGATCCGCACCCAGCCGAGGCCGGCGGCCTGGACCCGGTCGAGCTCGGCCGCGAGCTCGGCTCCCTGGGGAGCGTGGATGTTGACCCCGAACGAGGAGGCCGGGGCCGCCACCGCGGCGCGCGCCGCCGCGAGGAGAGGCAGGAGGAGCAGAAGGGCGAAGGTTCTTAAACGGTAAGGCATGGTTCCAAGTCGCTTTTCATTGAGGACCATCTATAATAGCCCAGTCGGAAACGAAGTAGAACCAGGGTTGCGCTTGGCGCCGGTCCGGGGAGGGATCGAGGCGATGCAGTTCCGTGAGCTCACAGATCGATATCAACTTGAAAAAATTCTGAAGTCGACGCGCTTCGGGACCGTGCTGCGGGCCGCCGACGCCAAGTCGGGGCAGACGGTCGCCGTCAAGCTGATCACGGTGACCTCGCCGCCGCGCCTCGTCGCCGGGGGGCCGGAGTTCCAGAAGCTGGGGGCGATCCTGGCCGCGCTGGCGGGGCACCCCAGCCTGCCCGCGTTCCTCGACTCCGGCTTCACCACGGACGGCAGCGCCTTCCTGGCCATGGAGCTGTTGGAAGGCAAGGGGCTCGACGGCATCACCGGCTCCCCGCCCGCCCAGTCCCTGGAGCGGATCGCCCAGGCGCTCGACGGCCTCGAAGCCCTCGCCGCCCAGGGGATCGCCCACCTCAACGTCTCGCCCGACAACCTTCTCGTCGTCGAGACCCCCGTGGGCGAGCAGGTGAAGCTCCTCGGGCTCGGCACCGCCGTCTTCCGCCCCCGGGGCGCCGAGGCCGCCGCCGCGGGTCCTGGCGAGAACGCCCGCTTCCAGGCCCCCGAGGTGGCGGCCGGGACAACCACCGCGGACAGCCGCGCCGATCTCTACTCGCTCGCCGTCACCACCTGCCATGCCCTGGGGGCGACGATCGGCTTCGGCGACTCTCCGGTTGTCCAGTTGCCGCTCTCGGTGAGCTTCGACCTGGAGAACGACGAGGCCCTGCGGCAGGCGCTGGAACGGGCGCTGCGGCAGCGTCCCGAGGAACGCCCGTCGATCCGCGAGCTGCGCGAGGCCCTGCGGCTGGCCATCGGGGTTCCCGCCGTTGTGGCCGTGGCGGCCCCGCAACTCGTGGCCGTACCGAAGGCGCCCAGCGCCGTTGAGGTGCCGTTCCCGGCCGCCGCTCAGGTGCCCTTCCCAGAGATAACGATCCCCGACGCCTGGAACCCTTCGACGGCGGCTCAGCCTGGAGCGGCGGCCACGGCGGCGGCGCCCCGGTTCACGGAGCCCGATCCGCTCGCCTCCCCGGAGGATCCCCCGGAAGAGCAGGGGGACGTCCTCTCGTCGGTCGACGACGAGCTCCTGAACGCCCTGCTCTCCGTGCCGGCGCCCCCCCCACGCCCGGTGGGGCCGCCCGCGCAGCCGCAGAGAGGCGCCAAGGTGGTGCCCTTCCTCAAAAAGGGCAAGGAGGCCACCGCTTCGGCGGCCGGCGAAGCCCCGGCGGCTCCCGCTTCTGCGTTGCCCGGAATATTGCGCAAGCCGGCGGTGCTGGCGGCGATCGCCGGCGTGGTGGTGCTCGGCCTTGCGGCCGGGGTCTGGTTCCTGCGGTCGCACAGGGAGCAGACCGTGGTGACCACGGTGCCGTCCGGGCCGCCGCTGCGGCAGCCCCCCACCCAGCCGCCGACCGCCCGCCTGAAGGAGGCGAAGCTCTATCTCGCCCAGGGAGAGGACCTCAAGGCCCGCCGGGCTCTGCGGTCGATCCCCTGGGGAGAGCAGGGGCTGCTCGCGCCGGCGGGGTGCCGGGAGCTGAGCGCGATCCAGGAGAATCTGGCGCTCGCGGCCTTCGAGCGGCTGCCCGCCGACCTCGCGAGCGGATTGAAATCGGGGGACCTGGAATCCCTCGAGACTGCCGTCGAGGCCGGGGCCGGGCAGGAGGCCGGGCTCGCGCCGGCGGTCCGCGCGGACTTCGACCGGGCGCGCGGCGCCGTCGCCGCCTATGCCCAGGTCCGTGCCGCCTCGGCGCAGGGCAACCCCGTCCAGACGCTGGAGCGCTTCGCCACCCTGACCGCCCTCATCCCCAAGGCGAGCGATCCGGACGGCCTGCGCGGCAAGGCCGCGGCGGAGATCGAGGCCGAGGCCGAGAAGCTGCTCCGCGAAGGGCGCTACTCCGAGGCGTTGGCGCGGATGGAGCCGGTCCAGCGCACCTGGTTCGAGCGCCCCGGCCTCCGGGAGCGGCTCGCCCTGTACCAGAAGTACGAGCAGGACGAGGCGCGGCAGGAGCAGATCCTCGCCGCTCTGCCCAACATCGAGCGCCACAAGAAGCCGTGGGACGGCTTGCAGATGATGACCGGGATCACGCCCACGCCGCACTTGGCCACCCGGCTTCAGGAGGCCCGGGCCCGCCTCGAGGACCTTCTCGCCCGCCTCGACAAGGAGGCGCCGAAGCTCGTGCTTCGCGACGGCTTCATGCTCGATTACGCCCGCGGCACGGTGGTGAACCTCAGCTTCCGGGCCAGCGACGACTACGAGGTCCGGGATGTCAAGCTGATGGCCCGCCCCGAGGGGGGGAAGTACCGCGACATGCCGCTGGAGAAGACCCGTACCGGCTACTACACGGTGGAGATCCCGGTGAGCCTCCACCAGAATGGAACGGTGGACTTCTACGTCATGGCGACCGACCTCTCCGGCCACGAAACCGCTCTCGGCAACCCCGGCCAGCCGATGCAGCTCAAGCGCCAGCAGGGTTTCCAACGGATCGTGCAGTGAGGCCGATGGCCCTCACACCGGCATCACTGCACCGGTAGCAAGGGCCTCCGCCCCGTCCCCACGGACGCGTCGGCCGTCCCCGCCGGCGACTTCTTCTCTTCCTCTTCGTCCGTCACCGCCTCGCCGGGATTGCGGAACAGGTTGGACTCGAGGTTGTACTGGCGCGTGTAGAGGGCATGGTAGCGGCCGCCCAGCGCGAGCAGCTCCTCGTGCCGGCCGCGCTCGATGATCTGCCCCCCCTCGAGGACCAGGATCGTGTCCGCCTTGCGGATCGTCGAGAGGCGGTGGGCGATCACGAACGTCGTCCGCCCCTTCATCAGCTCCACCAGCCCCTCCTGGATCGCCGCCTCGCTCTCGCTGTCGAGCGAGGAGGTCGCCTCGTCGAGGATCAGGATGCGGGGATCGGCCAGGATCGCCCGCGCGATCGCCACCCGCTGGCGCTCGCCGCCCGAGAGCTTGACGCCACGCTCGCCGACGATCGTGTCGTAGCCGTCGGCGAGGCGGGTGACGAAGTCGTCGCAGCGCGCGATCTTCGCCGCCCGGACCACCTCCTCGTCCGCGGCGTGCGGGTTGGCATAGGCGATGTTCTCGAGCACCGTGCCGTCGAACAGGAAGTTGTCCTGGAAGACGACGCCGAGATGCGAGCGGTAATCGCCGAGCCGCAGGTCCACGAGATTCTGGCCGTCGACCAGGATCTGCCCGGCGGTCGGCCGGTGGAAGGCGGCGACCAGGCCGATCAGCGTGCTCTTCCCGGAGCCGGAGGGGCCCACCAGCGCCGTCGAGGTGCCGGGCTCGGCGGTGAAGGAGACCCCCTTGAGCACCGGCACGTCGGGGTTGTACTCGAACCAGACGTCGCGGAACTCGATCCGCCCCTCGACCCGCCGTATCGGCTGGCGGTCGGCCTCCCCGGTGTCCTCGGTGACCTCGTTGCGGATCTCGCGGATGCGCTCCAGCCCGGCGAACGCCTCGGTGATCTGGCTGCCGATGTTGACGATCTGCATCATCGGGCCGACCAGCATGCCGAGATAGATGGTGAAGGCGAAGAAGTCGCCCACCGTCATCCGCCCGGCGAGGATGTCCTGCGCCCCGACCCCCATGATCGTGACGCTGATCACCCCGAGCAGCAGCGTCGAGGCGGCGCTGATCGCCGAGAAGCTGGTGATCGTCTGGGCGACGTTGCGGAAGAGCCGGTGGGCGCCCTTGGTGAAGACCAGGGCCTCCCGCCGTTCCGCCTGATAGGCCTTGACCACCCGCACCCCGGAGAACGACTCGGTGAGCCGGCCCGAAAGCTCGGCGTTGATCTTCGAGCGCTCGCGGAAGAGCGGCCGCAGGGTCCTGAAGGCGTACTGCATGACGAAGACGAAGAGCGACAGCACCGCGAGCGCGATCACGGTGAGCTTGGCGTTGAAGTGAAACAGGAAGCCGAGCGCGAGAATGGCGGTGATCACGCCGCCCACCACCTCGACCAGGCCGGAGCCCACCAGGTTGCGGATCCCCTCGGCGTCGTTCATGACGCGGGAGAGCAGGGAGCCCGCCTTGGTCTGCTCGAAGTAGCCCACCGACAGGCGGGCGACGTGCCGCTGGACCTGCCGGCGCATCTCGGTGATGGAGCGCTGGGCGGCCTTGCCGAGCACCTGCGACAGGGAGAAGGAGGTGACGGCCTGGATCAGGGTCGCCGCGCCCGCCGCCAGCACGAGCTTCATCAGGAGCTCCCGGTGCCCCTTGCCGATCACGTCGTCGAGCAGGTACTTGGTGGTGTAGGGGAGGACCAGCCCGCAGAGGCGGTTGATCGCCATCAGCCCGAGCCCCAGGGCCAGCCGGCCCTTGCGGGCCTTCACCAGCTCCAGAGCGTCCGCGAACACGACGCGCGGCTTCAGCGGGGTCTTCCTGGCTTCGGACGGCGGCGTGACGGCCCGCGGCTGCTTCGACGAGACCGGCCCGCCGAACAGCCCCTGGCGAGCCGGCCGGCGGGACGAGGGAACGCTGTCTGTGGTCATGAGGGAGAGAACGGGCGGAAGGCGGGCGGAGATTCCCCCGTGGGAATTACCCGAGGCCGCCCGCCCTCTTTTCTCTACCGCGACACCGTCGTTTGCACCCGCACCGAATCATCCAGCCGCAGGCTGACCACCGAGCCCTCGGGGATGATGACCTCCTCGCCAGGGGTCTTCGAGGCGATGGCGGTGCCGGCCGCGGCGCCGATGATAGCGCCGAGGACACTGCCGCGGGAGCGGTTCCCCTTGTTGAGGATGCGGCCCAGGACCGCGCCGCCCGCCGCCGCGCCGCCGATCGTCGCGGCGTCCTTGCGGGTCTCGTTGCGCCCCTCCTGGACGAAGGAGGCGTCGATCGGCACGGTCTTGCCCGAGGGGAGCACCAGGTCGGTGAACTTGAGGGCCAGCCGCGCTTGGCCGCCCACCCTCTTCAGCGGCAGCGCGTCGGTCACCTCGCCCAGGATCTCCGAGCCGGCGGGGATGGCGACGACGCCGTCCTGGATCAGGTCATGGTTGACCCGGGCGCGGAAGCTGTCGCCGGGAGAGCTGGTGTTGCTCGCCAGCCGGCGGGTGAATTCGACGTCGATCTGCGCGCCCGCCGGGATGGTGACAGACACCGTCCGCGGCTCCTCCCGCACAGGCTCCGGCTCGGGAGCGGGGTCCGCCGGCGCGAGCTCGGGCGTGACGGCCCGCGGCGGCTCGGGGCGTACCGTCTCCGGTTGCTCCGCCGCGGGGCGGGACGGCGCCGGACGGGGCTGGATCAGGGCTTGGGTCTGGGTCTGCCGGAGCCGGCGTTCGCGGGCATCGAGCTCGGCCTCGCGGTCCGCCAGCTCACGCTCCCGGGCACTGAGGTCCGCGACCGGAGGAGCCTGTTCCTCCACCTGTACCGATTGGGGCACCGGCTGCAGCTCATGGGTCTGGGGCTCGGCGGCGACCAGCGGAGCCGCCGTCTCGGTCTGCGCCAGTTGCTGAGGCGCCTCGTTCGCGACCTCGCCGCGGCCACAAGCAAAGGTGAACAGCGCGGCGCCACAGAGGAGCGCCGGCAGGAAATGTATTTTCGTGTTTCTCATGGTGGATCCTCGCTTTCAGTCTCCAGCCATGGAAACAGCAAGCGGGATGCCACACGTCCTGGGACCGCGCAAACAACTGATTCAACTAACCTTTGCCGGCCGGACCCGCCACCGTGCGCCGCTCCCCGGGGAGGACGCTGGACCGGATTAACGACGCCGGGAGGGGTCGAAGCGGATCACGTCGCCCGGTTGCCGCGGTTCCGCCGTGGGCTTGACCGCCTCGGGCTCGCCGGGGTTCTCAGGGGTGGATTCATTGGCGGGGTCCGCGGCGTCGAAGCGGAGTCCGAAATCGGCCGAAGGGTCGGCGAAGGCGGTGAGGGCGGCGAAGGGGACGGTCACCCGCTGGCGCGCGCCGCCGAAGCTGAGCAGGACCGAGAACTCCTCGGGGGTGACCTCCAGTCCCCAGAACTGGTGCTGGAGGATGATCGTCACCTCCTCGGGGTATTGCTCGCGCAGGAAGCGGGGGGCCTCGACGCCGGGAAAGTCGGTGCGGAACCCGATGTAGAAATGATGCTCTCCGGGCATCCCGTGCTCGGCCACCTGCTCGATCACCCGGCGCACCGCGTCGCGCAGGGCGTCCTGGAGAATGGCTGAGTAGTCGATCTTGTCCGGGTCCATGGCATCTCCCCCGCCGGAGAGTACGTCAAACGACGCCTCGCCTCAAGGCAGATCGACCGTGCCGGCCGGCGTCCAGGGGCCGCAGCGGGCGATCCGCCAGAGGGTCTTCCAGCTCCCCGTCCAGGCGCCGTACTTGCGGATCGCCCCCTCGCCGTAGTGGCTGCACGTGGGCTTGAACCGGCAGTGGACCCCGAGGGCGCCCATCCGCGGCGAGAGCGTCGCCTGGTAGAGGTGGATGCCGCCGAGCAGGAAGCGGGCCGAGAGCTGATCGCGGGGAGACCGCGCGAAGTCCAGCCCCAGAAGGAGCAGGAAGGCGAGCGCGACCATCCCGATCTTGAGCCGGCGGCGGCGAAGGGGGTTCATGGAGAGAGATTAGCCGACTCCGTGTAGGATCATGATGATCCCGCTTTTCCGCCCTTCCATCGTCTGTAAGTGGACAGATTGGCGATACTCAGCGCGTTTTCCCAGAAAACATGCTGATTTCCCGAAAAACATTGTTTGTTCCGGATTTAGCGCCAAAAGTCCCATCCATCTCTGTGATTTCCTGGCAAACTCGGTTTTTCGCTGAATAACAATGTTCTTTTGCCGCGGAGATCTGTTTTTACCCAGAAATCGATGAGATGGGCCGATTTCCGCTGTTGTAGCCCGATTTCGCGGATTCCGAGCGCCGGACGAGCGATATAACGGAAACCAAGCTGTATCAGAGCTTTTTTTACCAGGGGAGCGTCCCGGTGGCGGCGCGGCCCAGCCAGAGGGCGAGAAGGACGGCGGCGTGGGCGAGGGTCAGGGTGTCGACCCCGGCCGGCAGGCGGAAGGGGCGCCGGGCCGCGAGCGCCGCCCCCCAGGCGAGCCAGCCGAGGAGCGCCTCCAGGGCGAGAACCGGCGCCAGGGGGTGCAGGCGCAAGGCGGCGGACCACTCCCCCTTGGCGAGGGCGGCGAAGGCGCGGGTGAGGCCGCAACCGGGACAGGGAAGATGGAGCAGGCGGCGGCTCAGGCAGAGAGCCGTCGCGGAATCGCCGGAAGGGAACCAGACATGGAAGACGGCGAGCCCGGCCGCCCCCGCGAGACCCGCGAGCAGCCAGAGCCGGGCGTCCCTCCGTACCTCCACGGCGCTCCTACCGGTTGAACATCGCCGAGAGGATCGCCATGCCGCCCAGGAAGAAGATCCAGAGCAGGGCTCCCGCCAGGTAGATCGAGCCGAGAATGCCGAGGATGAGCCCGGTCTTGGCGATCCCCTCCCCCGCGGCGGGCGACCGCCCCTGGGCGATCGCCGCGGACTCCTGCTTGCCCAGATACCAGGCGATCGGCCCCATCAGTGGGCAACAGATGAGGCTCAGGATTCCCAGGACGAACGCGGTGACCGCCTGGCTGCTGGCCGACTGCTGGGGCTGAGCGCTGGGTATCGTCATCGGCGCGCTCTAGAACTGATCGGCGTACTTGCTGATCCCAGGGATCAAAACGCGCTGGCCGTTGGTGGCCTTGATGATCAGGAAGATGCGGAAAATCAGGGTCAGCGGCCAGAGCATCCACAGGACGCAGCCGGCGAACGGGATGACGTGGGTCACGATGCCGACCACCACCCAAAGCAGGAACTCGGCAACGGTGAGCACCAGCCCGTGCTTGGCGTGCCACTGCACTTCCGGGTCGTTCTTCTCGACGACGAACGGAATCAGGGCCAGCAGCCAGAGGTACGAGAGGACGAGCATGATCCCGCGGTTCGGGCTCGCCGTTCCAGTCGGGGGCACCCCGATCGGCGGCGGAGGCGGCGTATAAGAGGGGGGCGGCGGAACGTTCGGTTCACTCATCGCGGAGATCTCCTTTCAAGGGAACGATCACGACCTTTTTAATGCCAGTCTATACAAGGGCGGTCCCACCCACAAGAATGTTACCGGCGCCACAAAATCTCCAGAAATGCTTATTTCATAGAGGCGCGATTCCCAGCTCCGCCAGCGCTTCCCGCAGGGCGCCTTCCCGCTCCTCGTGGACGGCGAGCACCAGCCGCGCCGCCGCGCCATACTCCTCGTTGGCCAGCTCGATCTCGGGCGGGCGAAGCAGGCGCTTCACCGCACCTACTTTCTCATAGGGAACCTCGACAGCCACCCGAACGGTGGGTGCCCGCAGGGCGACCGGCAGCCCTTGAAGGGCCTCGCAGGCGGCTCCGGCGTAGGCGCGGGCGAGCCCCCCCTTGCCCAGCTTGGTGCCGCCGAACCAGCGCACGACGACGGCCATCACGTCGGCGAGGCCGGCGCCGCGGAGCACTTGGAGGATCGGCACCCCGGCGGTGCCGGCGGGCTCCCCGGCGTCCGCGCCGCGCTCGCGCGCCGGGACCCCGAGCCGCCAAGCCCAGCAGTGGTAGGTGGCGTCCGGGAACTCCTTCTCCAGCCGCGCCAGGAAGGCCTTCGCCGCCGCCTCGTCCGCCGCCGGTCCGATCACCGCGAGAAAGACCGAGCCCTTCTCGCGGATCTCGGCGCGGGATTCGGCGAGCGGGGCGCGGTAGGAGGACATCCGGGCGTCCTCCGGATCAGGGGAGCCCGGTCAGCCGCTCGTAGATCGACCGGTAGCGCTGGACGACAGCGTCCTGGCTGAACCCCTCGACGGCCCGCCGGCGGGATGCCACGGCGAAGCGGCGGTGGAGGTCGTCGTCGGTGAGCAGCTTCAGCGCCGCCGCCGCGAAGCCGTCCACGTCCCCTACCGGGCAGAGATAGCCGGTCTCGCCGTCGATCACCACCTCGGGCAGGCCGCCGGCGTTGCTCGCCACCACCGGCACCTCGCAGGCCATGGCTTCCAGCGCCGAGAGGCCGAACGACTCGCTCTCGGAAGGGAGCAGGAAGAGGTCGGCCCCCACCAGCACCTCCTCGACCAGCGGGAAGCTGCCGATGAAGCTGATCGAGCCGCAGATGTGATGCTCGCGGCAGTACTGCTCCACCTTGCCGCGCTCCGGGCCGTCCCCGACCAGGATCAGCCGGCTGGGCACCGTCTGCTGCACGCGCTGGAAGGTGCCGATGACGTCGAGCACCCGCTTGACCGGGCGGAAGTTCGAGATGTGGACCAGCAGCTTCTCCCCCGGCTTGGCCCAGCGGCGCGCCCCAGGACCGCTGCGGGCCGCGTCGTAGCGGGCGGGATCGATGAAGTTGGGGACCACCTCGATCTCGTTGTGGATGCCGAGCTGCTCGACGGTGGTGCGGCGCAGCGACTCGGAGACCGCTGTCACCGCGTCGCTCTGCAGGATCCCCCAGCGGGTGGTCGCCAAGTAGTTGGGGTCGTTGCCCACCAGGGTGACGTCGGTGCCGTGCAGCGTGGTCACCACCGGCAGCGGCTGTGGCTCGACGATCAGGCGGGCGAGCACGGCCGAGACGGCGTTGGGGATGGCATAGTGGACGTGCAACACGTCGAGCGGCGCGTGGCGGGCCACCTCGACCATCTTGGTCGACAGCGCCAGCGAGTAGGGGGGGTAGTTGTCGAACAGCGGATAGGTGGGGGTCACCACCTCGTGGAAGAAGATCCGCGGATTGATGAACGACAGCCGCGAGGGGAGGGCGTAGCTGATGACGTGGACCTCGTCCCCGCGCTCGGCGAGCGCCATCGCCAGCTCGGTGGCGACGATCCCCGAGCCGCCGTAGGTCGGGTAGCAACTGATGCCGATCCTCACCGCACACCTCCCGGCAGGATCGCCATCGGGTCCGCGACCGCCAGCGGCAGGCGGCTCCAGAACGGCTCCCCCAGTGGCGCGCCGATCAGCTCCCCGAAGTGGCGCGCCCGCCCCTCGATGGCGAGCCAGAACTCCGGCGTCGACACCTTGGTGACCGGTCCGCCCTGATCTCCATCCACATGGAGCTGGCTGCGGTGGGCGCGCATCGAGGCGAGCTTGGCCTCCCAGCCGGCGGTGACGTCGACGATGAAGCTCGGCGTGAAGACGTCGTGCTGCATGTAGGAGAAGACGGCGGCCGGCCGGTGCGCCGGCCCGGCCTCCGGGACGCGGTTCTTGAGCCCGGCGTAGAAGCAGGCCGCCTCGACGAGCTGGTGAGCCCGCCCGTGGTCTGGATGGCGGTCGTGCGGCGTCGGCCCCAGCACGAGCTCCGGCCGCCACTGCCGGAGCTTGGCGATCAGCGCGTCCTCCTCGGCCAGCCCAAAGCGCAGGCCGCCGTCGCCGCAGTCGAGGAAATCGAGCTTCACGGCGCCCAGAGCGCGGGCGGCCGCCTCGGCCTCCGGCTTCCGCTCCTCGGCGGTCCCGCGGGTCCCCATCTCGCCCCGCGTCAGGTGCAGGATGCCCACCTTCCGCCCCTGCCCGGCCAGCACGGCGAGCGTGCCGCCGCAGCCCAGCTCGACGTCGTCCGGATGAGCGCCGATCGCCAGCACGTCGAGCTTCATGGCTTCCCCTCCGGAGTGATCACCTGCAAGCGCGCGGCGTCGAGATCCATCTGCTGCCAGTAGCTCTCGATCAGCTCCGGGCCGTATTTGCCCGGGTAGTGCGCCGTGGAGACGATGCGCTCCTGGAGCTTGCCCGCGGGGACGCAGGCGTCCCGGATCTGCTGAACCCGGCGGTTCACCACCTCGTTCTTGCGCGCCGCGGCGCCGACCGCCTTCTCGCCGAAAAGGTCGAGGGCGCGCAGGATCTGCTCTCGCGTCTTGTCGAACGGCCGCTCGAGCCCCGGATCGGCGGCCAGGGCCGGCCCCCGCAGCTCGGCGAGCGCCTCCTCCAGCCGCTGCCGCACCGGGCCGATCAGATCGCCGCTCTCTCGCTCGGCGAGCCAGCGGTCGAGCGCGCCGCGCTCCCCGAGCAGGGTGGCGAGGGGGAGGCCGAGCTCTTCCAGCCGCTCGATCTGCTTGGTCTCCAGCAGCAGCGTCTGCGGCCGCAGGGCCACGAACGTCGGCTCGACCTCCAACACCGCGTGGGTGCCCGCCGCCTGCGCCATGTAGGAGAGCTCGCCCGGGCCCACCACCTGGATCGCGGTGCCGAGCACGGCGTCCTGGATCGCCGGCCGGGCGAGCACGCCGGGGGAGACGACGCCGGGGTTCTCCTCGATGATCTCGAGCAGCTCCTCCACCATGCCCCCCTCGTCCTCCCGGCCGCGCAGGGCGAAGCGGTCCTCGCCCCGCCACTCGATCCGCCGCCGTTCGCCGTGGCGGAGAAGGAAGAGGGGGCTCGCCCCGCGCTGCGGGCTCACCTGCAGCGGGTAGCCGCGCGCCTCGATCGCCGCGTCCCGCCGCGCCAGCTCGCTTTCCAGCGTGGCGCGGCGCTCGACCAGCCGGCGCAGCCAGGGGCGCTCCGCCGTCTTGAGGGCCGGCAGCATGGCGTCGAGCAAAAGGGGACACCGGGCGCCGAGCAGGTGCGCCATCAGCCGGCAGAAGGCCTCGCCGAAGCGGGCGTCCGGCCGGTACCAGCGGGCAAGCGTCTGAAGCCACTCCGCATAGCGCTCTCCAGGCACGGCCTCGCCGATGCCGCTGAGCACGCTCTCAATCCCGGGTCCCAGGGTGCGCATGCCGACCGGCACCAGGGGCTCGGAGTCCGGGCCGAGATCGAAGGCCCGCGGCCCGTCGGACCCCAGCACCACGGTCGAGGAGATCTCGGCCCAATCGTGATCCTCGGTCGCCACCCAGAAGACGGCGACCGCCGGCTGGCCCGCCGCTTCCAGCGCGGCGGCCCAGCGCGAGACGGCCACCATCTTGGCCAGGGAGTAGAGGGGGCCGCCGAGGAGTCCCGGCTGCTGGCCGGAGACGACCACGCGCACGGCCGGGTCCGCCAGGCGAGCGGCGAGCCGGTCGGCCTCCGGATTGCCGTAGGCGCGGTTGGCCACCGCGAGCGCCTGGGCCAGCTCGCTCCGGCTCCCCGTGGACCGCACGGGCGGCAGGACGGGCGGCGTGCCCACGCCCAGGAAACGCAGCGGCTCCAGCAGGTCGAGGTCGCGGCCGGCGAGCCAGGCGGTGGCCAGCGGCGGCAGGAGCCGGGCCGCTACGAGGTCGACCTCCAGCAGGTTGGCCGAATCAGGCCGGCTTGTGACCGATGAGGATGAGGCGTTCGCTATCACGCTCGTAAGGATCTCCGTGGAAATTGCCGAAGAGGGAGTCGACCTCCAGGCCCGCCCAGCGCAGGCCGATGGTCACCTCCTCCGGCTGATAGAGCCGCACGCTCTCGTGGAACGTGCGGGGGAGCTCGCCGGCCCCGCGCACCGTGATGCGCTTCTGGATCCGCTGGCTCGCGGCGTCGTACCAGCGCTCGATCTCGGCCTCGCGGCCGTCGAGCGTCTCGACGTCCCGCGGCTTCAGGTTCCCGATCGTCGGCTCCGGGTTCATCAGGTCGATCAGGAACCGGCCGCCGGGGGTGAGGATGCGCACGATCTCTTCCAGCACCCGGAAGTTCTCCCGCTCCCCCTCGAAGTAGCCGAACGAGGTGAAGAAGTTGAGCACCCAGTTGAAGCTTTCGTCCATGAACGGCAGGCCGCGCATGTCCCCCGCCACCCGCGGCAGGCCCCGGGCCCGCATGCGGGCGAGCAGGGTCAGGGACAGGTCGACGCCCAGCGTCCGGTACCCCCGGCGGCGCAGCGCCGCCGTATGCCGCCCGGCGCCGCAGGCGAGATCGAGCACCGCCCGCGGGCTTATCCCGCCGGTCCCGAGGTAGCGCTGGACGAAGTCGGCGTCCTGCTCGGCGCCGGAGTCGTCCCGGCGGGAGTAGAGCTCCAGGTACTCCTCGCCGAACCAGTCCTTGTACCAGGGCATGGGACGATCATATCCCTTGAACCCTCACCCCGGCCCGGCAGCGCTATGCTACGCCCATGGACCCCGAATGGATCGATCTCCCGGGGGGGCGCTTCTGGATGGGAGGCGGACCCCGCGACAACGAGAACCCGCGGCACGAGGTGCGGGTCTCCGCGTTCCGGCTGGCGCGGACGCCGGTGACGCGCGCGGAGTACCAGGCCTTCCTCAACGCCACCGCGCACCCGGCGCCACCGTTCTGGGGGGAGCCGGCCTTCTCCCACCCGCGCATGCCGGCGGTGGGCCCCTCGTGGGAGGACGCCGCCGCCTTCTGCGCCTGGGCGGGCGAACGGCTGGGCCGGCCGGCGCGCCTTCCCACCGAGGCCGAATGGGAGCACGCGGCGCGGGCCGGCCGTGACGTTCTCTACCCGTACGGAGACGAGCCCCCCGAGTCGCTCCCCGATTACAGCCGGCGCTGGCTCGGCGGTCCGGAGCCGGTGGACGCCTACCCCGCGCTCCACCCGCTCGGCTTCCTGGGACTGGGGGAGAACGTCCACGAGTGGTGCGCGGACTGGTACGACCCGAACTACTACGAGACTTCGCCGGTGGACGACCCGGGCGGACCGGCGAGCGGCGTCCGGCGCGCCTCCCGCGGCGGCTCCTGGCGCCACCAGATCAAGGTCAGCCGGTGCGCGGCCCGCTCGGCCATCCCGCCCGCGATGCGCTACAGCGACTACGGCTTCCGCCTCGCCGCGGACGGGGGGCGGCGATGACCCCAATAACTCCGAGGACTCCGCGCCCGGTGCGCCACGCCGTGCGCACCGCCCTGATCCTCGGCGTCCTGCTCCACACCGCCACCGCTCTCGGCGTCTGGGCGACCTGGGGGGAGTTCGGCCGCGGCAACGTCCTCGCCTGGATCGACTTCCCCGCCTCGCTCGCCTTCCTCCACCTGGACGGCACACCCATGCTCCTCTGGAGCCTGGTCGCCGGCGGCCTGCAATGGGCGATCATCGCGGCGCTGCTGGCCTTCTTCCTCGGCTGGGCGGCGCGGGCACGGCAGCGCTGAACCAGAGCTGGATTTTCTGTACGATCCCCTCGGGCTGGGTCAAAGGGGGTCAATCATGCACAGAGCCGTTCCCGTTCTCATCATCCTCGGGCTGTTCCTGGCGTCCGCCGGGCAATCGGCGGCCGAGGCGCCGGATGGCGCCGGGCATGGCGGGCCGGTGGTGCCGGTGCTGCTCGGGCTGGTGGTGATCCTCGTCGCCGCCAAGGTGGGGGGGGAGATCTTCGAGCGGGTGGGGCAGCCGGCGGTGCTCGGCGAGCTGCTGTTCGGCATGCTCCTCGGCAACCTGGCGCTGTTCGGGTTCGGTGGCCTCGAGCTCCTGCGGACGTCGGCCGGGCTCGAGATCCTCGCCCAGCTCGGCGTGATCCTGCTGCTGTTCCAGGTGGGGCTCGAATCCAATGTCAGCGAGATGCTTTCGGTAGGGTGGTCGAGCCTGCTGGTCGCCGTGCTCGGGGTGATCGCGCCGTTCTTCCTCGGCTGGGGGGTCTCGGCCTGGCTGCTGCCGGGGGAGGAGACGCTGGCGCACGTCTTCATCGGCGCCACCCTGGCGGCCACCAGCGTCGGCATCACGGCCCGCGTGCTGGCCGACCTCGGCAAGCTCTCGGCCCGCGAGTCGAAGATCATCCTCGGCGCCGCGGTGATCGACGACGTGCTCGGCCTGGTGATCCTCTCGGTGATCTCCGGCATCATCGGCGCGGCGAACACCGGCGGCACCCTCGACGCCATGGACGCCTTCGCCATCATCGCCAAGGCGATCGCCTTCCTGGTCGGGGCGATCCTGATCGGCGGCTGGCTCTCCCGCCGGGTCTTCCGGCTGGCGGGGCTCCTGAAGGTGCAGGGGATGCTGCTGGCGCTGGCGCTCGCCATCTGCTTCCTGCTCGCCTACCTCGCCGACCGCATCGGCCTCGCCACCATCGTGGGCGCCTTCGCCGCCGGGCTGATCCTCGACGGCGTCCACTTCCGCGACCTCGGCGAGCGGACGAAGCACACGATCGAGGAGCTGATCCACCCGATCGCCGGCTTCCTGGTGCCGGTCTTCTTCGTGCTGATGGGGGTGCGGGTCGACCTCTCGACCTTCACCCGGACGGGCGTGCTGGGTTTCGCGGCGCTGCTCACGCTCGCCGCCATCTTGGGGAAGATGATCTGCGCCGCCGGCGTCGTGGAGCGCGGGCTCGACCGGGTGTCGGTCGCGGTCGGCATGGTGCCGCGGGGGGAGGTGGGGCTGATCTTCGCCGGGATCGGGGCTCAGCTCCAGTTGCACGGCCGGCCGGTGATCGTCCCCGCGGTCTTCGCGGCGGTGGTGGTGATGGTGATCGTCACCACCCTGGTCACCCCGCCGGCGCTCAAGATCACTCTCGCCCGGGGGGACCGCTGGAAGGCGAAGAGGAAGACACCGGCACCACCGCCGGAGGCGCCGATGGAGGGGCCAAAGACACGGCTGGGGTAGGTTTCGGCACGCTCGGGGGGACCGGAGCCGGCGGCAGAGGCGCCGCGTGAGCCGGCTCCGCGGCCTCGGGAAGCTCGATGATCACGTCCGTCGGCCGCGCCATCCCCAGATCCTCGCGGGCCAGCTTCTCGAGCATGCCGGGGTCGTGGCGCAGGCGGTCGATGCGCACGCGCAGCCGCTCGCTCTCGGCGACGGTGGCGGCGATCTTCCCCGTCAGCAGCCGCTCTCGGGAGCGCGCGGCCTGCAGGTCGCGGTTGCTCTTCAGGGCGGCGATCGCCAGCAGCGCGAGGACGAGAACGACGGTCGCGCCCAGCACGGGGCGGAAGGAGTCGCTCCGGACGGGCGCTTCGGGTGGGATCACGGTTTCCAACGTGGGAAGGCCCTGGCCCCGGGATAGGTGGCCACGCCCTCCAGCTCCTCTTCAATGCGCAGCAGGCGGTTGTACTTGGCGACGCGGTCGCTGCGGCAGGGGGCGCCGGTCTTGATCTGTCCCGCCCTCGTCGCGACCGCCAGGTCGGCGATGGTGGTGTCCTCGGTCTCCCCCGAGCGATGGCTGAGCACGTTCGAGTAGGCGTGGGTCTTCGCCATCTCGACCGCCTCCAGCGTCTCGGTCAGCGTGCCGATCTGGTTGACCTTGACGAGGAGCGCGTTGGCCAGCCCCTCGGCGATTCCGCGGCCGAGGATCTCCGGATTGGTGACGAACAGGTCGTCCCCGACGATCTGCACCCGGCCGCCCAGCTCGGCGGTCATCTGCTTCCAGCCGTCCCAGTCGTTCTCGGCCAGGCCGTCCTCGATCGAGACCAGCGGATAGGCGTCGAGCCACTCGCGATAGAGGGCGATCAGGTCGGAGCTGGCGAGGCCGGCGCGCCCCTCGCCCGCCAGGGCGTAGCGCACCGCACCCTTCCCTTTATTCTTGCTGGTCTTCTTCTCGGCTTTCTCCACCAGCTCGCTGGCGGCGACGTCGAGCGCCAGGCCGATCTGCGTGCCCGGCTTGTAGCCGGCCTTCTCGATCGCCTGCATCAGCAGGTCGAGCGCCTCGCGGTTGCTCTTGAGGTTGGGGGCGAAGCCCCCCTCGTCGCCGACCGCGGTGACCAGGCCGGCCTTCTTCAGCACCCCTTTCAAGGTGTGGTAGATCTCGACGCCGGCCCGCAGCGCCTCGGCGAAGCGGTCGAAGCCGATCGGCACCAGCATGAACTCCTGGATGTCGATCGAATTGTCCGCGTGGGCGCCGCCGTTGAGCACGTTGAGCAGCGGCACCGGCAGCACGGTGGCGGCGGGGCCGCCGACGTAGGCGTAGAGCGGCAGCCCGCTCGCCTCGGCCGCGGCGCGGGCGACCGCCAGCGAAACGCCGAGCATCGCGTTGGCGCCCAGCCGGCTCTTGCCCGGCGTGCCGTCGAGGTCGATCAGCGTGCGGTCGATGCGCGCCTGGTCGCGGGCGTCCATGCCGCGCAGCCGGGGAGCGATCTCGTCCTGTACGTTGGCGACGGCCTTCAGCACGCCCTTGCCCTGATACCGCTTGCCGCCGTCGCGGAGCTCCAGCGCCTCGCGGCTGCCGGTCGAGGCCCCGGACGGCACCGCCGCCCGGCCCCCGACGCCGCCGTCGAGAACGCAATCGACTTCCAGGGTCGGATTGCCACGCGAGTCGAGGATCTCGCGGGCAACGATCTCTTCAATACAGAACATCCCACTCCTCCCGAAGCAGACTTTTCGCTAGACTCCGGAGGAAAGGTTATCTTCAAAACCCCCGCCGGCTCAAGCATTTTCAATGGAACGCACCTGCGCGAGCGATTTGAAAGCAAAGCCGATGCCCAAAAGAGCGGTCGCATGGAGGCGCGCCGCGGCCGTCGCCATGGCCGCGGCGCTCCTGCTCTCCTGCCACCGGCAGGCCGCCAAACCGCGCAACGTGATCTTCATCCTGGTGGACACGCTGCGGGCCGACCGCTTGAGCGGCTACGGTTACGCCCGGCCGACCAGCCCCAATTTCGACGCCTTTGCCCGCGAATCGGTGAAGTTCGACGCCAACCGCAGCCAGGCGTCGTGCACCTTTCCATCGGCCAATTCGATCCTCACCTCGCGCTGGCCGTCGGCCTTCCTCGGCCAGCCGGACCAGCGGCTGGGCATCCCGGAGGGGGTGCCGTCGATCGCCGAGATCCTCCATGCCCGGGGCTACCGCACCGTCGCCGTCTCCGCGAGCGCGGTGGTGCGCCGGTCGCCGAGCCGGTTCAATCCGACCGGCGGGTTCGGCCGCGGCTTCGACGTCTTCGATGAGGACTGCGTCTGGCAGTCCGCCGCCTGCGTCAACCGGGCGGTAGAGCCTCACCTCCGCCAGGAGAAGAAGCCCCTCTTCCTCTACATCCATTACATCGACCCGCACGGGCCCTATCGGCCGCCCAGGGAATGGCCCCGCAAGTTCGCCGCCGGCCAGCCGGAGAAGGAGTGGGTGCGCGCCGGCGACCCCAACCCGATTGGCAACTGGCTCTACAAGGGGAAGCCGAAACCCGGGTTCACCCCGGCCGACCTGCAACACCTGAAGGACCTGTACGACGACGAGATCGCCTTTTTCGACGCGCGGTTCGCCGAGCTGCTGCGGGCGATCCGCGACGCCGGCCTGATGGACGACTCGATCCTCGTCTTCGTCTCCGACCACGGCGAGGAGTTTCTCGAGCATGGCGACATCAAGCACTGCCGGACCCTCTTCGACAGCTCGGTCCACGTCCCGCTGCTGCTGAAGATCCCGGGTGTCGATCCGCAGACCGTCACCCGGCCGGTCCAGAGCCTCGACCTCGTGCCCACACTCGTCGATTATTTGGGAATCGACCTGGGGTCCGGCACGGGCGGCGCCCGGTTCGAGGGGCGGAGCCTGCGGGGCGAGATCGAGGGGAAGACGAAAGAGGAGCTCCAGTTCGGCCTGCAGGAAACGCTGCGCAGCGCCTCCGACGGCCGCTTCAAGCTGATCGAGGATCTGGCGGGAGGCACCCCGAAGCTCTTCGACCTGCGGGCGGATCCCGGCGAGACGAAGGATGTTCTGGCCGGCCAGCGCCGGGCCTATTTCACCCTGCGCGACGCCCTCGCCGGCTGGCTCGCCCGCAACGAGGGGAAGGGTGCGGTGGACGCCAGCCGGGCGGCGCAGGAGAAGCTGCGGTCGCTGGGCTACATCGAGTGAGCCCGGGAATGCCGGTTGACAGTCTCCTGTTGTCATGAGAGTATCGCTCTCCCGCTTCCGAAGGGAAGCGTGGCGAATACTGACGCGGGGTGGAGCAGTCTGGTAGCTCGTTGGGCTCATAACCCAAAGGTCACAGGTTCAAATCCTGTCCCCGCAACCAATTCGACCTATCCGCCGCAAGGCGTTCCAAGGCAGGGCACAGCGAAAGCGGCCCTGCCTTTTTCCTTATTCCCTTTCCGCTACGGTTTTTCTGAACGCCTCAAGGACGTTTCGCTAGCAGCAGACCCAGCCCGTACTGGTTGAGCAGCAGGCCTCTCCGGGGCAGAACTCCCGGCACTGGTTGACCCGGCTGAATGACGCCGACGGCTGAGCCAGGCCGCAGAGGGCGAGCAGGACGAGAACGGTGGCGAGTCTCTTCATCTCAGTCTCCTTGTCTCCGACCGTAAAGCCGGCCGGCTTCAACTTAAGAGGGTGCGCAACCGCGTCCCGCGCGAGCCTGATCGCCTGCCTCCCACGGGCCAAACCAAAAATGTAAAACCTCGGCGCCTTGTGTAAAAGGGTGTTGCGGCGACAACCGTAAAGTTTTACTATAGGTCTACGTCAGAAGTTCGTGGCAGTAGGGAAGTCCGTTTGTGCTGTAAATCGTCAAGAGAGGTGCACTGATGAAGAAGGGGTTCGTCTACGCTGCGCTATGCGCGCTCACTCTGGCCGTTCCGGCCTCCGCCGAGAGATTCTATGTCCCGGTCCTCGGAACCACCGACGCGGACGGCGGCGTGATCGCCACCAAGGTCTGGGTCGCCGACGCCGACGGTGCGGAACGACAGGTCGCGACCTCCGCCGAGCGCGCGGGCCTGGTCGCGGTCGAAGCCGACTCATTCGAGAGTGTAAGAGCCTTGATGACGGGCCGCGGGGGGGACGCCGAGGCGCCGGTCTTCACTGCCGAGGAGCTCTACCAGGCGGGCACCGACGTGTCGCTGGCCGACCTGCCGAAGCCGCGGGCGATGAAATCGCTGCTGGTCGGCGCGGCCAACCTGTCGGAGAAGACCGCCTCCTGCCTGGCCACCCTCCTCTCGCGCGACGGCAGCCGCCTCGGCGAGGCCGCGTTCGACGTCGAGCCGATGTCGCTGGCGCGCCGGGACGGCCTGACCGCCGGCCGCGGCCGTGTCGCCGAGGTTCACGTCACCTGCGACCAGAACTTCTATCCGTTCGCCGTCGCGGCGGATGCGAGCGGCAAGCCCCCGATCGTCGCCAAGGGCATCGGCCCCAACGGGCCCTGCAACCTCATCCTGGCGATGTCCAAGCGGCCCGACGGCAGCTATACGACGGTGGCCCCTGCGGGCGTCTTCCACAGTGCGACCAAGGCGAACCCCAAGGGGATCATCTGCATCATCGTGCCGGAGACGTTGAAGATCGGCAAGGCCACGTTCCAGTGGGACACCACCGCCGGGCCCTGGGCCACGCGGGACCGCTCGGGCCTGCACAACCTGGGCTACTTCTTCCTCGACCGCTACCGCAGCGGCGTCGTCGGCAACATCAACCAGGCCGGCCCCAACAAGAACTTCCTCAAGTTCATGCAGAACATCAACATGGCCCCCGGCACGAACACCAATAACAAGGTCAACTACACGATGCAGACCGGTGCGACCTACCACCAGGTCTACACCTACGACGCGGCCAACAAGACGGCCACGATGGAACTGTTCCTCAACGGCGCGCAGGTGGCGAAGGTCAGCAAGGACACCAGGCCGGGCAACGACCAGACGCTCATCGTCAAGCGGTTCGGCACCGGTGCGCTCCTGGGTGTCGGGATGGTCGCCGAGTTCGGCAACTATTTCGGCCAGCACTCTCCCGAAGAGGCGAGCGCGGGTTGGAAGTTCGCCAACTTCCAGGTGCTCATGATCCCGAAAAAGAAGTAGGCAGGCGCCAACCGTTCGATCGTTCGAGGGCCGCGGCTGTGCCAGCCGCGGCCCTTTTCTATTTCGGCCTGAAAGCTCTACGCCCGGTCGGTCGCCGGCGCCTCGACGGTCACCCGCTTCTCCGGCTCCTCCCCGGTCAGCCGCGAGGTGAGGAAGCTGGTGGCGAGCATCACCGCCGCCGCGGCCCAGAACGGGGCCCGGATGTTGAGCTCATAGAGCCAGCCGGCGCAGATCGGGCCCACCACCCGGGCCGTGGAGCCGAAGGCCTGCTGGACTCCCATCGTCTGTCCCATCTCCGACCGGGTGGCACGGCGAGAGACCAGGGCGGTGGTGGCCGGGAAGAGCAGCGCCGTCCCCACCGGCACGAAGAGGACGATCAGGGCCAGGGCGGCGAAGCGCTCCGGCCGGGTGAGGTCGAACATGGCGGGGATGGGGATCAGAGCGAGACCGAGGACCAGCGACAGCGAGCCCATCCGCGTCACTCCGATCTCGCCGAAGCGCCGGACCGTCGGCCCGAGCAGCACGGCCCGCATGACGATCCCGATCGCGCCGATGTAGCTGTAGAAGTAGCCGATCGTTTCTTTGGTCACGCCATAGACCTTGCCGAGGTACAGCGCGAGGACGCCGTTCATCCCCATGAAGGCCAGCATGCCGACGGCGTAGATCCAGATCAGCAAGCTGACCGGCGAGCCCGGATCGCTCAGCACCTTGAAGACCGATCGCAGGAGCGGCTGGCGCGGCACGGCCACGGCGGCCGGCGCTCGCGGCTCCTCCTCCCGCTTCGATTCCGGCAGCCATCTCCAGGCGGCCAGGGCGTTCAACGTGCAGAAAGTGGCGGCGAGGAAGCCCGGACCCGAGGCGCCAATATGCTTGGCGGCGAGAGATCCAAGGGCGGGGCCGATCATCACGCCCGCGTTGGTGGCGGCGCTGATCCAGCCGAGAGCCTCGGCCCGTTTCTCCGGCGGCACGGAATCGCTGACGTAGGCCTGGACGACCCCGGTGGTGCCCCCTCCGGCGCCCTGGATCAGCCGGAAGACGAACAGCAGGAGGATCGAGTTGGCGAGCCCGAAGAGGGCGAAGGCCACCGCCGACGAGGCCAGCCCCACCAGGAGCGCCGGCCGCCGGCCGTAGCGGTCGGAGAAACGGCCCCAGAACGGCGCCGATACGAGCTGGGCGAGCGAGAACGCCGCGAGGATCATGGTGACCACGAGCGGCCGCGCTCCCAGGTTGGTGGCGTAGAACGGCAGCAACGGCGTGACGAGGAGGAATCCGATCATGTCCACGAAGACGATGGCCATGAGGACCCAGAGCTGCTTGAGCGAGCTGGACTGCATAAGCTTTTCCGGCGGGCCTATCTGGCTTCCCCCTGCCCCCAGAGCAGGAACGCCGCGGCGCTCGCGGCCATCAGGAGGACGCCGTAAGCCGCCGCCATCCCGAGATCCTGGAGGCGCAGACTCGAAAGGATCTCGATCGAGATGGGGCGGGTATCGAAAGTGTAGAGCACGATGGAGACGATGAAGTCGCCGAGCGCGGTGATGAAGGCGAGCCCGGCGCCGGCGGCGAGCGCCGGCCGCAGCAGCGGCAGCGTCACCCGGGCGAGCCGGCGCCAGCGCCCGGCCCCCAGCGAAGCCGCCGCCTCTTCGAGCGCGGGGTCGAGCTGGCGCAGACCCGCGAGCGCCGCCCGACCGGTCAGCGGCAGGTTGCGCACCAGGTAGGCGAGCGGCAGGAGCCACGGGGTGCCGATCAGCACGAAGCGGCCGATCCAGGGCTGATGGGCGCTGAAGGTGGTGGCGAGGGCGATGGCGAAGACGGTTCCCGGCACCGCCCAGGGGATGGCGATCATCCCTTCGAGCACTCCCCCCAGCCGGTCGCGGCGGATGGATGCCAGCCGGGCCGCGGCGAACCCGAGCGCCAAGGCGAGGAGGGTGGCGACGACCGCCATCCAGAGCGAGTTGACGATCGGCCGCAGGTGCTCGGGGGTCGTGAACAGCGAGGCCCAGTTGCCGAGGTTGAGCACCGGCGGGAAGGGCTCGGCCGTCCAGGTGAAAGCCGGCACCAGGGAGACCAGCAGGAGCACGGCGTGCGGCAGCAGCAGCAGGATGGCGAGCAGCCAGCCGAAGAGGCCGGCGGCGCCGCGGGCGAACGGGCTCCTCAGGGTCCGGCGGGCCGGAGCGATACCCCGCACGCCGGTGCCCACGGCGACCGCCCGGTCCGCGCGCCGCATCGCTCGCAGGCTCAGCAGGGCCAGCAGGGCGAGCATCACCGTCTCCACTTGGGCGAGGGCGAGCTCGCCGTTGAGCTTGGAGGCGACGATCTGGGTGGTCATCACCCGGAAACCGCCGCCGAAGAGGTACGGGGCGGAGAACGAGGCGAGCGCCGTCATGAAGGTGAGCAGCGCCGCCCCGGCGAGCGCCGGCCGCAGCAGCGGCAGGGTCACTCGCCAGAGGGTCCGCCAGCGGCTGGCGCCCAGCGAGGCCGCGGCCTCGAGCAGCGCCGCGTCGAGCCGGGCGAGGCCGGCGCGGGTGAAGAGGTAGAAGTAGACGTACATCGAGTAGGCGTGCACCAGCAGGATCGCCCCCGGGCCCACCAGCCGCCAGGGGGGCTCGTCCAGCCGCAGCAGCGCCTGCACCGCCCGCGAGGCGAAACCGCTCTCGCCATAGAGGAAGAGGAAGGCGATCACCCCCACCAGCGGCGGCAGGGCGACCGGCAGGGCCACGATCGCTCCCAGGATCCGCCGGCCGGGGAAGTCGGTGCGCTCGAAGAGGAAGGCGAGCGGCACTCCCACCAGCGCCGCGAGCGCCACCGAGGCGGTCGAGATCCACAGGCTGCGCCAGAGCGCCAGCCACTCGTCGCGGCGGCTGAAGAACTCGCCGAAGTAGCCGAGGGTCCACCCCTTCGGCCCGCCGAGCGACTCGATCAGCGTGATCAGCAGCGGATAGCCCACCAGCCAGGCGAGCAGGGCCACGACGGCGAGGGCTGGGAGGCGGGGAGCTCGTTTCACTGCGTCCCCTTCTACGCCGCCGGAGGGGTCAAGGTTCTGCGGAAAATCCGCGGCGCCGGTCCCGCTCCCGGGGAGCTCGGAGCCACCCGCACCGCGTCCCCCACCGCCGCTCCCGACGGCGCGAGCACCTCCAGCTCTCCTCCCGCCGCGAGAGCCACCTGGTAATAGGTCACCGGGCCGGCGTAGCGCCGCTCGGTGACCCGGCCTGAAAGCGCCCGAGAATCGATGCCGGCCACGAACGCCAGCGACTCGGGACGGACGACGAGATCCACCTCCTCGCCCGGACCCAAACCCTCCGCCTCGGGGGAACGATCCGCGGACCAGCGCACCGGGCCGGCCGAACCGCCGCCGAGCGCGGGGTGGGGCACCCAGACGGCGCCGTCCCCTTCGAGCACGCCGGGGAGCACACCCGCACGCCCCACAAAAGTAGCGACGAAGCGAGTGGCCGGCCGCTCGTAGAGATCCTCCGGGCTCCCCACCTGGTGGAGCACCCCGCCGTGGAGCACCGCCACCCGGTCGCCCAGATGGAAGGCCTCCTCCTGCTCGTGGGTGACGAGCACGGTGGTGATGCCGACCCGCCGGATCGCCGCGCGGAGCTCGCGGCGGGTGCGCTCGCGCAGGGTCGGATCGAGGTTCGAGAGCGGCTCGTCGAGCAGCAGCACCCGCGGCTCGGGCGCCAGGGCACGGGCGAGCGCCACCCGCTGCTGCTGGCCGCCCGAGATCTCCCCCACCCGCCGGTTCTCGAAGCCGGGGAGGTCGACCAGCGCGAGCGCCTCGGCGATCCGGCGGCCGGCGTCGCTCTTGACGGCTTTCCCCGCCAAGCCGAAGGCGACGTTCTCGCCGACGGTGAGATGGGGGAAGAGGGCGTAGTGCTGGAAGACCATGCCGAAGTGGCGGCGCTCGGGAGGAAGGGCGGTGACGTCGCTCCCCTCGACCAGGATGCGCCCGCGGTCGGGGGTCTCGAACCCGGCGATCAGCCGCAGGGCGGTGGTCTTGCCGCTGCCGGAGGGGCCGAGGAGGGCGACGATCTCCCCCTTCTCCACGGCGAGCGAGAGCTCGCGGAGAACCGGTTGGGCTCCGAAGCTCTTGTCGAGCCGGTCGAGGACAAGGAAAGGCATGGCCGTGCTACGGGGCGGGCGCGGCATCGCCGTGGCTGCGCACGGTGCGGTCCCAGGCGGTCATCCACGGCTGGCCGTTCTTGGCGATCATCTCCCAGTCGACGTCGGCCGGAACGAGATCCCGCAGCACCTCCCGCGCCCACTGCGGCAGGCGCTCGGCGGGGATGTCGGTGCGCGCCGGCAGGCGGAAGGCCTCGCGGGCCGCGAGCTCCTGCGCCTCGACGCTCCCCACGTACTCGATGAACGCCTTCGCCTCGGCCGGGTGCTTCGCCCCCTTGACCAGGCCGACCGAATCGTCGATCACCGGCGTGCCGCTGGTCGCGAAGCGGTAGCCGAGCGGGGCGCCGCGCTTCGCCTGCCAGAGCATGTCGGTGAGCTCCCAGACGGTGATCAGCCCCTCCTTGCGGTTGAGCTTCTCCATCAGCAGCGCGGGGTTCTGCACGTACTCCTTGGTCTGGGCGTCGAAGCGGCGGAGCCACTGCCAGCCGCGGTCGGGGCTGCCGGTCGACTGGACCGAGCGGGACAGGATCATGCCGAACAGCGTGCGCATGGTGCCGCTCGCCAGCGGATCGCGGATCAGGATCTTCCCCTTCCAGCGCGGATCGAGCAGGTCGTCCCAGTCGGCGGGGGCCTCGTCGCGCTTCACCGCCTGCGAGTTGTAGACCAGTACCGGCGCGGTCCGGTAGGAGCCGAAGTAGAGGTCGCCGGCGGCCCGGCTGGTCGCCGGCACGGCATCGGCCCAGCCCGGACGGAAGGGGGCGAGAAGCCCCTCGGAGGCGCCGCGGGCGAAGATCGTCTGCGGGCCGCCGAACCAGATGTCCGCCTGTGGGTTGGCGGCCTCGGAACGGACCCGGTCGTAGACCTCCTGCGAGCCCATGTCGAGCCAGCGGACGTCGACGTCCGGGTGCTTCGCCTCGAAGCTCTTCTCCATCAGCATCAGCAGGTCGCGCCCATGGGGCGAGTAGACGACCAGCGGCTTGCGGCCGTCGCCGCAGCTCGCGGCGAGGAGGGCGAGGGCGAGCAGGCAGATCTTTTTCATGGTTTTCGGGATCTTACCTCAGCGGCTCCCCTTGAGCCCCAGCAGGTTGGCGAACAGCCGGTAGGCCCCCGGCACCCCGGCCGGGAGCTGGCGGAAGATGGCGAGCCCGGTGTAGACGTAGACCCCCTTGCCGTAACCAGCCACCAGCAGGCTGCCCTGGAGGTCCGGGGTGTCGGGGTCCTTCATCGAGAGCAGCGGCTTGAAGGCCGGGTCCCAGGTGTGGGCGAAGTAGAGCCCCCGCTCCTGGATCCAACCCTCCCAGTCCGCGGCGCCGATCTTGTTCGGCGTATTGAAGACCGGGCTCGCCGGATCGAGGAGGGTCACGGCGGCCGTCTCGTCGGTCACCCGGTCGGCCGGCCGGGACTGCTCGAGCGGGTACGGGGCGTACTTGCCATCGAAGTAGGGGGCCTGCTGGTACTGGACGATCACCAGGCCGCCGCCGTGGGCGTAGTCGAGCAGCCGGCGGTTGGCGCGCAGCAGGGCCGGGGTGGTCTCGTAGGCGCGGCTGCCGATCACGATCGCGTCGTAGCCCCCGAGATCCGCCGACTGCAGCCGCTCGGGGTCCAGCATCTCGATCGGCACCCCGACCTGGCGCAGGAATTCGGGGACGCGGTCCGAGGCGCCGCGCACATAGCCGACCCGCTTCAGCGCCGGCAGGCGGAGGTCGGCGGTGCGCACCGCCACCTCGGCGGCCACCGGCCGGGGGGTCGGGCGGATGTGGGGGTAGTCGACCACCGGCACGGCGAGATCGAACCGGCGGCCGTCCTCCAGCACCGCCGCGAGCCGCAGGGTGGCGCGGCCGGGCTTGAGCTCCTTCGGCGGCTTGAGGGTGAGCTCGAGGTCGAGCGGCTCGTTCGCCGCCTCCAGGGCGAAGGGCCGCGGCGCGGCGGTGAAACCCGTGCCCTCGGCTGTCGCTTCGAGCCGCCCGCGCAGCGGCGATTTTCCGTGCGAGGTGAGCGTCACCTTGAGCCGCCGGGGCTCGCGGTTCTGGACCGGCCAGACCTCGAGGCTCTCGGCCGCCGCCACCTCGATCTCGGGCACCACGCGCAACGGCCGGCGCACCTCGCCGAACGCCTGGTCCCGGTGCAGGTGGACCACCTCGCGATCGAGGGTGACCGGCACGCCGTCGATCGTAAAGCTGATCTGGGCGGTGAGCGGCGGCGCGCCGAACGGCTCCCCGCGCTCCGACGGCAGGGCCGCCGACCAGTCGTAGAGCGCGCCCATCAGCGGCTTGCGCAGGAAGTAGGGGATCGTCGGCGGCGCCGCGGCCGGCACCGCGGGCTTGAGCTCCCAGGTGCCGAGCGCGCCGGCGGCCAGATCCTTGCTCTCGCCGTGGAGGACCTCGCCGCCTTCCGGAATCAAAGAGACCGCCGCCCCGGACACCGCGTGCGCGCCGCCGTTCCAGAGCGAGACCTGGACGGGGAAGACAGCTCCAGCCGTCAGCTCCTCCTCGCCGGTGGTGGCGTCGAGCGCGAGGCCGGCCGCGGCGGCGAGACCGGCCGCGGCGACGTCGATCTTCTCGTCGAGCAGATCGCGGACCGGGCGGTCCTCCGGCGCGAGCGCCGCCCGCGCCGCCTGGAGATCCTTCAGAATGCCGAGGAAAGCCGGCACCGCCGCGTCGAGATGCGCCGGGTTGAGAGCGCTCCGCGTCCGCTCGGCCGCCGCCTGCACGGCGTCGAGGCGCTCCTGGACGCGCTTCCGGCGGCCGGCGTCGGCGACCGTCGCCGCCAGCGAGGAGAGGCGGGTGTCGATGCCGTCGAAGAGGCTCTTCGCCTCCTTGCCCTTGCCCCCCTGCACCCAGGCCACCCGGGTCTGCTGGGGACCGAGGCGCTGGATCTGCCCCATGTCCTGCGAGCGGTGCATGCTGCGGCTCGCCATCGCGAGCTGGAAGATCGACTTGCCCGCCAGCGGGTCGATGCCGCCGGTCGGCAGGGTCATCGTGCTGGCGTTGGGGTCGAAGTAGGTCGAGCGATAGAGAACCTGCGGAGTCCACGGGGAGAGCCCCTCGGTGGTGAGCTGCGGCAGGGCGTTGGGATCTCCCGCCAGGGGGAAGGCGGCGTAGGCGGTCACCCCGGCGGCCTGATGCTGGCCATGGTTGGGGTGGGGGACGCCGGGGAAGACCGAGACCACCACCTGCGGCTTGAAGCGGCGGATCACCCGCACGGCGTCCTCCACCAGCACGTCTTTCGGCCAGAGGCGGAGGGTCTCGTCGAGCGAGCGGGTGTAGCCGAAGTCGTAGGCGCGGGAGAAGAACTGCCGGCCGCCGTCGACCGCGCGCGCCGCCAGCAGCTCGCGGGTGCGCAGCAGCCCGAGCGCGACCCCGAGCTCCGGGCCGATGACGTTCTGCCCCCCCTCGCCGCGGCTGAGCGACAGGTAGGCCGCCTCACCGCCGAGGCCGCGCGAGACGAAGCCGATCAGCGAGGTGTCCTCGTCGTCCGGATGGGCGCCGATCACCAGGAGGCGCTGGTTCGCCGACAGCTTGGCGAGCGCCCGGTCGACCGCCGGCAGCCCCCCCGCGGCGGCCGGCTCCAGCGGGCTCGGCACCGGGGCGACCTGTGCCACGGCGGGCAGCAGAAAGAGAAGGAACAGGAGGAAGATGGGGAACGGCTTCGCGAATCGTCGCGTCATCGTATCGGGCTCCGAAGAAACGAGCCGGCCGGCTGGCCGGACCGCCCGGCAGTCTAGCACCGGCGCGGGTGTGCGCTTTCCCATCCGCTACGTCGCTCGCAACGGACGGGGCCCGCGACCTCCAGGGCGCTGCCCGAGATCTCCAAGAGACTGAAAGTAAAAGGCCTCCTCGTCTTTCAACACTCATGGCACAGGCGCGCACGGCCCTTGCTCATGGACTGGGCCGCTCATGGACGCCCAAACTGTCCATGGCAAGGAGGAGAAAAAATGTTTCATCGCGTTTTCCGTCCCGCTTGCCTCGTGGCTCTCGCCGTTCTCGCGCTCGTCCCCACGGCCCTGCCGGCAACGACCTTCGTCGTAACTCGGGCCGCGGACACCAACGACGGCGTCTGCGACCGGCGCTGCTCGCTCCGCGAAGCCGTCCTGGCCGCCAACCGGCACCCCGGCCCGGACTTCATCACCCTCCCCCGGGGCGTCTTCAAGCTCTCGCTGGCCGGAGGAGACGAGGACCTCGGCGCCACCGGCGACCTCGACGTCACCGACAGCCTGGGCCTGATCGGCGCGCTGGACGGGGGAACCGTCGTCGATGGCGGCGGCATCGACCGGGTGCTGGACATTCACGGGCCCGTCGGTGTCTTCGTCGCGTACATGACGGTGCGCAACGGCGTGGCAGCGGGCTCGAACCCCTCCGGCGGGGCCATACGGAACAGCGGCGGCCATTTCGATATCGTCGCCGGCACGATCTCCGGCAACTCGGCGCCGGGCTTCGGGGGCGCCATCTACTCGGACGGTGTCCGGTCGACGCTCACCGTCCTCGCCAGCACGATCTCCGGCAACATCGCCGGTGGCGGCGGTGGCGGTGTCGCCACCGCCGGCAGCGTGGCCATGGCGAACAGCACCTTCTCCGGTAACCGCTCTCTCGAGGACTTCGGCGGCGGCCTCTATCTGTTCTCCGAGGCTCAGGCGGACTTCGACAACGTCACGATCACCGGCAACATGGCGGCCCAGCGCGGGGGAGGCCTTTTCGTGGAGGCCCCCGTCGCGACCGGGACGCCGGTGCTCGCCAACTCGATCGTCGCCGCCAACTCGGCTTCCAGGGACGCGGACTGCTCGGGGGCGGTCCTCTCGGGCGGCTACAACCTGATCGGGCAGGGCGAGGGTTGCCCGGGGTTCTCGGCCACGCGCGGGGACCAGACCGGCACCGCGGCCGCTCCTCTCGATCCGCGGCTCGGCCCGCTCGCCGACAACGGCGGCCCGACCTCCACGCACGCCCTGCTGGCCGGCAGCCCAGCCCTCAATGCAGGTAACCCGACGCCCGCCGGCGGCAGTTATCCCACCGCTGGCGAAGGCACCTGCCAGCGGGAAGACCAGCGCGGAATCAGGCGCCACCGCACGCGCTGCGACATCGGGGCCTTCGAGCTCAGGGGACGGTAGGCCACGCCCGGCCGGGGCGGCTCTTCGGGGCCGCCCGGTTTTATTCCCGATTCGTTCTCTTTCCCAGGCACTTTCCTAGACACTCGCCGACAGGCCTGCGTACTACTTTGTGGAACACGGCAATAGACCGGCTTCGAAGCCCAACACGCGCGGCAGCCCGGGATTCCGCGCAGAGCGAATCGATGAAGTTTTCGAAGGAGCAACCATCATGATTTCTTCTGTCAGTCGTCTAGCTTCAACCCTGCTGCTCGCGCTGGCCCTGCCCGCCGCGGTCCAGGCGGCGGTCTACACCCCCACCAAGGGGACCGACACCAACGACGGCGCCTGCGACGCCGACTGCTCGCTGCGCGAGGCGATCGTCGCGGCGAACCAGCACCCCGGCGAGGACGCCGTCCTGCTGCACGCGGGGACCTACACCCTCTCCGCCCCCGGTCCCGCCACCGGCAACCTCGAGATCCAGGGCAACCTCGTCCTGATCGGCGACGGCGCCGAGCGCACCGTCATCGACGGTGGCGGCGTCGACGGGATCTTCTACGTCCCTGGCGGCGTGACGGTCCAGATCCAGGACGTCACGCTGCGCAACGGCCGGTCGCCCGGAGCGGGCGGCGCGATCCGCAACAACGGCGATCTCACCCTCCTGCGCACGATCCTCACCGGCAACGCCAGCGTCACGGGAGCCGCCGGCGCCGGCCTCGGCGGCGCCATCGTCACCGACGGCCATGACGCCTCCCTCACCATTCGCGACAGCACAATCGCCAACAACACCGCCCAAAGCGCCGGCGGCGGCATCGCCGCCGGGGGAGACCTGACCCTCGCCAACGTCACGATCTCCGGCAACCGCTCCACGGCCGACTTCGGCGGCGGCCTCTACCTGTTCTCCGACGTCCGCGCGACGGCGAACAACATCACCGTCGTCGGCAACACCGCGGCGCTGAAGGGGGGTGGCCTGTTCGTCGAGAACTCCGCCTTCATCGGGATCTCGCCCAGGATCACCAACTCCCTCTTCTTCAACTCCGGCTCCGCTCCGGACTGCTCCGGCGCCATCGACTCCGCCTACAACCTGATCAGCAACAACATGGGGTGCTTCGGCCCCTCGGCGGCCAATCACGACAAGGTGGGCACGCCGGCCTCCCCCATCCTCGCGAGGACCGGCGCCCTCGCCAACTACGGCGGCCCGACGCCGACGATCCCGCTCCTCCCTGGCAGTCCCGCGATTGACGCCGGCAACCCCGCCGCGCCCGGCTCGGGCAACGGCGCCTGCGAGGCGACCGATCAGCGGGGGGTCAGACGGCCCGGCGGCGCCACCTGCGACATCGGAGCCTTCGAGGTGACGGCCGATTGCGTCGCGGGGGGCAACACCCTCTGCCTCGGCGGCGGCCGTTTCCGGGTGACCGCCACCTGGCAGACGTCGACCGCCAGCGGCGACGGCACGGCGGTGACCCTGACGCCGGACAGCGGCTACTTCTGGTTCTTCGATCCGGGCAACGTGGAGGTGGTGGTCAAGGTCCTGAACGGCTGCGGCGTCAACAGCCGCTACTGGCTCTTCGCCGCCGGCCTGACCAACGTCCGCGTCACTCTCACGGTGACCGACACCCGGACGGGCCAGACCAAGGTCTACAACAACCCGCTGGGCCGGACGTTCGTCAGCATCCTCGACAGCAGCGCCTTCAATACCTGCTCCGCCAACTAGGAGCCCGCGTCTGATCGAGACGGCGCGGTCCGGAGAGCCCCGGGCCGCGCCGTCTCGCCTCCCTCTTCTCGCCCGCCCCCCTTGCCAGTTGCGGTATCCTGACTATGTTATGGAGACCATCACCACCACCCCTACCGTTGCGTCCGAGCGCCCCGCCGCGCTGGACGAGAAGACTTTGAACGCCTACCGCCGACTGGGTTACCTGCTGGCGGATCTGGACCCGATGAACCGCATCGAGCCTGAGGCGCAGCCCGGTCTCGAGAACACCGACCCCGCGACCGCCGAGTACTGCCGGCGGCACTACTGCGGCACGATCGGCGTCGAGTTCATGCATATCTCCGATCCGGAGCGCCGGCGCTGGATCGAGGAGCGCATGGAGGCCGAGGCCCCGCGGTTCGACCGCGAGCGCATCCTCGACCTGCTCACCCGGGCCGAGACCTTCGAGCAGTTCCTGCAAGCCCGCTATCTCGGCACCAAGCGCTTCTCGGTCGAGGGTGTCGAGGCGCTGCTCCCCTGCCTCGACCAGATGCTCCAAGGCGCCGCCGAGCGCCGCGCCCAGCAGGTGGTGATCGCGATGAGCCATCGCGGACGGCTGAACGTGATGGTGCACACCGTCGGCCGCACTCCCGCCGAGATCCTCGCCGGCTTCGAGGACGTCGATCCGCGCAGCACCTTCGGCGGCGGTGACGTCAAGTACCACATGGGCGCGACCGGCGACTTCACCGGCCGCGACGGCCACAAGGTCAACATCCATCTGGTCTCGAACCCGAGCCACCTGGAGGCGGTCGATCCCGTGGCGCTCGGCCGCGTGCGGGCCAAGCAGGTGCGGCTCGGCGACGAGCGGAGTCACGACCGGGTGTTCCCGATCGTCCTCCACGGCGACGCCGCGTTCGCCGGCCAGGGGGTCCTCGCCGAGACGCTGAACATGTCCGAGCTCCCCGGCTACGGGGTGGGCGGCACGGTGCACGTCATCGTCAACAACATGATCGGCTTCACCACCGAGCCCAAGGCCCTCCACTCCTCCCGCTTCGCCTCGGACGTGGCGCGCCGGCTGCCGGTGCCGATCTTCCACGTCAACGGCGAGGATCCGGACGCCGTGGCGTGGGTGGCGCAGCTCGCGGTCGACTACCGCTTCGCCTTCAAGAGCGACGTGGTGGTGGACCTGATCGGCTTCCGCCGGCACGGCCACAGCGAAGTGGACGATCCAACGATCACCCAGCCGCTGCTCTACAAGAAGATCCAGGCCCACCCGCCGCTCTGGAAGCTGTATGCCCGCGCCATCGGCGTCGCCGAGGGGGAGGCGCAGCGCCGGGAGGAGGCCATCCGCGCCGAGCTGGACGCGGCGCACAAGACGGCCTCGGCGCTCGACAAGAAGCCGACGATGCGCACCCTGCCGGCCTACTGGGACCGCTACCAGGGGGGCTGGTGGAAGCCTGAGTACGAGGTGCGGACGGGCCTTTCGGCCGGCGAGATCGCCGCGCTGACGGCGCCGCTCACCACCGCGCCCGAGGGGTTCCACGTCCACAAGAAGATCCAGGCCCTGCTCGCCCAGCGGGCCGAGATGGGGACCGGCAAGCGCCCCATCGACTACGGCATGGCCGAGGCGCTCGCCTTCGGCTCGCTGGCCAAGGGGGGCACGTTCGTCCGCCTCTCCGGGCAGGACAGCCGGCGCGGCACCTTCAATCAGCGCCACTCGGTGCTGATCGACGTCGAGGACGCCTCGGAGTACATGCCGCTGCAGCACGTCGCCCCCGGCCAGGCGCGCGTCGAGGTCTACGACTCGATGCTCTCCGAGGTCGCCGTGCTCGGCTTCGAGTACGGCATCAGCCGCGACTTCCCCGAGGCGCTGATCTGCTGGGAGGCGCAGTTCGGCGACTTCGCCAACGGCGCCCAGATCATCATCGACCAGTTCATCTCGGCCGGCGAGGACAAGTGGCACTTGCTCTCCGGCGTCGTCATGCTGCTGCCGCACGGCTACGAGGGGCAGGGGCCGGAGCATTCGAGCGCGCGAATCGAGCGCTACCTCCAGCTCTGCGCCGAGGACAACATGCAGGTCTGCCAGCCCTCGACGGCGGCCCAGTACTTCCATCTTCTGCGCCGGCAGGCCCTGGTCCCCTGGCGCAAGCCGCTGGTCGTCTTCACCCCCAAGAGCATGCTGCGCCACAAGGACTCCGCCTCGACGCTCGAGGACTTCGCGCGCGACCAGTTCCTGCGGGTGATCGACGACGGGCAGATCCAGAACGCTCAGCGGGTCCTCCTCTGTTCCGGCAAGATCGCCCACGAGCTGCGGCGGGAGCGGGAGAAGCGGCAGGACTCCTCGACGGCGATCCTCGTCCTCGACCAGCTCTACCCCTTCCCGCAGGAGGAGCTGGCCGCGGCGCTGGCGAAGCATCCGAACGCCCGCAACATCCTCTGGGTGCAGGAAGAGCCGGCCAACATGGGCGCCCTCTTCTTCGTCCAGTCCCGCATCGAGCGGCTGACCGGCAAGCCGATCCGCTCGGTCAAGCGCTCGGCGAGCGGCAGCCCGGCCACCGGCTCAGCCAAAGCCCACGGCATCGAGCAGCAGACGCTGCTGACGCTGGCATTCACGGTCTAGACCGTCGCGGCAGGTGTAAAGAACCCGGCGAACCCTCCGCGGGGACCGGCGAGTGGCGTGGAACGTCGTTACGAGGCTCGCCGGGCATTTCAGGTATCTCGCCGGGCATTTCATGAAGCTCGCCGGCCCCGGCGAGCCATCCGCCGGTGCCGGCCAGTGACGCGGAACGCTCGTTACGAGGCTCGCCGGGCGGTTCAGGTCTCTCGCCGGGCACTTCATGAAGCCCGCCGGTCCCGGCGAGTGGCGCGGAACGCTCGTTCCGGGGCTCGCCAAGCGTTTCAGGCCTCCCGCGGGACAATTCATGAAGTCCGCCGGTCCCGGCGAGTCATCCGTCGGAGATTCAACGTCAGAAAATTCAGCGCCCTTCCTACTCGCCCAACCAAGCCATCAGCGTCTGCCGGTATCGCTCGCGCTCCGGGCCGGAGCGGGCGGGCTCGCCGGGGGCGCGGCCGGCGGCAAGGCGGGCCTTCAGCTTCGCGGCCATGCTCTCCTGCTCGGGGGTGAGCACGGCGGGCCTCGGGCCGCCGAAGTGGCTCCAGGTGTTGAGCGCGATCGCCTGCGCCTCGGTGAGGTCGAGGTAGTAGAGCTCGGGATGGGCGACGCGCAGCGAGTGCTTGGGCTCGATGAAGTCCGGCTGGCCGGAGCGGACCTTGACGTCGGAGGCCGGCAGCCCGGTCCGGGCGGCGGCGTCCCGATCCGGTGCGATCAGGGCATAGAACGACCCCTGCCGCTTGAGCGCCGCGGCGAGCCGGACCACGTCCGTGCGCGCCGGATCGTAGGTGACCTCCACGACCTCGCCGCCGAACTCGCCGATGCGGGTGCGGACGACCCCCGGCACCCTGCCCACCGTCGCCTCGCCGGTCCAGTAGCAATACATCGAGAAGACTGCCGTCTCGGTAGAGGCCGGCGGTGCGGCGGCGAGGGTCCAGGCATGCCCTCCGCAGAGGACGGCGGCGAGCCAGAATGCTTTGCTTCGAATCATCTCGTTCCTCCCGAGGCCGGACAACGGCCCCTATGGAAGCTTACGAGAGCGGCCCGGCCTCCGGATTCCCGCGCGGTGGTGCCGTTCTTGCTTGACCCCGGGTCAGGACCCGGTCCGGGCGGCGGCGGTGTGGTAGGGTACGGACCCAAACTTTTTTGCCAGAAAGGTCATCCCGCATGGCAATTCACGAAGTTCCACCGCAAGAGTACCCCGACATTGTCGGGGCGCGCCCGGAGGAGCCCCAGGCCGCGGCATTCCGGCCGTTCATCCCGGCCTCGGTGCAGTTGCCGGAGCTCACGTTCCTGCCGCTCATCGTCGGCACGATCCTCGGCATCATCTTCGGCGCCTCCTCGCTCTACCTGGTGCTCAAGGTCGGCCTGACGGTGAGCGCCTCGATCCCGGTGGCGGTCCTCTCGATCGCCATCTTCCGCGGGCTCCGCGCGGTCGGACTCCGGGGAGCTTCGATCCTCGAGAACAACATCGTGCAGACGGCCGGATCGGCCGGCGAGTCGATCGCGTTCGGAGTCGGCGTCACGATGCCCGCGATCATGATCCTCGGCTTCGACCTCGAGATCACGCGGGTGATGCTGGTGGCGGTGCTCGGCGGCCTGCTGGGGATCCTGATGATGATCCCGCTGCGCCGGGCCCTCATCGTCCAGCAGCACGGCGTTCTCAAGTACCCTGAGGGGACCGCCTGCGCGGAGGTGCTGAAGGCCGGCGCCACGGACGAGGAGCGGGCGATCGCCGCCCGCGGCGCCGCCATGGCCGGGGATGCCCCTGCCGCCGTGGAGGCGACCGCCTCCGGCGCCAAGGCCATCTTCACCGGCTTCGGAATCGGCCTCGCCTACCAGACGCTGATGAAGGTCTTCTACCTGTGGAAGGAAACCCCCGAGAAGATCTTCCGCAAGCCCTTCGAGGCCGGCTCGATCTCCGCCGAGATCAACCCCACGCTGCTCGGCGTCGGCTACATCATCGGCCCCCGCATCGCCTCGATCATGTGCGCCGGCGGCGTGCTCGCCTACTTGGTGCTGATCCCGGCGATCAAGTACTTCGGCGGCGTCGCTACCGGGGTGATCGCGCCCGGCACCATGCCGATCTCGGAGATGAGCCCGAATGACATCCGCGGCGCCTACGTGCTCTACATCGGCGCCGGCGCCGTGGCGGCCGGCGGCATCATCAGCCTGTTCCGCTCGCTGCCCACGATCTGGCACGGCCTCCAGGGAGGCCTCGCCGATTTCCGTGGCCGCACAGGCGCGGCCCAGGGGGGCCGGGCAACCCCCCGCACCGATCAGGACATGTCGCTCAAGTTCGTGGTCGGCGGCATCATCGCGCTGATCGCCGTCATCATGCTGGTGCCCCAGCTCCACCTGCAGTGGAACCTGCTGGGAGCGCTCCTGATCATCATCTTCGGCTTCCTGTTCGTCACCGTCTCCTCGCGGCTGACCGGCGAGATCGGCTCGTCGTCGAACCCGATCTCGGGGATGACGGTGGCGACCCTGCTGCTCACCTGCCTGGTCTTCCTCCTCATCGGCTGGACCGGGCCGAGCTACTACGTGACGGCCCTGTCGATCGGCGCCATCGTCTGCATCGCGGCCTCCAACGGCGGCACCACCTCGCAGGACCTGAAGACCGGCTTCCTGGTCGGCGCCACGCCGCGCAACCAGCAGGTCGCCATCCTCTTCGGCGCCCTCGCCTCGGCCCTGGTGCTCGGGCCCATTCTGCTCAAGCTGAACGACTCGGCCACCGTCTACGTGCCGCTCGCCAACCCGGCGGGCCAGATCGTCGCCGAGGGGTACTCACCGGACCTGCGGGTCGATCCGGGGACGCTCTCGACGCTGAGGCCCGAGTCTCTCCAGGGACCCCAGGCGACCGCCGACCGCCGGGCCTATCACTCCTGGCAGAAGACCGACGACGTGGGCGGCCCGGCCGGCCGGTACCTGGTCAACGACGCCGGCGTGCCGGTCTATCTGGTCGATCCCGGGATCAACGGCACCCACAAGGAGCGCCCGGGTCTGAACGGCACGATACAGACGGTCAACAAGTTCGACGCTCCGAAGGCCACCCTGATGTCCTACATCATCAAGGGCATCCTCAACCGGCAGCTCCCCTGGGGGCTGGTCCTGCTGGGGGTGATGATCTCTATCGTCCTCGAGATGTCCGGCATCCCCTCGCTCGCCTTCGCCGTCGGCGTCTACCTGCCGCTCTCCTCGTCCAGCCCGATCTTCATCGGCGGCCTGGTGCGCTGGATGGTGGACCGCCACCTCAAGAAGAAGCTCGCGCACCGCAAGCTGACCGAGGAGGAGCTGACCGCGGAAGGGGACAAGAGCCCGGGCGTCCTCATGGCGTCGGGCTACATCGCCGGCGGTGCCATCGCCGGCATCGCGATCGCCTTCAGCCAGGGGCTGCTGACCGAGTTCGACAGCGGCATGATCGCGAGGATGAAGTCCAATCCCTTCTTCGAGGGGGGCTCCGCCGATCTCCTGGCGCTGATCCCCTTCGCGCTCATCACCGTGCTGCTCTACATGGCGGGACGGGAGATGATCCTGGCGGGCCGGAAGACCCGCTGAGGCTGCCAAGCATGATCTATATCTGAGGGTTTCGTCGAGGTACTCGGGCCGTCCGAGACGCCTCTTGAAATAAAACAGCTCCTGAGCCGCTCATCTCCCCTAGCAAGGTGCGAACGGTCTCAGGAGCTCTACCGACGCAGCTAAGCGCTGGCGACCGCCAGTCTAGGACTCCGCTGAGGCTGCGTCAACAGGAGGGAGATTGAATGAACCTGTGGAAGGTGACATTCAGCGGGGCTGTGTTATTGATGTGCTTCTTTATCATCCTGTGCAAACCTGAGGATCGTAAGGCGCGCGACTGGGCCTTTGGCGCCGTGGGTCTCATGTTGGGCTATTGGCTCCAGTGAACGCCTTAGTAGGGGCGACTTTTCGAACTAAGAAGCACCCAGCTTCCTGAATACGAGAGGTCGCCCCTCTTATCTCCTAAGCTTCAGGTATTCCTCACCCCACCTGGCGGTAGCGGATCACGCGGGGGAGCGAGCCCATCGAACCCTTGATCCGGGCGCGCAGACCCTTGAGGTGCTCCGACTGGCCGTGCGCGTCGAGCGCCTCCTCCGAGGTCCACTCCTCGACGAAGACGAACTCGACGTAGTGTTCCCCCTTGAGCGAGCGCAGCAGGTCGTAGCGGATGCACCCGGTCTCGCGGCGGGTGGGCTCGATCAGCTCCCGGAGTGCGCCCTCCATCTCGTCTTCCTTGCCCATCTCGGCGTAGAAGATCGCGATCACGTGAACGGTGTCCTGCGGCATGAAATCCCCTCCCCGGTACGGATCAGTCCGGCGCGGCAGTATATAGCGTCAGCCCGCGGGCACCAGCCGCAGCGTGTGCATGGCCGGCCCCGGCAGGAACGGCGTCGGCGTCCCCTCCTCCCAGGCCTTGTGCCCCTTCCGGTAGTACGGCGAGAGCGGATGCCCGCTCTGCCCCACCGGCATCTCGAAAAGGCCGGCCTCCTCGTGGCCGGGGGAGACCACCATCCGCTCCGAGGCGCCGAAGGTCGGGCCCTGCACGCGCGGCATGTTCTCGTCCCCCGGGAGCTGGCGCGGCGGCACGTCGAGCCAGCGGCCCAGGAACGGCAACGCCAGGCTCAAAGGGTGCTGAATGCGCGTCGTGTTGCGCTCCCCCCAGGTGCGGTCCGCCAGTTTGGCCCCCTGGCGCTCGCCGCTCTCCAGCAGCGCGTCCACGGCGGCGAGGATCTCCTGGTCCCAGCTCTTGTACCGGGGGTCCAACAGGTGGGCCGGCCGCTCGGTGACGAGCCTCCAGAGCGGCCCCTCGAACTGTGCGGGCGGCCGGACGCGGTCCTCCTCGGGCACGCCCTCCTGGCCGGTCAGGGACACGAAGACCGCTTCCCTCAGAAAGAGCCGGAAGGCGCGCACGGCGCGGTAGGCGGCCGAGTCGACGGCGGCGCGGCCGGTCCAGCGGGTCTCCACCAGCCGGCGCAGCTCGCCGCGCCCGGGGTGCCCCTGGACCGCCTCGGGGCTCAAGGTCCGCAGCAGCAGGTCGCGCCAGCGCTCCAGGAACAGGGCGCGGTCGTCGAGCTGAATCGCCAGCAGGTCGCGCGGCGTCGTGCGCTCCAGCTTCATCAGATCGTCGCGGATCTGCCGCGCCCGGGCACCGAGGTCGTAGCCGCCGTTGCCGATCGCCCGCAGGCTCTCGCCGTCCATCACCCGGGCGTTGGCCGTCCAGATCCGCCCCGACGAGGGATTGATCACGCGCGGGTACTCCTGGGGAGAGAGCCACCCGTCCCAGCGGTGGGAGCCGTCGGCCCAGGAGGTCGGAGTCCGCCCGTCGAAGCCGACGCGGCGGGGAATCCTACCGATGATGGTCCAGCCCACCCGCCCCGTCTCGTCCGCCACCGTGAAGTTCTGCGGCGGGATGCCGGAGCGATTGGCGATCGCCATCGCCTCCTCCAGGGTGCGCGCCGTCTGGAGCTGGTCGAGCTCGAGGTTCACCGCTTCCGGATGATGGGCGGTCCAGGCGAGAGCGCGCGGGCGGCCGATACGGTCCTCGTCGACCACCGGCCCCCAGATCGTCTCCCGGACCTCCAGGACGTCGTCGGCTCCCCCCTTGACCCGGATGCGCTCCTTCGCCGTCGCGAAGCGACGCCACCCATCCGGCGTGCGATAGCGGTTCGCATCCTTGGGATCGATCATCAGCTCGACGAGATCGGTCCAGTCGCCGTAGCTGTTGGTGAACCCCCAGGCGACATGGCCGTTGCTCCCCACCGAGAGCGAAGGCGTCCCCGGCAGCGTCACGCCGGTGACGCGTAGGGACCCGCCGGCGGGGTCCGGCCGCACCATGGACGCCCGGTACCAGGTGTTCGGCACCCGGATTCCCAGGTGCATGTCGTTGGCGAGCAGGGCGTGGCCGTCCTCCGTGTGCGCGCCCGCCACCGCCCAGTTGTTGCTGCCGGCCGCCGTGACCGCCAGCTCCTCGTCCCCGTCAGAATCCCGTGAATCCAGGAAGGCCGCCTTCGGCAGCGCCGGCCGGTCGACTTGGCGCTTGCGCAGATCGAGGACCGCCGGCCCGGGGATCGGCGGCGTCGCGTAGGCCGGGCCCACCAGCGGGGCATCCCACTCCGTGCCGGGCGCGGCGAGGAGCTCGAAGATCGGACCCGGAAGCGTGTCGCGGAGCGCGCCCAGGGCGGATTCCCGCTCCCCGGCGTCGTGCAGCTCGAAGAACATGGCGTAGAGCGCCAGGATCGAGTCCTCCGGCCGCCACGGCGCGGGATCGACGCGCAGGGCGAGGTACTCGAACGGGACCTCGCCGAGAGAGGAGAGCCCGGCGTTCACCCCGTCGGCGTACGCCGCGAGAAGGGCCTGCTCGCGCAACGGGGACGCCGCCAGGATCTGCCGCGCCCGCTCGCGGAAGCGATGGACCCGGTGCCGGCGGTCCACCCTCACCACCGCCGGGCCGATGATCTCCGCCAGCTCGCCCGCCGCCTGCCGCCGCAGCAGGTCCATCTGGAAGAAGCGGTCCTGGGCATGGAGGAAGCCGAGCGCGCGCGCCATGTCCAGCCGGTTCGCCGCCCGGATCGTCGGCACCCCGAGAGCGTCCCGCTCGATCTCGACCGGCGCCGAGAGCCCGGCGATCCGCCGCTCGCCGTCGAGCCGCGGCAGGCTCGCCGTCAGCCGGTCGTTGAGCCAGACCCCGCCGGCCACGGCCAGCAGGCCGATCAGCACCACGAGCGCCAGCAGGACACGGAGCAGGGGGCGCCGCCGCCGGCGGGGACGCGGACTAGGGCGGGAGGTATAGGCGGGGGCGGGCATGGGTTCGGACACGGGATCTCCTCTCGGTACCGGAGTTACAGGCTCAAGGCTTCAAGTCTCCTCGACCACCCTGCTCCCCGCAAGCGGCAGGAACGGCGCCAGGTCAGTTGAGAAGGTGATTGACAGCTCTCTCAGCTTCTGAGAAATGTTTTGATGGATATTCTCATCTTAGACAGAACCTGCTTACATCGTCGGCCATTATGGCCAGCGATCCTCACTCGGTTGAAGGAGTCTCTATTATGATGAAGAAATGGTTCCTCTCCTCCCTCATGCTGTGTCTCTCGCTGTTCGGCAGCACGCAACTGAGCTTCGCGCAGGAAACCAAGGCGAGGTCCAACGACCCGATCGCCCAGATGGTGAGGCAGGGATGGAAGATCGTCCAGGACGGCGTTTTGCAGCGCGACCGTGGGGCCAATCAAGTCGAGACCTTCGTGTTCGGCGCGCCGGGCTTCGCCTGGAAGCTCCAGGACCTCCAGAACCAGCTCCGCAACCTGCGCCTGGCCTATCTGGCGACCCCGACGCCGGAGCTGCGTAAGACCATTCTCAACCACCGCCAGGAGATCGCAAATACCCAGAGGATGCTCGTGCTCGCCCAGGCCGCCGAGGCGAGAGGCGAGACTCCGACCGACAAGGTTTCCTGCAGCATCAACTTCGGCTATAGCGCGAGCGCCGCCGCCCTGACCTCCTCGCAGGGAGTCACGGCAACAGCGAGCGCGAACTTCAGCTCCACCTGCGCTTTCTCCGGAGAGGTCTATGCCTACTCCTACTCCACGGCGGCCGTGAACGGCGCTCCCACGACCAAGACCCTGACCGACGGCCCCCGGAGTGGCGCGAATGTGACTGCGAGCGCGAACACCAGCCAGACCGGTGTGCCGACCTGCCAGTCCTACGCCTACGCCAGCATGACCAGCAGCAACCTGAGCCCCTCCTCCTACACGATCTCCGCGACGAACAACAGTTGCCCGGGAGCAACGAATCCCGTGCCGACGATCACCGGGACGAACTACGTTTACGTGTCCAGTGGTTGCGTCACCACCACCTGGACCTCCTCCGTCACCGGCGGCACATCGCCCTATACCTACCAGTGGACCTGGAACGGCGCCGCCGTCGGCACGGGGAGCAGCTACTCCCGCTCCACCTGTGCCGGCAGCTTCTACAACTACACCTCCAACACCCTGGGCTTGACGGTCACCGATAGCGGCAGCCGCACGGGCAGCACCTCGAAGGCCGTCGCCGTCGAGAAGGACCCGGTCGGCGGCTGCTTCGTGGTCGCCAGTCCGGACGGCTCGAAGGCCATCCAGTGCCCGTAGATCTTTTCAGTTCTTGAATCCTGAGGCGGGCCGTTCCGGCGGTCCCGCCTTGTCTTTATCTTTTCTGGGGGAGCTTTCCGGGAACGGATAGACTCTCCCCGCCATGGCCGACTCGACCTACCCCGACCTTCGCGCCTTTCTCGATCAGCTCCGCCGCGACGGCGACCTCGTCACCGTCGAGGCGCCGGTCGACGCTCATCTGGAGGCCTCGGAGATCCACCGGCGGGTGATCGCGGCCGGCGGGCCGGCCCTGCTGTTCACCAACGTCCGGGACCGCGACTTCCCGCTCGTCACCAACCTCTTCGGCACCGCATGCCGGGCCGAGATGGCTTTCGGGACCCGCCCCCTGCGGCTCATCAAGCGGCTCGTCCATCTCGCCGAGACGCTCCTCCCGCCCTCTCCCGCCAAGCTCTGGGGAGCCCGCGACATCGGCCGCGAGGCGCTGCGGATCGGCTCCAGCCGGCGCGGCGCGGGCCCGGTCGCCGACGTCGTCACCTCCGACGTCCGGCTCGACCGCCTGCCCGTGCTCACCACCTGGCCGGAGGACGGCGGCCCCTTCGTCACCCTGCCACTGGTCTACACCGAGCATCCGGACGGCAAGGGGCACAACCTCGGCATGTACCGCCTCCACGTCCACGACGCGCGGACCACCGGCATGCACTGGCAGATCGGCAAGGGGGGCGGCTACCACTACGCGGTCGCCGAGTCGCGGGGCCAGACCCTGCCGGTGACGGTCTTCCTCGGCGGCCCGCCGGCGCTGATCCTCGCCGCCATCGCGCCGCTGCCGGAGAACGTCCCGGAGCTGATGCTCGCCTCGCTGATCGCCGGCGAGCGGCTGAAGCTGATCTCTCCCGGCCCGGGACCGTACCCGCTCGTCGCCTCGGCCGAGTTCGCGCTGATCGGCAAGGTGGCGCCGCGCCTCCGCCGGCCGGAGGGCCCGTTCGGGGATCACTACGGCTACTACTCGCTCCAGCACGATTATCCGGTCTTCGAGGTCGAGAAGATCGCCCGCCGCAAGGACGCGATCTACCCCGCGACCGTGGTCGGCAAGCCCCGGCAGGAGGACTTCTTCATCGGCGACCTCCTCCAGGAGCTGCTCTCGCCGCTCTTCCCGCTGGTCATGCCGGCCGTCGAGCAGCTCTGGTCCTACGGCGAGACGGGCTACCACTCGCTGGCCGCCGCCGTGGTCAAGCAGCGCTACAAGCGGGAGGCGATGGCCTCGGCCTTCCGCATCCTGGGCGAGGGGCAGCTCTCGCTCACCAAGTTCCTGCTGGTGACCGACCGCGCCGTCGACCTCAAGGATTTCCGCGCCACGCTCACCCACATCCTCGAGCGCACCCATCCCGAGACCGACCTCTACGTCTTCTCGAACCTCTCGATGGACACGCTCGACTACACCGGCCCGGTGGTCAACGAGGGCTCGAAGGGGGTCTGGCTCGGCCTCGGCGATCCGGTCCGCGAGCTCCCGCGCGCCTTCACCGCTCCCGAGATCCCGCGGGGGACAACGGACATCCAGGTCTTCTCCCCCGGCTGCCTGGTGGTCGGCGGCCCCGCCTACGCGGACGATCCCGGCGCCGCCGCCCGTTTCGCCGCCCACCCGGCCTTCGCCGGCTGGCCGCTCGTCGTCCTCACCGACGAGCCCCGCCGCGCCGCCGCCAGCCCGATCAACTTCCTCTGGACCACCTTCACCCGTTTCGAGCCGGCGGCGGACATCCACGCCGCCGCCACCGGACTGGTCCGCCACCATGTCTCCTATACGCCGCCGATCCTGATCGACGCCCGCATGAAGCCCTGGTACCCCAAGGAGCTGTTTGCGGACGAGGAGACCGCCGCCACCGTGACGCGCCGCTGGAAGGAGTACTTCCCGGGCGGCAAGGTGGAGATGGGGGATTCGGGGACGGGGCATTTGACGGGGTAGAACGGCCAAAAGGCACAAAACAGGCGACCGCTGTGGCCTGCGACCTCACTCCCTGTCCCTCTCTCCTAAAGGAGAGAGGGGACGTGCTCAGGAACGGAGGTGGTGGGCTTCAGCGGCGATGCGCTGGAGGACGTCGTCCGGGGCTTTGAAGACTTCGGAGTTCAGGAAGCGCAGGATGGTATAGCCGAGGGAGCGTAGATAGATGTCTCGGTTCTCATCGTGCGCGGACTGCTGGGGCGTTCCGTGGATTCCGCCGTCGAGTTCCACGATGAGCTTCAGATCAAAGCAGCAGAAATCCGCGATGAACGGTGGGATCGGGAACTGGCGCCGGATTTCAATCCTTCGAGGCTCCGGTCCCGCAGCAGCTTCCAGAGCCAGCGCTCGGCCGGCGTCTGCTGCCGTCGGAATTCGCGCACGCTCGACCGCACTCCCTGCCCACTCCTCCTGGCAGAAAGGTTCCCGAATCGTCGTACCGTCTTCCGATCTGGATCGAACCATTCTTTTCTCGAAGCCTAACATGTTCCATCTTCCCACGATCCTACCGGACGCGTCCTCCCTCTCCTTTAGGAGAGGGAGACAGAGGGTGAGGTCGCAGGCCACAAGTGCCCCATCGCAGGGTTTTGTATCGGACGCTCGTCTATGATCCCCTCACCCCCATGAACCCTCACCTCCTCATCACCCTGATCATCGCCGGCGCGGCCATCGCGCTCCTGCTCACCGAGCGGCTGCGGGCGGACCTGGTGGCGCTTTTGGTGGTGGTCGCGCTCGGCACGACGGGGGTGCTGACGTCGCAGGAGACGTTCTCCGGGTTCAGCCGCTCGGCGGTGATCACGCTGCTCGCGATCTTCATCCTCGCCGGGGGGATGGAGCGGGCGGGCGTCACTCACAGCGTCGGCGATCTCCTCGTGCGCGTCGCGGGCCGGAGCGAGCAGCGGCTGGTCGTGGTGGTGATGCTCTCCGCCGCCCTGCTCTCCATGTTCATGAACAACATCGCCGCCGCCGCCGTGCTGCTGCCCGCCGTCTCGGGGGCGGCGAAGCGCTCGGGCGTGAACCCCTCCCGGCTGCTGATGCCGCTCGCCTTCGGCACCATCCTCGGCGGCATGGCGACCCTCCTGACCACCACCAATATCGTGGTCAGCAGCCTGCTGCAGGATCGCAGGATGGCCGGCTTCGGCCTCCTCGACTTCGCGCCGCTCGGCCTGCCGCTCATCGCCGCCGGGATCGCCTACATGGCGCTCTGGGGGCGGCGCCAGCTCCCCGCGCGCTCGCCCGTCCAGCTCTATGAGGATCTGCAGCGCCAGGAGGCCAATCTCGCCGAGGTCTACCACCTGGGCGAGACCCTCTCCCGTGCCGGCGTGCCCGCGGGATCGCCGCTGGTCGGCCAGACCCTCGCCGGCAGCCGCCTGCGCGAGACCTACGGCGTCAACGTGCTCGCCATCGAGCGCGAGAGCCAGATCGTCCGCGCCCCCTCCCCCGACCAGGAGCTGCGGGCCGAGGACGTCCTCATTCTCGCCGGCGAGCCGGAGGGCCCGGGGTTCGCGGCGTTCCTCGATCCTCTGCCGCCGCGCCACTGGCGCGATCGCGACCTCGAATCCCGCTCCGTGGTGCTGGTGGAGGCCGTCCTCTCCCCGCGCTCGGACCTCATCGGCCGCACTCTGCGCGAGACCCGCTTCCGCGACCGCTACGGCATGGCGGTGCTGGCGATCTGGCGTGCCGGCCGGTCGCTCCGCACCGGGCTGACCGATCTCCCGCTCCAGCTCGGCGACGGGCTCCTGCTCCAGGGCGAGCGCGGCCGGCTGCCGGTCCTGCGCGCAGAGTCCGATCTCATCGTCCTCGACCGCGGAATCGACGAGCCGCCGCCGTCGCGCCGCCGGAGCCGGCTGGCGCTGACGATCATGATCGTCACCCTCGCGCTCGCTGCCAGCAACCGCTTCGGCGTCGGCGAGATCATGCTCGGCGGCGCGCTGGTGATGATCCTCACCCGCGTGCTCTCGATGGACGATGCCTATCAGGCCGTCGAGTGGCGGAGCGTCTTCCTGGTCGCCGGCATGCTGCCGCTGGGGACCGCGATGATCAAGACGGGAGCCGCCGATCTGATCACCCACGGGCTGCTCGCCGTGCTAGGCGGCGCGGGTCCGCTGGCGATCCTCGCCGGGCTCGTCGCCCTCGCCATCCTGCTCACCCAGGCGATGCACGGCGCCGCGGTCGCGGCCATTGTGGCCCCCATCGCCATCCAGACCGCCCAGAGGATCGGCGCCGACCCGCACGCCTTCGCGATGGGCGTTGCGCTCGCCACCTCCGTGGCATTCCTCACCCCGCTCGGCAGCCCCGTCAACGTCCTGGTGATGGGCCCCGGCGGCTACACCTTCCGCGACTACTTCCGCGCCGGCCTGCCGCTCACTTTGCTGCTCTTCGCGCTGATCGTGGGACTTCTGCCCCTGATCTGGCCGCTGGTGCGCTAGGAACAAGGACGTAAAGGACGACAAAGACTGCAAGGACAAAGGACAAAGCTGTGTCAGGATAGGTCCGCGCGGTGGAAGGAGGTGTTGAATGCCTGAAGGACCGCTCTCCCCTGAAATCCTGCGGAAGATCGACGCCTGGTGGCGTGCGGCGAATTATCTCTCCGTGGGCCAGATCTATCTGTACAAGAACCCGCTGCTCAAGAAGCCCCTCACGATCGAGGACATCAAGCCCCGGCTGCTCGGCCACTGGGGGACCACCCCCGGGCTCAACTTCCTCTGGGTCCACCTCAACCGGATCATCCGGCAGCGCGACCTCAGCATGATCTACATCACCGGCCCCGGCCACGGCGGCCCGGGGATCGTGGCCAACGCCTATCTCGAGGGAACCTACAGCGAGATCTACCCCGACGTCTCTCTGGACGAGAACGGGATGCGCCGCCTGTTCAAGCAGTTCTCCTTCCCCGGCGGCATCCCGAGCCACGCGGCGCCCGAGACCCCGGGCTCGATCCACGAGGGGGGCGAGCTCGGCTATGCCCTCTCTCACGCCTACGGCGCGGTGTTCGACAATCCGGACCTGATCGCCGCCTGCGTGATCGGCGACGGCGAGGCCGAGACCGGCCCGCTCGCCACGAGCTGGCACTCTAACAAGTTCCTCAACCCGATCCACGACGGCGCCGTGCTCCCCATTCTCCACCTCAACGGCTACAAGATCGCCGGCCCCACCGTGCTCGCCCGCATCCCTCACGAGGAGCTGGACAGCCTGATGCGGGGCTACGGCCACAAGCCCTACTACGTGGAAGGGGACGATCCCGCGACCATGCACGAACGCATGGCGACGGTGATGGACGAGGTGTTCGACGAGATCCGGTGCATCCAGTCCGACGCGCGGACGAACGGCTTCAAGGAGCGCCCCTGCTGGCCGATGATCGTGCTGCGCTCCCCCAAGGGCTGGACCGGCCCCAAGGTGGTGGACGGCAAACCGGTCGAAGGGACTTGGCGCGCTCATCAGGTGCCGCTGTCCGAGATGGCCGCCAACCCCGGGCACGTCAAGATGCTCGAGGAGTGGATGCGCGGCTACCGGCCGGACGAGCTGTTCGACGACAACGGCCGGCTGCGCCCGGAGATCGCCGAGCTCGCTCCCGAGGGGGAGCGGCGGATGAGCGCCAACCCCCACACCAACGGCGGCGTCGTGCTGCGCAATCTGCGCCTGCCCGATTTCCGCGACTACGCGGTGGAGGTCTCCTTCCCCGGCGCCACTCTGGGCGAGGCCACCCGCGTGCAGGGCAAGCTCCTGCGCGACGTGCTGCGGCTCAACGCCGAGGCCCGCAACTTCCGCATCTTCAGCCCGGACGAGACCGCCTCGAACCGCTGGAACGCCGTCTTCGAGGCCACCGCCCGCGAGTCGGCCGCCGAGATCCTGCCCACGGACGAGGACGTTTCGCACGACGGCCGCGTCATGGAGGTGCTCTCCGAGCACCAGTGCGAGGGGTGGCTCGAGGGGTACCTGCTGACCGGCCGGCACGGCATCTTCTCCTGCTACGAGGCGTTCATCCACATCATCGACTCGATGTTCAACCAGCACGCGAAGTGGCTGAAGACGATCCGCGAGATCCCCTGGCGGCGCCCGATCGCCTCGCTCAACTACATGCTGACCTCCCACGTCTGGCGGCAGGACCACAACGGCTTCAGCCACCAGGACCCGGGGTTCATCGATCACGTCGCCAACAAGAAGGCCGAGGTGGTGCGCATCTATCTGCCGCCGGACGCCAACTGCCTCCTCTCGGTGACCGACCACTGCCTGCGCAGCCGCAACTACGTCAACGTCATCGTCTGCGGCAAGCAGCCGGCTCCGCAGTGGCTGGACATGGACTCCGCGGTCAAGCACTGCACTGCCGGCATCGGCATCTGGAAGTGGGCGAGCAACGACCAGGGGGGCGAGCCCGACGTGGTGATGGCCTGCGCCGGCGACGTCCCTACTCTGGAGACCCTCGCCGCGGTCGACCTGATGCGGCGCGAGCTGCCGGATCTCAAGATCCGCGTCGTCAACGTCGTCGACCTGATGACGCTGCAGCCGCCCGGCGAGCACCCGCACGGCCTCTCGGACAAGGAGTTCGACATCCTGTTCACCGAGGACAAACCGGTCATCTTCGCCTTCCACGGCTACCCCTGGCTGATCCACCGGCTCACCTACCGGCGGAAGAACCACGACAACCTCCACGTCCGCGGCTACAAGGAGGAGGGGACGACCACCACCCCCTTCGACATGGTGGTGCGCAACGACCTCGACCGCTTCCACCTGGTGTCCGACGTCATCGAGCGCGTCCCCAAGCTCGGCTCCCGCGCCGCCTATCTCAGCCAGATGACGCGCGACAAGCTGATCGAGCACCAGGAGTACATCCGCAAGCATGGCGACGACATGCCCGAGATCCGCGACTGGGCCTGGCAGAACAAGGGCGCGCCCTCGCGGGGCGGCAAGGAGACGGGCGAGGACGCGGATGCGAAGCGGGTGGAGGGGTAGACCCTCATCACCCCGGCCCTCTTCTCCCAGCCTCCCCCCCTTCCCAACGGGAGAAGAGGGAGAAGTTAGTCGAAGCAAGCTCTTGAAGCCCCTCTCTCCCGGCGGTGGGGGGGAGGCTGGGAGAGAGGGGTTGGGGAGTGAGGGCCGCGGCGGCGGAAACGATCCGATCCCGAAGACCCGCCGGGCGTCAGGCCTTCTTGCCAGCCTCCACAATCCCCACCGCATCCCGGGCGATCATCAGCTCCTCGTTCGTCGGCACCACGAACACCCGCGAGCGCGCCCCCTCCGGCGAGATCTCGGTCTCGGTCCCCTTGGCCTCGCAGTTGCGCGCCGAATCGATAACGAGCCCGAGGGCGTCGAGGCCCTGCATCGTCCGCTCGCGCACCGCCGGGGCGTTCTCGCCGATGCCGCCGGCGAAGGCGATGGCGTCCACTCCGCCCAGGGCCGCCACGTAGGCGCCGATGTACTTGCGCAGCCGGTAGCAGAAGATGTCGACCGCCAGGCGGGCCCGCTCGTTCCCCTTCTCCTCGGCTTCCAGCAGCGCGCGCATGTCAGACGACAGCCCGGAGATCCCCAGCAGGCCGCTGTGCTTATTCATCAGCGCGCTCGCCTCGGCCGCGCCGAGCTCCTCGCGCCCCATGATGAACAGCAGCGCCGCCGGATCGAGATCGCCGCAGCGGGTGCCCATCACCAGCCCCTCCAGTGGGGTGAAGCCCATCGAGGTGTCGACGGACTTGCCGCCGAGCACGGCGCAGGCCGAGGCGCCGTTGCCGAGGTGGCAGGTGATGAGCCGCAGCCCGGGGTCCCCCTCGCGGCCCAGCAGCGCGGCGAGCCGTCCGGAGACGAAGCGGTGCGACGTGCCGTGGAAGCCGAACCGCCGTATGCCGAAGCGCTGGTAGAGGCTGTAGGGGAGCGCGTAGAGATAGGCCGTCTCCGGCATGGTCTGGTGGAACGAGGTGTCGAACACCGCCACCTGGGGAGCGTCCGGCAGCACGGCCTTCGCGGCCTGGTAGCCCTGGAGGTTGGCGGGATTGTGCAGCGGCGCGAGCGCGATGTTGGCCTCGATCCCCTCGATCACCTCCTCGTCGATCAACACCGACGACTGGAACCGCTCGCCGCCATGGACGACCCGGTGCCCCACGGCGCCGATCTCGCCTTTGTGGGGAATGACGCCGGTCTCCGGGTCCGTCATCACCGCCAGCGCCCGCTCGACCGCCTTCCGGTGCTGAAACGCCCCGATCGCGTCGCGGACCGGCTTCTTCCCTTCCGCCTCATAGTGGAGGACCGCCGTCCCGCCGGCGTCCTCGACCAGCCCCTTGGCCAGCGTCCGGTCACGCCCGTCGCGGGCCATCGCCTCGTCGGTTTCGATGAGCTGGAACTTGAGCGTCGAGCTGCCGCAGTTGAGGACCAGGACCTTCATTATGGGCGCGCCTCCTTCCTTCCGGGTTGGATGGTATACAACTCTCTCGCCGAGTGTGGTAAATGCTGTTGCGCCACCGGTCGGACGGCCGCGTGAGCTTTGATCCAAGGAGAGGAATGCGATGGAGATCCGGCAGTTCAGGGTGATGATCCGCGCCTCGAACTTCGAGCGCGCGACGAAATTCTATGGCGGCGCCCTGGCGCTGCCGCAACTCCAGAGCTGGAACCGCGACGACGAGCGGGGGGTGGTCTACCAAGCCGGCTCGGCCGTGGTCGAGGTGGTCGGCCCCCCGGTCAACGAGGACCCCCGCTCCAACGACGAGCGCTTCAAGGCCCAGGGACCGCGCATCCAGGCGGCCCTCGTCTTCGACGTCGCCTCCGCGGAGGCTGCCTTCCGCGACATCTCCTTCCGCGAGAAGAACATCCCCGGCGGCCTGGAGAAGGACGATCAGGGTCGGCTGACCTTCGTCACCCACGACCCGGACAATATCCGGGTGATCTTTCGGGAGCCCGGCAGCCGGGAGCCCGCCTAGCCGTAGCTCTCGTGGTGCTCCCGGTCGGGGGGCACGCCGATCGTCTTCAGGGCGGCGAGCGTGGTCTCCAGGAAGCGTGGAGGGGGCTCCTCACCGCGGACGCGGGCGGCCTGCTTTTCGAAATTCGAGAGGCCCGGCCCGCAGGTGTAGACCTCGACGGCGGTGGGGTCCGGGATGAATTCCCGCAGCAGCTCCTCGCTCACCCGGCCCTGGCGAATGTCCAGTCCGGGGACGGTCCGCTTCTCCCGCGAGATGGCGTGGACGATGCGGAGCTTGTCCGGGAAGCGGTCGGCGAGCGCCTGGAGCTGGTGGCGGTAGATGATGTCGTCCCAGGTCTTGTTGCCGTAGACCAGGGTGTGCCGCAGGCTCATCCCCGTCTCCAGGCAGAACTTGAGGAGGCTGTAGTTCGGCACGATCCCGGAGCCGGCGCAGACGTGGATGAGGTGGTCGGTGCGCGTCTCGACGTCGGGGGAGAGGACGTAGGGGCCGCCGATGCCGGTCGCCTTCATGCTCATCCCCGGCCGCACGCTGTAGGTCAGGAAGGGCGAGAGCAGCGGCGGATACTTGGTCTGCCCCTTGACGTAGGTCTCCGCCTTGATCGTGATCGCGAGCTGCTTCTCGTGCGGCGCCGAGGTCAGGGAGTAGGCGCGCCCCGGCTCCTTCTTCCCCTTCATGTCCTCGAAGTAGCCGCAGAGGCTCTCCAGCGCCGGGAACTGCTGCGGCCGGATGGTGATGAACTGGCCCGCCTGGTACTCCAGCCGCTCGCCGCCGGCGAAGAGGTTCAGCGTCACGGTGTCCGCCGTCTCCCAGATCACCTCGGTGATGATCAGCTCCATCTCGCGGATCTTCTGCCGCGGCGCCTTGGCCGGCGCCGCCTGCGCGGCCGCCATGGGAGGAAGGTGGTTGTCCGGCACGGCGATGGATGGGATCTCAGGCTCGGCCATTCTCTGCTCTCCTTCAGGCGTTTGCAGGGACGAATCGGCGATCATTCTAAGCCGATTCCCTGGGTCTTGATCACCGGCCGGCTGCCGGTGGCCTCGTCGTCGACCACCACGCCCTCCCACTCGATCCGGTAGACAGGCACCGGCCGCGCCTTCCCCCGCAGTGGCCAGGGGGTGAGCGCCGACACCGGCGGCGGCTGGCCGAGCGCGGCGTAGAGCGGCTCGGCGATCAGGATCTCCCCCGGACCCGCCTCCGAGCAGAGACGCGCGGCGGTGTTCACCGCGTCGCCGATCACCGTGTACTCCAGCCGCCGCTGGCTGCCGATGTTGCCGGCGAAGACCTCGCCGACGTTGAGGCCGATGCCGATCGACAGCTCCGGCCGCCCGAGGAGCCCCCAACGCTCGTTGAGCCGCCCGAGCACCTGCTGCATGGCAATCGCCGCCCGGGCGGCCCGGTCGGCGTCGTCGACGCGGGAGATCGGCGCTCCCCAGAGCGCCATCAGCGCGTCGCCCATGAACTTGTCGAGCGTGCCGCCGTAGCGGAAGACGATCTCCACCATCTCGGTGAAATAGTCGGTCAGCAGGCTGGCGATCGCGTCCGGGTTCATCCGCTCGGACAGCGAGGTGAAGCCGCGGATGTCGGAGAAGAGCACGACCACCCGCCGCTTGGCGCCGCCGAGCTGGATCTCCCCCTCCTGGCCAGCGATCTGGCGGGCGAGGTCCGGCGCGAAGTAACGCTGGAAGTTGGAGAGCACCACCGCCTCGCGCCGCATGCGCTCGATCAACTGGCCGTTCTCGATCCCCACCGCCGCCATGCCGGCGAAGGCGGTAAAGAACTCGAGGTCCTCCTCGCTGAACGAGTGGCCGATCCCCACGCTGTCGAGATAGATGATGCCGAGCACCGTCCCCTGGCCTCCCAGCAGCGGCGCGCAGAGGGCGCTCTCGATCTCCGCCCCGGGATCCTCCCCGGCCGGCAGGCTCTCCGACAGCACCGCCACCCGCTCCTCGACCGCCTTGCGGGCGATCGCCCGCGGCACCCGCCAGCTCCCGGCCGGCGCCTCGACCCGGCTGCGCCAGACCCGCGGCACCAGCTCGCCGCCGTCCTCGGAGGTCATCACCGCCACGCGGTCGACGTTCATCACCTGGAAGATGAGCCCCACGACCTTGTCGAGCAGCCGGTCGACCTCGGTTTGCCGCGAGAGCTCCTTGGCGATGTCGAGCAGGAGGTTGAGCTTGCGCGTCTGGCGGTCCGCGAGGGATTGGCCGCCGATCCTGAGCAGCGAGGAGCCGGGGGGGCCCTCGGCGAGCTGTGAGGCGATGTCCGACCGGCCGCTCACCGGCACCTGGCGGAGGACCGTCGCGTCGAGCGACCCCTCCCCCTCGAACCTCTCCTCCTCCAGCGCCGGCGGCTGGACCACCAGCACCTCGAAGTCGACCTTGCCGAAGGCGACGCGCGAGCCGGGGGTGGCGAGCGCGTCGATGACCCGCACGCCGTCGAGATAGGTGCCGTTGGTCGACCCCACGTCGCGCACCCGCACCCCGGCCCCGGCGAGCTCCAGCTCGGCGTGGTGGCGCGAGACCGTCGGGTCCTGGATCTGCAGGTCGCACGACGCCACGCGGCCCACGGTGAGCGGACGACCGCCCGTGATCAGGACCGAGGGGCTTCCGGTGGCGGCGACCAGCTTCAAGATCAAAGAAGGGCCTTTTCTCCAGGGACCACGATGTCACGAGTCCGGATTCGATAAAGGTACTACAAACGCCTGCGCGATTCCCGAGGCGCATCTCCACCCTGGAGCGGAATACTCCCCCTCTTTTCTACGGTTGAACACCCCGGAACGTCTGTGGTACCCTTCGCGGGTCCGATGGACGGTCTCATTGGACATATGGCGCATTCGTCTAGGGGTCCAGGACGTCGCCCTCTCACGGCGGTAACACGGGTTCGAATCCCGTATGCGCTACCAACCTGACGCAGCTCACGGAGCCCGGCCCTGCCGGGCTTTTCGATTTTGAGCCCTCGTTCCTAAATAAGCCTGCATGTCCCGCCGCTCCGTCGTCCTCCTCGTCGTCGTCCTCCTGGTTCTGGGCGCTCTTGCTCTCGGCTTCTGGATGACCCGGTACGCCGCCGATAAGGACGGGATCGTCGACCTGCTCGAGATCTTCCCCTCGGAGGACCGGCTGACGCTGGAGCCGGCCGAGTTCAAGGATCTGCCGGGGTGGCGCGACGACGCGGTCGAGGCGGCGCTGCCCGCCTTCCTGCGTTCCTGCGGGCGGATCGCCGCGCTGCCGGACGATTCCACCCTCGGCACCGAGGCGGCCGGCGAACCGTTCGCCGGCAAGGCCGCCGACTGGAAACCGGCCTGCGCCGAGGCGGCCCAGCTCCCGCCCGGAGACCGCGAGGCCGCGCGGCGGTTCTTAGAGACCCGTTTCCGCCCCTGGTCGGCGCGCAACCACCGCAACCCCCTCGGCCTCTTCACCGGCTACTACGAGCCCCTCCTCCACGGCAGCCGGAAGCGCCACGGCCGCTACACCGTGCCGCTCTACGGTCGGCCGCCCGAGCTGGTGATGGTGGACCTCGGCCGCTTCCGCGACGAATTCAAGGGGAAGCGGATCGCCGGCAAGATCGAGTCAGGGGCGCTCGTCCCCTTTGCCGATCGCCAGGCGATCGACAAGGGAGCCCTCGCCGGCCGCAAGCTCGAGATCGTCTGGGTGGACGATCCCGTCGAGGCCTTCTTCCTCGAGGTCCAGGGCTCCGGCCGCGTCCGGCTCGCCGAGGGGGGGGAGATGAGGATCGGCTACGCCGCGCAGAACGGCCACCCCTACACCTCGATCGGCAAGGCGCTGATCCAGCGCGGCGCGCTGCGGGCCGACACCGTCTCCATGCAGTCGATCCGCGACTGGCTGCGGGAGCACCCGGAGCAGACCGACGGCGTGCTGGAGAAGAACGCCTCCTACATCTTCTTTCGGCCGACGAAGGGGGAGGGCCCGATGGGCGCCGAAGGGGTTCCCCTGACTCCCGGCCGTTCGCTCGCCGTCGATCGCAAGTACATGCCGCTCGGCGTCCCTCTCTGGCTCGCCGGCGGCATGCCCGGCCTCAATGAAGGGGAGCCCGACCGCAAGCTCCACCGTCTCGTCGTCGCCCAGGACACCGGCGGCGCCATCCGCGGCCCCGTGCGCGGCGACCTCTTCTGGGGCTTCGGACCCGAGGCCGAGTCGGGCGCCGGGCGGATGAAGCACCGGGGAAAGCTCTGGGTGCTGCTGCCGAAGGGTGTCGAACCGGCGGGCTAGTTCACCCACGGCCCCTTGCGCACGTTCGGCCCCTTATCGCCCCGATTGTCCCCCTGGATCACCGTGAACCCCCGCTTCCGCCGGGCGCGTTCGAGCTTGCGCTGGATCCACCACTTCTCCAGGCGCAGCCGCATCTCGCGCAGCGTCCGCTTGCCGCCGCGCATCGAGCCGCTCGAACGGACGTAGAGGTAGGAGAGCCCGACCGCCGTGCAGATCCCCAGGAAGCCCGGGAGGTCGCGCGAGAAAAGGAAGGCCATGAAGGCGAAGAGGATCTCGACCGCCAGCATCCAGCGCGCCGGGACCGGCAGGACGAAGAAGAGATAGATCGTGGCGTCGCGGTGAGCGGTGCCGAAGGCGGCGATGAAGATCGCCGTGAGCATCCACTGCCCCTGCATGATGCTGAACGGGCCGGGCACGTCCAACGCCCCGGTGAGCGTGAGCAGAGCGTGGACGCCGACCGCCACCAGCGCGGCCCCGATCGAGCTCCACAGGATCAGCCGCCAGAAGTGCCGCCGGTAGAGCCCCATATAGGCGTCGCGGGCGAACATGTAGAGGATCAGCAGGTTGAGCAGGAACCAGATCCCCGATCCCGCGGCGCCGATGAACGGATAGGTGACGAGCTGCCAGACCCATCCCCACTGCCAGACCCGTGGCGTGAGCTCCAGCAGCGCCGGCACGATGGCCGTCGACTGGAAGAAGCGCAGCGAGAAGGTGACGAACAGGACGGCGAGGATGGCCAGCACGTCCCGGGGAGCCGGCCCGCCGAGGCCGAAGCTGCCCATGTTCAAGCGCGCGGGAGGCGGATTGCGGGTTACCACGGCGTTGTTCCTCTCACGGGGCCATCTTACTCCAGGGGTGAGGCCGGCCTGGGAGCCTGCAAACCAGAAAAGCCAAAGCAAGGACGTAAAGGACGGCAAGGACCACAAGGACGAAGAATCCTGTTTTCGTCCCTGCTGTCCCTACTGTCCTTTACGTCCCTTGTTTTCGCTGTTTTCGCCCTACGCCGGCAAAAACGCATACCGCAGCACGAACAGCACCGCCAGCGCGTACATCAGCCAGTGCACCTCGCGCCCGCGCCGGGCCGCCAGCTTAGTCAGGGCGTAGACGATGATCCCCGCCGCCAGACCGTGCGAGATGTTGAAGGTCAGCGGCATCAGGAGGGCGGTGAAGAAAGCCGGCGCCGCTTCCGTCATGTCCGACCAGTCGATCTCCTTGACGGCGCGCACCATCAGCGTCCCCACCAGGATCAGGGCCGGCGCCGTGATCGGCGTCAGGCCGGCCGCGTCGGCGTGGCTGATCAGCCCGACCAGCGGCGTGAGGAAGAGCGAGAGGAGCAGGAGAGCCCCGGTGACCAGGCTGGCGAGCCCGGTCCGCGCCCCCACCCCGATCCCTGAGCCGCTCTCGATATAGGCGGTCACCGGCGAGGTGCCGAACAGCGCGCCGCCCACCATCCCCAAAGCGTCGACCGTGAGCGCCCGGCCGATCCGCGGCAGCTCGCCGCCGCGCAGCAGGCCCGCCTGGTGCGCCAGCCCCATCAGCGTCCCCAGGGTGTCGAAGAGCGCGAAGAAGAGGAGCACCAGCATCAGTGGCAGGTACTGGACCCGCAGCGCTCCCAGAAGATCGATCTGGAGCCCCGGCAGCGCGAAGTCCGGCGCGGAGACGAGCGCGGCCGGCATCGCCATCTGACCGGTGGCGAGGGCGGCGATCAGGGTCGCCGCGAGCCCCCAGAAGATCGCGGTGCTCACTCCGGCCGCCATCAGGATCAGCGACACCGCGAGGCCGAACAGCGTCAGCAGCGCGGCCGGCGACCGCAGATCCCCGAGCGCGACCAGGGTGTTCTTGTCGGCACGCACGAGGCCGCCGTGCTGGAGGCCGATAAAGGCGATGAACAGGCCAATCCCCACCGCCCCGGCGAGCTTGATGACCTCCGGCACCGCCCCCACCAGCACCCGCCGGGCGCCGGTCGCGGTGAGCAGCAGGAAGACGATCCCCGCCCAGAACACCAGCCCCAGAGCCACCTGCCACGGCACCCCCGCTCCAATACAGATGCCATAGGCGAAGAAGGCGTTCATCCCCATCCCAGGCGCCAGCGCGATCGGGTAGTTGGCCACGAAAGCCATGAGCAGCGTCGCGAAGGCGGCGGAGAAGGCGGTCGCCAGGATCGCCCCCTGCAGCGGCATCCCCGCGGCAGTGAGGAAAACCGGGTTCACCGCCAGGATGTAGGCCATGGTGAGGAACGTGGTCACCCCGCCGAGGACCTCCCGGCCCGGGGTCGAACCCGCCGCGCGGATGTGGAAGATGCGTTCGAGCATGTGGGGGGTAGTTTACGCCGGAGCGTGACGTGTGGTTCCGTCGCTCCCGCCCGGGCATCAATGCCCGGGCGGGGGGCGAGGACCCTGACCTGTGCTACCGTCCCCTCCCCGGAGGCCCAGAACGCCTAATGAGCACCTTCGACGAATCGAAGCACCCCGAAACCGGCGACCCCTACTTCCTTTCCACCAAGACGATTCCCCCGGAAGATCGGCTGATCTTCGCCCTCGACGTGCCGACCGTCGAGGAGGCCAAGCGTCTGGTCGAGACCCTGTCCGACGCGGTCCAGTTCTACAAGGTCGGGCTCGAGCTGCTCGGCACCGGCGGCTATTTCGAGCTGATCGAGTGGCTGGTCGAGCGGGAGAAGAAGGTCTTCGCCGACCTCAAACTATTCGATGTCCCCGAGACCGTGCGCTCCGCCATGCGCCGGCTCCGCGAGTGGCCGATCACGCTCACCACCGTCCATGGCGGCAGCGCCGCCATCCTGGAGGCGGCCTGCCAGGAGAAGGGGACGCTTCAGATCCTGGCCGTCACCGTGCTGACCAGCCTGAGCCAGGAGGACTTGTGGGAGATGGGCCTCCAGACCGAGGTCTATCAACTGGTGCTCGCGCGAGCCCGCCAGGCGGTCGAGCTCGGTTGCGACGGCGTGATCGCCTCCGGCCTGGAGGCGCACGGCCTGCGCCGGAGCCTGGGGCAGGGGCCGCTGATCGTCACCCCCGGCATCCGCCCCGCCGAGAACCGGCCGGCGGACGACCAGAAGCGGGTGGTCACCGTCGAGCAGGCGCTGCGCAACGGCGCCGACTACATCGTCGTCGGTCGCCCCATCCGCAATGCCGCCGACCCCTACGAGGCGGCGATGCAGATCCAGGGGACGATCGAGGGGCTGTTCCTGTCCGGCTAGGCCTTGCATTTGAAAAGAGCACGGGCCCCCGCCAGAGGGCCCGTGGCTGATTTGGTCATTCAGTTGTCAAAGAGCGCACAACACCCGCCTGACTACACGCCGGGCTTCGCGGCCGGACCCGTCGCCGGCGGCTCACCTCCCTCCGGCGGCTTCACCACCGGCTCCTTCTTGCTGCGGCGCCGGAAGGGCGGGATGCCGAACTCCACCAGCTTGTCGTTGCGGTTCCCGTAGTGCTCCCGGAGGCCGGTGCGCAGGAAGGTCGTCAGCTTCTTGCCATTCGCCAGCGCCAGCCGGAGACCCTGAGAGGCGATCTGCTTGTTGGCGGCATGAAGGTCCTGCTGCATGGCGAGAGAGCGCACCTGTTCCAGGAACCCCTGGAGCTTCGCCCGCGGCGCCTCCAGGTGGGGAAGCTCGGCGGTGTTGACCGCCAGCGTGTCGAGAAGGTGCTCCCACTCGGTGACGAAATCGGAATAACGCTTCTGCTGCTTGGCCATGATCTTTCTCCTTGAAAGGCCCAACTCGGTTGACCCGGATTCCCGTCCGGGCAGTCCGGCCGCGGCGCGCCCGGGGAACACCCCCAGGATCAGCGCTCGAGCCGGTAAATGCGATACTGTGTGCAAACATCCTCCTGGCGGGACTCGTCCCCGAGTCCTGTACACCTTCCTTTCCTGGCGGATTTTCAGACAACGGGCTGTTGATTCCGCCTAATTTTCTGCCACGCCTTGGTTACCGTGGCTGTTTACGTCATGATGGTGCTATTATAGGCACCAGCCGGCGCACCCTGTCAAGCCCTTGTTCACCCGCATAGAAGCTTGCCACGGGAGCGGGTGAGCTTGAGACGGGTGGAGCCGAGCCTGGACGGTCGGGGGGAGATTCGCCACGAGGCCACGCGAGCTTGAAGCGGAGCGGCCAGGGTTTGGACGGCGCGCTCCAGGCTTGGGCGGCTCCGGGGCAAGCCCGGTCGGCCCCGCGCGAGCTTGGAACCGTTCATCCCAAGCCCGAGCGCGGAGCGCCGCGCCTGGGACGGGACGAGGCGGGCTTGGGCGGGGCGGCGTGAGCTTGAGCCGGGGCGTGCCAAGCCCGGAGCGCGACGCCTCGAGCCTGGACGCCGTGAAACGGGCTACGCCGGGGACGGCTGGACGTTGAAGGGAAGCGTGCAAGCCGGCGACGGCTCGCCGCAAGCACGTTCTTTGACAACTGAAGCATCGGGTGCCAGCCCGCAAACCTGCCGGCGGCGAGAGAAGGGGGATCTTCGCCGTGCCGGCTGGCACCCACCCTGTTCAGGGTTTCTTCGACGGCTTCCTGGATTTCGCGGGCTTCGCCTCTTCGGCCTCCGGGCTTGTCCCCAGGCTGGCGAGATGGCCCGAGATCTCGCTGAGGACGTTGCCGAGCGTCCGCCGAAGGGCGCGCTCCAGCTCCTCGTCGGTCACGCTCTGCTTGTGGACGTTGCGAATCACGAACGTCCCGACCGGCGGCTGCCCGCCGACCCGCTGCCAGAGCTCATAGGCGGCCGGGCTGGCCGGGTCCTTGAGCGTGGGATAGACGAACGCGAGCAGTTCCTCCGGGTCGACCTCCAGCGCCCTGGCGACGTCGATGACGTGCTCCATCTTGAGCTCGATCGTCCCCGCGAACACGCGGCTCAGGTAGCCATGGCTGTAGCGCAGCTTGTTCTCGATGTCGCGGACGGTATACCCGAGGATCCTGATCGCGCTCTTCAGCGCGTCGAGGACATACCGAACCTCGTCGCGGATGGGGGGCTTGGCAGGGCTCATGGGGGGACTGTATCGCAGCGCTTCGATTCCTTGGACGCGCCCCGCGGCAAGGGCGGTACGATCGATCAGATCCAGGGGGGAAGCCATGCCGGGCTGGAAGGGAGGGGTAGGGAAGAGCTTCAGCGCGCCAACGGACTGAGCCAGCGGAACATCAAGGATCTGGAGTCCTTCTACCGCGACCAGCAGGAGTGGAAGGCGGGCCCGCATCTCTTCGTGGACGACAAGCAGATCTGGGTCTTAACGCCGCTCACCGTCTCGGGCACGCACTCCCCCTCCTGGAACAAGCTGGCGCTGGGAGTGGAGATGCGGGGGAACTACGAGAAGGAGGACTTCACCGCCGGCTGCGGCCTGAAAATGCGCCGGAACGCGGTGGCGGCCCTGGCGACCCTCTCCGCCATCCTCGGCCTCGACCCCCACACGATGCGCCTCCACCGGGAAGATCCGCTGACCACCCACGCCTGCACCCGCAAGAACGTCCGCAAGCTGGAGATCATCCAGGAGGTGAAGGACCTGATCATCTCCGGCACGCCGGGGAGCACCCGATCAAGCGGTGGCGTGAGGGCGAGCTAAGGCCTTAAGCGCGGGATGGAGGTTTTCAAACGCACTCCATTCTATAGGATACCTTGTGCCTCTATAGAAGAATTCTACTTCTCGTGACTACGCGATAGTGCTATAGTGTAGGTGACAGCCACAATATATCGAAACCTTATGGCACAAGAACTACAACCCTTGGAGCTGTTTCGCCTCCATGCCTACAGTGTCATCCCTCAGAAAAAAATCGAATCCAGGACACCGCCGCTCGGTGGTGCTATTCGGATTACACCCAATTTGCGTAGGGTAATGGGCACCAACACAAGGGACGCACAATTCGACTCACAACCCCTGGTCGATTTCGCTGTTGATCCAAATACCCGATCAAACGAAACGCGTGATGCCGTGATGACATTTGCGTTCGGCGAGGCCGCAACCGCAAAAGCTGCCGCCGTGAAGCTGGCTGATCACCTATCCGATTCAATGGACCAACGATCACCTCCATGCCTCTTAGTCCCTGCGGCCCTTCGCGAAGGAATTTTTTGCAGGGTGATTCTCTGGATTTTCCCGAGAGAGGAAGCTTTCCAGCTTCGTAATGAGCCGAGCGGTCCTACGATTGATATTTTGACAGACGTCTTCAGCCAGAAGTCCCGACACCGAAAGGCAGCCCAATTTGAAGGCAAGAATATTAGGACCGGTTTTTTGCAAGGCCGAGTACTAGACCATCAAGCTAATGCTGTGTCAAGAGATTTGGCTGATTTCTGGGTAAGTCGTTTCTTGCAATGCGTCCTGTCTATGAAAGATGATGCAGGAACACGCCTCTTAGCCAAGACTATTCGCCTAGCCTACGACGATATGGTCAATGTCGAAGCTCGCGAACAACTGCACGCAGGCGTAATGGCCATCCGGCATGCACCACAACAGCGAATCTCACTGGCCACTTTTGCGGACCGCTACCTAGACAAAGAGGCTCGCTCGGCATTTCTTGCCCGCGTAACAAACGACCATGCCAAGAACTCCCCCTTTAATTTTCAGCGGGATGTTTTTGACTCTACATTACAATTTCGAGTTTTCCAGTTAGAATCTGGGGTGTACGTTTCATCGCCCCTTTCAGAAGTCGGAGAAACTGTTAAAATTACAGGAACCGTCGAACGACAGCTGACATGCAAGGGCAGGATTGTCGATGAAAAATTAAGGACCCGCCGTGCGTAAAGAAGTGATCAAAGCCTATATAAGTCGCGAGCCGATTCTAAAGGCTGTCGCGGCGCTTTTCGAGCAGGAGATCCACGACACGCTTGCAGGGGTCACTCACATTGATCGAATTTCTTGCAGGTATAAATCTCATAAATCTTTTATGACAAAGGCGTTCGACACGACAAACGTACCACCTTATACGGACCCTCTACAGGAAATTGAAGATCAGATCGCAGCTCGTGTAATTGTTTTTTTCCTTAGCGACATACCGATTGTGCGTAGTCATCTGGAAAAAGCCTTCACCACTGTAGAATATAGAAGACGGAAGCCAGATCGTGACGAATCTTTCGGCTATGAGAGCGAGCATATGATCTGCGTAATTCCGCCTAACGTGAAGACGTCCGAGTGGCTTAGCCGCAGCGACATGCCAGTGACCGCCGAAGTTCAGATTCGAACGATATTTATGCACGCCTATGCCGAACCTCAACATGACTTAGCTTACAAAGGTGCGGATGAACTTCCTTCCGAAGTGCGCCGCGAGCTTGCATGGATAGCCGCCTCAGCGTGGGGAGCTGATCATGCGTATGAACGCTTTTTCGCTTGGTATAGAAGCCGAGTTGGTCCCTCAAACGATTCTGACGATGTCGCCTAAAGATTTCCGCAGCAAGGCTATGCCAAGCCACAGCTCATAGAGCTACAATATTGACGAGCAAGTTCCACCCGCGCTTCGGGCGTGAAGGCATAAAATAAAACTGCACGCTCACGAGAGCAGGGAGCAGGCCTCGCGCAGAACGTCGGCGCCGGGAATCGCGCGGGAAGGATCGGCGTCGAGTTGTTGGTCTCTGCGATCGGCCTCTTGAAGCCAGAGAGCCTCGATCTCATTCTCCGCAAGGGCTTCCAGGCTTTCGAGAAGCCGTTGGGCCAAGCGAGCCCTCTCTTTCGGAGCAAGCTCGAGAGCTTTGGATTCCAGATCTGCGATCGTCATACGACGTTCCTCCTACGCGAGTTTACCCGATTCTGGTGACATGCCATCGGCTGGCGCTTCTTCGCGGCACTCGCCGTGGACACCTGTTATAGAATAAGGAAGACCTCATCACCCCAGCTCTTCAAGGAGATCCACCTATGTATTGCCCTGAATGCAGCGGCGAGTACCGGGAAGGGTTCACCCATTGCGCGGATTGTGACGTCGATCTCGTCGAGAGCCTCCCGTCTACCGAGGAGGCACCGGCTGCGGAGCTCGTCACGGTGCTGGAGACGAGCGATCCCGGCGAGCTTGCCTTCATGGAATCCCTGCTGCGGGGCGCGGGAATCCCCTTTTCCACGAAGGGGGATCACCTTCAGAGCTTGTTCGCCCTGGGAGCGATCGGCGGTTATAACGCTGTGGCCGGTCCGGTGAGCATCCAGGTCACGGAGGAGTACGCGGAGGCCGCGGCTCAGATCCTCGAAGAGGCCATGACGGACGAGGTTGAGGACCCGGAGCTCAGCGCGGAGGCTGAATGAACGGTAGTGGGACGAGTGCCGAGCAGGTCCTTCCCATGCCCGGAGAGGAGCCGGCCGCGGCGGTCTCCGCATTGCCGTCGGAATTGACGCCAGAGGCCCGGAAGCTTCGTCTCTACGAGCTGGCGCTGGTGGTGAGCGTTGCCTTCCTAGGACCCTCGATCAGCTCGCTGTGTGACTGGTGGACCGGCGCACCCTTGACTCCCGATAGCGGCTTCGACAGTCTGTCCCGCATCCTCCGGGCCGCCATCTCGATCTCGGTGCTCGCGTATGTCCTCTACCGGCAGGGCCGGAGCCTGCGGACGATCGGGCTTACGGCCCGGCCCTCGGACGTTGCCTGGGCCCTGGCGGTCACGTTCTGCGCCAAGCTGCTGGCCGGCAGCATCGTGACCCTCTTCGTCGCCTACCATGTCACGGCGTTGAATGTCCACCATCCGGCAGGCTCTGGCTTCCTGAAGTGGCTGGCGGTCGTGCCCTCCGCCGCCACGGAGGAGCTGGTCGTCCGGGCCTACCTGATGACCGAAGTCGCCGCGCTGTCCGGCAGCATGGCCCTCGCCGTGATCGTGAGCGTCGGTTTCCAGTGCTTCTATCACTTGTACCAGGGGGTGCCCGCGGCGCTCTACCACGCGGGGACGTTCTTCGCCTTCGCGGTCTTCTACGCGTACACCCGGCGGGCAACGCCGGTGATCCTCGCCCATTCGCTGGAGAACTTTCTGATCCTCGCCGGGTAGCGGCGCGATCTGGCCGTCAACTCCGGTCCTCGATCGCCTCCAGGATCGGACGCGCGAGGTAGATCCGCCGCCAGGAACGGCCGCTCATCTCCGCGAGCAGGCCCTCGCCCTGGAGCAGGGCGATGGCCTGCCGGGCGGTCGGATTGGAGACGTTCAGGACCTGCGTGGCCCGCGCGGCGGTGAGGTATGGATTAACGAAGAGCTCGTCGAGGAGCCGCAGGGCGTTCGGCTTTCGGCTGAGCCGCTGGCGGTAGGACTCCCGCAGATCCATCAGCCGGCTCGCCTGGCGGATCGCCGACCGCGCCGTCTCCTCCACACCGGCAAGGAAAAAGCGGAGCCAGCCGGGCCAGTCCCCCTCCGTCCTCACCCGCTGGAGGCGGTCGTAATACTCCTGGCGATGGGCCTCGATGTAGTCGGAGAGGTAGAGCAGCGGCTGGGAGAGGCGCCCACGTTCCACCAGGAAGAGCGTGATCAGGAGGCGGCCGACCCGCCCGTTGCCGTCCAGGAAGGGGTGGATCGCCTCGAACTGCTCGTGCATCACGGCGCACTGGAGCAGGTCCGGAAGCCGCTCGCGGTCGTGGAGGAACTTCTCCCAGTCCGCCAGGCAGTCCATCATCGCGTCCGGGGGCGGCGGCACGTAAGGAGCGGTTGCCGGCGTGCTGCCGGCCGGTCCGATCCAGTTCTGGGAACGGCGGAAATCCCCGGGAGTGGCCTGATCCCCTCGCACTCCCCGCATCAGGTGTTCGTGCAGCTCGCGGACGAGACGCAGTGACAGGGGGAGCTCCCGCAGGCGCTCCAGTCCGTGCTCCAGGGCCGCAACGTAGTTCCGCACCTCCCGGACGTCGCCGTCGCCGGACCGTTCCGGCTCGGCCTCGTCCAGCAGCAGGTCCGAGAGGCTGGCCCGGGTCCCCTCGATGCGCGAGGAGAGCACCGCCTCACGCCGCACGTAGGGAGCGATCAGCAGATGGGGGTTGGGGAGCTGCCGGCCCAGGGCTGAAAGCTCGCTGAGGGCGGCGTCGGCCCGGGAGAGCAGGCGGACCAGCGGAGCGTCGTACGCCAGGTCCGGAGGCAGCGGAGCCGGAACGAAGGCCGCATACCCTCCGGGCGCCTGGATCACGCGGCCGGCGCTGGGATTTCGAAAGTCAGAGGGATTTATGGCAGGCTCCGGGGTAGCTTTGAAAGAAATCGGCCTGATTCTTTCAAAGCTCGGTCCACTTTGAAAGAGGGCTTTCAAAGCGCGGGGAGCTTTTAAAGAAAATGGCTCGTTTCTTTCAAAGCTCGGAGCGCTTTGAAAGGGAGCTTTCAAAGCCCGGGAGGGAGGGCGACGCCCATCCTCCCGGGGATGGAGCGGCGGGTTACTCGTGGTCGCCGTCGCGGACGAAGTCGGAGCCGGTCGAGGTGGCGGTCTCGTAGATGGTGACCGCGGTGTAGGTGGTGAACGCTCCGCCAATCCGCTTCTGCTCGGCGTCGGTCAGCGGGCGGAACAGCTCGTTGTCGAGTCTCTCCATCTTCTTCTTCATCGGAATCTCCTTTTCGAGAGGATCAGCCCTCCCGGCTACTCGTTGTCGCCGTCGTGGACGAAATCGGGGGCCGGATCGTAGGTCTCGAAGATCGTGATCGCGGTGTAGGTCTGGGGTGGGTCCTTGACCAGGCCGCCGGTGATCCGGCTCTGCTCGGCTTCGGCGAGCGGCTGGAACAGCTTATCGCCGAGCCTCTCCATTCTCTTCTTCATTCGGGTGCTCCTTTCGGGATGCCGGCCGGGGCCGGCCGTTCCGCCGGTGATCGCCACTCGGCGGTATAGGGGTCGTAGGCGCATTTGGACGGTTTGGAGTAGAGGTCCCGCTCGTCCTTCAGGTAGGCGCGGCAGTCGATGCAGAGGTAGCGGAACTCGCAGTCCTTGCAGATGTCGATCTGATCCTTGTTGATCGACCAGAGAGCGGCGAAGTCCCGGTGCGCCAGAGCGCTGTGAAGCGACGTCTCGCGCAGGTTGCCGAAGGACCGCGCCATCGAGGGACAGTTGCGGATCTCGCCGCGGGCGTCGACCGAGATCTTGCGGTTCAGGCAGGTGTTGTGCCGCTGCCCCTCAGCGAAGGTCTCGAGCTCGACCACGAAGTAGCCGGGATGGACCTTGCCGCAGCAGGAGGGGGAGCCGATCCTCTCGGTCCAGTACTCCACCACGACGCCGGTGCGAGAGGGGGGGAGCCGCCGCGCCTCGGGGGCGGAGTGGACCACGACACTACTGACCCGCCCGTGCCGCGCGGCGAGGTCCGCCAGGGCCTCGGGGGTGAGCTCCGGGCCATCGCCAACCAGCAGGTCGATCGAGCGCAGCCGGCCATAGCGCGCCGCCTCCAGGATCGCGCGCAGCTCCGCCAGGGCGCAGCCGTGGAAGCAGCGGACCTCCAGCGCCTTGCAGCCGAGGTCGTCGAGCTCGGCCAGGATCCGGGCGTAGTCGTGATCCGACCGCGCGTCGACATCGAGGATGGCGTTGGTGATCCGCTCCGGCGCCTCCCAGGTGAGGTCGAGGGGAGGAAACTTCGCGGGATTGTCGCACCAGAAGCCGAATTCGTGGCGCAGCAGGAACTCGAGGTACTCGTCGATCTCCTCGTCGTACTCGTGATCGTAGGCGGCCTTGATCTCGGCGGCCGTCTTGCCGGCGTGCTCGGTCAGGATCTCGTAAAGACCGTTGGGGATGAACTGGAACGACCCCCGCTGCACGTCGCAGAGGGTGCTCCGGCGCGCCCCCTTGACCGGGATGCAGCACGCGAAGAGGGCGAAGACGGGCTCGCCGCCGCCGCCGGCTTCAGAGATCATCGGGGCTCATCCGGGCCGAGGCACCGGGAGATCGGCTTGCGGAAGCTCCCGCAGACGTAGCCGGTGGCACGGTAGGGCCTGCTCTCGGCCATCCGCAGGACGGTCGCGCGGGTGGCCCGCGGATGCAGGTGGCGGTAGATCACCGGCGAGAGCTCCTGCCCCTCGGGGGAGAGCCGCGCGAAGAGGCCTTCAGGGTCTTTTTCCATCTTCTTCCTTGCGGAGCAGCAGCTCCGCGACCTTGCGCTCCAGTTGGTAGTTGCACGGCCGCGACACCATCCCGAACTGGCCGACCGGGTTGACCTCCAGGAAGACCTCGCGGCCGTCCCGCGCCACCATCAGGTCGATCGATCCGGTCTCGAGGCCGAGATCGTCCATCAGGCCGCGGAGGCGCGCCGCGAGCTCGGGGGCGAGGCGGTAGGGCACGTTGCGATTCGGACGCCGCCGGTTGTACTGCCGGAAGTCGACCCGGGTCTGCTCGTCGTTCTGGGAAAAGATGGCCATGGCGTGGAGCTCGCCCGCGAGATAGAACGCCCGCAGCTCGTAGACCTTGTCCACCATCTCCTGGAAGAGCGAGGGGGCGAAGCGCTCCGGCAGGGCGTCGATCTCGGGCAGGCCGAGGGCGGTGGTGAACAGGAAGTGGGAGACCTCCCCCTCGACGAAGGCGTCGACCTCGCCGATCGGCTTGGTTATGACCGTGCCGCGCTCGGCACAGAAGTGGCGCAGTGCCTCGCGCTCGGTGGTCACCAGGGTGGCCGGGGTGGCGAGGCCGGCCCGCGCGGCGCGCTGGAGCACGTCGAGCTTGTTGAGGCTCGACCGGCGCGGGTGGCTCAGCCAGGGGAGGTGGTCGAAGCGCGAGTAGATGAAGTCGCTCAGGCGCCGGGACTCCAGGCTGAGATGGCGCCGCAGCTCGTGGTGCAGGGTGTGGTTGTCCGCCGCGGGATCGAGCAGGTCTACCCGCTCGTGGCGCCGCTCGTAGAGCCAGCGCCGGAACCAGACGGCGCCGATCTCGGAGAGGGGGAGCTCGAACCCGCCGGCCGCGAAGCCGAGGGAGACCTCGCCGTCCGCGACCTCGAAGCGGAGAGCGGCACGCCCCTCGATGTCGTCGCCGTTGAGGCGCACGCAGCGGCCGCCGAGCGCCTCCAGCCAGTCCATGACCTCCTCGGTCGTGGACTCCAACGCGGACTGGCTGAGAATCAAAATCACGGCGTGCTCTCAAAAGCCTAGTGCTCGCCGGAGAGGGGATGGGGACAGCGCCGGGTCCGTGTTGACGGCGCCAGTAGAGCTGGCTTAGCGTGAAGCTCCCATTTCTGAAAGGTACGCAATGAGCGAGATCAACGAGGCGTCGCGGGACACCCTCAACAACTGGATCGCCATCCTGGTGGCGGTCTTCGCCACCTTCATGGCGCTGGGCAACATCAAGGACGGCAACATTGTGCAGGCGATGTCGCAGGACCAGTCGAAGGCGGTCGACCAGTGGTCCTACTACCAGGCGAAGGGGATGAAGCAGAACCTCGCCGAGAGCGTGCTCGACCAGCTCCAGATCCGCAAGGCGGAGCCCGGTCTCGCGCCGCAGGCCGCGGCCCTGCTCGACAAGGAGATCGCCGTCTACACCGCGAGCGTCCAGAAATACGCGAGGGAGAAGGAGGAGATCAAGCGCGCGGCGGAAGCGGCGGAGAAGGACTACGACCGCCTGAATGTGCACGACGACCAGTTCGACATGTCGGAGGCCCTGCTCAGCATCGCGATCGCGCTGCTCGGCGTCAGCGCCCTGACGCGCAGCCGGTGGCTGGTTGGGTTCGCGGTCCTGGTCGCCGGGTTCGGAGTGGTGCTGGGGCTCGCCGGCTTCCTGGGCTGGAACATCCACCCGGACGCGTTCGCGAAGTTCTTGACCTAGCTGGTGTCCCTGCTGTCCCTGAAGTCCCTCAGATCCCTTGTCTTTTGATCCGCTCGCCTCGCCAAGCGGCCCAGGTCCAGATCAGGCCGGCGAGGGCGAAGGCGAAGGGGAGGATCAGCAGGGCGCGGCCGAGCGAGGAGTGATCGGAGACGAAGCCGATCAGCGGCGGCGAGGGGACGTCCCCGAGCAGGTGGATGGCGAGGATCGAGAGCGCCACCGCCGTCGCCCGTCGGTCCGGCTCCACGACGTTGATGATCGCCGAATTGACCGGGCCGGTCGAGACGAAGACCAGGATCTCGGCGATCACGAACGCGGCGGTGTAGGCCCAGCGGTCGTGGGCGGTGAAGGCGATCCAGGCGAACGGCACGGCGGCGAGCGTGGCGAGCCCCGAGACCCAGAGGTAGGACTCCCGCAGGCGGGGGAGCAGGCGGTCGCCGAGCCAGCCGCCGATGAAGGTGCCGAGGAATCCCGTGATCACCACGATCACCCCGAACTGCACCGTGGCGTCGGTGCGGGCAAGGCCCCGCTCGCGCTCGAGAAACGCCGGGGTCCAGAAGGCCAGCGCGCCGAGGGCGAAGGTATAGGCGGCGTAGCCGAGGACGATCAGCACATAGGGGATGTTGCGCAGCAGCGCGGCGTAGGCGGCGCGCGCCTGCCCGCCGATCGCTCCATGCCCCGCGGCATGGGCCACCACGCCGTCCTGGGCGCCCCGCGGCGGATCGTAGAGGCGCGAGGTGAGCCAGGCGAGCAGGAGGCCGGGGACGCCGGCCACGAAGAAGGCCGCCCGCCAGCCGAGCCAGTGGTCGACGGCGCCGCCGAGCACGTACCCGGCGGCCGAGCCGATCGGGATGGCGGCGGAGAAGACCGCGAACACCCGGCCGCGCTGCTCGACGGGGAAGTAGTCGGCGAGCAGGGCCGGCGAGACCGTGCCGTAGGCCGCCTCCCCCACTCCCACAGTGGAGCGCGCGATGAACAGGCTCACGAAGCCCCGCGCGAAGCCGCCGAGGGCGGTGGCGAGGCTCCAGACGGCCACCCCGGCGGCGATCAGGCGCGGGCGCCCGCCGCGGTCGCCGATCGTGCCGAAGATCGGCGAGGTCAGCATGTAGACCAGGATGAAGCCGGTGGCGAGCCACCCGAGCTCGCTGTCGGAGAGGCTGAGCCCCTCGGGAGCCGGCCGTTTCAGGCTCTCGACCAGCGACGCGACCACGAAGCGATCGAGATAGTTGAACAGGTTGACGAACGTGAGGACGAAGAGTCCCCAGCGGGCGACGCGGACCGGATCGGGGCGGGTGGGCGCGGGCATGGTCGGCTTGGAGGGCGGTTCGAGGGGACTCTAACCGCGCTTCAAGCCGATCGTCAAACTCTACTCGTAGCGCAGGGCGTCGATCGGATCGAGCCGCGAGGCCTTGCGGGCCGGGTAGAAGCCGAAGAAGATGCCGATCGCCGCGGCGAAGCCGAAGGCGAGGAGGACGGAGCCGGAGCTCACCTGCGTCGGCAGTCCGGCGAACCGCGTCACCAGGTTGGGGATCAGCAGCCCGAGGGCGACGCCGATGGCGCCGCCGACGACCGAGAGCGCGATGGCCTCGAGCAGGAACTGCAGCAGGACGTGCCGCCCCTTGGCGCCGATCGCCAGGCGGATGCCGATCTCGCGGGTGCGCTCGGTGACCGAGACCAGCATGATGTTCATGATCCCGATCCCCCCCACCAGCAGCGAGATGGCGGCGGCCGAGCCGAGCAGGACCGACAGCGTCTTCGAGGTCTGCGCCGAGGTCGAGGCGATCTCCTCCTGCGAGCGCATGCTGAAGTCGCTATCCTCGCCGGGCTGGATGCGGTGGCGCTGGCGCAGCAGGGCGTCGATCTGGGTCTGCGCCTCGGCCACCTCGCCGGCGGAGCGGGCCGAGATCAGCACCTGGCTGAGCCGGGGGGTGCCCTGGAGCTGCTTCATCACGGTGGTGTAGGGGGCGAGGATCTGGTCGTCCTGGTCCTGCCCCATCATGTTCCCCCCCTTGCGGTCGAGCACGCCGACCACCTTGAAGGGGAGGTGCTTGATGCGGATCGTCGAGCCCATCGCGTTGCCGGCGGGGAAGAGATTGTCGGCCACCGTGGCGCCCAGCACCGCCACCTTCGCGGAGGAGCGGACGTCGACGTCGGTGAAGAAGTCGCCGTCAGCCACGTTCCAGGCGCGGATGAACGGCCAGTCCACCCCCACGCCGTAGACCGTGGTCCCCCAGTTGAGGTCGGCCGCCACCACCTGCGCGGACGAGCGCACGGAGGGGGATACATAGGCAACGGCCGGGCACTCGGCCTTGATCGAGTCGACGTCCTCCGGGGTGAGCCTCGACTCGCCGGAGAAGGTGCGCGCGCCCCCCTGTGTCGAGGCGCCGGGGAAGAGCATGATGAAGTTGGTGCCGAGCGAGTTGATCGTCGCCTGGATCGAGCTCGAGGCGCCGGTGCCGACCGCCACCATGGTGATCACGCAGGCCACCCCGATGATGATTCCCAGCATGGTGAGCAGCGAGCGCATCTTGTTGCGCAGGATCGCCTGCAGGCCGACCTTGGTGATGTTCCACAGGCGTAGCGTGGCGACTTTCATCGGGCCACCTCTTCCAGTTTTTCTTCCGCGGGCGGTGCGGGCGGCCCAGGGGATGCGATGGTGAAGGGGAAGGCGATCGCCGGCTCCGGCTCGCCGGCGACGGGAGCCCCCAGTTTCGCCCGCGTCTGGACGATCTTCTCGTCGCGCCAGATCAGGCCGTCGCGCACGTAGACGACCCGCGTGGCGTGGGCCGCGATGTCGGGCTCGTGAGTGATCAGCACGACCGTCTTGCCGGCGTCGTTGAGCTCCTGGAAGATGCCGATGACCTCCTCCGAGGTGCGCGAGTCGAGGTTGCCGGTGGGCTCGTCGGCGAGCACGATCGCCGGATCGGTGACCAGGGCGCGGGCGATCGCCACCCGCTGCTGCTGGCCGCCGGAGAGCTGCGAGGGGTAGTGATCCTCGCGGCCCGCCAGTCCCACCCGGGCAAGGGCCTCGCGGGAACGTTTGGCGCGCTCAGGCGCGGAGAGACCCAGGTTGCCGTAGAGCAGCGGCAGCTCGACGTTCTCGGTGGCGCGGGTCCGCGCCAGCAGGTTGAAGCTCTGGAACACGAAACCGATCTTGGCGTTGCGGATCTCGGCCCGCTGGTCGCGGTCGAGGCGCGAGACGTCGATGCCGTCGAGCCGGTAGGTGCCCGCTGTCGGCCGGTCGAGGCAGCCGAGGATGTTCATCAGCGTCGACTTGCCGGAGCCGGAGGAGCCCATGATCGCGATCATGTCGCCTGGGAAGACCTTGAGGTCCACGCCGCGAAGGGCGAAGACCTTGGTCTCGCCCATCGTGTAGATCTTCGTGACGCCGTGCACGTCGATGACGGGACGATCAGCCCCGTCGGTGGCCGGCGTCGTCACCGGCCGCGTCCGGGCGGCGCACCGCCGCCCTGCCGGGTCGGCGTGAGGGGGTTGGGCGCCGCCGCGGTGGCCGCGCTGGCCGCCGTGGACGTGCCGACCACGACATCCGTCCCGGCAGCGAGTGTCTCCCCGCCGAGAGGCGTGACCTGCGTGCGCTGGGTGTCGGCGAGGCCGATGCGGACGCGCACGGGCTTGAGCTTCTTGTCCGCGGTCAACGTCCACACGGTGCCCACACCGCCGCCCCCGCCGGCGCCGCCCGCACCGGCGCGCCGGGTACGTGCCGCGCCGCCCGCCTGGCCGGCGGCTGCTCCACCCGCGCCCCCCTGACCTGCGGCGCCCTGGGTCGCGCCGCCCTGAGACGCGCCGCCGCCGAAGGTCGGCTGACCCCCGGTCGCCGTCGTGGCGCCG
>DATHEF010000044.1:0-137122 GCA_035490435.1 Thermoanaerobaculia bacterium
TCCTCCGTGGCGCCTTCAGGCACCACGGCTAGCATCTCGCTTCCCACGCTGCTGTCCATCCCATACCTCGCTCTCACGGTTGGGAGGAGGGGGGGATTTTTAGGTGATCCACGGGGGGGAATTTAGGACGATCGGTGACAAAGGGTAACGACTTCTCCCGAACCGATGTGACGATGGTAGTAGGGCACTCTCAAGCTTGAAGAGCTGCATGTCCCCCTGCGGAAGCTTACGGCCTGTCAATGGGAGCTTCCATCGGCCGGAGGAAGCTTCCCGTCCGACCCAACGGGTCGGGAGAATGGAGCCCAGGGCTGAGGCCGAAGGCCGATGCCCTGGGGGGGAGGATGACAACGGGCTGCGGCCTGAAAGGCCGCGAGAGCTGTCTTGCCGAATCGGGTTCTCGCGACCTTTCAGGCCGCAACGATTGGGGACGCGTTTTCTTCCCAGGGCATCGGCGTCTTTGCCACCCTGGTCCGAAGGTGATGGGCTGGGATGGGGCGGGGCGGGTGGCCTGAGTCCGATTCGCGGCATACCGGAGCCGGCGGATGCCGTCGAACCCGTTTTCTGCCGCATAACGGGGCCGGCAGGCGGCATGCCGGAGGTTTTTAGCGGCATTATCTCCCTGATCTGCCGCATGATGGCGCCTGGAAGCGGAGGACTTTAGATATTCTGCCGCAAATTGAGGTCGATATACCGCTTGCCGGCGTCGATTCGCGGAGGAATTTGGATTTTTCGCGGCATACCGGAGCCGGCGTGCAGCGAAATCAGGCCGGCGGATGAGAGAACGCCCTCGAAGTGCCGCAAATAGGGGTTGAGGATCGTGCTGGTGCCTGTCTCCGAAGCTCGAGAAGGCGATTCCTGCCTCCACAGTCACCCCATCGTCGCGAGGTGAAGCGCCATGCCCAAGGTCTCTACGGCCCCTCTGTGGTGATGCCCACCACGGAAGAAGACAGGTTCATCACTGCGGCGGCCAAGAGCGACCCTGATGCTCAGCCGCTCACGCCCAAGCAGTTGAAGGCCATGGTTGGGACCACCAAGAAGCCGAAGGCATAGGCAAGGCGTATTGAATTGACGGGGAAAGATGGCGGACCTATTGAAACTGAATCCTCTAAGCCGATTTCTGTTGAAGCGCTCTCTTTCCACGTGAAGAGATTGCTCCTCTTTGAGCTAAAAGGCGGCAAGCTCTCGAAGCAACTAGCGGATGGTATTATGGGGGAAATAGACGGCGCGCAATTGGAAATTAGGCCCGACTACCAGATTGAACCCCGATAGAAAAGAGTCGCCTTCTGAGATGAGAGCGCAATGCTCGCTTAACTCAAGTTTTAGTATCCTTTTTGACCGGAACCCAGCTTCCCGATCGCACCAGACCGGTGCCACTGGCGACTGGATCGCCTGGGACCGGTGAGACGAGCACGGTGCGGATCTGCGCGCCGGCAGTATCCGCTCCGAGGAGCAACACGAGCACGCCGACTGCGAGGGTGAGCTGCACAGGGAAGGCGAAAGACTTCTTTCGAAAGCTCATCGGTACCCCTTTTCGCCCAAGCGGAGCGACTGACGTCTGGATTGCGCCAGATCGGCCTCGGGCTTCTGCAAGGAGTGATCAGGGAAGGAAAACATTTCGGTATCCTCAGGTCACACCCTGATTGGGCCGCAGGCGGCTCTGCGCAAGCGGGACATCGCCCCTCGGATTGCTCGCCACCGACGAAGTGCCTGACACCTCACCCTGACTGCAGCGTCCTTGTTTTCGGTTGGGAGCCCCTTATCGAACGCGCCTTGAAAAGGACTGTGACCTGAGCTGGGTAATTAGAAACGCTGGTCAATCCCAGCCTGCTTCAAGACGGCGTTCGCGGTGTGTCGAGACTTTATCTCTCCGTCCACTACGAAGCGGCGCTGGGTGATCGGGCTGAACCAGATCTCGTGGTCGCCTTTGCCTTGCCGTTCGAAATGGCAGACCTGAGAGAGCAGGATCTTCTTGAGTTGCGGGGTGAAGGACGAGCCCATCAGGAAGCCAGACGGACTCGTTCCTGGCGGTGGCTCGTCAGCTCGAAGGCGATGGCATCGGGCTGACCGCCACCGCTGGACAGCAGTTGGTTCGATTCCAAAAGCTCAGGGATTATCGTCCGGAGCTTCTCCGAGAGAGCCTCAACGGTCGGCGCTTCTGTGGCCAATCCGGGAACATCATCGCTTGTCGCGACCCATACCCCGGCTTCGGGGTCCCAATCGGCATAGACGTGGTAGACCAAGCTTCCCATCAGAAGGTCAGGGTACCACAGCGATTTGAGCTGGTGCAGCGAGGAGGAAGTGGTGCAGCCAGGAGGACTCGAAGCTCGGCCGTTCTTTGTCCTCATCCTCGACAACCCCTACTACCTCCGCTAGTCGGCCTATCCATCTCCTATTCATGCAGCGGCGTGCTCAGGGATCTTCTGAATTTCGTCGCGCAGCTTCCGCTCGGCGTGCCACAGATCATGAGCTGTCTGCATGCGAAGCCAGAAGCCGGCACCGTTGCCGCAAAACCGCCCAAGTCGCACCGCCATCTCGGGCGAAACGGCCGAACGTTCGGCAAGGATCGAATGCAGCATCTGCCGGGAGACGCCGAGCTGCCGCGACGCTTCGGTAACAGTGAGATTGAGCGCTGGGAGCACGTCCTCGCGCAGGATCGCGCCGGGGTGGGTGGGCTCCATCTTGGGTGGTTGCTTGGCGGAATACTCAGGCATGGCCGGCTCCTCAGTGATATTGCTCAAGGTCTACTTTCAGGGCGTCGCCGTCTTCCCATTCAAAGGTGATACGCCACGGGCCGTTGACCGCGAGTGCGTAGCGGGTGGGCTTACCTTGAAGCTGGTGGAGTCTCCATCCCGGCATGCTCAACTCCCGCAAGTCCTGCACCTCGTTGAGTGCCGTCAACCGCGCTCGCACGCGGTCGAGCAAGTCGGCTCTCACCTCTTTAGGATCGCCCTCGTTCCAGAGCTTTGCTAGCCCCTTGTGCTTGAAGCTCCGGATCATCAGGACTAGGGTAGGCAAGTGCGGCCACCGTGTCAAGCGTGGCTTTACTACTCTGGCGGGTTGGGAGAAACAGAGGGCGGCCCCGATCGCTGCTCGGGCATGGACTCATACGCCTGCTCGGGTCAGGTCCGGCGGACGTGTTCGCGCACCCCGCCGGGCCGTCTGAGTGGTCCCCGGGACACAAAGCCCCCAGGAGCGTTTCCGAGCCCTGCTGCTAAGTGCTTGATTTTAGAGGGATTACGTGGTGCAGTACGTGGTGCAGCCAGGAGGACTCGAACCTCCAACCTACAGATTCGTAGTCTGTTGCTCTATCCAATTGAGCTATGGCTGCGGAACCCCATAAGGAGAGCGGATTGTAGGACAGCTCCGCGCGGTACGCAACCCCCTCCCGGAGAGCCCCGGGGCCGAGAGGCGAGGAGGCGAGTGGTGCAGCCAGGAGGAGTCGAACCCCCGACCTACAGATTCGAAGTCTGTGCCAGTGGGGTTCCATGGTGTCTCACCACGTCCCCCTAAGTCACTGAAAGTATGGACAGTTAGCGACATCACCTGTATCATAGGGCATCATGCCAACCCATGCAAGCGCACGCACCAGTGGTCACCCGAGTGGTCCCCACGCAGTGGTCACCCGGGGGGTCCCCTCGCACATCCAACGGCGGCGCCCCCAACTTTTCCGGGAGATTTCCCTATGAAGCGCAACACGGCCCCCCTGACGGATCGCGGTATCCGCTCTCTCAAGGCTGAGGGTGGGACGCGCGTAGAGGCAATGGACAGCCTCGCGGCCGGACTCGGCGTCCGTGTACTGCCGACAGGCCAGAAGAGCTGGTTTCTCCGCTACGGCCCTCGGGAGGGCCGCCGAAGGATGGTTCTGGGTGCCTACCCTTCTCTGTCTCTGGAGGATGCCAGGACCATGGCCCGGGAGCTGGTGTCGGGCCTCACGGTCAAGGGGCGGGACCCCATGGCCGAGCGGAAGGCCGAGCGCACCGCCCGCAGGAAGGCCGGCGCCGAAACCTTCGAGGCCCTCGCGACCTTCTACCTGGAAGAGCACGCGAAGCGCCGCAAGCGGCTCCGGGGCTGGCAGGAAGACGAGAGGAAACTACGGGTCGAGGTGTTCCCCGCGTGGGACTCCCGGCCGGCCGCAGAGATCCGCCGGGCCGATGTCCGCGAGCTGCTCGAAAAAATCGCGGTCGAGCGGGGCGGCGTCTGTGCCAACCGGACCCGTGCTCTCTTGTCCAAAGTCTTCTCCTTTGGTGTCGAGCAAGAGCGGGTAGAGGCGAATCCAGTCTATGGTGTCAAACGCCTCTACATGGAGAAGCCACGGGAACGCGTCCTCACCGAGGAAGAGCTGGGCACCCTCTGGCCACTGCTCGACCGTCTACAGCCCGCCGTCTCCGCCGCGTGGCGTCTGGTCCTCTTGACGGCCCAACGGCCCGGAGAGGTGCTCTCTATGCGCTGGCGGGACCTTGAGCGCGACTCCCGGGGCACGTGGTGGAACATTCCGGCCGAGCTGACGAAGACCAACCGTGCGCACCGCGTGCCCCTGTCGCCGCAAGCTCTCGCGGTGATCGAGGCCCTACGCCCGCTTACCGGTTCCACGGAATGGGTGCTCGCCTCCCGCGCGGACGGCAAGCGGCTCACTTGGCTGTCGCACAGCTCCGCCCGCCTGCGGGAGTGGTCCGGCCTGGAACACTTCACCCCGCACGACCTCCGCCGGACGGCTGCAACATGGCTCGGGCGATCCGGGGTCCGCCCCGACACCATCGACCAACTTCTAAACCATGCCGCCGGCCGTATCACCCGCACCTACAACCGCGCGGGATATGACGCGGAGAAGCGGCAAGCGGTGATTCTGCTCGGGGAGCTTGTGGAAGGCGTCCTCGCAGGTGAGGAGCGGTCCAACGTGGTGAGGATTGCATAGGTTTAGAGCCAGCTTGACCCGTGACTGACAGCATGCGACACTTAGAAGGTCGCAAGACACCGCGAGCGATCGCGCAAGACAAGACAGACAAGACAGATCGGCCAAGAAGGAAAGACGGTGGGCACCCTACAAGGGGACCGCACCGTGACCGCTCTAACTGTCTGACTGCTCGCGCGGGTCCCTCGTGGCGCGTGAGCCTCTAAAAGGAGTCTTTCGCGCCATGCAGAACACCATCCCCCAGAACACTATCCCCCTCTCCCGCATTCACCGCCCTGCAAAGGCCGCGCGTCTGCTGGGTATCTCGCGTGCCACCCTCTACCGCTGGGAGCGCGAGGGCCGTCTAGCTCCGCGTGTGATCCTCGGTCCTGGTGTGAGTGGCTGGAAAGAAGAGGATCTCGCCGCGTTCATAGCTGCGGCCCCCCGGGGCGGCACGGCGTGATTCAGATCCGAGGGCAAGAAAAGCCGAGTACGTCACCCAATCCTACATTCCGCCCGCTATCAGTGGATTCGTTTGGTCCTGAAGAAGAGCGGTTTCGGGGACGGCAACCTATAGCACCTCTGAAGTTCCACCTACTAGACGAGTTGAAATCCGGCTATCACGTCGAGATCCCTAAAGAGGTGGACTCTACAGACTCCGATCTAATAGAAGTAACTCTCGACCTGCAATCATGGGTGCAAGCGGATCTAGAACGGCAGGTAATCGACTCTGGATTTACTATGCAAGATGCCGTAAGAGTTCTAGCTCGCAAAGCTACCAAGCGCCTGTTGGTTCATGAGAACTATTACCGGTTCTGGGAAGCACTCTCCAGCATATCACGGGGCAAGTCTCAGCCCTTTGAAAGCGAGTCGGAAGATTTCGCAGAGCTATGCGACCTAGTAAATGACTTTCCCTTCACTCTTCCAAAGAGGTCCAGCATGGCAAAGAAGGGTAAGCGAAGAACATACCGGTTCCCTCAGTGGCTACATAAGCACTTCTACGCCATTAGCCAAACACTTGGCATGAACCATCTACTGTTTCTAGAGATCATGATTATCGACGGCCTAAGAGGGCAAGATGGCGCTGTGTTCAATGAGACCATGGAGTCAACTATCACTGAGTTCTACTTCCAACTCTCCCGACGATTGCGCCGACTGTATGCCAGCTTGAGGCATGTATGGGACTTGAAATTAAGCGATGAGGTCGTAAAGGTCTTAGAAGAGATTGAGGAATGGGAAGGTCTATAAGGTGTCTGCTTTCCCTCTCCGGTGCAACGCTCCCTGTTTTGCACCTAGTCGGGTGCAATGGTGTAAGGGTGTGTGGTTTGCACCTGGACACCGGATCAGGTGCACAGGTGCAGGTATTCCTATAGTAAAGAAGTAGTTCTATAGGGGCAGGATCACCCGGCCAGAGGGACCCTGCGACAGACCAAGAAAGGTGCGACTCATGAAGCCCACGTAGACAGCGCACTTACAGATTGATACAAAGTTGGCTGTCTCATGGATGCCCCCGACCTTATGGAAGCTCTACATCCCATTGAGCTTTTACTTCCTTAACACGGGCGTCTGTACGAGAGGGACTGTTAACTGGCTAGCATGCTTCCGTTAAGAGGATCTTTCTTACTTGAATCCCAACTGCTGCTTTACCCAACCAAACAAAAGCGTAAAAATCATGCCAAGCAAGAGAAAAACCACGTTCCAAAATTTTTCCCACAACTTTTCTCGCGTCTTCATCCGCTGTTCCAGATGTGCTTTTGGGGAACAATTGGGGATGTATGGATCGAACCATTTGCATGTCCGCCGATCCTTCTGAAGAACCTCAGATTCTGGCTCGCCACTATCCCAATCTTCTTCCTGGTAACATTGAAGCCCATCACAAGATCCGGGCGCGCCTAACTGCCTCCGCAATTCCCTGCCTACCTCGTTCTCTCCGGACGCGAGGAAGCCGCAATCATAACAAGTCCTCTTTTTGGGGTGCCGTAGATATGCCCACGCAGAGCGAGTGTGCTTTACCTGCCTCTTCCACCAGCTACCCCGCTTTATAGACATTGAGCCCTCCCGAAGAACACCGGGGTTAAAGCCTAGCTTGCCGTACTTCCGTCCCACAAGGCTATTGATGGGCGCGTATGTTCCCCCACTGCGGGAAAAGAAAAGGGCGGCCCCACAAGGAACCGCCCCCCGATTTCTGCTACGTGCGGGTGACCTTCTCGTACAGGCGGAGGAGCGCTTGCACCTTCTCCTGGTCCGGGGCGCCCGCGAGCACCTTCTCCGGGTCCGAGGGGTTGTGAAGTGGTGCTAGGCGCAGTGGCCGTAATTCGGATCTGACGGATCTACCCCATACAACTTCCATCTCAAGCCACCTAAGAATTTTTCGCATTTGTATATATAAGTACAGTAGTCTAGGCAGTAAACAATAGAGCCTTGGGTTGTACAGGTTTGGGACTGGATCGTAGAGCAGTCCGGAAGAGCAGCATGAGCCGGTTTAACTGTGGCGAACGTGGATATGGTGATCGCTCCAACGAGGAGCCCCAGACGTACGAGCTTCTTCATTACTTACCTCCAGATTTGTGACTCATTCACTAATACTATAACCCGGAAAAGGTGGAGGCGGCCACGATTGGCGCTTGACGATGAGACACCGCCGGGCGGACACGGGCAGAGTCAAGGGGGCGGAGGGCGGCCCCCCTAAAAGGAACCGCCCCCCGATTTCTGCTACGTGCGGGTGACCTTCTCGTACAGGCGGAGGAGCGCTTGCACCTTCTCCTGGTCCGGGGCGCCCGCGAGCACCTTCTCCGGGTCCGTCTCCTGCCAATCGATCCGCAGGCCGGCCAGCTCCGCCGCCAGCGCCATACACGACTTCCGGAGGGGAAGCGTGGCGATGATCCGCCGGGTTGGGAGGTGCGCGAGGGAATGCTCCCCAGAGCCAGGAGCACCCGTCCCCCGGCCGCTCCCCCGGAAGATGCCGAACGGCCGCGAGACGAAACCCGGGACCTCGACATCCGCCACGATCTCGGGCCGGCGGGAGGTGTCCGTTAACCGGACCAGGAAGCGGCCACGGTCCCAGAGGAGCGGCGTAGCGCGGCCCGATCTCGCGAGCTCGCGGACGTGCGCATCCGCCGTGTCCGCGAGCCAGGAGGGGACCGCCATGCACCGCTCGACCGCCGCCGCCTCCCACCGCTCCGCCCGCTCTCGGGCCACCTCAACGGTATAGCTCTGGGTATCTTCGCGAGGGGCGGCCCACCCCCCCATTACGAGCCCACCGCGAGCCGTTGCTCGATCCGGTCCGTGAGCCTGCGCACCTTGCCGGACTGCAAGCCAGCGTAGCGCGATAGGGCGGCATCCTCCGAGCTGAGGGAGGACTCCTTGTGCTGGTTCCCCAGCGTCCGGAGGAAGCCTTGCAGGTGGCGCAGATCGGCGACGGCGGCGCGCAGCTCCCACCGCGTGTCACTCTCCGGCGGATCGGGGAAGTACCGGCAGTGCTCAAGGAGCATCTCGAACGCGAGGTTTCCGAGGTGGCGAAGGGCGGCGGCATCTTCCGGCCGGGTGAAGTACGCGAGGAACGTCTCGCGGAAGACGGCGAAGTCTTCCCAGGCGGCGGGGTCGAGGATCGGGGGGACCACCGCGAGGGGCGGAACGGGTGCGGGTGCTGCGCTAGACTGCGGGGTTAGCTCGGGCATGGGGTCGTCTCCTGTGCTCGGGTCAGGCTCGGCGGACGTGTTCCTGCACCCCGCCGGGCCGTCTGGTTTGGTCCGCTCCCTCACGGGAGACGGAGGTTGAATCCGGCGCCACGCGGCGCCGGTCGTCTTTTGGGGGGAAGTGGAAGCGAGAGGGCCGGGGCCGGCCGGCGGGAAACGCAGGGAAGGGCGTGCTCCAGTGGTCACCCCAGTGGTCCCCGGGGCACAGAGGACCCCGGAACCACTTCCGGGTCCTCCTTGCAAACTATTGATTCTATAGGAGTTTAAGTGGTGCAGCCAGGAGGAGTCGAACCCCCGACCTACAGATTCGAAGTCTGTCGCTCTATCCAGTTGAGCTATGGCTGCATGCTGCCCCACGTGCGGACGAGGAAGTCTAGTGCGGCCCGAGGGGGGCTGGCAACTTCTTCATTCGATGAGGCCCGTCAGGGGGGAGGAGGCGGAGGCGTAGAGCTTCCGGGGAATCCTCCCGGCGTGGGCGGCGAGCCAGCCGGCTTCGACGGCGAGCTTCATGGCCCTCGCCATGCGGACCGGGTCCTGGGCCTCGGCCACGGCGGTGTTCATCAGCACGCCCTGGGCTCCCAGCTCCATGGCGAGGGCGGCGTCGCTCGCGGTGCCCACGCCGGCGTCCACGATCACCGGCACGTTGGCCTGCTCCAGGATGATCCGCAGGTTGGCCGGGTTGCGGATGCCCATCCCCGAGCCGATCGGGGCACCCAGCGGCATCACCGCCGCCGCTCCCAGCTCCTCGAGCCGGCGGCAGACCACCGGGTCGTCGTTGGTGTACGGCAGGACGATGAACCCCTCTTTGACCAGCGTCTCGGTCGCCTTCAGCAGCTCGACGTTGTCGGGGAAGAGGGTCTTCTTGTCCCCGATCACCTCCAGCTTCACCCAGTCCCACCCTCCCAGCTCGCGGGCCAGACGGGCGGTGCGGATCGCCTCGTCGGCGGTGTAGCAGCCGGCGGTATTGGGAAGCAGCAGGTACTTTTCGGGATCGACGAAGTCGAGCAGCGAGCCCTGGCCCCGTTCTCCCAGGTTCACCCGGCGCAGCGCCACGGTCACCACCTCGGTGCCGGACGCCTCCAGGGCGGCGGCCATGGTCGGGAAGTCTGGATATTTGCCCGTCCCCAGGAAGAGACGCGAGCGGAAGATGCGGCCGGCGATGGTGAGCGGCTCGACATCGAGGGCGGCATTCGTGGGGATCTTTGGAGTGTCTAGCGTGACGGTCATTCCTACCTCCTCGGCGATTCTAACGCACGGGGACCGGGCCGCCTTCCCGGTTCAGGAAGCCGTTGGCCCGCGGCCGGCTGCCAGCTCATCGCGGCCGCTACGAGCCGCAGGAGGTCTGCCCGCGGGTGACGACGAAGCGCGGGATCCCTCCGGTGCGGGGAAGGCGGACGGCGTGGACCGGCCGCGAGGCGACGATGCAGCGGCAGTTGGGAGCCGGCGGCGCTTCGAGCAGGTTCACCAGCAGCGTGCCGCCCGTCGGGTTGCCCAGATGGCCGATCGACTGGATGGTGACCTTCGAGACGCAGCTCTGCGTGGGCATCGCCACCACGAGCACCATCTCGCGGGGGAAGTCGACCGCCGGCGGCTCGGCGGGAAGCGCTTCGCCGCCATCCTTCCGCAACTCGGCCCAGACGGCACGCCAGGAGTCGGCGTCCCGGACCACCGTCCGGACCTGCTGGCCGGCCTGGCCCGGGATCGCCCGCTGGACGATCGTCGTGAAAGCGACCGGCTTCCCCTTGGCGGCCCGGTCCGGCGGCGGGGCGGCACCCCCGGCGCAGGCGAGCGCCAGGAGAGCCACCGCCGACGCCGCTGCTACGACGGCCGGGCGCCTCACAGCGCCGCTGCCATGGTTGCCTCTTCCAATACGGCTTCGTCGATCCGCTCGTGCGAGAGGGCGACGATCCGGTTTTTGGCGTCCACGAAGACCAGCGAGGGCTGATGGGCGCGGCACTCCGCGTCCTCGTAGTCGGCGTAGGTGGCGATGATGATCACGTCTCCGGGCCCGGCCTTGTGGGCCGCCGCGCCGTTGAGCACGATCTCCCCCAGGCCCGGCGTACCCGGGATGGCATAGGTCGCGAAGCGCTCGCCGTTGGTGCAGTTGTAGATCTCCACCCGCTCGAACTGCACGAAGTCCGCCGCTTCCATGAGCAGGGGATCGATGGTGATCGACCCCTGATAGAGGAGGTTGGCGTCCGTCACGGTGGCCCGATGAATCTTCGACTTCAGAAGCGTGCGCTTCATATCCTTGACTCCTCAGGCGGCCGGGTCTCCCCGACCGTCAGACGAATGTTGTCGATCAATCGCGTCCCCCCGATCCTCACGGCCAGGGGGAGCACCAGCCGGCCGCGCAACGTCTCGACCGGTTGAAAGCTTTCGGCGTCCACCACCTCGGCGTATTCAACACGCGCCAGAGGCTCCGTATTCAATATCTCCCGCAGCCGTTCCCGGACGGCCTTCCCCCGGCGCTCCCCCTCTCCGATCGCCGCTTCCGCGGCACGCAGGGAGCGATGGAGCACCGCCGCCGCCCGCCGCTCCTCGGAGGAGAGGTAGGCGTTGCGGGAGGACATCGCGAGCCCGTCCGTCTCGCGGACGGTCGGGCCGGGCACGATCTCGACCGACAGATGCAGGTCGCGCACCATCTGCCGGATCACCGCGAGCTGCTGGGCATCCTTCTCGCCGAAGACGGCGACGTCGGCCCGCACCAGGTTGAAGAGGGCGCAGACCACGGTGGCGACGCCGCGGAAGTGCCCCGGCCGGCAGGCCCCCTCGAGCCCCTCGGCGGCGCCGGCGGGCTCGACGAAGGTGGCGTTGCCGGGCGGGTAGATGGTGGCCACGTCCGGCAGGAAGAGAAGGTCGCAGCCGGCCTCTTCCAGCATCGCCCCGTCCTTTTCCGGCTGGCGGGGGTAGCGGTTGAAGTCCTCGCTGGGACCGAACTGGGCCGGATTGACGAACACCGACGCCACCACCTTGGTCACCCGCCCACGGGCGAGCCGCACGAGGGACAGATGCCCCGCGTGGAGCGCGCCCATGGTCGGCACGAAGCCGATCCGCTCCCCCGCCGCCCGCCAGCCGTCGACGGTCCGGCGCAGCTCGTCCTGCGTCCTGGCAATGATCATCTTCGGATCATCACCCGTACAGCTTCGCCGGCTCTTCGGCCGGCTTGGCCACACCCCCGCCGTACCCCTCCTCGGGCGACGGGAAGCGGCCGGTGCGGACGTCCTCCGCGTAGCGCGCGATCCCCTCGCGGGAGAGCCTGCCGAGCTCGGCGTAGCGCCGCACGAAGCGGGGCGCGATCCGCTCCTCCATCCCCAGCAGGTCGTGATAGACGAGCACCTGCCCCGTGCAGCCGGCGCCGGCGCCGATGCCGATGGTGGGGATCGAGAGCCGCTGGGTGACCTCGGCGGCGAGGTCGGACGGCACGCATTCGAGGACGAGGGAGAAGGCGCCGGCGGCCTCCGCCTCCTCGGCCGCCCGCAGGATGAGCTCGCGCGCCGCGTCCCCGCGCCCCTGGACCTTGAAGCCGCCCAGGCGGTGGACCGACTGCGGAGTGAGCCCGAGGTGGGCCATCACCGGCACCTCGGCCTGGGTCAGGGCGGCGACCAACTCGGGGCGGTGCCCCTCGATCTTGACCCCCTGCGCGCCCGCCTCCTTGATGAAGCGGATGGCGCTGCCCACCGCGTGCTCGGCGCCCAGGTGGAATGAGCCATAAGGCATATCCGCCACCAGCAGGGCGCGCTTGACGCCCCGGCGGACGGCCTTGGTGTGGTGGATCATCTCGTCCATGGTCACCGACAGCGTGTCGGGATGGCCGAGCACCACCATGGCGAGCGAGTCGCCCACCAGGATGATGTCCACCCCGGCCGCGTCGGCCGTGCGTCCTTGAGGAAAGTCGTAGGCGGTCACCATGACCAGGTGATCGCCGCGCTCGGGGGCCCCCACCACCCAGGGAACCGTGACGTTCTTGGGTTCGCCAGCCATCTGAAGCTCCTTTTCGAGTTCAAACGTGAAAAGCCCTTCCGCACGCAGAGACGGAAGGGCCTTTGGCGGGGCCCGCGGGTTCGCGGCTATGCCAGCGAGAGTTGAGAGGTGGCTGTCCCCGCCGGGGGATCAGGTCCTCGCTCGCCAGTGCCGCGCCGCAGGGGGCGCTGTGCTCCGTCCCGGTCCCGCCTCAGCGGGATCCAAGCGGTTGGAAGTACTCGGTCCCCTTGATCGGCTTCGACAGGCGATTCAACAGCTCGTCGAAGTCCTCGGGCCGCTGGGGGAAGTTGAGATGTCTCGTGTCCACCACCAGCAACGGAGACCGGCTGTAGTAATGATAGTAGTGATTGTACGCGTCAATCAACTCCGAGAGATATTCCCGGGCAATCGTCTTTTCGATGTTGCGCGCCCGCCTGCGGATCCGCTCCATGCAGGTGTCGACGTCGGCGACCAGGTGGATCACCAGATCCGGCACCGGCACCTGCGGCTCGAGCAGGGCGTAGAGCTTGTCGAACAGCATCAGCTCGTCGTCGGTCAGGTTCAGATAGGCGAAGATCCGGTTCTTCCAGAAGGTGTAATCGGAGACCAGCACGCGGTCGAACAGGCCGCGCTGGCCGAGGTCGCGCTGCTGCTTGAAGCGGGAGAGCAGGAAGTAGAGCTCGGTCTGGAAGGCGGCGCCCGGACGGTCCTGGTAGAAGTCCCCGAGGAAGGGGTTGTCCACGTCCTCGAGGATCTTCACCCCCTCGAACTGCCGGGTCAGCAGCTCGACCAGCGTCGTCTTGCCGACGCCGATCGGGCCGTCGACCGCCAGATAGTGGAAACCGAGCGTGTCGGGCTTCAAGAGGCGAGCGAGATCGGGTTATACAGCGTGTCGCGCTCGACGGGCACGAATCCCGCCTCGCGCACGATGCGCTCGAGCTCCGGGCGTGTGAGCTGCTGCGAGGTGCCGGCGCCGGCCATGTGGTAGATCTTCTCCTCGACGATCGTGCCGTCCAGGTCGTCGGCGCCGAAGCGCAGCGCCACCTGGGCCAGCTTGGGGGTCACCATCACCCAGTAGGCTTTGATGTGCGGGATGTTGTCGAGCACCAGCCGGGCGGTCGCGATGTGCCGCAGGTCTTCCGTCCCCGTCGTGTGGTACTTCAGGCCCATGTAGTTGTTCTCGGGGTGGTAGGCGAGCGGGATGAAGGCGTTGAAGCCGCCAGTCTCGTCCTGCAGGGCGCGCAGTTGCAGCAGGTGGTCGACCTTGTGCTCCGGCCGTTCGACGTGGCCGTAGAGCATGGTGCAGTTGCTCTTGATCCCCATCTTGTGGGCGATGCGGTGGACCTCGATCCACTCGCCGGCGTCGAGCTTGCCGTCGCAGATGATCTCCCGCACCTCGGGGTGGAAGATCTCGGCGCCGCCGCCGGGGAGCGATCCCAGGCCCGCGTCGCGCAGCCGGCTCAGCACCTCCTCGATCGACAGCTTCTCGCGTTTGGCGAACCAGCCGATCTCGATCGCGGTGAAGGCCTTGAGGTGGGCGTTCGGGAAGCGCTGCTTCAAGCCGCGGAGCATCTCCTCATACCAGGCCATCGAGAGGTCCGGATGCAGCCCGCCGACGATGTGGAACTCGGTGACCGCGTTCCCCCCCTGGTCGGCGGCGTGCGCGTAGACGTCGTCGTGGCTCATTTCCCAGGCGTGGGACTCCCCCTTCATCGCCGCGAAGCTGCAAAATTTGCAGTTGTAGGTGTAGACGCAGACGTTGGTCGGGTTGATGTGCCGGTTGACGTTGAAGTAGGTGATATTGCCGTTCAGCCGCCGCCGCATGGTGTCGGCCAGCTTGCCGAGGTGGAGGACGTGCGGGGTGGTGAAGCAGGTCAGGGCGTCCGCTTCGTCGAGGCGGAGGCCGTCGCGCACCTTGGCGGCGATCTCCTGCAAAGGCGCGGGGAACGCCTCGGGGCGGATCGGGGAAAGCGTCTCGCTAGTGATCTCCGTAATCATCAGGACCTCAGTATATCAAGGGCGGTCGCGGCGAAGAGCCAGAGCGACAGGGCGCCATTGGCGGTGAAGAAGGCGGCGTTGAGGCGCGACAGGTCCCCCGGCCGCACCACCCAGTGCTGGTAGGCGATCAGCAGGAGGCAGCCGATCCATCCCACCCAGTAGCCGGTGCCGAGCACGGGCGGCCCCGGCAGATAAATCCGGGGAAGCAGGGCGAGCAGCGTCATCGTCAGGGCGTGGAGGGCGCCCGAGATCCAGAGCGCGCCGACCACCCCAAAGCGGGCGGGAATCGAGAAGAGCCCCGTCCGGCGGTCGAAGTCCAGGTCCTGGAGGGCATACAGGATGTCGAAGCCCGCCGTCCAGGTCAGCACCACCCCGGCGAGGAGCAGCGGGGTCGCCTGGATGTCCCCGCGCACCGCGATCCAGGCGCCGAGCGGCGCGCCGGCGAGCGAGAGCCCCAGGAACAGATGGGCGGCCCAGGTGAACCGCTTGGTATAGGAGTAGAGGAAGAGGATGCCGAGCGCCACGGGCGACAGCGCCAGGGCCAGCGGATTGAGCTTCCAGGCGGCGAGCACCAGCAGGCCGGCGCTCGCCGCCGTGAAGACGGCGACCGCCCCGGGGCTGATCTGCCCCGCCGGCAGGGCGCGGCTAGCCGTCCGCGGATTGGCGGCGTCGATCCGGCGGTCCACCAGCCGGTTGAACGCCATCGCGGCGCTCCGGGCTCCCACCATGGCGACCACGATCCAGAAGACCGTCCGCCACGAGGGCCACCCGCCGGCGGCGAGGAGCATCCCCAGGAAGGCGAACGGCAAGGCGAACAGCGTATGCTCGATCTTGATCATCTCGAGCACGGTCGAGAGGGTGCGGATTGGGCGCATGGCGGGGATTGTACAAACTAAAGCCGGGCGGAACGCCCCGCTCGCTACTCCGCCTTGACCGCGAGAAGCCTGAGCGGCTGCGGGCTGTAGTTCTCGACTTCGAATTTATCGCCGCTCAGACGCACTTTGGCCGCCTGGTAAAACTGTCCCTCTCCCTTGCCGTTACGGTCGACCTTGATCTCGATGAAGGTAAACGGGTAGTCGACGGTGCGGGAGTTGTTGATGACCTCTCTCTGGGAGAGCTGCCGGTCCATCATGAGGCGGATGATCCGGCCTCCGTCCGGTGCCGGATGCGAGCGGGCCACCGCGATCGGATAGCCGAGACCGCCGCCGACGCGGATGTAGCCGACCTCCTTGTCCCACAGAGCGTCACGCAAGGCGTCTGGACCCTTCTGCTGAAGGATGCCGGCCAGCCGCTGGGTTTCGGCATCCTCTGAATAGTGGTCGATATGGATCAGGATCTGGGCCGTATTGGACCCCCTGACACGGCCGAAGTGGCCCGCGGGGTCCACCAGGTTTGCCGTGAACCGCTCCCCACCCACAGGTTGCGCGAAGGCGGCCGTCGAAAGGACGAGCAGAGCGGCAAGAATGAAAAATGCCGCCCTGGACCAGGCAGGGTTCTCTTTTGGATGACTCATGGTGTTGCTCCTTAATGAGAAGCCGCGCCCAGACCAAGGCGCGGCCGTTCCTCAAATATGTAAAACAGAACCGGGCGGACAGCCATTCCTCGGCCTGCCCGCCCGGTTCGCTGATTTCGCCAGGAGTGTCGCTTAGAAGTTGTACGGCGGCCGGTGGCCGCGATCGCGATCGCGGCCGTCGTGGTCACGATCACGACCGTCGTGGTCATCGCCCCAGTTGTTGTCCCGGTCCCAGGTGCCGTAGTAGCCGGAACGGCGGCCGTAGTAGCCGGACAGCTCGTTCATCAGAGTGTAGATCCGGACCATGCCGCGGTCGACGTAGGGGCGGCGATCGATCCGGCGCAGCGACCTCTCGGTAACGTTGAAGGCCCGCTCCAGGGACGCGAACTCGTTCGCGCTCTGGCGGGGGTTCCGCCGGTACCTCTCCACCTCGTCGTGGAAGCGGTCGGCCGCGGCGTTGAGCTGGTTCAACGTGTCGATGGCGCGAGTCTCGGCCCGGTCCGGGCGACGGTTGTTGCGCTCGAACTCGCGGCGAATGTAGGTGGCGTTCTGCTCGATCTCGTTCGCGATCGCCCCCAGGCGGCCCACGTGGCGGGTCTCGGGGTACGAGTAGCGCCGGGCGTCCTGGCGATACCCCTGGGCCTGGAGAGCGGGGGCGATGGAGAGAGCCAGCAGGGCTGTGGTCATCAGTTTGGTCGTACGTCGCATGGAAGTTCCTCCTCGGTTGTCCAACACGCCCATTCCCTAAGGCAAGGCCGATGCCAGGAGGAAAAAACACGAGAAACAAAGGGGTTACAGAAGCAGCGGGGGCGAGAGGGCTCGTACCGATCGTCCTCCGGAGAGGACAGAGGACGCAGCCGTCCTAAGCGTTTCAGCCCCAGCGCAGCCCCGGCTCCCCTGGCTCGGCGATGCCGAAGCGGTCGAGGATCCGTAGCGCGTAGTGGTCGAGGAAGCGGCCGAGGTCCTCGCCGCCGATATAGAAGGCCGGGACCGGGGGCAGGATCACCGCTCCGGCGTAGAGGAGGCGGCGCATGTTCTCGACGTGGATGAGGCTGTAGGGGGTCTCGCGGAACCCGAGCACCAGCGGCCACCTCTCCTTGAGGGCGACCGCCCCGGCGCGGTGGACCAGCGTGCGCGCCGAGCCGGTGGCGAGGGCGCCGAGGGTGCCGGCGCTGCACGGCAGCACCACCGAACCGGTGAGCCGGTAGGAGCCGGAGGCGATCGGCGCGTCGAGCTCGTTGTCGCGGTGGACGACCACCTTCGCCCGTTCGGCGTCCCCCAGCCCGGCCGCCTCGACGAGGTCGGCGCCGCCGGTCTTCTCCGGCCCCAGCTCATGGCGCAGAACCTGGCTCGCCCCGGCCGAGACCACCAGATGGATGCGCTCGATCTCCGGATGCGCCGCCAGCCGCCCGAGCACGTGCCGGGGGAGGAGCATCCCCGAGGCGCCGGAGACGAGGAGAGCGAGGCGGTGGGGCATGGGGCCCATCGTATGGGATGGGCCGCCCTCTTGTCCCCTACAGCGGGAAATCCAGGTTGTACACCCACCGCCCCCGCTGCACGGCCAGGAGCAGCCCGCCGCGGTCGAGGCCGCGCAGGACCTCGCGGCCCAGGTTCTCGACCGAATCCACCTGCTGGCCGTTGGCGCCGAGGATGACGTCGCCCGGGCGGAGCCCCTTCTGCTCGGCGAGCGAGCCGCCGGCCACCCGGCGGATGGCGAGCCCGCCGCGAGCCGGCTCGACCGCGAGCCCCACCGACCGCTCCAGCACCTGGAGGCCCAGGCCCTGCGGCGGATGCACCGCCCGCAGCTTCACCCGGACGGTCTGGCCGCCCCGCCGCACCTCGGCGTCGAGCGCGGCGCCCGCCGACGCCGTGTAGAGAGCCGTCGTCACGTCCTCGCGGGCGACGACGGGATGGCCGGCCACGGAGACGATCACGTCCTTCTCCCGCAGGCCGGCCGCGGCCGCCGGCGAGTCCGGGGAGACCTTGAGCACCAGCGCGCCGCGTCGCGCGGACGCGGGCAGGCCGTAGCGCCGCGCCAGCTCGGGATCGACGCTGACCAGGCGGGCGCCCGTCCAGAGCGGCTGCAGCTCGCCGAAGCGCAGCAGGTCGTCGACCACCCGGCGGGCGCGGTCGGCCGGGATGGCGAAGCCGATCCCCGTCGCCCCCGAGATGATGGCGCTGTTGATGCCGATCACGTCCCCCTGGATGTTGACCAGCGGGCCCCCCGAGTTGCCCGGGTTGATCGAGGCGTCGGTCTGCAGGAAGTCGGTGAACAGCCGTTCGCCGCGCTCGGAGGGGACGGTGCGCCCCACCGCCGAGAGCACGCCCGTGGTCACCGTGTTCGACAGGCCGAACGGGTTGCCGATGGCGACCACGGTCTCGCCGATCATCAGGTCCGAGCTGTGACCGAGGGGGACGGCGGGCAGGCCGCTCGCCTTCACCTTGAGCACGGCGATGTCGGCGTCGCGGTCCGAGCCGAGCAGGTCGGCCTCGATCTCGCGGCCGTCGAGCAGGGTGACGGTGATCCGCGAGGCCCCCTCGATCACGTGGGCGTTGGTGACGACGATGCCACTGCGGTCGACGATGAACCCCGAGCCCAGCGACTGGGCCTGGCGCTCGGCGCCGAGGCCGAAGCGGCCGAAGAACGGGTCGGCCTCGCGGACCGTCGACTCGGCGGAGATGTTGACCACCGCCGGCGCGACCTTCTCGACCAGCGCCACGACCGGAGTCCGGCGGGCAGCCTGCGGGGTCTGGGCGGCGGCGAGGCCAGGGAGGAGCAGGGTCAGGGAAAGGGCGGAAAGCGCGGTTCGGCTACTCATGATAGGTAGGGTAATATGGGAATCCTGTCCGGGGGAATCACCGTTTCTTGCCTTGAACGCCCCTCGACGGGGTCCGATCCAAAAGAAGAACGCCTTGACCGGCGTCAAAGTTCCGAACCGAAAGGAGCTCAACGCGTGCACGCCCGAAGAATCACTCTGCTGCTCTGCGGCCTGCTGGCGGTGGCGACACTGGCCGGCGCCGCCGGGAAGCCGGCAGCTTCCGGGGACATCTTCCCCTTCAAGGTCCATAAACAGACCCTCGACAACGGCATGAAAGTGGTGGCCGTCCCCTACGACAGCCCGGGGACGGTGGCCTATTACGTGGTGATGCGCACCGGCTCCCGCGACGAAGTCGAAGCGGGGCACAGCGGCTTCGCCCACTTCTTCGAGCACATCATGTTTCGCGGCACGGAGAAGTACTCGAAGGACGCCTACAACGATGTCATCAAGCGGCTGGGCGCCGATTCGAACGCCTTTACCACCGACGACCAGACGGTCTACCACATGGTCGCGCCGGCGAGCCAGTTGCCGCTGATCATGGATATCGAGTCCGACCGCTTCAAGCACCTCAAGTACAGCCAGGACGCCTTCCGTACCGAGGCGCTGGCCATCCTGGGCGAGTACAACAAGAGCGTCTCGAACCCCATCCAGCCGCTCTACGAGAAGGTCCGCGACCTCGCCTACGACAAGCACACCTACAAGCACACGACGCTGGGCCTCGTGGCCGACATCAAGGCGATGCCCAACGAGTACGACTACAGCCTGAAGTTCTTCGAACGTTTCTACCGGCCGGAGAACGCCACGCTGCTGGTGGTGGGCGACGTGCAGCCGGAGAACGTCTTCACCCTGGCGAAGCAGTATTTCGGCGACTGGAAGAAAGGGTACAAGGCGGCGGACATCCCGGTGGAGCCGGCGCAGAAGGAGCGCAAGACGGCCTCCCTCGACTGGCCGAACCCGACGCACCCGTACGTGATGATGGCCTACCACATTCCGGCCTACTCGGCGACGGCGACCGACTCGGCGGCGCTCGACCTCATGGAGCAGCTCCTGTTCAGCGAGTCCGCGCCGCTCTATCAGGATCTGGTAGTGAAGAACCAGTGGGTGGACTTCGTCCAGGGGGGCACCTCCGGCAACCGCGATCCCGGGCTGTTCTCGATCGTTGCGCGGGTGCGGTCGGACGAGCTCCTCCCCAAGGTGCGGGAGACGGTCAATCGCTACATTCAGCAGCTCCAGGCCACGCCGGTCGACGTCAAGCAACTGGACCGTATCAAGTCGCACCAGCGCTACGCCTTTGCCCTCGGGCTCGACACGCCGGGCAACGTCGCGGCCCAGGCCGCCCAGGCGATCGCGATCTCCGGCGATATCGACGCCCTCAACCAGCGCTTCGCCACCTATCAGAAGGTGACGCCGGCGGACATCCAGCGGGTCGCCCGCGAGGTCTTCAAGCCGCAGAACGAGACCTACGCGACCCTCACTCACAAAGCGGCCCCCGCCGCCCAGGGCACGCAGGGAGGTGCGCGTCATGATTGATCGGAAAGGAATCCTGCTAGCCCTCGTGCTCGCGGCGGTGCCGGCCACCGCACAGACCAAGGCCGCCACGCCCATCGAGGTGGTCGCGCTCCCCAACGCCGCCTCGCCGCTGGTGGCCCTCCGCCTCCAGTTCGAGGTCGGCTCGATCCACGATCCCGCCGGCAAGGAGGGCCTGGCCACTCTGACCTCGATGATGATCGGCCAGGCGGGGACGCAGAAGCGCTCCTACACCGAGCTCGTCGAGGCCCTCTATCCGATGGCGGCCGGGATCAACTCCGACGCCGACCGCGAGGTGACCTCGATCGGCGGCACGATCCACCGTGACAAGCTGACCGAGTACACGGCCCTGCTCGAGGAGGCGCTGCTCAGGCCCGGCTTCTCCCAGGAGGACTTCCAGCGCAACAAGGACCAGCTCGCCTCCGCCATCACCGACTCGCTGCGCGCCAATGACGAGCGGCTCGGCCTCGAGCTGCTCCAGCAGAAGATCTTCAAGGGGCACCCCTACGGACACTCCCCGCTCGGCACCGTCGAGGGGCTCCAGCACATCACGCTGGACGACGTGAAGCAGTTCTACCGGCAGCACTACACGCAGGCGAACCTGATGGTCGGCGTCGCCGGCGGCTACCCGGCCGATTACCCCTCCCGCCTGACGCGGGACCTCGCGCCCCTGCCCGCGGGGCAGAAGGGGCGCATGGCGCTGCCCCCCGCCCCCAAGGTCCAGGGGCACAACCTGACCCTGGTGGAGAAGCAGACGGGGTCGGTAGGGATCAACTTCGGATTCCCGCTGCCGATCACCCGCGCCGACGCGGACTACTACCCGCTGATGGTGGCCAACAGCCTCCTCGGCGAGCACCGCACCTTCAACGGCCGGCTGATGAACGAGCTGCGAGCGGACCGCGGCCTGAACTACGGCGACTACTCCTATATCGAATACCTGTCCAACCCGCCGTTCGTCACCACGCCGCCCCCCGGGTCGCCGCGCCGCGAGCAGTACTTCTCGGTCTGGATCCGGCCGGTCGTGCCGGCCGACGCCCAGTTCGCGTTGCGGGCCGGCCTCTACGAGGTCCAGCGGCTGCGCGACGAGGGGATGACGGAGGCGGACTTCAACCTCACCCGTGACTTCGTCCTCAACTACTCCAAGCTCTGGGCCCAGAGCCTGGACGAGCGCCTCGGCTTCAACATGGACAGCCGGTTTTACGGCATGCCGTACTACATCGACGAGATCCAGGCGCGGCTGAAGAAGCTGACGGTGGGTGACGTCAACGCGGCGATCAAGAAATACCTGAACACCAATAACTACGAGGCCATCCTGGTGACCTCCAACGCCCAGCAGCTCAAGGACACCCTGCAGAAGGACGAGCCGAGCCCGAAGACCTACAACAGCCAGGTGGACGCCAAGGTCACCGCGGCCGACAAGGTCATCGTGCCGCTTAAGGTGGCGCCCACCCGGATCGACATCGTGCCGGTGGCGGAAGTGTTCCAGAAGTAATCAGAGCCGGAAATACCTCGGAGAGGCGTCGATGTCCACCTCGACGCCCTCCGGGGCCCGCCGCTCCTCGCCATCGCGGCCGATCACGACCACCGCCGGACGCGGCAACGTCGCCCGGGCCGGCCGGTCCACGGCGCTCCAGCCCACGACCACCTCGGCGCCGTCCGGACGGCGGAAGCGGTAGAGCCGGGCCGGCGAAGGAGCCGCCAGCACCTCCTCCAGCCGGGCGCCATCCAGCTCGCGCACCAGCGTCTTCAGAGCGTGGAAGCTCGGCCGCCGCCGCGGCTGCGCCGGATCGACGGGATCGACCAAGCCGTACCCCCGCGCCACCACCTGCCACCAGAACACCCGCTCGACCAGCCCCGTGCCCAGCGTCAGGAGGTAGTAGCGGACCAGGTAGTCCGCCTGCGCCTCCTCGTCCACCGAGACGTCGCGGCCGGCCGGCGAGTGGGGCCCCTCGCGCAGCGGCCAGTTGACCTCGGTGATCCAGCAGCGGCTCGCTTTTTCATGGACCACGTTCCCGGCGGTCTCCGCGATCGCCCGCAGCAGGAGGGCCTTGTCCTCGGTGTCGAGCCCCGCCTGGCGGTTCTCCGGCGCCCCGCGGCGGTCGACGTAGAGCAGGGCCGAGACGGCGTCGAAGCGGAAGCCAGGATCGCGCAGGTTCAGCACCGCGGCGGTGACGTGATATTCGAAGTCGATCACCGACGGGCCGAGGAGCTCGACGCCAGGATAAGGACGGAGGACCGCCTCGGCCGCGCGCGCGAGCTCGACGTACTCGCGGACGTTCCAGATCCCCCACTTGCTGCGGTTGATCGCCTGCCCCACCTGGAAGTGCCGACCATAGGGGGTGAAGCGGGGGGCGATCGCCTCCAGGGCCCGGCGCCAGCGGGCCGGGTCGCGCACCAGCTCGCGGTTCTGCGGCAGGGCGAAGCTCACCTCGAGTCCGCGAGCATGGAGCTGGCGCGCCAGCTCCTCCTCGGCCGCATGGTCGTCCTCCCAGGGGTGGAGGCGCAGCAGCACGTGGCGCGCCCCCAGCTCCTCGACCAGGGCGAGCAGCGCCGCGGGGTTCTCCGGCCAGGGGCGGACGCAGACTCCGAGGCCCGCGAAGTCGACCGGCGTGGTGTGAAGCCCGGCCTTCAGCTTGCGATACCGCCGCCAGATCCGCGGCAGGGCGCCGGCGACCGCCGCCGCCTCGACGCCGTGCGAGCGGGCGTCGGCCAAGCGCACCCGCAGCTTGTCGAGCCGGCCGGCGTGCTGGTGGGGCTGGTCCGAGAGGTGGTCCCAGACCACCTTGTCGCGCGCTCCGGCCCCGGCGGGCGCCTCCGGGATGTGGGCGTGCGTGCCCCGCGGCAGGAGCAGCCGCTTGACCCGGTCGCGGGCGCCGCGCGCCCGCCGCTTCGATTCGTTCTTCCACAGGAAGCCGTGGTGGTAGGCGAGATAGATGCCGCGGCGGAGCCCGGCCGCGGGGTCCCCCCAGTAGCCGCGGAGCAGCAGCTCCTGGTGCTCGGGGCGGAAGAGCGCCAGGCGCGAAAGGTCGCGCAGCCGCTCGGAGACGCTCGGCGGGCGGCCCATGCGGGTCCGGTTGAGGTCCACCAGGTGGATCTCGGCGGGACGGCGGTCGGCGCCGAAGCGGAGGAGCAGGTTCCCCCCCGAGAGGTCGCGGTGCCAGAAGCCGGCATCGTGGAGCCGCCGCGCCGTCCGCCCCAGCGCCGCGATGAAAGCGGGGAAGTCGACCTCGGGGAAACGCTCTTCTTCCTCGCCGGCATTGGCGGCGCGGAAGAGGTAGCGCGCCTCGGTCAGACCGGGGAGATAGCGGCAGACATAGAAAGAAGGGCCCGCTTCGTCGGCGGACTCGATCCGCATCACCGGCTCCGGAGTGGAGAGCCCGGCCGCCAGCAGGGCGGTCGCCACCCGCCAGCTCTTCTCGGCTTTGCTCCCCTGAAGCCGGCGCTTCAGCCGGTCGCGGAGAGTGCGGTGGCGGAACTGCTTGACGACCACCTCGACGGCTCCCGCCGCGGTCTCCATCCGGGCCACGTAGAGGTAGTTGCGCCCCCAGTGGAGAGTCTTCAGGGCGGTGGCGGGATCGGTCAGGGCGCTGACCGCCGCCGCGAGATCGGCCGGACGGACGGCCGGCGCCAGCTCGCCGGTCCAGCCGGGGAGGGCGAAGGGCTCGGTCTGGATCGTCAGACCTCCACGACGTCGAAACGCTCGTGGTGCAGCTCGGGATCGCTCTGGATCAGGATGTGGACCCCGAGCGAGCGCTCCAGCTCGTCGAGGATCGCCCGCTCCTCCTGTTGCAGGGCGCGCGCGATCTCGGGGTGGACGCGCAGCAGGAGCTCCGGGGCGGCGATCCGTCCGCGCAGGTGGAGCAGCTCCTTGCGCAGGTTGAGGCAGATCGTGGCGTTCGACTGGATGCGCCCGCGGCCGGAGCAGTAGGGGCATCCCTGCGTGAGCAGGCGCTCGAGGTTGGAGCGGCTGCGCTTGCGGGTGACCTCGACCAGGCCGAACTCGGAGATGTTGAGCAGCTTGGTCTTCGCCCGGTCCTTCCTGATCTCGCTCTCCAGGCTGGCGAAGACCTCCTCGCGGTGCGGGATCTCGACCATGTCGATGAGATCGATGACGATGATCCCGCCCAGATCGCGCAGGCGGATCTGCCGCACGATCTCCTGGACCGCCTCGAGGTTCGTCTGCAGCACCGTGTCCTCGAGATTGGTGGCGCCGACGAAGCGGCCGGTGTTGACGTCGATCGCGACCAGCGCCTCGGTGGGGTTGATCACGATGTAGCCGCCCGACTTGAGCCAGACCTTGCTCTTCAGGGCGGCCTCGATCTGCTCCTCGATGCCGAACTGCTCGAACAGGGTGGCCTTCTGCTGGCGGAAGAGCTTGACCTTGGAGACCAGGGCCGGCTGCACCTGGTCGAGGAACTCGACGATGCGCTCGTAGGTCTCCTCGCCGTCCACCCAGAGGACGGCGAAGTCCTGGCGCAGCAGGTCGCGCACGATCCGCAGGGCGAGGTCGAGGTCCTGATGGAGAAGCGTGGGGGCCGAGACCTTGCCGGCGCGCTGGCGCACCTTCTCCCAGAGGCGGGAGAGATAGAGCAGGTCGCTCTCGAACTCCTCCCGCCCCTTCCCCTCTCCGGCGGTGCGGACGATCAGCCCGCCGCTGGTGACCGGGAGCTGCTGGAGGAGCGCGAGCAGGCGCTCCCGCTCGGCCTCGTCCTCGATCCGCCGCGAGACGCCGAAGTGGCGCACCGTCGGCAGCAGCACCAGATAGCGCCCCGGCAGGGTGACGTGCGTGCTGATGCGCGCCCCCTTGCTGGGGAGCGGGTCCTTGACCACCTGGACGATGATCTCCTGCCCCGCCTTCAGCAGGTCGTCGATCGAGGGGGAAGGCTGGGCCTGGTGGTGGTTATTGTTGAGCTCGTCGGAGCGGCCGTCGTCGATCTCCAGGTCTTCCATCTCGACGTCGGAGGTCACGTCGCTGACGTAGAGAAAGGCGTCGCGCTCGAGGCCGACATCCACGAAGGCGGCCTGCATGCCGGGGAGCACCCGCGTCACCCGCCCCTTGTAGACGTTGCCCACCAGCCCCCGATGGCGGTGCCGCTCGACGAAGATCTCCGTCAGGCGGTCGTCCTCCAGGACGGCGATCCGGGTCTGATGCGGATCGCTCTCGATGAGCATCTTGAGACTCATGGCGAGGGGGATTGTAGCGGAAGTCGAACCCTCACCCCCGGCCCCTCTCCCGTCCCCTCCCGCCCTCCCTCACCGGGAGAGGGGAGAACGGCAAAAAAACTTGGGAAACAAAGGCTCTTAGGGTTCGTCACAGAATAACTGCACCCGTTCCCAGAGCTCAGTCCTAGGACACGCTGGGAAGCAAAAGCGAACGGCGTTCGCTACGATTCCCCAGTAGAGAGACGCCCCGTGGGGGCGTCTCTCTACTTAGTGAGCCAAACCTCTCCGGCAACTGATGTCGCCTGGTCTCAATAAACGATGTTCGCGCAGTAGGAGTTGTTGCGGCTGGCGGTGCCGTAGCAGAACCACCGGTCATTGGCGTCGGCGATGCTGGCGCAGTAGGAGGTGTTCCGGTAGGTGAGGGCTTGGCAGAGGGCCTTGTCGGCGGCGTTGGTCACGCTGGAGCAACTCCCCTGGGACCCCCAGCTCGCGACGGAGTAGCAGAAATCCCGCAGCCCCGCGTCGGTGATGTCGCGGCAGTTCGAGGGGTAGTTGGGGGCCACGGACATGCCGTAGCAGGCGAGTTGCATGTTGCGGTCGGTCATCTGCGTGCAGGGCGACTGCGTCGAGTCCGACATGGCGTAGCACAACTGCTTGTCGTGGAAGTCGCTGATGTCGTAGCAGTTTGAGGAGATGCGTCCGGCGATGCCCCAGCAGGCGAGCCATTCGTCGCGCCCGTTGGAGTACTTGAACGGATTGCTGCTGCTCCCCGTTGACCCTGCGAGTTGGTAGCCGTTGAGCGTCGAGCAGTTGTAGGGGGTGTAGCACGGCGCGTGGCGCATGAGCGGAGCCTGGCCCCACTTGGATTCATACACGGAGCTGGAGATCGCGATGGCCGAGTGATCATCGCTCGCGTAGGAGACTTTCTGGCCTCCGGTGATGGGAGCGGGCACGTAGCTCCCGTCCTGCCAGTACGTGTCATCGCCCGGCGTGTTCATCCACACGGTGTTGGACGTGGACTGGTCGTGCCAGGCGTAGGAGTGGCAGTTGTACCGCCGGGAGCAGTCCCTCAGCCGGGTGGCGTTGGGGTAAGCGGCCGAGTAGTAGGAGTTGCAGGACGCGATATCGGCCAGCTCAGAGGTCATCACGATGGCCGTCACCGCCGACCCCTTTGGAGTATAAACGGTTGAGTAGTAGTCCTTGGTCATCAAGCCGCTCCTCTTCGAGAGCGCCCGATACGAGCTTCCGAAGACCACCTTTTCGGTGTGCGCGAAGACGGAATCGAGGACCTCGAGGCTCGCCGGGCCGCCGGTTTCCAGAAACGCGTTCATGTTCTGGCTCCCCTTGTTCCGGGTGACGGGGCCGGGTTGGGCGCGCTCAAGGGCGCGAACGGCGGTGAAGGCCGCGCTCTCCAGCCCCGCGAACCCGTAGACCTCGAGGCGCTTGAGCTTCTGCTCGCGCTTGACCAGGGTCTCGAGGAGGAGCTCGTCGAGAAGCGAGTCGTCCATGCCGGCGAGGATCTCGGGCTGCGCCAGGAGGAGCTCGACGTAGGACAGGTCCCGGGCGCGGCGTCCTTGCTCTTCGAGGCTGAGGACGGCTGGCACGTCGGTCGCGTCAGTCTCCTGGTAGCGACGCAGCAGGACCTCGGCCGCTCCTTCGCGCTCCAAGAGCGCCCGCAGACCACCGAACTGGGACCGGATGGCGTCGAAGCCCTGCTGAGGGCTGTTGTAGGCGAGCACGTCCCCGAGCAAGGGGTAGCTCAGGACCGTCCGCACCAGCCCTTCGTCGGACATGGAGGCGAGCAGCGACTGGTCTACCTGGGTGACCTGAACCATCTCGTTGTGGGACTGCAACGCCTTCCACTCGGCGGTACCCGGTCGAATCGGGTACACGTACGCTGCGTCGCCAGCCCCGCTGATGCGCGAACGGTCGCCGCCGTCCCGGCCCAAGCCGGGACCGCGTTGCGCCAAGGCCGACCCCGCGAGGCAGCCGAGCCAAGCCAGTACCAGAGTGACGTAGATCGGCCGATGAAGCCCCTTCCAAGTCGACATCTCTCCACCTCCTGGTAAAAGGATCTTCTCTGGAGCGAGAATATTACAGTGATATGCTATATTGCAAATAATAGCAAGTCCGGTGCGCTTTCCGCTGAAACAGGAGGGGAAATGAACGGCAAGGCGTTCGTGAAGAGGGCCGGGGTAATGAGGGCCTACCGGTTTACGTACCGCCGGATGTCGACCCCCAGGATGATCCCCAGCGAGATGAAGTTGATCATCGTGAACGAGCCGCCGTAGGAGAGGAACGGCAGGGGGATGCCGGTGATGGGGACGAACCCCACCACCATCGAGCTGTTGTAGAGCACGTGGAAACAGGTGATCGAGATCAGCCCCACGACCAGGATGATGCCGGCGCGGTCGCGCGCGCGGATGGCGATCCGCGCGGCGCTCGAGATGTAGAGGGCGAACAGCCCGAGCACCGTGACCACTCCCAGGAACCCCCACTCCTCGGCCAGCACGGAGAGGATGAAGTCGGTGTGGCGGGCGGGGAGGAAGCGGAGCTGGCTCTGCGTGCCCTGCATGTACCCCTTGCCCATCAGCTCGCCCGAGCCCACCGCGATCTTGCTCTGCCGCACCTGGTAGCCCGCCCCCAGGGGGTCGGTCTCGGGCGCCAGGAAGGTGAGCACCCGCTGGCGCTGGTACCCCTTGAGGCCGAACGTCCAGACCCCCGAGACGAGGACGATGCCGAGCAGCAGCGCGGTCACCAGCAGGCGGACGCGGATGCCGGCCACCAGCAGCATGCCGATCAGCAGCGGCGCGTACATGGCGGCGCCGCCCATGTCGGGCTCGACCGCCACCAGCACCATCGGCACGGCCACGATGACGATGGCGGTGACGATCTGGCGGAACTCGAGCACGCGCAGGTTCAGCCCGGCGAGGTAGCGGGCAAGGAAGAGACCGGTGGCGATCTTGGCGAACTCCGAGGGCTGGAACTGGAAGGCGCCGATCTTCAGCCAGTTGGCGGCGCCGCCGTGCACGACGCCGAAGGCGAGCACGGCGATCAGCGAGGCGATCCCCAGCCCGTAGAGCACCACCGACAGGTCGAGCAGCACGTGGTAGTCGATGCTCATCGAGATCACCAGCAGCACGAGCCCGATCGCCACCCACCCGGCCTGGCGGGGGAAGTAGTCGACCAGCATCTCGGAGCTCGCGCTGTGGACGGTCGCGAGACCGATGGCGGCGAGGAGGAGGGCGGAGAGGATCAGCCCGCCGTCGATCGAGGAGAGCAGCCGCAGCCGCGGCCGCTCCTCAGGGACTGGGTGACTTCCCGTTATCGATCCCGAAATACTTTGCATAAAGCGCCTGTGCGATCGGTGCGGCCACCCTGGAACCGCCGCCGCCGTGCTCGGCGAAGACGGTCACCACCAGCTCCGGGTTGTCGGCCGGAGCGAAGGAGGTGAACCAGGCGTGGTCGCGGTATTTGAAGGGGAGGTTGTGCTCTTCGGTGCGCTGGGCCTGCGCGATGACCTGCACGGTGCCGCTCTTGCCCGCGATCACGACTCCCGGCAAGCGGGCCGAGCCGTAGGCGGTGCCGCCCGGCTCATTGACCACCCCCACCAGGCCGCCGCGCACGGTGCGCAGGGCGTCCTCGTCGAAGGCCACGTGCTCGGGGGGCGGCAGCTTGGCGTCCTTGATCAGGTGCGGGACGACCTTGTGGCCGCCGTTGGCGACGATGGCGGTCAGCTCGGCCATCTGCAGCGGGGTGACCAGCACCGGCCCCTGGCCGATCGAGACGGAGATCGTCTCGCCGGGGTACCAGGGCTGCTTGCGGACCTTCTGGCTCCACTCCGCGTCCGGCACGTTGCCCCGCTTCTCCCCCTGGATGTCGATGCCGGTCGCCGAGCCCAGGCCGAACAGGCGGGCGTAGCGGGCGATCTTCTCGATCCCCATCTTCTGGCCGAGGGTGTAGAAGTAGATGTCGCAGGAGAGCTTGATCGCCGAGTGGGCGTCCACCGTGCCGTGCCCGCCCTTTTTCCAGCAGCGGAACGGCCGGCCGTAGAAGGCCTTGGAGCCGGAGCAGCCGACGGTGGTGTGGGTGTCGAAGATCTTCTCGGTCAGGCCGGCGGTCTCCATCACGATCTTGAAGGTCGAGCCCGGCGAGTAGGTGTTCTGGATCGCCCGGTTCTGCAGCGGGTGGTTGGGATCGTCGATCAGCGCCTGCCAGTCGGACTGCTGGAGGCGGCGCGCGAACAGGTTGGGGTTGAACGCCGGCGCGGAGACCAGGGCGAGGAGCTCGCCGTTCCTGGGATCCATCGCCACCACGGCCCCCACCTTTTCCGGTCCGTCGAGCCAGCGGGCGGCCTCCTGCTGGAGGTCGAGGTCGATCGACAGGGTCAGGTTCTTGCCGGGGACCGCCGGGATGCTCTTGTACTCCTCGAGCAGCTCGCCGCGGCTGTCGACGACGACCACCCGCTCGCCGTCCCGCCCGCGCAACTGGGCGTCGTAGGTCTGCTCGATCCCCTTCTTGCCGATCATGTCGCCCGGCTGGTAGGTGCCGTTCCCCTTCGCGATCTCGTCCAGGCTGGGCTCGCCCAGATAGCCGAGGATGTGGGCGGTCTGCTCGCGGTGCCGGTAGAGGCGCTGATGCTGGACCTCGACCTCGAACTCCGGGTATTCGAGCCCCTCGACGCCGAAGCGGGCCACCTCGGAGAGCGAGAGGTTCTCGGCCAGGAGCACCGGCTTGAACACCGGCACGCCGCGATACTGGTGGAGGATCTGCTGCAGCTCGGCCACCGGCCGGCCGAGCACGCCGGCGGCGTACCAGAGGCTGTGGTCGAGGCTCGCCGCGCGGCTGCGGTCGATCATCAGGCTGTAGCTGGGGACGTTCTCGACCAGCAGGCGCCCCTTGCGGTCGAAGATCAGGCCGCGGGGGGCCTTGATCGGGAGCTTGCGCAGCCGGTTGTTCTCGGCGAGCTCGCGGTAGTAGTCCCCCTGGACGAGCTGGGTGAACCAGAAGCCGGTGGCGATCACCACCAGCACGCCGGTGACGACGGCGGTCAGCACGCGGACGCGGCTGACCAGATCATCTCGATGCTCACGAACCACCCGCATGATGCTGCCTCGATCCCTGCCTGAAGTCTGCTGAGTATTTTGCTACAAACAACGACCGCCTAGCCCAGACGGAGCCTGCTCATCCGGCCCCGGCGGCGCGTCTCCGAGGAGTTGCGCCAGCGCCCCGCCACGATGTAGATGGCCATCCCGAGGACCCCGCAGGCGCCGGCGCGGATCACCGCCCAGACCGGGCTGGGCGTCTCCGGGGCCGGCAGCAGCAGGAACGCGAGCCCCACGGTGATCGCCTGCTGGAGCACGGCGGCGAAGCTGACCAGCGCCAGAACGCCCGTCGGCCGCTGGATCACCAGCCTCTGTGCCAGGCGCGCCGTGATGTAGCCGATGATGGTATCAGCGAAGCCGAACAAGCCGAAGGGGCCGCTGGTCAGGGTGTCCTGGAGGAGGCCGACCAGCAGGCCGACCAGCAGCCCCGAGAGCGAGTTGCCGCGCAGGCCGTGGAGCGCCACCACCACCAGGAAGACGTCGACCGCCCGCACGAAATCGGGCCAGAGCCGCACGCCGATGAAATGGACGAGCGCGGCGAGCGCGATGGTGGCGATCAGCTTAAGGCTTTCCACTGGGGCTGGTCTCTTTGAGAGTCTGCGGCACGGCTTGATATTCCAGCAGGTAGACCTGGTCGAGAGTGCCGAAGTCGACCGCCGGAGCGACGTTGATGCGATGGAAGAGCTGCCCCCCCGGCTCGACGGAGGCGATCGTGCCGATGGGGATGCCGCGCGGATAGACGCCGTCGATGCCGGCGGTCAGCACGCGGTCGCCCGGCCGCACGTCGGCCTGCAGAGGGACGTAGTCGAGCTCGAGCCCGGTGCCCAGGCCGCCGCGCACCACCCCCTGGCGGCGGGTGCGCAGGATCATGCCGCCGACGCCCGCGGCGCGGTCGGTGATGAGCTGCACCTTGGCGTAGGGGCCGGCGACGTGGACCACCCGGCCGACGAGGCCGTCCGGGGAGAGCACCGGCTGGTTGCGCCGCGCCTCCACCTCGCCCGTATAGAGGATCAGGGTGCGCAGCCAGGAGGTGTGGTCGGCGTAGACGATGTCGACGGCGCGGATGCGCCCGGCCGGCGGGGTGGGGTAGCGCACGGCGTTGCCCAGCCGGAGCAGCTCCCCCTCGACGTCGGTCAGCCGCAGCAGTCGCAGGCGCAGGTCCGCGGCCTCCCGGCGCAGTTGCCGGTTCTCCTCGAGCAGAGTGCCGCGCAGCTTCACCCCCTCGCGGGCCCCCGCGAGCTCCTCGGGGATCGAGGCCACGCCATGGGCCATCGGCCCCAGCACGCGCAGGCCGACCCCCTCCAGCCGTGTCTCGCCGGCTCGCGCTCCCTGGATCGCCAGGTAGACGAGCTGACCGACCAGCACGACAATCAACACCCAGCCGGTGCGGCGCTCGTCCACGGCTTCCCGATGGTCCCGGTCAAATCGTTCCGGTCTGCCGGTTCCGGGCTAGCGGATGGAGACCTTGCGCAGCAGGTCGATGTCGCCGAGCACCTTGCCGGTGCCGAGCACGACCGACGCGAGCGGATCCTCGGCGAGCACGACCGGCAGGCCGGTCTCGTCGCGCAGACGCTGGTCGAGATTGCGCAGCAGGGCGCCGCCGCCGGAGAGGACGATCCCCTTGTCCATGATGTCGGCGGAAAGCTCCGGGGGCGTGCGCTCGAGCGCCATGCGCACCGCCTCGACGATGGTCGCCACCGGCTCGGCCAGCGCCTCGCGGATCTCCTCGTCGGAGATGGTCAGCGTCTTGGGCACCCCCTCCACCAGGTCGCGCCCCTTGATGTCCATCTTGAGCTCCTCCTTCAGCGGATAGGCGGAGCCGAGCTGGATCTTGATCTGCTCGGCGGTGCGCTCGCCGATCAGCAGGTTGTACTTGCGCTTCAGGTACTGGATGATGCCGACGTCCATCTCGTTGCCGGCGATGCGCACCGAACGGCTGTAGACCGTGCCGGCGAGCGAGATGACCGCGACGTCGGTGGTGCCGCCGCCGATGTCCACGATCATGTTGCCCGACGGCTCGGTGATCGGCAGCCCGGCGCCGATCGCGGCCATCATCGCCTGCTCGACCAGGAACACCTCCGAGGCGCCGGCCCGCATCGCCGAGTCGCGCACCGCCCGCTTCTCCACCTGGGTGATCTCGGAGGGGACGCCGATGACGATCCGCGGGTGCACGTACATCTTGCGCCCATGGGCCTTCTTGATGAAGTACTCGAGCATCCGTTCGGTCACCTCGAAGTCGGCGATCACGCCGTCCTTCATCGGCCGGATCGACTCGATGTTGCCCGGGGTGCGGCCGAGCATCTCCTTGGCCTCGCTGCCGACGGCCTCGATCCGGTTGGTGATCTTGTTGATGACGACGACAGAGGGCTCGCGCACCACGATGCCCTGGCCGCTGGCGAAGACCAGGGTGTTGGCGGTGCCGAGATCGATGGCCAGGTCTTTGGAGAAGTAGCGTAACAGCGAGGCGAGGGGCATCAGCCTTCTTGATCCTTCTGGGAAATGCCACGCCGCAAGATGCGGCAGCGGCGAGAGCGTTTACGAATCAGCGTCGTCCTTTTCAGGGATTTTCGACGAATACGCGGTGGCGACGGACGGTCTCGGTGCCCGACGCGTTCCGCGCGCGGATCTCGAGGATGTTCCAACCTTCTTTGGTCAATTGGACGGCCTTGGTGAACGAGCCGTCCGCGTTGGTCTTGATCTGCTCGCCATTGACCTCCACCCGCGCCCCCGGCTCACTGTGGCCACTGACCATGAAGATACTACCGTAGGTTTTGATCTCGTCGAGGTCAAGCGCCGGGGGATTCGCATTGCCGCTCTTCTCGCCGGCACCGCCGCCGGCGTTGCGGACGGCGGCGGCGACGCGGAATTTCCGCGTCTCGCTCCAGGGGCCCTGCAGGCCGTTCTGCCCGAAGGCGGCGACCCGCCACTGAAAGGTCCCCTCGCCGCGCACGCCCAGGGTGGCCCGCGTCTTGGTGCGGTTCTCGGCGTCGATGACGTTGTCGACGAACAGGTGGGAGCGGGAGACCTGGAGCGCGTAGCGGGTGGCGCCCGCCACCGGCTGCCAGGCGAGCACCAGCCGCCGGGTCGAGTCGAGGTCGACCAGCAGGTCGTCCATCGGCTCGGCCGGCTCCGGGCGGTTCGGCATCGCCTTGGGCTCGGAGAGCAGGTCGCCGGTCTGCACCACCTGCTGGAGCGCGCCGACCTCGCGGGTCAGGCCGCCGTTCGAGGCCAGCTCCATGCTCCCCTGATAGGCTCCGAAACGCCCCTGGCTGGTCCCCTTGTCGACGGCGACGAAGGCCTCGGACGACTCCTTGACCCGGGCCACGGCGCCCGGCGTCTTGATGTTGCTCGAGCCCTGCGAGGTGCTCAGGTTGACCCAGCCGTACTTCATCTCGATCGACTGCTCCGGCGCGCCGCCCGGCCCGGCGCTGGGGGGCGAGACGATGAACTGGGTGTTGGGGCGCACCGTGTAGAGCGTGCCGTCCTGGAACATGATCTGGGCCGAGCCGTTGTCCGCCGTCCGCACGGTGTCGCCCGACTGGAGCTGGATGCGGCTGCGCGCCTCCTGCCAGTCGCCGCCGTCGCCGCGCCGGAACTCGACCTCCCCCTGGAAGGAGACGAACTGCGCCTGGCCGGCGCCGCCGCGCAGCGCCAGCGCGTCGAGGATCGCCTGCAGGCTGTCGCGGCTGTGCTGGGCGCTGTCCAGGGCATGGCTGAAGTCCTGCGCCTTGAGCTGCGCCCGAGCCTCGTCGAGGCGCTGGCCGGCCGCCTCGTACTCGCCGGCGAAGCTGGTCGCCACGCGCTTCTCGTCGCTCAGCCGCAGGCGCATCGCGTCGGCCTGCTCGATCACCGCTCGGGCCGAGCGCTGCAGCGACTGGCGGTCGTAGCGCAGGTAAAGGAAGACGCCCAGGGCTACCAGCCCCAGGAGCACCAGCAGCAGACCCCAGCTCTGCAGGGTCTCCACTGAGACGCTGTACCAATCCTTCCCCGGTTGATCAGCCTTTTGGACGGGCTGGGCGGGCACCTCAGATTCCTTTCATGTAGAGACGTCAATATAACACGGAACGTTTTTCCTGAAAGGCGGCTTTTCTCCGCCAGGACACGGGATGCCGAGGGTTGTGCGGCCGGCCTGGCGCTGCTAAAGTGCTGGGTTCCTCCGGGTAAAGGAGAAGGAGTCCGTTTATGCTCAAGGTATTTCGCGACAATCTGAAGAATCTCGCCTGGATCCTGTGGGTGATCATCGCCCTGTTCGTCCTCGCGCTCGCCGCCGACTTCGGCGCCAGCTCCGGGGGACGCGGCAACATGACCTCGGTCGCCCAGGTGGGCGGCGAGTCGGTGTCACAGCAGGAGTTCCAGCGCGCCTACAAGAACATGACCAATTTCTATCGCCAGATCTACGGCGACCAGTTCACGCCGGAGGTCGAGAAGCAGATGTACCGGCAGGCGCTGAGCCAGACGGTGGTGCAGAAGATCCTGCTCGCCGAGGCCCGGCGGCAGGGCCTGCGGGTCACCGACGCCGAGCTGCGCGACCGCATCCTCTCGATCCCGAACTTCAAGGACGAGCAGGGGCGCTTCATCGGCGAGGAGATCTACAAGCAGACGCTCGCGGCCAACCAGATCAGCGTCGCCGACTTCGAGACCGAGCTGCGCGACGAAGTCCTGATGAAGAAGCTCAACGACGCTCTCGCCGCCAATCTCTACGTCAGCGAGGACGAGATCCAGCAGGCCTACCGCAACCAGGTCGAGCGCGCCAAGATCCGCTACGTCCAACTGCCACGGATCAACTTCTCCCTCCAGGTGGCGGCGCCGCAAAACGAGGTCGAGGCCTTCTTCCAGGCCCACAAGGCCGAGTTCAAGCTGCCCGAGCAGCGCGACTTCGCCTATCTCCTGGTCAGCGACGCCCAGCTCGCCAGCCAGGTGAATCCGGGCGAGCCGGACCTGCGGACCTACTACGACGCCCACAAGGCCGAGTACACCCAGGAAGACCAGGTGCAGGCGCGCCACGTCCTGGTCATGGTCAACGACCAGCGCAACGACGCCCAGGCCCAGGCCCGCGCGCAGGAGGCGAAGAGGAAGCTCGACGGCGGAGCCGACTTCGCCGCCGTGGCCAAGGAGTACTCCGACGACACCGCCTCGAAGGACAAGGGCGGCGACGTCGGCTACTTCGGCCGCAACCGCATGGTCAAGGAGTTCGAGGACGCGGCCTTCGGTGCCCAGCCGGGCAAGCTGGTGGGGCCGGTGAAGTCCTCGTTCGGCTATCACGTCCTCGAGGTCACCGGCAAGCGCCCCGGCGGCACGCAGCCCTTCGAGCTGGTCAAGGACCAGATCCGCGCCCGCCTCACCGCCGAGCGCACCCGGCAGCTCGCCGAGACCCGTGCCAAGGAGCTCGCCAGCCGCTTGGCCGCCAACAAGCCGGCCAACGCCGAAGCCCTGAAGACCCTCGCCGGCCAGAACCCGGGCGTGACCTTCGGCGAGGCCAAGGTCGGCGCCGCCGACCCGGTGCCGGGTGTCGGCGCGGCCCTCAACACCACCGTCTTCTCGCTCAAGAAGGGGGACGTCTCGCCGGCGGTCCAGGTGCCGCAGGGTTGGGCCGTCGTCTATGTCAAGGACGTCATCGCGCCGCACGCGCCCGAGCTCAAGGAGGTCGAGCAGCGGGTACGGACGGCGCTGGTGAACCAGAAGCTGCAGCAGATGACGACCCAGAAGCTCCAGGAGGCGCGCCGCCAGATGACCCAGGGCAAGACCCTGGACCAGGTGGCCGCGGAGCTCGGCGTGCCGGTCAAGGAGACCGAGGAGTTCGGCGGCCAGGGAGCGATCCCCGGCATCGGCTACAACCCCGAGCTGACCAAGGCGGCGATGGCGCTGCCGGCCGGCCAGATCGGCGGCCCGATCAACGACGCTCAGGGCGCGCTGCTCTTCCAGGTGACCGACCGCAAGGGCTGGGACCCGAAGCAGTACGCCGCCAACCGCGAGCAGACCCGCGCGACCCTCCTGCAGCAGAAGATCGCCAGCGTCGAGGGCTCCCTGATCGAGAAGCGCCGCCGCGAGCTGAACGTCACGTTCAACCAGCAGTTCCTCGATCAGCTCGGCATCGCGCCGCCCAACCAGGAAGGGTAGGCGAGAGATCCAGGGGCGGCCGCCGTGGCCGCCCCCTCCGTTCTACAATCCCCACCATGATTGGATATCTCCAGGGCACCCTGCTCCGGGACGACCCGGAGCGCCTGCTCCTCGACGTTCACGGCGTGGGCTACGAGGTCAACGTCCCTCTCTCCACCTGGTACGAGATCGAGAAGCGGCGCGGCGAGCCCATCCGGCTGTTCATCCACACCCACATGCGCGAGGACGGCATCGCTCTGTTCGGCTTCTGGACCGAGCGCGAGAAGGCCCTGTTCGAGAAGCTGATCGGGGTCAACGGGATCGGGCCGAAACTGGCGCGGGTGATCCTCTCGGGGATGGCGCCGGACGACCTGATGGGCGCCATCGCTGCCGGCGACCTCGGGCGCCTGGGGACGATTCCGGGCGTGGGCAAGAAGACCGCCGAGCGGATCGTGCTGGAGCTGCGGGAGAAGATGCGGATCCTGGCGGCCGACCTGCCGGAGACGGCCGCCGCCGCCGTTCCCGCCGACCACGACGTCGTCTCCGCCCTGGTCAACCTCGGCTACAAGGCGAACCTGGCCGAGCGGGCCGTCGCCGAGGTGCGCCGCGAGAAGCCGGACGCCGCCTTCAACGATCTGCTGCGGGCGAGCCTCAACCGGCTGTCCCGGGCGTAGAATCGGGCCATGTCCGCCGAGGATCGCATCCTTTCCGGCGTCCCCGACCCCGAGGACCTGGGAGTCGAGCCGTCGCTGCGCCCGCAGCGGCTCGAGGAGTACATCGGGCAGAAGAAGGTCATCGACAACCTGCGGGTGTTCATCCGCGCCGCCCGCGAGCGCCGCGAGTCGCTCGACCACGTCCTCCTCTTTGGTCCCCCGGGCCTCGGCAAGACCACCCTGGCCAACATCGTCGCCAGCGAGATGGGAGCGCCCCTGCGCACCACCGCCGGACCGGTCCTCGAGCGGGCCGGGGACCTGGCGGCGATCCTCACCAACCTCGATCCGGGCGAGGTGCTGTTCATCGACGAAATCCACCGCCTCGGCCCGACCGTGGAGGAGATCCTCTACCCCGCCCTCGAGGACTTCCGGCTCGACCTCGTGATCGGCCAGGGGCCGGCGGCGCGCACGGTGAAGATCGAGCTTCCGAAGTTCACCCTGGTGGGGGCGACCACCCGCGCCGGGCTGATCAGCGCCCCGCTGCGGGCGCGCTTCGGCATCGTCCACCGGCTCGACTTCTACCGCCCGGAGGAGCTGACCGAGATCGTCCTGCGCTCGGCCCGGCTGCTCGGCGTCCCAATCGAGCCGGAGGGGGCGATGGAGATCGCCCGCCGCAGCCGCGGCACCCCGCGCGTCTCCAACCGCCTGCTGCGCCGGGTGCGCGACTTCGCCCAGGTGGACCGCGCGAAGGCGATCGACCTCGGAGTCGCCCGCCGCGCCCTCAGCCTGCTCGAGGTGGACGAGTTCGGCTTCGACGACGTCGACCGCAAGATCCTGAGCACGTTGATCGAGCACTACGACGGCGGCCCCGCCGGCATCAAGACGCTGGCCGTCTCGGTCGGCGAGGACACCGGGACGCTCGAGGACCTCTACGAGCCCTACCTGATCCAGGAGGGTTTCCTCCAGCGCACCCCCCGGGGCCGGGTCGCCACCCGCCGCGCCTACCAGCACCTCGGCTATCCGCAGCGCCCTGGCACCACGGGGACGCTGTTCTGACCCGCCCGCCCATGCGCCGCGCCGCCCTGATCTACAACCCCCGCTCGGGGCGCCAGCGGCATGCCCGCGTGCTGGAGACGATCCTCGCCATCCTGCGCCAAGGGGGGTTCGAGGTCGAGCCGGTCCCGACCGCCTTCGCGGGACAGGCGACCGAGCTCGCGCGCGAGCGCCGCCAGAACTTCGAGGTGGTCTTCTCCTTCGGCGGCGACGGCACCGCGCGGGAGGTGGCGGCGGGCCTCCTCGGTGGACCGGCGGCGCTCGGCGTGCTGCCCGGCGGCACCGCCAACCTGCTGGCGCTCGCCCTCGGCCTGCCGCGGTACCCGCCCGCCGCCGCCGCGGTGCAGTGGGACCTGCCGCCGCGGCCGTTCGACGTCGGCCTCGCCGGCGGCGTCCCCTTCCTGATGATGGTCTCGGCCGGCCTCGACGCCGCCATGCTCGCCTCGCTCGACACCCAGCTCAAGTGGCGCTTCGGCAAGCCGGCGCTGATCGGCCAGGGTCTCCGCGAGTGGTGGCGCTACCCCTACCCGATGCTGGAGGTGACGGTGGACGGCGAGCGCCTGGAGGCCTCCTTCGTCTCGGTATCGAACATCCCGTACTACGCGGGGGCCTACCGGCTGGCGCCGAAGGCCCGTACCGACGACGGGCTGTTCGAGCTGGTGCTGTTCCGGGGCACCGGCCGCCGCGCCACCTTCGCGTTCGCCTTCGACGTCCTCCGCGCCGCCCACGTCCGCCGGCGCGACGTCGAAATCCGCCAGGTGCGGGAGGTCACTCTCGCCGGGCCGGACGGCTCCCTGGCCCAGGTGGACGGCGACGTCTGCCAGGAGCGGCTGCCGCTGAGCGTCCGGCTCGCCCCGGAGCGCCTCCTGATACTGGCGCCCGACCCGGTGCCGGGCGTGCGACAATCCTGAGCCGTCGCCTGACCACGCTGTCCAAATCGAAAAGGGGGAGTGGATGCTGAGGAAGCTGATGCAGACGGATGACAATGCCGGAATGCTGATCGTGCGGGTGTTCCTGGGGCTGGTCATGTTCCCTCATGGCGCCCAGAAGCTGCTCGGCTGGTTCGGTGGCGGAGGGTTCGCGGGGACGTTGCAGGGGATGACGTCGATGGGGCTGCCGGCTGCCGTCGTCCTGCTGGTGATGATCGCCGAGTTCTTCGGCGCCCTCGGCCTGATCACCGGCTTCCTCGGCCGCGTGAGCGCCTTCGGCATCCTCTGCGTGATGGTGGGCGCCATCCTCACCGTCCATCTCCACAACGGCTTCTTCATGAACTGGATGGGGAACCAGAAGGGGGAGGGGTTCGAGTACCACCTGCTGGCGATCGGCATGGCGCTCGCCGTGATGGTGAAGGGGAGCGGCCGGCTCTCGATCGACCGCTCGCTGACCCCGGACCGGGGGATCTACCGGTAGGACACCGCTAGGCCTGCCGCATGAAGTGCCACCGGAGGTCGCCTTCCTGGCGGTGGTAGACCTCCGGGTGGATCTTCGGGGCGAGGCGGTGGAGCAGGGAGCTCACCGACTCCCCCCGCGCCGCGGCCTCGATCGCCTCGGCGGCGTCGCTGCCGGCCTTGCTGATGTAGGTCTGCCAGATCGCCTGACGCACGGAGACCGAGCCCATCGAGACGTTGGGGATCTTGGTCACCGCCTTGCGCAGCAGGGCGAGCTTCTCCTTCAGGCTCTTCTCCTCGTCCATCGGCTCGCGCTGCCAGGGGGTGTAGGGCTTTGGCACCAGGACGTTGACCCCCAGGTGGATGTTGCCGATCAGCCCCTGCTTCGGCAGCTCCTCGAGCATGATCGCCCGCGCCTGGTTGGCCAGATCCAGAATCCCCTGGACGTCCGCCATGGTCTCGCCCGGCAATCCGACGATGAAGTAGAGCTTCAGCGAGGTGAAGCCGTGGCGGAAGATCCGCCGCACCTTCTCGAGCAGGAACGAGTTGGGGATCGGCTTGCCCATCTTCACCCGCAGCTCGTCCGTGCCGGTCTCGGGGGCGAGGGTGATCGAGCGGTCCCCCGAGGCGTGGAGGGCTTCGAGCACCCCCTCGGTCACCGCCGGGATGCGGATCGAGGAGACCGAGGTGCGGAAGCCGAGCAGGTTGGCCTCGCGCAGGATCTTCTCGATGTCCGGATGATCCCCCACGGCGGTGGCCACGAAGCCCAGTTGGTTGGTGACCGGCCGGGCGCGCTCCAGAGAGGCCAGGATGTACTCGGTCGGGTGCCAGCGGAAGCGCCCCATGCCGAAGGTCGCCCAGCAGTAGCGGCACTTCTCGGGGCAGCCGCGCGACATCTCGATCAGGAACTTCTCGGAGAACTCGGTGTGCGGGGTGACGATCGCGGTGGTCGGCAGGAACCCCGGCTGCTTCATCTGCTCTTCCGTCAGCTCCAGCTTGTTGAGCTTGGGGAGCTCGCCTTCCTCCTCGGGATGATGAAAGGCGGGGACGTAGAAGCCGTCGCGGGACGCCAGCCGTTCGATCGCCGCCTCGCGCCCCTCCTCCCCCTCGAGAGCGGCGAGCAGCTCGGGCAGCACGTTCTCGGCGGCGCCGATGGCGAAGACGTCGACGAACTCCGACATCGGCAGCGGGTTGATCGAGGCGCAGGAGCCGCCCATGACGATCACCGGGTCCCAGGGGCCGCGATCCCTGCGGCGCAGCGGGATGCGGGCGCGGTCGAGCATCTGCAGGAGGTTGACGTAGTCCTCCTCGAAGGAGACCGAGAAGGCGATGCAGCCGAAGTCGTTCAGCGCGCGCCCGCTCTCGACCGAGATCGGCATGCCGACGCCGTCGGTGAAGAAACGCTCGCAGGCCCACTCCGGCCGGCGGTGGATCACCTCGTAGACACGCTGGAACCCGAGGCTGGACATTGCCACGTGGTAGCTGTTCGCATACGCCAGCGCCAGGCGATACCGGGCGTGGTGCGAGAACGCCTCCACCGGCCGCTCGGCGGCGCGGATCGGGGACCAGTCGTGATTGGCGGATCTCTTCATGGGCGCAAGAATACAACCCCGGGAGAGTGGGGTGAATTCCTGCGGCTTCTGTAGGGGCGGCACACTACGCCGCCACCAAACGCCAGGCCAGCCGCAACGCCCCCAGCCCCAGCCGCCGTGGCGGCAGCGTGCGGGCGTGAATCCCCAGCAGTCGCGAGAACAGGGCCGGCTCGGCGGCCAAGGCCCGGATCGCCCGGGCGCGCAGCCGGGGGCGCCGCTCCATGGCGAGCACCAGGCCGGTCATCAGGTTGGGGAGGCGGTTGATCCGCCGGTGCGCCGCCGCGTAGAGGTCGAGGTTTCCCGCCAGGATCGCCTCGACCAGCGCCGCCGATTCGTGGAGCGCCACCGCCAGCCCCTCGCCAGTGATGGCGTCGAAGTACCCCGCCGCGTCCCCGACCAGGGCCACGTTCCCCTTGTGGACCGCTTGGGCGCGCTGGCGCAGAGGGCCGATCCCGCGGTCGCGCGAGGCTTCGGGCACCCCGGCGAGCCGCGCGCGCAGAGCGGGAAGGCTCTCCAGAAGGTCGTCGAAATCCGCCTTGCGGCCGCTCCAGAGGAAGGCGACCCCCACCTGGTCTGACGCGACAGGCGTCACGTAGGCCTCGCAGTCCGGGCCCCAGTAGACCTCGACGAAGTCGCTCCAGGGGGACATCGCGAAGTGCCGCCGCACGCCGAACCGACGGAGCGGGGCCTCGCCGCCGTCGAGCCCCGCCCAGTGGCGGACCGGCGAGCGCAGGCCGTCGGCGCCCACGATCCAGCGCGCCGTGAAGATCCCCTGATCGGTCGCGATGCCGCCGTCCTGGAGCCCCTCCGCCTTGACGCCCCAGCGCAGGATTACGCCCACCTCCTCCGCCCGGCGGACGAGCGCCTCGTGCAGCTCGGTCCGCCGCACCCCCAACCCCCCGGAGTGCGGGAAGAGCCCCTCGGCCGCAAGAGTGCCGTCGAAGTAGCGGATGCCGCGGAAGGGGAGGCCGCGCGGCTCGACGCCAATCTCCCGCAGCCGCGCCACGGCGTCGGGCATCAGCCCCTCGCCGCAGGCCTTGTCGATGGGTGGGCGGGCGCGGTCGAGGACGGTGACGGCGAGCCCCGCCAGCCGGGCGCGGATCGCCGTCGCCAGCCCGGCCGGACCGCCGCCGACGATCAGCAGGTCGCTGCTCATCCTCCTCGCCTCTCGAAGCGCATCTTCGCGTAGGCCAGGCTGGAGCGGGCCATCGCCCCGGCGAGCCGCAGCGGGGTGACCGGATCGGACGCCGTCAGCTCCTCCGCGAGGTAGAGGCGCAGCGTCTCGGCCCGGCGCAGCTTGCCCGAGGAGGTGCGGGGGAGAGTGCCTGGCGCGAGGATCACGACCTCGTCCACAGCGAGGCCGGTGGCGCCGAGCACCGCCGCGCGGCAGGCTTCGGGCAGGGCCTCCCGCTCAGCCGTCGTCGCCCCGCGCGACGCCTCGACGAACAGCGCCAGCACCTCGCCGGGAGCGTCCTCCGGCAGCCAGCTCGCGGCGACGGCGCAGCCCGAGCGGACGCCGGGGACCGCCTCGACGGAGCGCTCGATCTCGTCCGGCGCGTAGTTGCGCCCGCGCAGGATCACCACGTCCTTGGCGCGGCCGGTCAGGTAGAGCTCCCCGTCGCGCAGGAAGCCGAGGTCGCCGGTGTCGAGCCAGCCGTCGCGCAGGGCGCGGGCGGTGGCTTCCGGGTCCCCGAGATAGCCGTCCATAAGCGACGGCCCCTGGGCCCAGACCCGCCCCACCCGCCCCTCGGGGAGATCGCTCCCCATCTCGTCCACGATCCGCAGGCGGAACCCGGGGACGGCGCGGCCGACCGAGACGATCTCCCGGCCGTCGGGCGCCTCGCGGGCGACGCGGTCGCGGGAGAGCCCCTCGCGGTCGAAACGCCGGCCGCGGAACGGCCGGTCGAGATCCGAGAAGGTGACGGCGAGCGCCGCCTCCGAGAGGCCGTAGACGGGGGTCAGCGCCTCCGGCCGGAACCCCCAGCGGGCGAAGCGCTCGCGGAAGGCGCGCAGCACCGAGGGGGCTACCGACTCGGCGCCGTTCAGGGCGGTCCGCCAGCCGGAGAGGTCGGTCCCCTCCATCTCGGCGTCGGAGACGCGGGTGACGCACAGGCTGTAGGCGAAGTTGGGGGCGGGGGAGATCGTCCCCCGGTAGCGCGAGAGGGCGCGCAGCCAGAGCGCCGGCCGGGCCACGAACAGCTCCGGCCCGAGGAGCGTCAGGGTGGCATCGCGCGCGAGCGCCGGAAAGACACAGCCGATCAGCCCCATGTCGTGGTAGAGCGGCAGCCAGGAGACGCAACTGTGGCGCAGCTCGTCGGTGTCGCGCCAGAAGCCGTTCAGGATGTCGACCTGGGCGGCGATCGCCCGGTGGCTGAGGGCGACCGGCTTGGGATCGACCGTGGTACCGGAGGAGAACTGGATCAGGCCGAGATCGGCGGGGGCGACGGCGACCGGCTCCATGGCCGATCCCGGGAGATCGCCGATCGTCCGGCAGCCGAGGTCGGGGCGCGCCTCGGCAATCGCCTCGCCCAGGATGCGCCGCACCCGGGAGTCGGCGAGCACCAGGCGGGACCCGGAGCGCTCCAGCATGCGCGCCGTGCGGTGGAGGTACTCGCCCATCCGGCCCAGCCGCACCGGCGGGTAGAGCGGCACCGGCACGGCGCCGGCGAGCAGGGCGCCGAAGAAGCCCTCGAAGAACTCGATACTGGTGGGGAAGATCAGGGCGACGCGGTCCCCCGGCCGGACGCCGAGGCTCCGCAATCCGCCGCAGACGGCGAGCGCCCGCTCCCGCACCTCCCCCCAGCCGAACCAGGTGGCCGCCTCGGAACGGTCGACGAAGCGGAGCCCCCCCTCGGGGTGGCGTCCCGCCGCGAAGAGCCAGTCGTTGATCGTTTCACTCACCGAGTTTTCTCCGTACGGTCGCCACCAGATCCCCCACCGTCTCGATCCCCCCCTCGTCCAGTTCGTCCAGGCGGACCCGGAAGCGGTTCTCCACCTCCACGGCGAGAGTCAGCAGGCGGATCGAGTCGAGCCGCAGATCCTCGACCAGGCGCATGTCGGGAGTCAGCGGGCCCTCCCAGCCGAGATGCACCCGCGCCACCTCGGCGACGCCGGCGAGGATCTCCGCCTCGCTCATCGCCCACCCGGTATCAATCGGGAACGGCTCGCAAACACGGTGCCGTAGTCGGACATGCGCGACAGGGCCTCCTCCTCGGCTCGGATGCGGACGCGGAGGACCAGGGCGTTGAAAACGCTGAAGACGATCGCCGTGATCCAGGCCGTATGCACCAGCGGCAGGGCCAGGATCTCCGTGATCACCGCCAGGTAGTTGGGGTGCCGCAGGAACTTGTACGGCCCGCCGGTGACGGGGGATGACCCCGGCAGCACGACGATGCGGGTGGTCCAGCGGCCGTCGAGCGTCGTGATCACCCAGTACCGCAGCCCGGTTGCAAGAACGACGAGCAGGAGCATGGGAATTCCGAGCGCCGGCAGGAACGGCCGGCCGAGCAGCCAGACCTCCAGAGGGCAGCAGACCAGGAAGGCGGTGTGCTGGAGCACCATCCACCGGTAGTGCCCCGGCGCCACCTCGACCCCGCCGCGGGCGAGCAGCGCCCGCCGGTTGCGGGCGGCGATCCGCAGCTCGACCAGCCGGCCGGCGGCGACCAGGACGACGAGGAGGGTGTACCACCTCACCACTGAAGCAGCACCAGCTCCGAGCAGAATCCCGGCCCCATGGCCAGCAGCATCCCGTAGCTTCCGGGGGGCGGCCGGTGGTTTGCCAGGGTCTCCTCGAGGACCAGGAGCACCGAGGTCGAGGAGAGATTCCCCACCTCGCGCAGGCTCCTCCAGGTAACGTCGAGAGCCCCGGGAGGAAGCTCCAGCGACTCCTGCATCGCCTCCAGCACCTTGGGGCCGCCCGGGTGGCAAACCCAGGAGCCGATGTCGGCGCGCGTCAGCCCCTGGTCGGCGAGAAAGGCGTCGACGTCCGGGCGGAGCTTCTCGCGGGCGACGACCGGCACGTCCCCGGAGAGGACGATCTTGAAACCGGTCTCGGAGATGTCCCAGCCCATCACCCGCTCGGAGTCGGGGTAGAAGACCGAGCGGGTGGCGACGATGCGCGGCCCGCTCGTCTCGCCGGCCGGCCGGTCCTCCCCGGTCACCACCACGGCGGCGGCGCCGTCCCCGAACAGCCCCGAGGCGATGAGGTTGGGGATCGACAGGTCCTCCGGCTGCAGGGTCAGCGAGCAGAGCTCGACCGAGAGGAGGACCGCAACCTGGTCCGGAAAGCCCTTGACGTAGTCGGCAGCCCGCGCGATCCCCGCCGCCCCGGCCACGCAGCCGAGGCCGAAGATCGGCATCCTCTTCACCCGCGGCGGCAGCCCCAGCCGGTTCATCAGCCGGGCGTCGATCGACGGCGTGGCGACCCCGGTCACGGTGACGAAGATCAGGGCGTCCACGTCCGCCGGCGACAGTCCCGCCCGCTCCAGAGCCTCCAGCACGGCGGCGGCGCCGACCTCCTGCGCCACCCGGATCCAGGCGTCGTTCGCCTTCCCCCAAGTGGTGAGGCCCGCGTACTCCTCGATCGGCAACGCCAGGTGCCTGCCACCGACCAGGACGTTCTGATGGAGGCGCTCCAGGCGCTCGGTGTTAAAGTGGCGGTCCGCCCAGCGCTCCCGGAGAGCCGCGAGGAGCGTCTCCTGGTCGTAATAGTTGGGAGGGAAGGCTTTCCCGACGCCGGCGATCTTCAAGGCAGGGAAAAGGCTAGCACAGAGCCTGCCAGGGCCTTTCGGGCAGCTCGGCGCCTTTTTCCAGAGTTTGAACCGAAAAAACAATGTTCGCGGGCTTCAAACATTGTTTGGCGCGCCCGAACATTGCTCGAAGCCCAGGAGCATTGTTTCAGGCGCCGGATCATTGTTTGAGAGGCCCAAACAATGTTGGACGGGGAAAAATAACGTTCAAGCCAGATTCGTCCAGAATAGAGGACGCTTGACCAAGCAACCCTTCAGGGCTTGCGTTATGATCTGCGCGCTTTGAGACGATTCCTGACCTTCGCCCTGCCGCTGCTCATCCTCACCATGGGCCTCTTCCATTTCGTGCTGGAGACGCTCGGGCTGGCTCCCGATCCGGCGGTCCTCTCGCACTCGGGAGTGGCGAGCCTGCCGGGATGGGTGGTGCTCGCCACCTGGATCCTCGAGGCGGTGGGGCTCGCGGCCCTGTATCTGCTGATCCTCGGGCGCGGCGGCTCGCGGTGGGCGGCCGGCCTGCTCGCGGGGTGGATCGCCTGGATCTTCCGCGGCCCGCTGCTGGTGGTGACCGTGGTCGGGCTCGCCGGACTCCCCCCGCGACCGTGGTGGGCGCTGGCGTTCTCCTGGTGGATCCTCTACACGCTCTGCGGCCTGGTGCTGGGCGGCGCCGCCTCCGCCTCGCGCCTGCAGCCCTGAAGGAATGCCGCTCTGCCGTCATCCGGTTGAAGACGGTGACCGTATCCTGGTTGGAGCATGCACCCGAACGCCGCTACCCTTCCCGTTGCTCCCCGCGTGGAGCTCAAGAGCCTGGACACCCTCTGGTTCCAGGTCGGGGGCACGGTGTGCAACCTGGCGTGCACCCACTGCTTCGTCTCCTGCTCGCCGACCAACCACACCCACGAGGTGCTCAGCCTCGCCGAGGTGGCGCGCTATCTGGACGAGGCCGCCCGGCTCGGGGTGCGCGAGTACTATTTCACCGGCGGCGAGCCGTTCCTCAACCCCGAGATGGAGGCGATCCTGGCGGCGACCCTCGCCGTCGGCCCCGCCACCGTGCTGACCAACGGCCTGCTGCTCGATCCCGCCCGTTGCGCGCGCCTCCAGACCCTGGCTGACGCCTCCGACTACTCGCTCGACTTCCGGGTCTCGCTCGACGGCTGGGACGCCGCGAGCAACGATCCCATCCGCGGCGCCGGGACCTTCGAGAAGATCCTGGCCGGCATCCGCAACCTCTACCAGGCCGGCCTCAACCCGGTGATCACGGTGACCGAGGTCTGCGAAGGCGCGGCCACCGACTCCGGCAAGGAGCGCTTCTTCGCGCTGCTGCGGTCGATGGAGATCGAGCGCCCCCGCCTCAAGATCCTCCCCGTCTTCCGCATCGGCGCCGAGGCCGGGCGCGGCGGCGCCTACGAGAGCTGGCAGCGGCTGCGCGAGGGGGAGATGCCCGAAGGGGGATTGGACCACCTGCAGTGCAGCTCCTGCCGGATGGTGACCGACCAGGGGGTCTGGGTCTGCCCGATCCTGGTCAACGAGCCGGAGGCGAAGATGGGCGAGACCCTGGCGGATACGCTGGGCGCCTTCCCCCTGGAGCACCCGGCCTGCTGGACCTGCCACGTCTACGGCGTGAGCTGCCGCACCTGAAATGTCCTACCGGCCGCCCAGAGACCTCGACGAACAGGCGCGGCAGGCGCGGGCCAAGCTCACCGCCCACCGCGGCATGGCGACCTGGGGGGAGAAGCTCGTCCCCATCGGCGATTTCCGCAAGGCCGCGGCCGGATCGGGTCTGGCGCTCTCGCCGGGGGAGCGGGAGGCGGCGGCGCTCTCCCTCACGGCCGGGCTCGACGACCCCACCCCCGTCGAGGGCCCCTGGTCGCGGGTCGCCGTCTTCGGCGGCGTCTACAACAACCACTTCGCGCTCCTGGAGCTGCTGGAGGACGCGACCCGCCGCGGCGCCGAGGCGATCTACTGCCTGGGCGACCTGGGGGGCTTCGGCCCCAATCCAGAGAGGGTCTGGCCGCTGCTGGCTGAAGGGGGCGTGCTCGCCATCCAGGGGAACTACGAGGAATCGCTCGCCGCCGGCCGCGAGAACTGCAACTGCGGCTACACCGACCCGCGCGACAACCACTTCGCCGAGATCTCTTACGGCTACACCGAGCGGAGCTGCTCGCCCGAGTTCAAGGCCTGGATGGGCGCGCTCCCCCGCCGCCGCCGGGTGCGGATCGGCGGCCTCGAGCTGCTGCTCGTCCACGGCTCGCCGCGCCGGATCAACGAGTTCCTCTTCCAGAGCACCTCGCCGGTGCCGTTCCTGGAAGTGCTGCTCGACCAGAACCGGTGCGACGGCATCCTCGCCACCCACACCGGGCTGCACTGGCACCGCCGCCTCCCTTCTGGGCGCGACGTGGTGAATGTCGGCGTCATCGGCCGCCCCGCCAACGACGGCAACACCCACGTCTGGTACGCGATGCTCGAAGCGCGCGACGAGGAGCTGGGGGTCGAGCTGGTGCCGCTCCCCTACGATCACCTCGGGCTCGCCGCCGAGATGCGAACCGAGGGGTTGCCGGAGGAGTTCGTCGAGACCATCCTGACCGGCTGGTGGACGACCTGTCTGGAGATCCTGCCCGCCCGCGAGCGCGCGGCTTCCCGCTTCTGAGGAGAAGACTCATGTCCAAGCGCATTGCCATCCTTGGAGCTGGGCCCACCGGGCTCGAAGCCGCTCTCGCCGCCGCGGGAGCCGGGCAGCCGTTCACACTCTACGAAGCGGCGCCCACCGTTGCCGGCAACGTCCGTGCCTGGGGGCATGTGCGGCTGTTCACCCCGTGGGAGATGAACGTCTCCCCGCGCATGCGACGCCATCTCGAAGCTCCCAGTGGCCCTGAATGCCCCACCGGTAACGACCTCGCCGAGCGTTTGTTCGAGCCGCTGGCGGCACTGCCCGAGGTCGCGCCCAACGTAAGGTTGGGCACCCGCGTCCTCGGCATCGGCCGCGAGGGGCTCCTCAAGCACGAGGAGATCGCCACCGCGGAGCGCGGCCGGCGCCCCTTCCGCATCCTGCTCGCCGATGAGTCCGGCCGCGAGTGGACAGAGACGGCGGACGTGGTGATCGACGCCACCGGCACCTGGGGTCACCCCAACACCCTGGGCGACGGCGGCATCCCCGCGCCGGGGGAACGCTCGCTCGCGGGAGAGATCCGGCGCGACATCCCCGACCTCGCGGCCGAACGGGAGGATTGGGCCGGCAGGACGGTCCTCCTCGCCGGCGCCGGCCACTCGGCGCAGACGACCGTCCGCGCGCTCGCGGAGCTGGCGCGGGAGGCGCCGGGGACGCGGGTGGTCTGGGCGCTGCGCAACCCGGAGCCGGGCTGGGGCACCCATGAAGGAGATCCCCTCCCTGAGCGGGCGGGTCTCGCGGCCACGGCTTCCGAGCTCGCCGGCGGCGCCTCGCCGGCGGTCGAGACCCGGCGCGGCGCGGTCGTCGAGGAGATCGCGAAGCCAAACGGCCGCTTCGAGGTGACGCTCCGCAACGGCGCCGGCTCCGAACGAATCGCGGTCGACCGCATCCTCTCCCTGACCGGGGCGGTGGGCGACCCATCGCTCTACCGCCAGCTTCAGGTGCACGAGTGCTACGCGACCTGCGGCCCGATGAAGCTCTCGGCGGCCCTGCTCGGCGCCGGCGGCGGGGACTGCCTGGCGCAGACCACCCACGGAGCCGACACCCTGACCAACCCGGAGCCGGGCTTCTTCATCCTCGGCGCCAAATCGTACGGGCGAAACAACACCTTCCTGATGCGGATCGGCTGGGAGCAGGTCGGCGAGGTCTTCGGGCTGCTCGGACCTGACCCTCGGCTGTGACACAATGGGGACCAGCCGGCTTCCACCGGTCCCACCCATGAACGATTCGACCTTCCTGACCAGGGTTCAGCTGGAGAACTACAAGAGCATCGCGCGTTGCGATGTCGCTCTGTCTCCCCTGACTTTCCTGGTGGGTCCGAACGGCTCCGGCAAAAGCAACTTCCTCGATGCTCTACGCTTTGTCGCCGATGCCCTCAGAACCGCTTTGGACCACGCAATCCGGGATCGTGGCGGGATCAAGGAGGTCCGTCGCAGGTACGTCACCCATCCGACGCACTTCGGCATTCGACTCGAGTTCGCGCTGCCGGCCGGCCAAAAAGGGTTCTACTCGTTTCGTATCGGGGTCTTGCGCGAGGCCGGCTATGAGGTTCAGCGGGAAGAATGCTTGATCACAGCTCCCGAAGCCCTGGCACCGGAAGCTCATTTCCGTGTGGATCAGGGGCAGGTGGTATCGACGAGTGTCCGGGTCGCACCCGCGGCTTCCGCGGATCGGCTCTATCTGGTCAACGCCTCCGGACTGCCGGAGTTCAGGGGCGTGTTCGAGCTCCTGTCCAATATGGGGTTCTACAACCTCAACCCGGACGAGATCCGCGACCTCCAGTCACCGGATATTGGAGAGCTCCTGTCCCGGGACGGCGATAACATCGCGAGCGTTCTGGGACAGCTTACCGCGCACAATCCCGCGGCCAAGAAGCGAATCGAGGAGTACCTCGGCAAGGTGGTCTCGGGCATCCAAACGGTGGATTCGAGGTCTATCGGCTCGAAAGAAACCCTTGAGTTCCGGCAGCAGATGGCGGGGTCAGAGCACCCATGGAAATTCCTCGCCTCCAGCATGTCGGACGGAACGTTGCGAGCCGTCGGCATCCTGGTCGCGCTCTTTCAATCCTCCAATGGCCAGCGGACCCGGGTGCCGCTGGTGGGGATCGAAGAACCCGAGATGGCTCTCCACCCCGCGGCAGCCGGTGTCCTTCTGGATGCGCTCGTGGACGCCAGCCGGAAAACACAAGTCCTTGTCACCAGCCACAGTCCTGAGCTGCTGGACAACCACCGGGTCTCCGCGGACTCGATCCTGGCGGTAGAGGCCGCTGGTGGGATCACCCGTATCGCTTCGCTGGACGAGGTTGGAAAATCGGTTCTCCGGGATCGCCTTTATACGCCGGGAGAGCTGCTGAAGCTCAATCAACTCTCTCCGGATCCCGCCGCCCTGGACAGGATCAGCAACCGCCAGATGAATCTTTTCAAGAAGACCCTCGCCTGAATGTTCGTCGATCTGGCCTGCATCGTGGAAGGGGACGGTGACGTCGACGCGGTGCCGATCGCCCTCCGAAGAATCGTTCAGGAAACAGATCCAGGTCTGACGATCAAGATTCACCCGCTTCGAGTTCCGCGGACAAAGCTGGTGAAACCAGGAGAGCTGGAGCGTTCCGTCGAGCTTGCCGCCAGGAGGGCGGGAAGGCGCGGAGCCATTTTCGTGGTTCTGGACAGTGACGATGATTGTCCCGCGACCCTCGGGCCCGAGCTTCTCCGCCGCGCCAGGAAGGTTCGTCCTGACCTGCCGATCAGCGTCGTGCTCGCGAAGCGGGAGTTTGAAGGCTGGTTCCTGGCCTCCGCCGAGTCGCTACGGGGGCTTCGCGGTCTGGCGAGTGATCTGAAGCCCCCCTCGGATCCGGAGTCCATCCGAGGGACCAAGGAGTGGCTGACGGCGCGAATGTCCGCAGGACGTAGTTACGTGGAGACCTTGGATCAACCCGCGTTGGCGGCCTCGTTTGACCTGCTGCAGGCGAGGACGGCTCCTTCGTTCGACAAATTCTTTCGCGACGTCGTGGCCATCGTCGAAGGATTCGCGTCAGGTACCCCCCCAGGCTAGACTCTTCGCGATGAAGTACTTCGGCCAGCCTGAATTCCAGCATGGGGAGGTGCCGGCGGTGGGCGTCCTCCTGGCCAACCTGGGGACCCCCGACGCGCCGGACACCCCGGCGTTGCGCCGCTATCTCCGTGAGTTCCTCCTCGACCCCCGGGTCATTGAATTGCCACGGGCGCTCTGGTGGCTGATCCTCCACCTGTTCGTGCTCCCCTTCCGGCCGGCCAAGTCGGCCGCGCTCTACCGGAAGGTCTGGACCCCGGAGGGCTCCCCCCTCCTGGTCATCACCAACCGCCAGGCGGCGGCGCTCCAGCAGGTGCTGGCGCGAGAGATCGGCACGCCGGTCCACGTCGCGGTCGCCATGCGCTACGGCAATCCGTCGGTCCGCGCGGCGTTGCGCGAGCTCGCCGCCAAGGGGTGCCGCCGGCTCCTGGTGCTGCCGCTCTACCCGCAGTACGCGGCGGTGACCACCGGCTCGACGATCGACGCCGTGGCCGCCGAGCTGACCACCTGGCGCTGGGTGCCGGAGATCCGGACGATCCATCACTACCACGACGACCCCTCCTACATCCGGGCGCTGGCGGCGAGCATCCGCGAGCTCTGGGAGCGGGAAGGGCCGCCGGAGAAGCTCCTCTTCTCCTTCCACGGCATCCCCAAGCGCTACTTCCTGGCCGGCGACCCCTACTTCTGCGAGTGCCACAAGCTCGCCCGCCTCGCCGCCGAGGAGCTGGGGCTCCCCCGCGAGCGCTGGCAGGTTTCCTTCCAGTCGCTGTTCGGCAAGGAGGAGTGGCTCAGGCCCTACACCAACCAGACCATCACGGCGCTGGCGAAGTCCGGTCTCCGCCAGCTCGACATTGTCTGCCCGGGCTTCTCGGCCGACTGCCTGGAGACCATCGAGGAGATCGACCAGGAGAACCGCGAGGTCTTCCTCCGCGCCGGCGGCGAGCGCTACCGCTACATCCCGGCCCTCAACGACCGGCCGGACCACGTCCGCGTGATCGCCGACCTGGTACACCGCAATCTCCAGGGGTGGGTGAAGACGCCCGCCGAGTGGAGCGAGGAGGGGGCGCGCCGCGAGGGCGCCGAGTCCAGGCGGCGGGCGGAAGCGATGATGGCCGAACCCGCCGTTTTACAAAACTGATACCCCCCGGCGGCGGCCGGCTTTGGTACATTCCCTATTCTTGAGAGATTCCTATAAGGAGAAGCTGAAATGAGCACTCTTCAATCCCGGACGGCCCTTGCCGCCGGCCTGCTGTCCGTCCTCGCCGCGGGCGCCACCTTCGCGCAGCAGCTCGACCTCCCCCGCCCGAGCCCCAACGCGTCCGTGTCGCAGACGGTCGGAGTCACCGAGATCACGATCAAGTACAGCCGCCCCGGGGTGAAGGACCGGCCGATCTGGGGCAAGCTCGTCCCCTACGGCGAGGTCTGGCGCACCGGCGCCAACGAAAACACGACGATCAAGTTCAGCACCCCCGTCAAGATCGACGGGCACGAGCTGGCGGCCGGCATCTACGGCCTGCAGACCATCCCCAACGCCGGCGACTGGACCGTCATCTTCAGCAAGGACGCCGACGAGTGGGGGGCCTTCAGCTACAAGCAGGAGGACGACGCGCTGCGTATCCAGGCCAAGCCGCAGCCGGCCGAGTTCCGCGAGCGCATGGCCTTCGACTTCGACGACGTGACCGACACCGCCGCCAAGGTCGTCCTCCACTGGGAGAAGCTCGAGGTCCCCTTCACCGTCGAGGTGGATACGCCGACGCTGGTGGCGGCCAAGGCCAAGAAGGCCGTGAGCTGGCAGACCCCGTATCAGGCGGCGAACTACTGCATCCAGAACAACACCTGCCTCGACGACGCCTCGCGCTGGCTCGACGCCTCGATCGCTCTGGAGGGTAATTACAACAACCTCCGCGCCAAGGCCATGCTGCTCGCCAAGAAGAACGACCCCGCCGCCGCCGGCTACGCCCAGCGGGCGCTCGCCGCCGCGAAGACCCTGCAGCAGGCGCCGGCCGCTCAGCAGATCAAGGATCTGGAAGGGATCGCGGGTTCTAAGAAGGGGAAGTAAGGCTTACGCGGTCACCGTGGCCGCGCGCGCCGCCAGCCAGGTCCCCAGATCCGCCACCTGATCCAGACAGGCGAGGGGCTCCAGCTCCAGGAGCTCCTCGCGGCCGTGCCCTCCCGAGCAGACGCCGACCGCGTGCGTCCGCGCGCTCCGCGCCATCTCCAGGTCGTAGGTGGTGTCGCCGATCATCACCGCGTCGCCCGGCGCCACCCCCATCTCGTCAAGGATGTCGAGCAGCATCTTGGGGTGGGGCTTCGAGAACGCCTCGTCGACGGTGCGCGTGGCATGGAACAGCGGGCGCAGGCCGGTCTGATCGAGGGCGTAGTCGAGCCCGCGGCGGCTCTTGCCGGTCGCGACCGCCAGCAGGTACCCCTCCGCCGCCAAGTCCCGCAGCATCTCGCCAACTCCGGCGAAGAGCAGCGGCATGTCGCGGTAGGTCGAGTGCCAGTGGTTCCGGTAGGCGTCGAGGATCCGTCCGAAGAGCTGCTCGTCGCAGCCGGGGCTCAGGGTCTCGATGGTCTCACGCAGCCCGAGGCCGATCATGCCGCGGATGGTCTTCTCGGGCAGCTCCCCCAGCTCCAGCTCGCGGAGCGTCGCCTGGGTGCACGCCACGATCGTGCCGATGGAATCCATCAGCGTCCCGTCCCAGTCGAAGACGAGAAGGCGGAAGGGATGTGGGTCGAAAGACATCGTGGGGGGCCGGAGATTCTCCGGTTCCGCGATCATGACAGACGGGAGCGGCTCGTTCAACCTTCGGCGTCGGGTCCGAACGGCGTATACACGGCCCCGCCCACCACCGAGTCGTCGAGCCCCGGCGCGAACCCGGGGGACTGCGGCATGACGATCCGCCGCTCGACCCAGGTGCCCGGGGGGATCGCGGCGCCGAAGCCGACGATCGTCTCGCGGACGACGCACCCCTTGCCGATCCGCGCTCCCGGCAGCAGCACCGAGCGCTCGATCCGCGCTCCCTCCCCCACCTTCGCTCCCGGCTCGATCGCCGACCGCCGCACCCGCGCCCCCGCTCCCAGGCTCGCCTCCGGGGAGATCCACGACCGCCGCCAGAGCCGCTCCGGCCAGTCCGCGTGAGCCCAGTCGAGCGCCCCTTCGAGGAAGCGTTGCGGCGTCCCCATGTCGTGCCAGAGCCCGGCGTCCACGATCGAATCGATCGCCGCCCCTTCCGTCAGCATCGGCATGTAGAGGCCGCTCACAATGTCCGACTTGCCCGGCCCCACCCGCGCGAGCAGCTCGGGCGAGAAGACGTGGGCGCCGGCGAAGACATAGCGGCGAGCCACCTCTCCGGGCTCCGGACCGCCCGTCCGGAAGGAGAGGATCCGCCCCGCGCGATCGACCCCGACACCGCCGCCGAAGCGCGCCGGGTCGGGGCGCGAGGTGAGCAGCAGGGTCGAGCGGGCGCCGCTCGCCAAGTGCTTGCGGATCAGCTTGCGCAGCGGCCAGCGGCAGAGGCTGTCGCCGTTGACGAGCAGCACCAGGTCGGCGGGGGCGAAGAACTCTTTCAGGGGGTGAAGCGCACCCAGGGTGCCGAGGACCTCGGGCTCCTCCGACCAGGTGAGCGGCATGCCGGCGTGGGAGTCGCCGAAGCGGTGGCGGATCTGGTCGCCGAGGTAGTGGAGGTTGACCGCCACCGCCTCGCAGCCGACGGCGGCGAGCTGCGCCAGGGTGTGGCCGAGGATGGGCATACCGCGCACCGGCAGCAGCGGCTTGGGGGTGAGGCTGGTCAGCGGCCGCAGCCGGGTGCCCAGCCCCGCCGCGAGCACCAGAGCGCGGATCCGCCTACCCTGCATCGCTCGACCGCAGGGCGGGGGTCCTAGCGGAACACCATCTCGGGCGGGTCATCCGGATGCAGCTTGAGGTGCTCCTCGTAGAGGCGCAGGTAGGAGCGGCGCTCCGCCTTGCCGGGATCGAAGCCGCAGCGCTTCGCCACCGTCTCGGCGCCGTCCCCCTCGAACTCGGCGAAGTCGCCGATCGGGGTGTGATCGAGCGCGATCGTGACGCCGCCCAGTTGCCATTCCTCGCGCATCTTCTGGTAGCGGCGCACCACGGCGTAGCCGAGGTTCTCGAACAGGGCCATGGCCTCCTCGGCGCTCTGGACCTCGATCTCGCGCTCCTCGCGCACCTTGACGTTCCCCTCGAGGCTCATCGGCCCCTTGAAGGTCAGCCGCGCGCGGCCGCCGTCGGTGCGCAGCCGCAGGATACGGCCCGAGGAGATCAGCTCTTCCGCCCGGTCGAGGATCCAGTTGTCCTCGAAGGCCGACGGCCCGACCCGCTCCGCCTCGAGCTCGATCAGCCGGTCCCGCAGCTTGTCCAGCTCGACGCGCGGGAACTTGATCTCGCGCTCCCGGTTGTCCTTGCTCCTCATAGATCGCCCAGGCGATCCAGCAGCCGTGCGACGGAGCGGATGCCGTTGTAGAAGTGGCTGATGTTGAACTTCTCGTTCGGCGAGTGCAGCCCGTCGTCGTTCAGCCCGAAGCCGAGCAGCAGGACCGGGCAGCCGAGGACTGCGGCGAACGTGGAGACGATGGGGATCGATCCCCCCTCGCGAATCCGCACCGGCCGCGCGCCCCAGATCTCCTCCATGGCGTCGAGAGCGGCGTCGACGATCGGGCCCTTGACCTCCACGACGACGGGGTCGCCGCCGTGGAGACTGGTCACCTCGACGGTGACCCCCGCCGGCGCGATCGACTGGACGTGCGCGGTGAACAGCTCGGCGATCTTCTTTGAGTCCTGATCGGGAACCAGGCGCATCGACACCTTGGCGCCGCCCCAGGAAGGGAGGACGGTCTTCGCCCCCTTCCCCATGTAGCCGCCGAAGATGCCGTTGACGTCGCAGGTCGGCCGCCCCCAGGTGCGCTCGCGGGTGGAGTACCCCTCCTCGCCGAATAGCTCGGCCACGCCGAGCTCCGTGCGGTAGGCGGCCTCGTCCCACGGCAGCTTGGCGAACTCCTCGCGCTCCCAGGCCTCGAGCGGCCGCACGTCGTCGTAGAAGCCGGGGATCAGGATCTTCCCCGTCTTCGCGTCGCGAAGGCCGTCGACGATGTGGCAGAGGGCGTTGAGCGGATTCCAGACCGCGCCGCCGTAGGTGCCGGAGTGCAGGTCCCGGTTCGGTCCGGTGACCTTGATCTCCATGTAGCAGAGCCCCTTGAGGCCGTAGATCAACGACGGCTGGCCGGGCGCGAACAGCGACGAGTCGGAGATGACGACGCAGTCGGCCGCGAGCCGCTTGCCGCCGTCCTGCTTCACATACTCGTCGATCGCCTGCCCGCCCGCCTCTTCCTCCCCCTCGACCAGGAACTTGACGTTGACCGGCAGCCGTCCGCGCTCGGCGAGCAGCGCCGCGACACCTTTGAGGTGGGCGTAGGACTGCCCCTTGTCGTCCGTCGCGCCGCGCGCCACCAGCTTGTCCCCCTCGACCGTCGGCTCGAAGGGCGGATTGCGCCAGAGCTCGATCGGATCGACCGGCTGCACGTCGTAGTGGCCGTAGAAGAGGACCGTCGGCTTGCCCGGGGCGCCCAGCCATTCGGCGTAGACCAGCGGATGCCCGGCGGAGTCGATCCGCTCGGCCTGGAGCCCCGCCTCGCGCATCTTGCCGACCAGGAAGTCGCTCGCGCGCAGCACCTCGTCCTTGAAATCCGGATCGGTCGAGATGGAGGGGATCCGGATGTAGTCCTTCAGCTCCTCGAGGTAGCTCTCCCTCTCCGTATCGATGCGGGCGAGCACATCCCGCGAATCACTTGCCATCCCTTTAATTCTCCTTTTCGCTGCGGGCGTCACCCGGCGTTGAGTCTAACAGAGTCCTCCATGCGGCCGGCCAGGCGCCGGAGGTTCACGGCGTTGACCACGAAGTGTCCGATCACCGGCCCGAGAAGGTTGCCGCGCCAGGCCATGATGCCGCCGAGCAGCGCGCCGGCGACGATGGCGAACAGCGTCCAGAGCCGGAAAGCCTTGCCCGGACCGCTGTGCAGCAGGCCAAACAGCACCGTGGCCGCCGCCCAGCCGACCGTCCCCTGAACGGCGCCGCGGAAGAACAGCTCCTCGGCGAAGCCGGAGAGCAGGGCCAGGGCGACCGCCTCGGAAGGGGTGATCGGTCCCAGCGCGCCGGCCAGCCGCCCCTCGAGCTCCCTCGCAAGAGGAAAGGTGCGCTCGGCCGCCCACCACGCGCCGAGCAGCAGCAGCCCCGCCCCGGCGCCGAGCCCGAGGTCGAGCCACCACCGGTCGCAGTCGAAGAACAGCGACAGCGGGATCCTCCCCCGTTGCACGCCGATCCAGATCACCCCGGCCAGAGCCAGGACCAGGTAGAGGCCCCAGGCGAAGCGGTAGAGGCGGCCCGGAGGGAGGGCCGGAGGGAGCGATGGCGAAGATGGCGACGGTGGTTCCAAGAATGCCGCGGCGCCTACTCTTCGAAGCTCTTGCCGGTCTTCTTCCAGTCGGCGGCGAAACGTTCGAGCCCGGCGTCCGTGAGCGGGTGCTTGTAGAGCTGCTCCAGCACCTTGAACGGGATCGTGACCACGTCCGCCCCCAGCATCGCCGACTGCAGAATGTGGATGGGGTGCCGCACCGAAGCCACCAGCACCTGGGTGTCGAAGCCGTAGTTATGGTAGATCGTCACCACGTTCTCGATTAGCTCCATCCCGTCCTCCGCGATGTCATCCAGCCGGCCGACGAAGGGGGAGATGTAGGCCGCGCCGGCCTTGGCGGCGAGCAGCGCCTGCATGGGAGAGAAGCAGAGCGTGACGTTGGTCCGGATCCCCTCCTTCTTGAACGTGGCGACCGCCCGCAGCCCGGCCGGCGTCAGCGGCACCTTGACGACCACGTTCTCGGCCAGCCCGTGGAGGCGCCGCCCCTGGGTGAGGATCTCCTCGTACTCCGTCGCCAGCACCTCGCCCGAGACCGGGCCCGGCACCAGCTTCGCGATCTCCTGCACCGTTGCCAGGTACGCCCGGCCCGACTTCGCGATCAGCGACGGATTGGTGGTGATGCCATCGACCATGCCCCACTCGAGGCCGGTCTCGATCTCTTTGATTTCAGCGGTATCGAGGAAGAATTGCATAGGCGGGCCCTCCCTTTCCAGGTTCGTGCCCCGAACGGGGCCTGACTAGGGTAGCACCGGAGAGAAGAGGAAAGGGGCGGGGATTGAACCCCGCCCCGAGTGACAGAACCAATCGGGTCCTCAGTGCACCGTCTCGTCCGGCTCGTCGCCTTCGTCGTCCTCCTCGTCCTCGCCCTCCTCGAAATCGGAGTCGTCGAGGATCTGAAGCTCGTCGGCATCGTCCGGCTCTTCAGCCGCCTCCATCTCCAACTCGGCCGGCACCGCGCCGCCGTCCGCCTTGGCGAGCTCGATCTCCGTCTCCTCATCCTTCTCGGCGAGCTTGGCGACCGCGACGATGCAGTCCTCGGCGTCGAGGTTCATCAGCTTGACCCCCTGCGCCGAGCGGCCGACCTCGCGAACGCCGGAGACGTTGAGCCGGATGATCATCCCCTCCTGGGTGATGAGCATCAGCCCCTCGTCCGGGGTCACGTACCGGACCCCCACGACCTCGCCCGTCTTCGGCGTCACCTTCAGGTTGATGATGCCGAGGCCGCCGCGCCCCTGGAGGCGGTAGTCCTCGACCGGCGTGCGCTTGCCGTAACCCCGCTCGGTGACGGTGAGCACTTGGCCGTGCGGATCGAGCTCCTCCATGGCGACCACCCGGTCCCCCGCGCGGAGCACCAGCCCCTTGACGCCGTAGGTCGCCCGGCCCATGGAGCGGACGTCGCTCTCGGGGAAGCGGATCGAGAACCCCTTCGCGGTGGCGAACAGGATGTCCTTCCTGCCGTCCGTCTCGCGCACCGCCAGCAGGCGGTCCCCCTCGTCGATGTTGATGCCGATGATGCCGCCCACCCGCGGGTTGGCGTAGGCCGACAGCTCGGTCTTCTTCACCGTGCCGTTGGCCGTGGCGAACACCAAGTAGCGGTCGTCGCGGAACTCGCGCACCGCGACCGTCGTGGCCAGCCGCTCGGTCGGCTCCAGGTTGAGCAGGTTCACGATCGCCTTGCCGCGCGCCGTCGGGCTCGCCTCCGGGATCTCGTGCACCTTCAGCCAGTGGATCCGGCCGCTCTCGGTGAACACCAGGATGTAGCTGTGGGCGGTGGCGACGTAGAGGTGCTCGACGAAGTCGTCGTCCTTGGTCACCATCCCCGTCCGCCCCTTGCCGCCGCGCGCCTGCGCCCGGTAGAGCGACAGCGGCGAGCGCTTGACGTAGCCGGACTGCGAGACGGTGATCACCATCGGCTCGTCCGCGATCATGTCCTCGATCGAGATGTCGTGCGTCTCGGGGATGATCTCGGTGCGCCGCTTGTCGCCGTAGCGCTCCCTGAGCTCGGCCAGCTCCCCCTTGATCTCCTCCAGCACCAGCCGGTCGGAACCGAGGATCGCGCGCAGCCGCTCGATCGTCACCATCAGCTCCCGGTACTCCTCCACGACCTTGTCGCGCTCGAGGCCGGTCAGGCGCTGCAGCCGCATGTCGAGGATCGCCTGCGACTGCACCTCGCTGAGCGCGAAGCGCGCCATCAGGTTCTCGCGCGCCTCCGCCGGGGTCGCGCTGGCGCGGATCGTCGCGATCACCTCGTCGAGATGATCGAGCGCCTTGAGGATGCCCTCCAGGATATGGGCGCGCTCCTCGGCCTTGCGCAGGTCGTAGCGAGTACGGCGGATGATGACCGTCTTGCGGTGGTTGAGGAAGTGGTAGAGCAGCTCCTTGAGCGTCATCACCTTCGGCTGGTTGTCGACGATCGCCAGCAGGATGATGCCGAAGGTGGTCTGCATCTGGGTCATCTTGTAGAGCGAGTTGAGGAGGATCTCTCCGATCGCGTCGCGCTTCACCTCGATCACGATCCGGATGCCCTCGCGGTCCGACTCGTCGCGCAGGTCCGAGATCCCTTCGATTTTCTTTTCGCGGATCAGCTCGGCGATCCGTTCGATCAACCGCGCCTTGTTCACCTGGTAGGGGATCTCGTTGATGATGATCGCCTGCCGATCGGTACGCTCGTTGGTCTCGATCACGGCGCGGGCGCGGAGTTGGATGATGCCGCGCCCGGTGGTGTACGCTGAGCGGATCCCCTCCAGGCCGTGAATGAAGCCGGCGGTGGGGAAGTCCGGCCCGGGGATCACGGTCATCAGATCCTGGACCAGGACGTCTGGGTTCTCGATCATCATCATCAACGCGTCCACCACCTCGCGCAGGTTGTGCGGCGGGATGTTGGTGGCCATGCCGACCGCGATGCCGGTGGCGCCGTTGACCAGGAGGTTGGGAACTCGCGCCGGCAGCACCATCGGCTCGATCTCCGAACCGTCATAGTTCGGAACCCAGTCGACCGTCTCTTTGTCGATATCCTCGCGGAGCATCTCCTCCGCGAGCTTCATCAACCGCACCTCGGTGTACCGCATGGCCGCTGGATTGTCGCCGTCGAGCGAGCCGAAGTTGCCCTGGCCGTCGACGAGCGGATAGCGCATGGCGAAGTCCTGAGCCATGCGCACCACCGTGTCATAGATCGCCGAGTCGCCATGGGGGTGATACTTACCCATGACATCGCCGACAATGCGCGCCGATTTCTTATAGGCCCGGTCCGAGCGGTTGCCGCTCTCCCACATGCCATACAGCACGCGCCGGTGCACCGGCTTCAGGCCGTCGCGCACGTCCGGCAGCGCGCGGCCGATGATCACGCTCATCGCGTAATCGAGATAGCTACGCTTCATCTCATCTTCGATGCCGACCGGGATCGGTTGATCGAAGAGATTCTGGTCGTCGTTGTCGCTCATATTTGGCTAACTCGTCACTTTCAAAAGACGCTTGGATACATGCCCACTCTCTAAGCGGTACTCTAAGCTTCCAGGTTCGGCACCGACTACGCGTTGTTTGCTCTGGGTCGGCGCGCAGGTATACCCGTCAGCATGCCTTGAGCGCTGAGGTCTTCATCCACGTCGGGCCAGTGCACTCCCTGGCCATCTCCGATGATCTCGAACCTCGCACGTTGCTCAGGAGTCGCCTCCGAAAGGCGCCAGGACCAGGCGAGGGGCACACTGACGGTCCTGCCATCCACCAGGTCGAAGGTGATGAGGCTCTCGGTCACAAGGACCGCTTTGATTCGCGGATCGACGCTAACCGCAATGCTCATTCCATGCCTCAATGATTCTTTCCAGGTTGGAGTTGATCAGTTTTCGGATGGTCATCAGCTCCTGTGCGGTGAACCCTTGATTCGAGGCGAGGTCCACAGGCTCCAACCAGAATTTGCAGACCATCCTCTCTCGTTGCGCGTGAACGTGCCGCGGCTCGTTACAGTCGAAGCTGTAGAAAAAGATGCGGTACGGCCCCGGGATATCCCTGACTCGGGGCATCGAACCTAATTCTCGCTCTGTTTTCTACACATCCAGGTTCCGCACTTCCAGCGCGTTGTTCTGAATGAAGGCGCGCCGCGGCTCGACCTCGTCGCCCATGAGGATCGTGAAGATCGCATCGGCTTCGACGTCGTCCTCGACGTGCACGCGGAGGAGGCGGCGCTTGGTGGGATCCATCGTGGTCTCCCAGAGTTGCGTCGGGTTCATCTCGCCGAGGCCCTTGTAGCGCTGGATCGAAAGGCCTTTCTTGGCCCCTTCGTAGAGACTGTCGATCGCCTCCTCCAGCGTGTTGTGGACGTAGACCGTCTCCCCCTTGAGCAGGGTGAAGCTGGTCGCGGAGATCGCGTCGAGGCCGAGTTGGTTGTTCGCCATGGCGCGGTACTCGGCGCCGGTGACCAGGTTCCAGTCGATGCGGATCTCGCGCTCGACGCCGTCGCGCTTGGAGAAAAAGCGGATGTAGAGCGTGCCGTGCTCCTCGTCCTGGCCGACGACCACGTCGTGGAAGCCGGAGGCCTCGATCACATGAGCGATCTTCTCGATCTTCTCCGCGTTGGTGAGCGACAGCTTGTCCTTGACGCCGTTCTGCAGCGCGATCTTGATCGCGTCCGCCGGATAACCGCGCGAGACGAGCTTGTCGAGGTTCTGGCGGAAGACGGCGATCTTCTCCAGGAAGTGGGCCAGCCGCACGCCGGTCAGCCGGCCGCCGTCGCCATTGCCACCATTCCCGTTGCCATTGCCGTCTCCGTGCGTGATGTCGAGCTCCCAGGCGTCCTTGATGCGGTCGACCAGGAAGACCTGATACTCGCGGTCGTCCTTGAGATAGGTCTCGTTCTTGCCGTGCGCCACCTTGTAGAGCGGCGGCTGCGCGATGTACAGATATCCGCGCTTGATGATCTCCGGCATCTGGCGATAGAAGAAGGTCAGGATCAGCGTCCGGATGTGGCTGCCGTCGACGTCGGCGTCGCACATGATGATCAGCTTGTGATAGCGCAGCTTGTCGATCGCGAAGTCGTCCTTGCCGATGCTGGTGCCGAGAGCGGTGATCATCACCTTGATCTCGTCGGATGACAGCATCTTGTCGAAGCGTGCCTTCTCGACGTTGAGGATCTTCCCCTTGAGCGGCAGGATGGCCTGGAACTTCCGGTCGCGCCCCTGCTTGGCCGAGCCGCCGGCGGAATCGCCCTCGACCAGGAACAACTCGGCGAACTCGGGGTTGCGCTCCGAGCAGTCGGCGAGCTTGCCAGGGAGGTTCGAGGCGTCGAGCGCGCCCTTGCGCCGGGTCAGGTCGCGCGCCTTGCGCGCCGCCTCGCGGGCGTGCGCCGCCTCGACGCACTTCTCGACGATCCGCCGCGCCTCGCGCGGGTTCTCCTCCATGTGGGTGTTGAGCCGCTCGAAGACCACCTGCTCGACCCAACCCTTGATGTCCGAGGAGACCAGCTTGTCCTTGGTCTGCGAGGAGAACTTGGGGTCCTTGATGCGCACCGAGATCACCGCCGTGAGCCCCTCGCGCACGTCCTCACCGGTCAGGTTCTCCTTCAGGTTCTTCGACAGGCCGCTCGACGCCGCGTAGGCGTTGATCGCGCGGGTGAGCGCGGACTTGAAGCCGGCGAGGTGGGTGCCGCCGTCCCGGTTGTTGATCGTGTTGGTGAAGGCGTAGATCAGCTCCTGGTAGCCGTCGTTCCACTGCAGGGCCACCTCCACCGCCTCCGGACCGGTGCCGTCGTCGCGCACGTCCATGAGATGGATCGGCTGCGGGTGGAGCGGCGCCTTGTTGCGGTTCAGGTGCTCGACGAACGAGGAGATGCCCCCTGCATAGAGGAAGTCGGCTTCCTTGTCGGTCCGCTCGTCCTTGAGATGAATATGGATACCGCGGTTGAGGAACGCCTGCTCGCGCAGCCGGGTGGCCAGCGTCTCGTAGTTGAACTCGAGAATGGCGAAGATCTCGGCGTCCGGCCAGAAACGGACTTTGGTGCCCGTCTTCTCGCTCTCGCCCACCGGCTGGATCGGCCCGTCGGGGAAGCCGCGGTGGTAGGTCTGGCACCAGACCTGGCCGTCGCGCTTGACCTCGAGCTCCAGGGTCTCGGACAGGGCGTTGACGACCGAGACGCCGACGCCGTGGAGACCACCGGAAACCTTGTAGGAGTTCTTGTCGAATTTTCCGCCCGAGTGAAGCTCGGTCATGATGACCTCGGCCGCCGAGCGCCCCTCTTCCTTGTGGAGGTCGACCGGAATGCCGCGGCCGTCGTCCTCCACCGCCACCGAATTGTCGGTGTGAATGGTGACGTCGATCCGCGAGCAGTAGCCCGCCTGGGCCTCGTCGACCGAGTTGTCGACGACCTCGAAGACCATATGGTGCAAGCCGGAGGCGTCATCGGTGTCGCCGATGTACATGCCTGGGCGCTTGCGCACAGCTTCCAGACCCTTGAGGACCTGAATGTTGTCAGCCGTATACGTAGCCTGTGGATCTGCCAAAACAGGATTCTCCGTTCTATCCCTGAGCCTGGGTGGAAAACCCCACGAAAGGGGGGTCCAAGATGTGAAAATTATACCACTAAAGGGGGCCTTCTTGCGAGCCTTATTAGCGCTGAAAATTCAACAGCTTAGGCCCGATTTTCCGCCAGGGTCGAGGAGTCTCTGAAGAGACCCCATGCGTACTACTTCAACAAGAAAAGGAAGGTAAAAGATTCCCGGAAGCTGATTTCCGGTTTCCTACTCGGAGAGGAGCCGCAATTCACCCCGCTCCATCTCCCAGATCGTCGCCACGTCCAGGGTCAGCCAGACCTGTGGGCGGTTGGAGGTGGCGAAGAGCTGGGAGGCGCCACGGAAAATCTCCCAGACGGCGGTCACGGTCGGCGGCGCCAGCTCGGCGTCCATGTCGTCGAGCATGTAGAGAGGGGGCCTGCCGGCTTCCTCCATGACTTTTCCGTGGGCGGCCAGCAGCATCAGGGAGAGGGCCTTGCGCTCGCCGGCCGAGGCCACGCGCCGGATCTCATGCCCTCCCCAGAGGATCTCGAGCTCGTCGCGGTGAGGCCCCAGCAGAGGCATCTGCCGCCGGCGCTCGCGGTCGGCGATGCGGTCGAGAGCGTCGGCGATGACGGTCGCCCCTTCGAGGCCGCTGGCGGGCGAGGGTCGGTAGCGCAGCTCGATGGCGGGAAATTGCAGCCCGGAGGCGGCGAGGACCTGGACGAGCTGGACCTTGAGCAGCTCGACATAGCGGTGGCGCTGGGCGATGACGTCCGCGGCCGTGGCGGCCAGCATCTCGTTCCAGATCTCGATGCCGGCGCCCTCTGAGAGCAGGAGCCCTCTTTTCTGCCGCAGGGCCTCGCGGTAGCGGCCGAGGACCTCCAGGGCTACCGGCCGGATCCCCACGACGCCGCGGTCCATGAACCGGCGGCGGGCCTTGGGAGCCCCCACCAGCACCTCGGCCTCCGCCGCAGCCGTCCATGCCACCACGGGGAGCACGGCCAGGTGCTCGGCGAGCGGCGTCACCTTGCCGTTGAGCGCCCGCACACGCTGCCCATCCATCCAGCCGACCTCCAGGGTGGAACGGCGGTCGGTCTCGATCTCCCCCTGGATGTGGAAGGAGCCGGCACCGTGCCGGGCGCAGTCGCCGATCTGGGCGGCGCGGAAGCTGCGGGTGGTGGCGAGCGCGTAGACGGCCTCCAGGAGGCTCGTCTTGCCGGCTCCGTTGCCGCCCAGCAGGAGATGGGATCCCGCCTCAGGCTGCCAGGAGAGGGGCGCCAGGTTGCGGAAGTCGCGGGCGGTGAGGTGGGTGAGCATGGCCCGGGGATCATGCCGCATCCCCGGGGACCGCGCTATCCCTACTTCAAATCAGGTCAGATCCTCATCGGCATGATCACGCAGAGATACCGGGTGTCCGGACCGTCCTGCGGGTAGCCGACGCACTGCGTGTTCTCGTCCTTGAGCTCCAGCCGGATCTTCTCGGTCTCGACCGCGGAGAGGAACTCCCGCAGGTAGTCGGGGTTGATCCCCACCCGGAACTCGGGGCCGTCGTAGTCGCAGGCGACCTCCTCGACGGCTTCGCCGAGGTCGGAGTTGACGGCCGAGATCACCACCTGGTCGGGCGCGAACTGCAGGCGCACGGCGCGCGCGCGGTCGCCGGTCATCAGCGCGGCGCGCTGGACGGCGTCGATCAGACTTTTGCGGTCGAACATCACCTTCTTGTCGTTGTCCTTGGCGATCACCCGCTCGTAATCGGGGAAGGTCCCCTCGAGGATGCGGCAGATCAGCTCCCGCCGGTCGAGACCGAAGGAGAGGTGATGCTCGCCGCGGCCGTAGGAGAGCTTGCCGTCCCCCTCGAAGCGCTGCAGCTCCTGGAGGGCCTTGCGCGGCACCAGGACGGAGTCCTCGACGGTGGCGCTCTCGAGGCCCCCCTCGACCAGGGCCAGCCGGTGGCCATCGGTCGCCACCATCTCCATCGAGCCTTCCTTGAGCTTCAGGAGAGCGCCATTCAACTGGAAGCGGGACTCCTCAGCCGAGACGGCGAAGAGGATCTTGGCGACCATCCGGCGGAACTCGGCGAAGGGGATGTCGACCCGCCGCCCCTCCTCGACGTTGGGGAGGGTCGGGAAGTCGTCCGGCGCCAGGCCGTGGATCTTGAAGCGGGACTTGCCGGCCCGGATGGAGAGCACGCGCGGCTCTTCCTGGATCAGCAGCACCTCTTCGCCGGTGAGTGAGCGGATGATCTCCACCAGCTTCTTGGCCTGGACGGCGATGCCCCCCTCGCGCTTGATGTCGGCGTCGCACCAGGAGGTGAGCGAGACGTCGAGGTCGGTCGCCGCGAGGTGAAGCTTGTCCCCGCGAGCGGTCAACAGCAGATGAGAGAGGACCGGGATGGTGGTCTTGCGCTCGACGATGCCCTGCATGGGGGCCAGCTCGCCCAGAAATTCGCTACGGGTGACGCGGATCTCCATTCACTCTTCCTCTTCTAGAAGACATCTGAATATAGCATAGCAGTAGTAGTACGTAGGCGCTGCGGAAATGGGGAAAAGGGGTCTAAGTGCCTCAAGGACCGAGCCTTAGGTTCATCGGTGGGGGGTGTGCAGAACCTGTGGACGGATTGAGGAGACACGAGGAAAACCCGTAAGGCGGAGAAAAATTCCGCAGAAGCTCCACAACGCTTCCGAAGCGCCCTCCGCAGGTTTTCCCCAGGCAGACCGCTGGCCTGTGGACAGCCGAAAAATAATGCAAACAATATGCCGGTATGGCGAGGGAAGGCGGAAGAAGAGGAGAAAGGGGCCACCGGGAGGATGGCCCTACGCGAAGTGCTGCTCGAAGCCCTGGAGGGTGCGGTCGAAATCCGTGTCGGAGCCGCGTTTCTTCTGCACCATCTCGCAGGAGTACATGACCGTCGAGTGGTGCTTGTCGTTGAAAAGTTTGCCGATCTCCGGGTAGGAAAGATCCGTCAGCCGTTTGCAGAGGTACATCGCCACCTGCCGCGGGATGACGATCTGCCGCGAGTTGCTCTTGCTCTTGATCTCGGAGACCTTGAGGTCGTAGTGGCGGGCGACGACCTTGATGATCTCGGCCGCGGCGGGGCGCTTCCCTTCCTCCGGGAGGATGTCCTTGAGCGTCTCGCGGGCGAGCGCCGGCGAAAGGGGCTTGCCGGTGAGCGAGGAGAAGGCCATCACCCGCGTCAGCAACCCCTCGAGCTCGCGGATGTTCGACTTCACCTGCTGGGCGATGAACTCCGCCACCTCCTCGGGGAGCTGGATATCCTCGAGCGAGGCCTTGCGCTGCAGGATGGCCACCTTGGTCTCGAGGTCCGGCGGCTGGATGTCGGCGATCAGCCCCCACTCGAAGCGGCTGCGCAGCCGCTCCTCCAGCGTCGGGATGTTCCGCGGCGAGGAGTCGGAGGAGAGGATGATCTGCTTCTGGCTGGTGTAGAGCGTGTTGAAGGTGTGGAAGAACTCCTCCTGCGTCCGCTCCTTGTTGGCCAGGAACTGCACGTCGTCGAGCATCAGCACGTCGATCGTGCGGTAGCGCTCGCGGAAGGCCGGCATGCGGTCGAAGCGGATGGAGTTGATCAGCTCGTTGACGAACTGCTCGGCCGGCAGATAGAGCACGCGCAGTTGCGGCCGGCTGCGCTGGATCTGGTGACCGATCGCGTGCAGCAGATGGGTCTTGCCAAGGCCGACTCCACCATAGAGGAAGAGCGGGTTGTAGGAGAACGACGGGTTCTCGGCCACGCGCTTGGCGGCGGCGAGGGCGAACTCGTTGGACTTCCCCTCGATGAAGCTGGAGAACATGTACTTGTGATTGAAGCTCGACAGCGTGAGCGGCTCTTCCGGGGGAGAGGCGGCGGCGACCTCGATGTCGTCGAGCGAGAACAGGACCTGGAATCCAGCATCCCCCAGCCCCGCGACCGCCCGGTCGACCATCGGCCGGTAGCTCTCCTCCAGCGTGTGGAGAAACCGCGAATTCGGGGCTACCAGCACCAGCCGGCGGCCATCCTCATTACCCACCCGCAAGGGGCGGAACCAGGTAGCGAACTCGTCAGGATCGAGTTGCTGTTGAAGCTGTCTCTGGAGAAGAGACCAATAGGATTGCGACATGACACCTCTAACAGCGATAGCTAGACTATTTCCACACAATTTCCACAGGCTGTGGAAATCCCTGCCTAGAATGAGGATTGCTTCCGAAGCGGCTTAGGTGACTGCGACCTGAGAGATCATAACACAGCCGCGACGGCCCGCAAGCCCCCTGGGACCAATGTATGAAAAATCCTGTAACGTTATTAGAACAAATAGGTTACAGTCCCTTTTTGGGTCAAAAAGGTCGAGCGATTCTGGACACTTCTGGCGGCAATTCAAGCAGCCGCGGGGGAGCGGTTTCAAGCCTCTTGACAACCTCGGCGAGAGCTGTCGGGAGGCGCGGCTGCCGTTTCTCCAGGAAGAGATCGAGCCACGACGGCGGCGACGGGTAGAAATCGAGGCCGACCGTCTCGCCGGCGCCGATCCGCGCCTCCCGGCGGGCGATCTCGACGGCGCGGTCGAGCCCGCCGAGCTCGTCCACCAACCCGATCTTCTGGGCCGCGGCACCGGTCCACACCCGGCCGCCGGCGATCCCCTCGACGGCCGACCGGCTCATCTTGCGGCCGGCGGCGACGTGGCCGATGAAGGTCTGGTAGGTGTGGTCCATGAGCTGCTGGATCCGCGCCTCCTGCTGCGGCGTGTAGGGCTGGAGAGAGGAGTAGATGTCGGCGTTGGCCCCGCGCTTCTGGGTGGCGTGGCCGATCCCGAGGATCTCCTCCTCGAAGCGGCGGGTGACGAACTTGCCGCCGAAGATGCCGATCGAACCGGTCAAGGTGGCCGGCTCCGCGACGATCCTGCTGGCCTTGGCGGCGATGTAGTAGCCGCCCGAGGCCGCCTCGTCGGACATCGAGACCACGACCGGCTTCTTCTCCTTGAGCTTCTCGATCTCGCGCAGCATGAAGTCGGAGGCCAGGGCCGAGCCGCCGGGGCTGTCGATGCGCAGGACGACCGCGGCGATCGAGCCGTCCTCGCGGACGTCGTGCAGCACGGTCGCGAAGTCGTCCGAGCCGAGGTAGACCTCCTGCGTCCAGGGAGCCGAGCCGCCGTCGCCGCGGACGATGGTGCCGAGGGCGAAGACGACGGCGACCCGCTTGCCGGCGAGGACCGGACGGGGGCTGTAGTCCTCGACGGCGACGTAGGACGGTTTGCGCCCGGCCCGCTTCTCCAGGTGGTCCTTGAACTCGTCCGGATAGGAGAGCCGGTCGACCAGGCCGCGCGCCAGCGCCTCCTCGGCCGACCAGGGGGCGCCGTCGATCAGCGTCCGCACCTCGGCGCCGCTCTTGTGGCGCGCCTCGGCGATGGCGGCGACGATCTGCGCGAAGTAGCCGTCGAGCACCGCGGCGATCGCCTCCTCGGCCTCGGGGCTGTACTGGTTCTCGGTGTAGGACTCGACGGCGCTCTTGTAGCGGCCGACGCGGTTGAAGTTCGGGTCGATCTTGAGCTTGTCGAGCGCGCCGCGCAGGAACCGGCTCTCGGAGTAGAGCCCGAGCAGGTTCAAGTCCCCGGCGGGGGCGAGGTAGATCTTCTCGCAGGCGGTCGCGAGGTAGTAGGCGAGAGTGCCGTTCGATCCCTCGCCCGCGGTCTCCAGATAACACTCGACGAACTTGCCGGCCCGCCGCAGGGCCATCATCTGGCGCCGCAGCTCCTGGGCCTTGGCGAGGCCGAGATCGGCTTCCTGGATGTAGACGGCGAGGCCGCGCACGCCGGCGTCCTGGCGGGCGGCGCGCAGCGCCGGGTAGAGCTCGGCGATGCTGACCGGCGCCGCGGCGTCGCTGAAGGGAAGGCGCGGCTCGCGCTGCTCCAGCACCGGTCCGGCGAGGTACCAGACGAGGACCGTCGGGCCCTCGCCCACGGCGCTCCCTTTCCCTCCTATCAGGATGCCGGCGACGGTCGCCAGCACCGCCACGCCGAGCAGGGACAGGAAGATCAGGAGCAGCTTCTTCATGGCGGCATCCTATCCGCTTGTCGTCTTCCCGGTAATTTTCGAGCAATTTCCCAATAGGCCCGCCAAGCGTCCATCTCCTGAGGGTCGACGCGGGCGACGTGGCAGATCGCGTCGCCCGGGTGGACGAGCGGGAGCTGGGTGAGGCCGAGGACGATCCCCGCGCAGGGGGCCTTGAGCACGCTACGCTCGCGGCCGAAGGGGTTGCTGTGGGTCGAGATCGCCTGCCCGCGGCGCAGCGGCGCCCCGAGGTCCACCTCGAGCTCGAGGATCCCCCCCTTGCGGGAGCGGATCCAGCGCGTGCGCTCGATCCACAGCCGCAGCGGCGGCGAGGCGGGCTCCCCCGGCATCATCTTCAGATGGCGCAGGACGTTGAGCACCCCCTGGATACCGACCTCGATGAACGGCCGTTCGAAGCGGCGGGCGCTCCCCGCCTCGTAGACCACGGTCGGCACCCCGGCCGCCACCGCCGTCTGCCGCAGCGACCCCTCGGGTCCGGCGCCGTCGACGATCAGCGGGCAGCCGAACGCCCCGGCGAGCTCGACCACGGCGGGGTCCGCGAGATCGGCGCGGATCTGCGGGTTGTTGGTGCGCTCGCCGCCGGCGGTGTGCAGATCGAGGCCGAAGTCGCTCTGGCGGATCACCTCGCGGAAGAGGACGTCGGCCAGCCGGGCGGTGAGCGACCCCTTGCGGCTGCCAGGGAAGCTCCGGTTGAGGTCGCGGCGGTCGGGGAGGCGGCGGTCCTGATTGAGGAAGCCGGGGACGTTGACGACCGGCACCGCGATCAGCGTCCCCTTCAGGGCGCTGAAGTCGGTGTCGTTGAGCAGGCCGCGCAGGATGCCGACGCCGTTGAGCTCGTCGCCGTGGACCGTGGCGGTGACGAACAGGGTGGGACCGGGCGCGCCGCGGATGACCGTCACCGGCACCGTCACCGGCTCGGCGGCGTAGGACTCGGCCACCCGCAGCCGCAACTCGGCCGTCTCCCCGAGGGCGACGGGGGTGCCGGCGAAGCAGAGGGGCTCGCGCGCCTTCATCATCTTTATCTTTATCCCGGCCTTTATCCCCGCCCCTGGGTGCGCGGGTGGCCCTGATGGGCGCGCTCGAGGACGAAGCCGATCATGGCGCCGGCGACGTCGACGCCGGTCGCCCCCTCGATCCCCTCAAGGCCGGGGGAGCTGTTGACCTCCAGCACCATCGGACCGTCCTTGGAAGGGATCATGTCCACCCCGGCGATGTTGAGGCCGAGCACCTCGGCGGCGTGGATCGCGGTCTGGACGTAGGCCTCCTCGAGCTCGACGCCGGCGGCGGTGCCGCCGCGGTGGAGATTGCTGCGGAACTCCCCCTCGCCGGCCTGGCGCGCCATCGCAGCCACCACCTTGCCGCCGATGACGATGGCCCGGTAGTCGGTGCCGTGCGCCTCCTCGATGAAGGCCTGGATCAGGATGTTCTGTCCCAGCGAGCTCATGGCGTCGAGCACCGATTCGGCCGATTTGGCCGACTCGGCCAGAATGACGCCCATCCCCTGCGTCCCCTCCAGCAGCTTGAGGATGACCGGCGCGCCGCCGACCCGGCGGATGGCCGAGCGCACGTCCTCGCGGCTGCGGGCGAAGGCGGTGGGCGGAATGCCGATGTCATAGCGCGAGAGCAGTTGCAGGCTGCGCAGCTTGTCGCGGCTGCGCGAGATCGCCTGGCTCTCGTTGGCGGGGAAGACCCCCATCATCTCGAACTGGCGCAGCACGGCGAGGCCGTAGAAGGTGATCGAGGCGCCGATGCGCGGCACCACCCCGTCGACGCCGGTCACCCGCTCGCCGTCGTGGAAGACCTCCGGCCGCTTCTTCGACACCTTGACCACGCACCGCAGCGGGTCGAGCACCGCCACGTCGGCGCCCCGCTGGCGGCAGGCCTCGATCAGGCGCGAGGTCGAGTACAAGGTCGCCTTGCGCGACAGGATGGCAATCTTCATCGGTTCTCCGCCTCTCGCCCGCGCGACCTCCGGGGGTGCCATTCGCGGAGCAGGTACTTGCCGGCGACGTCCACCCGAAAGTCCCCCTCCAGGGCCTTCCGGCCGAGGATCATACGAAAGAGCATGCCGGAGCGGTTGGTCAGCGTGACCAGGATCTTCTTGCGCACCGGCCCGAGCACCATCTCCGTCTCGATCACCGGCCGCACCTCGGGGTGCCCGCCCGAGTCGACGACGCGCATGCGCCGCAGTACCCGCGCCTCGGTCTGGACCCGCCAGTCCGGCCGGCGGCGGTCGGGGCGAAACTCGAGCGCCACCCGCTCGGAGCCGTCCGCGAGCACCTCCAGCAGCCGGATGGAATCGACGTGCAGCGTCGAGGTGCGGGCCCCGGTGTCCACCTTGGCCTTGATGCGGACGATCCCCAGCTCGGGAAGATCCAGGTGCTCCTTCCAGCCGACGGTCCGGACTTCCCGAAACTCTGACATCTCCCATCTCCTCGTGGAGCGGACGATCCTATGTAGAAATGCCTAACTCGGAGGAATGCCTTTGTACGAATGAGAACGATTGGCCAGAGTTCCTGGCCCGGCTTCCAGAGGGAGCTTCGCTCAAACGCGTATTTTATAGGCTCTCGGGCTGTGGACCTCCACCGGGCACGTGGCTTGCAGACAAAGCAGGGTACAAATTAGTCGGAACCGAGGGGGAAGTTTCATCCAGCCAACCTATGTCCCACCCTTTTAGAGATCCTAACGCGATCTCGTCCTCAAACAAGCCCACCTTGATCCCCTGATCAGGGGTAGAGCCAACCAAGCCAACCCGAAACAGGAACCTCCCCCCTTAAGCCCTCTGGCCAAGCGCCGGGGGGCCTCTCTTTTTATGGGCGGTTTTTTTAGGAATGCTCCCCTGGCCCTGCCGGTTGCGGGAGAGGTGAGGGGAACCGGCCTCTCCCGGCGTTCTTTGAGGCAAGAGCAGGCAAGCGGCCGACCGGAAGGCTGGAATGCTAGACCGGGCACGGCTGTTGCAGACAATAAGAGACAGGAAATGACGAGGGGGAGAGTTCCAGACCAACCTAACCAACCCCACCTGTTTTCGAGATCCTAGTGATCTCAACCTCTTTGACTCCAACCTTAATCCCCTAGCTACAGGGGTACAGCCACAATAGCCAACCCGGAGAGATGGGGCCTCCCCCCCTACTTCCTCCTTCCCTCGGGAAGGAGGGGGCTCCCAGCGCAAGCTGGGAGCTTTTTCTTTTCTGGCACCTGCCTGCCAAATTGGCTGTTGTACATGTCTAGAATGACGCGATGCGGCACGCCGAAGAGCTCCTGACCTGGTTCGACCAGCACCGCCGCGACCTTCCCTGGCGGCGAACGAGCGATCCCTACAAGATCTGGCTCTCCGAGGTCATGCTCCAGCAGACCCGGGTGGAGACGGTTCTCCCTTTTTACACGCGGTTCCTGGAAAGATTTCCCACCGTCGGGGATCTGGCGCGGGCCGAGGTCGAGGAAGTGCTGACTCTCTGGTCCGGGCTCGGCTACTACCGGCGGGCGCGGCAGCTCCACGCGGCCGCCCGCCAGATTGCCGCGATGGCGGCATTTCCGTCCACCGTCGAGGGACTGCTGGCGCTCCCCGGCATCGGCGCCTACACGGCGGCGGCGGTGGCGAGCATCGCCTTCGGGGTCGCCGCGCCGGTGATGGACGGCAACGTCGAGCGCGTCCTCTCGCGCTGTCTCGCCCTCGATGAGGATCCGCGAGCTGCCGGCGCGCGCCGGCAGCTCCTCGCCGCCGCCGCCGAGCTGCTCGATCCCGCCCGCCCCGGCGACAGCAACCAGGCCCTGATGGAGCTTGGTGCGACCCTCTGCTCGCCGCGCCGTCCCAAGTGCCTGCTCTGTCCCCTGCGCCCCGGCTGCCGGGCGGCGCGCGAGGGGGACCCCGAGCGGTATCCGATCCCGAAGGTGAAGCGCGAAGGGGAGCGGCACCGGCTCCTGGTGGCCGTGGTCGAGGAGGGGTCCGGCGTGCTCCTCTTCCGCCGCCCCGAGGACAGCACCCTCCTCGCCGGCACCTGGGAGCTCCCGTGGACGACCCGCGAGCGCAACGGCACGCCCGAGCCTGGGGACCCCGAGTCCGCCCTCGCCGAGCTCTACGGCGGCCGCTGGACCGTGGGCCCCCGGATCGCCGGAGCGCGGCACGGCATCACCTACCGCGATCTGGAGATCGACATCCACCGCGCCGAGCTCGCCTGGGGTGGGGAAGTGCGCGAGGGGATGGCCGCCGGCTTCTTTGACGCGGCCGGGCGCGCCAAGCTGCCGCTGTCGTCGCTGGTGGGGAAGGTGCTGGGAGCGCTGGAGGCGTCGGGGCCTACTCCATCGGCGGCGGCACCGGCCAGGAGATCCCCGAGCCGCCGGCGATGATGAACCAGCCGATGATCTTTTCGTCCAGCTCGCGCAGGCGGCTCGCCACCAGATTGCAGAGGATGGTCAGCAGCCGGATCGACGACAGCTTGTTGATGTCGAGGATACCCTCGAGCACCTCGCGGGAGATCACCAGCACCACGGCGCCCTCCTCGTGGGTCTTGGCGTCGGCCGAGCGGGGCTCGTTGTCGATCAGCGCCATCTCGCCGAAGTAGCCGCCGCGCTCGAGAAAGGCGAGAGCCTCCTCGCCGGCGCCGGGGATGAACTTGCTGATCATCACCCGCCCCTCGAGCACCACGTACATCTCGTTGCCCATCTCCCCCTCGCGGAAGATCACCTGGGTGGGACCGTACTTCCGCTCCTTCGAGAGGGAGGACAGGAAGTTGATCTCCATGCTGGAGAGCTTCTGCTCCTGGAACAGCTTGCGCTTGGAGGCGAGGTCGACGCGGAACTCGGCCGTCCGCTCGTCGCCGGAGGCGGGCTCGGCGTCGGGCGGCTTGCCGGTCTCCGAGAAGAACTGGGTGAGGTTGGCGTTGGTCTGCCGGAGCTTGGCCGACAGGCTCTTCCAGAAGGCCCAGTAGAGGGCCAGCTTGAAGCGCGGATCGCGCTCCATGAGGGTCGAGAGCGCCATCGGATTGAGCCCGATCAGATCCGTCTCCATCGTGGTCACCGCGTCCCCCGAGCGGGGCACGCGGTCGACGAAAGAGGTCTCGCCGAACAGGGTGCCGGCCTCCAGGGCCGCGAGGCTGAAGTGGCCGTAGGGGGTCTTGCGCTGGATGCGCACGCCGCCGCTCTCGATGAGGTAGGCGTCCTGCGTCTCCTCCCCCTCCTTGACGATCATGGCGCCGGCGGGGAAACGGTTGCGCGTGGAGCACTGAGCGAGCTGGGCAAGCTGCTCGTCCGTGAAGTGGGCGAAGATCTCCCACCGGCGAAGAAGGTTCTCAATTCCCAAGGTGCGCCTATTGTAGCCGGAGTCGGGCTCTTTCTATAAGGAAGGCAGCTATACGGATGGCAACGGGAGCTGGGCCGGCCGCAGCCGCTCCCAGGCCGTCCGCTCGACCGTATCCAGCCAGTCCGGCCGCGCCCCGGGGTCGAGCCGCAGGACGGGGAGCCGCCGCTCGGCGACCTCCTGGACGAGGCGCTCCTCGACAGCGCGCTGGAACCCGGGATCGGGGGAGCGGACGCCGTCCGGGCTCAAGGTCTCGACGATCGGGACGTGGACCAGCAGGTCGTACCCCTGGAGCCAGTACTCGACCAGCCGCTCCGGCCCGTCCTGCCGGCCGGCGGCGAGGAGGAGGTAGACGTAGTTGTCGAGCACGCTGCGGTCGCAGACCACGACCGGATACCGCGTCTGGGCGACCAGCTCCTCGGCGATCTGGGTATGGAGGATCCACGACTGCGCCGCCACCGACGTCTCCTCGTTGATCGGCAGCGGGCATCGCCGCGCCACCTCGTGGACCACCTCGATGGGCACGTCCCGCCGCTTCAACCGTGCCGCCAGCCCGTAGCAGAGCGTGGTCTTCCCCACGCCGTGGGTGCCGATGAACGCGATCTTGAAGCGGGGGGTGCGAAGCATAGGAGGGGATTGTAAGACCTGTCCGCGACGGTCCGTCGTCCCGAGAAAATTCTCCGTCGTCTCGGGAGATGGAGCGTCGCCGCTAGAGGATTAAGGAATCTCGAGAGCCTCCTCCAGTATCCCCAGCGCCGCTGCGAGCTGCTCCTCGTTCACCGTCAGCGGCGGCACGAGCTGCGCGACCCGCCCTTCCGGCCCGCCGGCGAGGAGGAGGACGCCCCGCGACCAGGCGGCGAGCATCCACTTCTTTGCGATCTCGGCCGTGCGGAACTGGACCCCCCAGAGGAGTCCCCGGCCGCGAACCTCCTCGATAGCGGGGAAGCGCTCCGGCCAGGTGGCGAGGCGCCGGCCGAAAATCTCGCCGAGGCGGGCGGCGCGGGCGGGGAGGTCCTCGTCCCGCAGGACGTCCATCGTCGCGAGGGCGGCGGCGCAGGCGAGCGGGTTGGCGAGGAAGGTGGCGGTGTGGCGCGCCTCGCCCGGGGTCTCCCAGCAGCGGAAGAGCTCGCGGCGGGCGACCACCGCGGCGATCGGCAGTCCGCCTCCCAGCGCCTTGCCGCAGCAGAGAATGTCCGGCCGCACACCCTCGTGCTCGACGGCGAAGCGGCGCCCCGTGCGTCCGAAGCCGGTGAAGATCTCGTCCGCGATCAGCAGCGTGCCGCGCCGCCGGCAGATTTCCGCCAGCCCCGCGAGCCAGCCGGCAGGAGGGATCAGCACCCCCTCGCGGCCGACGATCGGCTCGACGATCGCGGCACCGATCTCCTCACTCCCCAGGATCTCCGCCACCCGCTCCAGATCGCCGCCGAAGGGGAGCCGGCGGACGTGCCCGTGGAGGTGGGCGGCGAAGGGGGCGCGGAACTCCTCCCGCGAGGTGACGTTGAGCGCCCCGAGCGTCGTGCCGTGATAGGAGGGCTCGAAGGCGAGGATACCCGGCCTGCCGGTGGCGCCGAGGGCGGTCTTCAGGGCGATCTCGACCGCCTCGGCGCCGGAGATCGCGAAGAAGACTCGCGGCTCGTCGACCGGCGCGATCTCCACCAAGCGCCGCGCGAGCTCGACGCGCAGCGGATGGGCCATCACGTCCCCCAGGGCATGGAGGAGATGGCCGGCCTGCTCGCGCACCGCCGCCACCATCCGCGGATGGCGATGGCCGACCGCCGCGACGCCGAAGCCCGAGGTGAGGTCTATATAGATGTTGCCGTCGACGTCGCGGACGTTGGCGCCCCGCGCCTCTTCCCAGAGGATCGCGGGCTCTCCACCCACGAGCGTGTTGATCCCGGGGGCCTCGAACCGTCCGAGGGCTGCCGACAGCTCGCGCGAGCGCGGCCCGGGGGGCGGGACGACGATCTCGGGGGGGAGGTCGCCGAAAGTCACATCTCGCGCCGGCCGGCGAGCGAGCGGCCCAGCGTCACCTCGTCGGTGTACTCGATGTCGCCGCCGACCGGCATGCCGAAGGCCAGGCGGGTGACCTTCACCCCCCGCGGCTTGAGCAGCCGGGCGAGGTACATGGCGGTCGCCTCCCCTTCGACGTTGGGATTGGTGGCCAGGATCACCTCCTCGATCCCCTCCAGCCGCGTGAGCAGGCCGGGGATGGCGAGGCGGTCGGGGCCGATCCCCCGGTGCGGGGACAGCGCCCCGAGCAGGACGTGGTAGAGGCCGTGGTACTCGCCGGTGCGCTCGACCGGTTCGAGGTTGAACGCCTCCTCGACGACGCAGATCCGGCTCCGGTCCCGCCGCTCGTCGGCGCAGTAGCGGCAGGGGTCGACAGCCGTGATGCTGTTGCAGACCGAGCAGTGGAAGAGCTTTTCCTTGACCTCCACGATGGCCTGCGCCAGGGCCTCGGCTTCCGAGGCCGGCACCTTGAGAAGATAGTGAGCGAGGCGGGTCGCGGTCTTGGGACCGATCCCCGGAAGCCGGGACAGCTCCCCTATGAGCCGGGCCAGGGGATCGGACATCGTCTCGACGCGCGGGCTAGAAGAGGCCCGGCATGCTCGACGCCAGCGACCCCATCTTGCCTTGCATCGTCTCCTCGATCTTGCGGCCGGCCTCGTTGACCGCCGCGACGATCAGATCCTCCAGCATGGACGGATCGTCCTTGTCCATTGCCTCGGGGTCGATCTTGCAGCCGACGAGCTGCTTGTGGCCGCTCATCCGGACGGTTACCATGCCGCCGCCGACGCTGGACTCGACGACCAGCTCGTTCAGCTCGCGCTGCAGGCGCTCTTGCATCTCCTGAGCCTGCTTCATCAGTTTCTGCATGCTGCTCATATCGTTTCAATCCTCCGTATAGCTGCCGTGCTCTTCCACCGTTTCGATCCGCCCCTTGAAGATATCGAGGACGGCCTGCACCGTCGGGATCTGCTCCACCTGCTGGACCGGCCCGGTCTTCGTCTCCGCGGCGGGAGCCTTGGGCGCGTTGCGACTCTCCAGGATATCAAGTCGGGTCTCCGGACCCCAGACCGCGGCCGCCGCCTCGCCCAGAATGGCGCGGTTGGCGTCCAGCCGGGTGCGCAGATAGGTGTCGCCGCCCGGGCAGAAGACCGTGACGCGGCCATCCTCGAAGCGGATGTCCTCGGCGGCGTCGAGGAAGCCGCCGATATTCTGCTTGCGCTTGCCGGCCTCTTCCTTGAAGGCGGTGATCGGATCGCCCTGCCGGCTTGGCGGCGGCACCGGAGCAACGGGCCGCGGCGGTTGCGAAGACTGCTGCGGCTGCGGTTCGGCCTGGGGCGCCGTCTCGGCGGGTTTCGGGGCCGGCTGCTGCTGTTGTTGCGGCGGCGGCGCGGCGGCCCGGGGGGGCGGCTCGGGGGCGCGGCTCCGTGAAGGAGCGGGCGCGGGCGCGGGTCTCGGCGCGGCGGCGGGCCGCCCACCCTCGGCGTTTCCGGCGAAGGCCGAGCCGGCGAGGATCTCCTCCACCCGGGTGAGCTTCGGCAGCTCGGCGGCGCGCAGCCAGGCGATCTCGACCGCCAGCGCGCCGGTGTCGCTGCGGCGCACGATCGGCTCGCTGGTCAGCAGCAGGTTCATCAGCCGCAGCAGGTTCTCGTAGCCGCTGGCGCGGGCGGTGGTGGCGAGCGCCTGGGCCTCCTCGCTGGGGAGGTCCACCTGCCCGGGCGAGCCGCCCATGGCGAGATGGAGCGCGTCGCGGCAGAAGGCGAGGAACTGGCCGTAGACGTGGCGCGGGTCCCAGCCTTCGTCCTCGATCCGGCGGACGGCGGTGCTCACCGCCGCGGAGTCGCCGGTGAGAATGCCGGCGATCAGCGTCTGGAAGAGGGCGGTGTCGAGGCCACCCAGGAGGCGCACGGCGTCCTCGTCGGCGATCGCGCCGGAGCCGAAGGTGGCGAGCTGATCGAGCAGGGCGACCGAGTCGCGCACGCTCCCCTCGCCGGCGCGGGCGATCAGCCGCAGCGCCGTGTCGCTCGCCTGGATCGCCTCGGCCTCGCAGATCGTCCGCAGGTGCGCCGCCAGGGCCGGCGACGGCACGCGCCGGAAGTGGAACTCCTGGCAGCGCGACAGGATCGTCGCCGGCACGGCGTCGATTTCGGTGGTGGCGAAGATGAAGACCAGGTGCGGCGGCGGCTCCTCGACGATCTTGAGCAGGGCGTCGAACGCCTGCCGCGACAGGCGGTGGATCTCGTCGAGCACCACCACCTTGTAGCGGTTGCGCGCCGGGCCGTACTTCAGGCTCTCGGTGAGATCGCGGACCTGCTCGACCTTCGAGTAGGTGGCGGCGTCGACCTCGATGACGTCGAGGTCTGAGCCGCGGGTGATCTCGATGCAGGCCATGCACTCGTTGCAGGGGTCGGCGGCGGGGCCGCGCTCACAGTTGAGCGCCTTGGCGAGCACGCGCGCCGCCGTCGTCTTGCCGACGCCGCGGATGCCGGAGAAGAGGTAGGCCTGCGCGATGCGCCCCTCCTGCAGGGCGTTGCGCAAGGCTGTAACGATCGGCTCCTGGCCGACGAGGCTGGAGAAATTCTGCGGGCGCCACTTGCGCGCGAGGACCTGATACGTCATGGGATTTGGAGGTGACAGTGGTCGACGAAGGGTTCCGGTGAAGCTGCGGCACTCGACCGCATACCTTATCGCTGCTCCCTTCCGGGCCTGACGAGGTTCGGTAGTGGCCGATGCACAGGACCCGAACCCTTCGTGGGCCACTGCAAGGCCCTCATGCTATGTCGTGGGATCTGGGAAGTAAAGAACACGGTACGGCAGGTCCAACCCCTGGGGTGGCGGGAGGAATTCCCTGAGCACTTTGAGCCCCGCGGTTTTGCGCCGCGGAAATTCTCGGGTAACATACGCGTTCCCGTTTGGGCGGGGGCGGTGGCATCTCTTGGAAAGACCCGAAGATCAGGTCTGGATGATGGAAGCCCTCGCCGAGGCGAGGCGAGCCGCCGGGATCGGTGAAGTGCCGATCGGGGCGGTGGTGGTCCGGGACGGGGTGGTGGTGGGGAGAGGCCACAATCGCCGCGAGACCGACGGCGACCCGCTGGCGCACGCCGAGATCCTGGCGATCCGGCAGGCGGCATCGGTCGCCGGCGGATGGCGGCTCGCCGGGTGCACGATGTACGTGACCCTCGAGCCGTGCGCCATGTGCGCCGGAGCCCTGGTCAACAGCCGCGTCGAGCGGCTGGTCTACGGGGCGCCCGATCCGAAGGCCGGCTACTGCGGCACCCTGGGCAACGTGGTCCAGGACCCGCGGTTGAACCACCGGCTGGAAGTGATGGCCGGCGTGATGGAGAGTGAGAGCGCCGCGCTGTTGCGCGGCTTCTTCGCGTCGCTGCGGCGCAGGCCGTGAGCGGCAGGGTTCTTTGGAAGGATCGGGAGAGATGTCCGAGTGGCTTAAGGAGCACGCTTGGAAAGCGTGTGTAGGGGAAACTCTACCGTGGGTTCGAATCCCACTCTCTCCGCCATCGATCTCAAACGTAAGACAACCGGAGAGGTGCCAGAGCGGTCGAATGGGGCGGTCTCGAAAACCGTTGACCGGGCAACCGGTCCGTGGGTTCGAATCCCACCCTCTCCGCCATTCGCTGTTTCGTCTGCCGCTGAAGGACGGGCGTCCTTGACGTACTCCCCTGCGGTGCAATACTTTACGGGTTTCGTTCCAACCGAGCGGGCGGTTCCGGACCAGCCGGCGGTCCCGCGATCCATGACCTCGACTTCGAAGAAGGCGGCCACACGTGAAACGGACTTTTCAGCCCAACAACCGTCGGCGCAAGCGGACCCACGGCTTCCTGGTGCGCATGCGCACCCGCAACGGTCGCGCGGTGATCGCGCGGCGGCGCCAGAAGGGACGCAAGCGCCTGAGCGTCTGATGGCGGGCGATCGTCTCCCGCCGGGGCCTATCGCGGGCGCGGCGGGCGAACGCCTGACCTCTGAAGAGAGACTGCGGCGACGGAAGGATTACCTCGGCTGCTATCGCACAGGTCGCAGACGGCACGGATCGTTCGCCATCCTCTACTTCGTTCCAAATCAGCTCGGGCATCCCCGGATTGGAATCACCGCCAGCCGGAAGGTCGGCAAGGCGGTGGTGCGTCACCGGCTCAAGCGCAGGATCAAAGAGGTCTACCGGCGATGGCAGGACCGCGGCAGCCTCCCCGCTCTCGACCTGGTGGTCCATCTCAAGCCGGAAGCCGGCAAGAGCGACTTTCCGGCGCTGCGGGCGGAGCTGCTGCGGCTGTTTGGGGGCCTGCGCGAGCGGCGGGAGCCGGCCAGATGACGCGCCTGCTCATCTACCTGCTCGGCGTCTACAAACGGCGCCTCTCGCCGCTGCTGCCGCGCTCCTGCCGGTTCACTCCGACCTGCTCCGAATATGCCCGCCTCGCCATTCTCAAGCACGGCCCCTGGCGCGGCGGGTTTCTCACCGCGGGCCGGCTGATGCGCTGCCAACCCTTTCATCCGGGCGGTCTCGACCTGCCGTAGCGCGGCCCCGAGCCCCCGTAGACATACGAACGAAAAGGACTCTGAATCCCCGTGGAAACTCGCCGGTTGCTCCTTGCCTTCGTGCTCTCGCTGGCGGTCATCGCCATCTGGTACACCCTCTTTCCGCCGGCGAAGCCGAAGCCGCCGGAGCCGCCGGCGGCCCAGAGCCGGCAGGCGGCACCCGCCCCCGCGCCGGAGGCTCCTTCGGTGCCGCCGGCTGCCGCCGCCGTTCCGGGCCAGCCCGCGCCGGCGACGGCGGTCGCCGCCGCTCCTCCGGTCGCGGCGGCGGCCGAGGAGAAGGTTACCCTCCAGTCCGGCCGGACCGTCGCGGTGTTCACCAACCGGGGCGCGCAGCTCCTCTCGCTGATGGCGCCGGAGAAGTCGGACCCGAAGAGCGGCGTCCTGGAGCTGGTGCGCCAGCGGACAGGCCTCGATTATCCTTACTCCCTCTACTCCCTCGCCGCCGACGGCCTCCAGCCGAGTCCTCTGAACCAGGCGTTGTTCAGGACCGAGCGAGGGACGGACGGCCGCTCGGTTACTTTTCGTTACAGCGATCCGCTCATGGCCGCCGAGAAGACCTTCCGGTTCGACGACCGGGGGTTCCTGGTGGCCGACGTCCGGGACGTCCGGGTTTCTGGTCGCGCCGACTGGGGTCTCTTGATCGGCCCTGGCGTGCGCAACCCGTCGGCCGAGGAGATGAAGAGCCGCTACGAGCACCGGCGGGCCGTCTACAAGGCCGGCGGCGACTACGAGACCGTCGACGCGGGCAGCACGTTCGACCCTGTCGACATCCCCGGGCGCTCGCTCGCCTGGGTGGGGATCGGGGACACCTATTACCTTTCGGCCGTGGTTCCGCAGGTGGCGGTCGACCGCGCGATCCTCGTGCCCCTGATGGTGGAGATCGGCGACAAGGGGGGCGCGGCGAAGTTCCTGCCGGTGCCGGGCAAGGACCGGATCTCCAGTGATGAGAAGAAGCTCCCTCGCGAATTCGTTGCCATCCTGCGGCCGGCCGGGAACCACATGGCGCTCGCCTCCTACTGGGGAGCGAAGGATTACAACCGGCTGAAGGCCCTCCCCTACGGCCTTGACGAGACGATCGAGCTCGGCACCCTCAAGCCGCTGGTAGTGCCGCTCCTCATCGCCCTGCACTGGATCCACGACAACATCGTCGCCAACTATGGATGGGCGATCGTGCTGCTGACGATCCTGATCAAGCTGGTGCTCCTGCCGCTGACCCACCGCAGCACGATGTCGATGCGGAAGATGCAGGACTTGAACCCCAAGGTGCAGGCGGTTCGCGACCGCTACCGGCAGAAGCTGCGCGACAAGGCGGGCAAGCCGAACCTCGAGGCGCAGCGCAAGATGAACGAGGAGGTGATGGGCATCTATAAGGAGGCGGGGGTGAACCCCGCGGGCGGCTGCCTGCCGCTGCTCATTCAGATGCCGATTCTGTTCGCCTTCTACCGCCTGCTGTCGACGGCGGTCGACCTGCGCCACGCGCCCTGGCTCCTGTGGATCCAGGACCTGTCGGCCTATGACCACTATTACGTGCTGCCGATCATCATGGGCGTCACGCAGCTCATCCAGGTCCGCATGGGGCCGCAGGCGGGCGATCCGATGCAGCGGCGGATGTTCCAGATCATGCCGGTGGCGATGACCTTCTTCTTCCTCGGCGTTCCCAGCGGGCTGGTGCTCTACTGGCTCACCAACAACGTCTTGACCATCATCCAACTTCAGGTTTACAACACTCTGCGGAAGCGGGAAGCAGCGTGAGCGCGCCTCCCCCTGAGAGACCCATCCCTATGAACGACGCCAAGCGACGCTATTTTTCCGGCGACACCCTGCAACAGGCTCTGGTTCAGGCCGCCAACTATTTCAATCTCGACCCCAGCTACGTCGCCTATCGCAGCCTCGAGAAGCGCCACGGCTTCCTGAAGACCCGCCGCAAGGTGGTGATCGAGGTCGATCCCGAGAACCCGCGCCGGGAGACGCCGGTGTCGGTCCCGGCGGCGACCCGCACCTCGCCGCCGCCGGTGCCCTCCGCGTACCGGACGCGGCCGGAGGCGGCGCCGCTTCCCCAGGCCGATGTGGAAGAGGAGGCACCTTCCCCCGTGGCTCCTGCCGCCGCGCCGCCGCGAGCGCCTGAGGCGCGGGAAGCCCGTCCGCCGCGCGAGCCGCGTGGAGATCGCGGCGGCGATCGCGGTGGGCGCGGCGGTCCGAGGGAGCGGCGCGGTGGCGATGGCGGCGGTGAACGCCCCCGCCGGCGCGAGCGGGATTTCGCGCCCCGGTCGCCGCGCCTGCCGGAGGCGGAGCCGTTCCGTCAGGCGGAGACGAGCCCGCAAGGAAGTCCGGAAGGTGATCTGGTGACCCTGCCGGAGCGGCCGCGGGGGATCTCCGAGCGCTATCCGGAGGCGACCGGATCGATGGGTGAAGCCGCGTTGAAGGCGGCGAACCTGCTGGTCCGCGTCGCGGGGCTGGATCTCAAGCCGCGGGTCTTCCAGGGGGAGGAGCGGCTGGAGGTCGATCTTGTGGGGGAGGATGTGGACTGGTGCTTCGCGGACGACGGCGAGATCCTGATGGCCATCGAGCACCTGCTGCCGCGGATGATCCGCTCGCTGAGCGGCGGTGAGACCACCGCCGTGCGGGTGGATTGCGACAACTTCCATGAGATCCGGGAGGAGCGCCTGCGCAGCTTGGCCCAGCGCGTGGCCGAGGAGGTCCGCAAGCGTGGCAAGCCGCGGGTGCTGGAGCCCATGAACCCGGGCGACCGGCGGATCATCCACACTACCCTGGCGGATGACCCCAACGTGGTCACCGAGAGCGAAGGGGACGGTTACTTCAAGCGGATCATGGTCCGGCCGGCGTAGACGCCGATTGAAGCGAAGTTGATCCAAGGGCGGCCTGCGACGGCCGCCCTTTGTTTTGCAGCCATGTTTCACGTGAAACCCTGGGAGCGCCGGCGCTCCCAGGACGTTTCACGTGAAACATCCCCGCGTTCTAAGATCCACAGCCATGGCCTTCGTCCTCCCAGACATCTCGCGCGCCAATTTCGCCAAGGAGATCCGCCAGCTCTCCCCGGAGCCGCTCGACGACCAGGCGATCGCCGCTCTGCTGGCCCACTACCGTGAGCTCGCGCTCTGGAACCGGCGGACGAACCTGATCGGGCCGGGCACCCGGGAGGAAATCCTGGCCCGCCACTATGGCGAGTCGCTCGCCGCGCTTCCCCTCCTGCCGGCGGGCGTCCGGCGCGGGCTCGATCTCGGCTCCGGCGCCGGTTTCCCCGGCCTCGTCCTTGCCGCCGCCCGCCCCGGCCTGGAGATGACCCTGGTCGAAGCGCGCGAGCGCAAGTGGGCCTTTCTCTCCGCCGCCGCCCGCAAAGCCGCTTTGCCCTGCCGGTGCCTCGATGCTAGAGTCCAGGTTCCGTTGCCCTCCGGCCTGCCGGAGAACATCGACGTGATCACCTCGCGGGCCCTGCGCCTCGATCCCGAGACCTGGAGAGCCCTCGCGAACCGCTTGGACGCGGACGGGCGCGTCCTTCTCTGGGCGGGTGAGCACGATCCCGAGCTGCCGGCGGAGCTCATCTCCTGCGGCAGCCTGCCGCTCGCGGGGAGCGAGAAACGGCGCATCCTGGCGCTGCGCCGCGCCTCTCCCGGGCCTTGAGCCAGACCGAACCATGATTCTCGCCATCGCGAACCAGAAAGGTGGGGTCGGCAAGACCACCACCGCCATCAACCTCGGCGCCGGCCTCGGCGCCCTCGAACGGCGCGTCCTGCTCGTCGACAGCGATCCGCAGGGGAACGCCACGCGCGGCCTCGGCATCAAGGCGGCCGCGCCGCACCTCTACCACGTGCTGTCCGGCGAGGTGCCGATCTCGGCGGCGATCCGCCCCTCCGGGTTCCCCAATCTCGATCTCGTCCCGGCGCAACGCGACCTCGTCGGCATCGAGGTGGAGCTCGTCGGCGAGAGCGGCTGGGAGCGGCGCCTCAAGGGCGTTCTCGCCGAGGTCGCGGACCGCTATGACACGATCCTTCTCGACTGCCCGCCGTCGCTCGGCCACCTGACGGTAAACGCGCTCACCGCCGCCGACGGCATCCTGGTGCCGCTCCAGTGCGAATACTTCGCCCTGGAAGGGATCAGCGAGCTTCTGGCCACCGTCGAGCGCATCCAGGGGAGCCTCAATCCGGCTCTCCAGATCGCCGGCATCCTGCTGACGATGTACGACGACCGCACCAACCTGTCGAAGGACGTCGCGGAGGAGATCCGCTCCCACTTCGCCGGCAAGGTCTTCGAGACGGTCGTCCCCCGCAACATCCGGCTCGCCGAGGCCCCGAGCCATGGCCTGCCGATCTTCCAGTACGACATCAAGTCGCGCGGCGCCGTCGCCTATCTGGCGCTCGCGCGCGAGTTCCTGCGGAGGGCGGCATGATGGCCGGCAGTATTGAGAGCAAAACCGAGAGCAAAACCGAGAGCAAAACAGCTACCAAGAAGCGCGGGCTCGGACGCGGCCTCGACGCGCTGATCGAGAAGGCCGAGCCGAAGCCGGACGAGCCGGTGCGCACGCTCCCCATCGATCGCCTGCACCCCAACCGGTTCCAGCCGCGCACCCGCTTCGACGACGCGGCGATCGAGGATCTCGCGGCGTCGATCCGCACCCAGGGGGTGATTCAGCCGCTGGTGGTGACAGCCGAGGGGGACGGCTACGCCATCATCGCCGGCGAGCGCCGCTGGCGGGCAGCCCGGAAGGCGGGGCTCGAAGCCGTTCCGGTGGTCGTCCGTCAGGTCGCCGACGACCGCGAACTGCTGGAGCTCGCCCTGGTGGAGAACCTGCAGCGTAGCGACCTCAACCCGATCGAGGAGGCCGAGGCCTACGCCGCCCTGCAGGAGAAGTTCGGCCTCTCGCAGGAGGAGGTGGCCGCCCGCGTCGGCAAGGCGCGCACCACGGTCACCAACTCGCTGCGCCTGCTGCGCCTGCCGGACGATGTGCTCGATCTGCTGCGCGAGGGCAGGCTGACCGCCGGCCAGGCGCGCCCACTGCTCGGCCTGCAGGATCAGGAGGAGCAGATCCGGCTCGCCGACAGCGCGGTTCGCGACGGGCTCTCCGCCCGCGATCTCGAGCGGCTGGCCGCCGCCCCCCGGGAGGAGCGTTCCAAACCCAAGAAGCCGGACCGTCCGGTCGAGGTCCATACCGCCGCCGCCGAGGAGCGGCTCACCCGCCGCCTGCAGACCCGGGTCGAGATCATGCGACAGGGCAAGGGTGGCGAGCGTGGGCAGCTCCGCATCCACTTCCACTCGGAGGAGGAACTGATGCGGCTTTTCGACGTACTGATCGAGCGGGGAGAGAACCGATGATCTTCAAGTCGGACGGTAAGCAGAGCGATCTCAATGGCTTTCTCGACGGCGGCAGTCATCTCCAGGGGGAGCTTCGCTTCGACGCCTCCTTCCGCGTCGACGGCAAGCTCACCGGCACGGTGGAGTCGGAAGGGGACTTGATCGTCGGGGAAGCCGGGGAGGTGGACGGCGAGGTCCGGGCGGGACAGGTTTTCATCTCCGGCACGGTAAGGGGGATCATTCGTGCCCTTCGCAAGGTACAAATTGCTCCCAGCGGCAAGGTATTCGCCGAGATCGACACGCCCTCGCTGATCATCGAGGACGGCGCCACCTTCGAAGGGCGCTGCTCGATGAGCCGTGAGGCCCGGCCGGCGAACGCCGGGCCCAAGCTGGTGGCCAAGGCTTGAGAACGACACGGACACAGGGACAGACACGGACGAAGAGGACAGACACGCCTGGAGGCTTCGTGTTCGTCCTTTGTTCTCAGTTCCTTAGCGCCCGCGCCAGCCCCTCATACGAAGGAAAAACCGCCACCGGATTCCGCGCCAGGAAGCTCTTGTCGAACGCCGACGTGAGCACCTGGCCGTCGAGCTCGCGCGAGACGGGGAATCCCAGGCCGTAGAGCAGCGTGGGCGCCACGTCGACCAGCCGGGCGCCGGTGAGCAGGGCGCCGGGGCGGATCCCCTCGCCGTAGAGGAGCAGGACGCCGTCCGGCCCCCCCTGGAACTCGCCGCCGAGCGCCGATCCCGGCGCCATCTGCCGCCTCAGCCACCCCGGGGGATTGACCCCATAGGGGGAGACCACCGCCAGCAACCGCGGGCCGTCGCCGCCTTCCCAGGCCGCTGCGAGAAAGCCGTCGAGCCGCCTGTAGTAATCGGCTACCCGATCGGCCGCGGCGCGGGCCGCCTCCGCTTCCTGCCTGCCCTCGAACTGCACGGCGTTGAAGCCGCCGAACCAGCGCCGCGACACCTCGCGCAGCCCCGGCAGCAGCAGGAAGACCGCCTCGACCCGCGGGTTTTCGGCGGCGAGCCTCAGGGCCGCCGTTTGCCGCCCGAGGTCCGGGTCGGGAGCCCCCGAAAAGACATCTTCTCCGAGTGCGAAAGTGGCTTCGCCGGCCTTCGGACCGGCCGCCGGCCAGCCGACCACGCCGGCGGGAACGCCCAGCCGCGGCAGGATCTCCCAGAGCGCCAGCGCCTCGCGCCGCGGCGTGCCCGCCGGCAGCGGCCTGGCGCCCAGCACGCCCCAGCGCTGAAAGGAGATCCCGGTGGGGAGGAGGCGCAGCTCGGCGCCGGGAGCGAGGAAGGGCGCCGGGTAGGAGCGCCGGCCGGTGATGCCGTGCTTGAACGGGTATTTGCCGGTGGCGAGCGTGGTCCACAGCGCGTCGCGCCGCGTCGGCACGATCGAGCTCAGCCGGCCGTAGGCGCCGTTCTGGAGCACCGTGGCGAGAAACGGCAGGCGCCCCTGGCCGGCCAGGGGGAGGATGGCGTCGAGCGTCGCCGAATCGATGCCGATCACCCACAGCTTCGGGCGCTGGCCGGCCTCCACCACAGCGGGGCGGGGGGTGGGCGCGGGACGCGGGTGAAACGCCTCCCGGCGCTCGACCATGGCGTAGATCGAGAGCGCCGCGACCAGCGTCAGCCCCCAGCGGCTGCGCCGGCCGTAGCGCCGGCGGCTGAGCGAGTGCAGCAGCGCGGTGTAGAAGGCGATCAAGGTGCCGAGGGTGAGCCAGAGGGCCGTCTTGATCAGGCGGTCATTGATGCCGGGGGGGAGGAAGTAGGCGAAATAGGAGGCGTGGGCCCAGTCGAGCAGGGCGGAGACCGCGAGCGCGGCTGTGAAGGTCCAGGCGAGCGCGCGCCGGGCCCGCCGCGGCCGCCTCCAGGTGAACGGCAGGTGCAGCGCCAGGCTGATCGCGCCGATCAGGGTGCCGTAGATCAGGCTCCCGCGCAGCACCGGGCCGAAGGCGAACGGCAGGTGCGGATTGAGATAGAAGATCAGCCCGGCGAGCTGGATCCCGGCGAGCGCCCCGGGGGCGAAGCCACCCCCGAGGATCGCCAGCCAGCCGCGCATCAGACGATGAAGATCGGCCGGTCGAGCTTCTGGTGGAAGTGCCACTGATACGTATAGCCGGGGAACTGCACCGGAACGGTGTAGTCGAGCTCCATGAAGATGCGATCCCCGTCCCGCACGATTTTGACGTCCTTCTTCTCGAGCGGAATGTCGAGTTGCCGGGCGCGGCTGACGATCTGCTTCGCGAGCTCGTCAGGCGGCGTGCGGGCGGCCGAGAACTTGGCCAGCTCGTCCATGTAGTCGTAGAGCTGGGTGCTCTGGATCTTGACCGGCACCGCTTTCCAGGCGATCAGGGTCGCGAGGCCCAGCGCGAGCAACCAGAGGATACACCCGAGATTCCCCTCGCCCCGTTCGGAACTCCGTCGTGGCATTGGCTCCCTCCGTAAGGATTCGTTGGAGGGTAGTTTATCGCACGATGCGAAAGGTTCTATCCCATCGCGTCAACGAGAAGAAATTCAGGGCCACGCTGCCGATCTGCCGCAGCTTGCCGCCGTAGCCCGGCCACTCCGCCCCCTCGCTCGTCTCGTCGTCGCTGGCGAAGGACCAGTAGACCATGAACGCCCGCCCCTTGACGTAGCGTTCGGGCACCGTCCCCCAGTAGCGCGAGTCGTTGGAGTTGTCGCGGTTGTCGCCCATGCAGAAGTAGGTGCCGGGCGCGACGCTCTTGGGGCCGAAGTTGTCGCGCACCCGCTTGGCGTGGAAGAAGAGGTCGCGCGGATAGCTCTCGGAGTCGGCGTAGTAGGTGAACGAGGAGTCGTCGACGTGCTTGCCGTTGATGTAGAGGTCCTTGTCGATCATCTTCATCGTATCCCCGGGCAGGCCCATGCAGCGCTTGATGAAGTCGCGGTTGGGGTCCTCGGGGTACTTGAAGACCACGATGTCCCCCCGCCGCACCTTGCGGATCGGCAGCAGCTTCTCCTCCAGCGGGGAGATCGTCGGCCCATAGACGAACTTGTTGACCAGGATGTGATCGCCGATCAGCAGGTTCTTCTCCATCGACCCGGACGGGATCTTGAACGCCTGCAGCACCCAGGTGCGGGCGAAGGTCGCGAAGATCACCGCGATGAGCAGGGCCTCCAGGTACTCCCGGAGCAGGGATTTCTCTGCGTACATACCTGCGTGCGTACCTACCCGCATACCGCGACGGCTAGCGGATCAGGCGGAACGATCTCTCCCAGCGGGTTTTCGAGAAGAATCCGAGCGCGGTCTCCCCCAGGTCCTTGACCTTCGAGCCCACCCCTTCCCACTGGCCGGTCGAGGTCTTCCCGCCGTAGGACCAGTAGATGAAGAGCGCCCGCCCCTTGACGAGGTGGGCGGGCAGCGGCCCCCAGAACCGCGAGTCGTAGGAGTTGTCGCGGTTGTCGCCCATGCAGAAGTAGTGGCCGGCCGGCACCTGGAAGGGGCCGAAGTTGTCCCGCAGCCGCATGCGCGGATCGGCGAAGTAGCCCACCGGCTCGGGGTTCTTGTGCAGGGCGTAGCTCGCGTCCTTGACCGCCTTGCCGTTGATGTGGAGCTGCTGATCGATCACCTGGACCGTGTCGCCGCCCACCGCCACGCAGCGCTTGACGAGGTCGAGATCCGGGCTCTCGGGCGAACGGAAGACCACGATGTCGCCGCGGTGCACCGGGCGGAACGGCAGCAGCCCCTTCTCCGCGCCGGTCGGCGTCGGGCCGTAGATGAACCGGTTGACGAACAGGTGGTCGCCGATGAGGAGGGTGTCCTCCATCGAGCCGCTCGGGATGTAGAAGGTCTGCACGACGAAGGTGTTCGTGAACAGCAGAAACACCGCGGCGATGATCAACGCCTCGGCATATTCCCGCCAGACCGACCGTTCGTCCGTCCTCTTCTCCACCCGTTCTTCCGCCATGGCGCGGCTACTGTACCCGAAAGGCCGGCGCGCCGCAAAAGATCACGCGCGGCGCCAGATCCTTTGACATGTCGGCAAACGCCCGGCCCGCCTCGATTCGCGCCTCCCCAGCCCCGCTTCCCCGCCAGATCCTTTGACACCGGCCCCTTGAGCCGGAGTTCCGCATTTCCAAGCAAATCTTTTATTTCCAGCTAGTTAGATCCAGAACTGCCGCTTGGCAGGGCGCTTGATCTAGAGGGCTGGCGTCAACCCGAGAGGAGGTGGCGCCCAGAGAAGCGGAGCTGAAAAAGCAAACGGAAAGGGACCTCGACGAACCGTCGCAAAACCAACGCATCACGGACAACCAAAAGGAGCATTCCCATGAAGCATGCCCATCGCACCCATCGCACCCATCACGTCGTTGCCGGTCTGCTGGCCCTTGCCTTCCTCCTCAACACCCTGCCTGTTCAGGGCGCGGACGGCAAGAAGGTCAACATCAACAACGCCGACGCCTCGCAGCTCGCCCTGCTGCCGCGGGTCGGCCCGAGCGTCGCCGGCCGCATCGTCGACTACCGCAAGCAGAACGGCGGGTTCAAGAAGGCCGAAGACCTGATGTTGGTGCAGGGGATCGGCGAAAAGACCTTCGAGCTCATCAAGCCCTACGTCGCGACCGCCGGCGAGACGACGTTGCGGGAGAAAGTCAAAGGCAGCCGCTCCGCCTCCTCTCCTTCCTCTCCCAAGTCCGGCGGCGGTAAGCCCGACTCCAAGCCTGCCGCCAAGCCGGACAAGCCGGAGTCGTCCCGCTGAAGAGCGCCGGGCGGGCGGGGCCTGGAGCTCCGCCCCGCCCGGGCTTCTTGCCGAGGCCGTGCCATGACCTCCCATGCGAAAGGCTTTCAACTGGCGGAGCTCACCGTCGCCCTGGCGGTGCTCGCCTTCCTCGTGACTCTTGGGGTGCCGCCGCTGCTGCGGTCCTCCGGCGACCTGCGGCTGCGGCTGGCCACGGGCGAGCTGATGGGCGTCCTGCAACTGGCCCGTTCCTGGGCCGTGCGGCACAGCGCCAACGTGGCGGTGAAGTTCCGCACCGCCCGGGACGGCGTGGTCACCTATACCCTCTATCGTGACGGCGACGGCGATGGCGTGCTCAACCGCGACATCGACGCCGGTGTGGACCCGCAGGTCGAGCCGCCGCGGCGGCTCTCCAACCTCGGGCGCGGCTTCGGCTTCGGTTTCCCGCCCGGACCGCCGGTGCCGGACCCCGGCTCGCCCGGGCACCGGGTGCCGACGAGCGATCCGATCCGCTTCAACCAGTCCGATCTCGCCTCGTTCAGTCCGCTGGGGACCTCGACTCCCGGCTCGCTCTACCTGAGCGACGGCCTGCGGCGGCTCGCCGTCGTGCGCGTCGCCAACAACGCCGGCAGGATGCGGGTCTACACCTACGATCCCGAGCGGCGGGCCTGGCGTGATTGACTCGCTCGGAACGAGTGCAGTACCTTCGTTTCATGCGCGCGATTGTCGTCGTCACCACCGTCGGAACCGAAGAGCAGGCGTACCTCATCGCGCGCGAGATCGTCGCGCGGCGTCAGGCCGCGTGCGTCAACATCCTCCCCGGCGTCCGCTCGATCTACCGCTGGAAGGGGAAGATCTGCAAGGACGGGGAGCTGATGCTCCTGGTCAAGACTCTCGAGAGGGAGTTCGAGGGGGTCGCGGCCACCATCCGTGAGCTCCATAGCTATGAGCTCCCCGAGATCCTCTCCTTCAAGGTCGCGGAGGGCGAGCGCGGCTTCCTCGACTGGATCGCGGGGAGCGTCGACAAGGACGCCGACTTCGGGGACGACGATGACGATGAGGAGGAAGAGGGGCTCGCTTATGCGGGCGTCGATTCCGACGACGACTGAGCCCCTCCTCCCGGCCCTACACCTTCGCCAGCGCCTGATCCAGATCGGCCAGCAGGTCCTCGATGTTCTCGATCCCCACCGAGATCCGCACCATGCCGTCGGTCAGGCCGAGCTCGGCTCGCCGCTCGGCGGGGATCGAGGCGTGGGTCATCGAGGCGGGGTGGGAGATCAGGCTCTCGACGCCCCCCAGGCTCTCCGCGAAGCTCATCACCAGCATGGCGTCGAGCATCTTCTTGGCCGCCTCGAAGCTCCCCATCTCGATGGTGATCATCGAGCCGAACCCGGAGGCCTGGCGCTTCTGGATCTCGTGGCCGGGGTGGTCCGGCAGCCCGGGATAGAGCACCCGCTTCACCTTCGGGTGCTCGACGAGGTACTCGACGATCCGCCGCGCGTTCCGCTCGTGCCGGTCCATGCGGACGACGAGCGTCTTGATGCCGCGCATCACCAGGAAGCAGTCGAACGGCGACAGGATCGCTCCTGACGACTTCTGGACCAGCGCGAACCAGTCGGTGTCTTCCCGCGTCGACGCGATCAGCGCGCCGCAGATCGAATCGCTGTGGCCGTTCAGGAACTTGGTCGCCGAGTGCACGACGAAGTCCGCCCCGAGGGCCAGCGGCCGCTGGAGATACGGCGTCAGGAAGGTATTGTCCACCGCCACGCGCGCGCCGTGGGCGTGGGCGAGCTCGGCGACGGCGGCGATGTCGGTGATGTCCATCACCGGGTTCGTCGGCGTCTCGATGTAGACCATCCTGGTCTCCGGCCGGATCGCCGCTTCGACCGCCGCGAGGTCCGTGGTGTCGACCCACGAGAAGGTGAGGCCGTAGCGATTCAGGATGCGGGTGAAATAGCGGAAGGTCCCGCCGTAGACGTTGCGCGAGACCACCACGTGGTCGCCCGCCTGGACGACGGTCATCAGGCAGGCGATGGCCGCCATGCCGGACGCGAAGGCGTGGCCGGAGACCCCGCCCTCGAGGACCATGATCTGCTCCTCGAGCGCCTCGCGGGTAGGGTTCTGCACCCGGGCATATTCATAGTGGACCGCTTCGCCCAGATGCTCCTGCACGTAGGTGGATGTCTGATAGATCGGCACCGTCACCGCGCCCGTGCGGGGATCGGGTTTCTGGCCGGCGTGGACGGCGCGGGTAGAGAAGCCAAAGTTCCTCGGATCGGCTTTCAAAGGCAAAACCCTCGATTCGCGAAATATTGCTGGGGAAGAATAAAACCGGCGCTTGAAAGATCTGCCGGGGACTGGGAGCATTCTATCAGGAGCCCGTCGGAGCAAGAGGGGCGAAAGGAGGGATAAGATGCGCGCCATGAGTGACCCCACAGCCGCCGTCGCTGAGACGTTCTCGCCGATGCGCTGGGAAGGCCCCGGACTCCGGCTCCTGGAGCAGACCCTCCTTCCCGTTGAAGAGAAATGGATCGACTGCGAAACCCCTGAACAGGTGGCGGACGCGATCCGCCGCCTCGCCGTGCGCGGCGCGCCGGCGATCGGGGTCGCGGCCGCCTACGGCCTGGTGCTGGGGCTGCGGACGGTGCGCGATCCGGAGAAGCTCGAAGAGCGTTTCGAGGAGGTCTCGGCGCTGCTCGGGGGCACGCGGCCGACGGCGGTCAACCTGCGCTGGGCGCTGGAGCGGGGGCGGCAGGTCTTCGTGGCGAACGCCGGCCGCGGGCCGGAGGCGGTGACGGCGGCGCTCCTCGCCTGGGCGCGGGAGCTGCAAGCCGAGGACATCCGGGCCAACCGCCGGATCGGCGAGCACGGCGCCACCCTCTTCGCGGCCGGTTCGCGGGTGCTGACCCACTGCAACACCGGCGCGCTCGCCACGGCGGGGTACGGCACGGCGCTCGGGGTGATCCAGTCCGTCTGGAAGGCGGGGAAGCTGGGTCAGGTCTGGGTGGACGAGACCCGGCCGCTGCTGCAGGGAGCGCGCCTCACCGCCTGGGAGCTCAAGAAGCTCGGCATCCCCTTCCGGCTGGTGACCGACAGCAGCGCCGGCGCCCTGATGTCGCAAGGTCTCGTCGATCGCATCGTGGTCGGCGCCGACCGCATCGCCGCCAACGGCGACACCGCCAACAAGATCGGAACCTATACGGTCGCTGTCCTCGCCCACCGCCACAAGGTCCCCTTCTATGTCGCCGCACCGCTCTCGACGATCGATCGCGCGACGCCGAACGGCGCGAGCATTCCGATCGAAGAGCGCAGGGAGATCGAAGTCACCGAGGTCTTCGGCACCCGCGTAGCCCCGGACGACACCTCGGCCCTCAACTTCGCGTTCGACGTCACGCCGGCGGAATTGATCACGGCGATCATCACCGAGGTCGGAGTGCTGGAAACCCCGTATGAACGGAGCATCGCAGCGGCGTTCGACCGCGACTGATCAATTTTTTGTTGGGATCGAAAATCTGAAAGGAAGGCTTTGGTGGAGGTGGTGGGAGTCGAACCCACGTCCGAGAAACGCGTATCAGGAGCATCTACGTGTGTATCCCTCTATTCTAAGTCTCACCACCGTGCTCTGGAAGAAGGCCAACCTGGCACGGCAGCCAGCCTTGCTTTATATCAGGATGCGTCACAAGGCCTCCGCACCCATTGATCCGCTTTAGCGTCGTTCCGGTGGGCGCCGCGAATCAAGGCCCACCATCGGAACGTCACGAGCCCTTTTTAGGCCGCGAGGGCGAAGTTATCGTTCGCAGTTATTTTTCCAGTGTTACGAGCGGAAGCTCGACACGCCGCCCACTGCTCCGCTTTGTTCCCCGTCGAAACCGGTACACCCCCAAATTGCCAAAGAACCGTACTGCCTGCAGCAGTATAAACCAGGATGGGGCTAAGGAGATTCCCTCCGAGCTTGCCGTGCCTCAGGAAGTCCTTGAGACGCCTCGCCGGGAGCTTGCGTGAGCGCGGTCAAGCCTGATCGCCGGGCGCCGGGTCTATCACGAGACGTCACAAGGTTGGACGGGTGCCAAACAAGCGAGGCGTGAACCGCCTCACGCTTGCCTCCTCTCTGCCCAGGCTTAAAATCGGTCGCCGCGAGCTTGGCGTGCGACGTTCCGGGCTCGACGCTGAGCGCCCCGAGCTTGAACGCGCCGGCGTAAGCCTCCTCGTCCTCGTCTCAAGCTTGAATCCTGCGTGAAATCCCTGGCGTGAAGCGAGAGATCCTCGGTAAGGTCCGCCTCAAGCCTGCCCGGAGCGCCGCGAAGCTCGATGCGTCACGTCTCAGGCTTGGCCGTGCCGCCGCAAGCTCGCCGCGTGACGTCTCAAGCGCCTTCGGGAACGTCTTCGCGCGCCGCTACGGCTTCCAGGAACTCGTCCGGGCCGCTGGTGCGCAGGCGTGAGATCACCAGGAACCAGCCGCCGAGGGCGATCAGGGCGCCGAAGGGGGCCACCTGCAGCAGGCCGGGAAAGAAGGGCCAGAAAACGGTGAGCAGGCCGCCCGCGGTGGCGAGGAGGAGGATCACCACAGCCTGGGTCTGGACGTGATAGATCGCCGTCTCCGGCCGGAAGATCAGCCGCGAGCCCCCCTCGGCCGGCAGGATCTCGATGTCGCCGCTGACGAGGCCCCGGCGGAGCCCCGCGAGAACCGGAAGGTGAAGCTTCACAACCGCGCCGTCCTCCTGGAGCTCGGCCCCCAGGTTCTCGGCCGTCCGCCGAAGGGACGAGAGGGCCTCCGCCGGAGGGACGTCCATGTCGATCGCGTGCTCCACCACCATGGGGATCAGGCAGCGGCTTCCTCGACGAGGATCTCGCCGAGGAACGCCTCGACCGTGGCGAGGAAGGTCGGGACGTCGGGAATCTGGTTGATCGCCTGGCGCAGCTTGCGGCCGTTGGGCAGGCCGTGGGTGTACCAGCCGGTGAACTTCCGCAGCTTGTGGAGCGCGAACAGGGAGTCTTCCCGCTCGGCCACCATGCGGAAGTGCTCGAGGATCAGGTCGCGGCGGTCGGCGAGGGTCGCCTCACCCATCTGGCTCCCCTCCAGGCGGGCCGCGATCTGCCGGAAGATCCAGGGGTTGCGGGTGGCGCCGCGGCCGACCATGACGCCGTCGCAGCCGGTCTCGGCCAGCATGCGCAGGGCGTCCTCGGGCTCCTTGATGTCGCCGTTGCCGATCACCGGGATCGCGAGGGTCTCCTTGAGCCGGGCGAGATGGCTCCAGTCGGCCTCGCCGGAGAACATCTGGCGGGCGGTGCGGGCGTGCATCGCGACGGCGGCGACGCCGTTGGCCTCGCAGATCTTCCCCAGCTCGAGGTAGTTGCGGCGGCAGTCGTCGAGGCCGAGCCGGAACTTGACGGTCAGCGGGATCGTGATGGCGTCGCGCACGGTGCGGACGGTCGACTCGGCGAGCTTCAAGTCCCCCATCAGGGCGGCGCCCGCGCACCCCTTGAGCACCTTGTTGGCCGGGCACCCCATGTTGATGTCGCAGATGTCGGCCCCGAGCTCTTCGACGACCAGGGCGGCCTCGCGCATGGTGGCCACGTCGGAGCCGTAGATCTGGATCGAGAGTGGCCGCTCCTCGGCGCTGAAGTGCATCATCTCGCGCGTCCGCTTGTTGCCGCTGACGATCGCCTTCGAGGAGATGAACTCCATCGTCACCACGCCGATGCCGCCGATCCGCCGCACGATCAGGCGGAAGTCGCGGTCGGTCACCCCGGCCATGGGCGCGAGCCAGAGCGGCGGGTCGATGCGGAGGGAGCCGATCTCGATCATAAGACGGGGATTGTAACCCGTGGCAGGGCTTGGGGATTCCGGGAGGAGAGCGCGCTGAAACCGACAACGCCCCACCGGCGGGACCGGCAGGGCGTGGCTATCGAGACGGGAAGCGGCTCAGGAGATCTTGACGACGTTCTTGGCCTGCAGACCCTTCGGGCCCTCGACCACGTCGAAGCTGACGCGATCGCCTTCGGCCAGGGTACGGAACCCCTCGGCGATGATCGAGGCGTGGTGGACGAAGACGTCCGCGCCGCGCTCCCGCACGATGAATCCATAGCCCTTGGCGTCGTTGAACCACTTCACGGTACCTTGCTCAGACATACGTTTGCTCCTTGCAACATGAAACAGGGTTGTTGTTCTTGCCGCGGTTTAGACGGCATCCTCCACCCCACAAGGGGGCCAAATCATTTGCTTCAATCGAGAAGCTCCGGCCGGCTCTCTCCTCTACGGACGACCCCGATGGGATCTGGCGTTGCATGGCTGCAAGGAGTGCGCTTCGGGAGCGTGTCGCGCTCGGTTCGCTGTCCGGGTCTGCTGAATCCTCTCGCTCTCTACTTTGGAGTCCGGGCGATCCGCGTCGTATCTGGCAAGGTATGCACCTGAGTCGGTTGCTGCGGGGGAATGTGTCTATGGCAGGGCAATCTTCGTGAAACCGCTACCAACCTTTTCTGTGTGCCACTCGGTATTTCCGAAGACTATGGCATCTCCGCGGACAGAAATCAAGAGGACGCCATCCGGTAAGATCCGGTGATGTCGACGCGCATTCCAAGAAAGCTCGATGCCGTGGAGGTCCGGGTGCTCGGCTCGCTTCTGGAGAAGGAGCAGACGAACCCTGAGACCGTGCCGATGACCATCAACGCCCTGATCGCCGCCTGCAACCAGAAGACCAATCGCGAGCCGGTGATGCAGCTCACCGAGAACCAGGTGGTCACCGCCCTCGACTGGATGCGGCAGGAGGTGCTCGCCTGGCGCTCGGAGGGGGCGCGCACGGAGCGCTGGCAGCAGAGCGTGGTGCGCCGCTGGGGGCTGGACCGCGCGGGCAAGGCGCTGATCACGCTCCTGCTGCTGCGCGGTCCGCAGACGGCGGGCGAGCTGCGCACCCGCAGCGAGCGCCTCCACCCCTTCGCCTCGCTGGAGGAGACCGAAGAGGCGCTGCGCCGCCTGGCCGCGGACGACGAGCCGCTGGTGATGGAGCTCCCCCGCCGGCCCGGCCAGAAGGAGGCGCGCTGGACTCATCTGGTGGGCGAGGCGTCCCCGGAGCCCGAGAGCGAGGAGATCTTCGAGGCCGCCGCCGATCCGTCCGCGCTCCCCCGGCCGGGCCTCGCCTCGCGGGTGCAGCATCTGGAGGAGATCGTCGAGCGGCTGGCGGCGGAGCTGGAGGAGCTGAAGCAGCAGTTGGGGGTCTAGGTCACTTCGATCCGCGCCGGACCTTCCAGCACCTCGCCGACATCGGCCGCCTGATGGCCGCTGGCGAGCAGCGCGGCGAGGAGCCCGGGGGCGTTCCCGGCGGGCACCGCGAGGAGGAGCCCCCCCGAGGTCTGGGGATCGAAGAGCACCTCGCGCCGGATGCGGTCGAGCTTGGCGTAGTCGCTGAGGACGGCGCTCACATTCTCCTCGTTGGCCACGGTGCAGCCGGTGGTCACCCCCGCCTTGATCAGCCGGTAGATCTCCGCGTGGACCGGCAGCCGTTCGAAGATGAAGCGGACCGCGACCTGCGAAGCCCTGGCCATGCCCAGCGCGTGGCCGGTCAGGCCGAAGCCGGTGACGTCGGTGGCGGCATGGGCGCCGTGCTCGAGGGCCAGCCGGCTCGCCACGTCGTTCAGCCGCTCCATCTCGAGCAGGGCGGGCTCGAGGCCGTCCTCGTCGATCTTGTCGGCCTTGAAGGCGTTAATCAGGATGCCGGTGCCGAGCGGCTTGGTGAGCAGCAACCGGTCTCCCACCCGCGCTCCGGCGTTGGTGAGCAGGCGCTCGGGATCGGCCTCGCCGATGACCGACAGGCCGAACTTCAGCTCGGGGTCGCGCACCGAGTGGCCACCGAGCAGCACGGCGCCGGCGTCGAACAGGGCCTCGGCGGCGCCGCGCAGGACCCCCGCGAGCGCCTTGTCCCCCTCCTCGTCCACCTCGGGAAAGCAGCAGAGATTGAGGGCGAAGAGCGGGCGGCCGCCCATGGCATAGACGTCCGAGAGGGCGTTGGCGGCGGCGACGCGGCCGAAGCGGTGCGGATCGTCGCAGACCGGGGTGATGAAGTCGGCGGTGGCGACCAGGGCGCGGTCGCCGAGGAGGTAGACGCCGGCGTCGTCGCCGGTCTCCGCGCCGACGAGGATCCTCTCATCCCGTCCGAAGAGCCGGACGAGCGGAGAGATCATCGTTGAAAGGTCCCCCGGACCTATCTTGGCCGCTCAGCCGCCGGTGGTCGCGCAGGCGGTGAGGCGGAACTTGCGCCGGAACAGTGCCATGGCGGGGGATTGTATCTGTATCTGAAAACCCCGGATCTGAAACACCCTTCCGCTATCCTGCGTAAATCGAAAAGACGACAGGAGAAATCCATGACCTTTCGGAAGTCTTTGAAGCCCGTCCTTCTCGCCCTGACCCTCGCGACGGCCGCGCTCCCCGCCATTGCCAAGCCGGCTCCGAAGCCGGCGGCCCACCCTCTCCACGCCAAGCTCAAGCCTTGCCAGGTGCCCGGGGAGAAGGGCAAGGTCGCCGCCCGCTGCGGCCTTTACGAGGTCTGGGAGAACCGGGCGGCGAAGTCCGGCCGCAAGATCCGCCTGAAGGTCGTCCTCCTCCCCGCCCGGTCGTCGACGCCGAAGTCGGACCCGGTGTTCATCTTCGGCGGCGGTCCGGGCGAGGCGATCGCCGCGGAAGCGGGTTATTTCGCGGACCACCCGTTGCGCCGCGACCGTGACCTCCTCTTCGTGGACCAGCGCGGCACGGGGGAGCCCGACAAGCTGGCCTGCGAGCTCGGCGGCCACCAGGAAGACCTCCAGAGCTACCTCGGAGAGATGTTCCCTGTCGCCGCCGTCCGCGAATGCCGCGAACGCCTGGCGAAGACGCACGACCTGACGCTCTACACCACCGACATGGCGATCGACGATTTCGACGACGCGCGGGCTTGGCTGGGCTACGGCAGGATCAACCTCTGGGGCGGGTCCTACGGCACGCGGGCGGCCCAGGTTTTTCTGCGCCGCCATCCGGGGTCGGTGCGCTCCGTGGTCCTCGACGGCGCGGTGCCGATGGACGAGACGCTCCCCATCACCCACGCCGCCGCCGGCCAGCGCTCGCTCGACCTGCTCACCGAGTGGTGCGAGAAGGACGCGGCCTGCCACGGCGGGTTCCCGGAGTTCCGGCGGGAGTTCCAGGCGGTGATGGACCGGCTCCGGCGCGAGCCGGCGGCGGTGGAGGTCAAGCATCCGCGGACGGGCAAACCCGCCCGGGTGAAGGTTGCCTGGAACGTCGTGGCGGACGGCGTCCGCTGGGCGCTCTACTCTCCCGGGTCCAGCGCCCAGTTGCCGCTGATGATCCACCAGGCGGCCGCCGGCGATTTCGCGCCGCTCGCCCAGGCGAGCGTCAACTCGCGCCTCGGCGCCATCGACGGGATCACCATGGGCCTGTTCTTCTCCGTCACCTGCGCCGAGGACATCCCGTTCATCGATCCCGCCCAGGTGCCGGCGCGCACGGCCAACACCTTCCTCGGCGACTACCGGGTGGCGCAGCAGACGGCGGCCTGCGGCGTCTGGCCGCGCGCCCGGATCGAGCCGAGCCACCGCGAGCCGGTCGCCTCGGACCTGCCGGTCCTGGTGATCAACGGCGAGCGCGACCCGGTGACGCCCCCCGACTTCGGACCGCGGGTGACCCGCGCGATGACCCACGCGGTCCGCGTCGTCATCCCCTGGGGCAGCCATGGTGGCGAGGAACCGTGCCGGAATCAGCTCACGGTGAGCTTCATCGAGAAGGGCTCCGGCGACGGACTCGATCTCTCCTGCGTGGGTAAGATCCAGATGACGCCGTTCGTGCTGGAGCCGCCGAAGGAGAAGAAGGGGGTGTAGGGTGCGCTGTGCGCACCTTCGGAGATGCTGGCGGTGCGCGTAGCGCACCCTACGGCAACTGGTAAGCTATTGCCATGGCAGAGCAAACGGGTACGGGCGGACGCCAGACGGCCCTGATCACCGGGGCGTCGGGCGGCATCGGGCTGGAGCTGGCGCGGCGGTTCGCGGCGGGCGGGTACGACCTGGTGCTGGTGGCGCGGAGCACGGCCAAGCTGGAGGAGCTGGCGGGCGAGCTGCGGAAGCACGGCGCCGCCGTCAGGGTGCTGGCGAAGGACCTCGCGAGGCCCGAGTCGCCCGAGGAGGTCTTCCAGGAGCTCGAGGCGGCGGAGATCGCGGTCGACGTGCTGGTCAACAACGCGGGGTTCGCGACCTACGGGCCGTTCGTCGAGATCGATCTGGGCCGGGAGCTGGAGGAGCTGCAGCTCAACGTCGTCACCCTTACCCACCTCACCAAGAAGCTCCTCCCCGGCATGCTCGCCCGCCGCCGGGGCGGGGTGCTGAACCTGGCCTCCACGGCCGGCTTCCAGCCCGGGCCGCTGATGGCCGTCTACTACGCCACCAAGGCATACGTGATCTCCTTCTCCGAGGCGCTCGCCGAGGAGCTGAGCGGCACCGGCGTCACCGTCACGGCGCTCTGCCCGGGCCCGACCGCCACCGGCTTCCAGCGGCGGGCCGGCCTGGAGGCCTCGAAGCTCTTCTCAGGGATGCTGCAGGTGGCGGACGCCGCCGCCGTCGCCCGTGCCGGCTACGAGGGGTTCCGCGCCGGCAAGCGGATCGTCATCCCCGGCCTGATCAACAAGATAGGCGTGCAGTCGATCCGCATCTCCCCCCGCGCGCTCGCCACCAGGATGGTCAAGCGCATGCAGGAGCGCCGGCGCTGATACGGAGACCCTGGTAATCCCGGAACGGTCGTGAGGCTGGTAAGCTCTGCCCCGCAGCTTCATCCATTCTGTATCCCAAAGGGGGGTCTTGCATGTATCACAAGCTCTCGACGTCTCTGCTCGCCGAGTTCATCGGCACCTTCGCGCTGATCTTCATCGGCGCCGGCGCCGGGGCCTTAGGGGCCGGACTGGTCGGGGTTGCCCTGGCCCACGGTCTGGTGGTCCTGGGCTTCGCCTATGCCTACGGCCACATCTCGGGCACACACATCAATCCGGCGGTGACCCTGGGGGTCTGGGCGGCCGGCAAGATCGACACCGCGCGCGCCGGCTCCTACATCGTCTTCCAGCTCGTCGGCGGCATCGTCGGCGCGCTGGCGCTGCGCTGGGTGCTCGGCGGCACGGGGACCGGCCTGGGGTTGACCCAGCTCGCCCGCGGCCTCGAGGTGAACGGCACGTCGATCACCATCACGCCGCTCATCGGCATGGTCCTCGAGGCGATCCTGACCTTTTTCCTGGTCAACGCGGTGCTGAACGCCGGCATCAGCGGCAAGGCGACGATACCCGGCGGCCTCGCGATCGGCCTGACGCTGACCTTCTGCATCCTGATGGGCGGCCCGCTGACCGGCGCCAGCCTCAACCCGGCCCGCAGCATCGGCCCCGCGCTCGCGACCGGCAACTTCGACAATCTCTGGGTCTACCTGATCGGGCCGGTCCTGGGCGGCATCCTCGCCGGCGTGCTCTACAAGTACATCTTCGAGGAGCGGGAGATCCACAAGGCGGCCCGGAAGAAGTAGGCTCGCCCGTGAACAGGGCCGCTCGCGCGGGGCGGCCCTGTTCCCTATACTTCAACCATGAGCGCTCCATTCGAGACCCTAGTCATCCCGCTATATAAGGACGAGCACGGCGTGATTCGGGTGGCTGGTACCTGGGTCACTCTGGACTCTGTAATCTATTCGTTTCAGGAAGGCTCGACGGCTGAACAGATTCTCGAGGATTACCCGAGCCTGGGATTGGCAGACGTCTATGCTGTGATCGGCTACTACCTCCGCCATCAGGAAGAGGTCGACGCCTACCTCAGAGAGCAGAGCCGGCAGGCCGAGGAAGTACGCCGGCAGGACGAAGCGAGATTCTACCGGCAGGGAATCTAAGGTCTGCTGGCGCGCGGCTCGTCAAGGCCATCGAGTTCCTACTAATATGGAAACGCCCTAAAGTGAAGAGAACCTCGGGAGAAGCCCGTCTGCCTAACCCTCAGCTTCGAGGAGAGGGTGAGGGGGTTGCTACAGGTGAAGGTGGGGCCAAGCGGAGAGACACAGAAGAAACGCGCACCTCCGGCGGAAAGCCGGTGATGCAAGAAGAATCAGGTGCGACCCCAACATACGTCCAACTAATGGAACTCTATAAGATAGCGGTCGACGAGTACAGGTTCCAGGTGAACCTTAACGCACAGCGCTCACGTGACTATTTTGTCTTGAATTCGGCAATTATCGCCTCGGCGGTCGCGCTATTAGGCCAAAAAGCCAATATCTTGGCGGGATCGGTGTTTTCAGTGGGATTCCTGGTTGCTGTTATGACAGGGCTCGGGTTTCACACGCAGCACAACTATTATCGAGAGACGCAGGCGACCAAGAGGCAATTGGAAAGCCGGCTGGGCATACAGGACGGCGTAGTGAAAACTACGCCGTCTGCTGGTAGCCTTCGTCGGCGAATCGGTAGCGTGACTCAGTTTAATTACAGTATAATTACTCTGCTCTGCTTGGTGAATATCCTGGGAGCGCTCTTTAGCTTCTCCATACTGCCCTTGCCAACCAAAAAGGCTCTGAAGGCTGCCGAGCCCACTATGAAGACTTCTCCGGCTTTAAAATCGCCACGGCTCCAGCCATCAGAATCTGCACCTCTCAAGCCCGTCAACCTGCCGGCTCCACGCGGATCCCGCCCCTAAAGCGCGAGAGGGTCGCTGTCAGTCGGCTGCGGTTATGAGCCTGAGAGTCGAAAGATAGAAACGAAATAGGAAACGGAACGTCTCGGTGAAGTCGCCCGGTGACCGGAGCATCCAGTCCTGAATCTTCGGTATGGGTTCGAATTGGAGACGTTCGATATGGTCTGGCTCGCCAACAGCGACGATTGGAGCTGAGGTGAGGTAAAGGGTTATGAATTTCTTGGTGCCTTGGTCCAGCATGAACGCGCTTCCGAACTTAGTTAGCGGTGTTGTGACACCGAGTTCTTCCTTTAGCCGTCTGACCGCCCCATCGAGGTATTGCTCTCCTGCGTTCAGGTACCCCGCAACCGAAGATCCCCACTTCAGGGGATTGCGGTCTCGATTCTTGCCAAGTTGTTGCAGTAATAGACAACCTTCGCTGTTGAAGGTAAAGATATGCACCACTCGGAATCCGGCCTGACGTTGAAAGACTTGGCCGCGGGGAATTTGGGCAATCGGCTTGTCGGCAGCATCCACCCAATCGATTAAAGAGGAACCGCTGGGTGCAGGCATCGTTATAGCTCCCTTCGGTCTTGGTGCACCTACTTACCCCACGCTATGGACTGCTTCTCCGGCTCTTCGCTCTCAGGACGGGGGAAGCTATAAAGCTTGGCTCCTCCGCCTCGCCGTTCCTGAAGAAATGCCTCTTGGGTCAAACCTAGAGCACGGTGCTCTTCAGTATGGTGCTCTAGCCACTCTCGGACGATCCGACCGACCAGAGAATTTTCACTGGTCTCGAACCCAAGCTCTATGAGTTTCGCCAAGACCCATTTATCGTAGTGGGCGCTCCAACCCTGAATCTTTATCCCTCGGTCTTTCGCCCTACGATCAGCCACGTTGTTGATCGTATATGATCAACAACACAGCGTCAATGCCATAGCTCTCTCCGGGTCGGGATCTCACTCCCCCGGCCGCGGCAGCACGTCCGGCCACCACCCTCCGGGAACGTTCACGGGCCACGGGCAGGTCTGCTGGATGTGCAACTCGCGGAACATCGGGCTGTCGTAGCGGAGGTTGAAGCCGAAGCCGTCCTTGCCGGTGTGGCCGCCGCAACGGTACTGCGAGCCGCCGAGAGCCATGGTGACGAGGAAGACGATCGCCGCGACGGTGTAGATCCGGGTCGCGGTCAGGATCCGCGGCGCCAGGCGGGACCGGCTGAGCGCGCCCGCCCAGAGGATCACCGGCAGGATGGCCGCGTGGAGCAGGATCAACCCCTGCCACATCATGACTGTCGTCGGCGAGAGCGCGTAGACGATCACCGCCGCGGCGAAGCAGACCCGCGCGTACCCCGCGAGCCAGGAGCGGCCGGTCGTGCCGGGAGCGAGCTTCCGCCCCCAGAGCCACTGGAACCATGGTTTCCGGCGCCCCCTCCGGCGCCAGAGATAGAGGTTCGCGAGCAAGGGGATGACGAGGGTGACGCCGAGCGCCTGACCGAGGCGGGTGAGCCCGGGACCCAGCCAGGGGTCGGAGCCGAGAAGGTCCGAGAAGTTGAAGTCCCCGATCCTCTCCGCGACCGAGAGCGAGGCGTAGCGCAGCCAGTACAGAAGGCCGCGCGCCAGCGGGAAGACGAGGATCAGGCCGCGCCCGAGGAACCCCTTGCTGGCCTCGGTGACGATGGCGGGATGGGCCGTGACCTCGATCGCCCAGGGGACCAGCGGGATCGCCGCGACCAGCCCGCCGAGGAATCCCCCCGTCCAGTGCACCCGGAAGTACCGGCGCCACCAGAGCAGCAGCGAGGCAACCGCCAGCAGCAGGCAGGACGGGTGGATCTGGAACGCCAGTCCCAGCCCGGCGGCGTGCAGGAAGGAGGGCCAGAAGCGCGCGCGCTCGCGCTGGACGAGAGCGCTCCAGAGGTGGATCGCTCCGGCCAGAAAGAGATAGTTCGGGTTCCAGAGGAACGAGGCGAAGTAGAGCTGCCAGGGGTTCAGCCAGTAGAGGAGAGCGAGCAGCACCCGCTCGTGGGGGGAGAGGATGCGCTTGAGCGTGCCGTCCAGGATCAGGTAGGCGAGGGCGTGGAAGAGCAGCACGAGGGCGCTCGCCGCCCGGTGGTCCCGCCAGAGGAAGAGCGGCAGGCCGACCAGCAGGCTGGTGATCCCCCCCGGCGCCTTGCCCCCCGTGGACAGCGGGTTGCCGTAGGAGATCCAGTGCCCCTTCGCGGCCAGCAGCCAGCCGCGGGCGAGGAGGTTGAGCTGGTCGCCCGCCACCTGGCTGCGGGCGAGCATCAGGAGGGCGATCGCCAGCCCGATGGCGAAGAGAGTCCAGACGATGCGGGACGCGGCCGCCGGTGTGAGCCGGTGGCTGGTGAGCCGAGGGATGACCGGAGCGCTCATGCGAGTGCGCAGGGTAGCGAAAGGCAAGGGCTGGGTCTACCGGCTGCTCGATCCGCCGGCGAGCTCCAGCAGTCCAAAGCGGGCCGGCTTGTGAAAATCGGCGGGGCGGGTCAGGGTCGGCGACCAGGCGCTGAATTCGGGCTCGCCGTCGCGGGGGCGCTCGATCCGGTAGAGGTTGGCCCGCCAGATCCGCGGTGGCCGTTCCGTGGGTGAGATCCCTTCCCAGGGGATGGAGAGCCAGGCCCACCAGTCCTGCCGCATCGTCCCGGCCCCCGCCGCCCAGTGCAGGCCGGGGCAGTCCCAGGACGGATCGCCCGTCATGTCGGCCCGCAGGGAGGTGGGGTTGTGGATGGTGGCGTCGAAGAGGGTGCCGAGAGGGCTCACCTCGAGCTCGAAGTAGCGGACGGGGTCCTCCTCCCCCGAAGCGAGGAAGATCTCGACCGCCTCCTCCTGATAGACCGGATCGTTCCGCTGCCGGAAGGTCCCCCAGGCGTCGCGGTCCTCGCAGTCGAAGCGGACGTGGAGCGCCAGCTCATCCCAGCAGAGGCGTCCCCGCGTCTGCTGAACCGCCGGGCCGCTGCCGTCGGCGAGCTGAAAGGGGGGCAGGGCGGGGATCTCGTCCCAGGCCCAGGAACCGGGATCGGCAGGGTCCCAGGAGGCGGGTCGCCGGGGGACGGGGTGGCGGTGCATGGCGGGATTGTAGCGGCCTGCTTCGCCCGGGCGGGCAGGCCACCTGCGATAAACTCCCTCCGCGACCGGGAACTCTCATGGCCAAACCCTTCCTCAACGACGATTCGAAAGCAGCGCTCTCCGAGGCGGTGCGCGCGGTCGAGATGGCGAGCAGCGCCGAGCTGGTGATCGCGGTCCGGCCGCGGACGGGCTCGTATCTGCACGCCGACCTGGGTTTCGGCATCCTGATGGGGTTCGCGGCGCTCGCCGTGCTCCTCTTCTCGCCCTGGATCTTCGCGCCGGTCTGGGTCCTGATCGATCCCTTCCTGATCGGCGCCCTCGCGGGGCTTGTGGGCTCGCGGAGCGCGCGCCTGCGGCGGGCGTTCACGCTGGGGCGCGAGCGCCGGCAGCGGGTCGAGGCCGCGGCCCGGTCCACCTTCGTCGAGCGGCGCGTCCACGGCACGAGCGGGCGGACGGGCATCCTTTTGTACGTCTCCGTTCTCGAGCGCGAGGCGGCTTTCGTGGCCGATCTCGGAGTCGAGGCCCTGGCGGCCACGGAGGCGTGGCGGCGCGCGCTGGGGGAGATCGAGCAGGCGGTCCGGGACAAGGAAGATGGCGTCGCGGTGGCGGCGCGGATCCGCGCCCTCGCCCCCCTTCTGGCCCCCGCCCTGGCGCGGGGCGAGAACGACGTCGACGAGCTGCCGAACGAGGTGTGCTGACCGTGAAGTCTTCCCTCCGGCCGCTCCGCCATCTCCTCCCCTTCCTGGGTTTCCTCGCCCTCCTGCTGGCGCCCGCAGTGGCGTTCGCCCGGGCGGGCGGCGGCGAGAGCTACTCCGGAGGCGGGAGTAGCGGCGGCGGGGGCGGCGATGGCGGCGGCCTCATCTACCTGGTGATCCGGCTGCTGTTCTGGCTGATCATCCATCATCCGTTGATCGGTATCCCGTTGACGATCGTGATCGTCTACGCCTTTATCAAGTACCAGAAGCGCACGGGCGCCGCCGGCTCCCAGCGCTGGGACTCGGCGCCGCCCAGGACCGCCCCGGCGCCGCGGGCCTCGCGCGACCTGGACGACCTGCGCGCGCTCGACCCCGAGTTCTCGGTGGTGCTCTTCGAGGATTTCGCCTATGCCCTGTTCGCCCGCGCCCACCAGGCGCGCTCCAGCGAGCGGGACCTCGAGGCGCTCTCGCCCTACCTCTCCCCGGCGGCCCGCGCGCAGCTCGCCCAGCGCCCGCCGGTGGGCGCCCCGGTCTCGGGGGTGGTGATCGGGGCGATGCGGGTCGTCGCGCTGTCGATCCCGCCGGCCGCGCCGGGAGGACCGCCGGCGCGCGCGGTGGTGACCCTGGAGTTCGAGGCCAACATGACGGTGGGGCCGGCGGAGGGGACGACAGGCGGGGAGCGCACCCACTACGTCAAGGAGGTCTGGCGCCTGGAGCGCGACGCCAATGTGCGGAGCAAGCCGCCGGAGCGGGCGCTCTCCTTCCAGTGCCCCAACTGCGGCGCGCCGTTCGGCCCCGAGGGCGGGGACCGCTGCCAGTACTGCGGCGAGGTGGTCTCGGGCGGCCGGTTCGACTGGAGCGTCGAGGCGATCGGTCTGGTACAGATGGAGGAGCGCCCCCCGGCCCTCACCTCCAACGTCCAGGAGGCGGGCACGGACTTCCCGACGATCTTCCACCCCCAGTTGAACGCCCGCTGGGCGGAGCTGGTGCGCGAGGACCCCGGCGTCACCCAGGAGGGGCTCAACGCCCGGCTCCAGCTCATCTACGGCGAGCTCAACGGCGGGTGGTCCCGCCGCGACCTCGCGGGCGTCCGCCCCTTCGTCTCGGACGGCCTCTTCAACTACCTCCAGTACTGGATCGCCGCCTATGAGAAGCAGGGGCTGCGCAACGTCCTGGAGGGGATGCGGATCGTCGACTGGAAGACGGTCAAGATCGTGCGCGACCGCCACTACGACTCGCTGACCGTCCGCCTCTGGGGCTCGGGGCGGGATACCACCGTCCGCGAGGCGAACGGGGAGGTCGTCTCGGGCAATCCGCGTCGCGACCGCCTCTACTCCGAATATTGGACGCTGATCCGCGGCGCCGGGGTGAAGGGCACGCCGCGCGCCGACAAGAGCTGCCCCAACTGCGGCGCGCCGCTCGACGTCAACATGGCTGGCCAGTGCGAGCACTGCGGCGCCAAGATCACCAGCGGCGAGTTCGACTGGGTCCTGTCGAAGATCGAGCAGGACGATTCCTATACAGGGTAGCTACCCGTTCGCGCACTCCCCGTCGTGGTCCTTCTGAGCCCCGGCCGCGCGCCGCGTGCAGTCGTTGCCGTAGGTCTTGCCGTCACAGCCGCAGACGGCGTGGTACTCCTTGGTGCAGGCACCCGGCTTCTCCGCGCAGGTCCCCTGGAGATCGGCCGACCGGCACTGGCCGGCGGGCAGCTCGCAGAACTTCCCCTCCGGACAGGCCGCCCCTCGAAGGCCGCCGCAGACCGCCGCCGCTTGATCGGAAGATTGGTTGGCGGCGCAGGCCGCGACGGCCAGGATCAGCACCAGGGGCACGTAGAGAAGCTTTCGCATCGTTCGATCCTCCTCAGGTCGCCGCGAGGTCCTCGAGCGTCATGCCCGAGGCCAGCGCCTCGTTGACCCAGATCGGCCGCTTGCCGCGCCCCGACCAGGTCTGGATCGGGTTGGCGGGATTGCGGTACTTCACCGGCACCGACAGGACTTTGCCCTTCTCTCCCCGCAGAACCTCCTCGAGGGTCATGCCGAGGCTTCCCGCCAGCTCCCGCATCTGATTCAGCACCCGTTCCCGGTCCGCCTCGCGGCGGCTCACGACCTCCGTCTCGATGTCCCGCGCCAGGCTCTGCAACTCGTCCAGGGAAAGCTTCGAAAGATCGATCACCGTCTTCGCCATTCTCATCTCCCTCCTTGCTCAAATCATCAGAAGTTTATCAACAGGCCGCCAGCAACTCCGCCCTCTCCTCGGACGTGAGGAAGGCGGCCTCGACCGCCGTCTCCTGCATCCGGCGGATCTCCGCCTCCGAGAGGCCCAGCTCCCCGGCGGCCACCCGGTACTCGTGAGCAAGATCGAGGCCGCTGATGCTCGGGTCGTCCGTGTTGAGGGTGCAGCGGAGCCCCCGCCGCAGCAGGGCGGGCAGCGGGTGGGAGCGGTAATCCCGCACGGTGCTGGTGTGCAGGTTGCTCGTCGGGCAGACCTCCAGGGGCACGCCGCGCTCGGCGAGCAGGTCGAGCACCGCCGGGTCCTCGATGGCGCGGATGCCGTGGCCGATCCGTTCGGCTCCGAGGCCGAGCACCGCCTGGCGGACGCTCGCGGCCCCCGCCGCCTCGCCGGCGTGGGCGATCGTGCGCAGCCCGGCCTCGCGAGCCTCCTGGAAGTGGCGGACGAACAGCTCGCCGGGGAAGTTCGCCTCGTCGCCGGCGAGATCGAGCGCCACCACCCCGCGGTCCCGGCCGCGGATCGCCGCCGCCAGCTCGACGCGGCCGATCTCCGGCCCGTAGTGGCGGGAGATGATGCCGATCAGCTTCGCCCGCACCGGGATCGTCCCCCGCCCCGCCTCCAGCGCGTCGCAGACGGCGTCGACTACCCCGAAGGTGTCGAGCCCGTGCTCCTCGCCCATGAAGTAGGGGCTGAACCGCAGCTCGATGTAGTCGATCCCCTCGCGGGCCGCGTCCTCCAGGTTCTCGCGCACGATCCGCCGCACGGCGTCGTAGTCCACCATCACCCGGCGCAGCAGAGCGAACTTGGCGATGAAGTGGACGAGGCTCGGCTCGCGCTCGGTGATCTGGACGTGGGGGCGCAGCCCCTCCACCGTCCAGGCCGGCAGCTCCAGTCCGTGGCGCCGGGCGAGGTCCAGCACGGTTTCGATCCGGACGTTGCCGTCCAGGTGGCGGTGCAGCTCGACCAGCGGATATCCTTCACGCATTCGTTCTCCTCCGGGGGGATCTTACGAGATCAGAGATTCGCGGGTCCGTCCGTCTACCAGAGCGCCGCTATGAGAGCCCTACGATTGCTGCGCCGGAGGCGCCGACGCCACGCTTTCTGGCGCCATCTCCACCGGTTGGTCCAGAAGAGCCGCCGGTGGTGGGGGTCGATCTAGAGAGGCTTACCGGCACGCTTTATCGGCAAGAACCGCCCGAGCAGGTCCGCAGCTTCGCCAGACGCCTGGCGAGGTCCTGCCGGACCGCCGCGAACGCGGGGTCGGCGTGCAGGCTGCGCAGCTCGTTGGGATCGGTCTGGAGATCGTAGAGCTCGCGGTCGCCGTTCTTGTACTCGGCGTAGAACCAGCGCGGATCGCGTAGCGCGGTGAACGGCGGTTTGCCGCCCCCCTCGCCGAAGCCCTCGATCAGCAGCGTCCGGCTCTTCCCCTGTTCGGGGTTGAGGACCAGGGGGAGCAGCGGCTGGCCGTCCATCACCCGGCGGGCGCGGGCTCCGGTGAGGGCCACGATGGTTGGCGCGAGGTCGATGTTGGAGACCGGCTGCGTGACCGTGGCCCCCGCCGGGAAACCGCCGGCGGCGCCGTGCCCATCGAAACCCCGGCCATCGAAAATAATCAGCGGCACCCGGATCGACTCCTCGTAGGGGAGGTACTTGCCCTCGGTGACGCGGTGCTCGCCGAAGAAGAAGCCGTTGTCCGAGGTGAAGATGATAACCGTGCGGCCGAGCTGGCCGGTGTCGTCGAGGGTTTTGACCAGCTTTTCGACGAGATCGTCGACGGCGAGCAGCGAGGCGAGGCAGGCGCGATAGGTCTCTGCCACGTGGGCCTTCTTCGCCGCGCTGAGCCGCGGCCGGCCGCTGATGTTGGCCGGCTTGTCCGCGACGTCGGCCTCGTCGAACGAGGATTTGACCGGCAGCGGCTCCCCGCCGAACTTTCCCGCGTAGCGAGGGGCCGGCCGCGGCGGGATCTGGTCGGCGTTGCGGCTGAGCCTTTCAAGGTGCGGCGAGGTCGGCGCCACGGTGAGGAAGAACGGCTGGCCGGAGCCCGCCCGCGAGCGCAGGACCTCGTCGGCCTTGGCCGCGATCACGTCCGTCTGGTAATCCTTGGCGGCGCTCTTGTAGCTCACCGGCGTGCCGTCGTCGCTCACCGTGTAGTTGAACAGCCGGTAGGTCGTGGGATCGATCAGCCCGAACCAGCGCGACCAGCCCGGAGGGGGCTCGGGAGAGCTCACCCCGTAGTTGTTGAGGTACTTGCCGACGTGGGCGGTGTAGTAGCCGGCCTCCTGGAGCCAGACCGGCAGCGTGTTCTTGTGGTCCAGGTGCGGGTAGCCGCCGTGTGGTCCGCCGTTGGCGAGCACGCCGTGGTTGTGGGCGTACTGGCCGGTGAGGAAGGTCGAGCGCGAGGGGCAGCAGAGCGAGATGTCGACGAAGCTGTTCGCGAACGAGGTGCCCCGCACCGCCAGCAGCGCCCGGGTCTTCGGCAGGACGCGCATCTGCTCGACCGTCTGGTCGTCCGTCATGATGACCAGGATGTTGGGATGGGCATCCGCCGCCGCGCGCGCCCGTGTTGCCGCGCGCGCCGAGGCCGGCTGGCCTGACGGTCCCGCCGCCAGCGGCAGAAGTCCCAGGGTGAGGATCAGGGCGACCCGGCATAGACCGTTCATGACACGATTGTACGGATGGAATGAGGAGAACCGTCAGTTCCGTTCTCGCGGACGAAGACTTTCTTCGTCGAGGAGACCCGTATGAGCCAACCCCGCCATCTTTTCCCGCGCCGCTGGAGCCTTTGGATCGGGGCCGCCGCCGTCACGCTGGGGCTCCTCGCCGCCTGCGCCGAGCCGGGGCCGGGCACCCATCTGGGCGCCGCGCCCGCCGCCGGGCACACCGCGGGGCTCGTCGCCAAGCGCGAGCCGGCCAATGTGATGAGCTACGAGCATGCCGACTGGCTGGAGCGCGACGGGCGCGCCGAGCTGGAAAAGCCGGAGCTGGTGATCCAGGCGATGGAGCTCAGGGAAGGGATGAGCGTCGCCGAGATCGGCGCCGGCACCGGCTTTTTCAGCCGCCGGATCGCCAAGGCGGTGGGTCCCACGGGCAAGGTCTACGCCGAGGACATCCAGCCCCAGATGATCGACCTCCTCGAGCAGTACACCGCCAGAGAGGGGGTCCAGAACATCGTCACCGTCCTTGGCACCGAGACCGACCCCAAGCTCCCCGCGCACGGCATCGACCGCATCCTCCTCGTCGACGTCTACCACGAGTTCCAGAAGCCCGAGCCGATGCTCGCCCACATCCGGGACAGCCTGGCGCCCGGCGGCACCGTCATCCTGGTCGAGTACCGCCTCGAGGGGAGCACCGCCTCCCACATCAACATCAAGCACCGGATGTCGGTCGAGCAGGTGCTCTCGGAGTGGAACGCGGCGGGCTTCGAGCTGGTGAACCGGCTCGAAACCCTCCCCACGCAGCACGTCTTCATCTTCTCGGCCCGGCGCGGCGCCAGGGCGCCGGCCTAAGCGGTCCAGGCGATCTACAATGAGGGGCGGGAGGGGAAGAACATGGAACCCATCGAACCATTAGCCCGCAGCAAACCCGTGATCCTGGCGGCGACCGACTTCTCGGATACCGCCGCCGCCGCGCTCGACTGGGCCTTCGAGCTGGCGCGCCAGCAGGGTGGGAGCGTCGAGCTGGTCCACGCCGTCACCATACCCCCTTCCATCCCGGGCTACGTTCCCTCCGCGGAGAACTTCCAGGAAGAGGTGACCCAGGCGGCCGAGGCGCGGCTGGCGGAAGCTGCCACGGCATTGGGCGGCCGGGGGGGCGAGGTCACGACCTTCCTGGAGGCCGGCACGCCGTCCCAGGTGATCCTCGACCGCGCCGAGGCGATCTCGCCGCTGGCGATCGTCCTCGGCACGCGCGGGCTGACCGGGCTGCGCCACCTGCTGCTGGGGAGCACCGCTCAGCGGGTGGTCCACGACGCCCACTGCCCGGTGCTGACGGTCCATCCCGGCGACTTCGGCAAGCACCGCGTGATCCGCACGATCCTGGTGCCTACCGACTTCTCCCCGGCCGCCGAGCTCGCCATCGCCACCGCCCACCGGCTGCTGGCGCCGCTGGAGCAGGACGCCCGGCTCATCCTGCTGCACGCCTTCAACCTGCCGGTCGAGTACACCGCCTACGGGGTGATCCCGACCTCGCTCCGCTATCTCGAGGATACGGGCCTGGAGGCCGAGCGGCGACTCTACGAGTCCGCCCAGGCTTTGCAGCGGGAGGGACTGACGGTGGAGACGGTCGCCCGCGAGGGGGACCCGGCGCACGTCATCGCCGAGGAGGCCGAGAAGCGCGGCGCCGACCTGATCACCATGGGCACGCGCGGGCTCTCCGGCCTGCGCCACCTGCTGATGGGCAGCACCGCCGAGCGGGCCGTCGAGCACGCCCCCTGTCCGGTGATGACGATCCGGCTGCCTACTTGATCCGGCCTACTTGATCCAGACCGTCTTGATGTTCACGAACTCGCGGATCCCCACCTCGGAGAGCTCGCGGCCGTAGCCGGAGCTCTTGACGCCGCCGAAGGGGAGGCGGGGGTCGGACTTGACGGTGCCGTTCACGAACACGCAGCCGGACTCGATCTCGGCCGCCAGATCCTCGCCGCGGGCGGCGTCGGCGGTCCAGATGCTGGCGCCGAGACCGAACCGCGAACGGTTCGCCAGCTCGATCGCCTCCGCGGCGTCGCGGGCCCGGATCACCGCCGCCACCGGCCCGAAGGTCTCCTCGTCGAAGGCGGCCATGCCGGGCTGGACGCCGGTCAGCACCGTCGGCGCGTAGTACCACCCCTTGCCTTCCAGCCGCTTGCCGCCGGTCCGGAGCTGGGCGCCGGCCTCGACCGTGCGCTTCACCTGATCGTCGAGAGAGTCGAGAAGATCCTCGCGCGCCATCGGGCCGACATCCGTGCTCCGCTCCATGGGATCGCCCACCTTGAGCGCTTCCACGGCGCGGACGAATTCCTCCTCGAAGCGGTCGGCGATGTCGTCGATGACGATGAAGCGCTTGGCGGCGATGCAGCTCTGGCCGTTGTTGATCGTGCGCGCCTTCGCCGCCTGCCGGCCCGCCTCGGCGGGATCGACGTCGGACAGCACGATGAACGGGTCGGACCCGCCCAGCTCGAGGACCGCCTTCTTCAGGCACCGCCCGGCCTCCGCGGCCACCTCCATGCCGGCGCGGTCGCTGCCGGTGAGGGTCACCGCCCGCACCACGGGGCTGCTGATCAGGTACTTGACCCGCGCCGAGGAGACCAGGAGGGTGGTGACCACGCCGTCCGGCAGGCCCGCCTCGCGGAACACCGCCTCGATGGCGAGCGCCGAGCCGGGAACGTTGGCCGCGTGCTTCAGCAGCGCCACGTTGCCCGCCATCAGCGCCGGCGCCGCGAAGCGGAAGAACTGCCAGAACGGGAAGTTCCACGGCATGATGGCGAGCACCGGCCCGAGCGGCTCGTAGCGGATGAAGCTCTTGGCGGCGTCGGTCGCCACCGTCTCATTGGCGAGGAAGCGCTCCGCGTTCTCGGCGTAGAAATCGCAGACCCAGGCGCACTTGTCGACCTCGGACTCGGCGGAGGCGAGGGTCTTGCCCATCTCCTCCGTCATCAGCCGGGCGAAATCCGCCATATTCTCGCGCAGCAGGTCGCCGACGGCGGTCAGATGCCGTGCCCGCTCCTCGAAATCGAAGCGCCGCCAGGACTTGAACGCCGCCTCGGCGGCCTCCAGCCGCTCGTTGACCTCTTGCTCGTCGTGCTCGGGAACTTCGCGGATGGTCTCGCCGGTGGCGGGATTGATGGCCTTCAACATGTCCGTCCTCCACATCTGCCCACTCTCGCCCTGGAGGTGCTCCGAGGCAAACGCGCGAGCGGCCTCAGAGTGCTGCAACCTCCGGGCCGGAATGCTTCCAGGGGAAAAGGGAAAAATGATGGCGGAGAGGGAGGGATTCGAACCCTCGGTCCGGGTTTACCCCGGACAACTGCTTAGCAGGCAGCCCTGTTCGGCCACTCCAGCACCTCTCCGTAAGGCCCGGCAGGGAGGTGAGATTGTAGGGGTAACTGGGTTTAGAGTCAAAAAAGAGGGGCTGAGCTCTCGAACAAGCTCCGCCCCCTCTGGTTTCAGACCCTTCAGATCAGTAGCTGACCTTCAACTGATAGGTCGTCCGGGTCGACGAGTAGCGATACACGCGAATGTAGACGTTGATCGCCGAGGCACCCGTATTGGTCCAGGAGGCCTGGTCCGCGGTGGTGCCGCCGTTCAGCGAGCTCGCCACCTGGGTGGCCGTCGTCGAGTTGTAGATGTAGACGTCGTAGTCGGCCGACAGGCCGTTGAGCAGCGCCGTTACCGTCCGGCCCGCCGGTAGGCTGAGGCGGAAGTAATCGTTCTGCTGCGTCGACGCGTCGTTGAGGAAGGTCCCCGAGATCTGGTTGCAGACCCCGGAGATCGCCTGCGGCGCGGTGCGGCTGTTGTTCGGCTCGGTATCGGCGACAGCGGTGCAGACCGAGCAGGCCTGGGTCGTCGCCGACGCCTGCGCCGAGTTGCCGGAGGAGCAGCCGTTCGACGCCGTCACTACATAGTAATAGGTGGTGTTGCAGGCGAGGCCGGTGTTCGAGAAGGAGGTGGTGGCCGAGGTCCCCACCGACACATAGGGCCCGCCGCTGGTCGTCGACCGCAGGATGGTGTACGAGGAGGCGCCGGGAGCGGCAGTCCAGCTCAGGTTGACCTGGGTCTGCGAGATGGCGGTGGCGGTCACGCCGGTCGGCACCGCCGGCGGCGTGCAGGGGCCGGTGGAGCCGTTGATGCCGTTGACGGTGGTGGCGCCCGTGTTCCCCGCGTCGAGCCAGTTCGAGAGACGGGTGCTGCTGGTGCCGCCGCCGGTCCAGGAGACGCTGAAGCGTCCGTAGTAGTCGGAGAGGCTGTCGCCCGTGGCGCCGCAGGAGGAGGGTCCGCCGTGCAACTGGCCGATGAAACGTCCCGCCTGGCTGTAGAGCGGCGAGCCGGACGAGCCGGGCTCGGTCACGCCCGGCACCGTGAAGGTGCCGGGAGGGTCGGTCGCCCAGTGGGCCCAGATGTGGGTGCCGTCGCCCGGCGACGCCGGGGTGTTGTAGCTCGTGGTCGCCGTGGTGGTGGTGACGTAGGTGATCCGCTTCTCGTCAGTGTTCGGGTGGTGGATCGACGCGCAGGGCGTCGCCGCGCTGCACGCGAAGTTGCCCGTCGAGCGGTCCCATCCCGCCCAGAAATGGTTGTAGGCCGCCACCGGCGGATCGTCGAGCTCCACCAGGGTGAAGTCCGAGGCGGCGCTGGCGGCGCGGAAGAAGGAGCCGGTGTGGAACTGGGTGAGCGGGCCGTTGCCGGCCTGCCCGCTCGCCGCGCTGCCCGGCGTCCGGCAGAAGGAGTTCTGGTAGTTCCAGTAGACCACCAGCGAGGCCGCGTTCCCGGAGGTGATGCTGCAATGGTTGGCCGTGATGAAGTACATCTTGTGGTCGCCGGCGGTGTCGTTGAGCAGCGACCCGGTGCAGAACCTGGAGCCGCCAGTCGAGATCACGCCCACCGCCCGCATCGGGTCGCGCCAGGTGTCGCCGGCGGCCAGGCACTCGACGTCCAGGTTGCAACTGCCGGACTTTTCATACGCCAGGCCGGGCAGCGTCCCGAAGCCGCGGTAGCCCTGGTTGATCCAGCCGAGCTGGAGCTCTACCTGCTTCCGCTCCCGCCGCGGCACGGTGAGCTCCACGATCAGATCGCTGGTGGTGACGACCGGCGTCCACAGCTCGCCGTGCGCCGCGTTGTCCGCCGCCGTGAAAGGCCTCAGCACTTGCCCGCCGTCCGCCGAGTAGACCATCAGGCGTCCGTTCGGCGTCATCTTGAAGCGGGTGAAGCCGAGGTTCAGGGACGTCGTACCCTCGCGGCCGAGGATGCGCAGGCGCCAGAGCAGTTGGCCGTTGCCCAGGTTCTCCCAGGTGCCCTGGCGGTCGGGCGTGACGGAGACCCGCTCCGGAACGGCGAAGCGCGGCGGCGTTCCTTTGCGGTCGAGCAGAGCATCCTCTTCCCCGAGCTTCGCCAGGTCCAGTTTCGAGGGGAGAACAGAGTCCAGCCGGCTGACGTCGAGCACGGCGTGCTTGGCGGCGGTGGGGACGGCGTCCTGAGGGGCGGCGTGTACCGCACTGCCAAAGGCGAACAGCAGGAGCCAAACGAGGTTGCGTCTCATACCCTTCCTCCGATTCTCCCGTATGGTCGCGGCTACCTTGCCGCGACCAGAGCTGCGCGGGCGTTACCCAAGAGGGTGCGCGTCGGGAGTTTTGGGGAGCCTGGAGGAAAAGGACGCAAAGAACGGCAGGGACGACAAGGACGCAAGGACACCAAGGGACGACAAACGCTCCTTTGCCGCCCGGGATTGAAATCCCGGGCGGTGCCCTCCCCATCCCGGCATCGGGGATAGACTACCCTCGCCCCGAGGGGCCTATCCGCGGAGGGAGTGCCTGCCATGCCCGATCAAGACTCGCAGACTGTCGATCAACTCGCCATCAATACGATCCGGTTCCTCTCCGTCGACCAGGTCGAGGCCGCGCAATCGGGGCACCCCGGCGCGCCGCTCGGGCAGGCGCCGCTCGCCTACCTTCTCTGGACGCGCTTCCTGCGCCACAACCCGGAGAACCCCGACTGGCCGAACCGCGACCGCTTCGTCCTCTCCTGCGGCCACGCCTCGGCCCTGCTCTACTCGCTGCTCCATCTCGCGGGCTACGGGCTGCCGATCGAGGAGCTGAAGCACTTCCGCCAGTTCGGCTCCAAGACCCCCGGACACCCCGAGCACGAGCTGACCCGCGGCGTCGAGGTGACCACCGGCCCGCTCGGCCAGGGGATCGCCAACTCGGTCGGCATGGCGATCGCCCAGTGCATGAGCGCCCAGCGCTTCAACCGCGAGGGGTTCCCCGTGCTCGACTACCGGACCTGGGTGATCATGAGCGACGGCGAGATGATGGAGGGGATCTCCCACGAGGCCTGCTCGCTGGCCGGCCACCTCAAGCTCAGCCGGCTCAAGGTCTTCTACGACGACAACAAGGTCTCGATCGACGGCCCCACCTCGCTCTCCTTCTCCGAGGACGTCGGCAAGCGCTTCGAGGCCTACGGCTGGCGCGTGCTGCGGGTGGAGGACGGCAACGACCTGACCCGCCTCAACGCCGCCATGCAGGCGGCCGAGGCCGAGGACAGCCAGCCGACGCTGGTCATCGTCCGCACCATTATCGGCTACGGCAGCCCGCACCGGCAGGGCACTTCCAAGGCGCACGGCGAGGCGCTGGGACCGGAGGAGACCGCCGCCACCAAGAACAACCTCGGCTGGCCGCTCGAGCCCACCTTCCTGGTGCCGGAGGAGGCGAAGGCTCCCTTCGACGAGGCCCGCAAGCGCGGCCAGGAGCTGGAGCGGAAGTGGGAGGAGCTGATGGAGCGCTACCGCGAGGCCCACCCCGACATCGCGGCCGAGCTGGATCAGCGGCTCTCCGGCAAGCTCCCCGAAGGCTGGCAGGAGGCCATCCCGACCTTCGATCCCAAGGACAAGCCGATCGCCACCCGTGCCGCCTCCGGTAAGGTGCTCAACGCCGTCGTCCCCAAGCTGCCGCAGCTCGTGGGCGGCTCGGCGGACCTGACGCCGTCCAACAACACCGCCATCCAGGGGCGCACCGACTTCGAGGCCGCCAACTCCGAGGGGCTCTACCTCCGCTTCGGCGTCCGCGAGCACGGCATGGGGGCGATCCTGAACGGCATCGCTCTCTCCCGGCTCTGGATCCCCTATGGCGGCACCTTCCTCGTCTTCTCCGACTACATGCGCCCGACGGTCCGCCTCGCGGCGCTGATGAAGCTGCAGTCGATCTTCGTCTACACCCACGATTCCATCTTCCTCGGCGAGGACGGCCCCACCCACCAGCCGATCGGCGAGCTCGCCTCGCTACGCGCCATCCCGGGGCTGACGGTGCTCCGCCCGGCGGACGCCAACGAGACCGCCGAGGCATGGAGAGTGGCCATCGAGCACCGGCACGGCCCGATCGCCTTCGCGCTGACTCGGCAGAACATCCCCATCCTGGCGGAGACCGCCGAGAAAGCCCGCGAGGGGGTGGCGCGCGGCGGCTACGTCCTCCACGATCCGGAAGGCGGAGACCCGGAGATCATCCTGATCGCCACCGGCTCCGAGGTCTGGGTGGCCCTGGAAGCCGCCAAGCAGCTCGCCGGCAAGAACGTCCGCGCCCGGGTTGTGAGCCTCCCCTCCTTTGAGATCTTCGACATGCAGCCGGACGACTACAAGGAATCCGTGCTGCCGAACAAGATCCGCAAGCGCCTCTCGATCGAAGCGTCCTCCCCCTTCGGCTGGGAGAGGTACGTCGGCCTCGACGGTGCCATCCACGGCATCAACCGCTTCGGCGCCTCGGCTCCTTACAAGGAGATCCAGAAGGAGTTCAAGTTTTTGCCGGAGGATGTGGTGAGGCATGCGGAGGAGGTGTTGGGGAAATAGAGATGCCAGCCGTAGAGTCGGTGGAGGTCGAACATCGCACGCTGGAATCAAGGCTTCAGCATCAACCAAGCAGGGCTTTGATGACGACGACCGAAAAGCAAAAAATGCTCGCCGGTGAACTGTATAGCTCCACAGATCTGGAGCTAGTCGCCGATCATCTGCACGCGCAGGATCTTCTCTATCAGTTCAACGCAACGAAACCCGATGCTACCGAAGAAAGGCTGGTGCTTCTCATGGAGCTCTTCGGCCACTTTGGCCGCGGCTCGGCCCTAAAGCCGTCCTTCCGTTGCGACTATGGCTACAACATCCTGATCGGGCGAAACGTCTTCGTGAACTATGACTGCGTCTTTCTGGACTGCAACCGGATCACGATCGGTGACGACGTGCAGATCGGGCCCACCGTCCAGATCTACACGGCGCAACATCCGACCGATCCTGAGACACGGCGCTCCGGGCTTGAGTTCGCGCTGCCGGTGACCGTTGGCGACAATGTCTGGATCGGCGGTGGTGCGATTCTCTGTCCAGGCGTGACGATCGGCGCCAATACGGTGATGGGGGCCGGCAGCGTGGTGACTCGTGATCTGCCTCCGAGTGTGATCGCGGCCGGGAATCCTTGCCAGGTTATCCGGAGCTGCTGAAGACCCCATGCCAGCTCGCGGGCTGCTCCACGACCGGTTCAGCTGACGCCAAGCAGGCGTGCCCTGGGCACCGCGAGATTTCGGCGCTATCCTTATAGAAAAATCGTCTAGTGTCCTCTTCCTCGTAGGACGCAATGGAGGCTTCCCATGCTCGGATCGCGCCATCCCTCAAGCCGGCCCCTTCTCGCGGTCTTCGCGCTCGTCGTCGCCGCTTGCGCTGAGGAAAGTCTTGCGGCCGGCGGCGGCAATCCGCGATTGCATATCCGCAACGTCCACCTGATGGTCAGTCCCGAGGTGACCCTGGAGGTGCGCGAGCTGTATGGCCGGCTCGTGCCGATACGGAAGGGTCAGATCCCGTTCTTTGACGATCCGCGGAGCTTCGGCATCGAGATCAACCATGCGACCGCCGCGTTCTCGACCGCCAGCATAACCGCCCTGCTCAACGGCTATACCTTTGCCTACCCGGGAGCGCCGCTGCGGCAACTCCAGATAGAAGCCCGCGACGGCAAGCTGTGGCAGAAGGGGATCTTGCACAAGGGCGTGGACGTACCGTTCGAGATGGAGGGGGAGCTCTCGGTGCGTCCGGACGGGCTGCTGAAGATTCACCCGACATCGATCAAGGTCGCCGGCATCTTGTCGAAGCGGCTCCTGGACGCCCTCGGCATCGAACTGATGGACGTGATCAAGGTGCGCCATGACCGTGGCATCGCGATCGAGGGGGACGATCTGCTGCTGGACCCGAACCGGCTGCTGCCGCCGCCGAAGATCTCGGGCAAGCTGGGGGCGGTGCATCTCGAGGGGGATCGGATCGTCCTGGAGTTCGTGGGCGCCGGTCCGTCGAAGGGACTCGATCCGCCCTCCGGTGTGCGCAATTACATGTACTTCAAGGGGGGGCAGCTCCGCTTCGGCAAGCTGACGATGCGAGACACCGACCTGGTGATCGCGGACGCCGATTCCCAGGATCCGTTCCGCTTCTATCTCGCCCAGTACCGGCGCCAGCTCGTCGCCGGCTACTCGAAGACGATGCCGGACCTGGGGCTCGTCTCGTTCATGCCGGATGCCGACGAGGTCGACCATCCTCTCAAGGATTCACCCACGGGAGGGCTTTGATGGACATCTTTGCTTCCATGCCCCCGCTCCAGGCGAGCCTGCTCAAGGTCGCGTTTCCATTGCTGGCGATTGGCATCATCTCTCTGGGTGTGAAGCGCCGAGGCCTCTCGTGGCGGGAGAACATCGGCGTGATCCCCCCACCTGTCAGCCAAGTGGCCCTCTGGATGGCAATCTATCTGGGGTGGATGCTGCTCACGAACTTGATCATGGACTGGCGGGGACCGTGGGACTTCTCCGTCTGGGCCCGTTCGCCCATGATCGTGAACGTGCTGCGGGTCCTGGCGGTCTGCATTCTGGGGCCGATCGCCGAAGAGCTGATCTTCCGCGGGTGGCTCTATGACCGCTTCAGCCGGACACGTCTTGGCCCGACGGTGACGATCGTGATCCTGGCGGCGATCTGGGCGGTGATCCACATCTCGTATAGCCCGGGGGTGATCGCGGTCATTTTCGTCAGCGGCCTGATGCTCGGTTTCGCGCGGCGGCAGACGGGATCGGTGATCGCTCCCATCCTCATGCATATTGCCTGGAACCTGTACGCGGTGTGGTGATCACTCATGCACGAAGACCGGCCGAGCAAAACCGCCTTCCGTGTTGCCCTGCGTCGGGCCGCGCACCAGGTTCTGGACGACCCCCAGATCTTCACGGACCCTCTCGCGTTGGCGATCGTCGGCGCGGAGAGCGAGGCTCTGCGGTCGGATTCGAAGAGCCGGAGCAGGATGTCCCGGGTCCTGCGGGCGTTCCTGGTGGTGCGGAGCCGGTATGCCGAGGACGGGCTGGCGCGGGCGGTCGAGAGCGGGACCCGTCAATATGTAGTCCTGGGGGCCGGTCTCGACACGTTCGCGTACCGGAATCCCTATCCCGGGTTGCGCGTCTTCGAGGTCGATCATCCGGCGACCCAGGGGTGGAAGCGTCGGCGCCTGGAAGCGGCGGGGATCTCCATCCCGGAGTCGATGACGTTCGCGCCGGTCGATTTCGAGAGGCAGACTTTGTCCGAGGGGCTCGCGCGGGCAGGATTCCAGATGGATCAGAAGGCGTTCTTCTCCTGGCTCGGCGTTGTTCCCTATCTGACGCGGAGCGCCGTGATGGAGACGTTCCGGTTCGTCGGGTCCCTGCCCGCGGGGAGCGGGATCGTCTTCGACTACGCCCTTCCTCCCGAGTCATTGAATCTCGTCCAGCGGTTCGCCTTCAACGCGCTGGCCGAGCGAGTAGCGGCGGTCGGAGAGCCCTTTCAGACGTTCTTCGAGCCGTCCACGCTCATGAGTGAGCTCCGGCGGGTGGGCTTCGGATTCTTCGAGGATCTGGGAGGGAAGGAGATCAACGCGCGGTATTTCAGCAGCCGTTCAGACGGTCTGCGCGTCGCTGGTGGAGCTGGGCGGTTGATGACGGCGAGGGTGTAAAAGATCTGCGAAATGGCGGAGGGGGTGGGATTCGAACCCACGGGCCGCGTGAACGACCGGCGGTTTTCAAGACCGCTGCTTTAGACCGCTCAGCCACCCCTCCGTGAGGTGTGCAACAGCTTACTCCGGCGCCCTTATTCTGGCGAAATAATCCTCTCCAGCCCCCCGGTGTAGCGGCGCAGGGCCTCGGGGATCACCACCGAGCCGTCCGCCTGCTGGTAATTCTCCAGGATGGCGATCAGCGTGCGGCCGACCGCCAGGCCCGAACCGTTCAGCGTGTGCAGCAGGCGGGTCTTGTTCCCCCCCTCGGGACGGTAGCGCAGGTTCGCGCGCCGGGCCTGGAAGTCCTCGCAGTTGCTGCAGGAGGAGATCTCCCGGTAGGCGGCTTGCCCCGGCAGCCAGACCTCGAGGTCGTAGGTCTTGGCGGCGCCGAAACCCATGTCGCCGGTCGACAGCGCCATCACCCGGTAGGGGAGCTCGAGGATTTGCAGCACCCGCTCGGCGTGGCCGGTCAGCTCCTCGAGAGCCTGGTAGCTGGTCTCCGGGGTGGTGAGCTGCACCAGCTCGACCTTGTTGAACTGGTGCTGGCGGATCAGCCCGCGCACGTCCTTGCCGTAGGAGCCCGCCTCGCTGCGGAAGCAGGGGGTGTAGGCGGTGAAGCGGACCGGCAGGCGGGACTCGTCGAGGGTCTCGTCGCGGTAGATGTTGGTGACCGGCACCTCGGCCGTGGGGATCAGGTAGTAGGGGTGTTTCTCCAGCTTGAAGAGGTCCTGCTCGAACTTGGGGAGCTGCCCGGTGCCGAAGAGCGTCTGGTCGTTGACGACGAACGGCGGCAGGACCTCGGTGTAGCCGTGCTCGCGGGTGTGGAGGTCGAGCATGAGGTTGATCAGGGCCCGCTCGAGCAGGGCGCCGGTGCCGAAGTAGACGGTGAAGCGGGCGCCGGTGAGCTTGGCGCCGCGCTCGAAGTCGAGGATGCCGAGCGCGGGCCCGAGATCCCAGTGGGCCTTGGCCTCGAAGTCGAATTCGCGTGGGGTGCCGACGGTCCGCTCGCAGCGGTTGGCGGACTCGTCCTCGCCGACCGGGACGCTCTCGTGCGGCAGGTTCGGCAGGCTGTGCTCGATGGCGAGCAGCTCCGGATCGATCGTCTGGAGGCGGCCTTCCAGCTCCTCGATGCGACCCTTGAGCTCGCCGACGGCGGCGATCTCGGCCGTGGCGTCGCCGCCCCGCTTCTTGATCTCGCCGATGGCGCGGCTGGCCTCGTTGCGCTGCCGCTTGAGCTCCTCGGACTCGCCGAGGGCGGCTCGCCGTTCGGCGTCGAGCAGCAGCCAGGCGTCGAGCGGCGCCGGGTTCGTATTGCGGTTGAGAAGGCCCTGGCGGACCTTTTCGGGATCGTCGCGGAGGAGGTCTCGGGAAAGCATGACGCGGGAGTTTATCTCACGCCTCAACGCTCCATCCCCCTCCAACGTAGGAATACCAGCGAGTCAGAGATAACATCCGGCAGCCGCAAGCCCCGAGGCGAGCGCCTCGCGCCATCAGGTTCGCAAGGTTCGCATGAACGAACAGACCGCCCAACCCTCGCTCCGCAACGAGATCTTCCGAATCCTGGCGCCGCTCGCCGCATTGGCGGCGATGGCCGCGCTGGCGGCGCATGAGGTGAATCCGGCGGGCGCGGCGGAGAGCGCCTATCTGGCGGTGCTCGCGGCGGCGGCGCTGCTGCCGATCGCGTTCCTCGCCCCCTGGCCGGCGTATGAGGTGGGGGTCGGGGCCACGCTGGTTACGGCCGCGGTCTGGGCGCTGCCGCCCGGGCCGGGACGGGGGGCGGCGGTGGGGGCGCTGCTGGTGGCGGCGCTGGCGGTGGCGGCCGGCCGGGCGCTGCTCGCGGGCGAGAGATCGCGACTCTTCATTCCCCTAGCTCTCGGCATTCAGGTGCTGCTGCGGGGCGACCTGTTCCTCGCGCCGCCGCCACCGTTGCGCATGGCAGTGGCGCTGGTGGCTCTGCCGGTCGTGGCCGGGGTGGCGCTGGCGATGCTGGCGCGGCGGCATGGGATGACCCTGGCGCTGATCGCCGGCGGCACGGCGGTGGCGCTGGCGCCGGGGTTCAACGTCGCCTCCACAGTGGGGCTGATCGCGCTGGCGGCGGGGGATTTCCTGGCGCGGCGGGAGGCCGGCGCGCTGGCGAAGGGGGCGGCATGGATCGCGCTGCTGGCCCCGATCGCCTGGGCTCCCGGGCCGGGGATCGCGGCGGCGGTCTGCGGTCTGGCGCTCTGGCGGCCCAGGATCGGGCTGGGGATCGCCGTGCTGGCCGCGGGCGGTCTCGCCGTCTATCTCCATGAATCGGCCGGCGGGATCGCGCTGCAGGCGGTCTGGCTCTTCCTGCTGGTGCCGGCGGCGGTCCTCCCGGATCGGGAACGGCTCCCGGCGGTGATCGCGGCGGCGCTGATGGCGGGGACGGTGCCGCCGTTCCTCGGCGCCGCCGTTCTCGCGGCGCCGGTGGCCTTGGCGGCCCTCTCGCTGCGGCGCGACGCGGCCCTGCTGGTGCCGCAGGCGGTCTGGACGGGCGCGGCGCTCGCCGGTACGGCGCTGCTCGCCGGCTATCCCTGGCTGCGCGAGGAGCCGCTGCCGGCCTACCTCTCGCTGCTCGGGCTCCACCCCGGCCCGGCGCTGGCGGCGGCGGCGGCCGGCCTGCTCCTGGCGCTCGCCGGCTTCGGGGTCTGGATGGGCCGCGGCTGGGGCGAGCCGCTGCGGTCGGCGCGGCTGGCGGGTCTGGCGGCGGCCTGCGTGGCGCTGGCGCTGCTGGCCGGGCTGCCCACGGCCGGCACGGCGCTGCTCGCGCCCGAGGTCCCGGTGGTGCTCGACGCCGGCCATCCGGCCTGGGAGGCGAAGGTCTCCGCGCGGCGGATCGGCAGCGTCGTCGTCGAATCCAGCCTGTCGCACGGCGCGGCGCTGGCGCCGGGCACGCCGGTGGCGATCGTGCGCCTGCGGGACGCCGGCGGACCGGGGTCGGACTGGGTCCTGCGCGCCGGCGAGGGGACGGGCGAATGGGCGGCCCGGCGGCCGGACGTGGCCCGCGCCGGGGTCAAGGCGCCGCCCCCCTGGATCTCCTGGGTGGCGGGGAATTTCCTGGCTCAGCGTTACCGCTCGCTGTGGACCCTGGAGCGGCCGGAGCGCGCCTCGCTCCTGCGCATCGAGCGGGCTCCGGGCGTGCCGCGGGATCTGTCCGTCGCCGTCTACCAGTTGGAGATCCGGCGTTGAGGGAGGGGCGGGAGGGGCTTGCCGGGACCGCGGCGGTCCTGGCCGCGGCCGTCGCCGCCGCCGCGCTGCTGCCCAGGCTCCTCCCCTTGGAGGGTGCCGATCCGTTTCGCGGCACGCTGGTGGTCCTGCCGCTGATCCTGGGCGCCCTGCGCGAGATCCACCGCTGGGGGGCGCGGCTGGGCGGCCGCCCGCTCGGGGTGGCGGCCACGGCGGGGGAGCTGGGCGCACTCGCGGTCCTGATCCTGCTCGTGCTCGTCCGGCCGCATCTGTCGCTGGCGGGGATGGACGAGGTCCTCGCCGGCGGGCTCCTGCTCGTCCTCGGCTGCCGGGTGGCGCGGCAGACGGCCGCGCTCCGGCCGCTGCTGGGAGACCGGCTGCCGCGGCGCCCGTCCATCCTCTTCCTCCTGCTCCCGCTCACCGTCTACATCGCCATCCTCCCCTGGTCGGCCCGGCACCGGCAGCCGGACGGCGACGAGCCGTTCTATCTGCTGGTCACCCACAGTCTGGCCTACGACTTCGACGCCGACCTGACGAACAATTACGCGCAAGGGGATTGGCGCCATTTCATGGACCGCCCGATCGAGCCGCAGCCGGGCGATCCGGTGGGGCCGCACGGCGAGAGGTACTCGCGGCACAACGAGCTCCTGCCGATGGCCTTGGCGCCGGCCTATCGGCTGGCCGGGAAAACGGGCGCGCTGGCCATGATGGCGCTGATGACGGCAGCCCTCGCCTGGCTGACGTTGCGCCTCGCCCGCCACTACGTTCCGGACCTGCCCGGCGAATCGCTGGCGGCCTGGGCCCTGACCGCCTTCGCGCCGCCGCTGCTGCTCTACTCGTATCAGGTCTGGGTGGAGGTGCCGGCGGCGCTGCTCCTGGCGGCGGCCCTCGACCGCATCCTGGTGATCGATCGCGGAGCGGGCGGCGGCCGCCCCTGGGGAATCAAGGAGTGGCTGGGGTTGGGCTTGCCGGTGCTGCTGCTGCCGCTGGTGAAGATCCGGCTGATCCTGATCTCCGGACCGCTGCTCGTCCTCGGCTGGTGGCACGCGGGGCGCCAGCGCCGGCCGCTGCTGATCCTCGCCGGGCTGCTCGCCGGTCTGGCGGCGGGGATGCTGCTCTACAACCAGCTCCTCTACTCGAACCCGCTGAAGATCCACACCTGGCAGGAGGTCGATCCCCACCACTACGGTGTGGCCTCGTACCTCAAGGGGTTCTCCGGCCTCTTTTTCGACGCGGCGTTCGGCCTGTTCGGCTGCGCGCCGGTCTGGCTGCTCCTGCTGCCGGCGCTGCTGCTACTCCTGGCGAGGCGCAGCCCGCTGCTGCTCCATCTGATGGCGCTGAGCCTCCCCTATCTGGTGATCGTGGTGCCGCGCGTCGAGTGGTACGGCGGCTGGTCCCCCCCATTCCGCTACGCCCTGATCGCGATCCCCCTGCTCGGCATCGCCCTGGTGCCGCTGCTCGCCGCCGGCCGGGAACGCGCGGGAGCCCGGGCGCTGCTCGCCGGCCTCGCGGCGCTGACCCTGGCGCTGACGCTCGTCTGGGTGGCGATGCCGGGGTGGACCTACAACTTCGCCGACGGCCGCACCTACGCCCTCGACGCCCTGAGCGGCCGGCTGGGGATGGACATCGCCCGCTTCTTCCCCAGCTCGATCCGGACGCGGACCGCCACTTGGCTCTGGCCCGTGCTGTCGATCCCCCTGATCTCGCTGCTCTGGTGGCTGCCGGGGCCCGGGGGGCGTAAGCCCGGCCGAAGGTACCCGGCCGGTGCGGCGGCGATGGCCGGGATCGCGCTGATGCTCGGGGTCCTGGCGCTCCTCCCCTCGGCGGCGGCGCGGGTGCCGACGCGCCTCGTGGAGCTCGAGGACCCGGGGGTCCGCAAGAGCGGCGGCCACCTCCACCCCGAGCGCTGGGTGGTGGAGCGGACCCGCTACCGGGGCGGCTGGGTGCTGCGGGTGGGCGAGCGGCTGGAAGCGCCGGTGGCGCCTGGGAGCCGCCGGGTGAAGCTCCGCCTTGCCGCGGAGCTCATCCGCAATCAGCCGGTCCCCTTCACCCTGGACATCCAGCAGGGGGACCGGCTGCTCACCTCCTGGACCCCGGGGCGGCAGCGGGTCTGGGAGACGGTCGAGGTGGGGCCGGTGGAATGGTATGCAGAGAATGGGCGGGCGGGCGCGCCGCTGGTGCTCGTCGCGCACGGGCCGGCGCCGCCGGGGCAGTTGAACGGGGTGATTCTGGATCGGGTGGAGATGGAGTGGCGGTGACCCTCACCGCCGTCATCCCCACCCTGGGCCGCAGCCCCCTCCTCGTCGCCTGCCTGGAAGCCCTCCGGCGCGAGGGGGCCGAAATCGTCGTCGTCGATCAGGGGGATTCCCCGGCCGCGATCCCCGCCGGCCTCGCGGACCGCGTCCTGCGTCCGGGGCGCAATCTCGGTTTCGCGGCGGGGAGCAATCTGGGGATCGCCGAGGCCCGGGGGGAGTGGATCGCGACGGTGAACGACGACGCGATCGTCGAGCCCGGGTGGGCGGGGGCGCTGATCGCAGCCCTGGAGGCGGACCCGCGGGCGGCGGCGGCGCAGGGGGTCAATCTCGTCCTCGATTCTCCAGACCTCGCGGACGGCTGCGGCATCGCCTGGAACCGCTGGTGGCAGGCGGTCCAGATCGGGCATGGGAAACCGGCTCCGGCTCCAGGCGCGAGGATCGAGGAGATCTTCGGGGTGTCGGCCACGGCGGCTATCTACCGCCGGGAGTCCTTGCGCGCGGTCGCTTCCGAGGGGGAGGTGTTCGATCCGCGGCTCGGGTCCTACTACGAGGACGTCGACCTCGCCGGCCGGCTGCGCGCGGCGGGGTTCAGCGCGCTGCTCGTCCCGGCGGCGCGGGCCCGCCACGCCGGCTCGCTCACCGGCAGGACGCTGAGCCGCGAGCGCTGGCGGCTGATCTACGGCAACCGCTGGCGGGTGGCGAAGCGCTTTCTCGGCGGCGGTTTCTGGCCGCGGGTCCCGCTCCTGGCGGCGCGCGATGGGATCGACCTCGGGCGGGCTCTGCTGCGCGGCGACGGCGAGCTCGCGGCGGGGATCGTCGCCGGATGGAAGCGGGCGCTGCGCGGTCCGCGATAACCTCTGCGCATGCCGGAGCCTCTTCTCACAGGCGTCGTCGTCCACTGGCGCAACGAGGATCTCCTCGCCGAGCTGGCGGCGGCGTGGCCGCGCGATCCCCGCTTCGAGCTGCTGGTGGTGGACAACGGCTCGTCGGCGCCGCTGCCGGCTGGCGTCCGGGTGCTCGCGCCGGGGAAGAATCTCGGCTTCGCCGGCGGCGCCAACGCCGGCATCGCGGCGGCGCGGGGGGAGATCGTGCTGATCCTGAATCCGGACGTGGTGCCGGACGAGGGGGCGCTCGACCACCTGCTGGAGGGGTTCGCCGCCTGGCCGGATGCGGCGGGGCTGGCTCCCCGGCTGGTGGGGCCGGCGGGCGAGGCGCAGGCGGCGTGGCAGCTCCGCAAGCTCCCGACCGCTCTGGGATGCGTGCTCCACACGCTGCCGGTTCCCGGTTTCTCCGGCGGCGCGCCCGAGCCGCCGGCCGGGGCGGCGGTCGAGCAGCCGGCGGCGGCGGCGCTCGCCTTCCGGCGGCAGGCGCTGGCGGCGGTTGGCGGGTTCGACGCGGGGTTCCACCCCGCCTGGTTCGAGGACGTGGATCTCGCCAAGCGGTTTCAGCGCGCCGGGCTGGTCCTGCGCTACTGGCCGGCGGCCCGCTTCCGGCACCGGCTGGGGAGCACGGTGCCGCGGCTGGGATATGGCCTCTTCCTCTTCATCTATTACCGGAACCTCACCCGCTATCTCGCCAAGCACCACGGGCGGGCCTGGGCGCTGGCGGCGCGGGCGGCGCTGATCCCCGGGATCGCCGCGCGGCTGCTGGCGCTGCCGTTCCGGCGCCCCCGGCGGGCAGCGTCGCGGAGGGAGGCGCTCGCCGGGCTCCTCGGCGTGCTCGCGGGCGCTCTCTCGGGGTGGACACGGCCACGGCGGCTCGCGGAGGGAGATCTTTGAACGACGTCGCGGTCTGCATCGTGACCCACAACTCGGCGGCCGACCTGCCGGGGTGCTTCGAAGCGATCGCCGCGCTGCACCACCGGCCGCTGGAGATCGTGGTGGTCGACTGCGCGAGCCGCGACGGCAGCCTGGAGACGGCGCGGGCGCATGCTCCGGAAGGCATTCCCTTCCAGGCGGTCGGGCTGGCGGAGAATCTGGGTTTCGCGGGAGGGATGAACGCGGCCATGGCCCATACCCGGGCTTCCTGGGTGCTGACCCTCAACGCCGATGCCCGTCCGGCGCCGGACTACGTGACCCGGCTCCTCGACGGCGCCGCCGCGGCGCACCCCGGGATCCGCGTCGGAGCGGTCACCGGCCGGCTGGTGAGGCCTACCGATCCCAGGCGGCTGGACGCCTGCGGCATGCGGCTCACCCGCAACTGGCGCCACCTCGACCGCGGCTCGGGGGAGGTGGACCGCGGGCAGTTGGCGGCGCCCGAGCGGGTCTTCGGGGCCACCGGGGCCGCCTCGCTCTTCCGCCGCGCCACGCTCGACGACGTGGCGGTCGAGGGGGAGATCTTCGACTCCCGCTTCCACTCCTTCCGCGAGGACGCCGAGCTCTGCTTCCGCTTGCGGGAGCGCGGCTGGGAGGTGACGTACGAGCCGGCGGCGGTCTGCGAGCACCGCCGGTTCAACCTCCCGGAGCGGCGGTCGGCGATGCCGGCAGCGGTCAACCTCCACTCGCTCAAGAACCGCTACCTGCTGCGGATCTACCACCAGACGGCGGGAAACCTCGTCCGCACCTTCTTCCCCACCCTGGCCCGCGACGTGGCGGCCCTCGGCTGGGTGCTGCTGCGGGAGCGCTCGTCGCTCGCCGCCTACGCCTGGCTCTGGCGCAACCGCCGGGAGATCCTCCGCCGCCGGCGGCTGATCCAGGGGCGGCGCACCGTGCCGGCGGCGGCGATCGACCGCTGGTTTTCCATCTCGGGAGAGCCCCTGTGAAATCCCTCTCCGTCGCCCTGATCGGCAGCCGCGGCATCCCCGGGCGCTACGGCGGCTACGAGACGCTGATGGAGGAGCTCGGGCCCCGGCTCGTCGCCCGCGGCTTCCGGGTGACCGTCTACTGCCGCTCCCACTCGACGCCCCGGGAGCTGAAGAGCTGGAAGGGGGTGGACCTGGTCGTCCTGCCGACGATCCGCACCAAGTACCTGGACACGCCGGTCCACACCTTCCTCTCCTGCCTGCACGCCGCCGGGGCCGGTTACGACGCCGCCCTGGTGGTGAACTCGGCGAACGCGCTGTTCGTGCCGCTGCTGGGAGTGGGCGGCATCCCGGTGGCACTGAACGTCGACGGCATCGAGAAGCGGCGGGCCAAGTGGGGGGCCTTCGGCCGCGCCGTCTACGCCTTCTCCGAGCGGCTGGCCTGCGTGGTGCCGGACGCCCTGGTGACCGACGCCGAGGTCATCCGCCGCCACTACGTGGAGCGCTACCGCGCGGAATCGGTGCCGATCGCCTACGGCGTCGATCCTCGCCCGCCGGCCACGACCGGGGTTCTTGAAAGATTGGGTATTGCCCCTAGGCAATATTTTCTCTATGTCAGCCGTTTCGAGCCGGAGAACAACCCTCATCGGGTCGCCGCGGCCTACCGCCGGGCGGGCGGGGATCTCCCGCTAGTGATGGTCGGCGGGGCGCCCTACGCGGGAAAATTCATCGACGGGTTCACTCGCGGGGCCGATTCGCGCATTCTGTTTCCAGGGGCCATCTATGGCGAGGGGTACCGCGAGCTGCTGTCGAACGCCCTCGCCTATATCCACGCCACCGAGGTCGGGGGCACCCACCCGGCGCTGGTGGAGGCGATGGGGTACGGAAATTGCATTTTAGTGAACGACGCGCCGGAGAACCGGGAGGTAGCGGGGGGAACAGGTCTGTACTTCCGTGCCGCCGAGCCGGCCACGCTGGCGGAGCGGTTGGACTGGGTGCGCGGCAACCCCGGCCGGGCCAGGGCGCGAGGGCGGGCGGCGGCGCGGCGGGCGGCTCTCCTCTTCTCCTGGGAGAGGGTGGCGGATCAGTACGCCGGGTTGCTCAGAAAGTTGGCAGGACGGTCTTCATAGAGCTATGCTGGGGAGGCATAGACGGAAGGTTACCTCCCGCACGTTAGAATCAGTAGCGAATGAGGCGCTCAGTGTTCTCCCAATAGAACCTATGCTCAAAGAACGAGCTCGCATTCTGGCGGTCGCGATCTTCTCGCTCGACCTGCTTTTAGTCACCGCCGCCTTCCTGTGTGCCTATGGGCTCCGCGACGCCGTGCTGCCGCAAGTGGCGCCGACGACGTTCCCCAGCCGTCTGCGCGCGCTGGCGGACTACCTGCCGCTGCTGCCGCTGGCCCTCGCCATCTGGGGCGGCCTGCTGCTGAGCTCGGGGCGCTACCGGTCGCACCGCACGGTGCCGCTGCTCGACGAGGCGTGGGCGATTGTCCGCGTCTGCGTGAGCGGCGCGATCCTCTTCACTCTCGCGCTCTACCTGAGCCGGTGGGACGAGCGCCTGCTGGGCGACGACCGGATCAGCCGCTTCTGGTCGCTGCTCTTCGCGGCCTTCTCCTGCGTCTTCCTGCTCAGCGAGAAGCTGGGCCTGCGGCTGACCTCGCGCTACGTGCGGGCGCACGGCTTCAACTACCGCACCGTGCTGATCGTCGGCACCAGCGACGCGGCGCTGCGGATCGCCGACTCGATCCACGGCCACCGCTTCTGGGGGTACCGCATCCTCGGCTTCATCCGCAACGAGAACGCCTGGGAAGAGTCCTGGCCCCCCTACTACCCGATCCTCGGCGAGATCGAGGACCTGCCGCGGATCGTCGAGAGCCACGTGGTGGACGACGTCATCTTCGCTGTCCACCGCCGCGAGCTGGACCGGCTGGAGGACCTCTTCCTCAGTCTGCAGGAGCAGGGGATCCGCACCCGTTTCGCGATGGACCTCTTCCCGCACACCCGCGCCCGGGTGGAGCTGGAGGAGCTGGACGGCGTCCCCCTGCTCTCCTTCGCCACCACGCCGACCAATCCGCTCCAGCTCATGCTCAAGCGGGTGCTCGACGTGGCGCTGGCCTCGTTCCTCCTCTTCATCGGGCTGCCGATCGCGGGGATGATCGCGCTGACCATCAAGCTGACCTCCGGCGGCGGCAGCGTGCTCTTCCGGCAGACCCGCTGCGGCCTGAACGGCCGCTCCTTCACCCTCTACAAGTTCCGCACGATGGTGGAGGGGGCTGAGGAGCGCCGCCGCGATCTGATGCATCTCAACGAGATGAACGGCCCGGTGTTCAAGCTGCGGAGCGATCCGCGGGTGACCCGGCTCGGCCGGCTGCTGCGCCGCTTCAGCCTCGACGAGCTGCCGCAGCTCTGGAACGTGCTGCTCGGCGAGATGTCACTGGTTGGCCCGCGGCCGGAGCGGCCGGTGTTCGTCGATCAGTTTCGGAAGCAAATTCCGCACTACATGCTGCGCCACAAAGTGAAAGCGGGTATCACGGGCTGGGCGCAGGTGAACGGCTGGCGTGGGAATACGTCGCTCAATCGCCGCATCGAGTGCGACCTTTACTACATTCAGAATTGGTCGTACGCACTCGATCTGAAAATCCTGACGCTTACACTATGGAAAGGCTTCATCAACAAGAACGCGTATTGATCTCGCACTGGCGCTTTCGTTCGTGCGTGGTCCGCGTTCGTCATTTTCTCGGACTGCTCCTCGCGATGGTCGTTTGCATGCAAGCCGTTGGTTGCGCGAGCACCCCTGCCGTCGTGGCGAAGCCACTGCCTTCACCGGTAGTGTCGCGCCAGGAAGAGGTGCTCGACCCGAGGCTGCTGCAGGCCGTGCTCGGGGAGCGGGAGGGAGACGCTTATCGCATCGGTGCAGGCGACACGCTGCTGGTGGCCGTATACGGCCATCCGGAGCTGTCGATCGCGCCGTACGCCGGCACGAGCCTGAATGCCGCTCAGGGCTCGCGTCTGTCGGGCCTCGTGGTCGACAACGACGGCACGGCGCAATTTCCCCTGATCGGGCAGCTACCCGTCGCCGGGAAAACCAGCAACGAGATGCGCCTGTTTTTGGAGCAGGAGCTCGGCCGTTTCCTGAAGGAGCCGAAGGTAACGGTGCAGGTGGTGTTCACCGGCAGCATTCGTTACTACCTGCTCGGCCAGTTCACCCAGCCCGGCGTGAAGTACAGCGATCGCCCGCTGCGTTTGCTCGAGGCGCTGTCGCTCGGGGGCAGCGTTCAGCTCGAACGCGCGAGCCTCATGACCGCGTACGTGGTGCGCAGCGGCAAACGCTTGCCCGTGAACTTCCAGCGTCTGCTGCGCGACGGCGACATGGGTCAGAACATTCGTCTGCGCAGCGGGGACGTGGTGTTCGTGCCGGACAACGCCGGGGATCAGGTGTTCGTCTTCGGCGGAGCGGCGGGTAGCAATCCGCGCGGCGGTGCCGTGTCATTCAGGAACGGCCGACTGGACTTACTGCAAGCGCTCGCGGAAGCGGGTTTCGGCGCGCGTGAGCGAGCCACCGGCAAACTCTCCGAAACGCGCGTGATTCGCAGTCAGGGTGATCGTGGTCAATTGTTCGTGATCGACGCCGAGCGCATGCTCGACGGTGAAGCCGGGCCGTTCCCGCTGGCGCCGGGGGACATCGTGTTCGTCCCGCAGACCGGCATCGCCAGCTGGAACGAAGCCATGGCGGAGCTCCTGCCCACTCTGCAGGTGGTCTCCGGCTTGCTGACGCCGTTCGTGCAGATTCGATACCTATCCAACAATTGAGGATTCGATGGCCAACGGACCTCC
>DATHEF010000045.1:0-371515 GCA_035490435.1 Thermoanaerobaculia bacterium
CTGCTGCCCGCACAGCCGCTCGACAAGATCGCAGGCATGCCCTTCCGTGTTGCCGAGCTCGAGCTCGCGATCCGCGAGTCGTTCGCCCAGTCGGTTTGAGGACCAGATCACCATGGATACTCCGCAGAAGCTGACCCGCAAGGACTTCGTCTCCGACCAGGAGGTGCGTTGGTGCCCCGGTTGTGGCGACTACGCGATCCTGGCCGCGATGCAGCGCACGCTGCCCGAGCTCGGCGTGACACGCGAGAACACGGTGTTCGTCTCGGGCATCGGCTGCTCGAGCCGCTTCCCGTACTACATGAACACTTTCGGCTTCCACACCATCCACGGCCGGGCGCCGGCGGTGGCGACCGGGCTCAAGCTGGCCCGGCCCGAGCTGGAGGTCTGGATCGCCACCGGCGACGGCGACTCGATGTCGATCGGCGGCAACCACCTGATCCACGTGCTGCGGCGCAATGTCGGGGTGAAGATCCTGATGTTCAACAACCGCATCTACGGTTTGACCAAGGGGCAGTACTCGCCGACCAGCGAGCTGGGCAAGAAGACCAAGTCCACGCCCGCGGGCTCGGTCGACTACCCGTTCAACCCACTGTCGCTCGCCATCGGCGCCGGGGCGACCTTCATCGCGCGCAGCGTCGACATCTTCCAGAACCACCTGCGCGACACCCTGCGCCGCGCCGCCCAGCACAAGGGGACGGCCTACATCGAGATCTACCAGAACTGCAACATCTTCAACGACAAGGCGTTCTCCGGCCTCACCGACAAGGAGACCAAGGACGACACCGCGCTCTACCTGGAGCACGGCAAGCCGCTGGTCTTCGGCAAGAACAAGGACCGGGGCATCCGCATGCGGGGGACGCAAATGGAGGTCGTCGAGCTGGGCGGCGAGCTCAGCGCCGACGACTGCCTGGTCTGGGACGAGACGCAGGAGAACCCTGCCCTGGCCTTCCTGATGGCGCAGCTCCAGCCGCCCGGCTTCCCGATCCCGCTCGGCGTCTTCCGCGACGTCGAGGTGCCCACCTACGAGGAACGGGTGATCGCGCAGATGCACACCGAGACCGAGCGGCTGGGCGTCGGCAAGCTGGAAGACCTCCTCAAGGCCGGGGATACCTGGACAGTGGGGGAGCAGCCGGCGAGCTGAACAGGATCATCGGTGTTTGAAAGGGGGCGCTCTGCTGGGCGCCCCTTTTCATTTGTTCTCACCCGCGATTTACGGAGTCTGCTCGTCCGACGCCGCTTTTGTGCTCATCACTTTCGAAAGCATGGCCTCGAGCGCCTCGACCCTTTTTGCCAGATCGGTGTTCTCGCGTTGAAGCGTGGCGATCTCCTGCCCCTTATTCTGGAGGAGCTGATGGAGACCCTGAACGGCGACCAGGGCGACGCCTGCCTGATCGCCGGGAGCGATGTGCTTGTCGTCCTCTCCCAGCCCGAAGGCCTGGTGGAAATCCTCGGCCATGGGACCGATATGGCGCACCGCGTTCTCGGTCTTGTAGCTCCAGAGGGAGACCGGCAGGGCGGACACGCGCGCCAGGACGTCCTTGGGGTCGAGGGATGTGAAGTCGGTCTTGAGGTCCCGGCTCGATCCCTGGGTCAGAAACCCGGCGATCGTCAGATTGCCGGTATTGCCGAAGGTATATTCCACGCCGGCGCGGGACTGTTCGTCCAGCACGAAGTTGGCGCCGAATGTGCCGCTTGCCCATCGCTGGCTAACGCTCGTATCTTCGTAGATCAGGATGGATCCTCCGTTGTTTCGGATCTCCAGCATCTCGCGTGGCGCCGTCGTCCCGTTGGTTTCCTCGATCAGCGCCCTGTTCGTTCCGGCGCTGCCTGCGACGTGAAGATGGTTCGCCGGCGAAGCGGTGCCTATGCCGACATTGCCAGCGGAAGTGACTCGCATCCTCTCCGTGCTGTTGGTGAGCACGACGATCGGGTTGTTGTTGGCGCTGTTCAGGCGGGTCGTCGAGGCGGCATTGTCGATACCGAAGAAAAGGTCCACATTGCCGGCGTTGTCGAGATATTCGGTCCCCGAGTAGCCCGTCGCGCTGGAGTTCTGGAGCCTTTCCGTAGCCTGTTCGGCGGTGCTCGCCTTGACGTCGAGATGGACGGCGGGCGTGGCGGTCCCCAGGCCCAGGTTACCGTTGCTGGCAACGAAGAGGGAGTTGTCTGGAGCGCCGCCTGTCAGAGTGAAGGGAGTCAGGCTTGATGTACCGTCGCTACTCGCGATGGAGAATTGATCTACGTCGGAGGGATTGATCAGCACCGCCCAGTCGAGGGAGGCGCCACTGACAATGCTGAGAACCCCAATCTCGTCAAACAGGATGCTGGGATGGGTTGCCTTGAGCCTGAGCACGTCAACATTGGCATCGCTGTCGGTGCACGAACCGCCGATACAGGCTTGCCCCTTCACGATCAGGTCACCATTTTCAATGAGGTCCTTGGTTGGGATCCTGCTGAGGGAAGACTCCGGAGCGTTTCTGGGGTTGCTTCTGGGCTTTGCTATGAAGCTTCCATCTTTGATCACGAAGTGACCTGAGAGCACGAGCGGTGGCTGTGGCAGCTTGTCTGTTCGCGGGACCGTCCGCACCTCCCAAACGTAGCTGCCGTCCGGCAGACGGTCGCCTGTCGAATCAACGGAACTGAGAAAAACAGGCTTGCCAGCTTCGAATTCTTGCCGGAGGAAGAGATCTCCAGGGCCGGAGACCGTCAGGACCAAGCGCTCGTAGTCCACTTGGGGGAGCCAGTCGATGCGCGCTGGTCCCGCTTCCACACGGGCGACAGCCATTTCAGGCCTCTGGAGCTCCGCGGCTGCTCCTGGAAGGGGCAAAGGTAAGGCGATGATCATCGTGAGCGCTAGCGAGCCGAGACCCTCTCTAAGAAGCATCAATTCTCCTTTCATTACCGCTCTCAGCGGCTGTCGAGCCTCTAAATATTATTTTACGCAGATACTTCAAAGAGGACAACATCTTCCAAGCAGCTCGCGACTTCCCTGATAGGCTGTAGGCATGGCCGACCTCCTCATCCTCGCCCACGGCGGCTCGTGGGACATGCGGTTCCAGATCTCCGCGCTGGCGGCGAGCACGGCGGCGGCGGGGGAGCGGGTGGACGTCGCGCTGTTCTTCGGCGCCCTCGACGCCTGGGTGCGGGGGCGGTGGGATGAGCTCGATCCGCAGCCGCCCGTCTTGGCCGAGCGGCTGGAGTCGCTCGCCATGCCGCCGCTCTCCGAGATGCTCGCCGCCGGGCGGGAGGAGGGGCTCATCCGCTTCTACGCCTGCAGTGCCTCGGCCCGTATGCTCGGACTCGACACGGCCGCCGTCCAGGCCTCCGTGGAGGCCTTCCTCGGCTGGCAGAGCTTCTCGCAAATGATCCATGACGCCGGCAAAGTGGTCACGCTCTAAAGGGATTCCATGGAGACGCGTATCGCCTTCGTCGGCTCGGGGGTCATGGCGGAGGTCATGATCCGGGGGCTCCTCGCCCGTGAGCTGGCCTCGCCCGGCCGGATCTGGGCCGCCGGTCCCCGGCCGGAGCGGGCGGCGCAACTCGCCGGCGCTTACGGTATCCACGGCACCACGGACAGCCTGGAAGCCATCGACGGCGCGGATCTGGTCGTCCTCGCCGTCAAACCGCCGGCGCTCGCCAAGGTGCTGCGACAGATCCGCGGCAGCCTGCGCCCGGACCACGTCGTGCTGTCGATCGTGGCCGGCGTCCGCACGGCGGCGATCGGCCGCGCCCTGGGACGTCCGGCGGTCGTCCGCTGCGTGCCCAACCTGCCGTGCCGGATCGGCCGCGGGCTGACGTTCTGGACGGCGACGCCCGAGGTCCCCGAAGCGGCGCGCGAGACCGTGCGGGCCGTGCTGGGGACCCTGGGGCGGGAGGTCTACTTTCCCGACGAGGCCCAGGTCGAACGCGCCACCGCCGCCTACGGCACCGGCCCGGCGCTGCTCGCCCAGTTCGTCAAATCCCTGGAGGACGCGGCCGTTTTCGTCGGCGAGCCGCGGACCCTCGCCCGCGAGATGCTGCTGGAGACGATCCTCGGCACCGCCGAAATGATGCTCGCCTCCGGCCGTCCGCCTGGCGAATTCGCCGACGAGGTGACCTCCCCCGGCGGGCTCACCTCCCGGGCGCTTCACGAGCTGAACGAGGGGCGCTTTGCAGCGGTGCTCAACCGGGCGATCGAGGCCGCCTATGGCCGGACGCTGGAGATCGGTGATCAACTCGACGAGCAGTTGAGCTCCTCTGCCCCGGATTGAACCTATACAAAGGTCTCCGAGTTCGCCCGCAGGGCGGAGCACGGGGTGGCGAAGCTCGATCAGGCGAGCCAGAGAGTTGTGCTGTATCCTCTGGTAAACCCACTCTGGCCCTCAAGCCCCGGAGGTCTCCGCATGGTGACCGGCGCAGTGAGCGAGCGCGCGGAAGCTAAAACTTCGATTCCTTATGGGGGGCGGCTCGTGCTGACGCTCCTGCTGCTGGCGCTTTACGTGCTCGGGAGTTCCGTACCGCTGCCCCTGGTGCAGATGGAAGCCCTCGAGCTCTCCCGGGCCCTGGAGCGGAGGAACCTGCTGATGCTGGGGCTCGAGCCTCTGATCCTGGGCTTCATCCTGGTCGAGCTGTTCGCCCTGATGACCTCGCCGGGCCGCCGTCTGCGGCAGAGCGGAGCCGCCGGGAGAGCCCGGCTCAACCGGGCGGCTTTGATCACGGGCCTGCTGATCACGGCGGTCCAGGCGGCGGGGACCGCCAAAGGGTTGGAGCTCCTGTCCAGCCACGGCGGCGCCCTTGTCGTGGAGCTCCCTGGGTTGGGTTTCATGCTGGTCACGGTTCTTACCTTGACCGCCGTGACGGCCGCGATCTTCGCGATGGGCCAGCTCCTTTCCGCCTACGGGATCGGCAACGGATTCGCCCTGCTGATGCTGGTCAACGTCGGCGCATCGATCTGGAAGAGGATCGCCAGGGGAAGAGGTGATTCCGAAGACTCGCTGGTCCCGGCGCTGAGCCTCCTCGTAGCCGCGGGGCTGATCATGCTGGTGTTCCGCTTCGTCCGCAAGGCCGAGGAACGGTGGGTTCCGGCGTTCCCGCAGGGCGTCGTGCCGGCTCAGTTGAGCGCCCTGGGCGCCACGCTCCTCTTCCTCCGGATATTCGGACTCCCCGAGTCCTTTGGCCAATCGAGGATCGCTCCGATCGCGCTGGCGCTGGTCGTGATCCCGTTCTTCTCATGGCTGACGTTCCACCTGTTCAGCAGCCGCCCCCGCCTGCAGGCGAACCTGTCCGATCCGGAGGAGTTTCTGGACGAGCTTGCGGCGGCTCTGCGGCGCCAGGCCCTCTCCGCGACGGCGCTCCTCACCTTCGGCAGCATCACCGTGCTGGCCTGGCAGGAGTTTCGACCGAACACGATCGCGTTCTCGTTCGGCTTCCTGGATGTCCTCCTTGTGGTGGCGATCGGGCTCGACCTCTGGGATCAGTACCGGTTCCAGAAGCGCAACGGCCTCACCGCCCTCCTGACGCAGCTCGACAATGTCCACTTTTCCTACCGGCTGGAGGAGCTGCTGCAGGAAGCGGGGATCGCGGCCCTGGCGCGGGGGCATCATTTCCGCTCGCTGCTGTTCTTCTTCGGGGCGCTGTTCAAGATCGATGTGCTCGTTCCCGCGGAGCAGCTCGGCCACGCCCGCTCGGTGCTGGCGGAGCTCGAGATGGCCCGCGAGATCAGGGCGTTCTAAACCTTTACTCTACGGCTTCCGCCGCACCGTCACCCGGATCGAGCCCTGCTGCACGGGAGCGGCCGTGACGTGGAGGCGCAGCTTGCCGCCGGCTGCGGCGTCGCAGGAGTCGATCGCGACCTTGAAGGGGTTCCAGGAGTCGCGGCGCCGGAGCTCGCCGGTGGCTTCCAGGCCGTCGCAGCCGCCCAGGGCCGCCGAGGAGATCTCGACCTGGAGGCCGCGCAGCGTGAGTGGCTGCGCGTCATTCGAGTTGACGATCCAGAACTGCTCGGCGCCGGTCGGCGGGTTCTTCACCCCTTCGATATAGAGCCGCCCGGGCTCGATCACGTCGTAGGTCATCTTTCTGCCCGAAACCCGGACGATCACGTAATGCGAGAAGCCGCCGCGGTCGGGAGGCGCGTAGAGCGGCGCGCCGGCGCCGCCAGCGATGAAATAGTCGATGAAACCGTGCTTCTCCGGGGGCTCGTGCCAGAAGATGTGCTCGTGCCCCGAGAAGACCGCCGCCACCGGATAGCGGGCGAAGAGGTCCTGGAGCTCCCAGGCGCGGGCGACCGTCGGGTGGCCGCGGCCCGCCCCCGGATCGATGGTGGGGGACTGGTAGAACTCGGTGTGGGTGAACAGGAAGATGGCCCGCGCGTCCTCATTGCTCGCGAGGTCCTTCTTCAACCAGTCGAGTTGCGGGCCGGAGATCGCGTCCTCGTCGCCCGGCACGGCGGTGTCGAGAGCGATGAAGTGGACCCCGGCGTAGTCGCCAGACCCGTAGAGCTGGCCGAAGTGGCTGACGAAGACCTCCTCGGAGCAGCGGTTTTTGGCCGTGGGATCGGGGTCCGCCCAGCAGAGCTGGTCGGGCTTCTTCGCGCAGTCGCTCGCCGTCTGGGTGCTGTGGATCTCGTGGTTGCCCGGGGAGTTGTAGAACGGAACGAAGCCGACCAGCGGCTGGGCGGCTTCGCGGAACCGCTGGTACTCCGCCTCGAGCTCGTCGCGCGAGTCGCAGTAGCCGTAGACGGTGTCGCCCGTCCAGAGCACGAAATCGGGCCGGATCAGGCCGATCTCGGAGAGAATCGTCTCAGCCACGCGTGGCAGCGGCGCGCCTTTGGCGGTGGGCCGGTTGTCCCCCCCGACCACGAAGATAACGTCCTCTTTGGGGTCTCTGTCCTTGAGCTCGACACCGGTGAAGCTGGTGAGCTTGCGGTCGGTCGCCGCGCCGAGGGGCGCCGCGAGGCAGAGCGCGAGAAGGATCAGGGACGGGGCTCCCGTCTTGCGGATCATCCGGATCATCGTCGGACCTCGTGTTGAAAGATGAGCCCTCGCGGGCGGTTTTGGGGAGATTATCACCCTGAATCGGCGAGGCGCCGCCCGGACATTGATGCTCGGGCGGGGAGAGGCAGGTATGATAGGCGTCCCGATGCGCCGCCCGACTCCACTCCTCACCCTGGCCTGCTTCGTTTGGGGCCTCTTCGCGTTTGCCTTCATGGGTTTAGCGAGGGAGATGAGCGCGCCCGTACATCTGCTGGCCCCGTGGGCCGGCGCGGCGCTCGCGGCCGGCTCGACAGCGGAGCTGGAGTGGACGCCGGGCGCGCGCTTTGCCGACCTCCAGAAGGTCCAGGAGTGGGAGGCGTTCCTCAGCCTCGACGGCGGCGCGACCTATCCGGTGCGGATCACGCCGCATCTGGATCAGGATCTGCGCCGGATCCGCTTCCAGGTCCCGCCCCTGCCGGCGCGGGACGTCCGCATCCTCCTGCGCTTCGGCGACGAGATGCGGGAGACCGCCGTCGAGTTGCCGGAGCGGTTCGCGATCGTGGCCTCTCCGGCGGCCGTGTCCCCAGCCATGGAGAGGGCCTTGCCGCTCGCGCGGTCGGCCTTCGCAGCGGGCGAGCCGGCCCTCCCGGGGCAGGCCGGAGTCGTCGCCTGGATGGAAGGCTCGCGCCGCGGCGGCGGACTGCATCAGGTGGTCGCGGCCGAGCCGCTCAGCCTGCGGTCGCGGCTCGCTCCTCCGGAAACGCACTACGAGGCCGCCGTGCTCGCCGCCGAGCCGACTCCGCCCGAGCCTCCAGGTTCCGTGCCGGAGACCGGCGCCGCGGCTCCGCCCACCAGCCGCCGGGCCGCTCTGTCGCGCGCCGGGACCGGTCCCGCTCTCTTTCTCGACATCCTCCTCCTGATCCAGCGGCAGAACGAATAATCGGGGCGCTTGCCGTTTGGCTGGCCTGGCCCGGAGAACGGGGTGCCCGTGTGTGGCGGCCCCGATCGATCATCGTTCATTGCCCTGCTTTGCAGGAGGAGTTTCCCGCATGTCTTCTTTCAGGAATCTATTCGCTTTCTGCGCAGTCTTCTGTCTTCTTGTTGTCGCCGCCCAGGCGCAGACGCCCGCGATCGGCGCCATCCGCGGCCAAGTGCTCGATCCGGCGGGCGCGCCGATCTCCGGCGCGGAGGTCACGATCACCAACGAGGCCACCGGCTTCACGCGTACGGTGCGCACCGACGCCCGCGGGCTCTACACCCTTCCCGAGCTGCCGCTGACGGGGACCTACCGCATTCAGGCCGCGCGCGAGGGGCTCGCTCCGCAGGAGCGGGGGGGAATCCAGCTCCGCGCCGGGCAGACGGCGGCGATCGACGTCGTCCTCAACCCCGCGGCGGTCGAGGCGGCGATCACCGTCTTCGGCACGGCCGAGGGGGTGCAGTCGGGCTCGCCGCAGCTCGGCGACCGGTTCGACGCCGAGAGGATCCAGGAGACGCCGATCATCGGCCGCAAGCTCACCTCACTGCCGCTGCTCAGCTCGGCGGTGCGCTCGGCGCGCGGCACCGGCGACCTGTTCCTCAATAACACGCTGTTCGTGATCAACGGCGGCGGCCGACGGCAGGCGGGCTTCACCATCGACGGCAGCACCGCCGACGACGCCTGGGGGCGGCAGACGGTTTTCACGAACATTCCCCTTGGCGCCCTCCAGGAGCTCACCGTCCTCACCAACGCCTTCTCGGCGGAGTACGGCCGCAGCGCCGGCGGCGCCATCAACCTGGTGACCCGCTCGGGAACGAACGACCTGCATGGCGACGTCGTGGCCCTCTACCGGCCCGGCGGCCTGCAGGCGGACGCGCCGGTCACCGGCCAGGAGTCGAGCGACGAGCTGAAGCAGGGGAGCGCCTTCTTTTCGGGGCCGCTGATCCGCGACCGGGCCTACTGGTCGGTCGCCGGCGAGTACAACGATCAGGACCGCGATTCGATCATCACCTCGCCGCTGGCGCCCGGCGTCTTCACCGGCGAATACAGGCAGCGGCTCTTCTTCGCCCGCGCCGACGCCGACCTGAGCTCGAGCAACCATCTGTTCGGCCGCTTCAATCTCGATCACTTCACCGATACCAATCCGCAGGACGTGGTGGGCGGCAACAACCTGCCGAGCGCGGGGAGAACTTTCCGGCGCGACACCGAGTCGGTCCAGATCGGCGATACCGCCGTGCTGGGCGCCAACGCCTTCAACGACGCGCGGCTGATCTGGCAGAACGGCGATCCGATCACGCAGTTCGATCCCCTGAACCCCTCCACCCAGTATGTCCGGCCCGGCGTTTCCACCGAAGGGGAGTCGCGTTTCGCCAACCTCACCAACCGCCAGCAGCAGTTCGCCGACACGGTGTCGCTGTCGCTGGGGAGCCATCTCCTCAAGCTCGGCGGCGACTACATCCACTCCCGCTCGGGGGGGAACGGCCAGGAGTTCGGCTCGCCGTTCGTGCTCGGACAGTTCACCTTCAGGCCGGGGATCTCGCCGTCGATCCCCACCTCGCAGCTCACGATCAACGACGTGACGCGCTTTACCCAGGGGTTCGGCAACGTCAGCTACCGGGTGACCGACAACCTCTGGTCGCTGTTCGCCCAGGATGACTACCGCCTGCGCGGCAACCTGATCCTCAACCTCGGCGTGCGCTACGACCGCCAGGACCTGACCGGCGATGACGACAACATCGCGCCGCGGCTGGGCTTCGCCTGGAATCCCGGCAACAGCCCGCGGACCACGGTGCGCGGCGGCTACGGGATCTACTACTCGCAGATCCAGGCCAACACCGCCGCCGGCTGGGAGCTGGCCGGCCCGACCGGGTTCGTCACCATCGGTGTCGCGCCGGGGCAATTCGGCTTCCCGACATCGCTGGCGCCGCTGCCGGCCTTCCCGGCGGGGGCGGTGCTGCCGGCGCGCGACGTCACCGTGCGGCCGGGTCGCGTCGGTTTCTACAACCAGTTCTTCGACACTTCGCGGCTGCGCGGCGGCTATCCCGACAGCCTGAACAACCCGCGCACCCAGCAGGCGACGCTCGGCGCTGAGCAGGAGATCGGGAGCCATTGGTTCCTGAGCCTCGACGGCGTGCACGCGATCACCACCGACATCCCGCGCAACCTGGACCTCAACGCGCCGTCGGAGTTCGCGCGCACCGCTCCCGGGCAGACCCGCCCGGCGGCCACGGCCGACGCCACCCGCCCGATCACCCCCATTGCCAACGGCTACCGCCGCGTCCTGGTGACGGTGGACAGGGGGGAGAGCCGGTACGACGGCCTGCAGCTCAACCTGCGGAAGAACTTCGCCACCCGCGGCGGCATGCTGCTCAGCTACACCTGGTCGCACACCCGCAACAACGTCGAGGCCGACGCGCCGGGCGGCGATCCCAACGACGTCAACCGGCTCGACAAGGAGTGGGCGGACAGCCTGCTCGACCAGCGCCATCGCGGCGTCCTCAGCGGCTGGGTGGGGCTGCCGTTCGAGCTCCGCTTCGGCGGCATCGCCGAGTTCGCCACCGGCCGCCCCTTCAACATCACCACCGGCGTCGACAACAACGGCGACGGCGCGAACACCGACCGTCCGGTGATCAACGGCCACGTGATCAGCCGCAACGCCGGCCGCGGCGACGACCTCTACCAGATCACGCTCTTCCTGGAGCGGGATTTCCCTCTCGGCTTCGCTACCCTCGGCCTGCGTGGGGAGGTCTTCAACGTGACCAACCACGAGAACGTGGTGGGCTACAACGGCGTCTACGGCAACGACCCCTCGGGTCAGCCGCTGGCGACCTTCGGCCAGCCGCTCGGCGGCCTCGCCAACGTCGATCCCGCGCGCCAGTGGCAGTTCCAGGCCCGGCTGCGATTCTAGGGTTACGGTTCTCTCAGGAGGTTGGCGGCCTCGCATAGCCCAGGATTGAAATCCTGGGCTACCCACGGCCGTCCCCTCCGGGACTCCCATAAACCTGTTATCCCAGATCCCGGGAAGGGGTTACTGTCGGTAGCCCGGGACTTTATCCATACCACTACACACACATCTCCCGATCTACGATTCTGCAGGGATTCATGGGCTCCCTTTGGAGCCCCTCCTGGACTGATCCCATTTTTCCTTCTCGCCGCCGCGCTCGGCGTGCTGCCCCTCGCCGCTCAGAAACCGGCCGCTGTGCCTGCCATCGTGCGCGTTGACCTCAACAATGAAAAAGAAGGCGGAGAGCCCTCCAAGCTCCTCTCCGTGGTCGGTGACTGGTCGATCGCGACGGACGACGGCAAGAAGGTCCTGCTCGTCGACGGCCGCCAGTGGAAGAAGGGGCAGCCGGCCGGCGGCCTCGCGGACAGGCGCGCACCATCTACGGCGCGCGCCACGAGGAGTTCATCGACAACGTCAAGGCGTTCGCCTACTTTCCCTACGCTGTGGGAAGTAGGGCGCGCGCAGGTCATGGCGCAGTCCTGCGCATTGGCGACGGAACTGGCGCGTCTATAGCCTTGCGGGCGGTTCCTGTCTAAGGTACCGCCCGTCTTCCCATGCAGCGCTGGTCTCAGCAATTGATGTTAGAGCAACTGGCGCCAGTGCAGGTGCCTCCGGACGTGCACCCACCGCTGCACGCCCGCAGGAGTTGCAGGTGCCAAAAGAGGCGGAGCCACCTTCGCCGGGGTTGCCGCATGCATCAGTATTACATTTCGGGTCCAGGGAGCAGTACTGGGTGGGACTGCAGTTCCCGGTTGGGGTACCACCGATAACGATGACTGAGAGTTTCACGGTTGAGAGAAAGTTTGTTCATTTCTTCTTCATAGTTCTCTCCTCTCAAAGGTTCCAAAAATGGAGTGACTCTCCGTCAGCTAACATTTCACCATGCATTGCCATGAGAGTATGCCTAAGTGCCCACGCCAAGCCCACAACCCGAACTGTTATAGACTTGTTCAGTTACCGAAGAGCTGGAATGGCATGTATATATCGAGCTGTCACGAAGGATGGCGGTCAACATCGACTAGAGGCTGTGCGAGCCAGAGATGAATTTGGCATGGTAATCGGTCGCTGGCGCCTGCCGTTGCTGCTCCTGCCGTTCGCTGGCGGCCTTGGGCTGGTCATGCACATCCTTGTGGACTTGTCGCTGCCGCTGGCGGTGGCGGCTCTCGTGTCCATGGGGGCGCTCCTCTGGTTCTGGTTCGCCCGGCGCGTGCCTATCCAAGAGCGCCGGCGGATGCGGCGGCGGGCCCGGGTTGGCCTGCTGACCGGGCTGCTCGCGACCGTCGCCTACGATGCCGTCCGGTACGGTGTCGTGGCGTTGTGGTCGTTCTCTTTTGAGCCCTTCCACGTCATTCCGATCTTTGGCCACCTTTTTGTCGGCGCCGCCGCTTCGGAGGCCTGGGCCTGGGCGGCAGGGCTGGCCTACCACGTTGGCAACGGTACCGGCTTCGGTATCGCGTACGTGCTGTTGTTTCGCCAGCCGGGACCGCTGACCGGAGTTGCCTGGGGGCTTGGCCTCGAGCTCGCCATGGCCCTGCTGTACCCCTCCTGGCTGAGGCTCACCGCCCTGGGGGAATTTCTCACCGTTTCGATGATCGGCCACCTGACCTACGGATGCGTCCTCGGCCTTGCCGCGCGCCGGTATGCCGCTGGCGAGCCGAGTCACGCTCCATCAGGGAGGTAGCGTATGCCCCTCGCCGACGCCTCGACTCTGGATGCCACCGCTCGACTGTTCTGGCGGCGGATTCCGGGCGCGGCCGCTCGGCTCTCGGAGACGCTGCGCACAGTACTGCGCGATGGCGACTACCTTTTGGCTTGGCCGGCCGCCGCGGCCCTGGCACCGCCCCTTGTGCTGCTCTTCGGGTTGTTGCTCGGTGCCGCGCATCCGGGTCTGGTCTTCTCCTCGTCGCTGCCGGTGCTTCTCTTGCTCGCGGCCGTGGGAGGTTTCGGCTCGTCGCTGGGACTGCTGGCGGCGATCGGGTACGCGTTCGGCGACCTGTTGCTGCACGGCCATGAAGGCATGGGGTACGCGTACGGCGTGTCCCGGTTCGGCACTCTGCTGCGTACGGACCTGGCGCTGGTGAACACGTATGTGATCCTGGCCGGGCTGCTGGTCGTCACACCCCTCGTGGCCACCTCGGTACGCCGGCACACTCAGACGCTCGTTCGTTCCGGCAGCGCCGGGTTCTTCCTGGGGTTTCTCGCCGGCGGGCTGGTACAGGCTCTGCTCGCATACTTCTGGGCGCAGTCGGCCGCATTCATGATTCGACCGGTCTGGTCGTTCTGGAGCCGTGCTCCGGATATCGGCTCGATCAATCCACTGCAGCATGGAGCCCCATGGATCGCGCTCGTCACCCTGCTTGCGGTCGCCGGGCGCGCCGTGCTGACCCTGAAGGCGAGACAACGGCCGGCGCCGCCGAACGATCGGCCGTATGTGCGGTTCAGCATGCGCCGTCCGTGGCCCTGGCAGGCGCGGGTGGTGCTGCGATCGGCACTGTTCACGTTGCTGCTGGCGGGATTGTTTTCCTCGCTGCTGGAGGCTGGAGCTCTCTTCGTGCTCCTCGCGGGTCTGGGCGTGCTTCAATATCGCGTCGTGCCTGCGATGCAGCCGTACGTGGCGATCGTCAACCGCATCCCCTTGCTGATCAGGATCGCGGCCTGTGGCGGGGGCGGGTTCCTGATGGCGGCGCTCGTGGTTCAGCCCGCGATCAACAGAGGCAGCGCGTCTTTCTTGCCGATGGTGGTGGCCGTGATCCCGCCGTTGCTGCTCGCCGCGTTTGTCCTGCCGAAGCCGGCGGGCGGGTCAGGCCGATGAACCACCGCGTCCGTGGGATATGCCGCGTGGCCGTGACCGCCGCCGCCGTCGCCGCCCTGCCCGGTCCGGTCTTCGCCGACAACTGTTCGGGCCTGTCCGACTGCAGTGTTGGGGTGAAAATCGGACTGGTACTGGCCGGCATCGTACTGGCGATCGTGCTGTGGGAAGTGTTCGCAGCCGTGGCCGTCGAGGCGGGCGCCGAAGCAGTCCTCGAGGCTGGGGCGGTGGACGCCTTGGAGCTGGAGTTCAGCGAGACCGCGGCGAGCCATGCGGCTTCGCGCCCGTTCATGGAAAGCCGCCTGTTGATTCAGGAGATCATGGAATCGGCGGAGCCAATCGCCGATCCGCAAGGAGCGCTGAACACGCTGCGCTGGGATGTGCCGGGCACCTTCAACGGCTCGGAGGGCACCTGGGAACTGGTCGTGAACACGGTGGACAGGATCATTTACCACTTTAACTTCGTGAGGTGAGAGGATGGAATTCTTCGTCGCGGAAGGCCCGCCAGTCCGTGGGGAGCTGAGGTACGACAAGCGTGGGCTGTCCTTCGATTTTCGGCCTGCCGATTCCGCGGCGGCTCAGCGTACAGGCGATGCCGTCGAGCTGGCGTACGGCTCGATGGCCCTGCAAGTGGAGCGGACCACCGGTGAGGTGCTGGGCATCTGGGGCTACCACCCCGACGCTTCATGGCAACCTGCCGAGTTGGCTTCCCCAAGGGTGACGCCGGCCCGGCTTCGGGTGCGGCTCGCGGAGGTACCGCCACGCGGCGTCGCGCTGCGGCTGTTTCGGGCCGGCGAGTTGACGACCCTGCGCGACGTGGGCAACGGCTGGATCAGAGTCGGGCGTACCGGCGTGCCGCCCGGTGACCAGTTCATCGAGTTCGCCGCTGGATGTCTCGCCGAGTTGAACGGCACTGACCTCGTGGCGCTGTGGCTCCACCCTGGCACCGGGGCCTGACCTGGAGGGTCTATGGCCTACGTAGTAGGAATCGTGATCGCTCTTCTCGTCTCCGTCATGGCGCGGCTGGTGGGCTTCGACCGCGACCGGGCGTTCTATCCGACGGTGCTGATGGTGATCGCGTCGTACTACGTCCTGTTCGCGGTGATGGGCGGGTCTGTCCAAGCGATGCTTGTCGAGTCGCTGATCATGATGGTTTTCTTCTGTGTTGCCATCGTCGGGTTCAAGGTCAATCTCTGGCTCGTCGCCGCCGCGCTGGCGGCCCATGGCGTCTTTGATTTTTTCCACGGCCACATTGTGACGAATCCCGGTGTGCCAGCCTGGGGCCAGCGTTCTGTCTGGCGTACGACATCTCCGCCGCGGGCTTTCTGGCGTGGCTGTCAATGCGGTCTAGAACCGGGTCCGCCCCGGGCCCCGATCAGGGCTTCCGGCCCTTGGCGTAGATGGCCTCGTGGAAGGGCTTTCCCTTCCGGACGAGGTGGACCCATCCGAGGTCGGCCAGACGGCTGAGCGCGACCGCGGCGGTGCGGCCGGTGACCGGCCGGCGCAGCCGTTTTCCGAAGGTCTCGTTGACCTCCCCGGCCATGGCGGTGGGGGTGAACCTCTCGCCGTTCAGCTTGCCCTCGATCACCCGGCCGATCATCCTGCTGATCGTCACCGGCGGGGCGGACTCGTCCGCGCCCTCCACCTTGACCCGGCGCACGACCTCTCCCGCCGCCTTCGCCGCGGCCTGGAACGCCTCGTAGCGCTGCCGGATGCTCTCCAACTCGCCGGCCCGCAGAGCGCGCTGCTCCCGATGAAACACCTCCTGCCCGGCATGGAAGGCTTCCTGCCCCTCGAGCTGCTTGACCTGCGCCTCCAGGTCCGTCAGGACCTGGGCGATGGAGAGATCCGAGCTCATCGCGTTTCTCCTGGAAGGCGGCGTGACGGCGCAGGTTCCGCGGCTCTGCCGTAAGCGCGCGCCGCTTTGGCGGCCCGGACGGCGAAGCAGCTCCCGGAACTTGCATCAAGCCAGGTTCAGGTTGCAACAGTATCCCGATGGCAGGCCCTTCGTCCAGGAGCACGGCCTGCACAGGCTGACATTGCTTCATATCCGCCGGCGGCGAAGCGAATTCCGGCTCGCCGAGACAAGCCTGTTCCAGAATGAAGCAACGTCGCGCCATCACGCTTCAAAGCCCCGCAAGATGCTTCAGATGAGGAGAGGATGCGCCATCGTCGCACCATGATGCTTCATTCCTGCGGAAGTCGCTTCAGTTAAATCGACGACGCATCATATCCAGCGACGTTGCATCGTCGTCCCCGGAGATGATGCGTCGTCGCGGGAGATGATGCGTCGTCCGGTGGCGATGCATCATCGTAGAGGGAGGATGCTTCATCTCCAGTGACGACGCTTCATCTCCGGGGAGGCTGCGACGTCGTCCCGGTATGTCGCTTCATCTGCCGCCACATTGCATCGCATCCAGGAAGGATGCATCAGCGAGGCCCGAGTCGCGACACCGTGGCGGTTTAGACTATGAGACCCATGAAGAACATCCTCTTCGTCTGTAGTCAGAACGAGCTGCGGAGCCCTACGGCGGAACGGGTGTTCGCCGGGCGGAGGGACATCGAGGTGGCCTCCGCGGGGCTGAACCATGACGCGCCTCAGCCGGTGACGCCGGAGCTGCTCGCGTGGGCCGACGTCATCTTTGTAATGGAGAAGGCCCACCTGAGCCGGATGCGCAGGCGGTTCCGGAAACACCTCAACCGGCAGCGCCTCGTCTGCCTGGACATCCCGGACCTCTACGACTACATGGAGCCGGCCCTGGTCGAGCTGCTGGAGGCCAAGGTCCCGCGGCACCTGGGGCTGCCGCGGTGACCGTTGACCTGTGCAGCCTCAGTCAGCGCGGACGAGCGGCACGTCCACGAGATGCTGCGAGAGGAACCAGACCTGGAGCTCGTTGGTCCGCACCACGTCGCTCACCAGGAGGTCGTTGGTGCCGTCGTCGCCGGCGTCGTCGGCCTGGCCGGCCATCGAGCGCGACTCCTCCAGGATGATCTCGTGGGCGTGCAGGAGCCGCGAGATCTGGACCGGCACCTCTTCCCGTCCGCGCGGGGGGCGCGGGATGAGCGTCGTCTCCGCGATATCGGGCGCCATCGCCAGGCTGACGCCGCCGAGCAGTTGGATCCGTTCCGCGATCTGGTCGACGAGCTCGTTCTGCTCTTCGTAATGTTTGTCGAAGAGGAGATGGAGCTGGTAGAAAGTGTGACCCGCGACCTGCCAGTGATGCTTCTTGTAGAGATCCCGCAGCGTGATCGTATCGGCCAGAACCTGATTCAGGTTCTCGACGCTCTGGCGGCAGGCCGTTTCGCTGAGCGCGATCGGCAGCTTGACGATCGTGCCGAAGGGCTGGATCTCCACGGACTTCTGACCGACCAGCGGCCGGGCCCGATCCAGCACCTCGGCCTCTTTCGACGGGGTCTTCGCCAGCGCCCCGGATTTTTTCGTTGGACTCTTCGATGCCACGTTCCTCGCCATCGCCCATCCTCCTCGTCTACAGGTTGGTCCTACCCCTCACACCGACGGCCGAAGCCACACGCTTCCTTGAAGCCGGCAAGAAATAGCGAGCATGAGGCATGCCAACCTTCCCCGTCTCCTCCCAGGCCGCGGCCTATATACTGCCTGTCGCGATGTCCGACACTCTGCGGCAAGGTGCCCGGGTCCTGCTTCGCCACCTACGCGAGGAGGATGAGGAGGAGTTCATCGCCCTAGCGCGGAGCAGCCGCCGGTTTCATGCTGGCTGGGTCGCCCCGCCGTTCTCCGCCGAGCAGTTCGCGGCCTACCTGCGGCGCAGCCGCGCGGATCACTTCGAAGCGCTGCTCGTCGCGCGGCGTGAAGACCACGCCATCCTCGGCGCGATCAACCTGAGCGAGATCGTTCGCGGCAATTTTCAGAGCGCCTACCTGGGCTACTGGATCGGTGCCGCGCACGTCCGCCAGGGCTATATGCGCGAGGGGCTCGCCCTAGCCCTCGATCATGCTTTCAAATTCCACCGCCTGCACCGTCTGGAAGCCAACATCCAGCCCTCCAACACGGCCTCGATACGACTGGTGGACCGCCTCGGATTCCGCCTGGAAGGATTGTCTCCGAAGTATCTGAAGATCGGCGGGCGCTGGCGGGACCATGAGCGCTGGGCTATCTTGAACGAGGAGTGGCGGGGGTGAGGAAAAAACCTGGAGGGAGGAAGCCATGCCCACCCGGAAGTCGTCCTCGAAAGCAGCTCTTGGAAAAGCGCGCCCCCTGGCGGGGAAGGTCGCCGTCGTCGCCGGCGCCACGCGGGGCGCCGGACGCGGGATCGCCCGCATGCTCGGCGAGGCCGGGGCCACCGTCTACTGCACCGGCCGCGGCAGCCGGAAGAGGCCCAACGATTCCGATCATCATTACGCGCGCCGTCCGGAGACCATCGAGGAGACGGCGGAGAAGGTTCAGGCAGCGGGTGGCGCCGGCATCCCGGTCCGCGTCGATCATGGCATCGAGGCCGAGGTGGCAGGCCTTTTCAAGCGCGTCGAGAAGGAGCAGGGGAGGCTGGACCTGCTGGTGAACCTGCTCACCGGGCCCAAGATCAGCGACTGGAAACCATTCTGGAAGCTCCCGCTGGAGCCGGGGCGCGCGATGTTCGACGCCTGGGTCTGGCCGCACGTCACGACCTGCTGGCACGCGGCGCCGCTGCTGATCCGGAACCAGTCGGGATTGATCGTCGAGATCACCGAGCACCCCAATCTCGGCTATGCCGGGCAGCTCTTCTTCGACCTGTCGATCATGACCCTCAAGCGGCTCGTCTACGACCTGGCGGAGGAGCTGGCGCCGCATGGCGTGAGCGCGCTCGCCATCGCGCCCGGCTTCATGCGCACGGAGGCGATCCTCGACCATTTCGGCGCCACCGAGGAGAGCTGGCGGGAGGTGGCGGAGAAGAACCCCGAGGCGAGGAATTACGGTTTCGCCGGCTCCGAGACCCCCTGCTTCGTGGGCCGGGCGGTCGCCGCTCTCGCCGCCGATCCCCAGGTGTCGCGCAAGTCGGGAGGGGTCTACAGCTCCTGGGGCCTTTCCGAGGAGTACGGCTTCAAGGACATCGACGGCGCGCGGCCGCACTGGGGGCGGTACGGCGAACAGAACTTTCCCCATCTGTTCCGGGGGAAGACGCAGACGGGGCTGGCCTGGGAGATGGTGCGCGCGGCGGAGTGATCGGGGTATTTCGGCACGAACCGGTTCGAAACGGAAGGCGAGTTCTTCCGGGTCACCGTCGACGACGCCACATATCGGTAAGCGCCGAGCTGTGGCGTCGGGATGGGAAAGCTACTCGACTCTACGGGCAATCACACGTGCGTTTGCCCGTTTGGTTTCCGCCCGCCACCTGCTCGAGCTCTTCCGGCTTCAGCACCCTATCGAGCTGATCGAGGGTTTCACGGGTGAGGGCGATCTTTTTCGGAGCCTTCTTCATGATGTCTCCTTTCGAGCCGACGGCCGCCAAGGGAAGTTCCGCGGCGCCTGCCGACAGTCTGAGTGGAATCATCTGCAAAGATCGATCCGTCTACTAGATCTCCCGCGCCAGCCAACGCGCGACCGCCATCCGCCGCTGGGTGTGGCGGACTTCCCGCAGGTAGGCGCGGCTCTGGACGCCCGGATGCCAGCTCTTGGGGCGGGGGAGGCTGGCGGAGAGCTCGGCGGCTTGGCGCGCGGTGAGGCTTGCCGCCGATCTGCCGTAGTAGTGGCGGGCGGCGGCCTCGGCGCCGTAGATCCCCTCCCCGAATTCCGCCACGTTCAGGTAGATCTCCAGGATGCGCCGCTTCGACAGCTTGTCCTCGAGCCGGCGGGTGAGGATCGCCTCCTTCACCTTGCGCAACGGGTTGTAGGAGCCGGAGAGCCAGAGGTTCTTGGCCACCTGCTGGGTGATCGTCGAGGCGCCGCGCGGGATCGACTTCTCCCGCCAGGCGTCCTGGAGGGCGGACCGGATCTCGGCCTCGTCGAAGCCGTTGTGGGAGAAAAAGCGCATGTCTTCGTTGACCAGCACCGCCCGCTTCAGGTTGGAGGAGATCCGGGAGTAGGGCACCCAGGTCCACTCGACCTTCTTCTTCGGCCCGAACAGCCCCCACCCCTGATAGCGCGCGATGAAGGCTGTGGTCCGCGGATGCCGGTCGGTCAGGGCGGCGACGTCCGGCCAGTTGGCGGCCTCCCAGGCGAGCCAGGCCACGAGGAGCCCGAGGATCGCGAGGAAGATCCGGCGCCCGCGGCGCCGCGGAGGTGGGGGTTGCGGGGAGGACAGGTCGGCCACGATCGAGCGACATCCTATCGAAACGTGGGCTTGGTGCGAAAGGTGCTATATGCTCTAGTGGCATTGATGGCGACGTTCACGTTCCGACAAGGAGCCGCGATGAAGAAGCGCACCCTGGGTTACCCTCTCGCCTTTCTGTTTCTGCTCTGCCTGAATCTCGCGGCCCCCGGCGAGCTCGCCGCGGCGGGGACGTGCGACCGCTCGGGTTGCGGACGCGCCTCCTGCGCGACCCCCGCCGCGCCGGCGCCCTCGGACCGCTGGGAGGGTCTGCGGCCGGTCAGCACCTATACGACCTGCGGCCAGTTCGGGCCGGCCTTCTGCACGGATTCGAGCGCCTTCCTCGAACAGCAGCAGGCCTACTCGAGCTTCCCCTGGTTCATGTCGCTGGACACCGAGAACCAGTACCTCTTCATCGCGCTCTCGCACGGGCTCCAGGTGTGGGACGCGCACAGCGCGCTGCCGCAGCCGCTCTCCCAGCTCTCGTTCCGGGCCTTCCCGATCTGGAGCAGCAACCCGGAGATCAAGTGGCCGCTCCAGGATGTGGACGCGCCGGCCAATGTGGACGACGAGGTGGCGGTCGCGGGGACGTCGGGCATCGGCATGGCGATCATCGACCTGACGGACAAGACCAGCCCGAAGCTCCTCTATCAGAACCACAAGAAGGAAGGAAACCAGGTCTACGCCGCGACTCTCGGCGGGCGGCGCTACGCTTTTCTGGCGGCGCCGAGCGGAGAGCCGAGCGGCGGCCTGTTCGCCTATGACATGACCCAGGCGAAGCTCTACAACGGCTGCTTCGAGGCGGTTCCCGCCTTCGGCGAGGCGGTCCAGTGCCCGGGGGTCTATCTGGGACAGCTCGGCTCGAAAGCGCCGAGCTTCGTCGACGGTGTGGATCAGTTCGTGGTGGCGAGCGCGGGCTCCTCGCGCGGCTTCGAGATCTGGAACCTCGCCAATCCGGCCAGCCCGCAGCTCGCGCTCTCGGGGCTGAACGACCGCACGGTCAACGGAATCGCCCTGTGGAAGCAGGCGGGCGCCTACTATCTCGCCGCGCGGACCTCGGCCTTCGAGCCCGCCGCCGGCCGCGAGGTGCACCGGCTGTCGATCTACAACGTGAGCTGCATCGCGGGCTCCTGCTCGGGGCTCGGCGCGCCGCTCTCCAACGGCGAATACAACGGGCAGGGGACCGAGTACCTCGATTTTTCCCGCAGCGACGGCATTCCGTTCCTCTACCTGGGGACGGACAGCCGCTGCTCCAGCGACACCCAGCACGAGTGGCTGCTCGACGTCAGCAACCCCGCGGCGCCGCAGGACATCTCCCCGTTCAATTACTGGGGTTGGTACTACCGGAGCGGGCCGACGGGCTTCAACCTGGTGGCTCCCCGCGGCGGCAAGTTCGTGGGGGGGATCTTCTACCGCGCGGCGCTGTCGCTGTTCGATTCCCACCAGCGCACCGGCCTGACCGGCGGCGGCGGCTCGGCGATCGACATCGCCGGCCCTGATTCCGGTCAGGTCAGCGCCCTGTATACGTTCACCGCCACGGCGACCGGCTGCACGCCGAACAGCAACGGCTGGACGTGGAGCGTCGCGGACGGCGCGATCGCCGGCGCCGCCACCGGGCCGCAGATCGCGGTCTCCTGGTCGAATCCGGGGAACAAGCCGGTCTCGGCCACCAACTCCGCCTGCGGCAGCGCCCTCGGGCTCAAGGGGGTGACGATCTCGGGGACCGGGGCGCTGAGCGCGAGCTTCAACTACTCGCCGAGCTCCCCCCAGCCCGGGCAGGTGGTCACCTTCGACGCCAGCTCCTCCGGGGGCGGGCCGACCCAGTACGCCTGGGACTTCGGCGACGGCACGTCGGCCGTGGGCAAGATCGTGACCCACACCTTCGTCACCGCCGGCGGCTACAACGTCCTGCTCACGATCAGCCGTACCGGCTCGTCCGCCCAGGCCAACCGGGTGGTGGCCGTGGTCTCGACGGCGCCGCCGCCGCTCGACGGCACGTTCCAGACCAGCGCTCCGTGCCAGAACCAGTTCGGCTTCACCCAGTGCCAGGCGAACGCCGGGGCCGCGGTGAGCCTCACCGCCAACGCCACGGGCAACGTGACCTACGCCTGGGACTTCGGCGACGGCACCACGGCCTCGGGCCGCTCGGTGACCCACACCTGGGCTCAGGCCGGGAGCTACGCGGTGACTCTCACCGTGAGCAACAGCCAGACGTCGAGCAGCTCGAACAAGACGTTCCAGATCAGCTCGACGGGTCCGGGCCCCGGACCGGATCCCGATCCCGATCCCGAACCGGCGCCAGGGGTGATCCTGCCGTGGATCGCGGAGACTTCGGGAGCGCTGGTGCAGACGACCGATCTCTACGTCTACAACCCGGGGGCCTTGCCGGTGACGGTGGTGATCGAGTTCCGCAAGCGCGGCCTGACGGAGGCGGCGCCGCCGCGGGCGACCCGCACGATCGGGCCCGGAGCCACCCTGTTCCTCGCCGGCGTGCTCAAGGAGCTCTTCGGCCGGGAGAACGTGAGCGGCTTCCTCTCGATCACCCCGCAGGGGACGGTCGCCGTGGCGCCCGTCGTGGCCTCGTTCAACGCCACCACCCAGGGGGGTTCCAGGTTCGGCCAGACCGTGCCCGGCCTGACGCTGGGCGGCTCGGTGCCGGCGGTCCAGACGCTGGTCGGCCTGAGCGGCGACGCCGAGCGGCTCTCGTACTTCGGCGTCAGCAATCCCACCGCGGCGCCCGCCACCTACCGCGTCCGCTTCTTCAACGCCGCGGGGGCGCAGATCGCCGTCACCCCGGTGCTGACGCTGGCGCCGTTCGGCCAGCGGCAGTTCCAGGCGGTGGAGATCAGCGGGACGTACGGCGTCTCCGGCCGCGACTACCGCGTCCAGGTGGAGACGGTCACCGGCGGCCCGCTCTATCCGTACGCGTCGGTCATCCGGCTGGCCACCCTCGATCCATCCTTCCTTGAGGCGGCGGTGACGAAGACCTCCCGCGCCTATCTGGTGGGGGCGCTGTCGGCGCCGGGCCCCTTCGGCAGTCTCTGGCGCACCGACGTGGTGCTCGCCAACCCCGGCGCCCAGGCGCTCCACGCCGACCTCTCGTTCACCAGCGTCGGCCCCCTGGCCCAGCCGACCGCGCCGGTGTCGCTGACCCTCCAGCCCGGGGAGACGCGGCGCCTCGCGGACGTCATCAACGGCCAGTGGCACGTCACCAACGCCATCGGCATCCTGACGCTGGTCAGCCGCGAGCCCTCGGGCGCGCTGCCGATCTTCCAGGGGGAGAGCTACAACAACGCGCAGCCGGCCCGGCGCTTCGGGCAGTCGCTGGCGGCCCTGGGGGATCCCGACGCCGCGGCGGCGTCGCACCAGGTGGTCCTGACCGGTCTGCGGCAGGACACCGCCTACCGGACGACGCTCTGGCTGTTCAACCCGTCGGCCAGCGAGGGGGGGCTCTACGACCTGATCTACCGGGCGCTCGACGGCACGGTGCTCGGCCGGCTCGACGGCATCGCGCTCGCCCCGGGCAGGGCCCGGCAGCTCAGTCCGAACCAGCATCCGATCCCGGCGGCGGGCGTGGCGGGGGGCTTCACCGTGCAGGCTCTGGTGCGGTCCGGCCGGCTGCTCGCCGCGGGCCAGGTGGTCAACAACGCCACCAATGACCCGGCCTACGTTCAGGGGGCGCCCCGGTGAGGGCCGGTAGGTCTCCGGGCGACTCAGTGGTAAAATGCTATGACTTGAAACATCGAGCCCCGGTGACAGGCGTTCTGCGGCAGCTCGAAAAGGAGATCAGGATGCAAGGATTCTTCGCTCCCAGGCGTCAGGCGGGACGGCTCGCGCTGGCGATCGGCTTCGGTGCCCTGCTGGCGTCGAGCACCACCGGCTGGGCCGCCCAGCCCCCGGTTTCCAACGACCCGACCGAGACCTTCGGTGTTCAGGGGCCCGCGCTCCACAAGGCTCAGAAGACGGTGCGTCCCACTCCCGCGGAGAAGATGGGCATCGCCCTCGGCAACCTGCCGGAGGTGCGCCTGCCGGCGGTGAACCGGGACGCACTCCTGCGCGAGGACGCGCTCGGCGACCGTGGGGCGCGGGTGAAGGCCCTCCGCTTCGGCATCGGCCGCAGCCTCCAGGTCTCCGTTCAGGACGGCAACTGGTACGACGCCGCGGGCGGCCGCCGTCTGTGGGCGGCTGAGATCGCCTCGACCGAGGCCCTCGGCCTCCGTCTCCATTTCAAGAACGTCCAACTGCCGGACGGCGCCGAGCTGGCGGTCTACTCGGCCGAAACGAGCGGCATCGCCAAGAGCGGCTACTCGCGGTTCGACCCCGACCGGAACGTGGAGTTCCACGACACCTCCGCGATCGCGGCCGGCGATTTCTGGACCGGCTCGTTCTTCGGCGATCGGGTGCGCATCGAGTATTTGACACCGGCCAGCGTCGCTCCCGCTGGAGCGGTCGCCGACGCGCTGCCGTTCACGGTGGACAACCTGCAGCACTACTACCTCGATCCGGTGGACAAGGTGGCCCGGAGCCTGGTGGGCGAGAAGGAGGCCGGCCCCTGCCACAACGACGTGACCTGCTACCCCGAGTGGGCGAACGTGGCCAAGGCGGTCTCCGGCATCAGCTTCGTCGACGATGGCGGCAGCTTCTTCTGCTCCGGCCAGCTCATCAACGACAACGCGCAGGACTTCACCCCCTACTATCTGACCGCCAATCACTGCATCAGCTCGCAGGGCGCGGCGGGATCGACCGAGTTCTTCTGGCTCTACCAGACCGCGAGCTGCAACGGCAACCCGCCGTCGTTCGGGAGCGTTCCGCGGTCGAACGGGGCGACGCTCGTCTCCCACAACCCGACCTCCGATTACTCGCTGATGATTGTCGAAGGCGCGCTGCCGGACAATCTCTACTGGGCCGGCTGGACGTCGAAGACCGTGCCGGAAGGCACGGACGCCGTGGCCATCCATCATCCGGCGGGCGACTACAAGCGGATCAGCTTCGGCTTCAAGGACAACGCCGCCGCCTGCTACCAGTTCCAGGGCACCAACGGGCTGCAGGTGCTGCGGACTACCTGGACCGACGCGCCCACCGAGGGGGGCTCCTCGGGCTCGGGCATCTTCCGGGCCGACACCCAGCAGCTCTACGGCCAGCTCTACTACGGCCCGTCGTCGTGCGGCGAGGAGACGTTCGACTGCTACGGCTCGTTCGCCACCACCTACTCGAAGATCAAGAAGAACCTGAAGAGCGGTCCGGACGACAACTCGGAGCAGAACGACTCCTGCGCCAAGGCGAAGACCGTGAAGGCCGGCACCCTCGGCAACCGCGTCGTCAAGGTGAACGACACCGACTGGTACAAGATCAGCGTGCCGAAGGGCAAGACGGTCACTGTTACGCTGAACTTCGACGACTCCCACGGCGACGTCGAGCTCGAGACGTTCACGAGCTGCTCCGGCGGCGAGCCGCTCTCCGCCTCGACGGGGACCGGCAATTCCGAGTCGCTTTCCCTGACCAACGGGGGCGCCAAGCCGGCTTTCGCCTACTGGCATGTCTTCCTGGATTCCGACACCCGCAACAACTACAACATGTCGGTCTCGGTTCACTAGCAGAACCGCATCCATCACGCCGGGCTCGGCCTTCGGGCTCGGCGTTTCCAATCTTCTTCCTTGCCCGCGATCTCCGTCCCCCTGCACGCTCCCGAGCTGGCGTCCGGCCTGTGGATACAGGGGCCGGAGGTGTCGATCCGGAACGGCCATTCGGAACCAACGGGCCGCGTCGTGCTGGTGGACTTCTGGGAATCCACCTGCCTCAACTGTCTGCGCACGCTGCCGTACTTCAAGACCTGGCACGAGCGCTACGCCGGCCGCGGGCTCGCGATCGTCGGCGTGCACACGCCGGAGTTCGAGCTTTCCGCCGATCCCGCTCTGGTCGCGGCTGCGGTGCGTGACGAGGGGATCCCCTACTCGGTGCTGCTCGACGCCGACCGCGCTATCTGGGACCGCTTCGCCAACCACTACTGGCCGTCCCGCTATCTGATCGACGCCCGCGGCTACCTGCGCTATGAGCGCTTCGGCGAGGGGGCCTACGGCGAGACCGAGGACTGGATTCAGCGCCTGCTGCGCGAGGCCGGGGATACGGCGCCGATGCCCGAGATCCTCGAACCGGTGCGCGCGGAGGACCGGCCCGGGGCCGTCTGCCATCCGGCGACTCGCGAGACCCATCTCGGCTTCCACCGCGGCCGTCTGCTGGCCGCCGAGGGGTACCGGCCGGGCGAGGAGGTGAGGCACCGGGAGCGCGAGGAGGGACCGGCGCCGCCGGGGATGTTCGCCGCCCGCGGCCGGTGGCTCCATGAGGCCGAGTTCCTGGAAGCCCGGGAGCCGGGAGCGGAGCTGGATCTGGTCTGTGACGCGGCGGGCGTAAACCTGGTGCTGGCGCCGGCGGGGGAGCTGGAGATCGAGGTGGACGGCGCGCCGGTCGCGGCGGCGGAGCGCGGGGAGGACGTGGTGGAGCGGGACGGCCGCACCTTCGCCGTCTGGGAGCGCGGGCGTCTGGTGCGCTTCGTCGATTCCGCCGAGTTCCGTCGCCGGCGTCTGGTGCTGCGCTTCCCGCGGGCGGGGGTGCGGGCTTATGCGTTCAGCTTCTCGACCTGCGTCAGTCCGCCGCTGCCTTCTGATACTGCGGGTGAGTCTTGAGGAAGCCCTGGATGTAGGGGCAGCTCGGCTGGAACCTGGCCCCCTGCCGCTGGATCTGCTCCAGGGCGCCGGTCACGAGCTGCTCGGCGATACCGTGGCCGCGCTGCTCCTCGGGGACGAAGGTGTGCAGGAGGTCGTACACGTCGCCCGACTTCTCGTATTCGATCCTCGCCTCTTGGCCTTCCACGGTGGCGTAGAACTTTCCCGCCTTCTCGTCGTTCTTCACTTCCAGACTCATTGCTGTCTCCTCTCCGCTGCCAGGGCTGCCAGACGTTCTCCGGCCAGCCGGTCCGCGGCGGCGTGAGGCGCAATCCCCTCCGCTCGGGCCAGCCGGAGCACGGTGAGCAGGGTATCGTAGATCCCCGCGATCCGCTCGCTCGTTTTCTCTCCGCTCCAGCCCAGGATCTCCTTGCCGCCGCTGATGATGCCGCCGGCGTTGGCGACGTAGTCCGGGACGTAGAGGATGCCCCGGTCGCGCAGCCTGTCGCCGTCGCTGTCCTCCCAGAGCTGGTTGTTGGCGGCGCCGGCCACGATCTCCACCCGCAGGCCGGGGATCGTCCCGGCGTTCAGGATGCCGCCGAGGGCGCAGGGGGCAAAGATGTCCGCCTCGACGCTCTGGATCTCGCCGGGATCGACCGCCACCGCTCCGGTGGCCTCCACCGTCCGCCGTACCCGCTCAGGATCGACGTCCGCAATCAACAGGCGCGCCCCGGCCGCGGCGAGCTCGCGGGCGAGATGGAAGCCGACATTGCCGCAACCCTGGATCGCCACCGTCCGGCCGGCGAGATCGTCCGCGCCCCAGCGGTGGAATGCGGCGGCTTTCATCGCGCGGACCACGCCTTGGGCGGTGTAAGGGGAAGGATCGTCGAGGATGCCGGCGACATACCGGGTCTCCTGGCCGATCGTCTCCATGTCCGCTGGCTGGGTGCCGACGTCCTCGCCGGCGGTGTAGAGGCCGCCGAGCCGCTCGATGGCCTGGCCGTGGGCGCGGAAGAGCGCCGCGCGGTCCGCGGTATCGGCGGGATCGCGGAGGATCACGGATTTTCCGCCGCCCATGGGGAGTCCCGCCATGATGCTCTTGAATGTCATGCCGCGAGACAGCCGCAGGGCGTCCGCAACCGCCTCCTCCTCGCCGGCGTAGGTCCAGTAGCGCGTGCCGCCCACGGCCGGTCCCGCCACGGAGCTGTGGATGGCGATCACCGCCCGGTAGCCGGCCTCGGGGTCGCGGCAGAAGACGACCCGCTCGTGATCGGTGCCGGTGGCGAGCTCCTGCAGCGTGAGGCTCATCCACGCCTCCAGCGCTCGCGGACACGGACCGCCAGATCGGAGAAGTCGCTGAACAGGCCGTCCACGCCGAGCCCGAAGAACTGCTCGTACTCCCGCTCGGGATCTCCTCCGTACTCCGCGGCAAGGAAAGTCCCATCACTGCGGAACGTCCACGGGTGGACCAGGAGTCCGGCGCGGTGGGCGTCCTCGACGAGCGCGGTGGGGGGGAGAAGCCGGCCGCCGGGGTCCGCGGGAACAATCATCCGCTTGTCCGGGCCGATGCCGTCCGCGTAGGTGGCGATCTCCGCGAGGCCCGCGGGAGTGGCAAGGCGCTGATAAGTCCTGGCATCGCCCGCCACGGTGAAATCCCACGGCTGCCCCGCGGCCTCGAGGAGCTGGATCAGGGGGCGATCGGTCACTTTTCGCAGCTCCTGAAGATTTCCCATCTCGAAGGACTGGATGTAGACCGGCAAGTCGACTTCTTGCAAATCGGCGAGCAGCGGCTCCTCGAGAGGAATCCCGAGCGAGCGGAAGTAGCTGGGATGTTTGGTCTCGGGATAGACGCCGATCGTCCGCCCCGTCTCGGCGCTCTTCCGCCGCGCCAGCGCGAGCACCTCGGCGAAGGTCGGTACCTCGAAGCGGCCGTCGAAGGATGGATCGCGGAACGGCAGCCGTTCCCTGGCGCGCAGCGTCTTGATCTCGGCGAGCGTGAAGTCCTCGCTGAACCAGCCGGAAACCTCGCGGCCGTCGATCCGTTTGACCGTTTTCCGGGCCGCGAATTCCGGACGTGCGGCGACGTCGGTCGTCTCCGAGATCTCGTTCTCGTGGCGGGCGATCAGGACGCCGTCCTGGGTCGAGACCAAGTCCGGCTCGATGAAATCGGCGCCCATCCCGATCGCCAGCTCATAGGACGCCAGCGTGTGCTCGGGCCGGTAGCCGCTGGCGCCACGGTGGGCGATCACGATGGGATGGAGAACCGGTAGGTTTTTTCCCACCGTCAGAGACCCGCCAGCCGCTCGTACTCCTCCGGCGTATCGACGTCCTGCACCACCCCGGCGTCCTCGACCGCGATCTCCAGCAGCTCCGCCGCGTGCCGGTCGCGGAGCTGCCTCAGGCCCACGTTCGGATCGAGCGTGTCGATCTCGGGGATCAGCGCCGGGGCGATCGCCAGCGGATGGCCGCGCCGGCCCTGGAAGACGGGCTCGGCGATCGGCGCGCCGGATTCGCGCATCCGGCGGAGCACCTCGGCGACCGTCTCGGCCCGCAGGTTGGGCAGATCGGCGGGGGAGACGAGGAGGATCGCGCCGCGCCGGGCCAGCTCCGCGGCTCCGCCCAGAGCGGCGATCCCCTCGCGGATGGTGGAGAGCATGCCGCGCTCGGGATCGGGGTTCACCGCGCTCTCGATGCCGGCCCGCCGCGCCCAGCCCCGCAGCTCCTCGTCGTCCGGCGCGGTCACCAGCACGATCTCTCCCACGCCGGCTCCCAGCAGAGCGTTGACGACGCTGCCGACCAGCGGACCTCCTTTGAAGGGGAGCAGGAGCTTGGGCCGGCCCATTCGGCGGGAGGCGCCGGCGGCGGGGAGGACGGCAACGGTTTCGGTCATGAAAGCGGGTCCTCCAAGCGGCGGGCCAGGACGAGCGTCCGGTCGTCCGCGAACGGCACGCCGCGGGCGAACGCCTCGAGATCCCGTCCCAGGATACGGGCTAGACTCTCACAGGTCTCGCCCCTGGCGCTCAGGCAGACCTCCTGGAGGCGCTCCAGCCCGTATTCGTTGGCTTCCGGATCGCCGGCTTCGACCAGCCCGTCGGTGTAGAGCACCAGGACGTCCCCGGGGCCGAGGACCGTCTCGCCGACGCTGTACGTGGCCTGGGGGAGGAGGCCGATGGGGACGCCCGTCGCTCCCAGCTCCTCGGCCGTGCCTGCGGCGCGCAGGATCAGCGGCGGGTTGTGGCCGGCGTTGGTATACCGCAACCGGCCGGTCGCCGTCTCCAGGATGCCGAGGAACGCGGTGGCGTACTTCTCGGGAGGCGTGCGGCGGTAGAGCTGGCGCGACAGGCGGGCGCAGATCTCGTCCGGCGGCAGGCCGTCCTCGATCGGGCCGGCCGAGAGGGCCTGGAGAGAGACGGTCAGCAGCGAGGCGGCCATCCCCTTGCCGGCCACGTCGGCCACCATGAGCACGCACTCGCGCCCCTCGCCACGCGTGACCACCTCGTAATAGTCCCCCGAGACGCCGCGCGACGGGATGTTGCCGCCGTAGAGCTCCCAGCCCGGAACCTCCGGCAGGCGGTCGGGGAGGAGCGCCACCTGGATCCGCCGCGCCAGCGCGAGCTCCTCCTGGAGCCGGCGCCGTTCGGCCGCCTCCAGGGCCAGCGCGAGATTGCGCAGATGGAGGGCGGCGACCGCGGCGAGCGAGACCAGCAGCTCCAGATCCTCCTCCGAGAACTGGCGGATCCCGGCCCGGGATTCGAGCACGATCAAGCCGAGCGAGCCCTCCGGATCGAGCAGGGGAGCGGCGATGAGGCTGCGGATGCCGGAGAGGAGCATGCTCTGGGCGGTGGCGAAGCGCTCATCCGCCTGGACGTCGAAGACAATCGCCGCCATCCCCTTCTCGGCCACCTCGCGGACCAGGCTGCGGGAGAACACCAGCCCCTCCGGGCCGCCGAGGGAGGAGCGGCTCGCGGCGGGGCGGTAGCCGCCGTCCTTCTCCTTGAGCAGGATGGCGCCGCGGTCGGGGCGGAGGTGATCGAACGCCCGGTCGAGGATCAGCTCCAGCAGCTCTTCCAGCGTGAGCGAGCGGCCGAGCGCCTGATGGACCTCGTTGAGCAGCTTGAGGCGTTCGGCGTAGCGCCTGAGATCCGCGGCATTGGCGGCGGCCGGCGCGCTCTGCCGGTCGAGCAGATCCGAGGCGCGGCGGAAGACCGTGCCGTCCAGAAAGTCGTCCGCGGGCTCCGGCGCCTTCACCGGGGCCGGCGCCAGGATCGCGATCACGCTGTTGGAGATCTTGACCACGTCCCCTGGCCGTACCCGCGTCGCCTGCTGGATCGCCTGGCCGTTGACGATCGTCCCGTTGCGAGATCCCAGATCCTCGACGAAGAGGTCGGCGCCCGTGCGGAAGAACCGCGAGTGCCGGCGCGAGAGGAAGGGGTCCGCGAGCGTGAGGTCCGCATCCATGGCCCGGCCGACCACGAGGGTCTCGCCCCGGAGCGAATAGTCGAACGGAGCGCCCTCGGCGGGGGTGATCTGGAGGCGGAGGGTCGGGGTGTCCACAGGGAGCCTCAAAGGGGACGATCCAGAGCCTATCAGATGAGGCCTGCGCGCCGGAGACGCCCCGACGTCCCCGTGGCCTCCGGAAAGTCATCGCACATCGTCTGGGACGTCTCTACGGTACGTTGGCGCGGTGGCAAAGGATGAGGTTACGGGGGCATTACACAATCGAAATGTTCCCGTAACCTCATTCCTGGGCAAGATCACTGGCGTACCGTAGAGACGACCCAGACGATTTACGATTAACTCGCGCAGGCCACGGGGACGGCGGGGCGTCTCCGGCGCGGCGAAACCGTCTGGGTTACATCGCACACATGACGTCACGGTCAGATGCGTCACAACTCAAAGGGATCAAATCCCTCGAGCGTGCGCCGCTTCCGGCGGAGTTCCTGAAGATTGGGAATCTGCAGGACCGCGATCGTGAGCTGAGTCAGCCAGTCCTCTGCTGGTTGAGGGCGGTTCTCCCGAAGAGCGCGGATATCCTCTGGAGTGGTCGGAATATCCCTTTCAATATTGAGTAGATCTTTTTTAGTTTCCATCTTTACTCCACCACCGGCAAAACCGTCCCCGCATGCTTCGGCGCCAGCCGACCCGGATCCAGTCCCGCCACCTCGCAGAGCGCCGCTTCCGTGTAGCGCTGGACCATGGTGCCGCGCCACTGGGTCTGGAAATCGGTGTTGTCCATCGGGGTGGCGACCTTGCGGGTGAGCTTGGCGGCCTGGGCGATCGTTTCGCGGTCGAGCTTCTTGCCGATCAGGAAGTCGGCGCTCTCCTGGGCGGCCAGCGGCCGGGAGGCGACGGCCCCGAGATAGATCCTCGCCTTTTCGACCGTGCCGTCCGGCGCGAGCCAGACCGCGGCGGCGGCGGAGAGGACGGCGAAGTCGATCGAGCCGCGGCGGCGGAGCTTCCAGAAGGCGGAGCGGCAGCGGTCCGCGGTCGCGTCCGCCGGGAGATAGAGGCCGGTCAGGATCTCGTCCGGCCGCTTGGCCAGGTACTGGATGCCGTCGTCCCGGTAGAGGTCGTCGATCGGGATTACCCGTTCCCCGTCTTTCTTCGATACCAGCTTCACCTTCGCGCCCAGGGCGCAGGCCATCGGCGCGGAGTCGGTGGCGGTGTGCGCCCAGCAGCGGGGGGAGCTGGTGGCGACCCAGCAGATCTCACCCTCCGCCTTCATGCAGTAATCGATCGAGCGGCGCCACTCCTCGGTCTGATTGTAGTAAGTGCAGCGCGTGTCCACGCAGAGGTTGCCGCCGATCGTCCCCATGTTGCGCAGCGGGGGGGAGGAGATCGACTGCACGGCCGCCGCGAAACCGGGGTAGCGCTCGCGCACCGCGGGGTGGGCGACGACGTCGCTCAGCAGCGTGGTGGCGCCAATGTGGATCTCGCCGTTGACGTCGATCCCTGAGAGCCCCGGGATGCCCATCAGGCTCACCACGGTCGAGGCCTGCTGGTGGCGGCGCTTCATGTTGGGCCAGAGGTCCGTGCCGCCGGCGACCAGGCGGACGAGCCCGCCTTCCACGGTCCCCTCGCCGGCGCCTTCTCCAGATAATACCGACGCCGCCTCGACGAGCGTGCGGGCGTGGACGAAGTTGAATTGCGGCAGCCGCAGCATGACTACCTCGCCCCTTTCAGATCGGTGGTCAGCGCGGCGAGCTTCTTCTTCCGCAGCGCCTCCTCGCGAGTCATCATCGTGCCCGCGGACGAGCGCATGCCGGAGCGCAGCTTCTCGCGGTAGTCGTTGATGGCGGTGCCGTCGCCCCCCTGTTCGGGGGTGGGGACGTGGAGGTCCTCGCCGAAGTCGACCTCGGGGAACCCCTTGGGGCCGAAGCGCGGCTCGAGCCCCTTGCGCTTCGCCTCCAACGCCTTCAGCACCATGTGCGGATGGATCGGCACCTGGTCGACCCGCACGCCCACGGCGTCGTAAATCGCGTTCGCCACCGCCGGCATCACCGGCAGCAGCGGCCCCTGGCCCACCTCCTTGGCGCCAAAGGGGCCCTGCGGGTCCGGGTCCTCGATCAGATAGGTCGTCACCGGCGGCATGTCGTTGAACGTCGGGCTTTTGTACTCGAGCACCGAGGGGTGCTTGTGCACCAGGGCGGAGGAGAGGTGCTTCGGCAGCCGGCGGAAGATCTGTTCCTCCATCATCACCTCGCCGAGCCCCATGTAGACGCCCCCCTCGACCTGGCCCATCACCAGCACCGGGTTGAGCGAGCGGCCGACGTCGTGGGCCATCCAGACGTGGACCGGGTTCCACAGCCCGGTCTCGGGATCGACCTCCACCTCGATCACCGACGCCGAGTAGGAGTAGGCGGGGGAGGGGCCGACGCCGGCGCCCCGGTAGCGGCCCGGGGAGCGCGGCGGGATGTAGCTGCCGGTGGTGGCCATGGTGCCGAAGCGGGCCTCGGCGGCGATGACGGCGTCCTGGAAGGTGAGCCCCTTGTCCGGGTCCTGGGCGTCGAACACCCGGCGCTCGGCGAAGACGATGCGCGAGGTGGGGATCTCGAGCTGCTCGGAGACTGCCCTGGCGATCATCTCGCGTGCCCGCTCGGCGGCCTGCAGGGCGGCGTTGCCGACCATCAGGGTCACCCGCGAGGAGTAGCTGCCGAGATCGACCGGGGTGAGGTCGGTGTCCGCCACGCAGAGCCGGATGTCGGCGAGCGAGACGCCGAGCACCTCGGCGACCACGGCGGCGAGGATCGAGTCCGACCCCTGGCCGATCTCCGACTCGCCGCAGAAGACGGCGACGCCGCCCGAGCGGTCGAGCTTCAGCATCACGCCCGACTGCGGCATGTGGTTCCAGTAGATCGGCAGACCCGCGCCGCAGAGGTAGGAGCCGCAGGCGAGGCCGAGGCCGCGCCCCTCGGGCAGCCGCCCCCAGCGTTCGCGGAAGCCGCTTCCCTCGACCACCGCCTCGATGCACTTCCGCAGGCCCATCGAGCCGATCTTCAGCCAGTTGGCGGTGATCGAATCGGGCTCGGCCAGCATGTTGAGCCGCAGGTCGGCCGGGTTGATCCCCAGCTTGATCGCGATCTTGTCGAGATGGACCTCGAAGCCGAAGCGCGGCTGCGGAGTGCCGTGGCCGCGCTTGGGGCCGCAGGGGGGCTTGTTGGTGAAGCAGCGCACGCCCTGGAACTCGTAGGCCGGCATCTTGTAAGTGACCGTCTGCAGCGCCCCGGTGTAGTAAGTGGAGGCGACGCCGTAGCTGCCGTAGGCGCCGCCGTCCAGAGCGGTGCGCAGGCGCTGAGCGGTGATCGTTCCATCTTTCTTCACCCCGGTCCGCATCTGCATCAGCACGGGGTGGCGGCCGCGGTGGCAGTAGAAGACCTCCTCGCGGGTGAGGGTGATCTTGCACGGCCGGCCGAGCTTGAGCGCCATTTTCGCCGCCACGATCTCGTGATTGAACGGATCGCTCTTGCCGCCGAAGCCGCCGCCGTTGGGAGCGGCGACGACGCGGACCCGCGAGGCCGGCAGATCGAGCACCTTGGCGAGGGCGCGGTGGACGTAGTGCGGAGTCTGGCTGGAGGAGTAGAGGGTCACCCGGTCGTCGTCCTCAGGCACGGCGACCGACGCGTGCTGCTCCATGGGAAGATGGGTGTTCCCCTCGTAGTAGAAGGTGTCCTCGAAGATCTCGTCCGCCGCTTCGAAACCTTTCTCGACCTCGCCGAAGGTCATCGAGACGACCTTATGGAGGTTGCCGCGATCGCCGTAATCGTGGATGCGCGGCTCGGGGGTGGCGATCGCCTCCTCGATCGACGAGATCGTGGCCAGCGGCTCGTACTCGACCTTCACCCGGAGCGCCGCCTCGTAGGCCGCGTCCTCGGTGACGGCGGCGACCGCCGCGACGGGATCGCCGACGAAGCGGACCTTGTCCGGGCAGAGGGCGTGCTCGTCCTGGGAGACGGGGAGGATGCCGAACGGGATCGGCGTGTCCTGGCCGGTCAGCGAGCCGAGGAAGCCGGGGACCTTCGCCGCCTCGGAGAAGTCGATCGCCTTGATCGTCGCGTGCGGCTGCGTGGAGCGGACCAGACGGACGTAGCACATGCGCGGAAAGGCGAGATCGTCCGCGAACTTCGTCGAGCCGGTCACCTTGGCGCGACCGTCCACGCGGCGGAACGGCTTGCCGATGATGTTGGTCTCGCGTTGCGGCTCGTCTTCGGTCTCGGGATTTCTGATCGGTTCAGCCATGATGATTTCTTTCTGAAAGCGTCCTCAGACGGGCCGCGGTTCCGAAGGGAGATGTCCACGGTCGGACTCGACGCCGCGCAGGTGGCTCTTCACCTCCTGGGGGGTGCGGCGGGCCGCTTCCACGGGGTCGCCCGAGCCGTAGAAGACCTCGCTGGGCGGGGTCCAGTCCTCGCCGCGCATCTTGGCGGCGGCCCATTCGATCCCTTCGAGAATCTTGTGATAGCCGGTGCAGCGGCAGAGGTTGCCGGAGAGGGCCTCGCTCATCTCGCCGCGGCTGGGAGTTGGGTTCTCGGCGAGCAGCGCCTTGGCGGCCATCAGGATGCCCGGCGTGCAGTAGCCGCACTGGGCGGCGCCGAGATCGGCGAAGGCCGCCTGCAGCGGATGGAGGTCATTGCCGAGTTGCAGGCCCTCGATGGTCTCGATCGCCTTGCCGCCCGTCTCGGCGGCGAGGATCAGGCAGGAGAGCACGGGGCGGCCGTCCACCAGCACGGTGCAGGTGCCGCACTCGCCGAGCTCGCAGCCGTGCTTGGTGCCGGTCAGGGCGCACTCCTCGCGCAGCACCTCGAGCAGCGTGTGGTGGGTGGGGAAGACCACGGGGCGGTCCTCGCCGTTGATCCGCAGCTTCAGGGTGGTCAGGTCGTCCATGCGTTCTCCATTTCAATTCCCGGCGCCAGCGTGATTCCCGGCGCCAAGACTCCGCGCACCAGCAGCTCGGCCTGCTCGCGGCCGATCTCGCGGGCGGTCTTACCACCCTCCGGCCGGAACCATTTCACGGTCCAGTTGACGGCGCCCAGGATGGCGAGCGCGCTCACCTTGGGATCGGTCGGCCGGAAGACGCCGGCCGCCATCCCCTCCTCGAGGAGGTCGCGGAAGGCGCGCTCGTACTCGTCGCGCTGCTCCTGCACCTCGCGCCGCCAGGTTTCGCCGAGCGCCTCCACCTCCAGGTGGGCGAGCGAGCCGGGGGTCCCCTCGTTGAGGCGGACGACGTGCTCCTCGATCAACCGGAAGAGCTTGGCGTCCGCCCGCAGTGGAGCTGCCCGCACCCGCGCCGCGAGGTCGAGGAGACCGGCGAGGGCGTCCTCCTGGACGAAGGCGAGCAGCTCCTCCTTGTCCTTGAAGTAGTAGTAGAGGTTGCCGACCGCCATCCCCAGCTCCGCCGCGATGTCGCGCATCCCGGTCGCCTGCAAGCCCCGGCGGCGGAAGACCCGCGAAGCGGCGTCGAGGATCTCGCGCTTTCGGTCAAGGACTTTTTCGCGGTTGTCGCGGGGTTCTGGCCGGCGCGCGGCGGAGTTTTGAACCATCGTTCAAATCGTGCCAGCTCAGACCCGTGCTGTCAAGGCCATCCCGGGATACGATCCTGCCCATGAAGGACACCCTTGCGCCGCCGCGCCGCCCCTCGACCGTCGAGATCGCTTCCTGGGCCCTCGCCGCCCTGGTCCTGATCCTGGTCCTCCATCTTCACCTGCTGTCGGCGCTGCTGGGGGGGCTCGCGGTCTACGAGCTGGTGCACATCCTCAGCCGCAAGCTGCATTTCATCCGCGGCCGCCGGGAGGCTGGGAAGCGCTGGGCGGTCGCCATCCTGGCGGTGTTCGTCGTCGCCGCCCTGGTCCTCGCCGTCGTCGGCGTCCTCGCGTTCTTCCGGGGCCGCGGCGCTCCGGCGAGCCTGCCGGCGTTGCTCGGCCAGATGGCGGACATCCTCGAGACCTCCAAGGAGCACCTCCCCCTCTGGGTTGCCGCCGAGATCCCGGACAATACCGACGAGCTGAAGAACGAAGGGGTCACCTGGCTGCGCGAGCACGCCGGGCAGTTCCAGACCTTCGGGGCGCAGATCGGGCGGAGCTTTCTTCACGCGCTGATCGGCATGGTGATCGGCGCCCTGGTCTCGCTGAGCGAGGTGGCGGCGGCCGGGTCGCGCGGACCGCTGGCCGAAGCCCTGACCGAGCGGGCTCGCCGCCTGGGCGAGGTCTTCCGGCGCATCGTGTTCGCCCAGGTGCGGATCTCGGCGCTCAATACCGCTTTCACCGCCCTGTACCTGGTCGTGCTGCTCCCCCTGCTCGGCGTCCATCTGCCGCTGATCAAGACGCTGATCCTCCTGACCTTTCTCGTCGGCCTGCTGCCGGTGATCGGCAACCTGATCTCGAACACGGTCATCGTCGTGGTCAGCCTGTCGTACTCCCTGGGCGCCGCGCTCGGCTCGCTGGCCTTTCTGATCGTGATCCACAAGCTCGAGTACTTCCTCAACGCGCGCATCGTGGGCAGTCAGATCAAGGCCCGGGCCTGGGAACTGCTGCTGGCGATGCTGGTCATGGAGTCCGCCTTCGGCCTCGCGGGATTGATCGCGGCGCCGATCTACTACGCCTACCTGAAAGAAGAACTTTCGTCGCGGGGGTTGATCTGAGAATGAGACGCGCGATACCTGCTCTGCTGACGTTGACACTCATCGCAAGCTGTGGCGTCCAGTTTCCCGTGAGGGCGCAGGCAGCGGCGCCTTCAGCGGGCGTGACCCTGGCCAATGTCTATGACGCCTTCGGTGCGGAAAGAAAGGGGCTGGCGCAGGACTTCGGCTTCTCCTGCGTCGTGAACTACAAAGGGAAGTGGATTCTGTTCGATTCGGGAACCGATGCCAGGATCTTCGAGCGCAACCTCAAGGCCATGAAGATCGACTTGAGGAAGATCGATATCGCCATCGTGTCGCACGGGCATTACGACCACATCGGCGGGTTCGATTACCTGTTGAGTGTCAATCCGAAGGTGAAGATCTACCTCCCGAACGATTTCTTCTCTCTCGGCGCACCCACCAAGTTCCCCTTCCGGGAGCCCGAGCCGGACGTGGCGAAGACCCTGCCCAAGGACGAGCAGTATTTTCGCGGCGAGCGGGTCGTCGAGGGCATGGTTACCGTGCCGACGGGGAGGTTCTGGAAGTCCAACGTGGAGTATGTGACCGAAGCCAAAGAGGTGCTGCCGGGCGTGACTTTGATTCCGACGACTTCCAAGCTGATGGGGACCTTCATCAAGTACCCGCCGTTCGGCGATGAGCACCCGCAGTTCGTCGGCATGCCCGAGCTGTCGGCTTCATTCGCCACCGGCAAGGGCGAAATCATCCTCGCGGGCTGCTCGCACAGCACCATCGAAACGATCATCCAGGAGGCCCAGAAGGTCCGGAAGGGGAAGATCTACCTGGTCGCCGGCGGTTTCCATCTGATTCCGTATGGCCGCGAGTACATCGAAGGTCTGGCGAAGCGGATGCACGAGCAATACGGTGTCGAGGCCGTCGCTCCGGCTCACTGCACCGGGCATCTGGCGTTTTCCGTCTTCCACAAGGTCTTTGGCGACCAGTACAAGTTCTTTGGGCTCGGTGAAACGCTGAGTCTCTGACCTGGCGAGGAGCGAGGAGACGCCCCGACGTCGCAGGTCTATGGAATGTTGGCGCACATCGTCTGGGGCGTCTCTACGGAACGGTATCGCATGAACCCAGTAAAGAGGTTATGGGGGCGTTGTTTTCGCTTCCCAACGGTGGGGGTTTTGACGGATGTACGTTCGGGCCTGTTCCAGTTCTTGAATGTTCTTCAGGATGTGGTCGTGAAATCGATCCTGCCAGTCGAAGCCGCGGTGGCCCATCGCTCGAATGCTCTTGGTGGCTTTCGATTTGAAGGTGCCCATAATGATTCCCAGAGAAGCAGCGGTCTCTTCTGGAGCCGGTTCGAGGATCAAAATTCCGTGCAGGTGATCTGGCATGACGATCCAGGTGTCCAGACGAACCCGAGGATAGCGCCCCGGAATCCGTTGCCATTCGCGGGCTACGACCTCGCCATAGGGAGAGCGCGACACCTCCCCTCCTGTCACCTCACCCAGGCACCGATCGCGCCCATCGGTACAGATCGTCACGAAATACATGCCGGCCCAACGATAATCCCAACTTGGCAAACGCGCGGACGGAACCCGATAACGATTCCGAAACAGAGGAGTCGGATGGCGCGGCATCGAAAGGCACGATATCACCCATCTCCGCAACCTCTCCTTCCCGCCAACGCGCCACCGTTCCGTAGAGACGCCCCAGACGATGAAGTACAACCTGTGAAGGCCACGAACGGCGGGGCGTCTCTGGCAGGCCATCAACGTTTCGCGAAGGCGGGCTACCTAACCCTCCCCTTTCCGTCACCCCTCCGCCCATAGAGTGACCGCCCCCGGCGCTTGAAAGGGGAAGGGCGAATTGGCTATTCTGGCTGAATGAAGAGGGCCACTCTGACCGGGCGTGGGTGTCTGGCCGTACTGGGCGCATGGAGAATAGGCTAATCATCAAACCGATGCCCCGCCCGTCCCTCCTCGAGATCTTGTCTACGTGGGCTCCCCTCGAGGAGGAGTTTCCAGAGATCGATGACCTTGAGCCCATCGAGGATGTGGACCTCTCGCCTCTCCTCACCCCTCCGCCCGTAAAGTAATCCCCGGCTCCACCCGCGCCGCCCGGCGGGCCGGCAGGTAGCAGGCGAGCAACGCGATCGCTCCCAGCAGGACCGGGGCGCCCAGGTAGTAGAGCGGGTCCCGGGCGCTGACGTCGAAGAGCAGACCGGTCAGGATCCTTGAGAGAAGGAACGCCGCGGCCAGCGCTCCCGCCAGTCCGATCACGAGCCCGATCAGCACCCAGCGGAACCCCTGCCGCACGACGACGGCCAGCACCTGGGCACGCTGCGCGCCGAGGGCCATGCGGACGCCGATCTCCTGCCGGCGCGCTGAGACCGAGTGCGCCACCAGCCCATAGATCCCCAGCGCGCAGAGGAGCAGCGCCACCGCCGAGAAGCCGGTGAGCAGCCCCATGGTCATCCGGCGGCCGGCCACGGCTTCCGCGACGATCCCCTGCATCGTCCGCAGGTTGGCGACCGGCTGCTCGGGATCGAGGACGCGCACCTCCCGGCGCACGCTCTCGGCGACCTTGGCCGGCGGCAGGGAGGTGCGTACCAGCAGGTTCATGAACGGCATCGGAAATTTGATGTCCTGGTTGGCGGGGAGGAAGAACTCGGGAGTCTTCTCGACGTCCGGCCCGAGCTGCTGAATATCCTGGACCACGCCGACGATCTCCATCTTGCGGCTCCCCATGATCAGCCGCTTGCCGAGCGGATCCTGGCCGGAGAAGTACTGTCGCGCCAGCGACTCGTTGATCACCGTGGTGAGCGGCGCGTCGGGTGGCGTTGCCGGATCGAACTCGCTCCCCTTCACCAGGCGCGTCTGCAGGGTGCGGAAGTAGTCGGGGCTCACCACCATCAGCCAGGCGATCGGCTGGTCGCGCACCGCCAGCGGCCTGCTTTCGATGGAGAAGGGGGACTTCGACGACCCCTGGACCGGCAGGGAGTCCGACATCGCCGCCGACTGTACCCCCGGCAGCGTCCGCACCCGTTCCAGGACCTGCGCGAAGAACACCCGCTGATGCGCCGAGTCCGGGTACTTCGCCGCCGGCAGCGAGATCTGCAGCGAGAGCAGCCCGGCGGGATTGAGCCCGAGGTCCACCCGCGAGAGCTGGCGGAAGCTCTGGATCAGCAGCGTCGCTCCGATCAGCAGCACCAGGGAGAGGGCGACCTCGACGGCGACAAAAACACCCTGGGAGCGGGCGCGGCGCGGGCCCGCCGTCGAGCTCCGGGAGCCCTCCTTGAGCTGCGCGGTAGCCTCGGTGCGCAGGCTCTGCAGCGCCGGGATCAGCGAGAACAGCACACCGGTCAGCAGCGACAGCAGCAGCGTGAAGACGAGCACCCGGCCGTCGATCCCCACCTGATCGGCGCGCGGCAGGCTGGCGGGATGCCAGGCGACCAGCAGGCGCAGTCCTCCCCAGGCCAGCGTCAGACCCGCCAGGCTCCCCATCAGGGCGAGCACCACTCCTTCGGCCAGCCGCTGGCGGAGCACGCGGCCGGCGCTCGCGCCCAGGGCCATGCGGATCGCGACCTCCCGGCGCCGCGAGAGCCCCTGAGCCAGCAGCAGATTGGCCACGTCGGCACAGGCGATCAGCAGCACCAGGGCGACCGCCCCCAGCAGCAGGATGAGGGACGAGCGGACGTCTCCCACCAGTTGCTCGCGCATCGGCACCACATCCAGGCGGAACCCGGCGTCCAGGTTCCCCGGCAGCGTCTGGGCGTAGCGGCCATTGAGCCGCCGCACCTCGCCACGGGTCGCCGCCAGCGCCGCCCCCGGCTTCAGCCGCGCCGCGACCTCCAGGAACCCCGCTCCCAGCTCGATCGCGCGCTCCGGGAGAAGCGAGAGCTCCTGCGGGCGCGGCAGCCAGACCTGGACGTCGCGGAACGGGAAGTGGAGCACGTCGGGGAGGACGCCGACCACCGTCCAGGGCTTCCCTTCCAGCCGCACCGCCTTGTCGAGGATCGCCGGATCGCCGCCGAAGCGCTGCCGCCAGAGCCCCTCGCTCAGCATCACGACGTCGCCGCCCCCCTTCTGGTCCTCGGCGGCGGAGAAGCAGCGCCCCAGGAGCGGCTTCACCCCCCAGACGCCGCAGAACTCCCGGCTGATCCGCTCCCCGTGGAGAACCTCGGGATCGCCGCGCTCCGTGAGGTTCACGTCCTCCTGATAGTAGGAGGTGATGCCGGCGAAGGGGCCGCTCTCCCGCAGGAGGCGGAACTTGGGCGCCGACAGCCCGGTCTCGCTCAAGCCCTGCTCGGGCGAGCTGGCCCAGATCTGCACGAGGCGGTCCGGCTCCGGATAGGGGAGGGGGCGCAGCACCACCGTGTCGAGCAGGCTGAAGATCGCCGTGTTGGCGCCGATGCCCAAGCCCAGGGCAAGGACCGCGATCAGCGTGAAGCCGGGGCTCTGGCGCAAGCGGCGGAAGCCGTATTTGAGATCTCGAATCATGGGTGTCCTGTTCCGGCTCCAGGGCGCGAAGCCGCGTTCCTGCGGTATGTTACGCCCTGCTCCGATCGCTCCAGGGGCAGTCCATCAGGGAAGATTTCATCATGGCCACTACTACGGGCAAGATCACGGGCAAGATCGCCGCCGCCGCTCTCCTGCTCTCCATCCTGCTCCTGGGCGCCGCCGCCTGTGGCAAGGGGACGGCCGGGAGCGGGCCGGCCGCGCAGGCGGGAAAGGCGCGCACCGCGCCCGCGGCGCCGCGGATCGCGATCGAGCTGCGGCGCGGCCAGGCGCCCCGGGAGCTGGTCCGGATCGGCACCCGTGGCGTGATTATCGGGCCCTCCTCGGGGCCGCTGGCGCGAAAGTTCTTCGTCGATCCCCGCCGTGCCGACGTCGCCTGGTACTTCCTGCGGACCTACGCGCCGTTCGAGGCGAAGACGCCCCAGGGGGAGATCGCCTTTCAGGGGCAGGGGAAAGTCAAGGCCGGCGCCACCGAGCAGCGGATGATCCGCGAGTGGAGCCGTCAGGTGGCGGCCGAGGCCGCGGGCGGGCGTGGCGGCGCCGCCTACGGACTGGTCTTCGCCTGGCATCAGGGGGGCTCCTCGCTGGACTGTCAGGACGTGGCGATCTACCTGACGGGAGAGGCGGTCGCCACCTCGTGCGGCTGGGACGGCGAAGTCCGCGGGCGCCTCGAGCCCGGAGCGCTCGGCCGGGTCTACGACTGGTTCGACCGCCTGCAGCCGTTCCAGGAGGGGGGCGCCCAGACCGAGGACAGCCTGCGCCCCGGCGCCCTCGAGACGCGGCTGGTCTTCGCCGGCAAGGGGACGCGTCCCGCGGCGGCCGGGGAGCAGGCGGAGATCCAGTCCTTCGCGGCCAAGCTCTACTCGGAGCTGAACGCGAGACGGCCAGGGGCCCCGCCGCCGGCCGCGCCCGCCGCGCCGGCCACGCCATTGGGAAAGACTCCGCCGGCACCCGTCGAGCCGCCGGCCGCCCGTCTCCTCCTGCCGCCGGGGGCCCTCAACCCGAGACCGCAGGAGATCATCCTCCAGCTTCCCGAGAAGCCACCGTCGCCCCCAACGTCGCAGGGGACGCAGGGAGGAGCGCCGCGGCGTCCGGCGCCGGTTCCGGCGGAGCCGGTCCAGCCGCCGGCTTAGATCGTCAAGCTCCATAGACGATACCGGCGGGGCGAGCCCCGTCTCACCCCGCACGGTCCATTCGATTCAGTTGTCAAAGAGCCGATCGCGCCGGCGGACCTTAAAAACTGTCCAACGAGCCTCGTTCCCTACCCTTCGAGAGCCATTCCCTACTCTCCAGGAGCCATTCCCTGCCTCTCGCGTCCCGGCTCGGCGCCTTCAGACCGCATTCCCCCTTCGGCGCGACCCATTCCCTCTGGGGAACGAGAGGCGAAAGACCCGCTCCGTCGCATTCCCTCGCGCTTTGCCTTCCATGCCAGGGGAACGGGCCATTCCCCGGGCCCGGCATCGTCCGTGAAACGGGGAACGGGACGCGTACACCTCTTCGCATCATGCGCATCCTGGGGAATCGCTAGTTCCCCCTGGGGAATGTTCCGCGAAGTCTGGGGAATGAACCATTCCCCGTCTGCCGCAGCCATTCCCCCCAGGGAATGTCAGTCGATCTCTGGGGAAAAGACCTGAAATCGGTGCCGCAAGCCTCCGATTCTTCTCGGCCACGGCCGGAGAAGCTCGCCGACCCCATCGCTGGAGGCTTGACAGTTCGTTCCCTGACAACTAATGTATGCACATCATAGTCGTTTGTCCAGAGTCCTCTCGGAAGCCTCGAAGTCAGCCGTCGAGAGGGCTTGGGGATTCCACGGATCGAGGGACTCCGCCGTCGTGCCAGGCGTCGAGACCGGTCCGGGTCTTTCCCCGACGAGCGGCGCAGGCTCTTTGACAACTGAAAGTACTTTGGCCAGGGGAGCGGATGCGGGGCCGCTCCCCTTGGTTTCTGTGTGCAGAAGGCGAGGATCTGGGCACACGTCTGAGCCGCCGAGGACGGGGTGTGCAGAACCCGGTGGGCCGACTCAGGGGAATGTGGTGCTTATGCGACAGCCCGCATTGCGTTGACGTGATTGCTGTTCAGCAGTAAGCTTCCTCTAAGTTGAATTCAGAGAGTGAGATGAGAAAGGCATGCCATCATGCGCCGCAACAACTCCAGGCTCTTGACCATGTCGTAATGGCCGAGTCAGAGCCGGGGCGCTTAGACGGTGACGCCAAGGTTGGGCTCTCCCCTCCCACTACGCGCTTTTAGATCGAGAGGAGCTAGTTGATACTACACAAACGGTCCATCGCTGCGGCACTACTCTTGGCGGGCTGCGCCTCAGTGCCTACAACGCCTGCAAGCGTCCCGCACGTCGGCGAGTCACCGCAGCTAAACCTGGTGGTAGAGCGGTCGGTCGGCGAGACCATCTACGAAACATACGACTACAGCCAGCTATCCGGCGCCCGACTACGCGACGCCGCAAAGGTCGACTCGCTGAACCTGCACTGGGGTCTCCCGGCTGGCGAGTTCCTTCCCGCATTCAGTGACTCACCTCAGGTGAAGGTGTTTTGTACCGCAACCCTGATCTTCCACATCCCTCTTAGCCACAAAAGTAGTAGGGTCTGCTTACAAGACCGCAACTCCGACGGGGCGTTCGACTATTGGACAGCTCCCGAGGGCCCGTCCGACTCGCGCCTAGGTACCTGGATGGCGCTAGATAAGCCCATACCCTTTCAAGACGCGCAAGGTACATCAACAGCCGGCAGCAATGGATTTCGAAGGGAGCTGATCTACGAAGGCGTGTCGGGCAACGTGGTCGACATCTTGTATCGAGAGTTCGTCAACGATCTGGCTAGACCCGCGTTTCAGCAGGACCTCCACTACACGCTTCAGAGCCCTGGCCCGACTGAGGTTTCCTTTCGTAGCGCGCGTGTCCGCATCCATTCGGCCGACAACAATGCTATTAGGTATGAGGTTCTTTCAGGCCTTCGAAGATGACACTCTTGCTGCGACGCCCAACTCTTGGCCTCAACCGGACGGCACCGCTACGCGGCGCCGCGCGGTTAGGCCTATAACGTTAGCCGCCGACAACAGGTGAGATAGTGCCGGATTGGGCGATCGGCGCCATATTACTCCTTCTTATCTCCCCGGGCTTCCACCCGGGGAGGCGGGCTCTTCCTTGGTGTGATGTCCTGTTCTCTCACACGAACTCGTCTTCCGAACGCGCGGAGTGATCGCTTGCACATGCACGACATCAGGCGTAAGTCGATTCCGGCCATGGGGCAACAGCCGCATGGCTTCGTGAGGCCGGGCGTGATGCGTACTCTGCAGGTCGCGTCGTCCGCCAAGCTAGCACGTTTCGCGCACGACTTTAGCCGCATCCCCGTGCATCACACTGGTCCTGCTCTTCAAAAACAAGACGGTGCTAACGGCAGTGCCCCAGCAGAAGAGGCGGTCTCCTCCGTCGAGGTGCAGGGTCCGGCGGATATAGGCATTGCTCTGGACGATTCCGGCAGCTCTGATTCAGGTGTCTTAATAACGGTGCAGATCGTCAGCGGTTCGAAGCCAGCGCCCGGGCAGCAGGAGGAGGAGAAGATATACGGCGGCCTGAAGGGTGGGCATGTCGTCATCAATCTCGGAGCAGACGGAGTGCTGGGATTCACGAATGACGCTAAAGGTGCTCACTTCTTCAGCAGACGGAGAAGCAAGAATAGCAAGTTTGAGCACTATACCGAGGCGCAATGGGAGGAGAAGATCAAGGAGAAGCAAGTCGTGACCTTTAAGATTATGGTGACGGCAAATCAGCGCGACGCGGTGCGACGTGATTTCGAAGGAGAGCCTACTGTTGACTACAGTATTGCAGGGTATCGGTGTGCGTCGTACGCCCTGCGTGCTTTGGAGGACGCCGGGGTGATTGACAGTTCTCAATTCAGTATCAAGTACTTCCTGGCGCCGACGCCAGCCGCTCTTGTAAAATTCCTGGAACGTCAAGGATACAAGCCAGAAGTGCAGGAGGGCAGCGCAAAGAGGCGGTGGAACAGAAGGTTCAAAGGCGCAAGCTCTGGCCCGGCGAATGCGGACTCACCTGGAGGGGCAGAGTAGGAAGGCGCGGCTAACCAACGCTTGCAGCGGACAGCCGGCTTCGCCAGCCAAGAAGGTTCCAGGTGATTCCATAAAGAGTCGCCTTCCATGACCAGAGCGCGGCAGCCTGAGGGCTGGAGCCGGATTTCCCGAGATTCGGGCACTGTCTTCAGTGACTGAATTAGAGAGATCCAGACAAAATCTGACTTGTTTTCAGCCCGAAACCTCGATAAATCTGCCGCCTGGATACACGTCCCCTGAGGATGAGCACTGCGCAAGCGTGAGTCTGTGGGGAGGACGCTTCACCAATTCCTCTTTGACTCCGTGGCTGAGGACGTACTTCAGTCTCGCGATCTGCGCTCCTTCCTCGCCGCTGACGGGGATCGACTGGTACCGCCGGGACCAGATGCCGTCGTCCCAGCCGGCGAGCCGTCCCACCTCCCGCGTGAGGTTTGAATTCAGTAGCGCATGAAGTTGGCCCGTTGGAGAGCGTTGGCGACGTCGAGCAGCAGGTGGTAGATCTCAGGCTATAATGAGCTTCAGGCGCTATCGCTTCGAGGAACTCATGCTCAGCCCGATCAAGCAAGGAAGGAAACAATAATGACCACCGTAAGCGTTCGCTATATAGTCGATGACGTCGAGGCGGCAATCTCGTTTTACACCAAGCATCTCGACTTTCGCGTCGACCTTCACCCTGCCCCCGGCTTTGCAATACTTTCGCGAGGCAACCTTCGTCTTTTGCTGAACGCACCGGGAGCTGGCGGAGCAGGCCAGGCCATGCCCGATGGGCGCAAGCCGGTCCCGGGCGGATGGAACCGTATCCAGATCGAAGTCGCAGACCTGGCAAATAAAGTCGAAACCCTGCGCAAGGCGGGTGCTCATTTCCGGAACGACATCGTCGCCGGCAACGGCGGTAAGCAAGTCCTGCTAGACGACCCCGCCGGCAACTGCATCGAACTATTCGAGCCGCCACAGAGATAATGTTTGCCGCTCCCGGAGAAAGAAGTTAATGGAAGCCGACCAGATCCGCTTCGACGACGGGGCTGCCTACGAACGATACATGGGGAAGTGGAGCCAGCTTGCGGGGGAAACCTTCCTCGACTGGCTGGCTCCAGAGCCAGGTTTGCGATGGCTCGACGTGGGCTGCGGCAACGGTGCCTTTACCGAAATGCTCGTCGAGCGGTGTGCGCCCGTCTCGGTACAGGGGATCGACCCGTCTGAGGAGCAACTCGCCTTCGCTCGCACACGACTCGCGTCGCGGGTCGCACAGTTTCGTCCGGGCGATGCAATGGCACAGCCTTTCCCCGACGACACGTTCGACGCGGCTGTCATGCCGCTGGTGATCTTCTTCGTTCCTGATCCGGCCCAGGGCGTTGCTGAAATGGCACGAGTGGTCTGCCCGGGTGGCATCGTCACAGCCTATGCCTGGGACCTGTGCGGCGGTGGTCTTCCTTACGAGGCGTTGCTGGTTGAAATTCGTGGGATGGGCATTGCGGTTCCGGCACCGCCCAGCCCTGGCGCGTCTCGACTCGATACAATGCGGGACTTGTGGGAGGGTACGGGGCTGGATGCCGTCGAAACACGGGAGATCGCCGTGCAACGGACTTTCGCCGATTTCGACGACTACTGGACTACGATTCTCAAGGGGGCGAGCGTCGGCCCGAAGCTCGCGGCGATGGCATCCGAAGATCTCGCGCTGCTCAAAGCACGGATGCGCGCGCGCCTGCCAGCAGATGCCACTGGCCGTATCACCTGTAGTGGCCGGGCCAACGCGGTAAAGGGTCGCGTACCCAAGTAATTCAAGGACGAATCTCCATGACGGGCTTCGCCTGCCGCTCCAGCCCAAAGGTCTCCAGACGATTCCGCAGCTTCAGAGAGTCCCGCTTTCGCCGGATTAATATACTATTATGACATGGCGCAAGGCTCACCAGAGGCGGGGGTCACCGACTTGCTCCGGCAGTGGAGCTTCGGCGACCGGGAGGCGGCCGAGAAGGTTCTGCCGCTGGTCTATGACGAGCTGCGCCGCATCGCCGCCAGCCAGCTCCGGCAGGAGCGAAGCGAGCACACGCTGCAGGCCACCGCGATCGTCCATGAGGCCTACCTGCGCCTCTCCGAGCAGAGCAGCCTGCGCTGGCCGAGCCGCTCTCATTTCTACGCCTTTGCCGCGCATCTGATCCGGCGCGTGCTGGTGGATCATGCGCGCGCCCGCAACCGCGCCAAGCGCGGCGGCGAGCTGCAGCGGATCACGGTGGCCGAGCTCGAGGAGCTCGCCGGCGCCGGCGGAGGCCCCGACATCGAGGCGCTGGATGATGTGCTGACGGCGCTCGAAGAGCTCGATCCGCGCAAGGCGGCCGTCGTCGAGCTGCGGTTCTTCGCCGGGCTGTCGATCGAGGAGACAGCCACCCACCTCGGCATCTCTCCCAAGACCGTGGTCCGCGAGTGGCGCCGCGCCAAGGCCTGGCTCTTCAACGAGCTGCACCCGGCGGAGTGCGGATGAATGAGCGATCCGGCGCGTTTCCAGCGGCTCGACGCCCTCTTTGACGCGGTGCTGGAGCGGCCGCCCGCCGAGCGGGCGGCGTTCCTCGACACGGCCTGCGCGGGCGATGCCGGCCTGCGGCGGGAGGTCGAGCGGCTGCTCGCGGCCGATGCGCGCGCCACCAGCTTCCTCGAACAGCCTGCCGTGTCGCCGTCCTCCCACGAGTCACCCGAGCCCCCGCTGCCGCGCCGTCTCGGACCCTATCTGCTGCTGCGCGAGATCGGCGGCGGCGGTATGGGTGTGGTCTACCTGGCGCGCCGCGACGACGAACAGTACGAGCGCGAGGTGGCGGTCAAGATCCTGCGCGCGGGGAGCCGCGACACCGAGGCCGTCCACCGCTTCCTCGCCGAGCGGCAGATCCTCGCCCGTCTCGAGCACCCCGACATCGCCCGGCTGTATGACGGCGGCACCACCGAGGACGGCCGCCCGTTCCTGGTGATGGAGCTGGTCGATGGCCTGCCGCTGGACGAATACTGCGACCTGCAGGCCCTGCCGATCGACGCGCGGCTGGCCCTCTTCCGGCGGGTCTGCGCGGCGGTCCAGTACGCGCACCAGAACCTGCTCGTGCACCGCGATCTCAAGCCGGCCAACATCCTGGTGACCGCCGGCGGCGAGCCCAAGCTCCTCGACTTCGGCATCGCCAAGCAGCTCGCGCCCGAGGGCGCGGACACCGCCGGCACCGATCTGACCCGCACCGGCTCGCGCATGATGACGCCGAGCTACGCCAGTCCCGAGCAGATCCGGGGGGAGCCGATCACCACCGCGACCGACGTCTACTCGCTGGGCGTCTTGCTCTATGGCCTGCTCACCGGGCGCGGCCCGTACCGCGTCGCGAGCGGTCTGCCGCACGAGATCGAGCACGCGATCTGCGATCAGGAGCCGGAGCGGCCGAGCCAGGCCCTGTTCCGCCGCGGCGACCCGGCGCCCAAGACACTGGAGACGACGGCGGAGACGGTCGCCCGCGCCCGCGGCACGCGGCCCGCGGCGCTTCAGCGCAAGCTGCGCGGGGATCTCGACACGATCGTCCTGACCGCGCTGCGCAAGGAGCCGGCGCGCCGGTATGCCTCGGCGGCCGAGCTTGCCGCCGATCTCGATCGCCATCTCCAGCATCTGCCGGTCGCCGCCCGGCCGGATACCCTGCTGTATCGCACGCGCAAGCTCCTGCGCCGGCGGCAAAAGACGGTGGCGGCCGCCGCGATCGCGGCCGTGGTGGCGCTCGGGTTCGTGGTGGGCCTGGTCGAGCAGGGCCGGAACCTCGCCCGCGAGCGCGACAAGGCGCGCTACGCCCTGTCCTTCCTGGTCGACACGTTCCGTGAGGCCAGTCCCTACGAGACGGAGCGCGGGAGCCTCACGGCCGGGGAGATTCTGGAGGAGGGCTCGACCCGGGTGTCGCGGGAGCTCGCGAAGCGGCCGGACGCCCAGGCCGCGGTGATGGATGCCATCGGCGAGGCCCAGCTCGGTCTGGGGCGGGCCGACGCGGCGGCGCCGCTCCTGGCGCGTGCGCTCGAGCTGCGCCGGAAAGCCGGAGACACCGAACCGCTCGAGCTGGCCACGAGTCTCGAGCATCTCGCCGGCGCCCGCTACGAGCAGTCCGCGTTCCCGGAGACGGAAGCGCTCCTGCGCGAGGCGGTCGCGCTGCGCCGCCGCGAGGATTCCGATCCGGAGGCTCTGGCCGCGGCGCTGAATCAGCTCGGCCAGACGGTCGCGGCCCGGGACGCCGTGACCAAGGAGGTGGAGGCGCTTCACCAGGAGGCCCTGAGCCTCGCCCACCGGGCCGAAGGGGCTGCGGGGCCGCTCGTCGCCGAGAGCCTGATCCTGCTGGGCCGGCGGGCCGGCGACCAGGGGGACTACGAGCGGGCCGAGCGGCTCTACCGGGAAGGATTGGCCGTCCAGCGCAAGGTCCTCGGAGCGACTCATCCGAAGACCATCCGCGAAACCGCCGCCCTCACCGCGATCCTGCTCGATGGTGGAAAACCCAAGGAGGCCGAGAGCCTGCTGCTGGAGAACCTGGCGCTGCAGCGGCGGGTCCTCGGCCACAACCACCCGGACCTGCTCTACACCCTCACCAACCTCGGCAGGGCGCGACAGAACCAGGGGGACAACGCGGGAGCGGAAGCCGCCTACCGCCAGGCGCTGGCGCTCCCGCGGACGTCGAGCAACGACGCGAACGTCCTGCAGGCCGGCATGCTGACGAATCTCGCGACCGTGCTCCTGGCGCAGAACCGGATCGAGGAAGCGATGCCGCTGCTCACCGAGGCCCTGGAGCTGCGCCGGCGCGCCTTGGGAGACCGGCACCCCCTGGTGGGCCAGATCCTCCTGCACCTCGCCCGCGTCGAGCGCCTCCGCAAGCATTTCCCCGAAGGCCGCGTTCTCGCCCAGCAGGCACTCGCGATCGTCGAGGAGGCCGAGGGCGCGGCCCATCCGCACGTCGCCTTTCCCTTGCGCGAGATCGGCAACAACTTCATGGATCAGGGCAACGCCGCGGCCGCGGAGCCCTACCTGCGCCGCACGCTCGATGTCCGCCTCCACAGTCTGTCGGCTGGGCATCCGGACGTGGCGAAGGCGCAGGTCTCCCTCGCCGGCTGCCTGATCGAGCTGGGCCGCAAGGCGGAGGCGGAGACCCTGCTGCGGCAGGCGCGCGCCACGCTGCTGGCGGGAGCGGACGGCAAGCGGGTGAAGGAGATCGACGATCTGCTCGCAAGCCTGGGGCGGGACGTGCCGCCGGCGCGGTGAGCCGCGCCGGTGAAAGGAGACAGGATGGAAACGAGCCCAGCAGCGCCCAGGGATATCGATGAGTACATCGCGGGCTTCCCGGAGGATGTTCGGGAGATTCTGGAAAAGCTGAGGATGACGATCCGGGAGGCGGCGCCAGACGCGGAAGAAGCCATCAAATACCGGATGCCCACCTTCACTCTGAACGGTAACCTGGTTCATTTTGCCGCTTTCAAGAAGCACATCGGGTTTTATCCCGCGCCGAGAGGAATCGAGGAGTTCAAAGACGAGCTGTCTGCTTACAAGGGCGCGAAGGGCTCGGTGCAATTTCCGTTGGACCGGCCTGTTCCTTTCGAATTGATCGGCAGGATTGTAAAATTCAGGGTGAGGAATCATCTGGAGAGGCCGCGGAGCCCAAAGGGCCGTTGACGAGGACCGGCTGGAGTCACGGTATGATCCGGCGATGCGACGCCCCGCCGGCAACGAGAGCAGCCTGACCGAGCCGATCGGCTACGAGGAGGTCTTTGCCGCTCTCCCGCTTCTTCACGCGACGCCCCGCTCGTGGGCGGAGCTCGCGGCCGCGAATCTTCCCGAGTTCCTCGCCGATCATGCGGTCTGCGAGCAGCAGGTGGCCATGTATGCCTTGTCGCTCGCCGGCTACTACCCCGACGACGCCGAGCTCGTCGAGCGCACCGCGGCGCTCGCCGCCGAGGAGGTGCAGCATTTCCGGCGGGTGGTGGCCATTCTGACGCGGCGGGGCTGGCCGCTCGGGGGACGGCGGAAGAACCCCTGGGCTCAAGCCTTGAGAGCCCAGATCGTCCCCGGCCGTGAACCCTGGACGAAGGTCGATCGTCTCCTCTTCGGCGCCATGGTCGAGGCGCGGAGCTGCGAGCGGTTCACCCGGCTGCTGGAGGTCGTCGAGGACCCGGAAGTCGAGCACCTGCTGGCCGATCTCGGCCCCGCGGAGCGCCGCCACTGGCAGCTCTTCCATCAACTCGCCGGCCGCGGCGTCGACGCCGATGCCCTCGCGGATCGCTTTCAGCATTGGCGCGAGCTCGAGGCCGATCTCGCGCGCGGTCTCGGGGTCTCCCCGGCGGTCCACGGCTGACCGGCGCCATGGCCCGGCGATGAATCGCCGGGCCAAGGACAGCGCTCCCTGAAGGGGCTTACAGCCCGTCCACGTTTCCGATCAGCGGCCTTCCCGGGCCGTTGACCGTGAGAATGGCATCGCCGCCGAAGCCGTTGTGGGCCGTGTCGCAGCGGAAGGAATTGTGGAAGAACCCGCAGGGGTCATCCCGTCCGGCCGGCGCGCCGTCGCGGTGGTAGAGGCGGAGCCACGCCAGCGACGTGCCCTGGTCGTCCCAGGCCACCACGAAGTCCCCCGCTGCGACATGGCGATCTGTGGGCGGCTATCCGGGATCCACTCATCGTCGGCGATCGTCAGCCGCGCTCCCACCGGTTCCCCGGAGTTGCTGTAGCGCTGCCCCACCGGCTGGATGAGCCGCGCTTCCGTTCGTACGGCGGCACGGTGGTGGCCAACCAGCGCGGCGACGTTCTGATGATGTGGAACCGGCTCCCCACGTCCGGTCCCACGGAATTCGTCCTGCGCCGCACGAGCCCGGTGCTGCGGACCCTGACCTTGCGGCGCTGTGTGAAGACATCCTCGTTCAGGCTCCACTACAGGAAGGTCAGGTTTCCCGCGCCGTCCATGGCCAGGTCGCTGAGGAAATTGTTCTCCGCGGTGCTTGGCGAGACGACGAACTGTGCCGGACGAACCGGTGTCTGGGCCGCTGCTCCCTGAGCGAGCCGAGTGGCAGTAAGCAGGAGGGCCGAAGGTCTATGCCAATTTGACATAGCTAAAAGCATAGCTCAAGATAGCTCTCTATGCCCCGAGAGCTCTCATCCACCGATCTCAGCCGCTTCTATGAGGACGGCTACCTCGTCGTCGAGGATCTTTTTTCGCGCGAGGACGTCGCGGAGATGGCCGAGGCGGCGGAGCGGTTGCGGGCGATGGGGCGGGAGCTCGCCACGGCGCTCCCGGCGGCGGACGGCGGGGAGGACGCCAAGGGGGAGCTCAAGGTCGAGCACGCGGGCAGCCAGTTCGTGTTCAGCGGCGCGGACGGGCCGCGCCGGTTGCTGCGGGTGGTCTGGGCGGGGGGCTGCGAGCCGGCCTTCCTCGCCATCGGGCGCGAGCCGCGGCTGACCGCGATCGTCGGCCAGATCCTCGGCTCCGCCACGGCGGTCCACCTGCTCAACCAGTTGCACGCCAAATTTCCGCACGACGGGCTGGAGTTCGAGCCGCACCAGGACAGCGAGCACCGGCGCTATGGCACCCCCGAGTGGCAGGACGTCGACGGGCGCGGCAGCTACGTCCAGGCCGTGGTCGCGATCGACGATTCGACTCTCGACAACGGCCCGCTGGTCTTCTATCCGCGAAGTGGGAGCCAGGGCCATCTCGATCCCGGAGCGGTGAGACGCGACTACCAGGGCCTCCCCGGCGTCCCGGCTCTTCTAAAAGCCGGGAGCGCCGCCTTCTTCGGCCCCTACGTCGTCCACCGCAGCGCCGAGAACCGGGGTACCGCCCCCCGGCGGATCGCGATCAACGGCTTCGCGCTGCCGGGGGCCAACTCCCGCTCCTACTTCGGCGCCGGAACCGGCGTGCCGGTAGAGCTCTGCGGGCGCGGCTGACGAGTACTACTGGCAATATGTGGGCAGGCCACAGTAGTAAGGCCATGTGGGGTACGTGCAGTGCTCTTTGCCGGTGCTGGGATCGAGATGGCAGGTCGGCCCGGCACAGGGGTCGGGGCAGTCCCCATAATAATCAACCTTGTTCAGCCTGAGACGGTCCGGCGACGAGCCCGGCGAGAAGTTCGAGGTGGCGGGAAGCGCAGTGTCGGGGATCAGGTCGCCATTGGTGTCGACGATCACGGAGCCGATCCTCTTCGCCATCGCGCTGCCCGCGTGGCTCCAGGGCAGGGGGCTGGCGGGGAAGGTGAAGCTCCCGTCGAGCGCCAGCTTCTGGGCGGCCTTGTTCCTCCCCGGCTTCACGGGAATGAAGGTCAGGCGCGCATTGACCGCGAGAGGCGCGACGAAGTTGCCGCCACCCTCCTGCGTGCGGTAGATGTTCATCGTCGTCACCCGCTGCTTGCCGCCGAGGGAGACATAGACGTGGAAGCTCCCGCAGGCGGTCTTGATCGGGGCGATGCTCACCAGCGACAGCGCCCGCATCTGGATCCGCGTCACGGCGACGCCCCTGGCGTCGAAGGCGGCGTCGTCGAGCCGCTCGATGATCGTGTCGGTATCCCAGAGCTGACCCGGGGTGCCGGTCGCGAGCGGCAGGCCCTTGAGCGCCACCCGGCTGGTGAAGGCCTTGGAGCCCTTGCAGAAGAAGCCGGCGGGAATGGGGTTCTGGGCGAAATCGTAGGAAGTGGTGCCGTTGGCGGTGGTGGTGAAGATGTCGATGCCGTGCCGGATCACGGGATCGGCGGCTAGAGGGGAGAGCCCGAGAAGGAGCGAGACCACGAGCACTGCGAGGACGCTTCTGTTTCTCACGCAAATCTCCTTGTCAAAGGGAACGGGTCGGGACCGCGAGTGCCCGCAATGTTTTGCGCATTGCAGATCTAAGCAAGGAGGATAGAGGGTGAAGCCGTCTGCTGTCCAGCGGGGCAGGCCGAAGCTCGATCATAGGGGCGCAGCGGACTGCGCCCCTACTATCCTTGGAAGGCTGCGGCTTACCGCCGCTTCACTTTGAGGGTAGACCTGCGGGCTCCGAGGGTGACCCTCGGCTTCATTTCGACGTAGGGGGGAACGCCGGGGACGGTACAGCGGGGGAGATCCTCGCCGAGCGTGGCCTCGATCTCTTTGACCATCATCTTGTCGATCCAGGTGGCGATCGTGGAGACGATCCCGGTGGCGTTGCCGCGGGCGGTGCGGCCGGCGCGGTGGATGTAGTCCTCGACGGTCTCGGGCATCTCGAAGTTGATGATGTGGCCGACGCGGGGGATGTCGAGGCCGCGGGAGGCGATGTCGGTCGCCACCAGGATGCGGTGCTCCCCCTCGCGGAAGCCCTGGAGCGCCTGCGTCCGCTGCCCCTGGGAGAGGTTGGAGTGGATGCGCTCGACCGGATGCCCCTCGCGCATGAGCACGCCGGAGAGCCACTCGGCGTCGCTCTTGCGGCGGATGAAGACCAGGGTGCTGCCGAGCTCCTGGTGGAGCAGGGCGAGCAGGCAGGCCTTCTTGTTGTCCGGCTCGACCATGTAGAGCCGGTGGCTGATCCCGTGGGCCGCCTTGCCCTCGGGGGTGATGTCGATCCGCACCGGATCGTTCATGAACTGCTGGGAGATCCGCTCGATTGGCGGCGGCATGGTGGCGGAGAACATCAGCGTCTGCCGTTTCTTGGGCAGCTCCTGCAGGATGCGGTTGACCTGGGGCATGAACCCCATGTCGAGCATGTGGTCCGCCTCGTCGAGGACCAGGAGATTGAAGTCGGCGAGCCTGGCGGTGCCCTGCTCGACGTGGTCGAGCAGGCGGCCGGGGGTCGCCACGATGACGTGGGGGCGGCGGCGCAGCCCGGTGTGCTGGGGCCCCATCTTGACGCCGCCGATCAGGCAGACCGTCCGCAGGCCGAAGTCGCCGCCGAAGGCGTCGAGAAAAGCCTGGGTCTGGAGCGCGATCTCGCGGGTGGGGGAGACGATCAGGGCGCGGGCCTTGGGGTCTTGCGCGAGCCGTTCGGCGATCGGCAGCGTGAAGGCCGCCGTCTTGCCGGAGCCGGTCTCGGCGAGGCCGATCAGGTCTCGCCCGCTGAGCGCCGCCGGGATGACGGCGGCCTGGATGGGCGTCGGATGTTCGAACCCGACGAGCCGCACGCAGCGGAGGATCGATTGACTGAGTCCTAGCGAGTCGAAATCTTTCTCCGTGGTTTCAACTGGATGTTGTGGAATGGCCAAACTTTGCATGACTCTTGCTTATAGCCGATCGGAGGCTTTGCGGCAAGCGGGCCAAGTTCCCTAATAAGCCGCCCCATGCCGAAGCAGCTCGATGCCACCGGTTGCCGAAGCCGCCACGACGGCGGTGAGACGGTCGCCGGCGTGGAGGACGGTATCCCGGGAGGGCACCTCCTCGCGGTCGTCGCGCTGAATGGCGATCAGTAGGCAGCCCGGGGGGAGGCCGAGGTCGGCCACGCGCTGCCCATCGAACGGAGCCCCCGACTCGACCAGGACCTCGAAGATCATCGTCGGGCCGGTATCGCCCTCGGCCGGTTTCTGGCTCCGCAGCAGGTCGCGCTCCAGAAGGGCCTCGTAGATCGGCCGGTCGTGGAGCAGGTCGGCGATGGCGTAGGCGGTGAAGCAGGCGGCCAGAAGCGGCAGCATGAGGGGGTAGCTCAGAGTCATCTCGAGGAGCAGCACGATGCCGGTGAGCGGCGCCCGGACGATGGCGGTGAACAGCGCCGCCATGCCGACGATGGCGAAGGAGGTGCCGAATCCCGCCGCCGAGGGGAACAGCGGCTGGCCCAGCAGGCCCACCAGCAGGCCGGCTTGCGCGCCGATCACCAGCAGGGGTGCGAAAATTCCGCCGGCCGCGCCAGTGCCATAGCTCGCCATGGTCAACCCGAAGCGCAGCAACAGGAGCACCGAGAGGGCGTAGATCCCAATCCTGCCGCCCAGAGTGGCTTGAACCAGGGGTCCCCCGCCCCCCAGCGCCTCCGGCGCGAACCAGCCGATCAGGCCGATCGCGACCCCTACGAGAGCGGCGGGGAGGCCCAGCGGCCATCGTGACGCGCGCTCGAACAGGCGCAGGCTGGTCAGCAGCGCGCGGTTGAAGGCGACGCCCAGGAGGCCGGCGACCACTCCGAGGATCAGGAAGAGGGGGAGGGTGGCCAGAGGCGGCACGGGGGGGTTGTCGACGCGGAACACCGGCGACTGGCCGGTGATCAGGCGCACCACCACGTCGGCGGTCACCGAGGCTACGAAAGCTCCCGTCAGCGCGCCGGGAGCGAAGTCACGGCGGAGCTCTTCGAGGACGAAGATGACTCCGGCGAGCGGCGCGTTGAAGGCTGCCGCGAGCCCGGCGCCAGCGCCGGCGGCGATCAGGATGTGCCGTTCGCGGGCGTTACTGTGGAGCCAGCCGCTCACCATCTGGCCCAGGGCACCGCCCATCTGCACGGTGGGTCCCTCGCGTCCGAGGGCGAGGCCGCTGCCGATGCCCAGGGTGCCGCTGGTGAATTTGACGATCAGGACGCGCCGCCAGTTCATGCCGCGCAACCGGTGGAGGACGGCCTTGAGATGGGGGATGCCGCTGCCGGAGGTCTCGGGAGCGAAGCGGCGGACGAGCCAGACGGCGGCTCCCGCGCCGCCGCCGCAGACCGCCAGCACGAGCGGCAGGCCCCAAAAGCCGGGCAGGGTGTGCGCGGCTCGGAACAGGCCGTCCCGCGCCCGGTCGGCAGTCTCGAGGGCGAGGCGGAAGGCGGCCGCGACGAGGCCGGCGAGCACCCCCACGAGCGTGGCCCGGGGGACGATCCGGCGCCGCCGTTCCTGGCGGCGGTCGAAGTCCCGGATCTCGCGTCCGATGTCGCTGGGGGTGATGTCGGAGTCTGGAGCGGCGGGCACGTTGGGCGCCATGGGGAGAGGCGGTCGCACGCCGGAAAGGCGCCGTCGCGGCTCATCTTTACGGATAGGCCTGGATTTGTCGAGGCGAGCTGGATGGTAGACTGCCCGGGCCCTTGTCGGCCCTGTATCTTTCTTCTGGGGAAGCCATGCCACTACGTCATCTGAAGTCTCTTGCCGCCATCGCCGCCCTCCTCCTCTCCCTCCCCCTCGCCGCCGCGCCTCCGAAGGAGGCCGAGGCGAAGAGCGCCTCCGCCGCCGACGCCGCGGCCGGACCGCCGACGATCGCCAAGATCGCGGGCCGGCTGGAGAAGCGGGCCGGGCTCCTCACCTTCTACGTCGACCGCCAGAAGGGGAAGGTCTGGCTGGAAGTGCCGGCGGCCACGGAGAAGAGCGGCCAGGTGGCGAGCTTCATCTATCAGGAGGGGATCGCCACCGGCCTCGGTTCGAACCCGGTGGGGCTCGACCGCGGCCAGCTCGGCGACACCCGCATCGTCAACCTGCGCCGCCTGGGCGGACGCGTGATCCTGGAGCAGCCGAACCTCAAGTTCCGCGCGCTGACCGAGGACGCGGGGGAGCGGCAGGCGGTCCGCGAGTCGTTCGCCACCTCGATCCTCTGGGCCGGCGAGATCGCCGCCGAGGATCCCGACGGGCGGGCCTTGATCGACTTCACCCCGTTCCTGGTGCGCGACGCCCACGACATCGTCGCGCGGCTGAAGATGGCCCAGCAGGGGAGCTGGTCGCTCGACGCCGGCCGTAGCATCGTCGATGCGGGGAACTGCCTGGCCTTTCCGGACAACGTGGAGTTCGAGTCTCTGCTGACCTACCAGTCGGCCGAGCCGGGGCGCCTGGTGCGGGAGACGGCGCCCACGGCCGGCGCGATCACCCTGGTGCAGCACCACTCGCTGGTGCGCCTGCCCGACGCCGGCTTTCGGACGCGGCGGTTCGATCCGCGCTCCGGCTACTTCGGGGTCGAGTTCAAGGACTATGCGGCGCCGATCGCCGAGCCGGTCGACGTCCGCTTCCTCGCCCGCCACCGGCTGGAGAAGGTCGATCCGGCGGCGGCGCGCTCGCGGGTCAAGCAGCCGCTCGTCTACTACGTGGATTCCGCCGCGCCGGAGCCGATCCGTAGCGCGCTGATCGAGGGGGCGAGCTGGTGGAAGCAGGCCTTCGACAAGGCGGGACTGATCGACGCCTTCGAGGTGAAGGTGCTGCCGCCCGGGGCCGATCCGCTCGACGTCCGCTACAACCTCGTGCAGTGGGTGCACCGCTCGACCCGCGGCTGGTCCTACGGCGGCGGGGTGATCGATCCGCGGACGGGGGAGATCCTCAAGGGGCACGTCACGCTGGGCTCGCTGCGCGTGCGGCAGGACCGGCTCCTCTTCGAGGGGCTCATCGGGGCCGACAAGTCGGGCACCGGCGCGCCGGACGATCCGGTGCGGATGGCGCTCGCGCGCATCCGCCAACTCGCCGCGCACGAGGTGGGGCACAGCCTGGGCCTCGCCCATAACTTCGCCGCCTCGACCTACGGCCGGGCCTCGGTGATGGACTATCCGGCGCCGCAGGTCGACATCACGGCGGACGGCAAGCTCGATCTCTCCAAGGCCTACGCGACCGGGATGGGGGAGTGGGACGTGCAGGCGATCCGCTACGGCTACACCGAGTTCGCGCCGGGGACGGACGAGAGGGCGGGGCTCGACGCGATCGTGAAGGAAGGGCTCGCCCGCGGCCTGATCTTCCTCACCGACGAGGACGCCCGCCCCGAGGGCTCGGCCAGCCCGCTCACTCATCTCTGGGACAACGGCCCGGACGCCGCCGAGGGGCTGCGCCACGAGCTGGCGGTGCGCCGCATCGGCCTCGCCAATTTCGGCGAGCACAACATCGCCCCCGGGCAGCCCCTGTCGCTGCTGCAGGAGGTGCTGGTCCCGCTCTACTTCCATCACCGGTATCAGTTGGAGGCCGCCACCAAGGTGGTCGGCGGGCTGCAGTACACCTATGCCCTGCGCGGCGATGGCCAGCCCCCTTCGAAGCCGGTGGACGGCGCGGCGCAGCGGCGGGCGCTGGCGGCGATCCTGGACGTGCTGACCCCCGAGACGCTCGACCTGCCCGAGCCGGTGATCGGCCTGCTGCTGCCGCGCCCGGCCGAGTATCACGCCAACGAGGAGATGTTCACCGGCCTGACCGCGCCGACCTTCGATGCGCTCTCGGCTGCCGCCACCGGCGCCGACATGGCGGTGCGGCTGCTGCTGCGCGCCGAACGGACGGCCCGGCTGGTGGATTTCCACCGCCGCGACCCCTCGCTGCCCGGGCTGGAGGAGGTGCTGAAAGGCTTGGAGGACAAGGTGTTCGGCGGCACGGCGCCGAAGGCGGAGCGGCTGGCCGAGGTGCGGCGGACCGAGCAGTGGGTAGTGGTGCGGCGGCTGATCGGCCTGTCGAGCGATCCCCAGGCCGCGCCGGGCGTGCGCTCGCGGGTGGACGCCGAGCTGCGCTCCCTGGCCGGCCGGCTCGGCAAGGGCGGCGCCCCTCAGGAGGCCGAGGGGGCGAACCGGGCCTTCCTCGCCCGCGAGATCGAGCGCCACCTCGACCGCCGCGGCGTCGAGGAGGCCGCCAAGCGCCCCGAGCCGTCGGCGCCACCGCCGGGGCAGCCGATCGGCATGCCGGACTCCTCGCTGCTGGGCGGGATGGACGACTGCTCGTGGGGCGGGTAAATGAGATAGGGCCGCCCGCAGGGCGGGATTTATCCAGCCTGGGGTGTCAACCCCAGGTAGGAGGCGCCCCAGATCAATAAGCCCCGTAGGGCCGGCACCCGGTCCTGGGGTTGACACCCCAGGCTGGATAAATCCCGCCCTGCGGGCGGAGCAGATTCAGAGGGATATTTACCAACCATGGGCCAAGCAACCCGTTCCAAGAAACTTCGATCGGCCCCTGTGCCGGCCTCCCGCCGCTGGCCTATCATCCTGATCATGATCACCGTTCTTGCTTTGGCTCTGTTCTGGCACTTCCGCCCCGCTCCGCGGCCGGACCGCGTCACCCCGTCGGACATCGCCGAGGCCGCGGCGAGCGTTCCGGGCGCTCCCGAGCGACTGAAGGTGAAGGTGCTCTCGGTCCGCCCTCATGATCCCGAGGCGTTCACCCAGGGGCTGCTGCTCGACGGCAACACGCTCTATGAGAGCACCGGGCTCCCGGGCAGGTCGAGCCTGCGCGAGGTGGACCCGCGGACCGGAGCCGTCAAGCGGAAGGTGGCCGTGAAGGCGGAGTACTTCGCCGAGGGGCTGGCGCTGGTGGACGGCAAGCTGCTCCAGCTCACCTGGCAGGACCAGCGGACGCTGGTCTACAACCGCGCCGACTTCAAGCCGGCGGGGGAGTTCCGCTACGACGGCGAGGGGTGGGGGCTCTGCCTGGACGGCAACCGGCTGGTGATGAGCGACGGCTCGGACCGGCTCACGTTCCGCGATCCCAAGACCTTCGCCGTACAGAGCACCCTCAACGTCACGCTCGCCGGCCAGCCCGCCTACAAGCTCAACGAGCTCGAATGCGTCGACGGGGTGGTCTGGGCCAACGTCTGGCAGACCGACGACATCCTGCGCATCGACCTCAAGGACGGCCGGGTGACGGCGGTGGTCGACGCCTCCGGCCTGCTCACCCCTGAGGAGCGGCAGAAGTCCGACGTGCTCAACGGCATCGCCTGGGACCCCAAGTCCAGGACCTTCCTGATCACCGGCAAGCTCTGGCCGAAGATGTTCGAAGTCCAGTTCGTGCCGCGATGAGCCTCTGGCGCGGCATCGCGCTCGCCCTGCTGGCGCCCCTCGCGCTCGCGGACAGCTCCTGCCCGTCCCACTCGCGGGCGCCGCGGGAGGAGGGCTCCGCCCCCGTCCTTTCCATGCTCGGCACCGGCCCCCTGATCGCCCCCTATGGTGCCCGGGTTGGAGGCTTCCGGGTCGGCGGCCTCTCGGCGCTGGCGCGCGCCGCCGACGGCACCTGGCTCGCCCTGGTGGACAACGATGAGGCGACCCCGGCGCGGGTGTTCCGGCTCGCCTTCGAGGTGAGCGGCAACGGGGTGTCCCCGCCGGCGGGGAAGACCCCTTTGCAGATGCCGCTGGCGGCGATCCCGCTCGCCGGGTTCACGGGCAAGACTCTGGACGGCGAGGGGATGGCCCTGGAGCCCACGGGGGAGATGCTGGTCGCGTCCGAGATCGGGCCGTCGATCCGCGAGTTCTCCCCGGCCGGCAAGCTGCTGCGCGCCCTGCCGGTGCCGGAGCTTTTTCTTGCGACGGACAAGCGGGGAATCCGGGGGAACCTCGGCTTCGAGAGCCTCACCCTCTCGCCGGGAGGCGAGGCGCTGTGGACGGCCAATGAGCGCGCCCTCCGGCAGGACGCGCCCGAGGACGTGACGGGAGCGAGCCCGGTCCGCCTGCTGCGCTACGGGCGGCGCGGCGGCGGATTCGTCCCCGGCGGGCAGTTCGTCTACGTAGTGGAGCCGATCGCCAGGCCCGGCCGGGGCGGCGGCTTCCAGGTCCGCGGCCTCTCGGATCTGCTGGCCCTGCCGGATGGCGATCTGCTGGCCCTGGAGCGCGAGTACGTCGAGGGGCGCGGCCTGTCGATCCAGATCTTCCGGGTCTCCCTCGCCGGCGCCACCGACGTGTCGGGGACGGAGTCGCTGATGGGGCAGCGCTACACGCCCGCGCGCAAGACCCTGGTCTACGACTTCGCCCGTTCGGGCTTCGTGCCGGACAACATCGAGGGGATGGCGTTCGGACCGCGGCTGCCCGACGGCTCGCCCACGCTGGTGCTGGTGAGCGACAACAACTTCCACCCTTTCGAGCAGACGCAGATCGTTGCGTTACGCCTGAAGATGTAGGGGCGGCCCTGGGTGGCCGCCCTCAGGGTGAACTACCCGACGGGAGCTTCGACCTTGAGCATCCGGCCCCAGGCGTTGCGGAGGTTCTCGGGGAGATCCAGGGTGGGGAAGATCTCCCTGACCTCGTCGCGGGTCACGTAGGTCCAGATGTCGTCCCACTGGGCGTAGCGGAGAAGGTGGGAGATAACCCACGCGCGCTGCTCCGAGGTGCCCTGATGAAGGAGGTGGAGGAATTCCTGCTCGGTGATCTTCTGATCGGGGAAGAAGTAGAGGGAGTCCTTGCCTTCCACGGTGTCGCGGCCTCGGCCCGATCCTGTGCCTTGCATGCTCCCAGTATAGCCGTTTGTCTTGGCAATGCGCCATCCGGCGGCGGCCTGGCTCGACCCGCCACTTGACCCCGCCGCGCCGCTCGGCTAGATTTCCTCACGCTCGACCCATCGAGCGGGCATAACTCAGTTGGTAGAGTGCAAGCTTCCCAAGCTTGATGTCGCGGGTTCGAGTCCCGTTGCCCGCTCCAATTCACCCTTCCTATACAAGAGACCGAACACGGTGCCGGGGAGCTATGTCGATCTTCCGTCGTGACCAACCGTCCTCTCCTTCCGCGTCCGGAGGGCCGTCCGAGTCTGCGCAGCAGAAATACCGTCTCACCCACATCGCCGCCGGCACCCGCCTCCGGGGCGAGGTGACGGGGGGAACCGAGCTGCTGGTCGAGGGTGAGATCGAGGGGGAGGTGCGGGTGGACGCGACGGTGACGGTGGGCGCCGATGGGGTCGTGACCGGGCCGGTCGCGGCCCCGGTCGTCCGCATCGGCGGCCGGGTGATCGGGGACGTGGCGGCCTCCGATCGCGTGGAGGTCTCCCCCTCGGGGAGTCTCGAGGGGAACATCTCGGCGCCGCGGATCATCATCGCCGAGGGGGCCTTCTTCAAAGGCATCGTGGACATGCGGAAAGACAGGGCCGCGGCCGCGCGCGGCAAGGCCGAGCCGGCGCCAAAACCTACGATCGACTAATTGACTAGAAAAGACGAATCGAATGGGGAACCTAACGTGCTGATCGGCATACCCACGGAAGTCAAGGATCACGAGTATCGGGTCGGGATGATCCCGGCCGCCGTCCACGCGCTCGTCGAGGCGGGACATCAGGTCGTCGTCCAGGATGGCGCCGGCCTCGGCAGCAGCATTCCCAACCAGGATTACGTCGCCGCCGGCGCCGAGATCGTGCCCGACGCGGCCACCGTCTACGGCCGGGCCGAGATGGTGGTCAAGGTGAAGGAGCCTGTCGAGTCCGAGTACCCGCTGCTGAAGCGCGGCCAGACGCTGTTCACCTACCTCCACCTGGCGCCGCTGCCGGGGCTGACCAGCGTCCTGCTCGAGCGCGAGATCACCGGCGTCGCCTACGAGACGATCGAGGACCGCCAGGGGCGGCTGCCGCTGCTGACCCCGATGTCCGAGGTCGCCGGGCGGATGGCGGTCGTGATCGGCGCCAGCTTCCTGCAGAAGGCCCACGGCGGACGCGGCACGCTGATCGCCGGCGTGCCGGGGGTTCCCGCCGGGGACGTGGTCGTGCTGGGCGGCGGCATCGTCGGCCTGAACTCGATCAAGATGGCTCACGGGCTGGGCGCCAGCGTCGCCGTGCTCGACACCAACATCGACCGCCTGCGCGAGATCGACGACCTCTTCCACGGCGCGGTGACGACGCTGGTCAGCAACCAGTACAACCTGCGGGCCGCGCTGCGCCGCGCCGACCTCTTCATCGGCGCCGTGCTGATCCCCGGCCGCTCGGCGCCGAAGCTGGTCACCCGCGAGATGCTCAAGCTGATGAAGGAGGGGGCGGTGGTCGTGGACGTGGCCGTCGATCAGGGGGGCTGCCTGGAGACCACCCACGCGACCACCCACTCGAACCCCACCTACGTGGTCGACGGCGTCGTCCACTACTGCGTGGCCAACATGCCCGGCGCGGTCCCCCGCACCTCGACCTTCGCGCTCAACAACGTCACGCTCCCCTACGCGATCTCGCTCGCCAACAAGGGGGCCGTGCAGGCGGCGCTGGACGATCCCGGCCTGCTGCTCGGGGTCAACACCTACAAGGGGCAGATCACCTATCAGGCGGTCGCCGAGTCGCAGGGGCGGCCGTACAAGGCGTTCAGGGAGTTGATCTGACCGGAAACGCCTTCCCGGTCACCCTCTCCCACAGCCCACTGAAATCCTCCGGCACCGGCGCCTCGAAGGCCAGAGGAGCGCCGGTCGCCGGATGGTGGAAGGCGAGCCGCCAAGCGTGGAGCGCCGGACGCGGGAAGTCCCGCAGGACCGGCTGGAGGGGGCGGGGGAGGGCCTTCCAGCGCGCCTCGCCGTAGACCGGATCGCCCACCAGCGGATGGCCGATGTGTTTCAGATGGACCCGGATCTGGTGCGTCCGGCCGGTCGCGAGGTCCAGCTCGAGCAGCGAGATCCCTGCCGCCGCGGCCATCGTCCGGTAGTGCGTGCGCGCCGGCCGGCCGCCGGGGCGCACGGCCATCTCCTTGCGCTCCTGGGGGTGGCGTCCGATCGGCGCCTCGATCGTGCCGGCGGGCGGCGACGGGGCGCCGTAGGCGATCGAGAGATAGTGCTTCGAAACCTCGCGGGCGGCGAAGGCGCGGGAGAGGCGGGCGTAGGCGGCCGGCGTCCGCGCCACCACCAGCACGCCGCTCGTCCCCTGGTCCAGCCGGTGGACGATGCCCGGCCGGCCGGGGCCGCCGACGCCGGCCATCTCGGGATAGCGGTCGAGGAGGTGATGGGCGAGGGTGCCGGTGGCGCGGCCGGCGCCGGGGTGCACGGTCAGGCCCGCCGGCTTGTCGAGCACGACGATCTCGCCATCCTCATGGAGCACCTGGAGATCGCCCGGCTCGGGGAGGACCCGCTCCTCCTTCAGCTCCGGCGGGCTGCACTCGACCCGGTCCCCCGCGGCGACCGCGGCCGAGGGCTTCGCCTCCCGCCCGTTGACCCGCACCAGACCCTCGGCGATCCACCTCTGGACCTGGTTGCGCGGAACATCGAGGCGGGCGGCGACGTGGCGGTCCAGCCGTTCGCCGGCGCCTTCCGGCTCGACGGTCCAGGCGCTTGTCCCCGGGGGGGAAGGGGTCAATCGGAGACCGTAGCCGCCGCCGCGGCCTCGCGGGGTTCCTCGTGGCGGTGCGGACGGAAGCTGTCGATCGCCATCAGCACGATGCCGATCGAGATGGCGCTGTCGGCGATGTTGAAGGACGGCCAGTGGTGGAGGCCGACGTAGACGTCGAGGAAGTCGGTCACGGCGCCGCTCGTCACGCGGTCCATCAGGTTGCCGACCGCGCCACCCACCACCAGCGCCAGGGCCACCAGCAGGATCCGGTCGCGCGACGGCGTGAACCAGAAGTAGAGGCCGACCGCCACCAGGGCGCCGAGGCCGAGGCCGGTCAGCAGCCAGCCGGCGCCGCTACCGTTGTCCGAGGCGAAGAGGCCGAAGGCGACCCCGGTGTTGCGCACGTGCGTCAGGTTGAAGAAGCCGGGGATCACCGGCTGCGTCGTGTGATGGGGGAGATGGACCTCGACCAGCCACTTCGTCCACTGATCGAGCACGATCACGGCGAGCGAGACGAGCAGGTACCGGAGCTTGCGGAACCGTGATCCGAGGGTCATTTCCAAAGGGCTCTCCTCTTGTCTGGGCCGAAACGCTCGCGGGCCGCCCGGGTCAGCTCCGCCAGATGCGGGACCGAGGTCGATTGAAACAGCCGGATCGCCGCGATTCCCGCCGCTCCCGCCGTGGCCAGCTCGCCGAACCGCTCTAGTGTAATGCCTCCCAGCGCGTAGACGGGAAGGCCGGAGGCCGCGGCGCGGGCGAGCTCGCCGGATTCCACGGGGGTCCCCTTGCCGGGGGTCGCGTAGACCGGGCCGAAGGTGACGTAGTCGGCGCCGCCGTCGCGCGCCCGCTCCACCTCGGCGACGGTGTGCGTCGAGCAACCGATCAGCGGGGTCTCTCCGAACCGCGCGCGCAGCGCCGCCACCGGGACTCCGTCAGCGGGCAGATGGACGCCGTCAGCGCCGGCCGCGAGCGCGACGTCGAGGCGGCCGTTGACCAGCAGGCGGACGGCCGGCGGCAGGATCGACCGGGCGAGACGGGTGAGCGCGTAGAGGGCGCGGTCGTCGAGATCCTTCTCGCGGAGCTGGACGGCGCCGATCCCCGCTTCCCCGGCGGCGCGGAGCCAGTCCGCCATCTCGATCCCGAGAGCGCCGAGGGAGATCCGGTCGCTGATCGCGAGGAGGCTAAACGTCGGTGGTGGCACGGGAGGCCCGGCGCCGGAAGATGAGCTCGTCGAGATCGTGGGCGCCCCAGACGAGGTGGATCAGTCCGAAACCGGTCACCGCCGCCCGCACCAAGGGGTAGAGAGCGATGGCGCGCAGCAGCTCGCTGGGGATCTGGAGCAGCATCCGGTCCCAGACCGGGCTCCAGGGCGCCAGCACGAGGAACGTCCCCGCCTCGATGCAGTACAGGACGAAAAGGATGCGGAACAGGAAGGAGGGGCGCATGGAGGGGGAGATTGTAGCCGCATCGAAGACGAAAAAAGGAAGCCGGGCGAACCCGGCTTCCTGGTTTGGCTGGGGAGAGCCGCCTCAGCCGCGGGCGCGGGGTGGCTTGCGCTCGTCGTTGTCCGGCTTGCGCTCGGGCCGCCGCTCCTCGCGGACCTCCGGCGTGCTGCGCTGCGGCGGAGGACTCTCGCGGACTTCCGGCTTGCGCTCGGGCTGCCGCTCCTCGCGGACCTCCGGCCTGCGCTCCGGCTGCCGCTCGGGAGGCCGCCTCTCCTCGACCTGGGGCCTGCGCTCCGGCTGCCGCTCCTCCCGCACCTGGGGACGATCCTGCGTCTGCGGCCGCTCGTAGCGGTCGGGCTTTGGCTGCTCGACCTCGGGCCTGCGCTCCGGCCGCGGAGAGCCACCGTCCGCCTCGGAGGAGGGCCGTGCGGGGCGCTCGCGCACCACCGGCGGCCGGTCCTCGGCGGCCGGCCGCTCGGAGCGGTCGGGCCTGGCCTGGGGCTTGATCTCGATCACCACGGGCTTGCGCTCCGGACGCGGGGCGCCGCCGTCGGCCTCGGCCGCGGGACGCTCGGGGCGCTCCCGGACGACCGGCTCGCCGCGGTCTCCGCCATTGCCGCCAATGACGCGCGGGTTGGGCGCGCCGCCGTCCACCTGAGGACCCGGGCGGCCGTTCCGGCCCGGCGTCTCACGCACGACGGGCCGTCCCGCCGGAGTGCCGCCGCCGATGACCGGGCCCGGCTTGCCGGGCTGAGCGCCCTGGACGGCGGGACGCCCCTCCGAGGCCCGGCGGCCCGGCTGCCCGAGGGTGCCCGGCCGCAGCGGCGTGCCGTCGAGGGCCTGCGGCTTCTCGGAGATCACCGTGCGGGCGACCGCCTGCGGCAGGTTCGGCTTGCGGGCGATGAACGGCGTCACGTCCGGCAACTCGGCCGTGCGCCCGCCGCGCAGGGCGCGCAGCGGCCCGCCGGGATCCTTCCAGACGCTCGGCTTGATCGGCCGGGTGTCGGTCGTGATGATGCCGCGTCCGATGTCGCCGCGATGGCGGTCGACCGGCACGGCGTAGCGCCGCACGTCGCGGTGGCCGTCCCAGTAGCCGTCCCGATAGCCGTTGCGATAGCCATCCCGGAAATAAGACGTCGACACGAAGTTCCAGTTGTCGTAGATCGCCCAGCCGCCGCCGGCCCAGCCGTAGATGCCGTTGCGGAAGCCGATGTTGGCGCCGAAGCTGGGACCGTAATAGCGGGTGTAGTACCCGGTCGGGCACCAGCCGACGTAGTCCTGCCCCCAGTACCAGTAGACCCAGGCCGCCGACCAGACCGAGCCCGGCTGCCAGACCCAGCCGTAGGTGGGCAGGTAGTCCCAGCTTCCGTAATGGTAGGGCACCCAGCCCCACGGCTCCGAGGAGAGCCAGGTCAGGCCGCTAGGGGTGTAGACCCAGCGCCCCTGCCAGTAGGGGCGCCAGCCGGCCTCCACTCGCGGCCGCCAGTAGGAGGAGCCATTGACGTCGATCCAGGAGCCATAGCGGGTCAGCGGCGCCGCGGCGTACCGCAGATTGTCGTCGACGTAGCGCTGATCGCTGCCGGAGTACTCGTCGTCGAGCTGGCGCGCCCAGCGCTCGAGCGTGTCGAAGCCGCCGGCCTCGCGGATGTCGGCGCGGCGGTCCTCGTCGTCGGCGCGGTCGTCGATCACCGCCTCCTCATCCGCCCGGACGCGCGACGTTCCATGGTCGGTCACCACCTCGGCGGTGCCGCGGCGGACGACCACCTGGCTCCAGCCGTCGTCGGCCGTGATCCGGTAGACGCCGTAGTTCTGCGGGTAGATCGTGGCGTTCGGCGTATCGACGCGGGGGAGCTGGTCGCCCAGCGAATCCTGGGTGACGACGAGCTGCACGTTGCCGGCGACCAGCCGCACGACCGTCGCCCGGTCATTGCGGTCCGGCGAGGCGGCCAGGCGCTCGAGGATCAGCTCGCTGCCGCCGTCCACCCGCAGGATGTTCTGGTCGGCGAGCAGGATCTCGACCCGCGAACGGTCGGGCACCCGCAGGTGGTCGCCCGCCAGCACCGGCTGGTTGACCTCGGCGGCGGCGGGCTCGTCCGTGCCGGCCTGCACCAGCGTGGGCGAGCCCTCCACGACGCGAAAATAGCCATAACCCTCGTTGCTGCCGTTGCCGCCCGCGTCATCATAGCCAGCGTCAGGGACGTCGGCGAGCGCGGGACCCGCCAGGGCGAGCAGCCCGAGGGCAAGCGCAAAACGGACCAAGAGGACTTTGCTCAGAGTCTTCATCTGTCTGTCTCCATAAGTCGGACGATGCACTCGCCCGGCTGTCTTCTGTATAGAAATAGCAACTTCCGGACCACCTGCTTTATTCCTCTCGCGGGAGCGGGAACTCCCTTTTTTTCAATTGCTTCGCCGCTCCCTTCGCCCTATCATTCACAGTCCATGACGAGCTGATTCGGCTGCGGCGGTGTCCACTTCGGGTGACGCCGCCGACGGATACGGTTCGCAATCTGTTCTTCTATCCATTCTGGGGGAGGAGCCCTTGGCGATCAACTGGTTTCGCGGCGGCAAGAAGCAGCAGCAGGAGCCGCAGGAGTACACGATCGACGACCTGGTCGTCCTCGAGCGCTACGACGAGGCGGAGGAGCGGCTGCGCGCGCGCCTCAAGGACAACCCCGACGATCTGCACTCCCACCTCAAGCTGGCCGAGGTCTACACCCATCTCCGCAAGTTCGACAAGGCGGTGATCGAATACGTCTTCGTCGCCGAGGAGTACGCCCAGGACGGCTTTCACGACAAGGGGATCGCCCTGCTGTCGAAGGCGACGAAGCTGGCGCCGCTCGACCCGTCGCTGCGCCAGAAGACCGAGAAGCTCCAGCGCGGCAAGAGCTCTGAGCAGGTGCGGACGCTCGCCCTCGAGGGCCTGCGCGAGGCCGGGGGCGCCCAGGCCGGGACCGCCCTCGAGCTGACGCGGCTCTGGCACCACCTCGCCGCTAGCACCGTGGTCCGCAACCTCCCCGGCGAGTCGCTGAAGCGGCTGCTCTCGGCCATGGTGCTCCTCCGCCTCGAGTCCGAAACGGTGATCGCCCGCGAGGGAAGCGAGGAGGCTTTCCTGCTGTTGATCGTCCAGGGAGTCGTCGAGGCCACGATAGAATCCGGCGGCCACGCCGGGACGGTGCGCAGCTTCGGCTCCGGCGACCTCCTCGGCGAGGCGGTCCTGTTCGAGCGCGGCAAATGGCCCGCCCGCTACCGCACGGCGGAGCCGGTCATCGCGCTGAAGCTCACCCGCGAAGGGCTGGAGAAGTGCTTGGTCGGCAACGCCGATCCGCGCGGGTTCCTGGAGACGCTGCGAGGGCAGCACAACGACCGCGACGTCGCCGCCACGGTGCAACGTCTGCGAAGCGGTACTTGACCTAAATAACAATGGCTATCCTTGCGATCCGTATCTATCCCGACCCTGTCCTGCGGGTGAAGTGCCGCCCGGTGGAGACGTTCGACGCCGGCCTGCGCAAGCTCGCGGCCAATATGGTCGACACCATGCACGCCGCCCCGGGCGTCGGCCTCGCGGCCCCCCAGGTGGGGGTCGACCTCCGCCTCGCGGTGGTGGACATCTCGGTGGGGGAGAATCCCGCCGAGGTCCGGGTCCTCATCAATCCCGAGATCGTCCGGCGCGAGGGGGTGGAGACCGACACCGAGGGGTGCCTCTCCCTGCCGGGGATCACCGACAAGGTGGACCGTCCGTTCTCGATCACCCTGCGCGCGCAGGACCTGGAAGGGAAGCCCTTCGAGCTCGAGGCTGACGACTACCTGGCCCGCGCCATCTGCCACGAGGTCGACCACCTGGACGGCATCCTCTTCACCGACCATCTCCGCGGCCTGCGCAAGGAGCGGTCGAAACGGCAGCTCAAGCGTCTGGCGGAAGAGCAGGAGGTACGGGTTTGAGGGGCGGGCCGCAGCCCGGGATTGAAATCCCGGGCTACCGACGGTCGTCCCTGAGCCGGGACTTCCTGAATCCTCTGTTTCATTCTTGGAGTCCGGAGGACGGCCGTGGGTAGCCCGGGATTTCAATCCCGGGCGAAAGGCGGCGTGACTGCTATGAAATCGAGCTACCTCTTTAGCGCCCTCCTCCTCACCCTCCTCCTCACCGCCTGCGGCGGCAGCGGCGGGGGCGGCGGCACGTCGACCGAGCCGCCGCCACCCCCGCCGCCGCCTGCTGCCGGGATCGTCTTCACGCCGCAGTCGGCTCCCGCGGTGAACAGCCTCTACTTCGCGAGCGGCGCCGCCACCACCGCCTCCACCCTGGTCCTCGAGCTGCGGGCGAACCAGGTGACGGACCTCTATGGCGTCGCCTTCGACCTCACCTATCCAGCCACCCAGCTCCAGTACGTCCGCGTCACGGCCGGACCTCTGCTCAGCAATGGCGCGGTGCAGGCGGCGGTCTCCTCGCCCGGCACCCTGATCATCGGCGGCACCCATCTCGGCACCACGCCGGGATCCAACGGCTCCGGCGTGGTGCTGACGATCGAGTTCAGCGCCGTGGCATCCGGCTCCGGAAGCTTCGCCGTCTCGCGCAACGCAGGCCTCGATTCCGCCGGCCGGGCCATCCCCGGACTCACCTGGCTCGCCGGCTCCGTGACCGTGACCAAGTAGAACCTCCCCGGACCCCAAAAGCCCATGACCGAACTCGTCCTCTTCAACACCCTCGGGCGCAAGCTCGAGACGTTCCAGCCGCTCGTTCCCGGCGAGGCCCGCGTCTACATCTGCGGCCCCACCGTCTACAACGAGGTCCACATCGGCAACCTCCGCACCTTCCTCTTCGGGGACCTGCTGCGGCGCAGCCTCCAGCATCTCGGGCTGCGCGTCACCCAGGTGATGAACCTGACCGACGTCGACGACAAGACCATCCAGGGAGCGCACAAGGCGGGGCTCTCGCTGCCCGAGTACACCGGGCCGTTCATCAAGACCTTTCTGCGCGACCTCGACACGCTGCACATGGAACGGGTCGAGCACTTCCCCAAGGCGACCGAGCACATCCCGGAGATGATCGCGATCATCGAGACCCTGATCGCCAACGGGCATGCCTACGAGACCGACGGCTCGGTCTTCTTCAAGATCGCCAGCGATCCCAGCTACGGCAGCCTCTCCGGGTTCGACCTCGATCAGGCGCGCCAGGGGGAGCGGGTGGCGAGCGACGAGTACGGCAAGGAGGACGTGCGCGATTTTGGGCTCTGGAAGGCCGTCAAGCCCGGCGAGCCCTCCTGGGATTCCCCCTGGGGCCCCGGCCGGCCCGGCTGGCACATCGAGTGCTCAGCGATGAGCATGAAGTACCTCGGCGAGACTTTCGACCTCCACTGCGGCGGCGTCGACCTGATCTTCCCGCACCACGAGAACGAGATCGCGCAGAGCGAGTCGGCCACCGGCAAGCCGTTCGTCCGCACCTGGCTGCACGCCGAGCACCTGATCGTCGACGGCCAGAAGATGTCGAAGTCGCTGGGCAACCAGTACACCCTGCCCGACCTGCTGGCGCGCGGCTGCTCGCCGCGGGCCCTGCGCTACCTCTTCCTCTCGGTGCACTACCGGCAGAAGCTCAATTTCACCTTCGAGTCGCTCGACGGTGCCGCCGGAGCCCTGCGCCGGGTCGACGAGATGCGTTTCCGCCTCGGGCACGCCGAGGAGCGGGGGGATGCCGACGCGCGGCTCGCCGAAGCCGGCGCGCGGCTGCGCCAGGACTTCGCGGCCGGCCTCGCCGACGATCTCAACTTCGCCGTCGCCCTCGCCGCCCTGTTCGCCTACGTCAAAGAGGTGAACGTGGCGATCGAGGAGAAGCGGATCGGCGCCGGCGACCGCCAGCGCGTCCTCGACACCCTGAAGGACGTCGACCGGGTGCTGGGCGTGCTCGATCCCGCCGAGTGGCCGGAGGGGCAGGCCCAGGACGGCGACGCGGCCGAGATCGAGCGCCTGATCCAGGAGCGCAACGACGCGCGCAAGAACCGCGACTTCGCGGCCTCCGACCGCCTCCGCGACGAGCTCGCCGCCCGTGGCATCGTCCTCGAGGACACACCGCAGGGAACCCGCTGGAAGCGGAAGTAGAGGGCGATTGAGCGGCGACAGCTTCCGCGAGCAGCCGCACGCGCGGGCAAGAGGGAAGGCGGGGGAGGATGACGCCGTCCGCTGGCTCGAGGGGCAGGGTTATCAGATCCTGGCCCGCAACGCCGTCAACCACGGCGGCGAGATCGACGTCGTGGCGCAAGAGGGGGAGACCCTCTGCTTCGTCGAGATCAAGGCCCGGGACGGCGACCGCTACGGCCCGGCGATCGCGGCGGTAGGCTTCGCCAAGCAGCGCCGCCTCTCCCGCGCCGCCGTCCTCTACCTGAGCGCCCGCGGCTGGCACGGCCGCTCCTGCCGCTTCGATGTCCTCGGCCTCGACCGGGACGGCGGCGGCTGGCGTTACACCCTGATCCGCAACGCCTTTCCCTACAATCCGGGCCCTCCTCGCCGACGCCGGTAGGCTGTCAGGACAGCCGCTTGACAGTCAGGTGCTCCCTGACTATTCTTTGCGAGCCTGTCGGGCGGGAATAGCTCAGTGGTAGAGCACAACCTTGCCAAGGTTGGGGTCGCGGGTTCAAATCCCGTTTCCCGCTCCAGATTTTGATTTGATTCAAGACCGTGGACGTCTTCCGCGTTCTGCTAAGATCCGGGGGCCGCGCAAGCGGCCCCAGCCCGTCTCGGGCGACGTAGCCAAGTGGTAAGGCGAGGGTCTGCAAAACCCTTATTCAGCGGTTCGAATCCGCTCGTCGCCTCCAAACTTCCTCCTCCGCTGTCTCCCGGCCCCTTCGCCATGCGGCCCAGCCTCATTCCCACACGGTTTCGCGATCGGTGAGGAGCCCACACCATGAGGAGGCGAGAAGCTCGTTCGCCTCCTCGGAGGTCCGTTTGTCTTCCAGAAGAGCTCGGCGAAGCTTTTTCAGGCAGCGGTCGCGCCGGTAGTAGAGCTGCTTCTGCGGAAGCCTCAGCACGGAAGACATCGCGGCGATGGTGAGGCTGTCCTGGAAGTGGAGCTTCAGGAGAAGGCGGTCCTCGGCCGGCAGGGCCCGCAAAAGGGCGAGAAGCCTCTCGTGGACCCGGGCTGCGAGGCGGGCGCCCTCGCCTTCTCTGACCCGCTCTTCGACGTTGCCGTCGACAGCGATCCGCGAAAGCTCCTCTTCGCCGACGATCCTGCGTTCGATCCTTTCGGGAAGACGGCCGGCCAGCCGCTCCAGCTCCTCGCGGGAGTAGTGGGAGCCAGGGTCGGCCCGCACCCTGTCGATGGCCTCGCTCAAGGGGAGGCGGTCGCGGAACCGGAGCCGTTCGAGGAGCACGGCCTCCGGACCCTGCCGGCAAGCCGCCGCGGACGGCCGCCATTTCCCCCAGACGTGGATACGGTAGTCGCGCAGTAGGTTGACCAGGGCGACGGTCAGGTAGGTGGAGAAGGAGCTGCGGCCCTCCCAACTGCCAAGGATGCGGTAGTCGTTCTCTACGAGCTTGAACAGGGCCCAGGACAGGAACTCGTCGGCCTCGTGCTCGGGCAGGCCGCTGGTCCGGCTGAGGCGATCGAGCCGCCTCCGGACGAGGACGAAGTGCTCCTCGAGGAGAGCCCGCCCGCGCGAGGGAAGCGAGGCCCGCTGTGGGGAAGGCCGGGGCAGGGCTTGGCGCTCAGGGCCGGTGGTGGGGTGGGGTTGTGGGGGAAGGACTTCGAGCTCACAGGTCATACCTTGTCTCCAGAAGCAGGGCCGCGGTGGGGGGGCCGCGGATCTGAAGCCAGCTTCGGCTGGAGAGGCTCCCACCGTCCTCAAGGAAAGATTTGGGAAGGTTCAGGAACTGGAAATGTATTAAAATGAGGGAGAAAGGCGGGTTCCTCCGCGGAGTCCCGGACCGGCATGAGCCATTCTCAGGAACCAGTGATCAGCGTCCCGGAGCCGGGCAGGCTCCAGATCGGCGAGTGGGAGGTGAGGAGGGACGAAGGAATCCTCTCCGCCGATGGTCGCTCGGTCCGGCTGGAGCCCCGGGTCATGGATGTGCTCGTCTATCTGGCGGCCAACCCGGAGAGGGTGGTCCCCAAAGAGGAGCTGCTGGATGCCCTCTGGTCGGGGGCATTCGTGGAGGAAGGGGCGCTCTCCCAGGCGATCCACAGCCTCCGCAAGGCTCTGCGAGACGATGCGCGGCAGCCGCGCTACATCCAGACCGTTCCCAAACGGGGGTACCGCTTGGTCGCGCCGGTCGAGCGGATGCTGCCGCCGGCCGTTTCCTGCGTTCTGATCGCGCCGGCCCCTCTCCCGCCGCCGGCCGTCTCAGCCTCCCCCCGGGGATGGGTGTGGAGCCTGCTGGTGGTCGCGGGCTTGGTGACGATCCTGGGGCTCGTGTTGTTCAGCCAGGGGAAAGCCGGCGAGGCCCGTAGCGCCGCCGTCGCGGCCGTTCCCTCGCCAGGGACCGGCCCGCAGGCAGCCGCCATGCGGATCGTCGTCCTACCGTTCGAAGACCTCGGCCGCCCTGGAGATCCTTTGTTCGCGATCGGGCTGGCCCAGGAAGTGACCAAGGACCTGGGCTCTCTGCCGGCCCTGCAGGTGATCTACCGCACGATCTCCACGCAGGAGAAGGGCGCGAAGCCTCCGCGCGAGATCGGCAGCGAGCTGGGCGTGGACTATGTGCTCATGGGGACGGTGCAATGGGCCTCGCGGCCGGGAGGCCGGCCGCGAGTGCGCATCCGGCCTCAGCTCGTCCGGGTGGACGGCGTCCAGGTCTGGGCCGATTCCTTCGAGAGCGAGGTGAAGGACGTCTTCGAGGTACAGGCCGAGATCTCCCGCCGGGTGATCGCGTCGCTGGGCATCAACCTTTTGCCGGAGCAGAACCTCGCCCTGCGGGAGCCGTCGACGAAGAACCTGGACGCCTATCAAGCCTATGTCCGTGGGCTCAGCCTCAAGGACCAGCCCTTCTACTCCGAAGAGCACCTGCGGAAGGCGGTGCTGACGTTCGAGCGGGCGGTGGAGCTGGATCCAGGGTTCGCCGCCGCCTGGGCCGAGCTCTCGCTGGTTCACTCCTACCTGGCGTACAACACCGACCCGACCCGCGAGCGGGTAGAACAAGCACGTCATGCTCTCGAGCAGGCGGTGGCGCTCGATCCGGATCTTCCCGAGGTGAAGCTCGCGCGGGCCTATTACGCCTATCGCTGTCAGGAAGACTTCGACGGCGCCCTCGCTCAGCTCGACATCGCCGCCCGGCTCTTTCCTAATAATGCCGAGGTTGCCAAGGCGCTCGGTCTCCTGCTGCGACGCAAAGGCCGGTTCCCCGAAGCGATCAAGGCGCTCCGGCACGCCGAATGGCTGGACCCGAGGACGGGTGAGCTGGTCTGGATTCTGCCCGAGACCCAGAGAGCTTTACGGAACTTCGAGGAGGCGGACCGCGGCTTTGCCGAGGCCATCTCGCAGGCCCCGGACGAGCCGTTCTTCTGGGAGCAGAGGACTCTCAACCAACTGGCCTGGAAGGGCAATCCGGAACAGGCCCGCGGCCTCCTCGATCAGGCAGGCATGTCCGGGATCCCCATGATCGAGGCGACCGCCTTCCGGCTCGACCTCTACGAAGGCAAGTACGAGCAGGCCCTGGCAAGGCTCTCTCCAGACTGGATGCGGCAACTGGCGCCGGAGACGCAGACCCGGATCGCCATGATGGCCGCCGTGGCCCGCGAGCGCATGGGTGATCACCGGGGGGCCCTCGCCGCCGCCGAGGCGAACCGGGCCGACCTGGAGGCGAAGATCGCCCTCTACCCGGGCCGGGGGTTCTTCCACGCTTGCCTGGCTGTGGCGCTCGCCCAACTCGGCCGATCCCAGGAGGCTCTGGCGCAAGCCGGAGAGGCGGCCCAGATGCGCCAGACCGATGCCTACTCAGGTCCCCGGATCGGCGAGATCCAGGCCCTCGTGGACCTGATCCTAGGGCATCGCCGCGAGGCGATCGACCGGCTGGCCCGGCTGCTCGTGACCCCCTACCGAAACTCGCTCACGGCGACCGATCTGCGGCTCGATCCTGTCTGGAAGCCTCTGTGGGGCGACCCTGCCTTCGAGGCGTTACTTCGGTAGTTGGATCTCTCCTGACATGGTACAATTCTTTGCCATAGAGATACAGGCTTCGGGAGAATTATGGCTAACGATGAAGGAAAACTCCACGTCAAGGCGCTCACTGTCAAAGTGATTGGGAAAACTTTCGTTGTGGGCTCTGAATCCCAGGAGCTTGTTTTGGGCTGTGGGCAGAACACGGCTAGGACGTTTGAGCTGCCCGTGGACGGGCATCTCCCGCAATTGATGGCCGATTTGAAGAAGGCTTTGGCAGACCTCAAGGCTTTGGACAAAAAAAAGCCGGCGCGGAAAGAGGGAGAAAAGGAATAGGCATGCGGGCTATCCGCAATCGCAACGATAGGGGAGGGGGCCGTTACAAACAATCAGGGAGATGAGGTCTCCCCAAAACTCTTGCAGTTGCTCCGCGGCCTGCCCCGCTTCCTCGACGAACAGCTGCTCTTCACCAGAGACATGGTTTCCGCCGATGTTGTAGGCATCCCGGGTCGTGAAGATGGAGTCCCGCGAGAGCTCCGACTGCCTGTCCTGCCAGACGTCGATTGTCACCAGCCCTTCGAACAGGGAAGGATCGATGACCAGAAGCTCCGTGCCCACTCTTACCACTGGAGCGACATGATATTTCCATTCCACTAGGCATGTGGGATTGTTGTCGGACTTGACTTTCAGCTCTCCGAAGTTCCAGATTTTGGCCACCACGTCCAGTAGATCGAGGTCGAAGTGCCGCTCAATGAGCCGGCACATCTCGTGAGCCCTGGCCCAGCATCCGTTCGCCGGATACTGAAAGGGAATATGGGGCTGGCGCCGCACCTTGGAAAAGAAAGCTTCGGCGTTGTACCTGCTCACGGGCGGTAGAGCCCCGATATCGATTGGGAAGGTCGATGTCTGTGGTGGAGGAAATACCACCTGGGGTTGCCGCTCGAACGCTTCGAGAATCTTGTTGGACGCGGGATCGATGGCCATCTCGTACCATTTTCCAACCGCCAGGGAAGGAGCACTCGGGCTCACCCGGTGCCGCGCATGACTCTCCGAAAGCCGAACCTCGTCGCCGTCGACCGCGAGGACCCGGCGCACCTTCGTCAGACCGAATACGTAGTTGTCGCTCTGCTCGTTGGCGACGAACAGATGGCGATTCTGTTGCTGAGCCAGGCTCTCGATCTGACGGAGGAAATGCTTTCGGGCGGAGGCCTGAAAGTAACGAGTGCCTTCGCTCATAGGGGCGGGAAGCGGAGATCCGGGCTCGACGAATCTGACGTTCATTGGGGCGAGATCCTATCTTGTTTCAGCCGGCTCCAGAACTTTCCGGTGGCTCGCCTATGTAGGCCGCCCGCGGCCGGATCAGTTTGTTCGCGCCGTACTGCTCGATGGCGTGGCCGATCCAGCCGATGGTGCGGCCGAGGGCGAAGAGGGCCAGCGGCGTGTGTCGCGGGAGGTCCAGCGCCCGGCTGAGGGCGACGAGGCCGTGGTCGATCGTGGGGTGCTCGCGGATCAGCTCCCGGTAAGCCTCGGCCAGGGCCAGGGCGCATTCGACCGCCGGCGAGCCCGGAGCGATCTCGGTCGCCATCTCCAGCAGGGCCGCGCCACGAGGATCGCCGTCCGGATAGAGGGAGTGGCCGCAGCCGGGGATCGGCTCCCCCCGGCGCAGGCGGTCCGCCAGCACCCTCCGCGCGCCCGCCGCCGTTCCCGCTTCCCTGAACAGTGCTTCCACCCTCTCCGTGTGCCCGCCGTGCCGCGACCCCTTGAGCGCCGCGAGGCCCGCCGAGACCACGTCCCACGGCGAGCCGTTGGCCGAGGCCACGCAGCGCGCCGTGAAGGCCGAGACGTTCAACTCGTGATCCGCCGCCAGGATGAGGGCCGTGCCGATCGGCCCCGCCACCTCGGGCCGGCCCGGGGCCCAGCCGGCCTGGAGGGTGGCGGCAATGGAAGGCAGGGAAGGGGCGCCCGCCGCGGTTTCCGCCATCAGGCGCAGGATGCGCGCCCCGGTGGCCGCCACCGCCGCCGGACGCAGATCCCAGGCCGCGAGGTCCGCCGCTCCCGCCAGGGGGATCGCCACCTGACAGCGTTCGATCGGGGTCAGCTCTTCCGGGAGGTGCCAGGTGATTCGTGGGGGCTCTGCCGCGAACAGGCGCGCGGCTTCGCCATTCCAGATCAGCGCCGCCACCTCCTCGACGGTCGACGTCCGGGCCAGGGCCACCGCATCCCGGCCGCGATAGTAGAGGCGGCCGTCCTGGATCAGCGTCAGCGCCGATTCCAGCACCGGCATCCCCCAGGAGAGGGCCTTCGGCGCGGCCTTCTCCGGCTCCTTCCGAAGCTCCTTTTTCTCCCGGAGGCGCAGCACGTCCTCCCGGGGATAGCGCCGCGCCCGCGGCTCGCCTGGCACCGGCTCCGAGCGGAGCATCCCCCGGCTCGCGTAGGCGTAGAGCGTCGCGAGCGAGACCCCAAGCTCCGCGGCGGCCTCCTGAGCGGTGAGGAACCTGTCTTCCATGATCGCAAAGTAACACGCTGTACATTGATTTGAGAATCAAGATTGACAACCCATCAGGGCGGGCCAAAGATGGAGGCGAAGGGAGACCAGACATGGACACTCAGATCAAGCAAGGATTGGAAGGGGTCGTGGCCGCCACGACCCGTTTGAGCAGCGTGGACGGCGAGGCGGGCGTGCTGCTCCTCGCCGGCTTTCCGGCGGAGGAGATCGCCCCTCGCGCCTCGTTCGAGGAAATGACCTGGCTGCTCTGGAACGGCAGTCTGCCCACGGCCGGGGAGCTGGAGGCTTTCGCGCGGCGCCTCGCCGGACGGCGGGCGCTACCCGCGGCGACGCTGAATCTACTGCGCGAGGCCGCTCGGCGGCGGGTGCCGGCGATGGACGCCCTGCGCATGGCCGCCGGCACGCTCAGCCTCGCGGAAGGGGCAGGGGGAGATCCGAAGGAAGACGCCCTCCTCCTGACCGCCACCTTCCCCACGATCGTGGCCGCCTACTGGCGTCTGCTGCGGGAGGAGGAGCCGCTGGCGCCCCGGGAGGAACTCGGGCACGCGGCGAACTTCCTCTACATGCTCGCGGGCGAGGAGCCGTCGCCGGAGCGGGCGCGGGGACTGGAGACCTACCTCAACACGGTGACCGACCACGGCCTCAACGCCTCGACGTTCACCGCCCGGGTGATCGTCTCCACCCAGTCCGATCTGATCTCGGCCATCACCGGTGCCGTGGGAGCCTTGAAGGGTCCCCTGCACGGCGGCGCCCCGGGGCCGGCGCTCGACATGGTCTTCGAGATCGGGACGCCGGAGCGCGCCGAGGCCGTGCTGCGCGAGAAGCTCGAGCGCGGCGAGCGGCTGATGGGCTTCGGCCACCGCGTCTACCGGGTGCGCGATCCGCGGGCGGACGTCCTTGCCGCGGCGGCGGAGCGCTTCTACAGCCATGGCGGCGATCGCGAGCTCTACGATCTCGCCCGCTCGGTGGAGGCCACGGCCCTGCGCCTGCTCCACGAGCGCAAGCCGGACCGCCGCCTGGACACCAACGTCGAGTTCTACACCGCCCTCCTGCTGCACGGCCTGGGGCTGCCGACCGAGCTGTTCACGCCGACCTTCGCCGTCGGCCGCGTCGCCGGCTGGACGGCGCATGCCCTGGAGCAGCTCGCCACGGGGCGTCTGATCCGGCCGCAGTCGGAGTACGTGGGGGAGCGGGGGCGGCGGTGGTTGCCGGTGGAGGAGCGGGAGACACGGCGGGCCGAAGCCGCCTCGGTTTCTTCTCGCGATCAATGACAGGTGGCGCCGGAGCGGCCCCAGGGCCGCTCCGGCCGTCCGTTCAGAACTTGAGCTGCATCGCGCCGTAGAGGACCACGGGCGAGGTTTTATAGGTGAGGTGTTTGTTGATGTCGTCGGTCCCCGAGACGACGTCGCCGACCTTCAGGTTGCCGTCGAGATCCTTGTAGCGGGTGATCATTCCGCCAATGCTGAGGCTGAAGCGGAACGGTTCGACGAAGCGGAGGCCGACCCCCGCCAGGAAGCCGGGGAAGTCCTTGGCCGAGCTGACGCCCAACTGGAAGAGAGGATAGACGACGGACGAGTTGCGGCCCATGCGCATGACCAGGTTCAGCATCAGCGCGCCGCCGACCGGCTGGTGGTCCTTCGTGCGTTCGACGACCATCTTGCCCTCGTCATTCATGGCCGTGCCGTATTGCGGGTATTTCAAGTTGTTATAGATCACCGCGGCGGCGCGTTCGGGAACGAAGAAGGAGCTCCTGCGCACATCAAACTTGCCGGCGACGACGTTCGCGTCGTCGGACTTGATGACGATCTTCGAGTCGTCGAGTTGAATGGTCCGTTCCTTGAAGGACGCGGAGACCGTTTGCTGATTTTCGAAGGTCGGCGTGACGGACGTGATAAAGGAGTCGCTGAGAGTCGGCCCGAACCAGGCGTTCTGTTGGAGATAGGGCTGGAGGATCTTCACAAGCTCGCCGAGTTGCCCCCGAAGCGCTTCTTTTTTCGCGATGATCTGGTCGGCGGTGCTTTGCACCTGGATATAGTCGATCAGAATCCGACTAGTGATGGCGGCGCACTCCTGGGTGTGCTGATGACCTAAATCGCTATACTCGTTACGAATTGCGTCGAGTTCCGCACGCGCGCGGTCGTTGTTATCCTTGAGAGCCTGCTGTTGTTTGATGAGCCCAGTCGAGGCCGTTGTAACCCCCTGGTGGCCAGTCGCTCCATTGACCAGTGTCTGCAATTCGGTAGCGGCCAGAACCCCCTGATTGAGGGTATTGAAAACTTGGTTGATCCGACAGGTTAGTCTGTCGCAGCCCGTGAGTTGAGCGCACCGGTCAAACGGGGGGACAGCGCTTGCGCTCAAAGCTGCTGGCGCTGCAGGTGGTTGCGGCAGAGAGCCCTGCAGCGCCTTCAGATCATCGAGAAAGGCTTTGATCGACGCATAGCTGACGTCCGGCGTCGCCTTCGCTTCGACGACCCACGTCTGAGTGAGGGGATTGAAGTCATGGATGTAGATGTTGATCTCGCCATCGCTGCGGAAGATCACCCCATTGGCGGTCTTCGGCGAGCCGCTGACCGTATCGATCGCGTACTTGACGACCGGTTTTCCGCCGGGGCCAGGACCGGTCGAAAGCAGGATGAAGTCTTGGACGAACGGCGCGGTGAGCAGGTCCGTCGTCGGATCGCCGGCGTGCGCCGCGGCCGCCATGGACACCAGGACGAGGAAGGTCAACAGGCGTTTCATCGGAAATCTCCTTTCGGTCCCGGTTCACGGGACCCTCAGGCTCGCGAGTGGAAGATGTGGCGCCTGCCACCGACCGGCTATGCGGCTTGGAGGCGGCGCGATCTTGGGTCTGCGTCGCCTAAGGAGACGGACGAGGCTCGCGATTTCTCCTCAGCGCCCCCGGTGTAACAATTTCCTCCCCAGGCCCGCCTAACCGTTAGCCATTAAGCTCAACCAAGGAGAAAGAAGCTATGAAGACCGTTCTCAACGTATTCCGTAATGCCCTGGCGGGCCTGGGCCTGCTGCTGGCCTTTGGCGTCTCCGCCAACGCCCAGGCGACGCGTACCTGGGTGTCGGCCACCGGCAGCGACGCCGACCCCTGCAGCCGCACGGCGCCCTGCAAGACGTTCGCGGGCGCCATCAGCAAGACGGCGGCGGGCGGCATTATCAACGTCATCGACAACGGGGCGTATGGCACGTTGTCGATCACCAAGGCGATCACCGTCCAGAGCGAAGAGACTTTCGCCGGCGTCCTGTCCTCCGGAACCACCGGCTTCATCATCACCGCCGGCGCGGCCGACAGCGTCATCCTTCGCGGGCTGAGCATTGACGGCCAGGGCACCGGGATCGACGGCATCCGGTTCAACAGCGGGCTCTCGCTGACGGTGGAGAACTGTGAGATCAACCGCGTCACGCAGAAAGGGATCAAGTTCATCCCCTCCGGCGCCAGCCAGCTCTACGTCAAGAACACGGTCATCCGCAACAACAACTTCGCCGCCGGCGCCGGCATCCACATCCAGCCCGGGGCCGCCGGTTCGGCGCAGGTGACGATCGATCACGTGCAGATCGAGCGCAACGCCGTCGGCATCGAGGCGGACGACCGCTCGAAGGTCTCGATCCGCGACAGCGAGGTCTCGCGCAATTCGGGCGACGGCATCCGCGCGCTCTCGACGGTGGGCGGCGCCAACAACTCCGTGATCAACGTCGTCAGCACCCTGGTGACCCACAACACCGGCAGCGGCGTCGAGGCCGACGGCACCGGCGCCGTCCTCCGCATCGCCGACACGTCGATTTTCAACAATGGCGGCACGGGGATCAACCCGGTCAACGGTGGAGTCGTCAATTCCTTCGGCAACAACAACAACGCCGGCAACACCCCCGACGGCGCGCCGACCGCGCCCGCGCTCTCCCAGCAGTAAGATCGTTCCACTCCTGCGGCGAGGGTCCGCCATCCTCGCCGCGGCGATTCTAAGAAAAATTTAAATGCTTGACTATCGATAACTAGCTATACTAGGCTCTCCCCGCAATGGCGCATGTGCTCAAGCGGCGTCAAATTGAAGAGGAGTCTGCGATGAAACGCATAGCTATGGGATTGACGTTCGCTCTCGGCCTGTTCGCCTTCATGGGGACGGCCCGGGCCGCTGATGACGCCTGTTTCACTTGGGATTGCAACGACAGTACTCACGTCTGCAGCTTCGACGCGAGTTGCTCGACGATCGTTCACAACCTCTACCGCTATTACTGGGATTTCGGAGACGGCTCGACGCAGGACACCGGCGTCGCGACGATCACGCACTCGTACTCCACCCCGTATCCGTCGGTCACTCTGACTCTCTGGTTCCTGAACGCCAATCCGGTCTCGACCTCGAGCTGTGGGATCGTGGTCTGGAACAACGTGGGGCCCGCCCAGCCGACGTACGGCTCCTGCAACTAAGAGTCCCTATCAAAACTCTGCGCGAGGGCGGGGTTCGTCCCCGCCCTCGCTCAGAACCGCTTCACATTGTCCACCGGGCTCCGGTCAATCCGGGTGATCCAGGGACCCACGGTCACCGACGACGCCGCGAATCGACGATGAGCTCGATCTCGTTCATGCCGCGCCGGAGCGCGTACCGGCGGGAGTCGAGCATCGCCCCGCCACGCGATAGCGCTGTTTGGCGGGGTAGAGATCGACCTCGCCGCCCTCCCTTCCGGTGGTCCTTTCTACGGGAGGGCTCAAGGCAGGTTCAGGCGGTCTCGCCGCGGACCAGGCGCGCGGTGACGAGCTCCGCGATCCTCTCCTCGGCGTGGAAACCCTCGGCGACGGCTTGGAAGCGGCGGCATGCCGCGAGCAGCCGCGGATCGGCGAGAGCGCCGGCGATTCGCTGGGCCAACTCGTCCGGCCGGTCCAGGCGATGAGCGAGCCCGGCGGCCACGAGACGGGCGGCATGATCGAACTGATCGTAATCGACGGGGGCGACCAGCGCCGGCGTCCCCGCGCTCAGGGTGTGATACATGACGCCGGTACCCCCGTGGTGGACGACGAGCGCGTAGCGCGGCAGGTGCGTAGCGTAGGGCACGTAGCCGAGGCGATGGAAGTTGCCGGCGGACTCCCGGCGAGAGCTGCGCGGGTCGCCGTCGCTGAAGTGGAGCTCGAGGTGGGGGAGCGCGCGGGCCGCCTGCCGGACCGATTCCGCCATCGCCTCCTTCCGCCAGCCGAGATGGGTTCCCAGGGTCACCAGCACGTGCCGCCGGCCGGGCGCGAAGGGCACTTCCGGCGCATCCAGCGAAACGCGCGGCGGCGTGTAGAGGACCGGTCCGACGAGCTCGACGGCCGCCGGCCAGCGGCGCGGGAACTCGAGACCGGGGACGCCGAACGCCAGGATCCGCTCGTCGGAATAGACCGCCTCACTGCCGTCGAACCGGTAGAGCGCCGGGAAGCCGAGCCGGCTCAACGGCCGCCGGTAGAGGCGGTGAGCTCCACGCTTGAAGGCGCGCACCAGCGCGCGCCCCGCGGCGTCGCGCAGACGGCCGAGCGAGCCGCGGCCGGGATGCCAGCCGCCGAGATAGGCAGGCGGGCCGTCCGGCGTCTCGACGACGCACGGCGACGGATGGCTGGTCCACCAGGGGATGCCGAGCTGGCGAGCGACGCTGCCGGCGACCGGCAGGCTGAAATCGGCGATCAGGAGATCGGGCCGTTGCCGGTCCCAGACCTCCCGGAGCTCGGCTTGAAAGCGTTCGAGGAGAGCCAGATTGGCCCGCAACTGGGCGTGGAGGCGTAGCGGATGGCTGCGCACAGCGCGCGGCCCGTCGGCGATCCGGCGGATCTCCGCATCGCACCCGGCGAGGAGGGGCACGCCGTCCAATCCCGCGGCGGCGATCTCCCCCTGCGCGCCTTCCGTGCTGATCACCCGCACCTCGTGATCGCGGGCGAGCCGGCGGCCGATCCCGAGGAGCGGGTGCAGATGTCCGGCGAAGGGCGGCGCCGCGAGATCGATCCGCGCGCGGCTCACCGCCGGGGCTCCCCGTCCGGTCCGCCGGTCACCTCGTCCAGAAAGGCGCGGCAGAGCGCCAGCACCTCCAGGTCTTCCAAGTAGTCGAGGTGGCCGCCGGCGACCCAGGCGTCGGAACGGCCGAGGTCGATGCGCGTCAAGGCGCGCGAAACCCAGTCGCGGCGCCCCCGCACCTGGCGCAGATCGCAAGCGGGCCGCCGCCGGCACACGGCGCCATAGGCGAAGACGTGGAGCCGCCCGAGCTCCCGCGCCGGCAGGTCGAGATTGGCCAGCAGCTCGAGGCCGCAACTGCCGGCCAGCAGCAGGGTCCGCTCGGCTCTCGCCAGCAGCGCCAGCAACGGCGGCCGGTGCCGCGCCGCGAACGCCGCGCGGCGCGAGGCCAGGAACTGGCGGGCGTTGTTCCAACTGGCGCGCGGCAGCGGCGTCGGCCGGTGCGGCGGCGTGACCTCCGGATAGGGGAAGTTGACTCTCACCTTCCAGCCGGCCGGTGCCGGCAGGGCGTCGAGGAAAGCCTCCTGCCTGGGATCGAGAGCCGACCCGCGCGGGTCGCTCTGCCCGGTCAGGAACGCGATCTGGAGGGACGGCAGCGGCGGGTTCATGGCACGACCGTGAAATGGCGCTCGCCGCGCACGCGGTACCGCCGCTTGCGCCAGACGATCCGCCGCCAGCAGAGCGCGTGCAGGAGATGCAACGGCTGGAGCAGCTCGCTCGCCGGCGAGGTGAGCGGCGAGTGGAGCGGACGGCCGTAGATCGAGCGCTGAAGCGCCGCCAGGCCGAGCGCGCGCAGAGCGAGCACCGCCAGCAGGACGCCGGCGGTGAGCGGGGCCGGCGCGAGCGCCGCGATGGCGAGGAGCGCGGCGAGGAGCAGCGGCGGCAGCGCGTGGAGAACGGCGATGACGGCGCGCAGGGGGAGCGGCTGCTTGCGCAGCAACAGCAGCGCGAACAGGAACCAGCGGTGCATCATCCGCAGGTAGTGGCCGAAGTCGCGCACCGTCGTCTCGACCCAGTGGGGACGGGCGCTCTGCTCGATGCGCCCGCCGGCCGCGAGCACATGCTCGGCGACGGCGAGATCGTCGGTCAGATGGCCGAGCAGCGGCGCGAAGCCGCCGGCCGCGTCGAGGAAGTCGCAGTGCAGCGCGTAGGCCATGCCGTTGATGGTGACCGGCGGGCGGAACGCGAGGAGCGGCAGATAGGTCAGGGCGGCGTTGTTGTTGACGAACTGGGCCAGCAGCCGGGAGGGCGGGCGGCCGTCGTCGAGATAGCCGGGCAGGCTGGTCGCCAGATCGGCCGCGCCGAGCTTCTGGAGCAGCGCCGCGAGCGTGGCGGCGGGCATGCGGGTGTCGTCGTCCAGCACCAGCAGCACCGGCTCGCGCACGGCCGGCCGGGCCAGCGCGAGCTTGTGCAGCTTGGGATTGTGACCGTCGGCCGGCGGCGGCAGGACGAGCAGACCGAGCCGCCCGCCGGGCTCGCTTCCGCCATGCCGGGCCTGGAGATCGCGGCAGACCGTCTGGGCCACCTCGTCGTCGGCGTCGACCAGCCAGAGGAACTGCGCCGCCGGCAGCTCCAGGAGATTCGCCTCCAGCACCGCGCCGAGGCGCGGATCCCCGCTCAGGATCGCCTGGACGACGGCGACCCCGGCGCCCGCCTCTGACTGGAGAGGCGCCGGGGGCTCGCGCCGCGCGGCCCGGAGCGCCAAGAGGGCCTTGCCGGCGAACAGTCCGAGATAGAGAAGGGCGAGGAGGAGCGAAATCAAGGCACTTCCCCCATCCGCCGGCGCTGCCAGCGGACGAACGCCTCGACGCCCTCGGCGATCGACACCGAAGGCGGGCCGAAATCGGCCAGCGCCCGGCTGACGTCGAACGTCTTCGACCAGGCGAAGACCCCGACCCCGAACCGGGTCACCGGCGGCTCTCCGCGCAGGCGGAAGGCCCGCCAGGCGGCCTCGGCGAGGCCGGCCGCCAGCATCGCGGAGCGGATCGAGACCCGCCGCCGGGGCGCCGGCAGGCCGAGCCGCGCGAAGATCGCGAGCAGGAACTCCTGGATCGGCACCGGCTGGGCATTGGTCAGGTTGTAGGCGCCGTGGAGGTCGTCACGGGTCGCCGCGGTGAGCAGGTAGTCGGTCAGCGTGTCGATATAGAGCAGATCGCCGACCGCCGGCTCGCCCCGCCCCACGAACAGCGGCAGGCGGCCGCTCCTCGCCGCGGCGAGAAGGCGCGGAAAGAGCACCGTGTCGCCCGGCCCGAAGACGGCGCGCGGGCGGACGATCAGCCAGGAGCCGGGATAGTCGCGGACCAGCCTTTCGCCGGCGTGTTTGGTCGCCGCATAGCGGTTGACGAAGCGCGGCCCGATCGGCGATTCCTCGGTGAGGCCGAGCTGTGGGCCCGGCCGGTAGAAGACCGAGCTCGACGACACGTAGATCAGGCGCGGCAGGCCGTTGCGCCGGCAGAAGTCGAGCACATGGCCCGTCGCCTCGACGTTGTCGCGGCGGTACTCGGCCGCCGTGCCCCAGGGGGAGGCGCGCGCCGCGGCGTGGATCACCACGTCGGGGCGAAACGGCAGCTCGAACGGACGGGAAAGATCGCGCGCGGTGTAGCCGGGATCGTCCAGCGGACGCCGGCCGACGCCGTGAATTACTAGCCCGGCGCGGTCACGGAAACGGGCAACGAAGCTGCCGCCCACGAAGCCGGAAGCGCCGGTCACCAGAATCCTCAAGGGGCTCACGTCCGCGCCCCCTCCGCCGGCGGCTTCCGCTCGCAGCGGATGCGCCGCCGTTTCAGATGCGGGGGCTCCTCCCGCCAGGGCTCGAAATGGAGATCCGGCAGCCGCAGCCCGAGCCGGCGCACCAGGCCCGCCAGCTCCCCGCGCACGGCGGTCTCGGCGCCCGCGACGGCCGCCGCCGGGGCGTCGAGCCGGATCCGCCAGTCCCCGCCGTGCTGCTCCAGGCGGTAGTCGCGGAGCGCGCCGGGCGGGTCGGCCCGCGCGAAGGCATGGCGGAGGGCGTCGGGAAAGACCGGCGACAGGGGAACCCCCGCGGGCCGGGCCGCCGGCGCCGCCCACAGGACGTCGTCGGCCCGCCCCTCGATCGCCTCGAGGCTCAGGGTCGGCCGGCCGCACGGACAGGGGCCCTCGGCGATCCGCAGCACGTCGTCCAGCCGGTAGCGGACGACGAGCTGCGTCGTGCGGGAAAAGTCGGTGACGATCGGCTGGAACCGTTGATGTCCGGCGTCCAGCCACTCGGGCTCGACGTGCAGCAGCTCTTCGTTCAGATGCACCCGGCCCGCCGGGCAGCTCGCGCCGAGAAACCCCTCCGTGCACTGATAGACCTGCCGCACCGGCACGCCGAAGACGGCGGCGATCACGCGCTCGTCGTCCGGCTCCAGGACCTCGGCGACCGAGAGGAGCTGGCGCGGAGCGATGCGGAGCCCGCCGGCCGCGGCGGCGTCGGCGAGCCGGCGGAGCACGGTGGGCGGCGCCACCAGGATGTCCGGCGGATCGGCGTTCAACCGCTCCAGGTGGCGCTCGAGCGGCTCGAGCAGGTCGTGGTACGCGAAGTCCAGACGGCGGCTCGCGACCGTCTCATAAAGGTTGCTGTTGACGCGCAGGAAGAAGGCCACCCGCAGAGGGGGCCGCCGGATGTCGAGGAGCTGGCGCAGCGAGCCGCTGGAGAGCAGGCGCGCGAGGAGCGCGCCGGCCCAGCGGGCGCGCTCCCCGGGGCTGGCCAGGAAGACGCCGCGCGTGCCCGACGTGCCGCTCGACAGGCCGACGGTGAGCCCCGCGAGCGTCGGCCGGAAGTCGCGGCTCCGCTCCGCGCGCAGCGCTTCGGCCAGCGCCCGGTCGAGCTCCACGCCGCAGGTGTTGAACGCCGCGAACTGGCCGAGCACCGTCCCCTTGTCCACGATCGGCAGGTCCGCCAGCGGCCGGCCGGCCCAACGCCGGTAGAAAGCGGACCGCGGCAGCGTGCGGCGGAAAAACCTTTCCAGGCGCCGCTCCTGGAAGCGCAGCAGCGCGGCCCGGTCGGCGAAGCGCAACCCCCAGCGGAAGCGGGCGAAGACGGCGGCCGTGATCGCCGTCTCAGGCGCGCGCATCCGGGGCCTCGTGAGAAGGAATGATGAGCAGTTCCGGATGCCGGGCCGCGACCTCGCGGAGCCCGCCGAGCGTCCGTCGATAGGCGTGCCAGTCGTCGAACAGAGGCCGCGCCAGGATCGACGGCATCCGCTGCTCGCGCCAGGCCCGGCTCGACCAGCAGGCGTCGGCGGCGAGCAGGACCAGGCGGTCCTCCTGGGTGCGGAGCAGCACGCCGAGCTGCGCCGGGCTGTGGCCGGGGAGCGGAATCCCGATCAGGCTGCGGTCGCCCAGCAGATCGTAGCCGCGCTCGAACGGCGCCCAGGAGGGACCGAGATCGACGATCGGCCGCGCGTCGGCGAGGGCGAGCCGCGAGCCGAAGTCCGGCGGCAGAAGAGCGGGCAGGACGCCGCGGCGCAGCGCCCGCCAGCGGCTCCGCGCGCCGCCGCCGCTGTCTCCGCCGCCGAGATGAGCCGCGACATCCGCCTCCAGCGCCATGAAGGCGGCCCGCGGGAGGTCGCGCAGCCCGGCGACGTGGTCGGCATGAAGATGGGAGATCAGCACCCGCTCGACGTCCTCGGGGCGCAGTCCGTGGCGGCCGAGCTGCGAGGCGAGCCGCTCCTCCGCCGGCAATCGCACCGGCGTCAGCCAGCGGTAGAGCCGCTCGGGGAAGGGGCCGGTCGCCGTCTCGAAGCGGTCGGCATAGCCGGTGTCGTAGAGGATGGTCCCGAAGCTCGGGTGGCGGATCAGCGCCACCAGGGAAGGGAAGTCGACGGTCCGCCAGCGGCCGCCCCGGATCGTCACCCACTCGGGATGGCGGCAGCGTCCGACCTGCAGCAGGTGAAGCTCGACGCGCGGCGGTTCCAAGCTCTTCCTCCGTTCCCAGCCTTCAATACCGCAGGATCACGCCGCCGAGACCGAGGCCGGCGCCGCTGCCGATCAGCAGCGCCGTCTCGCCGCGCCGGAGCTGTCCGCCCCGGATCGCCGCGTCGAGCGCGCTCGGCAGCGACGCCGCCACCTGGTTGGCCTGTCCGGCGAAGAGATCGATCATCCGCCCGCGCTCCACGCCGAGCTGGCGGCGCAGGTACTGCAGGGCGTGCCGGCTCGCCTGGTGCGGCACCACGACCGAGATCCCGTCCAGGCCGACTCCGGCCGCGGCGAGCAGATCGGCCAGAAATCCGGGCAGGTGCTCCGCGGCGAGCCGGAACACCGCCTTGCCGTCCATGCGGAAGAGGCTGAGGGGGAGGATCGGCTCGGGGGTCCGGCTGGGATGATGCCGCGAGCCGCAGCCGGGAATCTCGCAGAAGTGCACGCCTTCGCTGTAGGTCGCGAAGGCGCTGGCGAGGAGCGCCGAGCCGCTCGCCTCCGCCGGCCCGAGGACCGCCGCCGCCGCGCCGTCGCCGAAAATGCCGCTCGCCTCCAGCTTCGACCAGTCGAGGCCGCAGGAGGCGATGTCCGAGGCGACGATGAGCACCCGGCGGTAGCGGCCCGCCTCGATCAGGCAGGCCACCGTGTCGAGCGCGACCAGAAAGCCGAGGCAGCTCGCGGCGATATCGAAGGCCGGAATCGCGGACCCGCCGGCCGCCAGCTCGCGGTGGAGCAGCGCCGCGTTCGAGGGCATCGGCTGATCCGGCGTGCCGCTCGCGGCGACCAGACAGTCGATATCCGCGAAGGAGAGGCCGGCGTCGGCGAGCGCGCGCAGGGCCGCCTCGGCCCCCAGAGCCGCGGCGCTCCGCCGCGTCTCGACATAGCGCACGCGCACCCCCGTCTTCCTTTCGACCGTGCCGGCCGCGAGCCCCAGCCTGCGGTCGAGCTCCGCGCTGGTCACCGCTTCCTCCGGCAATGCGGCGCCGGTCCCCAGGATTCGGGCCGGGCGGGAGACCCGGAGCGGCGAGCGGTCAGGTGGCGGGGTTGGCATGACGGTTCGTAACCGCCAGGGCGGGACGCCCCCTGGCAGACCTCTGGAACACGGGTGTTTTACGGATACTACAACCTGAGACTCCCGCGCGGTGCGGGTTTTCTCCCCGCCGTACGTTCCTGAAGATTCAGGACCGGCTGTGGTATCTCCCTTGCAGCCTGTGGGTCAGGCATTACGGGAGGTTTCCATGCGAGGCCGAGACCGACTTTTCTCCGTCTTCCTGGTTGCGTTGGCTTTCGCCGTGGGGGCGAGGGCAGAGGACCTGCAACCTCTCCCCGGCAAGGCCGCCTGCGTGGCCGGTCCCACGGCGCTCTGTCTCAACGGCGGGCGATTCCGCGTCGAGATCGCCTGGAAGGACTTCGACGGCAGGACCGGCGCCGGCCGGGCCTCCGCTCTGACCGACGACACGGGAACGTTCTGGTTCTTCGATCCCGCCAATCTCGAAGTCACCACCAAGGTCCTCGACGGCCGCGCCGTGAACGGCAACTGGTGGTTCTTCTTCGGCGCCTTGACCAACGTCGAGTACAGGATCACCCTCACCGACACGGTGACCGGCGCGCGCAAGATCTATCGCAATCCGGCGGGACGTTTCGCCAGCCAGGGGGATACGGAGGCCTTTCCCGCCGCGGCCGAAAGCTTCCGCGTCCTGGTTTTCACCCGGACGACCGGCTTCCGCCACGATTCGATCCCCGACGGCATCTCCCTGATTCAGACCCTGGGAGCGGCCAACGGCTTCAGCGTCGACACCAGCGAGGACACCGCGGTCTTTACTCCGCAAGCTCTCAGCGCCTACCGGGCGGTGATCTTCCTCAACACGTCCGGCGAGGTTTTGAACGGCGGCGAGCAGGCGGCCTTTGAAGCCTACATCCGCCAGGGAGGCGGTTGGGTGGGCATCCACTCGGCGGCCGACACCGAGCATGTCTGGCCCTTCTACGGTGATCTCCTCGGGGGAGGAGCCTGGTTCGTGAGCCACCCGCCGATCCAGACCGCCACGCTCCGGGTCGAGGATGGGACCCACCCTTCCACCCGGCACTACCCGGCGAGATTCTCGTTCACCGACGAGTGGTACAACTTCCAGACCAATCCCCGCAACGCGGTCGACGTGCTCCTCGCCATCGACGAAACCAGCTACAGCCCCGGCAGCGGCGCCATGGGCGACCATCCGATCGCCTGGTGCCACAGGATCGGTCTCGGCCGGGCTTGGTACACCGCCCTGGGTCACCGCTCCGAGACCTACGCCGAGGCTGCCTACGCCCAGCACATTTTGGGGGGCATCCTGTGGGCCGCGGGGCAGCCTTAGCGAGAACGAGCTGGGCCTTTGCCAATCGCCCAGACGATCGGCCAGCCGACGAACGGGATGTGGCCGATCAGTTGGATCCACCAGCGGCCGGTGATCGCCGGCGGGCGATGCAGGAGCAGAGGAATCACCGCCAGCGACATCACCAGCCAGATGAACGGTCCATACAGCGAGGCCACCTTCAGCACGCCGTGCGGAGATTCGAGCAGGCGGCGGATCCATGGCGAACGGTCGAGGAGGACCAGAAACACGGCCGACCATCCCAGGGCGACGCCGAAATGCATCAGCACGCCGAGCGCCGCCGTCTTGAGCCCGCCGTCGAACGCGGCCGTGCCCAGCAGCGTCGAGGCCACACCTTGAAAGAGGCGCGTCACCGTGGAGTGATAAAACGCCACGCTCAAAACACTCGAGAAGAGACCGTCGGTAACGCCGGTCAAGAGACCGGCGCGCACGATTCGTGACAGAGTGGCACGGTTGTCAGGGCCTGCTTGTTCAGGTCGGGGCATGGTTGGCTCGGTGTCAGAGTGGGTTGTCGTGGACGGGCGGAAGCGTCACGGATACTACTACAGCCTCGGCGGCTCTACCGGCGGCATCTGGCAGAGTCCGCCCGGATTTCCGCGGAGCTCGCCCGCCTTTCAACAGAGCTCCGCGACGTTCCGGAGGGAGCTCCGCAAGAGCCTCGCCCACCTTTCTGGGAGTCCCGGAAACGTTTCACGGAGTCTCGCCCACCTTTCACGGAGTCCCTGAAACGTTTCAGGGAGTCTCGGAAACGTTTCAGGGAGACGCGGAAACGTTTCAGGGAGGTCTGGAAACGTTTCAGGGAGTCTCGGAAACGTTTCGGGGAGATCCGGAAACGTTTCAGGGAGGTCCGGAAACGTTTCGGGGAGTCTCGGAAACGTTTCGGGGAGGTCCGGAAACGTTTCGGGGAGGTCCGGAAACGTTTCGGGGAGGTCCGGAAACGTTTCAGGGACCGTAAAAAACCCGGGCGGGACAAAAATTGACTGGGGCGGGCCCGCAAAAAACCTCGGCGAGCCGTGCGCCGGAGGCTCGACGTCTCATCGAAACGTACTGGATCGCTTCCGCAAGGTGGGCGGAACGTACGGAATGGCTCCCCGCGAAGTCGGCAACGGTGCGGGCAACGCTGAGCACCTGGGTGCGGCAGCGCGCGGAAAGGCCGAGCTTCTCCATCGCCCAGCCGAGAAGGCTTTCGCCGAGCTGGCCGGGTTGCATTTTCTAGGAGCGGTCCTCGTTCCGCTTGCGCGCCGCCTTGCCGGGGCGGCGCACCTCCTGGGCCGGTGACAGCGGCCCCAGCTCTTCCACGCCCTCGAGCTTCTGGATCGCCGGATCGAGGTCGTCCGAGAGAAGGCACTCCAGCAGGCCGAGCAGCTCCCCTTCCAGGGACACTTCCCCCTCCAGCTCTTCGTCCGACACCTGCGGCAAATCATTCGCCAGAGCCCGCATCCTCTCCCGGAATTCCTTGAGCTCCCCGCCGGCCAGCCTGAGCTTGTCCCGGACCGCTTCCGGTGTGTTCAGCGGGCGGATCTCCAGCCTCTCCCGGTCAAACCGCACCACGACCGGCTGGCCCGGGCTGAAACCGTACCTCTTCAAAGCAATCCCGAGAGATTTCCCCAAAGGGAAGCAGAGCATCGCCCCCTGCTTGGTCACCTTCGATTTGAACTCCGCCAAGTCGGCCATGGTTCCCCCTCCGGTTCGCCAAGCCGGAATAAGTTCCGTCAGGGCGCGACCGGCTCGGGACCAAGTTCTACAGATACATTGCCGATCTTGTCAAGCAAAAAGAGGATTCAGTTCCAGGGGTTGCGGAAGCTGTTCGGGTCGTGTACAATCGCCAAACCTCATGAAGCCAGAAATCGAGCATGTCATCCAGGTCATCCGGTCCGCCATGCGGGTCCTCGGGTTCACCAATCGGGAGGTCGAGCGCAGGCTCGGCGTCTCGGGCGGCTATCTGACCCGCCTGTTCAGCGGCGTCATGGAGCTCCGCTTCGAGCACATCGTGGACATCTCACGCGCGATCGGGCTGGAGCCGCAGGAGCTCTTCGAGCTGGTCTATACCCAGCCCCGCAAACCGCCTACCGAGGCGGCTCAGCGCATCCGGGAGACGTTCGGGCCCGCGCCCTTGGAGCCGCCGGTCCCGGTCGCGAAAGTGGAGCTCCCCAGGGACGAAGAGTCTTTGGAAGCCGTCGAGCAGGGGATGGAGCGGATGATGATGAAAATGCTCCGGAAGCTCTTCGCCGAGATGATGGCCAAGGGAGCGGTGGGGGAGTAAGGGCCGCATACGCCGTCACGGGCGAAATTGGCGAATCTCCTGGTGACGGAGGTGGACGACGCGGAAGGAGAAATGGATTTGGAGGGTTGACGCCGCCGCGGAGACGACCCGCCGGCGTTGGCCTTTGAAAAATCAGCGCACATCGTCTGGGTCATCTCTACGGTACGTTGGAGGCTTGGCCCCGAGATGAGGTTACGGAGGTGTTGTGGAGATCTTGCGTCTTGCGAGGCCCCCGGAACCTCCATCCATCGCCGCCGCAACACCGTTCCGTAGAGACGCTCCAGACGCTCTACGACACCCTGCGAAGGCCACGGGGACGGCGGGGCGTCTCCTACTCCTCGCCTTCGAACCGCGCGCCGGGGTCGTTCTCGAGCCGCCGCACGTACTTGGCGATCTGCTCCGCCAGTTCCCGCGTTGCCACCTGAACCTCGCAGGCGGTCTTCAAGGCGAGCACGGCCATCAGGGCCTCGCGCTGGATCTTGAGGGCCATAAACATCTTGTAGGCGGCCGCCACGACATCCCTCGCTTCGCGGGCTTTTCTCTGCGCCAGGAGAACGGCTGAGAGGTCGAGGGAGGCGAGGGCGGAGTCGTAGGCTCGGTTGACTCCCAGAAAGCCTTCGCGTACTTCGCGGAAGATCGTCTCCGCTCGGTCACACCGTTCGAGGCCAGCGTCGATGCGACCCTCCTCCCAACGGAAACGAAGTTGGTTGATGCATCCTCCTGCGTGACTCTGATGAGGCCGGAGCTGAAACAGCTTGATTTCGGCTTCTCGGAACTGACCCAAGTCAATGAGCAGTGCGAGCTCGTTATGCATAGCCGCATACGCAAGAACCGGATCGCGTTTGCCGTCAATGGCTTCGAGGCTTTGCCGAAGGATAGGGAGAGCTTCCAACAGGCTCCCAGCATAGCGCGTGAAGAGCGCAATTTTCATGAGCGTTCGACCAGCAAGATGGAGATCTCCATTCCGCTGATGCCAACGGAGAACCTTTCTCAGATTGATACACGCCAGCTCGAATCGGCGTCGGTCCGCATGGAGTGAAGCCTCCAGATTGAGAAGGAAAACCTCCAGGAATTCGGAACGAGTCCCAAGCTCGAACAGTTGCCGTGCGCGAGCAAATGCATCTGCCGCCTTGTCGAGCTGGTCCGAAACGCGAAGCGCATTCCCCAACTCGGCTTGGGCGCGGCATTGGAAGTCGAATACCCGCTCCACTCCATACTGCTTAGGATCCAGCACCTGGGCGCACCACACCGCCAGCCGGACGCAGTAGACCATCGATGCCGTGTCCTCGTGCCGCAGAGACCAGCTCCGGGCCAGCAGGGCCTTGTACTTGGCGAGCATCCCCATGGGCCGGGGAAGCTTCTCGGGCGCTTCCACTCCACCCGCCGCCAGGATCTCCTCGGCCTCCTTCGCCTCCAGCTCCTGCTCACGTAGATGCTGGTCGTGGCGCGTCGCCGTCTTGAAGGCCCGCCGGATCGCGGCATCGATGGCGGATTCCTCTTTCACCGTGGTCTTCCCCTCCAGGCCGAAGCCGAGCTTCAGAGCGGAGGGGGCGGCGGCGAGGCACTTCTTGCAGCCCTCGTAGAGATGACGCAGGATCGCTACCTCCCGCTCGGGCGTGAGGCCTCCACGGACCACGGCCAGCAGCTCTTTACGGCTCGGATGGTCGGTCAACACGGGTCTCCCATGGGAAGGCGGTATTGTCGCACAGGCGGAAGGGAAGAGGCTACAAATCCGCTTCGGTGGGATGGAGGTGGGGTGCCCCGATCAGGCGGTGCTACGGGCGGCGGCGTGCCCTCCGGCGGAGACGTTCCGCGGTCCCGTGGCCTGCCATGGGTGTCGTATAGGACCTGGAACGTCTCTACCGCCTCCGCCGAAGAGCGGTCGTGGGGGGCAAGAGTTCTCCCACCCAGGCTCACCCGTTCGGATCGACCCCCAGGCCGCCATCCGACTTCAATCCGTCCGGATCGATGCCGGTACCCCGATCAGACTGGGCCTGTCCATTCGGATCGATCCCTATGCCGGCCTTTGTGATTCGTCTGGAGTCATGCGCCGGCGCCTGCGGAGCCCAGAAGCTCGCGACCCACTGCCACGCTGACTGCAGCGGATTGCCGTCTGAAGCCCATCCATTCCATCCGACGGCATGAGCGGGCGCGGCGAGGGTGAGCAGGACGGCGAGGGCAGCGGCGGTCGTGATCCGGCGAAACAAAATTCGAGACATATCTCCTCCTGAGCCGCGGGGACAGCAGGCGCCGCCATGGCGCCAGCGCCCGCGGTCGCAACGCCTCCCGTTGCAAGGGACTTCAGTTTGGCATGGGGCGAGAAAGATTCTCTCGGAAGCGAGCGAAATTCTCTCGCATCTGGAATTCAGGCCCTGAAGTCGCGCAATGCCGGTACGGAATGGCTTGAGGCGTCGTCGTTCTACGCAACATACCGCACAAATTGCAGAATCAACAAGTTCTTAGTCATTTTTGTCTAATAGGGTATAGACATCGCTCGTTTGGCTCCTTTAGACTGCCGCCATAACAGAAGGAGCAAACCGATGGCGAGTGTGGAAGACGAGCCGGAGCTCGATGCTGCCGAACCGGCAAACTCAGGAGTTGGGCGCTTTGTTGATCTGGGTGCCCGGATCGTGCGGCTGCGGAGTGGGAAGGATTGGGGCCGCACAGCGCTGGCCCGGAAGCTGGGAGTGTCCCGGGATCGGCTTTCCAAATGGGAGCGGGGGGAGAATGCGCCGCCGCTGGAGATCCTGGTGTTGTTGGGAACCCTCCTCCAAGTGACGATCGACGAGCTGGTGACCGGCAAGCCGTGGGCCGGAGATGCGCTGAGCGCCGAGGAGCCAGCAGGAACCGTGAGCGGATGCGTTGACGAGCTGGAGCGCGTGGAGTCGTTCCTGTTAGAGGTTTCGGCGGACCGGGAGGCGGACCTGCTTCACCTTCTGGACTGCCTCACGTGCCGGGAGAGCGCGAGAGAGTGGCTGGGGGGGAGAGCCGCCGGAGACGGGGAAGCCGATCCGGCGTACGACCGGCTCCTGCGCGATCTGGAGGCGCGGACACCGGATCTGATGAAGCGGATGGAGGAGCAGACGGTCCGGGCCCGGCGCTTGATGGACCGGCTGATCGGGAGCGCGGCGACGGTGCGGCGGGCGCTCGCCGGCTCGGCCGAGTTCCGCAATCTGAGGGTGGCGGAGCTGCTGCTGGAAGAGAGCTGGAGCCTGCAACCGGCCGAGACGGCGCTCTCGGCAGAGATGGCCCGGCTGGCGTTCCACGTCGCGGCGCAACGCTACGAGGCGGGGCTCGGCGCCCGGGTGGATGACGTGAAGGCCCGTTCCTGTGTGCTGGTGGGCAGCGCCTGGAGGCTGGAAGGGAACCGGCGCGAGGCGGAGGACTCCTTCCGGCGCGCGGCGGCGTACCTCACCGGGCCGCCGGATGGCATCGAGCGGGCTTTCTATTGCCAGCAGCTCGCGGCGCTGCGGCTGGAGCAGGGGCGGGACGATGAGGCGTGCGGGCTGCTCTGGCGCGCGGCGCTGGTCTACAACGACAACGCGGATCTGCTGGAGGAGGGGGCGTGCCTGGCCGAGCTCGGGTTCCTCTTCGTGGCCGAGGAGCAGGCGCACCGCGCCGTGCTGCCGTTGACGCGGGCCTGCGAGGTGCTGGATCTGTACCGCGACGCCACGCTGGCGGTGCGTGCCCGGCTGGCCCTGGCGGTGTGCCATGCGACGCTCGGCCACGAGGCCAAGGCGGTGCGCATCGTCAAGGTGGCGCGCTCGATGTACAGCCGGGTGGCCGATTCCTCGCGGCAGATGGCGCACGTCGCCTGGATGGAGGGCAAGGTCGCCGCGCTCGCCGGCGATCTGGAGGATGCGCCCGGCCTGCTGGACACTGCCCGGAAAAGCTTTCTGAGAGCGGGGAAGCTCTACGACGCGGCATTCGCCTCGCTCGATCTCGCCTCAGCGCTGGCGAAGTCAGGACGGCTGGAAAGCGTGCATCCGCTGATTCACGACATCGTGGAGAGCTTCCCGGCGGAGGTCGGCCAAGCCGGCGTGCTGCGGGCGCTCGGCTCGGTGGAAATGGCCCTGGCGCAGGGCCGCCGCGCGGAGCTGGAAGACTTCCTCGCCGCCGCCGTCGAGATGCTACGCCGGTTCCGCCGCAATCCCCTGCTGGCCTTCGCCGGGCTGCCGCGAACCTCGGAGGGGCTCGGCGTCGATCCCGACGGCTGATCCCCTCTGATCCCCAAAGAACAGTTTCCCGTTTCGAGTTTGACCTTCCGGGGCCATGAAGGCTCCGGAGCTTCCGCAAGGAGAGACGTATGGTAACGATGGAAAGAATCATGTCCCAGAAGACGGTGGTGACGATCAGACTGCGCCGCCCTCCGCACACGTCCGGGGGGTTTGCCGGGCTCATCACCGGTATGCCGGGGGTGGACGAGCTGAAGCCCGAGCGCGTCCAGGAGTGGCTGAAGACGTGGCCGCTCTGGCAGCTCGCCGGGAAGGGCCGGATGATCCAGCGGACGCGGGTGTTCCCGGACTGCGAGGCGGCGGCGCACTACAGTGAGTTCGTGGCCGGCTTGGCGAGGGCGCTGTCCCTTCCGGTGACGGTGGAGATCACCGGCAAGCAGGTCCGGCTCTCGCTGTATGCCGGGCAGACAGGCAGCCGTCTGGCCCCGCTCACGCCGGCGGTGCTCGATTTCGCCACCGAGCTCGGATAACCGGATCGATCGTTCAACTCAACCAAGACTGAAAGGAAGAGACATGCCAAAGATTACCGCCCGTTCGAAAATCTTCCGTGATTGGGAGGGGCTCCTCGGAGCTTGCGACAAGAACGTCAACCTGCTGACGGGAATGGAGCCTCTGAAGACGGAGCTGGAGGGCTTTCTTGCCCGGCTTCGGGAGGAGAAGCTCAAGCAGGAGAACCTCGATGGGACCAAGAAGGCCTCGACCCAGCAATTGGTGGAGATCGAGGATCAGGGCGCGGAGGTGGCGCGCAAGCTCCGCGCGTTCGTGGTGAGCCGTATCGGCACCAAGACCGAGCTGGGGAAGATGTTCGGCCTGGTGCCGACCGGCAGGAAGGCGCGGAAGGCCAAGGTATCGGCAAAGCCGCCGGTTGCGGCCGCGCCGCCCAGTCCGGTGCAGACGCAAGGAGACGAAGCATGAGAGAGAAGAAGGCGTTCGCGCAGGTGACGGCGGATTGGGACCAGCTCCTGGCCGCCGTGGAGGCCAACCGGGCCGACCTGCCGGAGGTGGAGACTTTCCGCGTGCAGCTCGAAGCGAACCTGGAGGATCTCCGGGCCGCGTACGCCCGGCGGGCCAGCCTGGAGGCGGAGAGGCTCCAGGCGACGCGGGCGGTTAGCGCCTCCCTGGCTCACGGCAAGGCGCTGGCGAGCCGGATCCGCATCTGGGTTCGCGGCCAGTACGGACGTCACAGCAACAAGCTGATCGAGTTCGGCATAAAGCCGTACCGTAGGCAAGGCCGGCCCCGGGGGCAGCCGGAGAGAGGAGAAAGGCACTCCCCGGAGACCCACCGTACCGCGAGGTAACGAATAGGCTGTAGTCGCCGGGGGCGTGTGTTGGCACGCCCCCGGTTTTTCCAGGGAGTGTGGTGATCCTACTCGAAGTAAGCGAGCGTTGGCGAGCGGTCGATCTTCGCGCCTTGGCGCAACTCAGGCGGCGACCGCGGGCTCGCTCATCTGAACAAAGGCTTTCGAGGTAACCCCGCCGGCCACGAGCCCCGCTATCAGGACGAAGCCCGCCAGTCCCAGCGGCGACTTGAGGCCGCCGAAGAGGAGGTCGGTGACGAGCGAGGCGAGGAGGAGGGCGGCGCCGAGGGCGAGCATGCTCTTCAGGAACCATCTCCGGGCCACCTCCCGCCGCGAGCGCAGGACGAACCATTGGGCAGCGCCCAGCGCAGCGCCGCTCACCAGTCCGACCACGGTCAAACTCAAGGCGCGGACGGGGCTGCCCAGGGTGGCGACGTGGACCTGTCCTCCCGTGAGAAGCCGGCCGATCTGCTCGACCAGCACGACGCCCAATGTCAGTCCCAGGCCGAGCCCGGCGGTGCTCGCTGGAATCCACCAGCGGGCGCTGGCCAGCCGGCGGCGCAGGAGGACCCACTGCGACGTTCCGAACACGGCTCCCACGATGCCGGTGAGGACCGGAGTCACCAGAATCATCCCCACCACCGTCCGGATCGGGGCGCCGAGGGCGATCGCGGCGATCAGGCCACAGGCAAGACCCGCGGCGCTCAGCAGGGTCCAGCGAATACGGAGACCACTCTCTTTGGAACTGGCAGGGATCGGCATCTGGGTTCCTCCTTTGTAACTCAATCGGATCTTATCGCAATCGGCTCTCCGCTCATTCATTCTCCAGTTTTGCTGTGCGGGCTGTCGACAGGCTTGGATTCCGGCGAGCCCTTCTGGCGGAGGAAGATCGACAAGACGACCAGGACGCCGACGGAGAGGAACTCGCTCTGCCAGTTCTGGAAAGACTCGAACCAGAACCGGGAGGTGCCGAGATATTGCAGGGTGGAGACCGCCTCTCCGCCGTGAAGCGCCTGCTCGTGGCTGTAGAGCCGCGCGCCACCGGCCGCGTGGAGAACAAGGGAGATTAGGAAGAGCAGGAACAGGGCAAGGCTCAGCGAGCGCTCATAGATTTTGAGGATGAACCCGCCGCGCCGGACCGGCCACGGAGCATCCTTCTTCGGTCGTCCGGATTTGGGCGCCTTATCCACCGGCTCCTTTTTATCGGGATCCTTCGATTCCGGCGATCCTTTCTGATAGAGAAACGCCGTGAGGAACACGTAGCACGCCATCTGGAGGAACTCGCTCTCCCAGTTCTCGAAGATCGACTCGACAAAGTGGCCGCTTGCGAGATACTCACTGAGCCTCAAGGTTGGCTGGCCGTGATCCTTCTCGTCGTCGTTGTACTCATGGAGCCCCGTGAAGGTCTGGCCGGCTACCGCGAAGAGGAAGAGGCTGAACATCACGATCAAAAGGCCATTTTCGCGGAGCATTCGCCGCATCGGTTCTCTCCAAAGTCCTTCGGTTCAGGCGCAGTCAGATGCCGCCTGGATCGAGTCGCATCCGCTCCGTCCTACAGTCAGGCGACATCGGCGAAATGATCCAGCTTTTTAAGCCGGCGTACTGCCGGCTGCGAACAGTTACCAACGGCTTAGCAGGTTTAATGCCAAGCGTGCGCCGAGAGCTCCGCGAGGCTACGCTCTGTTTCTGACGCCGGCCTCTTTCTTGGTGACCAGGAGTTGGGAGATCACCAGATCGTCACTCCGCGGGTGAGGGAATCAGCGCTCCGGCTTCGTTTCAGGATCAGCGCCCGGGAGCCAGAAGCCCCGAGGCATAAAGAAACCAATTCTGACAAGGAGACTCCCATGTCCAAGCTGACCTTCTACGTGACCCTGTTCTGTGCCGCCATCCTCTTCGCCGTTTCCGCCGCGCCCGCGTCGGCCGCCGAAGCGCCGAAGACCCGAGTACAGCGTGTGGAGCGGGCTGCGCCTCCCGCCGCCGATGCCGCGAAGATCGCCTTTCTCCAGTCGCTGGGCCAGGGGAACGGCAAGCAGCCGGCCAAGTCGCCCCGACGGCCCTTCAGCAACAAGCTCGCGCGAGAGGGATGCACCTCGGACGGTCCCACGACCACGTGCTGCGCGCCTTGCGGGTGCTGCTCCTGGTTCGCGGGAGACCCGAGCCCGCGCTGCATCTCCAATTGCTAGAGGCCCAGAGGGACGGATTCGGCCGGTGTCGAAGCCCAGGAAGGCGGAGACACCGGTTCTGCTCGTTTGGGAAGGTACGTCGGACTTCGGAGCGGCCCCCTCCTGACCTCCCCCGTTCCGGGGGAGGAAAAAATCTCCTTGGAATGGTCCCGGACTCACCGGCCCAATGATGGGCCAGAACGGCCAACCGTCCTCTACAGCCCGGTCACCCGCACCACCTCCTCAAAGGTGGTGATGCCCTCGGCGAGCTTGCGGAGCGCCGACTGGCGGAGGGTGCGCATGCCGTTCTTCACCGCCTCGCGCTTGATCTCGGGGGCGTCGGAGCCCTGGATGATCAGGTTCTTGATCGCCTCGTCGATCGGCATGATCTCGAAGATGCCGGTGCGGCCGAAGTAGCCGGTGTGGCGGCACTCGAAGCACCCTTCCCCCTCCTTGACCTTGATCCGCTTGCCCGGCGGCACGGCGAGGCGCAGGGCCGTGATCTCTTCCGGCTCGAGGTGGCGCTCGGTGATGCAGTGCGGGCAGATCTGCCGCACCAGCCGCTGCGCCATCGCCCCCACCACGGTCGAGCTGATCAGGAAGCGTTCGACGCCGAGGTCGATCAGGCGGGAAACGGAGGAGGCGGCGTCGTTGGTGTGCAGGGTGGAGAAGACCAGGTGGCCGGTCAGCGCCGCCTGGATCGAGTACTGGGCGGTCTCGTCGTCGCGGATCTCGCCGACCATGATCACGTCCGGGTCCTGCCGCAGGATGTGGCGCAACGCGGCCGCGAAGGTGATCCCCACCTTGAGCTGCACCTCGGTCTGGTTGAAGTCGGGATAGACCATCTCGATCGGGTCCTCGATCGTGGTCAGGTTGATCTCGCGGGTGCAGATGGTTTTCATCGCCGAGTAGAGCGTGGTCGTCTTGCCGGAGCCGGTGGGCCCGGTCACCAGGATGATCCCGTGCGGGCGGCTGATGAAGTCGTTGAAGGTGGTCATCTCGTCCGGATAGAAGCCGAGTCCGGAGAGGTCCTGCATCACCACCTGCGGATCGAAGATACGCATCACCAGCTTCTCGCCGAAGGCGACCGGCAGGGTGGAGACGCGGAGCTCGATCTCGCGGCCGGCGCGGCTCATCTTGACGCGGCCGTCCTGCGGCCGGCGCTTCTCGGCGATGTCGAGGCGGGACATGGTCTTGATCCGTGAGGTGACCGCGGCGTGGACCACCTTCGGCATCCGCTGGATGTCGTGCAGCACGCCGTCGATGCGGAAGCGGATCAGGCTCTCCTCGCGCTTGGGCTCGATGTGGATGTCGCTCGCCCGGCTCTCGAAGGCGTGCTGGAGCATGAACTCGACGGCGTTGACGACGTGCTGGTCGGACGACTCGATCTCGGTCTCGCTCTTCATCCGGCTGAGCTGCTCGAGGTTGCCGAGGTCGATGCCGGAGTTGAGGTCCTTCTCGGCCCGCTTGACCGAGTGGCGCAGGCCGTAGAACTCGGTCAGCGCTTTCAGGATGTCGGGCTCGGAGGCGACGACGAACAGCGCGTCGCGGCCGGCGATGCGCTTGAAGAAGTCGATCCCCTCCATGTCGTAGGGGTTGGCGAGCGCCACCCGCAGCTTGCCGTTCGCCATGTCGAGCGGGATCATGCGGTGGCGCTTGGCGAACGGCCGCGACATCTTGGATTCGATGAGATCGGCGTTGAGGTTCAGGGTGTCGATGCGGATGTGATCGAGCTTGGCGTCGCCGGCAATCGCCTGGGCGAGATCGATCTCGGTGAGCGCGCCGCCGGAGTCGCGCTGGCTGGGCAGCCGGAGCTGGAGGATCAGGTCGTAGGCCAGGGCTTTCTGCTCGAAGGCGCTGGAGTTGCGCAGCCGGTGGGGCAGGGCCTTGGCCTCGGCCTTGATGGTCTCCCCCTGCTCGGGGGTGAGATAGCCCTGGCGCACCAGGATGTCGGAGACAAGCTCGGGACTGAGGTTCATAGCCGTCCTTCGAGAAGCTGAAAGAAGGTCAGTTTAGCGGAAGTCGGGGTTGCACCGCTCCCCCCACCCCGAAACCTCACCCCCTGGCCCCCTCTCCCACCGCACTCCCGCCGACCGGGAGAGGGGGAACCTGACCGAACCTGCCGTGCTTGTAGGGTGCGCTGTGCGCACCATGGACAACCTCGAAGGTGCGCGTAGCGCACCCTACGCGATCGGTTCTGTATCGTTCCCCCTCTCCCGGCGGTTGGGAGGGCGATGGGAGAGGGGGCCAGGGGGGTGAGGATTCGGGGTGGGGGAGCACCGTCCCGATATACACTCCCGCCCCAATGTCCATCCCCCTCCCCGTCCTCCTGCTCATCGTCGCCTGCGGGCTCGGATGGGCGGGGTTCGACCTGACGCGCAAGCTGCTGGTGCGGGAGATCCCGCCGGTGGCGCTGGTTTTCCTGCTGACGATCGGGTCGGTGCCGCTGTTCGCCGCCTGGATGGCGCAGCAGGGGGCCGGCGGGCCGGGACCTGGGTATTTCGGTCCGGCGCTCGCCTCGGTGCTGCTCAACATCGTGGCGAACCTGCTGTTCCTGCAGGCGATGCGGATCGCCCCGCTCTCGGTCACCATTCCGCTCCTCTCGCTGACCCCGGTCTTCGCCACCCTGCTGGCGATCCCTCTCCTGGGCGAGCGCCCCACGCCGTCGCACGCCTTCGGCATCCTGCTGGTGGTCGCCGGGGCGATCGGGCTCCACTGGCGGCGGCGATCCGCGACGGACGACTCCGGGCAGCACGGGACTCTGAAGGGGGCGCTGATGGTGGCGCTCACGGCGCTCCTCTGGTCGCTGACGATCCCGTTCGACAAGCTGGCGGTCCAGCGGTCGAACGCCCCCTTTCACGGCGTCGTCATCACCGCCGGAGTCGCGGCAGGGGTGCTCCTGGTGCTGGTGGTCCAGGGGCGGCTGGGGGATCTGGCCAAGGTCCGCGGCGTTCCCGGGATCTACGTCCTTGCCCTGGTGGTTAGCACCCTGGCCCTCGCCTTCCAGTTCCTGGCGCTGCCCCAGGCCTACGTCGGCACGGTCGAGACCCTGAAGCGGGGGATCGGCAACTTCATGGCCCTCCTCTCCGGCTGGATCTTCTTCCACGAACCGGTGACGCTACGGAAGCTCCTCGCCGTCGGGGTGATGGCGGTGGGGGTGGGGCTGTTGTTGACTTGACGATTTTGGATTTTAGATTTTGGATTTTGGATTGGGGGAGGCGGCTGGCGGGGAAGGTGCATGACTTTTGCGAGGAATGCCGCCAGGAACGCCAGGGAAAAGGGAGAGTGTGTGCCATGAGAATCCGCAATCCGCAATCCAAAATCCAAAATCTAAAATCCGTCCTCCTCCTGTTCTCCATCCTTTTGCTCGCCCCCGCCCTCGCCTGTCTGGCGCCGGCGGCTCCGGCCGGGAGCTTGCAGCGGATCAAGCTGCCGCCCGGCTTCTCGATCGCCCTGTTCTCGGACAAGGTTCGCGGCGCGCGCTCGATGACGCTGTCGCCCAAGGGGATCCTCTATGTGGGGACGATGGGGTCGAACGTCTATGCGGTGGTCGATCGCAACCGCGACGGCGTGGCGGAGGAGGTCCACACGATCGCCTCGAATCTGCAGACGCCGAACGGGGTGGCGTGGAAGGATGGCGCGCTCTACGTCGGCGAGGTCTCCCGCGTGCTGCGCTTCGACGGCATCGACGAGCGGCTGGCGAATCCGCCCAAGCCGGTGGTGGTCACCAGCGCCTTTCCGCGCGACGGGGCCCACGGGTGGAAGTTCATCCGCTTCGGTCCGGACGGCAATCTCTACGTCCCTGTGGGAATGCCCTGCAATGTCTGCGAGCGGGACAATCCGATCTACGGCACGATCACCCGGCTGGACGCTCAGGGGAAGCCGGAGATCGTCCAGCGCGGCATCCGCAACACGGTGGGCTTCGACTGGCACCCCAAGACCCATGAGCTCTGGTTCACCGACAACGGCCGCGACATGCTGGGGGACGACGTCCCGCCCGACGAGCTCAACCGGGCGCCGAAGGCGGGGATGAATTTCGGATTCCCGTACTGTCACGCCGGTCGGATCTCCGACCCCGAGTTCGGCAGGAAGCACGCCTGCTCGGAGTTCACGCCGCCGGCGCGGGAGCTCGGTCCGCACGTCGCCGCGATCGGCATGCGCTTCTATACCGGCACGATGTTCCCGGAGCCCTACCGCAACCAGATCTTCATCGCCGAGCACGGCTCCTGGAACCGCTCGACGCCGATCGGCTACCGGGTGATGCTGGTGCGCCTGCAGGGGGACAAGGCGGTCTCCTACGAGCCTTTCGCCGAGGGGTGGTTGCAGGGAGGAGACGCCTGGGGCCGGCCGGCGGACGTGCAGGTGATGCCGGACGGGGCGCTGCTGGTGTCGGACGACAAGGCGGGGGCGATCTACCGGATTTCCTACGCCGCGCCGAAGAAGTGAGCGAGCTCGGCGACCGCCTTCAGGAGCGCGCCCGCCGCCTCTGGCGCTGGCTTTTCCCGCCGCGGATCGAGTTGCCGGAGGAGGTGGTGCGGCTGCTCCGGGCCGTCTATCCGGGTCTCGATCTCGGCGCCGTCTCTTTTCACCAGGGCATTCCGCACCTGATCGGCCGCCTCGGCGGACAGGCGATCACCATCCCGGCGCTCTTCGCGCGCCGCCGGACCTGCATCTACGTCGAGCCTCCGTCCTGGGACCTCGAGAGCGCCGAGGGTATCGGCACGCTGGTCCATGAGGCTTATCATGCTCTTCAGGCCCAGGAATGCGGCTGGGGCCTCGGTCCCCTTCGCCCTTTCCTGTTGCTCTATTTCGCCCATGGCGCGGCCAATCGTTTCCGCTATCACGGCCATCCGATGGAGGAAGATGCCTTCCAACTCGCGGGGCGCCCCTGGAGCCGCTTCGAGGCGGCCTGCGCCGGCGCCGGGACGGTGCAGGTCGAGGTGGCGATCGAGCGCGCGGGGCTCGCGACTTCGTCCAGCGGGCTGCGGTTCTGGCGCGGACTGGCGCGCAGCCTGCCGTTCGCGCCGCCCCCCCTTCTCGTGCTGCCGCTCCTGCCGGTCTGGCTCCTGGTCTGGACCGGCGCCGCCTCTCTCGTCTGGCTCGCCCGGCTCCTCGTGGAGGGCGCGGGCGCCGCCGCGGCGGCCCTGCTCTGGGGGGCCGGGGCTTTCGTTTCCGGACTGTCGCGGATGTTTTTTCGCCGGATCTGACCCCTGGCGGGTCGGTTTGACGTTTCTTCTGTAGAGACCCCGATCGCGGGAAGGCTCGGGCGAGTGGACCTCGGGAAATCGAAAAGTTTCTATATCGTCTCGAAAGGCTGTAACGGATTCCTCCGGATTGGGCCTAACATAGATGCCAGCAAGGGAATCCACTGGCATCAACGTTCGAATCGTCGTAATGACTAGAAAAGGGGGAGAGAGATGAACCAGGACGCCACGGAGATTCGGGCCAGGGTCAAGCAGATCATCGCCAACGTCGCGGGGCTGGATCCGGCCCGGATCGGGGATGAAGCGAAGTTGCGGGACGAGCTCAAGCTCGACTCGCTGTCCCTGCTGGAGATCGGCGTCGACGTCGACCTCGCTTTCAAGCTGGAGCTCCCGGACGAGCAGTACAAGGAGATCGACAGCATCCCCGACATGGTGGCCCTGGTCCAGAGCCGCCTCGCCGATACCCAGCACCAGGCGGTGTAGCCATGGAGCCACGGATCGCGGTGACCGGTCTCGGCCTGGTCACCCCGATCGGCATCGGGCGGGAGGATGTGTGGAACGGCCTGCTCGCCGGCCGGTCGGGGTTTGCTCCGGTCGAGTCCTTCGATACCCATCTGTTCAACGTGCACCTGGGCGCCGAGGTGCGTGGCTTCGAGCCCGCGCCCTACGTCCGGCGGCTCGATCCCGCCAGGCTCGGGCGCGCCTCGCAACTGGCCATCGCCGCCGCCCGGCTCGCCCTGGAGGACGCCGGCATCGATCCCGGCGCGGTGGCTCCCGAGCGGGCCGGGGTGGCGATGGGCACCACCTCCGGCGAGCCGCGGGAGGTGGAGAGGCTCGACGACCGCATCCAGGCGGGGGAGGTGGACCGCGTGGGGCCCGAGTTCCTCTTGCTCTATCCCTGCCACATGATCGCCGCCCACGTCGCCCGCGAGCTGGGCTTCGCGGGGGTCAACACGATGATCCCGACCGCCTGCGCGGCCGGCAACTACGCCCTCGCCCACGCGCTCGACACGCTGCGCGCCGGCCGCGCCGACCTGATGCTCGCCGGCGGCGCCGACGCCTTCTCGCGCATCACCTACACCGGCTTCTCCCGCCTCGGCGCCATCGCCCCGGAGCGCTGCCAGCCGTTCGACCGCAACCGCAAGGGGATGATCCCGGGCGAGGGGGCGGCGGTGCTGGTGCTCGAGCCGCTCGAACGGGCCCTGGACCGCGGCGCGCGGGTCTACGCCGAGCTCGCCGGCTACGGGCTCTCCTGCGACGCCCACCACATGACCGCCGCCCACCCGGAGGCGGACGGCGCCGCCCGCGCCATGGAGCGGGCGCTCGCCGACGTCGGCGCCGCGCCTTCCGAGGTGAGCTATGTCAGCGCCCACGGCACAGGCACCCCGACCAACGACCGGCTGGAGATCCTGGCGGTCAAGCGGGTCTTCGGCGAGGCGGCCCCGCGCATCCCGATGAGCTCGATCAAGTCGATGATCGGCCACACCATGGGCGCCGCCTCGGCCATCGAGGCCGCGGTCTGCGCCCTGGCGGTGGCCGAGAACCGCGTCCCTCCCACCATGAACATGGACGACCCGGAGGACGGCCTCGACTTCGTCCCCAACGTGGCGCGGGAGCTGCCGGTGCGGATGGCGATGAACAACGCCTATGCCTTCGGCGGCAACAACGCCTCGGTGATCCTGCGAAAGGTGGGGCTCTGACCATGCGCCGTTCCGTCGTCGTCACCGGAGCCGGGGTCCTCTCGCCGCTGGCGGATTCGCCCGCCGGGCTCCACGCCGCCCTCTGCGCGGGGAGGAGCGGGCTCAAGGAGATCGAGCTGTTCCCGCTCGACGGGCTGTCCATCAACGGCTCCGGCCCCCGCCAGGCCGGCGAGATCCGCCCGTTCGAGCCGCGCGACTATCTGGGCGAGCGCAACCTGCGCCCCATCGACCGCACCTCGCGGCTGCTGCTGGCGGCGGCGCAGCGCGCCCTCGACGAGAGCGGCTGGACGCCCGAGCTGCGGGCTGAGCGCGAGGTCGGCCTGATGCTCGGCACCGTCTTCTGCAGCGTCAAGACGATCGCCGAGTTCGACCGCCGCGGCCTCCAACTCGGCCCCTCGCACGTCAGCCCGATGGATTTCGCCAACAGCGTGATCAATGCCGCCGCCGGGCAGGCCGCCATCTGGCACGGCCTGCGTGGAGTCAACTCGACGATCTCGGCGGGGGAGGCCTCGGGGCTGCTCGCCATCGCCAGCGGCGCCAGCCAGATCCGTGGCGGGCACGCCGACGCGCTCCTCGCCGGCGGCGCCGAGGAGCTCTGCTTCGAGTCCTTCCTCGGCCACCTCCGCGCCGGGCGGCTCTGCGGCCCGGGCGACCCCCTGCCGTTCGACGCCCGCCGGTGCGGCTTCGCCCTGGCTGAGGGCGCGGCGCTGCTCATGCTCGAGGAGGCCGTGGGGGCGGCGGCGCGGGGCGCGGGCGTATTGGCCGAGGTGCTGGGCCACGGCTCCGCCTTCGACCCCTCGGAGACCGCGGACGGCGCCGCCGAGGCAATGAAGCGGGCCGTCTGGATCGCTCTGGAAGACGCGGAGGTCGTCCCCGGCGACCTCGACGCGGTGAGCGTCTCCGCCAGCGGCAGCGTGGCGGTGGACCGCGCCGAGGCCGCCGGCCTCGCCGCGGCTCTGGGGACCTTTGGGGCGGGCCTGCCGCTCACCGCCATCAAATCGATGCTCGGCGAGGCGCTCGGCGCTTCCGGCGGCTTCCAGGCGGTCGCCGCGCTCGGCGTCTTTGGCGACGGCGCCCTGCCGGGAATCCTGGGCTTCGAGCGCGGCGAGGATGGCTTTCCGCTGACCGGCGCCGTTGCCAGGACGCGCCGCGTCGACGGCGTCCGGCATGTCCTGCTGACCGCGCTCAGCGCCGACGGCCATGCCTGCGCCGTGGTGCTGGGAGCCCCAGATTCGAGAGCGTGAAGGGAGAGCCAGGAAATGGAAGAGAAGAGCTTTCGTGAAGTCGATGTCCTGATCGCCGGTGCCGGGCTGGCCGGCCTGACGCTCGCCCGCCAACTGCTGCTGGCGCGGCCGGAGATCAACATCCTGATGGTGGACCGCGGGGCCGAGATCCCGAACCCCAAACAGAAGGTGGGGGAGGCCACGGTGCAGGTGAGCGGCTACTACTACTCGCGGGTGCTCGAGCTGGAGGAGTACCTCCTGCAGGAGCACTATCTCAAGTACAACCTCCGCTTCTATTGGAAATCGCAGCGCGGGGGAGAGGTCTGGGAGGACCTCAGCCAGTCGTACATCCGGAAGGTCTCCAATATCGCCACCTACCAGCTCGACCGCAACACGTTCGAGGCCGAGGTCCTGAGCCGCAACCTGGAGTCCGCGAGCTTCGAGCTGATCAACCCGATCACCGGCCTGGACGTCGATCTGGCCGAAGAGGGTCCCCATGGCTTCCGTTTCGAGGTCGACGGCCGGGAGATCACCGGCCGCGCCGGCTGGGTGGTCGACGCCTCGGGGCGGAACCGCTTCCTGGCCCGCAAGCAGAAGCTCGAGCGCCCGAGTCCGATCAAGCACGGCGCTTCGTTCCTCTGGGTGGACGGGCTGATGGACCCCGAGAAGTGCACCAACCTCGACCGCAAGGCCATCCGCCTGCGGCCGGAGCGCGGGACCCTGGGGCATTTCCCCTCCTTCCTGGCGACCAATCACTATTGCGGCGAGGGGTACTGGTTCTGGGAGATCCCGCTTCACGGCAAGACCAGCCTGGGGCTGGTCTACGACTCCGCGGTCGTCTCCAGCAAGGACGTCTCCACCGCCGACAAGCTGATCGAATGGATCTGCCGCGAGTACCCGCTCTACGCCCGCGATCTGCCGCAGCGCAAGGTGCTCCACCACTCCGGGTTCACCAGCTTCGCCCTCGACAGCGGCCAGACCCTCTCCGCCTCCGGCTGGGCGCTCTGCGGCGAGGCCTGCCGCTTCACCGATCCGCTCTACAGCCCGGGCGGCGACCTGATCTCGATCTACAACACGCTGATCAGCGACTGCATCCTGACCGGCGACCGGCAGGAGCTGGCGGCCAAGGTCCGGCTCTACGAGCCGCTCGCCCGGGCGGTCTACGAGGCCTACGTGCCGAGCTTCTCGGTGAGCTATTGCACGCTGGGGGATCAGGAGTGCTTCTCCCTGCGCTACGTCTGGGAGCTGACCGTCTATTTCGCCTACTACGTCTTCCCCTTCATCAACGACCTGCACGTCGACAAGACGTTTCTGCCCACCTTCCTCCGCCGCTTCGGCCAACTGGGGCCGATCAACCACGGCATCCATCGCCTCCTCGCCGCCTACTACCGGTGGAAGAAGGAGAACGTGGTTCTCGAGGCCCCCGAGCCGGTCTTCTTCGATTTCATGGAGGTGGGGGCGCTCGCCGCCTCTGAGCTGACGTTCTACAAGGTCGGAGTCAGCCGGGACGAGGCGCGCGAGGTGCTCGACGAGCAGCTCGACAATCTCCGGGATCTGGCCCGCTGGACCGCCGCCCACGTCGCCTCCGCCGTGCTGAACGACCCCCGGGCCGCCACCAACGCCGCCTTCATCCGCGGCATCGACATCGACAACCTCCAGTTCGACCCCGCGGCGATGGCCGAGCGCCTGGAGGCCGCGTGCCGCGAGACGTCCGAGACCTACGTCTGGAGATTCGCGGTCCCCTGCATGGCCCGTTTCCGCACCGAACGGCTGGCGACGGCGGAGGTGCCGATGGAGGCGGTGAGCTGATGGAGGGATTCCGAAGCCCCGCCCGCAGGGCGGAATTTATCCAGCCTGGGGTGTCAACCCCAGGACCGGGCCGCCCACCATTCCATAAGCCCCGCAGGGCCGACACCTCTACCTGGGGTTGACACCCCAGGCTGGATAAATCCGCCCTGTGGGCGGGGCAAGGAGATGTCGATCATGGCAACCATCGAGGACCATGCCCCGGGGCTCGATCGGGCCTTCGCCGCGCCGGCGGAGCAGTGTTGCGTGCCGCGGAGCGAGGGGAAGGTCCCGGCCTTCCTGCGCGGCACGTACTACCTGAACGGCCCCGCCCGCTTCGAGCGCGGCGAAGGCCGTTACGGGCACTGGCTGGACGGCGACGGCATGGTCTGCTCCCTCCGCTTCGGCGCGGAGGGGGTCCGCTTCACCTCGCGCTACGTGCGCGGCACGCGGCTCACCGATGAGGAGGCCGCGGGCCGGCTGCTCTATCGCTCGTTTGGCACGGCCTTTCCGGGGGACCGGCTGGTGCGCGGCGTCGCCCTGGAATCGCCGCTCAACGTCAGCATCTACCCTTGGGCAGGCTCGCTGCTGGCCTTCGGCGAGCAGGGGCTCCCCTGGGAGCTGGACCCGGAGACGCTGGAGACGCGCGGCGCGTTCAACTTCGGCGGCGTGGTGAATCCGGTGAGCCCGTTCGCGGCGCATCCGAAGATCGATCCGGAGACCGGGGAGCTGTTCAACTTCGGGATCAACTTCGCCTCCGCCCAGCCGAGCCTCAACCTCTACCGGTTCCGCGCCGATGGGAGCCTCGTCTACCGCCGCCGGCTGCCGCTCGGAGTCCCGGCGTCGCTCCACGATTTCTGCCTGTCCGGTCGGCATGTGATCTTCCACGTCGGCCCCTACGTGATGGACATGTCCCGCCTGGCCGCGGGCGGCACGCTGCTGGACGCGCTGCGCTGGGAGCCGGAGCGGGGGAGCGAGCTCCTCATCGTCCGGCGGGAGGACGGCGAGCCGGTCGCCTCGGTGCCGGTGGGGAGCCGCTACGTTCTCCACGGCATCAACGCTTTTGAAGACGGGGACCGGCTGACGGTGGACGTCGTCGAGCTGGACCGTCCGGTCTACGATCAGTACGTCCTCTCCGGCCTGTTCACGGATGTCGGACCCGGGCGGCCGGTCCGCTTCGTGATCGATCTCCCCAGCGGCACCCTGCTGGAGACCCGCGAGATCGCCTACGACCGCGCCCCGGACTTCCCGGCGATCGATCCCGCGCTGGCGGGGCGCCCTTACGAAGATCTCTGGATGCTGGGGATCTCCCGTACCGGCCGGCCGGGAAGGAAGTTCTTCGATCAGGTCGTCCACGCCTCCTGGGCGCACCCCGACCGGGTGGAGGTCTGGCAGGCGCCGCCGGGCTGGTACCTGGGCGGCGAGCCCGCCTTCGCGCCGAATCCTGCGGACGGCGGGGGAGCGGTGATCTGCCAGCGCTTCGATGCGGAGAAGGGGGAGAGCGCCTTCCTGGTCTTCGACGCCTTCGCCGTGGAGAAAGGGCCGGTGGCGGTGCTGCCGCTGGCGGCGCCGGTGCATCTGGGGTTCCACGCGGTGTTCGCGCCGGAGGGGTGAGGCTTTTCCTCCCCTTAGAGCTCCTATCAAAACCGGCCCAACGGGCCGGGAGAGTCCAGCCCAGGGCTGAGGTCGGAGGCCGATGCCCTGGGGAGAAAGCACAACAAACCAAGCGGCCTGTAGGGCTGCGAGAGCTCTGCTCACCGTCCTCGGTTCTATCCAGCCTAGGTTCTCGCGGCCTTTCAGGCCGCATGGTGGTTCGGCCTGCTTACCCAGGGCATCGGCCTTCGGCCTCAGCCCTGGGCTGGGCTCTCCCGGCCCTTTGGGCCGGTTTTGTTAGATGCTCTAAAGGACGATACCGGCGGGGCGAGCCCCCTCTCGCCCCGCGCGGTTCATTCGATTCAGTTGTCAAAGAGCCAAGTCGCACCGGCGGACCTCAAAAACGGCTCCGCCAGCCTCATTCCCCGCGCTCCGAGAGACATTCCCTGCTCTCCATGAGCCATTCCCTGCGTCTCAGACCCCATTCCCCCTCCGGCGCGACCCATTCCCTCCGGGGAACGAGAGGCGAGGATCCGCTCCATCGCATTCCCCGCGCTTCGCGTTTCCCACCAGAGAGGGAACGGGCCATTCCCCGGGCCCCGCATCGTCCGTGGAACGGGGAACAGGACGCGTACAGCCCTTGCATCATGCGCATCCTGGGGAATCGCTGGTTCCCCTTGGGGAATGTTCCGCGAAGTCTGGGGAATGAACCATTCCCCCGCCTGCCGCAGCCATTCCCTCCAGGGAACATCAGCCGATTCCCGGGGAAGAAGCTCCGAAGACCGTACTGCAAGCCGCCGATACTCCTCAGCCGAAGACCGGAGAAGCTCGCCGACCCCATCGCTGGCGTCTTGACAGCGCGTTCCCCGGGGATTAATGTATGCACATCACAGTCGTTTGTCCAGAGGCCTCTCGGGAGCATCGAAGTCAGCCGCCGAGAGGACTTGGGGATTCCACGGATCGAGGGGCTCCGCCGTCGTACCGAGCGTTGAGGCCGGTCCGGGTCTTTCCCTTGACGAACGGTGCAGGCTCTTTGACAACTGAAAGTACTTTGGGCAGGGGAGCGGGTGTGGGGCCGCTCCGCTGTCCTTTGTGTGCGGACGGCGAGGATTCATTGTCTCGCCAAGCGCCTGTATGGCCGCTAAGACACTGCCTTTAGTCTTATAGAGGCTCTAGCAGAGGATCTCACGGGTTCTTATGGCCAAGGACCTGTCGCATAACACTCCGGCCGGCCGATCCCCTCCCTTCGGCGGGATTTTCGCATAAGCAGTGGCCGTAAACCCTCATCCGCTCAGTTGCTTATGCGATAGCCCGCATTGCGTTGACGTGATGACGGTTCGGCAGTAAGCTTCCAGTAAGTTGAATTTGGATAGTCAGATAAGAAAGGATGACATCGGGCGCCGCAACGTCTTCAGGCTCTCGACCATGTTGTAATGGCGGAGTCAGAGTCGGGGTGCTTAGACGGTGATACCAAAGTTAGGTTACTCAAATGAACAAGGGTCTTACCCAAGAACTCGCGCTATACGGCGCCATTCGCCGTGAACTCAGAAAGAAACGCTTTGGGCTTCTACCAGAGTGCTGCGAAGTCTTTCATCAACGGGCTTACTTCTCGCGTGACCGCGGGACAGATATAGTCGTTGACGTAGCAATCGAAGTTACACTCCCCGGCGCCTCCTTACCCTTTCTCATCTGGGTCTGGGAATCTAAGGACCACCACTCCCCACTGTCAGTCGGTCACATTGAAGAGTTTCACGCCAAGCTCCAGCAGATCGGGGCTGATAAGACAAAGGGCACAGTTGTCCTCACGGGTGAAATCCAGAAGTCCGCCCTTGCATACGCAGCCTCTAATGGCATTGGTATAGCAAAGTTCCTACCCTCAACTCGCATCATGTTTCTCCATGCCTCACGGATCGAAGAGTATCGCCTAGGAGAGGATCTCGCTATACGCGAGGCACGCATTCGAAAGGAGGAATCTGAACGATTTGCCCGGGAAACATTTTTGGCCATGACTGATCCAACTTTTATATCCCACAACAGAGGGTTCTTCGCGCAGACCCAAGAAGGTACAACATTTCGGGGTGACTTTGAGCAGTTTCTGCAGAATGGCTTCAGGGAATTTCTGAATTGCGACATCTGGAGGGCCGACCTCCAAACTTGGCACTGGCGACTCCAATATGAAACCTAACCCCCAGGGTCGAGCGGACGTAAACAGCAAACAGCGCGGTTCCCGCGCGCTCACCTTCAGAGGCGTTAGACGGCATAATACAAGCTACGGGAACGCTGAGATCAAGATCCGTTCATGCTCAGTCACGCCGGTGTTGGGGAACTCTCGTGGAAAGCTCTGGTGGGCTCCGGCGGTATTTGAACGATCTTCGCTGGTCTCAGGACATTCGCTCGCCATCAAGGGAACCATATCTGGAGCCCGGAAGCGATCCAGGTCCAAACTCATGGCACTTAAAGTGACTTCGAGACACGCTGTCTGTCCGATTCCTGAAGACTACACCGTTGCAGCGTCTAAAGGCGGTCCTGACGGGAGCTTTCTCCTGAGGCTAAGGGCATGAATCAGCAGTTCATCGTCCCTGCGGTTGCTGAGCGACTGCTGAGGTTCCTTCAACAGCGCGACAATCGGCATGCCCTGGTTCTTGGCGCGCCGGGATCGGGAAAGACCTCCCTGCTAGCCTACATCGCGGAGCAGCTGAAAGTTGACGGCGCGGTAGTGGCAGTGATCAGCGCCAGTGAAGAGCCGTCAGTCGATGCGCTGGTTGCGCGAATCGCTCGCGCGCTTGACATTGATGAGTCACCGGCAGTTTCTGACGTCCGCGCGCTGCAGGGGAGCCTCGATCTTCGCCCGATGTTGCAGCAACTCCGAAAGATCGGGAGGCCGGTCTTTCTCTTTGTCGATGACCTCGACGCAGTCCAAGAACTTGGCAGTCTGGCCTCGCTACTCGAAAACCTCTTGGTCGAGGCACAGGGAGTACTACGCGTTGTCCTGGCTTCGCGTCCAATCAGCGTCGTTTCAAGGTTCCAGCGCTCCCGTATCGTAGACAGTTTCGAAGTCACTGGACTGGGTCTCGCCGAAGCGAAGGCGTTTTTGCAGCGCGCCGTGGGCGAATCCATACCGCTAGACGCATTGTCTCAGATACTCAGTATTGCTAACGGCAATCCACTTATTCTTCAACTTGTCGCCGAGGCGGTGAAGCAATCCGGCGCCGCCGATGTTGTCGACCAACTGGCACAGGGTGCGCCGGCGCTACAGGACACTCTGCTCCAGCGCATCTTTGACCTGAAGAATAGATCGGCAGCGGAAAGGGCGCTATTGGGCTGCCTTGCCGTATTCGAATTGGCGACACCGCAACAATTACGGGCAGCCACAGGTCTAGACCCACTGGCGGTCAATGAGGCACTAGAGTCTCTTGGTCGAGGGGGGCTGGTAGCGCAAAGACGCTCAGACTGGAGTTTCTCGCACAAAACTCTTTTTGAGGTCGCTCCACGGTTGCTGTTTCCGGTCTCCACCGTGGCGCCCGAACAACTTTCGTTTGGAGCAGAAGCCGCGGAACAAGACGCGCTGCTGGAATCGCAGTTTGTGGCGCCGCCGGACCTATCTCAGATCATGTCGGGAGACAAGACCATCGTTCTCGGTGATCGCGGCGCCGGGAAGAGTGCCGTATTTCGCAGTCTGGGCGGGTTCCGGACGCAAGGCACGCTTCAAGTAATGGCTCAACCAACGAACGTCATCGTCGCGCTGTCCAAAGATCCGGCCACATTTCTTCAAAAATACAGCGCGAGGGACGGCGGAGCATCATCGGCAGATCGCGTCAAGGCACTCTGGCTTCTCTTTTGTTCCGCGCTTGCGGCGCGTGAAGTGCACCCGCGTGTCCTCCATACTCCTAGCGGCAAACGGTATGCGGCCGCCGCATGGCGGCTGCTTCGCCATGTTGGATGGGCTAGCAGCATTCGGGGAGAACACAGCCTCCACAAGATGTGGGAAGGAGCGAAGAGGCTGCTGCCTCACAAAGTCTCATTCTCGGCCGGTCCGGTCACAATCGAACCAGAGTGGTCGCGTTCAGAAGCAGGGTCGGCACGTGGTGGAATGGAAATTGACGACTTCATCAATCGCACCGACACGGTGCTAACTGGGCACAGCACACGGTTGCTCATCGTCGTCGATCAGATCGATGAGCTTCACAAGTACGACCGACAAATGCAGGAGGCAATGGTGCAAGGTCTCTTCTTGGCGGAGACCTACTTATCCCAAACAAGAGCGGTTCGCCTCATTGTTCTTCTTCGTACCGATTTGTACGAGGTCTACGATATTCAGGAGAAGAACAAATTTGTGTCTCGGACCGTTAGTCTCACGTGGAACTGGCCTCAGATCGTTCTTCAAATGCTGGGACGTGCGTTTGCCAATGAGAGACTGCGAATTATCTCCACGGGCGTCACAAGCCTCGGCGTGACGACTGGTACAGCTGAATTACATTTGCGACTTCTCTTTCCCGCCGTTGTAGAAGGGAAGCCCGCACAGGAGTGGCTTCACGAATCACTCAGGAACGGCCGTGGGGATGTCGCGCCTCGACAGATCATACTCTTTCTCAATTTTCTCAAGCAACGTGCTCGAGGCGAACGCCGTCACATTCCGGTCTTCAGTGAGACTGAGCTCATCGCCGCCATGCGCGACGTCTCTGAGAGTGCCTTCGAGGAGGTCGTGAATGATTTTCGTGTTGCGGTGAGCTTTGTGAGAAACTGTAAGAGTGGGAAGATCTCGGTATTCAGAACGAGGGACGTGGAAAAGTTGTTCGACACCAGCGAAGGGCCCATCAACGTGCAAATTGATCTACTGGAGAGACTTGGCTTTCTTGCCCGCGAAATAGTCAGCGAAAATGGTGTTGCTGTACCGCAGTTTAGCGTTCCACGTTTATACTCGCGATGTTGGTCGTTCAGCTGATCCCAACGCAAGGCAAATAAGTGCCAGCCGACTCTGTGAAGAGTAGCCAAGGATTCGCCGGACTAAACCTCTTCTCGCCGTCGTCACGGCACCGAAAGGCATTCTGGAGGCTCTGAAGTCGCAGTCCGGCCTCGCTGTGAGCGCCCTGAAGGCCCCGCATCGTCTATTCTGAGGCTACTTTCTGATGGCTGCGGGCCTTCGGGGCACACGTCGGGCCTGCCTCGCTCGAGAAGCTCACTCCAACGTCTTTAGAGCATCTAACAAAACCGGCCCAACGGGCCGAGAGAGCCTAGCCCAGGGCTGAGGCCGAAGGCCGATGCCCTGGGTAAGCCTGGGTAAGCAGGCCAAACCGCTAGGCGGCCTGAAAGGCCGCGGGAACCTAAGCTGGATAGAGCCGATGACAGTGAGCAGAGCTCTCGCGGCCCTACAGGCCGCTTTGGTTTGTTGTGCTTTCTCCCCAGGGCATCGGCCTCCGGCCTCAGCCCTGGGCTGGGCTCTCCCGGCCCGTTGGGCCGGTTTTGATAGGAGTTCTTAGGGTTCGGGGCCTGAACCGGAACCTATCCGCCCAGGAACGGCAAGACGGGAGGAAAGCTTCCGGCCGGAAACGCCGCGCTGCGGTCTCCCACTCTGAGCTTCTCCGCGGCATCCCGGAAAACCGCCACGAACCATCGATAGCCTTCCCAGAGCTCATCGCGCACCCGGGCGCTCACTACATGGAAGAGCGGCGCGGGCGATCTCTTGGAGCGCTTCGGACGATCGTGGTGGTGTTGGCCCAGGATCGCCGCGATGCCCAGCGGCTGGCTGCCCGTTCTCGACCTTTGGGCCACGGCCTCCTCGTCGATCTCATGAATCAGATTAATGCTTCGGAGACAAACGACTCCGCCAGTATCTGGGTCGCCTTTTGTGGTGTGCTACGGCAACCACTTCGACACCGCCTTGGATCTCTCGATAGATGATGCTGTAGGGAAACTTGCGGAGAACGCACCGCCGGGTACCGGCCTCAAAGTCAGGCCAAAGGCCAGGAGAGCTCGCGATCAGAGCAAACGCGCTCGTCGCCTCGCCAACAAACGCTTCTGCCGCTTGGGTGCTCCGTTCAAAATACCATTCAAACGCGTCATCGATCTCCCGAAGAGCTTCCGGGGTAAACTCAACCCGGGCGGCGCTCACTCAGCCTCGCCAGAAAGCCCTCTCGGATCTCTTCCCAGGGAGTCATCTCCACTCCCCCGGCCTCCAGTGCCGCTACTCGAGCTGCTACCTCCTGGCGCCAAGCCGCCTCGACATCGGCTTCTGGCTCAGGCCCTAAGCTCTCCAATAAGGCACTGGCGATCTCAGTCCGCTCTTGTTCGGGTAACTTCAACGCTTCCTGTAAGACGGTCTCCGCGCGCTGTCTCATGAGGGGATTTTACTACAAGGCCCTTATCTCCCGGGGGGAACGTCCCCCTTGTACAACGGACATTTTCTGATCTTCCGTCGCTATGATCGACGGCGAGCGCGTCCCCGCCAGCTCGGGCCGGTACGAGCTGAATGAATCGGCTGGTACTCCTTTTGAGGGGAGACGGTCGCCTCCTCTCCCCGGTTGCGGGCGGCGTACTCCTGGGTGACAGCGCCCGTGGGTTGCCGTTCGACGAAACCTGGATTACGCTTACCGGCGACGGATACGCATTGACAGCCCCGGAGGGGGCCGCTAGTCTCGTCCCTGGGAGCAAGGAGGCACCGATGCCCGAGCCGGCACGTCCGCTGATTTTTCCGGAACGAGAAGACACTGGGTCCTGGCCTGCGCCGGGGCAGTGGACGTACGCCGACTATTGCCGTTTGCCGGACGACGGCCAGCGTTACGAAGTCATCCGAGGCTATCTCTACGTGAGCCCATCTCCTTCGGCCATCCACCAGCGCGCTCTGAGCCGACTTTTTTCAAGGCTCGACCGCTTCGTGCGCGAGCAGAGCCTGGGGGAGGTCTTCTTCGCCCCCTTCGACATCCTGCTCCCCGAAGGGCTCGCTGAGCCAGTACAACCCGACCTGGTCTTCATCCGGGCCGGTGAGGAGCCGGGGGACGATGCCTTGAATTTCCAGGGGGTTCCGGCCCTCGTGGTCGAGGTGCTCTCGCCCGGCACCCGCCGGTACGACCTGGGCACCAAGCTCGGCGCCTACCTGGAGGCGGGTATTCCCGAGGTGTGGTTTGCCGACCCCGCTGCGTTGACGATCTGGGTCCACTGCCTGAGTGAGGACCGGAAACGCTATCTGGAGCTGAGCCGCGGCGGCCGGGGGGAGTCGGTCACCTCGCGGGCTCTCCCGGGTCTGCGGATCACGGTTTCCGAGATCTTTCCCCGCTAGAAGACCGATCCACGGCCGCCCCCAGGCGATATGATCCGCCTGCCATGGCGGAACACGACCTACCCCAAGAAAACCTCTGGATCAACGGCGAGCGCGTCCCCGCCCGCTCGGGCCGGTACGAGCCGGTCCTCAACCCCGCGACCGGCGAGGAGATCGCCCGGGTGGCCGAGGGGGGGGCCGAGGATATCGGCGCCGCGGTGACGGCGGCGCGGCGGTCGTTCGAGCAGGGGGATTGGCGGCGGGCCACCTCCTCCGAGCGGGCGCGGGTGCTGCTGCGGCTGGCGGAGAAGATCCGCGCCGCGGCCGGCGAGCTGGCGAGCCTGGAATCGCGCAACGTCGGCAAACCCATCCAAGAAGCCCGCGGCGAGATCGAGATGGGCGCGGCCTGCTTCCAGTACTACGCCGGCCTGATCCCGGCGTTCGGCGGCCAGACCGTCCCGGTCGGCGCTCCCGGCATCGGCCTCACCTTCCGCGAGCCGGTCGGGGTCTGCGGTCTCATCGTGCCGTGGAACTTCCCGTTCGCCATCACCACCTGGAAGGTCGCTCCCGCGCTGGCGCTCGGCAACTCGGTGGTGGTCAAGCCGGCCTCCGCCACGCCGCTGACCGCCCTGCGGCTGGCCGAGCTGGCCGCCGAGGCCGGATTGCCCCCCGGCGTGCTCAACGTCGTGCCGGGACCGGGCAGCGCCGCCGGGTCGGCCCTGGCAGGGCATCCGGACGTGAGCAAGGTCGCCTTCACCGGCTCGACCGCGGTCGGCAGCGAGGTGATGCGGACGGCGGCCGGCGACATCAAGCGGGTCTCCCTCGAGCTGGGCGGCAAGTCCGCCAACCTGATCTTCGCCGACGCCGACCTCGAGAAGGCCGGGGCGTCGATCTCCGGCGCCTTGGGCAACGCGGGGCAGGACTGCTGCGCCCGCAGCCGCGTGCTGGTGGAGCGGCCGGTCTACGAGGAGATCGTCGAGCGCTTCGTCGAGCGCGCCCGCGCGATCCGCGTCGGCGATCCAATGGACGAGGCGACCGAGATGGGCTCGCTGATCTCCCGCGAGCACCGCGAGAAGGTCGACGGCTGGGTGCGGCGCGGGGTCGAGGAGGGGGCGAAGCTGTGCACCGGCGGCCGGGCGATGACCGGGGCCGCCTACGACCGCGGCAGCTTCTACGAGCCGGCGGTCTTCCGCGACGTCACCCCCGGTATGGCCATCGCCCAGGAGGAGATCTTCGGGCCCGTGGTGTGCATCCTGCCGTTCGACGATGAAGAGGAAGCGATCCGGCTCGCCAACGGCTCCATCTACGGCCTCTCCGGCTCCCTCTGGACGCGCGACATCGGCCGGGCGTTGCGGGTGGTCCGCGCGGTCGAGACCGGTGTGATCTCGGTCAACTCGAGCTGGAGCGTCCATCTGGAGATGCCGTTCGGCGGCGTCAAGCGGAGCGGCATGGGGCGCGAGCTGGGCCCCGCGGCGCTCGATCACTACAGCGAGTGGAAAAGCGTGTTTATCGCTATGGAGTAGGAGGCGACGGGATGGGTGAAAAGGGCATGCTGACGCTCGAGGAGCTGGGAGCCCTCGTCGAGCGCGGCGAGATCGAGACGGTGCTGGCGGTGTTCCCCGACATGTACGGCCGGCTGATGGGGAAGCGGGTCACCGGCCCCTTCTTCGTCGAGGAGGTCGCCCGCGGCGGCATGCACGCCTGCGACTACCTGCTCGCCTGCGACATGGAGATGGAGGCCATCCCCGGCTACAAGTACACGAGCTGGGAGACCGGCTATGGCGACTTCCACTGCGTCCCCGACCTCGCCACCCTGCGCCGGGCCGACTGGCTGCCGCAGACCGCCCTGGTGCTGTGCGACCTCTTCGATCATCACGAGAACCCCGTCGAGGTCTCGCCGCGCCGCATGCTGCAGCGCCAGCTCGCGCGGGCCCGCGAGGCCGGCTTCACGGTGATGGGGGGCACGGAGATCGAGCTCTACGCCTTCGACGACAGCTACGCGGAGGCGCAGGCGAAGAGCTACCACGACCTGCGGCCGATGGGGGCCTACAACGAGGATTACCACATCTTCCAGGGCACCAAGGAGGAGGAGCTGATCGGCGCCATCCGGCGGCACCTCGGCCGCAGCGGCGTCCCCATCGAGGTCAGCAAGGGGGAGGCCGGGCTCGGCCAGCAGGAGATCAACCTCCGCTACAGCGAGGCGCTCACCCAGGCCGACCGCAACGTCCTCTACAAGCACGCGGCCAAGGAGATCGCCTGGGCGCAGGGGAAGTCGGTGACCTTCATGTCGAAGTGGGACGAGAAGCACACCGGATCGAGCGCCCACGTCCACGTCAGCTTCTGGGGCGCGGACGGCGGCGGCAACGCCTTCCAGGGGGACCGGCCGATCGGGCCGGTGGAGGCGAGCGACACCTTCCGCTGGTTCCTCGGCGGCTGGATCCGCCACGCGCGCGCCCTCACCGCCTGCTACGCCCCCTACGTCTCCTCCTACAAGCGGTACCAGTCGCGCTCCTGGGCGCCGACCACCATCGCCTGGAGCTACGACAACCGGACCGCCGGCTTCCGTGTGGTCGGCGGCGGACCGTCGCTGCGCGTCGAGTGCCGCATCCCGGGGGCGGATGCCAATCCCTACATCGTCTATGCCGCGGCTATCGCCGCCGGCCTCGACGGTATCCGCAACAAGATCGAGCCGCCCGAGATCTTCCAGGGGGATGTCTACGCCGCCCGCGAGCTGCCGCGCGTCCCCGCCACCCTCCGCGAGGCGATTGGGGAATTCGAGCAGAGCGAGCTGGCCCGCGAGGCCTTCGGCGAGGACGTGGCCGAGCACTACCTGCACTTCCTGCACACCGAGCAGCGCAAGTTCGACGAGGTGGTGACCTGCTGGGAGCGGGCGCGGTATTTCGAACGGGCCTGAAGAGAAAACACGGACGAACACGGACAAACAGGGACTAACAGGGACCTCAGGAACACGAAGCCCGGTATCTGTTGTCCCTGTCAGTCCCTGCTAGTCCGTGTTAGTCCGTGTCGTTTTTTCCAGAGAGGAGAAACCAATGCGCCTTGCCAACAAAGTCGCCGTCATCACCGGCGCCGGCTCGGGGATCGGACGCGAGTCGGCGCTGCTGTTCGCCCGCGAGGGCGCCCGGGTGGTCGTCGCGGACGTCAACGAGGACGCCGGCCGGGCGGTCGTGGAGGAGCTGCGGGGCGCCGGCGGCGAGGCGGTCTACGTCCGCGCCGACGTCTCCAAGGGCGCCGAGGCCGAGGGGATGGTCCGCGCCGCCGAGGAAAGCTTCGGCCGGCTCGACGTGCTGTTCAACAACGCCGGCATCTCCCACGCCCGCGACGACGATGCGGTGGCGACCGAGGAGGAGGTCTGGGACCTCACCATGAACATCAATCTGAAGGGGGTGTTCCTGGGCTGCAAGTACGGCATCCCGGCCCTGCGGCGCGCCGGCGGCGGATCGATCATCAACACCGCCTCCTTCGTGGCCCTGCTGGGAGCGGCCACCCCGCAGCTCGCCTATACAGCCAGCAAGGGGGGCGTGCTGGCGATGACCCGCGAGCTGGCGGTGATCCATGCCCGCGAGAACATCCGGGTCAACGCCCTCTGCCCCGGTCCGCTGCGCACCGAGCTGCTGATGAAGTACCTGGACACCGAGGAGAAGCGCCAGCGGCGTCTCGTCCACGTCCCGATGGGCCGCTTCGGCGAGGCGCGCGAGATCGCCCAGGCCGCCCTCTTCCTCGCCTCCGACGAATCGTCGTTCACCACCGGCGCCACCTTCCTGGTCGACGGCGGCATCACGGCGGCCTATGTGACGCCGGCTTAGAGTCCCGCTCTCGCGTTTTGATGGCACAATAAGCCCGAGATGGAAACTTCACATTCCCCTTCCCCCGATCAGGAGGACGCCCGGGCCCACGTCGAGACCGCCTGCCGGCAGGCGGCGGAGGAGGGCAAGCGAGTCGCGGTGGTCTTCGGGGCCAACTGGTGCCCGGACTGCGAGGCTTTCAAGCGCGCTCTCGGGCATCGCCTCGTGGCGCCGATCGTCGATCCGCACTTCGTGGTGGTCAAGGTCTCGGTGGGCAACCGGGACCGCAACCTCGACCTGATGTCCGAGTACGGCATGAACGTGGGAAGCGGTATCCCCTCGGTGGCGATCCTGGAGCCGGACGGCACGCTGGTCATCGCGCAGCGCGACGGCCAGTTCCGCAACTCCAGCGCCCTCCTCTCCGTCGCCGAGATCTCCGCATTCTTCCAGCGCTGGATCCCGAGCCGCCCCGCGGTGAGCTAGAGCCCCCCTCCGCCCGGGCTCCTCACCGCTGCCAGAGGTGAGGGCGCGCGGCCAAACAGGTGTAGACTCTTTTACATCTCCGTTACAGGAGGTCCCCGACCCACAGGAGAGGCGACCGCTATGACCGAGCCCCAGCCGCAGAACGATCCTCTCGTCCGTATCGAGTGCCAGTGGTGCAAGAGCATGAACGAGGGGACGGCGCTGGCCTGCCGGTCGTGCGGCGCCCCGCTCGACGTCAAGGACCTGGTGAGCGACTCGGGGTGGCGCGAGGCGCCGCGCATCCGCGACATGACGGAGATCCAGTTCGGCGCCAGTTCCTGCCAGGTGGAGGGGGAGATCGTGCCGGTCGCCGAGATCAGTCTGGGAGCGGGGGACTCGGTCTTCTTCGAGCATCACGTGCTGCTGTGGAAGGACGACGCGACCCGGATGAGCGTGCTGCCGCTGACCGGCGGCGTCAAGCGCGCCCTCGCCGGCATGCCGTTCATCATCAGCGTCGCCCACGGCCCCGGCCGGATTGCCTTCTCGCGCGACGCCACCGGCGAGCTGGTCGTGCTGCCGCTCCATCCCGGCCAGGAGCTCGACGTGCGGGAGCACGCCTTCCTGCTCTCGTCCCATACGATCGAGTACAGCTTCCTGCGCATCAAGGGGCTGCGCAACATCCTGTTCGGCGGCCAGGGGATGTTCATGGACCGCTTCGTCACCCGGAGCGCGCCCGGGCTCCTGCTGCTCCACGGCTACGGCAACGTCTTCGAGCGGACCTTGAAACCGGGGGAGAGCATCCTGGTCGAGCCCGGCGCCTTCCTCTACAAGGACGCCGCCGTGGCCATGGACGTCGAGGCGATCAAGCTGACCAGCGGCTTCTTCGGCGGCACCAGCATGAACCTCGCCCGCATGACCGGCCCCGGCCGCGTCGGCATCCAGTCCATGTACGTCCACCACACCACGGAGTAGGGAGGCGCGATGACGAATCCTGATCCGGCGTCCCCTGCATCTCCGGCGTCCCCTGCATCTCCAATACTCGCCGCGGGCTCCTCGGGGCGCGGCTACACCTGCCCCTGGTGCGGCATGGCCGGCGACGGCACCGCCCTCTCCTGCCCGGCGTGCGGGGCGGCGGTGGATGTGAGGGCCGTGGTCAGCCGCTCCGGCTGGTCGGAGCTGCCCGGCCGCCGCGACATGGCGAAGATCCAGTTCGGCAACTCGTATTGCCAGGTCGAGGGGACCTACGTGCCGGTGGCCGACATGAACCTCGCCGCGAACGACTGGGTCTACTTCTCCCATCACGTCCTGCTCTGGATGGACACCCAGGTGAAGGTCAGCGCCATGTCGCTCAAGGGCGCCTGGAAGCGGATGCTGGCCGGGATGCCGCTGATCATGACGCAGGCGGTGGGGCCGGGGCGCATCGCCTTCTCGCGCGACGCGCCGGGGGAGATGGTCTCGCTGCCTCTGCAACCGGGGCAGGCGGTCGACGTGCGCGAGCACCTGTTCATGGTGGCGACCGGCGCGGTCACCTACGACTGGTTCAGCTCCAACGTCTGGTTCAAGACCAAGGAGGGGGACGAGACCGAGACGCATTACCCGCTCGGCATGCTCCTCGACCGCTTCCAGGCGCCGGCGGCGCCCGGGCTGCTGCTTCTGCACGCGGCGGGCAACGTCTTCGTGCGCCACCTCAAGCAGGGGGAGACGATCCTGGTCAAGCCGACCGCCTTCCTGTTCAAGGACACGACGGTGCAGATGCAGCTCCACATCGAGCGGCCGGCCGGCACCTGGCGCTCCTGGCGTTCCTGGGGGGACCGCTATCTCTGGCTGCGCCTCTGGGGACCGGGGCGGGTGGCGGTGCAGTCCGCCTTCGAGCCGCTGGAGGACAACGGGCGGACGATGGTCGACCACTCGGGAGCGACCCAGCACCAGTGGTAGGTGGAGCACGCTCCGGTCAGGCGGCGGGGCTCGTCCGCTCGCCGCCGGCCTCGCTCCTGACGCCCCCGGCGCAGACGCGGTTCTTCCCTTCGGCCTTGGCGCGGTAGAGAGCCTGGTCGGCCGCCTCGATCAGTCCCTCCGCCGTCTGGCCAAGGGAGGGGAGCATGGCGACGGCGCCGAAGCTCGCCGTGACCCGCTTCAGAGGCGCCGCCTCGTTGGGGATCGCCAGGGCCTCGATCCCCTCGCGGAGCTGCTCGGCCACCTTCAGCGCGCCGGCGAGGCTGAGGCCGGGGAGGAGCACCGCGAGCTCCTCGCCGCCGTAGCGCGCCGCCAGGCCGCCGTTGCGCCGCGCCGCCGCCGCCAGCAGGCCCGCCACCGATTGCAGGCAGAGGTCGCCGGCGAGATGGCCGTGGGTGTCGTTGAGCCGCTTGAAGAAGTCGAGGTCGAGGAGGACGAAGGCGATCGACTGCCGGGTGTGGCCCCACTCCTCGGCGAGCGCCTGTTGCAGGCGCCGGCGGTTGGCGATGCCGGTCAGCTCGTCGCGCAGCGACAGCTCCTCGAGCCGCGCGTTGGCGGCGCCGAGATCGTCGTGGGCGCGGCGCAGCTCTTCGACCGTGCTCCGCAGCTCCAGCGTCTGCTCGTTGACCCGCGCCTCCAGCCGCGCCGCCCGCTGGTGGAGGGCGCGGCCGCGCAGCCAGGCGTAGCCCCAGACCGCCAGCAGCCCGAGGGCGAGCCAGAGCGCCAGCGCCAGCGGCGTCTGGTACCAGGGGGAGCGGACGTGGAACGACCACCCCGTCTCCGGTCCCTGCTCGCCATTGGGGCCGAGGGTGCGCACGTGGAAGGCGTAGGCGCCCGGCGGCAGGCGGGTCAGCTCGGCGAAGGGCTCCGCGGTGGGGGCGCTCCAGCCGGCGTCGAGCGGCTCGAGGCGGGTCTGGTAGCGCAGGCCGGCGCGGAAGGAGAGCGGCGCGAACTCGATGCGCAGATGCCGCAGATAGGGGGGCAGGTCCGCCATTCTCGGCGCCACGCCGGGAGCGCCGCCGAAGAGGAGCGCGCCGCTCGACGTCAGGCGCGCCAGGAGCGGGGGAGGCAGGGCCATGGCCGGCGACTGGACCGTCCCCTCGTAACGGACGAGCCCCTTGTCGGTGGCCAGCCAGACCACCCCGTCCGGCTCGGTGAGGATGGTCTCGGCGTTGCGGCCCGGCACCCCGGCGAGCGAGCGCGGCGCCGGCTCCCACCCCGCCCCGCGCCGCCGGGCGACCGCGGGAGGGCGAGAGTTCATCCACAGGTTGCCGCCGGCGTCCTCGGCGAGGAGGGAGAAGTCGGTCTGGGCGCGGACGCCCGCGAGTGCCGGGTCCCGCACCAGCGCGCCTCGGGACTCGTCGAGGCGGAGCACCTGGTTGTCCTTCACCGCGAGGATGCGGCGGCCGATCCGGAAAACGTTGGCGCCCTCGCTCGCCGCGACCCGGCGGAGCCGCGGCTTCACAGGTCCCGGCGCCGCCGGGACCTGGACGCCGATGACGCCGTCGAGCAGCGTGCCGCACCAGACGGTGCCGTCCTCCCCCTCGACTATCGAGCGGATCTCGGAGGACAGGTCCACGATCTTCCCCTCGAAGCGCCACCTCTCGCCATCCCGGCGAATCGCGGCGAGGCCGTCTTCCTGGCCCACCCAGACCCGCTCCGGGTCCGCGTCCGAGCGCGCGAGGACGTAGGTGGTCGACTGGTCCGAGCCGGGCACCAGGAAGGGCGCCGTGCCGCGGACCTGGAAGACGCCGAAGGCGGTTCCGGCGAGGAGGTCGTCGCCGCTCGACAGCAGGCTCCAGATGCTGGGGACCACGCCGGGCACCAGGCGCAGATGGGCGGGCGGGCCGGTCTCCGCTCCAGCCGTCGTGAACAGCCCCCCGGAAGTGCCGATCCAGAGGGCGCCGCGATGGCGCGCCATGCTGTAGGTCTCCCCCCGCAGCCCCGTCCGCCGGTCGAGGACCGACAGCGGGGAAGCGATCTCGACTCGCGCCAGCCCGTTGTTGAGGGCGAGCCAGAGCGATCCCTCGCGGTCCTCCACCAGGCCGGACACGAAGTCGTCGGAGAGCCCCGCCGCCGTATCGATCACCTGGTCCACCGCGCCGTCGGGTCGTAGTAGGAGGAGACCGCCGAGCACCGAGCCCAGGGCCCAGCGGCCGTCGGCGAGCCGGATCCCCTCGAGGACCCGTTTTGCCGCCGTCCACCGCGACGCCTCGGGCGCGAACGGCTCGGCCTTGCCGCCGCGCAGGAGGAAGAGCCCCTCGCCGCGCACCGAGACGAGCAGCCCGCCGTCGGCCGGCAGGATCTGGTCCACCCGCCGGCCGCGGAACACCTCGCCTCCGGGCACCGGTTCGAGCCGCATTCCCTGAAGCCGGGAGATCCCCTGGCGGCTCCAGACGTAGCTCTCGGGGCCGACGGAGAAGAGCGCCGCGTACGGGCGGTCGCCGGGGAAGGTGGCCACGGTGGTGACGCGGGTTCCATCCCAGATCAGCAGCCACCTGGAGGTCATGAAGGCGAACCCCTGGGCCAGCGGCCGGATGGCGAGGACCTGCCCCAGCTTCCGCTGGCCAGGAGGGAGGAGAGGCAGCAGCGAGACGTACCGCAAGGTGCCGCGGCCGTCGGGAGTCAGGTAGCCGATCTCGTCGACTCCGCCGACCCCGACCTTCCCGTTCTCGCCGCTCGCCACCCGGTAGGCGGTGATCCCCTTGCCGACCTCGATCCGCCGCCACCACGCCCCGTCGAAGACCAGGACCCCGTTGAGGTTGCCGAAGTAGAGGACACCCCGGGAGTCGCGGGTGACGTCGAAGAACTGGGTCGAGGCCTCCGGCAGGTTGGGCTCGTAGGCCTGAATCAGGGGGAACCCGCGCTCCGGCGGAGCGGCGGCCACGGCGAGGGTGCCCGCGAGCAGGAGCAGGAGCGCAAAAACGCCGTGGAGGCACCTGAGGGAGTGTAGACGCATGAGATCGAGCTGTAGGGATTCTACTCCGGGTCGGGGATGTCTGGCCTCTGCGCGCCTCTCTGGCAGTCTTAAAGGGTATGGGCAGAATCTCGCGTCATTAGCCGTAGCACCCCACCGCCATCCAACTCCATGGGGAGACGTTGATGAAGAAGATATCGAAGCCGATCTGGATTCTGTTTGTGTTTCTGCTGATCCCCGCGGCGGGCTACTGCGGCGGGGCCTGGGTGCCCGAGCCGGGCAAGGGGGACGTGCAACTGGGCTTCAGCCGCAAGACGGCGAGCACCTCCTGGAACAGCGACGGCGACGTCTACACCAACACCAACGCCGCCGGCCAGATCAGCTACCACGACTTCCGTTACACCTATCTCTCGGGCGAGGTGGGGCTGTTCCCCCGTCTCTCCGCGCGCTACCTGGTCACCTATCTCTACGGCCTGGAAGGCGTGCATGCCGACGAGGAGAAGAACGTCGGCTTCTCCGACACCTGGCTCGGCCTCAAGTACGCCTTGGCCAAGGGGGACTGGCCGATGGCGCTCGCCGCCACCGAGCGCACCCCGATTCTCTATGACCTCCCGGGGGCCTACAACCGCTATCTCTTCGACGCGCAGGGGAACCGCCGCGGCGTCAGCCCCGAGTGGCGCGGCGTGCTCAAGCACGACTACACGCTGACCTACATGCTGAGCCACTCCTTCCAGGAGGGGCGGGGCTGGATGAACTTCGAGGCCGGCTACACCTGGCGCGAGGGGGCGCCGGCGGATCAGGTGCCGGCCTACGCCGAGCTGGGATATCCGCTCCCCTGGTGGGGCCTGACGGCCAAGGGCGCGATCACCTACGTCCGGAGCCTCGGCAACGACTCGCCGCGCCAGCCCGACGACCGTTTCGGCTCCAGCGCCATCCTCAACTTCAACGACGCCAGCCTGGCCAAGGGCACCCTGGCGGTGATCGTCCCCCTGAACTGGCGCGGCCTCGCCCTCGAGGCCGGCTACAACCAGTGGCTCTGGGGGATCTCGGCGCGGCGGTACCGGGAGCCTTATTTGTCGCTGGGGTATCAGTTCTAGGAGGCTGAAGGGACGAACACGGACGAATACGGACAAGCACTGACGAAAAGGACAGGGTTGCCTTCGTCGTCTCTTTTGTCCGTGTTCGTCTGTGTGCGTTCGTGAGTGTCCGTGTTCACCCTCCCCCCTAGAAGGTGTCCCCGGTCGACACCAGCCACTGCACATTCTGCAGCGAGCGCCCGCCGTCCAGGGGGAAGGCGACATCCAGGTGGAGGACGCCGCCGCGCGAGGAGCGGCTGGAGCCGAGGCGCAGGCCGAGGCCGATGTCCTTGAGGACGCTGCGGTTCTGGCGCAGCGCGACGTCGCGCTCGGTGAGGGTGTCGACGAACCAGGCCTGGCCGGCGTCGAAGAAGACGGCGGCCCCTAGATGGGCGAGGTGGAAGATCTCGCGGTCGCTGAAGAAGCGCTGCTCGAGCGTCAGCAGGACGCGGCGGTCGCCGGCCTGATAGCGGATGGGGTAGCCGCGCAGGCCGCTATCGCCGCCGAGCAGGAGCTGGTCCTCGCCGTCCAGCCGGTGCGCGAGGTCGGCGCCGAGCGAGGCGTAGAAGACGTGCCGGCCGAAGTCGCGGACGTACCAGCGGACGCGCCCGCCGGCGACCAGGTTCTCGGCGTCCCCTTCCGCCCAGCGGGTCGAGCCGCCGAGCTGCGCGAGCACGATCTGGCCCGCGGCGGGGCGCCAGCCGTCCGAGACCGCGGTCTGCGCGACCCAGCGCGAGCCGTCGCCGCCGAAGGTGGGGGAGGAGAGGCCGACGAGCGCGCTGAACTGCCGGCCCAGGTTCAGATCCTCGGAGCGCTGGATGCGGTCGAGGTCCTTTTCCACGACGAAGCGGTTCTGGATCGACTGGAAGCGGAGCCATGGATAGGCCAGCGTGCGGTCCGGCGGCAGCGGGATCCGGTCGAAGGGCCCCTTGCCCAGCTCTTTGCCCCCGAAGAAGGGGAAGGGGAGAGTGGAGCGCTCGAAGTCGTCCCGCGAGTAGGTGAAGCCCGCCTCCCAGCGGTGGGTGGCGCCGCCGACCAGCCCGGACGAGAGGCCGCCGTAGACCTCGACGAAGTCGGTCTGGTGACGGAAGGCGGTCTCCACCTTGCCCAGCGAGTAGAGGCTCTCCAGGCGGTCGTCGTGGAAGCTGCGCAGACCGGTCGCCCAGCGCGTGTCGAGCGAGTAGAAGGGGCGCTCGATCTCCAGGCGCTGGCGCCCGCCGTCGCTGTTGTCGGCGTAGGAGAGGAGGAGGCGGACACGGCTCCCGATCAGGTTCGGATCGGTGAAGCGCACCAGGTTGGAGGTGCGGTCGATGGTGCCGATCCGGGCCAGCGAGACCTCTTTGCCGGTGCCGAGAAAATTGCTGTCGCTCAGCGAGAAGCTGCTGCTGTTCCGGCCCCCCGCGCGGCCGAAGGAGGCGCCCCCCTCGAGCGTCCAGACGTCGCGGGTCTTCACCTCCACGTCCACCTTGCCGTCGCCGCGCAGCACCGGGCGGATGGCGACGTCGTAGAGGTAGTCGTGGGAGCGCAGCAGCCGCGCCGACTCCTCGACCAGCTCGGGGGAGAAGGCGTCGCCCGGGCGAAACAGGAGCTGGCTCTGGATCACGCCCGGCCGGGTGGTGCGGTGCAGGCGGTTGGCGAAGCGGAACAGCCGGTTGCCTTCGCCGGGATTCTTCTCATCGAAAATGTCCTGCGCGACCACCCGCACCTCGCCGATGACGCTCCCGGGCGGGATCCCCTGAAACTCCGGTCCGGTCGCCAGCACGGGCGACTCAGGCGCCGCCGCCGGCGGGGAGGATCGCGAGAGCCAGAAGAAGAGGCCGGGTGACGGCTGGGCGCTCGCCGCGGTGGCGAGGAGAGCGGCTCCACAGAGGCCCAGGGCCAGGGTGAGCCGGAGCGGACGATCGGAGACTGGCGGGCGGCTTGCGCCGCGGCTCAAATCCATGCAGAGACTCCCTAGAGGACCCGTCAGAGTCTACGGATCATAGCGCGGGAACGTCGCAGGCGGTGACTTTTCTGGCCCGAACCTTGCGTTTCTCTCCCCTCAAGGCCGTCGATCAAGAGTGTTGCGAGGCAGGTAAATGCTTGATTTCAAGCTGCTGCGCTGTTTGATGGCGCGCAGCGGCGGAGACAAGGATTGCGAGCCGAGGGTGACAAAAACCGGCGTTATATGTATGCGTCGATTGACATATCTCGGTTAGCTAACCAAAATGCTCGGCAACGCATCCTCGAGAGATGTAAGCCATGGGATCTAGAACGGGTGGTTGAGCGCCCTCGCGCTTGCCTCCACAAGGAGGGATTGGAATGCGTTGGAACGTGAAGCGGATGATCCTCACCGGTTGTGGGCTGTTGCTGGCCGCCGCGGGTCCCACCCGGGCGGCGGGGCCGGAGCTGCCCGTGGTGCAGAGCCGGGATTTCGCCACCATGGCCGCCCGGCTGGCGGTCGGCGCGCGCCTGCGGCTGGAGAACGTCCAGGTGGCGGACGCGGAAGAGCCCCGGACGCTGGTGCTGGAGCGCTTCGAGGTGTTCGCGGAAGATGCCGTGATCACCGTTCACGGCGACGCCGGGGACCGGGTGCTGCCGGCGCCGGCGAACGCCTACTTCCGCGGCACGGTGGACGGCAGCCCCGGGTCGCGCGTCTTCCTGGCCCGGCTCGAGGATGGGCGCTTCCAGGGGGTGGTCAGCGAGGAGGGGGCGATCTTCCTGATCGGCGGTGACGATGCCACGGTCAAGGCCCTCGGCGATCCGCTCGCCCTGCACCGCGTCGATCCGGCGCTGCTGAAGTCGTCCCGCTCCGGGCTGTTCAACTGCGGCGACGCGCAGCTCCCGGCGAGCCCGGGAACCGGGCCGGTCCCGGACTTCACGGCCTTCGCCACGGCACCGCTGGAGAAGGCCATCGCCGTGCACACCGGCAGGATCGCCATCGAGACCGACTTCGAGTTCTACCAGCTCTTCAACACTCCCGCCAACCCCAACGCCGCCATCAACGCCACCGCCTACGTCGGCAACCTGGTCGGCTACGCCTCGACGATCTACGCCGCGGAGCTCGGCACCTCCCTGGCCGTGCAGTCGCTGAGCCTCTGGCAGACCAGCAGCGATCCCTGGACGCAGACGAACACCCTCTGCAGCCTGTTCGAGTTCGGCAAGTACTGGAACCAGAACCGGACCGGCGTCTCGCGGACGACCGCCCACTTCCTGAGCGGCAAGGCCACGGGCGGCGGCGTCGCCTGGCTGAACGCGCTCTGCCATGGCTCCTTCTTCTCCGGCGGCGCGGCATCCTGCCCCGGCCTCGGCGCCGAGAGCACCCCCTGGGGGGGCGATTACGGCTATACCGGCAACCTCTTCGGAGGTTTCAGCATCAACAGCCCGAGCGTGGTCTGGGACATCTACGCGTTCAGCCACGAGCTCGGCCACAACTTCGGCTCCCCTCACACCCACTGCTACGCCGGCATCGGAGGCAACGCGAGCCCCATCGATCAGTGCTATGGCAGCGAGAGCGGCTGCTACTCCGGCGCGACCTCGACTCCCGGCCCGGCCGGCACGGGGAGCGGCACCATCATGAGCTATTGCCACCTGCGATCGGGAGGCTACGGCAACATCACGCTGACGTTTGGCACAGGGTTCGGCTTTGGCGTGCAGCCCGCGCGCGAGGCGGCGCAGATGAACGGCTACATCGCCTCGGTGGCCGCGGGAAACCCGAGCTGCATCGCTCCGGTGGCAGCGTCGAACGTCCTCCTCAACGACGGCTTCGAATCGGGGACCAAGGCCTCCTGGCAGTAAGCGCGGCGAGAAGGAGATTTACAGGATGAAGAACTGGATGTTCCCGGCCGGATGCGGCGCCGCTCGCCGCCGCCACAATGTCGGCTCGCCGCACACACATTGCTATGCGCCACCGACCGATACCTGCTACAATGGCGAGGCCTGTTACACTGGTTCGACAAGTTGTCCGGCGCCGGTCACGATCAACGGCGTGACGAACGTCAAGGGAACGGTAATGAGCTACTGCCACCTGACCGGATGCGGTTCCACAGCGGTCTTCCACCCGCACCGTGAGCCTTATCGCGCCGAAGATCCAGGCGCGCGTCAGTCAGTGCATCTTTCAACTCGGTCCGGTAAACGGCATTTTCAGCGATGATTTTGAACTAGGAACCACCGCCTCATGGCATTGAGAGGAGATCGCAGGATGGAGATTTCACGCTTGCGCCGGGCCACAGCCCTCGCACTCGGCTTCGCTCTGGTCGGGGGGACCGGAGTCTTCGCCGGTACGCTCACCGTCCGCCCCGGAGTACCCAGCGTCGGCGGAGTAGCCCGTTATACCGGAACCCATGGGCTCGAGGTTGACGTGGCGACCCCGGACCGCAACCCCGCCTATGTGCAGAGCAGCCACCCCGTCGCTGAGTCCGTCTACCGCCTCCGCTTCTTCGTCAACCTGCGCGGTCTGACGATGACCAACGGCAATGAGTTCGACATTTTCGCGGCTTCCGACGGCGCCGATCCGACGCCGCCGGCGACCACCGGCAACGTCCTGTTCCGGGCGGTGGCCCGGCAGACCGCCGGCAAGAAGGTGCTGAGCGCCTTCGTGCGGACGGACCTCGGCTCCGAGGTCGAGATCCCGTCGGAAGTCATCCTGGCGGACGGTTGGCGCATGTTGGAGGTCGACTGGGCGAAGTCGACGGCCGGCGGCACCGGCACCGGCAACGGCCATTTCACCCTCTGGGTGGACGGCGTCCAGAAGGCCAACCTGGCCTCGCTGGACAATGACAACGGCACCATCAACTACGCCCGCCTGGGCGCGGTGAACGGCGTCGACGCGGCGACCTCGGGCACGGCCAAGTTCGACGACTTCGCCTCGCAGCGCACGGGCTACATCGGCGTGATCCAGCTCTTCAGCGACGTGCCGACCTCATACGCTTTCTTCAAGTACGTCCAGGGGCTCTACGCCTCGGAGATCACCTCCGGGTGCGCCGTCGGCCAGTTCTGCCCGGCGGGCAACGTCTCCCGCGAGCAGATGGCGGTCTTCCTGGTCCGCGCCGCCCACGGCGCGACCTTCGTGCCGCCGGCGGCGACCGGGATCTTCAGCGACGTTTCGCTGGCGAACTTCACGGCGCCCTACATCGAGCAGCTCTATAACGACGGCGTCACCTCGGGTTGCGCTACCTCGCCGCTGCGCTACTGCCCCAGCGATCCGGTGACCCGCGCCCAGATGGCCGTCTTCCTGCTGCGGGCCGAGCATGGATCGGGCTACACGCCGCCGCCGGCGACCGGGATCTTCAGTGACGTCGCGGCGGACTTCACCCGGCCGTTCATCGAGCAGCTCTACAACGAGGCGGTCACCTCCGGCTGCGCCACCGACCCGCTGCGCTACTGCCCGGTGGACGCGGTGAGCCGCGGTCAGATGGCGGTGTTCCTCCTCCGCACCTTCTCCCTGCCGCCCCAGGAGATCGGGCCGTAGGCTCCGTCTTCCTGAAGGTGTGACCGGGGCGGGGACTTGTTCCCCGCCCTTTTCATTTGGCGGCGAAGGGTACGACCTGCCCTTTCCTGGGGAGGATTCCCGAAGGTACCCCCGCCCGCAGGGCGGATTGATCCAGCCTGGGTGTCAACCCATGCCATTCCACACATCTCGTCCAGTCTCGGAATTTGCCCCGGAAAGGGCAAAGGCATGTAGCCTGGGGCGTCAGCCCCAGGTGAAGGGAGCTCAAGACCTCACGAGCCCCGAAGGGGCGACGGCATTCTTCCTCGGAGCGATGATCTGCCGTCGCCCCTCCGGGGCTTTGGGGTTCTTTTGTCATCCCCTACCTGGGGCTCACGCCCCAGGCTACATGCCTGGGCTCCTTCGGAGCCCGTGAATCCTGCGGAACCGTGGTGCGCACAGCGCACCCTACAAGCGCGGGAGGTTCTGTCAGGCCCTCCCTCTCCACTTCGTGGAGAGGGACCGAGGGTGAGGATTCGGAGGGCAGGTCCTGCCGGCCGGCAACGCACCCTGAAAGGGTGCGCTGTTCTTAATCCTGCGCCTACAGCCCGCCCAGGCTGAACGTCCGGACCAGGAAGGCGGCCATCTGGTCGCGGCTGACCTGGGCGTCGGGGCAGAAGCGGGTGGGGGCGGTGGCGCAGCCGTTGGTGACCCCTTCGGCGGCGAGCTGCTCGATCCAGGGGGCGGCCCAGTAAGTGGCCGGAACGTCGGCGAACGTCGTCCCGCTGGCGGGTGGCGGGAGGTAGGCCGCTCCATGCTTGGCGCGCAGCAGGAAGATCGCCATCTCGGCGCGGCTCAGAAAACTCGTGGGACAGAAGCGCAGGGGGGAGAGGGCGCAGCCCGTGGTGATGCCGTCGGCGAAGAACTGCTCGATCTGCGGGGCCGCCCAGTAGGTGGTCGCGACGTCCGAGAAGATCCCGAGGGGCGACGGCGGCGCGAAGGTGGAGCCATGTTTGGCGCGTACGATGAAGATCGCCATCTCCGCCCGCGAGACAGTGCCGGTGGGGCAGTAGGTCCGCGGGTTGGAGCCGCAGCCGCTGGTGATCCCCTGCGTGTAGAGGGTCTCGATGTCGTTCCAGGCCCAATAGGTCGGAGGGACGTCGGCGAAGGTCGTCTGCCGGACGTCGACGGTGACCGGCGTTGAGGTGACGGAACCGTCCGTGTTCTGGACCCGCAGCGAGACCTGGAAGATCCCGGCCCCCGGCGTCTGGGCACTCCAGCTGACCGGGTTGCCGGTCAGTGTGAGGGTGCCCGGGGTCCCCGAGATCGTCCACTGATGAGCCAGCGCGGGCCGCCCCGTGGTCTGGGCCGAGAGGGAGATCGTCTCGGCCGTTCCCACCAGCGGCGCCACGGCGCCCATGCTGACGATGTGGGGCATCGGGTCCAGAACCACCACCGTCTTGGTCATCGTGGTGCAGAGCCCGGTGGCGCTGCACGCCTTCAACGTGACCTCTTTGGCGCCCGGCGTGGAAAAAGAGGCGGTGGGGTTTTGCAGCGTGGAGGTACCCTGCGCCAGCGCTGGAGCGGCGGACAAAAGGAGCCCCAGGAGGGGGGCCAGGCCAACCCGGAGAAAGCCAACCTTTGCTTGATGCACGGCAAGCCTATAGAGCAAGCCGCATACCTGCGCATCGTCGCCATGAAGCTATTTAAAATCAGTAGTTTGAAAGAAAGAAGAGAAGCGGGAGTGACAAAGAGTGACACCCCCGCGATCGGAAACTGTCACTCAGGGGAGCGGCAGGTCGAAACCCCGGGCGAGGAACAGGGCCATCTGGGCGCGGCTCAGGGTGCTCGCCGGGCAGTAGCGCAGCGGATTGCTGGCGCAGCCGTTGGTGACCCCCTCGGCATAGAGCTGTTCGATCCAGCTCGCGGCCCAGTGGCTGGCCGGGACGTCCGCGAACACGGTCCCGCTGGCGGCGGGCGGCGTGTAGGCGCTGCCGTGACGGGCGCGCAGCAGGAAGATCGTCATCTCCGCACGGCCGACGAAGCTCTCCGGACAGAAGCGCAGGGGGCTGGTGGCGCAGCCGCTGGTGATGCCGTCGGCGCGAAGCTGCTCGATCCAGGGAGCGGCCCAGTAATTCGCCGGCACGTCGGCGAAGACGCCGGTGGCCGGCGGCGGGGTGAAGGCGGCGCCGTGGATGCCGCGCACCAGGAAGATCGCCATCTCGGCGCGCGTGAGGGTCGTGTCGGGGCAGAATCTCGTTCCGTCGCAGCCGGCGGTGATGCCGGCGGTCTGGATCGCCTCGATCTCGCTCCACGCCGAGTGGGTCGGCGGGACGTCCGAGAAGGTGGAGACCGCGATCCACTGCAGGGTCTGGCTGGCGAGGTCGGCGACATAGATGCGGCCGCTCTCGCTCTCGCCGAAGCTGCTGATGTTGAACGCGGTGTCGGAGATCGGGGTCGGCGTCCAGGTGCCGCCATTCGAGGCGACCCGCCAGATCTTGCCGCTGCAGTAGTCGCCATAGATGTACTGGCCGGTCAGGAAGCTCGCCACCCGGCCGCGGTAGACGTAGCCGCCGGTCACCGAGCACTCGGGGGAGTGGGGGTAGTCGAGCACGGGCTCGACGAAGGTGCGGCCGGGGCAGTCGGAGTTTAAGACGGGGGGGTTGTTTACCGTGTCGCTGCTGTCGTTGTAGCTCGCTTTCCCCTCACGGCAGTCCCAGCCGTAGTTCTGCCCGCCGGCCGCGCCCGCGGCCTGGAAGTCGATCTCCTCGCGGGCGCCCTGGCCGACGTCGCCGATGTAGAGGTCGCCGGTCTGGCGGTCGAAGCTGAAGCGCCAGGGGTTGCGCAGGCCGTAGGACCAGATCTCGTCGAGCCCGGGGGTGGCGCCGGCGAAGGGGTTGCCCGCCGGGATGGCGTAGGGGGAGCCATGATCGACGTCAATGCGCAGGAGCTTGCCGAGCAGGGTGTTGAGGCTCTGGCCGCTTTCGAACGGATCGCCGCCGCCGCCGCCGTCGCCGACGCTCATGTAGAGGTAACCGTCGGGTCCGAAGGCGAGGTGGCCGCCGTTGTGGTTGGACTGCGCTGAGTGCTCGATGGTGAGCAGGATCAGGGCGGAGGCGGGGTCGGCCACGTCCGGGTTGCCGGAGACGTGATAGCGGGCGAGCACGATGTCGCCGTCCGACACCCGGGTGTAGGAGACGTAGAAGAATCCGTTCGTCTCATAACTGGGATGGAACGCCGTTCCCAGGAGGCCGCGCTCGCCGGCACAGCAGGCGATCAGCGACTGGATGTTGAGGTACGGGGTGGTCAGGTACTGGCCGTTCTTGTAGATCCGGAGGTTTCCCGGACGCTCGAGCACGAACAGCCGGCCCGAGCCATCGCCGGCGTTGGTGGCGCCGACCGGATTGTTCAAGGCCCCCGCCACCGGCACGATGGTGAGCGTGCCACCCGAGGTGGCCGCGCCAGCCCCGCCGGCGTTGAGGACCAGGCCGAGCAGCAGGACAGCGGCGAGAAGTTTCAGGGAAAAGGGCGTGGACTGGACTCGATCGCGCATGAGGGTGCCTCCCGTTTATCGATCCTTAGACACCTTAGCATGGCTTAACGGGTGAGGAGGGAGACGTCGAATCCGTTGCGCCGCAGGTGATCGATCAGCAAGGTTCTTGCCGTGTCGGCAGGAGGAGCGGGGCAGGCCGGTCCGGCCCCCTCGGCCGGGGCCTCGGCGAGCGCGCCCTCCGGGAGGGTCAGGGTGAGCTGCCGGCCGCCCGTGCCGCCGGTGAGCAGAGAGATCCTGCCCAGGCTGTAGAACGGCGCCGTGGGGAGGGTCACCCAGAGATTGTTGGGCAGGTGGATCTGGGGCTTGGCGGCGACGCTCAGCACCGGCCGGCAGGGCTCGGGATCGGGGCGGAGCAGCGAGCGCCCCGTCATCCAGGGGGGCTGGGAAACTCCCAGGGCGTCGAGCAGGGTGGGGGCGATGTCGAGGTTCTGGACGACGGCGGAGACCCTGCCCATTTTCGTTCCGCCGGGAAGACGGACCAGCAGCGGCACGCGCACAGCGGTGGTGTAGCGCATGCCGTGGTCGGAGTAGATCACCAGGATCGTCCGGTCGAGCATCTTCTTCCGGCGCAGGAAGCTCACCACCTGGCGCACCTCGCCGTCGAAGTCGAGGATGGCGTCGTCGTAGAAGTCGGGAAGCCAGCCCTCGGTCTGCTCCTGTCCGCGCGAGAAGCGGCGCTGGCCCGGCTCGAAGGTGGCGCCGTGGGTCCCCATCAGGTGGACGTGGACGAAGAAGGGGCGCGGATCGGGCTCGCCGAGGAAGCGGAAGAGGGCGGCCAGCCGCTCGTCGTCGCCATGGTTCGCGGTGCGATCGTCGGTCACCTGCCGGTAGGGCTCTTCCTGTTCGTTGCGGGTCAGAAGATGGCGGAGGCGGCCGGCGAGGCGCTCGGCGATCTGCTGGAGGAAGTAGCCGCCGGTCTGCCCGAGCGCGCGATCCTGGATCTTCTCCCGTTCCCCGACGGGGCGGAAGTTGGCCCATTCGAACGATTCGCGGAGATTGAGGTCGACCGCGTCGGCATAGTGGCGCACCGAGAGCTGGGCGGCGCGGTAGCCGAGCCCCCGCAGGATCCGCGGCAAGTGCCGGTAGGCGTCCTCGCCGTGAAGGACGTCGGGCGGGTAGATGACGCGCATCGCGGTGGGCAGCCGCCCGGTGAGGATCGAGGTGATCGAGCCGCCGGTGTTGCCGGCGTTCGAGTAGGCGTTGTCGAAGACCAGCGACTCGCCGGCGAGGGCGGCGAGGAAGGGGGTGGTCTCGCGCCGGTAGCCGTAGAGCGAGAGATGGCGGGCCTCCACGCCGTCGCTGCCGAGGATGAGGATGTTCGGCCGGCTGCCCGGCCCGGTCGTGGGCATGTTCTCGCGCGGCTCCTCCCGCGGTCCGATGATAGCCGCTCCGGCGGCGGCCAGGGTGAGCGCCACGCCCGCGGCCACGGCGAGGGCTCGCAGGCCGCGGCGGCGCAGGAGCGCGGCCTCGCAGCCGCGGACGAGCCGCCAGGCGGCGAGCGCGAGCGCCGCCAGCACGGGCGTGTAGAGGAAGCGCGCGTACCCCCGCAGGGAGAAGATGCCGAAGTGAAAGACGGTGTGGGTGAAGTTGTCCGCCAGCAGCAGGAAGGAGGCGGTGAGGATGAGGGCCGGCACGCTCCGGCCGAGGAGCCCCGCCGCTCGCCGGGAGTAGAGAGAGAGCGCCGCGGCGATCGTCACCACCATCAGCCCGGCCGCCAGGGGAGGCAGGGCCGCCACCCCGAGGGCCCGCAACTGCTCCCCGAACCCGAGCGCCGAGAGGAAGGATTGCTGGGTGGCGAAGAACAGCCACTCCATGAAGACGGCAAAGAAGACGGCGAGCGCGGTGAGGGCGGCGAGCGTGGTCCAGGCCGCGCCCCGGGAGATCTCTTTCACGTCTGGCGGGACCTGGCGACCCGCAGGGATCTCGCGAAGTAGAGGACGCGCCGGCCGCCGGCGATCTCCCGCCGGCGCAGGACCTCGAAGCGGGCGGCGAGCCCGGCCTCGAAGCCGGGGAGGTCGTAGTCCGCGTAGAGCTCGGCGTCGCGGTTGGCGAGGAGACCCTGCACCCGCGGGTCCTCCCGGGCCACGAACTCGATGACCAGGAACGGCGAGAGCCCGCCCAGCCAGTCGAGAAAATCCGCCAGCCTGAGGTTGGCGCCGATCACCAGGTGATGGATCAGCGCCAGGCAGAGCACGAGGCCGGGCCGGCCGCGCTCCGCGAGGTCCTTGCGCTCAAGGCCGCGCCAACCCTGATTCGGGGAGGGGTCGGCGAGGTCGCAGACCAGCGGCAGGACGTTGCGGACGCCCTCCCGGCGGCCGGCCTCATAGAGCCGCTCGACGGCGTCGCGGTCGGCCTCCAGGGCGACGACGCAATCGGCGTTGCCGGCGGCGATGCGCGAGTATTCGCCGGTGTTGGCGCCGAGGTCCCACACCCGTTCCCAGCGCTGCTCGGCCACCGCCTCGCGGACGAAACCCTCCTTGGCCTCGCGGTCCTCCGGGCGATACCCGGGCTCCTCGCCATAGCCCGACCAGACCGATTCCCGGCGGGGGAGGGCGAGGCCCCGGACCAGTTTCGTCAGGTTGCGCACGTTGGCGAGGATCAGCTCCTTGTGGAAGCCGGCGGCGGCGAGGTCGCCGCGCACGTCGCGGGCCGGCGCCTTCCAGGCCCCCTCGCTGCGGGCGTGCAGATAGACGTGGGTGAGCACCCCCCGGCGCAGCAGGTCGCGCGGCGAGAGCAGGCGCAGGAAGTCGCGCGGCGGGATGCCGTCGATGCGGCCGCGCAGCCAGGGCTGGAACGGCACCCCTTTATAGGCCTCGAGCAGCAGGGGATAGAGGAACAGCTCGCAGAACTGCCGGTAACCCACCCAGGGCTCGCCCGGCTGCCAGCGGCGGAAGGAGAGCAGGTCGATGAACACCGGGCGGCAGCCGATCCACTGGACGTTGAACGGCGTCGCGTCCTTGAGCGTCATCCCCTCGGCGAGGGCGGCGGCGAGCAGCTCGAGCTGCAAGAGGGCCGCGTCGCGCAGCATGCCGAAGCACCACTCGTAAGGGTAGGAGATGAAGGGAATGCGCTCGTGGGTGAGAACGGCGGCCCACTGATTTTCATTGCCAGGGTCATTGCCCGGCAGCGGGACTTCCGGGCCGGCGAGCCCGGTGGCGACGATCCGTCCCTCGGCCATGCCGCGGGCGAGGAAGGCCTTGCCGCGGAGGGCCTCCCACTCGGCGAGGGCCGGCGCCGTCAGGGCGCGGTAGACGTTTTGTCCGCGGTAGAAGACTCGGCCGGTGCGATCGCGAAACGAGCCGGGCTCAAACTCCATCCGGCGTTTCCGCGCTCTCGGGCTCGGCGGGTTCCGCCTTGCCGAAGAACGCCCGGACCCGGCGGAAGAACAGCTTGAACGCCACCGCCGCGCCGGCGAGTCCGCCCAGGATGATCTGCAGCATCATGCTGCCGGAAGAAGGATCGAGGTACATCCGCGAAAAATACCACAGCCGGCGGGCTGCGTGCCCGCCGGCGGGGAGCTCAGGGGAGCGGCAGCGCGAACGTCCGGGCCAGGAAGGCGGCCATCTGGTCGCGGGAGACCGCGTCCACGGGGCAGTAGCGGTTCGGGTTGGTGGCGCAGCCGGCGGTGATGCCGTCGCGGGAGAGCTGTTCGATGAAGGCCGCGTGCGGGTAGCTCGCCGGCACGTCGGCGAACAGGGTTCCCGAGGCCGCCGGCGGCGTGTAGGAGCCGCCGCGCTTGGCCCGCTCGAGGAAGACCGACATGTCGGTCCGGTTCATGTAGTTCGAGGGGCAGTAGTAGCCCGGCTGGCAGGCCAGGGCGATGCCTTCGCGGGCGAGCTGCTCGATGTAGCGCGCCGTGCTGTCGCTCGCCGGCACGTCGGCGTAGACGGTCCCCGAGGCCGGCGGCGGCACGAAACCGCTGCCATGGAGGGCGCGCACCAGGAAGAGCGCCATCTGCGCCCGGGTCACGAAATTGGCGGGGCAGTAGGAGCCGACCTGGCAGCCGGCGGTCACCCCGGCGTTCTCGATCGCCTCGATGTACTTCCAGAACGTGCTGGCGTAGGGCACGTCGAGGAAGGTGTGGTAGGCGAACTCGGCGCAGATCTTGTCCTGCGAGCGCAGCGCGGCGCCCAGCCCGTCGTTCTTGAGGAAAGCGGACATGATGGCGTCGGCCGGATTGGGCGGCGTATGGTGGCCGAACCCCTGGGTGTGCCCGAGCTCGTGGGAGACCACCTCCTTGAAGCCGGTCTCGCCGACGCACTGGGCGCCGTTGTTCACCACCACGAAGGTAGAGAAGGCCCGGTGCCACGACTGGCCGTCGTAGGCCCGGGGGTTCGCCGGATCGTAGATCGCGCCGCCAAAGGCCAGGGTGCCGGAGCAGCCGGAGAGATCGGAGATGTCGCCGCAGGGGTCGTTGAAGACGACAGCGTTGGTGTCGTAGTCGAAGTTGCCCGAGCAGGTGAGGTTCTTCGCCCTGGTGCCGCCGTAGTTGAAGCGGAGAACTGAGTCGGGGTGGTTGGTCCAGGCGCCGGTCCCGGCCTGCACGGCGGCGACGCCGCCGTCGGAGATCCCGGTCTGCCCCGGGGTCGTGGCCATCACCGTCGAGGCGGTGCTGTTGTTCTCGTAGCCGAACCAGCGGATCGGGAGATGGTCCGTGTCGTCGTCGATGAAGACGCAGTTGGCCGGGGCGGTGTAGGCCGCTCCCGCGATCGCGCCGGCGGTGTCCTGGGTCTGGAGCTGCTGGAGCAGAGGCGCCTCGACCTGCCGCCCCTTCCACTCCGCTCCCCGCGCCACGTCCCGCAGGTGCGCGAGCAGGAGCTCCTTGCGGTAGACGCCCACCGGCTCGTAGCTCTTGCCGGCGACCACCTCGATCCGGTCGGCCTCGGGGAGAGGGGCGAGCAGATCGCCCCCCGGACCCTCGGCGAGGATGCCGTAGGACATCATCCGGGCCTGCCACCGGTTGTCCGGGGCGCGGTCGAGGAAGAGCAGATAGTTCCTGCCCGCCTCGAAGCGGGGAGCGCCGGCCACCGCCGCGGCCCGGTGCTCGCCTCTCCCGCCCGGCTCCCGGACCTCGAACAGGGCGCCGGTGTCCGCGCCGGCGACCGGCCGCAGGAGCTGGAACCGGGTGATCGTGGTCGGGAGGTCCCCGTTCTCGTCGACGCGGGATTCGATCGCGGCCGCGAAGACCACGGCGTCGCTGATCCGGGCCAGATGGCCGAGGTTCGCCGGCGGCGCCACGGTGGTGGCCCCGGCGGGAAGATTTGCAACCAGGGAGGAAAAAAAGATGAACAAAACGGCAGATGAACAACTCGGCAGCAAGCGCTTAAGCATTGATGATCTCCGCGAGAAGGAGCGCCCGTTGGAAGTCATGCCTGCGCGAGGATCCGCCCGGCGAGCGGACCTTCGGCGCGTGGGGGACTCATCGAACAACAGTAGAAGCGTAGGCTGAATTTCAGGCACGTCTTTTGCTCAAGAGAGCCGCTGTTGCTTTTTGTTTGCTCGGTCTGCTGAATTGGTTCAGGTTTCAAAGGAGTTCAACATGCGGCGAACCTCTCGGGTTCTAGTTCTCACCGGCTTAATGCTCTCGCTCCTGGCGATCCCCGGCTTCGCCTCGACCATTGCTCCGCCTCGCAATATCGGTGCCCTCGCCAAGGTCAGCAAGGCCGTGGTGTTCGCCGAAGTGGTGCGCGAGTGGAACGAGGTCCACGGCACGGTCCCCTATACGGTGACCGCCTTCCGGACCGTGCAGGAAGTGAAGGGGCAGGTGCGTGGCACCTTCGAGGTCCAGGAGCAGGGGGGCGTCGCCGGCACCGTCGGCGTGACGGTCCTCGGCGCCGCGAAGTTCGAAAAGGGGGGGCGCTACCTCCTCTTCCTCGACCCGGCCGCGGACGGCCAGCGATGGCAGACGAAAATGCTCTCCTACGGCATTCTCCGCGAGGACAAGGAGACCGGGACGCTGCGCCCGCTCTCCCAGGCCGCCGACCTCCAGATCGTCGAGCGGCCCGGGGTCGAGGCGATCGGCACCTACCGCGAGAAGGAGCTGCTGCAGTTGCTGGGCGCGGTCGCCAGCGGCGCCTCCCCCTGGTACCGTGAGGTGGTCGAGATCAAGCCCCTCGACCTCGGGCTGGAGAAGACCACCGAGGCCGCGTTCGCCGGCGCGGCTCTCAAGTCGGTGCCCGCCGCCTGCCAGTACGTGACCTCGCCGGACGGCTATCCCACCCGCTGGACCACCTTCGAGACCGGCGGCTCGCTCGGCGTCTGGCACACGACACCGGGACAGGTGGGGATCGCCGACGGCGGCGTCAGCGCGGTCCAGGAGGCCGCCGCCGCCTGGAAGAACCCGATCTCCTCGGTGGTCAACGTCAACTACGCGGGGTCCAAGGCCCGCAGCACCACCTGCTCGGGAAACACCGCTTTCGCGCCCAACAACGAGGTGGTCTTCAACGACCCCTGCAACGACGTGCCGGAGCTGGCGGCCACCTGCGAGGACGGCTCGACGACCCCGCCGAGCTGGACCTCACCCTGCTGCGGCCAGGTCGCCAGGTTCCTGACCTACTCCGACATGAGCCAGCTCAACAACCACGACGGCGACAACTGGCGGCCGATCCTGGGGATGTCCGTGGTGGTCAACAACGGCGCGCAGTGCGTCGGCGAGACCGATTTCAAAGAGGTGATGACCCACTTCGTCGGCCATGGCGTCGGCTTCGGGCATCACAACGACCCCGAGGCGACGATGTACGGCCAGCTCGGCGTCCACGCCTCGCGCGGCGCGGCGCTCGGCCAGACCGATCTGATCTGCGCCGAAGCCGACTACCACACCTTCCTCGACGTGCCGTACTCCACCGCCTCGTTCTGGAACTACATCGAGGCGATCGAGAACGCCGGCATCACCCTCGGCTGCAGCGTCGGCTTCTACTGCCCGAACAACCAGATCCAGCGCGCGGAGATGGCGATCTTCCTGGTGCGCGCCGCGCACGGCGCCGCCTTCGTGCCGCCGCCGGCCACCGGCACGGTGTTCGCCGACGTCCCCGCCGACTACTGGGCGGCGCCGCACATCGAGCAGCTCTTCCGCGACGGCATCACCAATGGGTGCGCCCTCAATCCGCAGCGCTACTGCCCCACGGGCACCGTGACGCGGGCCGAGATGGCGACCTTCCTGACCCGCGTCCGGTACGGAGTCAACTACGTACCGCCGGCCGCGACGGGGGTCTTCCAGGACGTGCCGCCCAGCTACTGGGCATCGGGATCGATCGAGCAGATGTTCCGCGACGGCGTGACCAACGGCTGCTCGGCCACCGGGCCGCAGTACTGCCCGGAGGGCCGGGTGATCCGCTCGCAGATGGCGAAGTTCCTGGCGGTGGTGTTCAACCTGCCGCTGCCGCAGTAACGCCGCAACGGCGGCGAATCAGGGGAGGAGAGCGCCATCCGGCCCGAGGAGCGGTTGCTGATCGATCTCTGCCTGGGGGGCTGCGATCTGCAGTCCCTCCAGGCCGCTGACCCGGAGGCGCTCTCGGCCCTCGTCTCCCGGCTGAGCGTCGAATCCTACGTGCTCAACTGTCTGGGTCCCCGCCAGCAGCGGCTGGGATCCCGGCAGGCGGCTTGGCTGAGCGGCCTGCGGCAGCAGGTTTCGGCGGCCACGGTGCAGAATCTCCTGCGCGACGAGGAGTTGGGGGAGGCCCTGGCCCGGCTGGCGGGCGAGGGGATCGACCTCATGCTGCTCAAGGGGGCGGCCCTGCGGGCGGAGCGGCGGGACCTGGCGGGCCGGTTCCAGTGCGACGTCGACGTGCTGCTGCGCCGCGAGCACCTGGAGACGGCAGAGGCCCTGCTGCGCGGGATGGGCTTCCGTCTCGACGATTCCTATCTCGACCGCCAGGGACTGCTGGAAAACCATTTCCATTTCGGCTTCGAGCGGCGCGGCGCGGTGGTCGAGCTCCACTGGGACCTCGACTCCTCCTCGCCTCCGGGATTTCTCGACCGCTTCTGGGCGCGCAGCCGGGCCGTGGTGTCCCACGGCTGCGCTCTGCGCGTTCCCTCGCCCGAGCATCAACTGCTTTTCGGCTGTCTCCACCTCTCGCGCCATTCCTTCTTCTCCGGCCTGCGCTGGCTGGCCGACCTCAAGCTGCTGCTGCCGATCCCCGGGGCCCGCGAGGGTTTCGTGGCGGAGGCGGCGGCGTGGCCGCGGCGGGCGGCCTACGGGCCGCTCTGGTATCTCGCGGCCTGCGGCGTGCCGGAGGCGGCGGAGCTGGCGGACGGCTTCGACGCCGACCGCGTCGAGCGCGCCCTGCTCCGGCGTTTGCTCCCCGCGCTGCTCCTGGGCGAGCCCTGGATGGGCCTTCCCGGCTGGCGGGCGGCCAAGGCGCTCCACGAATGGCTCTTCTCGGAGGAACCGCTGCTCTCTTTTCTGGCCGGGGCCTCGCGGGAGGGGATCTCCAGCCGGCTTCAGGCCTCCTGGGGGGAGGCCTGAAGGGGGGGAACGGGCAACACGGACTAACACGGACAAACACGGACGAACAGGGACAAAGAAAGCCTGGTCCATGTTCGTCCGTGTTAGTCCGTGTTCCTCCCTTCTTTTTCCAGCCACTCCAGCGCCCGTGCCCCCGCCCCCTCGGGGGTGGCGCTCCTCAGCCGGTACGCCCGCACCTGCCCGGAGAGGCGGAGCATGTCCCGCAGGGCCTGCTCGAACTGGAAGGCGGGGGACTTGATCACCGCCTTCACCAAGTGGTGCGCCGCCTCGGACTGGCTCAAGGGGGTGAGCTCCCCCTCGGGCTTGGGCCCCCGCTCGATGACGAGCAGGCCGCGCACCGGGGGCGGCGCCGCATCCGCCCCACCGGGGAAGGGATAGTAATCGGCGGGGAAGCCCGGCGGCCGTGGCGGGATCTTCTCCAGCAGGCGCGGCGAGTACTCACAGTCCATGTGCAGGGAGCGGGGGAAGACCTCCGGCGCCAGCGTGCCGTGGCGGAGAGGGCAGAGATCGTCGGTCACCAGCCGCAGGCCGCTGGCCCAGAGCCAGAGCGTGAGGCTGGTTTTTCCCGCGCCCGACTCGCCGATCAGCAGGCAGGTGCCTCCCGGCGCCGCCACCGCCCCGGCGTGGAGCACCCAGCGGTCGCGGGCGCGCAGCAGGGCCTCGTTGACCACGCGGTACTCCAGGTGGGAGCTCAAGGGCTCGCCGAGGTCCCAGCGGGTGCGACCGTCGGTGAGAGCGAGGCCCGTCCCCTCCGTCTCGACTGTCAGCTCGACGTCATCCATACCCGCCGCGCCGTCCGCCGGGGGGAACCCGTTCAGCAGAGCATCGAGATCGTGCCGCGCCGGCTCCGGCGCGCCGTGGACGCGGAACGCCGTACCGAGCAAAATCCAACCCGGATTTACGGCACTCATTGCAAAATCTGGATAAATTTCCGCGTTTCCAGATCGCCGAGGAACTTAAGTAGCGCGCTCTCGTCTATGGCATCTTGTGGAAAGATCTGGCCTAGCTCTTGCAGAATCATGCTGAACGTATGTTGACCATCGGCGAAACTGCAGAGCAGAGCGGCCGTGTGATTGAGACTGAGACTCTCGTCCAGGTCCTTGGAGTACAGAACCGCGCTGCCGTCGCCCAGAGGCTCGAGCTTGACGCCGGGTCCGAGGGAGAAGGTGGCTTGGGGATCCAGGTTTGGCATGGGTTTCAGCTCGCGGGTGTGGCTTTTGCAGAAGCCGGTTTGGCGACCACGGCGGGACTATAGGCTGCGTCTCAGCAAGGGTCAAGAACGAGCAACATGTTCAAGATGTTCAAGGAGGTGTCTGATGGATCACAACTCGCTTTCCGATCGTAGAGTTTTCATCAAGAAGGCGGTCATGGGCGCCGGGCTCGCGTTTGCGGCTCCGACGATCCTGTCGTCTTTGGGTTCCGGCGCGCTACACGCTCAGGCGAGCGGCCCGGTTGGCTCAACCGCTGGTCGTCCCTACGGGAACGACGGCGGCTCGATGTAGCCAGGCGTTCCAACTACCCCCATCCTGATTCGAGGTGGGCCGGAGCTCAACCTTCGGCCACGCTTCCTTCGTCAAGAGTCAGACGCAGCCCGAGGTCAGCCCCCACCGGGCCGCCTCACGAAAGTCGCCTTCGCTTGTTCTGGCCCCGGCCCCTCTTGGCGGGGCTTTCGTTTTTTGTCCTTGCCGGAGGGATCGGGTATAGTCCGCCCCGCGTGACGGGCTGGGGCCCTTCGCGCGGAGACACGCCTTGACTCCACCGCCCTCGCCGCCCTCGAGAGTCCTCGCCGTCTACGGCACCCGCCCGGAAGCGATCAAGATGGCGCCGGTCCTCGCGGCGCTGGCGCGCCGGCCGGAGAGGTTTGCCGTGCGCGTCTGTACCACCGGCCAGCACCGGGAGATGCTCGACCAGGTCCAGGATCTGCTCGGGCTCCGCCCCGATCTCGACCTCCGGCTGATGCGCCCCGACCAGACGCTCAACGGGCTCACCGCGGCGGCGCTCGCCGCCATCGACGGCGTGCTCGCCACCGAGTCCCCCGACTGGCTCCTGGTCCAGGGGGACACCACCACCGCGATGGCCGCCGCCCTCGCCGCCTTCCACCGCCGCATCCGCGTCGGCCATGTCGAGGCCGGCCTGCGCACCGGCGATCTGCGGCGCCCCTTTCCCGAGGAGGCGAACCGGCGCATCGTCGATCTGCTCGCCGACGCGCTCTTCGCTCCCACCGCCCGCGCCCGCGATACGCTGCTCGCGGAGGGGAGCGACCCCGCGCGCGTCCATGTGGTGGGGAACACGGTGATCGACGCCCTGGGGACGATCGCGGGCGAGCTTTCGGATTCTCCCGATTCCGGGCGGATCACCGGGCGGACCGAGGTGCTGGTCACCGTCCATCGCCGTGAGAGCTTCGGCGCGCCGCTGATCGAGATCTTTTCGGCGCTGCGGCGCCTGGCCGAGAGCTTCCCGGACGTCGACTGGATCTACCCCGTGCACCGCAATCCCAACGTCCAGGGCCCGGCCCGCGAGATCCTCGGCGGCCTGCCGAACCTCCATCTCCACGAGCCTTTCGATTACCGCGAGCTGGTGCGCCGGCTGATGCGCTGCCGCTTCGCGCTCACCGACAGCGGCGGCATCCAGGAGGAGGCCCCGACCTTCGGCAAGCCGGTGCTCGTGCTGCGCGAGACCACCGAGCGGCCGGAGGGGATCGAGGCCGGGGTGGCGCGGCTGGTGGGGGCCGACCGCGAAACGATCTTTGCCGAGGCCTCGCGGCTGCTCACTTCCCAGACCGCCTACCTCGCCATGGCGCGCGCGGGCAACCCCTACGGCGACGGCCACGCGGGCGAGAGGATCGCCGCCATCCTGGCGGGCGAACCCTGGACTCCGTTCACGCCGGCATCCTGACCATGGCCGGCAAGCGGGTTCTCGTCATCGGCTATTACGGCGACGGCAACACCGGGGACGAGGCCGTCCTCACCACCATGATGCGCGGCCTGCGCGAAGGGCGCCCGGATCTCCGTTTCATCGTCCCCGCCTACTCGGCCGACCCCGCGGGGCTGCGCGCGAGCCACGGCGTCGAGTCGTTCCCCTTCCGCGACATCGGCCGCATGCTCGACGCCGTCGACGCGGCCGACCTCGTGATCCTCGGCGGCGGCGGCCTGCTCCACGACTACGTCGATCCCCGCCCGGAGACCATGTTCACCGCCGGCCACTTCGGGCTGAGCTACTACTGCGGCATCCCCTGGCTCGCCGCCCGGTTGGGCAAGCCGGTCCTGCTCTACGCCGTCGGCGTCGGCCCCCTGCTGTACCCCGCGGGCCGCGAGCTGACCCGCGACGTGGCGCTGGCCGCCGGCGGGATCACCGTGCGCGACGCCGCCTCGGCGGAGATCCTCCGCGAGCTCGCCGGCGCGGATCTCGAGGTCGAAGTCACCGCCGATCCCGTCTGGCGGCTGATTCCGGCGGCCGGCGAGCGGCTGGAGCGGCTGCTGGCGGAGACCGGGATCGCCGGCGGGCGCTGGCTGGGGGTCGCCGTCCGCAACTGGAACGTCGGCGTCGACCAGGCGCGCTGGGAGGAGGAGCTGCTGGCGGGGATCGCCCCTTTCGCCGCCGAGCGCGGACTCGGCGTCCTCTTCCTCCCTTTCCAGCACGCGCAAACCGGGCTGCAGAACGACCTCGATCTCGCCCTTAGCCTGAGAGGTCGCCTGCACGGCGTGCCCACGGCCGTCCTCGATCGTCCTTGCCCGCCGGAGGAGCTGGCCGGCGCGCTCGGCGCCTGCGAGCTGCTGGTGGGCATGCGCCTGCATTCCATCCTCTTCGCCTGCATGACCGGCACGCCGTTCGTCGCCCTCGACTACGATCCCAAGGTGCCGCTCCACGCCCGCCTGCTCGATCCGGCGCCGCCGGTCCTGCCGATCGGGAGTCTGGCCGCCCCGGAGCTGCGCGCGGCGCTGGAGCGTGTCTGGAGCGGGCGTGAGGACTGGGCCGGCCGCGGCCGAGAGCTCGCCGCGGCGATGCGGGCACGCGCCGGACGCAACGACGAGCTGGCCGGAGCTCTCCTCGACGCCGCCCCGCGCCCCCTGCCGCGCCGGCTGCGCCACCACCTCCTCGGCGTCCTGCGCGAGCGCGAGGAGCTGCGCCTTGCCGCGGCCGCCGGCGTCCCGGCGGAGGAGCGCCCGGCGCTGCGCGCGGGGGGCTGGCCGCCGGCTCTGGGCGCCTCCGGTACCCTTCAGCCGGTGAGCCGCGAGGTGCGCATCCTCGCCCCGGCGTTCTTCGATCCCCAGGGCGAGCGGGTGTTTCGCGGTGGCGCCGAGCGCTATCTGGTCGAGCTGGCGCGGGTCGTCGAGCGGCTCGGCCTCCCCGTCGCGGTCTTCCAGCCGGCCGCGGAGCCGTGGGTGCGCGAGACCGACGGCCTGCGCGTCCACGGCCTCGCCGTGGACCTTGCCGTGGAGGGGTACGCCGGGCTCGACCGCGCCGTGCTCGCCGCCACCGGCTCCCGTCCGCTGCTGACCATCCATCTCGCGTTCTACACCGCCGGGCCGGACACCCCCCGGCCCGCCCTCGGCATCAGCCATGGCGTCTACTGGGACGACCCCGCCTCGCAGACCCCGTCGCAGTTCCGCTGGCACCGCGCCCAAGCGCTGGAGTCGCTGCAGCATCTGGATCTGGCGGTCTCGGTAGACACCAACACGATCAACTGGGTGGCGGCGACCTCGGCGCGGCTGGCGGAGCGGATGGTCTACGTCCCCAACTTCGTCGACCTCGAGGAGTTCCGGCCCGCCCCGCGCGAGGGCGTCCCGCTCACCCTTCTCTTCCCGCGCCGGCTGGTCGCGGCCCGCGGCTTCTGGCTGGTGGCCGAGATCCTCCCCGGTCTGCTGGCGGACCATCCCAGGATCGAGATCCACTTCGTCGGTGAGGCCGCCGGCGAGGAAGAGGAGGAGGTCCGCCGCCTGGTGGCGCTCGATCCCCGGCGCGTCCACTGGCGCTCGCTGCCGCCGGAGCGGATGCCGGAGGCCTACGCGGCGGCGGACGTGGTGCTCATCCCCACCCTGCACAGCGAGGGGACCTCGCTCTCGGCCCTGGAGGCACAGGCGGCCGGACGGACGGTGATCGCGACCCGCGTCGGCGGCCTGTCCGACCTCGTTCTCGACGGCTACAACGGCCTGCTGATCGAGCCGGACGCCGGCGCCCTGCGCGGCGCCGTCGAGCGGCTGATCCTCGATCCGGAGCTGCGCGAGCGCCTGGCGCGCCAGGGGCTGGCCACCGTCCAGGGGTTCGGGATCGAACGCTGGCGGACGCGCTGGGAGGACCTCCTGCGAACTTTTCTTCCCCTGGAAAGGGGTGCCATGGACGCGACGCGACCCCCCGACGAGCCCGCCCTGCGGGCCCGTCTCTTCGAGATCGAGGGCACCCTCGCCCGGCTGCGCGCCGACGCCGCCGAGCGGGAGATCGGCGGCCGGCTCCTCCTCTACGAGCGCGACGCCCAGCTCGCCGCCCGGGAGGAGAGCCGGCGGGAAGCTGAAAGCCTCGCGCGGGAGCGGGAGGAGCGCCTGCGCGAAGCGAGCGCCGCGGGCGAGGCCCTCGCCGCCGAGAAGCGGCAGCTCGCCGAGCGGCTGCAGGCGCTCGACCGCGAGCGCCTGGCATTGAGTGAGCAGCGCGACCTGATTCTCGCCGAGCGCGGCGACCTCGACCGCCGGCTGACCGCCGTCGAGCGCACGCTCGCCTATCGCCTGGTGTCGCGCTTCTGGCGGCTGATGCGCGGGGTCTTCCCCGAGGGGTCCCGCCGGCGCAAGGTCTACCGGCTCGGCCGGAGGGCCGTGGGCCGGCTGCTCGGCGCCGGGCCCGAGGTCGCCTGGCAGGAAGGGGCGGGGGGAGCCCCGGCCGGCACGTCCTCCGAGACCACGGCCCCAGACCCCCGGGCCGACCTCCTTCATTTCGAGGCGCGGGTGCGCGCCGGCGGCGCCGGGCGGGTGGTGGCGATCTTCTCCGGCACCCAGCTCCTGGAGAGCGAGGGGCAGCGCCCCACCCAGCTCGCCCTCGCCCTGGCGCGGAGCGGCGTGCCGGTGGTCTTCGTCTACTGGCGCTGGTGGGACAACGAATGGCGCCCGCAGGACCGGCTGGAGGAGGGGATCGTGCAGATCCCGATCGACGTCGTGACCCGGCGCCCGGAGACGCTGACCGCCGCCTTCGAGGGGCTGGAGCGGATCGCCCTCTTCGAGTTTCCCCATCCCGGCTTCTTCGAGACCCTCGCCGGTGCCGCCTCGGCCGGCTGGATCACCGTCTACGACGTGCTCGACGACTGGGAGGAGTTCCACCGCGTCGGCCAGGCGATCTGGTACGACGAGGAGTTCGAGCGCCACCTGATCGGCGCCTGCGACGCCGTCTTCGCCATCAACGAGCCCCTGGCCCGGCGCGTCCGCGAGCTTGGCGGGGAGGGCGTCGAGCTCGCCGGCAACGGCCTGAAGACGGGGATCGAGGAGGTCCGCGAGCCGCGCCCGCTCGTCCGCGGCGAGATCACGGTGGGCTACTTCGGCTACCTGGCCGGCGCCTGGTTCGACTGGGAGCTGATCGCCGAGGCCGCGCGCCGCCGCCCCGCCTGGCGCTTCTACCTGATCGGCTACGGCGGCAGCCCGGGGGGGATGGCGCTCCCCGCCAATGTCGAGCTGCTCGGCAAGCAGCCCCAGGCCGACCTCGCCGCCTTCGCCGCCAACTGGGACGTCGCCCTGATCCCCTTCAAGCCCGACCGCCTCGCCGCCGGGGCCGATCCGATCAAGACCTACGAGTACCTCGCCATGGGCCTGCCGGTGGTGGTGACCGGCGTCTACCCGCCCACCGGCGGGGAGGCGTTCGTCGCCCGCGCCGAGGGGGTGGAGGAGCTCCTGCGCGAGATCGAGCTTGCCGCCCCCCGCCAGGAGCCCGGGGAGATCGCCGCCCGCCGCGCCTTCGCCGCCACCTGCACCTGGGATCACCGGCTGGAGGCGCTGCTCGGCGCGCTCGCCGAGGGGCGGCAAAGAGTAGCCGAGAAGCGCGCCCTGCTAGGGCTGTCCGGAGAAGCGGCGCCATGAAGGTCCTGTTCGTCTACAAGTACCTGACCCTGGGCGGCGTCGAGGCCGTGCTGCGCGCCCGCCTCGACGGGTTAGCGGCTTCGGAGATCGAGGCGCACTCCTGGTTCTTCCACGATTACGGCGGCCGCTCGATCTTCCGCGGCCGCGAGGACCGCCTGCACGTCGGCTCCGTCGAGGAGTGCCTCCGCTTCGCGCGCCGGGAGCGGTTCGACCTGCTCAGCTCGATCGACACCGAGGAAGTGCTCCCCGGCTTCAACGGCTCCTCGGGCGGACCGCGGCTGGTGATGGAATGCCATTCGGCCTACCTCGCCAACATCGAGTATCTGCGGAGCCTCGCGGCGCACCGGCCGGCGGCGGTCTTCACCCCCTCCGAGGCCCAGCGGCGGCTGGTGCTGGAGCGGGTGGGGCAGAGTATTTCGAACAATATTGCGGTACGGGTCGTCCCCAATCCCCTGCGCGAGGAGTTCGTCGCCGAGCCGGCGCCGTTTCCCGCGCCGCCGCCGCGCCCGGTGATCGCCTGGATCGGCCGTCTCGACGATCACAAGAACTGGCGGGGGTTCCTGGAGATCGCAGGCGTCCTCGGCCGCCGCGGCGCCGGGCATGAGGCCTGGATCATCGGCAAGCCGATCGAGGCGGACGGCCCGGCGCGGCTGCTGGAGACGGCGCGCGAGGAGAAGGTCCTGCGCCGGCTGCGCTGGTTCGGCGCTCTCCCCTACGGCCGCATCCCGAGCTTCCTCGACGCCGTGCGGGAATCCGGCGGGGTGGTGGTCTCCACCTCGCGCGGCGAGTCCTTCGGCCTCACCATCGCCGAGGCCATGGCCCGCCGCTGCGCCGTGGCCGCGCCGGACCACAGCGCCTTCCCCGAGTTCGTCGAGCCCGGGAAGACCGGCACCCTCTTCACCCCCGGCTCCGCCACCGCCGCCGCCGACCGCATCCAGGAGCTGCTCGCCGACGCCGGGCTCCGCACCGCCCTGGGGGGGCGGGCGCGGGAGTCGGTGCTGGCGAGGTTCGCGCCCGAGCCGGCCCTGGCGGTGCTGGCGGCGGAGCTGCGGCGGCTGGCCCCCTCCTAACCTCCCCCGGTTCCCGGGGGAGGAACCCGAGGGATCAGTGCCCGCAAACCCCTCCGCTCGAAACCGCCGTCAGCACGCCGTTCTCCGACTCGATCCTCTTCTGATAGCAGGTCCCGTCGGTGCTGAAGCCGGAATAGTCCTGCGAGCTCTTGCGGTCCTGGAATCCGGTGACCGCCCCCGAGGCGTTGAACAGCAGCGTATCTGTGGACTTCACCGCGTTGGAGACGGTGGCGAGGGTGGGGCGGCCGCCTCCCACCCGGGCCTTCTGGCTCTCGAACTTCTGATCGATGGACGTCGTCTGCGCGCCGGAGCCGTCGGCGTTGCCGACGAAGGTGTAGTCGAGGCTCAGCGGATAGGAGAAATGCTGGTCGGAGTGCACGACGGCGTGGGGGCCCGTGGTATCCACCGCCGAGAAGATCTCCGTCCCCTGCCGGATCTTCTGGACGTAATCCGTCGCCGAGATCAGGAACCGCTGCTGGTTCGAGAAGCTCAGCGTCTGCCGGACCGTGGTCTGCACGCGGCCGTGCGAGGTGTCGACATACCCCGCGATCGTGAACCGCCGCTCAGAGGTCGTCGACACCGTGCCGCTGACCGTGCCGTCGTCCGCCGTCGCGAGGTCCTCGCGGAGGGTGGCGGGCTGGATGGCGCCGAGCGTGTTGCGGGTGACGGCGCCCGTCACCTGGCTCGCGCCGTGATCGAGATAGAGCAGGAGCGAAGCCGCCACCGTGAAGTAGTTGTTGGCGTTGTAGACGCTGACCCCCACCTGGTGCGGCTGGCCGTCGCTGAGCACCCCCGCGAAGGGCGTGAGATCGACGCGGTAGGGGAGGAAATTCAGCGTCTGGACGCTGGGGATCGGACGCCAGAGCAGCGGATCGATGGCGCCGGTGAACAGCCACGGGTAGACCGGCGCGACGCCGGCCGGCTGGCCGTCGATCGTCACCTCCGCCTCGCGGAACGAGGTCCCCGGGCAACTGAAGAGAACCCCCGCCACGTCGTCCGGCACGCAGGTGAACCAGAACTCGTCGCTCGACTGGCTCTGCGGGATGACGTCGAGATAGGCCGCCTCGACGTTGGCCGGCAGCGAGAAGGTCGGTGCCAGCACGCTCGACGTCGTGGCCAGCAGGGCCGCGCCCCCCGGAGCCTCTGAAAGCGGCAGGACGGCGTCGGCAGTCCGTGGCGCCGGCGCCGTGGCGGAGGCGGGGTAGAGGAGCACGCGGGCGCTGCCGTGGATGATCCCCGTGTAGGTGGAATTGACCAGGTTCCCGAGGTTCACGTCGCCGGCCTGCGCGGTGCGGAACAGCGGGCTGTAATCGGTGAGATCGCGCTCCACGTGCCACGACGGGCTGACGCTCGCGGAAGGCTCCATGGTGGTGCCGAAGTAGATGTTCACGTGCCCGAGGGCGATCTGTGCCGTGCGGTCGAACTGGCGTCCCGAAGTGACCGAGAAGTCCGCCTCCAGGACCACCTTCGACCAGGGCGCCGGGCAGCCTGCGGGGGGCGCGTAGGCGAACGGCTTCGGCGAGAAGTCGGCGAACGTCAGGTCGGAGTAGAGCTGCACGACGCAGGGCGTGGTGCCCGGCCGCGGCACCGGCGGATCGGCGGTCGCGGTGTTGGAAGAACCGATCTGCTGCGCCATGCCGGGCGCCGCGAGGAGAATGCCCGCGAGCAGGGCCTGCCACCGGGAGAATCGTGAGAATCGCTTCATGGGGGGATGCTCCTTTCGAGATCTTGGAACGACAGCTTTCAGGCGAAGCATCGTATCGCGAACGGCCCCCTGACCGAATTCGCGCAATCTCATTTCAAAAAAGTAAGCTACCATCCATATATCTTAAGGGAGGCAATCATGATGCGTGGAAAGTTTGTGCTGGCGGCGGGGCTTCTTCTGTTCGCGGGTGCGGCGACGTCGGTAATGGCCCAGAGCGATTCGACCGAGATCCCCAGACCGACGGGAGAGTTCGGCGTGGGGACGGTGGTCTGGGACTGGGCGGACGCGAAGCGGCACGACGAGCTCACCGCCGATCCCGAGGACGTGCGCGAGGTCATGGCCCAGGCGTGGTACCCGGCCGATACCCAGGCGGCGGCGGCCACGCACGTCTACGCTCCCCTGGACAAGGACGAGAACACGGCCGGCTGGAGCCAGCCCTCCGTGCCCTTCACCTCGCAGGTCCGCAAAGCGCCCCTGATCGTGATCTGCCCGGGTTCCAGGACGGCCCGGTACTACTACACCTCGGTCGCCGAGGACCTGGCGAGTCACGGCTACATCGCGCTGGTGCTGGACAGCCCGCACATCGGTTCCACGCTCTACCCGGACGGCCGGTACTTCCCCCCCATCTTCATCCCCACCCCCGAGATGGTGAACGGTCCCTCCTACGAACCGATCGACCAGTTCCTGGAGTTGCCGGGGGTCCTGGGAGCCGGCGATGTGATGTTCGCGCTCGACCAGCTCAAGAAGGTCACCGACAACGACCCCGCCCAGCGCCTGACCGGCAAGATCGATTGGCATCGCCTGGGCGCGTACGGCCACTCGCTCGGCGCCCGCACCTGCGGGGGCGCCGTGATGACCGACCCCCGGTTCGCGGCTTTCGCGATGGTGGAAGGCGCGGTCTCGAAGGACGACCGGGTGCGGGGGCTCAAGACGCCCTTCCTGATCGTTCTCGGTCCCTATCTGCCGGTGGGACCCAGGCAGACCATCCTCGACTCCCTTCCGAGCCGCCGCGCCGAAGCCTACCTCCTGAACTGGAGCCAGTTCCGCCACAACAACCTCAACGATCTGGGGATCATCTACCCCCAGTCTTTTCCCTCCGTGACCGATCCGGCGATGCTGATGGAGCAGGGGAGGGTCATCCTGCGCACCTTCTTCGATCAGTACGTGCGGGGGACGGGAGCCAGCACGCTGTCCCTGAATCAGCCCCCCGGGATCACGGTGCAGTCCTACCCCAAGCCGAACGGGAACTAGGAGACGGCCGCCTCACCGCGACCGTGCAGTCCCCCTCCAGGTAGCTGTCGTCGTAGCCGGGCTCTCCCCCGAGAGCCCGGCAGAAGGCGACCACGTTCTGGCGGCGGTGCCAGTAGAGCCAGTCCTCGCCGGCCCAGAACTGCGAGTTGAGGAAATTGAACACCAGCGCCCGGCCCGCGGCCGCCCAGGCCGCGCGCAGGGTGCGGTGGAACTGCGGGCCCGGGAGCGTGTTCAGCGAGCCGCTGAAGATCACCACGTCGGCCCCCACCGCGAGCTTCTCGGGCTCCCGCACGAAATCCGCCGCGATGATCCGGCAGTTCTCGTACTTCTTCCGGCGCGCCGCCCGGATCGTCGCGGGGATGAACTCCAGCCCCGTGTAGTGGGCCGGGACGATGCCGCGCTCCAGGAGATGACCCAGCAGATCCGCCCGCCCGCATCCGACGTCGAGAATCCTCATCCCCGTCAGCGGAAAGCTCTGCGCGATGGCGGCGAAACGGAGCCGCTGCCCCTCCGGGCTGGCCCAGAGGAGCGCATGAAACCCCTTCGCCCCCTGCTGGCGAGCCTCGTGGTAGGGGTACAGATAACCAGGGACAGAGTCGGTGGACTTGGGCATGCGCGATTCTGCCATGCCGGGCGCCCGCGGAGCCGCTCACACGAGCGCTCAGAGGCCCAGCGGGTTGGCGCTCAGCTTCGTGTAGCGGTTCTCCGCCGCCCACAGGCTGAGGGGGATCGCCGCCAGCTCGTCGACCACCGGCACCGCCCTGCCGTTCTTCGTCAGGTCGATCGTCTTGATGTAGTGGCGGCAGGTGTCGCAGGCCTCGACGCGGACGTGATCGAGCTCCTCGGCGATGTAGACGGGGAGCTTGTCGACATCTTCCTCGCCGCAGGCCGGGCAGACGATCCGCCGGAAGTCCCACTCCGTCGCGCAGAGCGAGCAGATCAGCGAGCGCTTGCCGCCGTCCCCCTGCGGCCTCAGGACTCCGACCTGTGGACTTCCGGAGCAGAGCGGACAGAGCGGCGGCGTGGCGTGGATCTCCAGCCTCTCGGTGTGGTCGGCGAGATGCTCGGCGTGGGGTTGCAGGAAGGTCCAGGCGATCAGCGCCTCGGCGGCGGTGAGCGCCTCGTCTTGCCGCCAGAATTCGTCGAGCAGCACCTCCCAGCGCATTTTCCCCTGGGCGCTCAGCCCGGCGGCCGCTTGCGCGAGAGGGGGCGGAGCGATCTCCTCGATGAAAGAGAGGAACGGCGCGAAGCGGGGGAGGAGAACGAAGGTCGCCGGCTCGTCGCGCAGCGAGCCCGGCGGACGGACCTGTTTCGCCGGGCCGCTGGCGGCCGCAAGGTCCGCGTACAGCGACTTCTGAAAGCCGGCGAGGCGCTCGTAGAAGCGCAGGCCCTCGGCGGCGAAGGGGTACGTCCCGGCGAGCTCCCGCGCGCGCCGGATCCGCTGATCCCACTTGTCCGCGATCATTCCTTGGCCGCGGAGTCCCGAGCCGCGGAATCCCGAGTCGTGGATTCTCCAACGATCCGCTCGTACCAGACGCGATGGAACCTCTCCGCCCACCTGCGGGAGACGTCCCCGCGGATCATCGACGAGAACGCCCCGCGCTCGACCGCCGTGCCCATGTAGACGTGGATCATGAACAGCGCGATCGTCAGCAGCGCGGCGATGGGGTGCACGATCACGGAGATCAGCCGCAGGAAGCTCAGGCTCCAGGGGATCCAGTGCGGGACCCAGAGGACCAGCCCGGTGAGGAGCAGAACGATCCCGCAGACCAGGAAGCCCCAGTAGAGAGCCTTCTGGCCGCCGTTGAACCGGTCCTCGTCAGGCACCTGGTCGTCCTCGTTGCGGACGTAGTGCCGTATCGAGCGGAACCACTCCCGGTCACGGTCGGTGAGGTGCATCTGCGAGCCCCAGACGCCGAACATCCAGATCACGGCCGCCGTGAAGATCAGGCCGAACCAGGGGTGCAGCTCGCGGGCGATCGTCGGCCCGCCGAGCAGCACGGTGAGCCAGAACAGCCAGGGGGACCAGAAGGCGAGGCCGCTGAGCAGCAGATAGAGGTAGGAGAACCCCGCCAGCCAATGCATGAGCCGCTCCCGGAAGGTGTAGCGCACCACCCGACCGTTCGGCAGCAGAAGCGAGTCGCTCATGGCTGTTTTCCCTCCCGGAATTCTTCATCATCGTCGTCGACGACCTTCGGTCCGAAGCGCAGGTAGTGGACGAACATGCCGATCAGGCCGCCGGCCATCGCGAGGTTGCCGATCCACTTGAGCGGCCGTTTCCAGAGCCAGACCGTCCACGGGACGCGCGGGTCTTTCGGCAGGCCGCCGTAGGCTTCGGGGTTGGTGGCGTCGTGCAGCACGTAGAGAACGTGGGTGCCGCCGACCCCGGAAGGGTTGTAGACCCCCGCGTGGGCGAATCCCGACTCCTCGCGGAGCTGGAGGGCGCGGTTCTCGCCCAGCTCGAGCATCTCCGCCTTGGTGCCGAAGTGCAGGCAGCCGGTGGGGCAGGCCTTGATGCAGGCGGGCTCGAGCCCCTCGGCGACGCGGTCCGAGCAGAGCGTGCACTTGAACACCTTGCGGGATTCCGGGCTGAACTTCGGCACGTTGAAGGGGCAGCCGGTGATGCAGTAGCCGCAGCCGATGCACTGGTCCTGGTTGAAGTCCACGATGCCGTTGGCGTACTGGACGATGGCGCCGTCGGCCGGACAGGCGATCAGGCACCCCGGCTCCTCGCAGTGCATGCACTGGTCCTTGCGCATCAGCAGCATCAGGCCGCCGTCCTCCGGCTCGTACTCGTCGAACTTGATCAGGTTCCAGAAGTTCCACGCCGTCTCCGGCATGGTCTGGTAGCTGTTCTGAAAGGTGGTCTCGCTGAACGAGAGGCTGTTCCACTCCAGGCAGGCGACCTCGCAGGCCTTGCAGCCGATGCAGGTGGTGGTGTCGATCAGCTTGGCGACCTCGAGGTCCCGCTTCAGGCCGACGCCGGGAACGGGACCGGGATGGGCTGAGATCCGGCGGATTTCCAGATTGGCTTGAGTCATCGGGTCCCCCTAGGCTTTCTCGACCTTGACCAGGAAGCCCTTGAACTCGGGCGTGTAGGCATTGGGATCGTAGACCGTGGGCGACAGCCGGTTGGCCAGCGTCCTTCCGTTTCTTTCCTCGTCCTCCTGGATGCCGCGGTACCCCTGATGGATCGGGATGCCGATCTGATAGACCTTTTTGCCGTCGATCATCATCGGCTTGATGCGGCGGGTGACGAAGGCCTTGGCGAGGTAGTGGCTGCGCGCGCTGGTCACCTTCACCTTGTCGCCGCCCTGGATCCCCAGCGCCTCCGCCAGCTCGACCGGCATCTCCACGAAAGGCTCGGGGATGAGCTGCACGTTCACCGGGTTGTTCTTGGTCCAGTAGTGGTAATGCTCGGTGAGGCGGTAGGTGGTGCAGATGATGTCGAACTCGCCGCCGGTCTCGGCGTACTTGTCCTGATCCGTGCTGAACTTCTTGACCACCGGGTTGTTCGACTGCGCCGGATGGAACGCATTCTTGACCGGGCTCTCGATCGGCTCGTAGTGCTCCGGGAACGGCCCGTCGGCGAAGAACGCCAGCGGCGCGAAGAGGCGCCCGACCCCTTCCGCGTTCATGATGAACGGCCCCATGTGGTCCTGGGGATGCGAGTCGGCCTTGAAGTCGGGCACGTCGTTGCCCATCCACTTCTGCGCCGCCTCGCTCCACCAGACCTGCCGCCGCTCGGGGTCATACGGCTTGCCGGCGGGGTCGCACGAGGCGCGGTTGTACATCACCCGGCGGTTGGCCGGCCAGGACCACGCCCAGCCCTGATGGATGCCGAGGCCGGACGGGTCGTCCACCACCCGGCGCGCCGTCTGGTTGCCGGCCTCGGTCCAGGAGCCGCAGTAGAGCCAGTTGCCGCAGGCGGTGGTGCCGTCGTCCTTGAGCCAGGCGAAGCCGGGGAGCTGCTGGCCCGCCTTGATCTGCTGGTGGGTGTTCGGGTCCTCGAGATCGGCCAGGGCCTTGCCGTTGATCTCTTTCAACACCTCGGAGAGCGAGGGGTGGCGCGGATCGGTGTAGGCCCAGGTGAGCTTGAGGATGGGATCGGGGAACTTCCCCCCCTCCTTCTGGTACAGCTCGCGCACCTTCAAGAAGATCTGCGCGACGATGTCCTGGTCCAGCCGTGCGGTCCCCGGCGGTGGCAGCGCCACGTTCTTCCACTGCGCCCAGCGCGACGAGTTGGTCATCGAGCCGTCCTTCTCGGCGAACCCCGCGCAGGGGAGCCGGTAGACGGTGGTGTTGATCCGCTTCATCTCGTCCCGGGTGATCCCCGGCGACTTCCAGAACTCGCTGGTCTCGTCCGGATAGATCTCGCCGACCACCAGCCAGTCGGCCTTCTTCAGCGCCGCGATGTTCTTCTGCGAGTCCGGACCGATGGCCACGCCGTTCATGCCGAAGGCGAAGATCCCCTTGACCTTGCCCCTGTACATGCTGTCCCAGAGCTGGGTCCACGAGTAGTTGCGGTCCACCTTCGGCAGGTAGTGGAAAGCCCAGTCGTTTTCCTTCGTGGCCGCGTCGCCGTACATCGCCTTCAGGAGGGAGACGGCGAACTTGGGCGTGTTCGACCAATAATTGTACGAATCCCACTCCGACGGCTTCGCCGAGGTCGGCGTGGTGCGCTTCGCATACGTCGCGAAGTCGTTGTCCGCGGGGGCCGGCACCTTCAGATAGCCCGACAGGTTGTCGTAGATGCCGGCCATGTCGGTGGCGCCCTGGATGTTGGAATGTCCGCGCAGGGCGTTGACGCCGCCGCCGGCCCGGCCGACGTTGCCCATCATCAACTGCAGGATGGCCGCGGCGCGGATGATCTGCGAGCCGAAGGTGTGCTGCGTCCAGCCGACCGCGTAGATGATCGTGGCGGCCTTCTTCATGTCGCCGTCCTTGCGGACGGAGGTGAAGAGATCCGCGGCTTTCAGGAACTGGTCCTTGGGGATGCCGGTGACGCGCTCGACCATCTCCGGCGTGTAGCGCGAGTATTGCCGCTTGAGCAACTGGAAGACGCAGCGCGGATGTTGCAGCGAGAGGTCGTAGGCGACGTCCGGCGGCAGGGTGGCGGGCGGAGCGCCCGCGCTCCCCTTTCCGGAGACCACCGCCTCGGTGGGATAGAAACCTTTCGGGGCCTCCTTCCCGCCGCCGGTGCCGGAGGCGCCCGCGGCGGCGGCGTCATGGCTCACCGAGCCGGCGGAGCCGGAGCCCCCCGCGGCGGGCTTCGCGGTGCTGGCCGGAGATGGCGCCGCTGACGCCGCGACCGGCTGTCCGGTGACGTTGCCGCCCGCCTCGTAGTTCCAGGTCGACTTGTCGTAGACCTGCGTCTGGGCGTTGAATCCCGAGTAGAGCCCGTCCTCCGGCAGCTTGAAGCCTTCCTTGACGATGAAGGCCGCGTTCGTGTAATTGATCAGGTAGTCCTTGGCCAGCCGGTTGTTGTCGATCGCGTACTTGATCAGGCCGCCGAGGAAGGCGATGTCCGCGCCGGCGCGGATCTGCAGGAAGAGGTCGGCGGTGGCCGCCGTCCGCGTGAAGCGGGGGTCGACCACGATCATCTTGGCGTTGCGGACCCGCTTGGCCTCGATGGCCCATTTGAAGCCGCAGGGGTGGTTCTCCGCGGGATTGCCACCCATGATCAGCATCATGTCGGTGTTCTTGATGTCGGTGTAGCCATTGGTCATGGCCCCGCGTCCGAATGATGGTCCCAAACTTGAGACCGTGGGGCCGTGTCAGACTCTGGCCTGGTTTTCCAGGTAGCAGACCCCCAGGCTGCGCATGGTCTTGACGACCAGGTAATTGAACTCGTTGGTGTCCGTGCAGCCGCCGGTGAATGCGATCCCCTCGCAGCGGTTGGCCGTCTGACCCTGCTCGTCCGTCTCCACGAACGTCTCGTCGCGGGCCTTCTTCACCCGGTGGCCGATCTCGTCGATGGCCGTGTCCCAGGAGATGTCCTCCCAGTGATCGGAGCCGGGCCGGCGGACCTGCGGCTTGGTGAGCCGCCGCGGGTTCAGGATGTCCTGCTGGAGCGAGGCGCCCTTGGGGCAGAGCGTGCCGCGGTTGATCGGATGGTCCGGGTCCCCCTCGACATGGACCACCTGCGAGGTGACGTTCTTGGCCTTGTCACCCAGCGTGTAGATGATCACGCCGCAGCTCACGGAGCAGTAGGGGCAGGTGGAACGGGTCTCGGTGGCGCGCGCGATCTTCAGCTCGCGCATCTGGGCGTAGGCGGGGGCGAGGTCGAAGCCGAGAATCGTGGCTCCGACACCTCCAACGGCACTGGCTTTCAGGAAGTCCCTGCGGGTGAGATTCATCAGTCCACCTCCTTGACGCGCGACGGGAGGGTGGGCAGCCCGGGGAGGGCTGCTCGCCATGATGACCTGATGACTTCTTTACCACAGGGGCGGGACGTTTACAAGTTTAACCCATGAACCCCAGATCCGGCGTCGCGAACCGCCCGAGGTTGGGGAGCACGAGCGGCAGGTCGCTCGCCGCCACGCCGAACCAGCGGGCGAGGGTGGCCGAGTATTCGTCCACCGAGGTGGTGGGGATCCAGCGCCCCTCGCCGGCGTCGTTCGGGCCGTCGACGGCGAGGGTGGGGAGCTGGCCGTAGATCCGGCCCCCCCGCACCGCGCCGCCGAGCACGAAGTGGTGGCTCCCCCAGCCGTGATCCGAGCCGTCGCCGTTGGAGACCAGGGTGCGGCCGAAGTCGGAGGCGGTGAAGGCGGTCACCGAGTCGGCGACGTTCAGCTCGGTCATCGCGGCCTGGAAGGCGGTGAGGGCGCCGTCGAGCTCGCCGAGCAGGTCGGCGTGGGAGCCGTCGAGAGCGGTCGTCCCGATCTGGCCGCCATGGGTGTCGAAGCCCTGGCCGGAGCAGAAGAAGACCTGCCGGCGCAGCCCGAGCGTCTCGCGCACCGAGACCAGCCGGGCGATCATCTGGAGCTGCAGGCCGAGGTCGGTCTGCGGGAACGCGGTGGCGATCGCCGGCGCCCCGGCGAGCGCGCCCGAGAGCAGCTCCTGATTGTCGAGCGCGCGGCCGAAGACGCCGCTGTACCCGCGTTCGAAAAGGTTTCCATAGGTGCGCGCGAGCAGGGCGCGGATGGCGTTCGAGGAGGCGTCGGCGCCCTGGTCGGCGGGCACGTAGGAGGTCAGCCCCACCGGTCCCTCCGGCGCGACCTGATACTGCGTGACGACGTTGCCGACCTGGAAGGTATTGGTGCCGGCCACCGAGATCGACATCGAGATGCGGGCGTTCTCGTTGAGCGAATGCAGCAGGTCCGCGGTGCGCCCGCCCCAGCCGGTCTTCGCCGGCTGGTCCGGCACCGAGGTCTGCCAGTGCACGGTCTGGTCGCTGTGCGAGAAGAGCTGCGGCGGCACCGCCACGCTGCGGCTCAGGTACTCGTCGCGGGTGAGCGGCGCCACCAGTGGCCCGACGTTGCCGACCACCGCCGCGTGGCCGGCGTTGAACAGACCCTGCACCCCGGCGAGGCTCGGATGGAGCCCCCACTCCCGCGAATCCCCGGAGGCCACCAGCGGATGCAGCGGCAGCAGCGAGCTCTGCGGCAGCGCCAGGGCGGAGCGCGCGGCGGCGTACTGGGCGTAGTCGGCGCCGGCGGTGGGAACGATCACGTTGTTGCCGTCGTTGCCGCCGTAGAGGAAGACGCAGACGAGGGACTTGTAATCGGCGAGCGGCGCCGCGGCGGCGATGCGCTGCAGATCGAAAATGGTATTGCCCATCGCGGTCATGCCCACCGCGGCGCAGGCGGAGCGGCGGAGGAACTGGCGGCGGGTGGTGCCTTTGTGATCAGTCATCTTCATCTCACTCATCGGCATCTCCTACTTTTGAACCACGGATTCGGGAGCCAGGCTCGCCAGCCAGAGCAGCTTGAGCACGCGTTGATTGACCTGGCGCGGAAAGGCCGGATCGGCGAGGGCGCCGCGCAGGATGCCGCGCGTGGCGTCGGACATCGAGCCGGCGAACAGCAGCAGGTCGGCGCGGTCGAGGAGGGCCTCGTCCGTCGGCGCCTGCGGCGGCTGGAATGGCGCCAGGTTGAAGGTGAACGGTCCGCCCTGGCCGCCGTTGCCGAGCAGCGCGAGATGGAGGTTGGCGGCGCCGACGACCGTGGTCTCGGTAGCGATCTGGAATTCCGGCGAGGCGAGGCCCGCCTGGGCGATCTCCCCCGGCAGCGCATAGCCGGGCTCGAAGAAGTTGAACACCGTCGGCGCGCGCAGCGGGGTCTGGCTGGTGCTCCGCCCCGCCTGGTCGAGCTGGCGCAGGGAGCGCCACCGGCCATTGCGCGGCTGGGCGTCGAGAGTGCGCAGAAGCCCCGTGAGGCGCACCGCCGGCTCGCGCAGGTGCCCTTCATCCGGCCGCGCCGCGAGCGCCGCCGCCCGCGCCTCGTAGTCGAGAAGAACGGCGCGCACGACCGCCTTGAGGTCCCCTCGGACGCCCGCGCCGTTGTTGGCAAAGGCCTGCCCGCAGCGGTAGACGTAGGCAGGGCTGGGGTTGCTGGTCACCAGCCGCTGGATCAGGAAGCGGCAGAAGAAGGGGCCGGCGTTGGGGTGCTGGAAGACGGCGTCGAGCGCCTGCTCGAGGTCCGCCTGGGCGCTCTGCCCGGCCGGCAGGACGGCGCCGCCGAGCAGCCGCTTCTCGTCGGTGGCGTGATAGACCGCCCAGGGCTCCATCGGGGTGCGGTAGTGGCGCACGGGGCGGAAGAAGCGCCGGGAATCGGACTGATTCTGGCCGCCGAGCGTCCAGCCGGTGAAAGCGCGCGCGAACGCCTTCACCGTCTCCTGGTCGTAGGTCGGGATCGGCTGGTTGCCGGCGTCCAGGCGCAGCGTGCCGTCCGGGTGGAGCTCGTAGAGGCCGATCGAGAAGAGCTGCAGGATCTCGCGGGCGTAGTTCTCGTTGGGGTTGAGCCCGCGCTCGGGGATCGACTTGCTGCTCCCCCCCATGTCGAGGTAGACCCCCATTGTGGGACTGAGCGTCACCGCCTCGAGCAGCTCGCGGAAGTTGCCGAAGCTGTGCTGTTCCAGCAGATCGAGATACGCCGCCAGGCCGTCCGGATTGTTGCGCACCTCGGCGTCGCGGTCGGAGACGACGAACAGCTCGGAGAGCGCGAAGGCGATCCGCTGGCGGAGCTGGTCGGGCCCCTGGACGGCCTGCGCGAAGAAGGACTCCCTCACCAGCCCGGGTGAAGGCTCCTCGCCGGTCGCCGCCAGCAACTGATCGTAGGTGGCGAGGTGCGAGACCGTGGGCAGCGCCATCTGCTCGTCGAGCCAGCGCGCGAAGCCCTCCTGTTGCAAGGTTCCTATCTCGCCGGGGCGCGGCCCGTAGGTCGCCTGGAAGAGGAAGCGGGCGGCGTCCTCCTGCGTGGGGGCGCCCGGCGGCAGAGCCGGCGGCGCGGGCGGTGGCGTGAAGGTCTGGCTGCCGCTCGACTGGCGGAAGAAGCCCTTGATCTCCCCCGCGGGAAAAGCGGCGGTATGGAGATTGAGGTAGCACTCGCCGTCGCGCAGCATGGCGAGGATCTTCGCCGTGTCGAAGGTCCCCGCCGGCTGGATCCGCCAGACCCGCGAGCCGTCGGCCTGCGGCTTGGTGGTGTCGATGTCGAAGAGGATCGTGCCGTCGGCGGCATGGATGTGCTGGCTGGTGATCGGGCCGGTGAGGCCGGAGAAGGAGAAGCGCAGCACCGCCGCGGTCTGGTCCCGCGTCAGCGTCAGGGTCGAGGAGCCGGCGCCCGAGCTCGCGGCGCCGGTCTGCGGCGTCAGCGAGGCGAGGAATAGCGTGCCGCCGGTCTCGGAAGGGGGAGGCGGCGGCGGCGGCGGGGGAGGGGGCGGCGCGCTGAGGACATAGGCGCCGGAGGTGATGGCGCTGGCCTTGAGCCCCGGCTTGTAGGAGAACGCCTTGAGGGTGGTGGTGGCGGTGAGCTTGAGCGGACCCTTGTAGACCGGGCTGGTCTTGCGCGCCGGGTTGGAGCCGTCGGTCGTGTAGTAGGTCGCCGCGCCGGCCGTGGCGGTGGCGATCGTGACCATCAGCGGCGCCGTGTACCGCCCCGGCTTCGGGGTGAAGACCGGCGCCGCCGCTGTCCCCTTGGCCGCCGCGGCCGCCAGCTCCGGCACCGCCAGCCCGAGCAGAATCGCCAGGATGCCTACGCCTCGACGTCTCAATCCCTTCATCGCGCCTCCTCCGATCTCGCCGCACTGATTCGGGTGCCGCTGGGAGGTTAAACCATCGGGCTGGGGATTTCCTGCGGGTCCAGGCGCTTGTTCCTTAATCCTACCTGAGGTAGGATAAGACATGCGCACCGAGAAAGTCTCTCTCTCCCTGGAAGAAGAGCTTCTGGCCGAAGCTCGCGAGGCCGTCGGTGCCAGAGGACTGTCGAGTTACGTCAACCGTGCGTTGCGTCAGCAATTGCAGCACGATCGTCTCGCCGGCCTTCTGGCGGAGCTCGAACAGGAACACGGACCGATCGATCCGCGGGTGCTCGAGGAGGTCCGTGAAGCATGGTCCACACCGGAAGAGCGCGCCATCAAACGTCGCAGCGCCTGATCCTCGATTCGGGAGCGGTCATCGCCCTGGCCCGTGGAGCCCAGAGGGCGCGAGCTTTCCTGGCCCGGGCCTTGGAACTGGGGGCGCGGGTCGAGGTCCCGGTGGTCGTAGTGGCTGAAACGGTACGCGGCGGACCGCGCGACGCCCCCGTCAACCGTGTGCTGAAGGCGATCGGTTCGGTGCCCGAAGCCCGAGAGGTTCATGGACGGCTGGCCGGACAATTCCTGGCAGCGGCTCGCTCGGCCGCGACCGTGGACGCTCTCGTCTTGGCCCATGCCGTGGAGGGAGGAGGAGGCGATCTTCTCACCGGGGACCGCGACGACCTCGAGCGGCTCGCAGCGGCAAATCCCGAGGTGCGGATTCATCCTCTTTAACTTTAACGGCTTATGAGTTCGAAGTGTGAATGGCTCCATCGATGGCAGATCAGTTCATTCTTCAGGGGGTAGGCCAAACGATTACAGCTTTCCTTAGAAGTTCTCTCCCGCGTTCTTCAATCGTCTCTTCGTTCCATGCTTGATATTTATGCAATTGTTGGTTGATCGGAAGCAAAGACGATTTTAGTAGTTCCGGTTTCTTCGTCGGCCAGGGCGAGTTTGACACTACGGAATTTAGATTCTGGGTAAGGACGGTCAGGTTGCCGATCGTATGCACGACAGAGTTTCGGCGTCTGGTGGCTATGGCCTCGGGGTTTTCGCTATCGACGTCTCCTAGCTCGCGAGGAGTTAAGCCACGCTTACCATTTGGCAAGGGCCAGTGTTCTGCCCAGCTCGCAGGGAGTATATGCTCAATGGTCAAGGGGCAGTTAATGGTCACGTCCTCGCTACGTTTAGTCAGGTATGTCTCTCCGAGTCGTTGAAAAACATGAACGAGCTTAGCGTTGTTCATCACATTGTAAGCTGGGATAGTTTGCCATGCCTCCGCAAAGACTTCATCGTTAGGCCATGCTGCGGATTCGCCATGCAGCCTGGAAAGAGAGTCGATTAAGGCCTGAGGCGTGAGGGCAGCATGCTGCATTGCCTTTATGAGGTTGAGAAATATCTTGTTGTAAGACTTCGTAGTCCAGCCAAGTATCGCCCGCCGCAAAAGATAGGACTCTAAGGCGGTTGAAATAATCTTCCAATCGCCGTCGCTTAGGCCCTTGTCGAGGAAAAACAGAAGGAGTGGGTAAGCAGTGCTGATGTCGAAGTCATTCAAGAAAGTTCCTAGCCTATGGAGATAGTCGTCCTTTCGGGGATCCAAGAGTCGGCGGAAGTCGTCTCCCTGCTTCGATAGCACGGCCAACTCGGCTGCAACGGTCTTGAATGGTTTGTCTCGATCGATCCAGGAGCGATACTCCACAAACAAGTGCTTTACGGGAATATCTACCATTAGACGACTGGCTAGAAAATGTTGAATGAAAAGGTCACTACGCGGACGGAACAGTCGTCCCTGCCGTATTTCGGTGCGCCAAAAACTGTCGTCGAAGCTGCGCCAATAATTCTCGTAAAGTTCTTCTTGTGGTTCTTTGAGTCGTGCCGCGCGGAGGAATATATAGTTCCGCAGCAGGTCGGCTGGAAGAAGTGCTTGGCCCCGTGCATTAAGAGTCTCAAATATCACCTGTGCGTCATCGCCTTGCCCAAGATCAATCGCAACCACCTGCAATGCGTTCTTCAAGGCCTGAAAGCATTCTTCTATTCGCATGGCGATTGGCTGTTCTGCCGCTAGTGGTGGTTCCTGCTCGGTGCCAATAAAGAATGAATATATTTCGTCACTGAAAAATATATAGGCTTCAACCATGCGCGGCCGAGGGTCTGGATTTCGAGCGTACTTTTGTCGCACTACAGGGTGTTTCTTCTCGATTGCTATTCTTGACCCCAAGCTTAGGACGTCTATGAATTGGCCTCGGTCTGCTTGGGTTGGCCAAACTTTAAATTTGTCGATCTCGGGGTTGGCCATCATTCCCTTGTTTAGCGTGTAGCCTTCTAATTCTCCTGCCAGATCCTCACAGCCGTACTCGCGGCAGAAGTCCCGAAAGGCCGCTAGGAAAATTTGAAATGTAGTTAGGCGTTGCTGGCCGTCGATGATTTGACGCTTTTCTACATGCGTCGCTGGGGTTTGCTTAAGATCGAGTACCATGGCGCCTAAAAAATGAACCGGAGCATCCTTTCGGCCTTCCAGGTACTCAGTGAATTTTCGGACGATGTCTTCCCACAACGGTTCCCACTGTTGTTCTTGGTTCCACACATACTGCCTCTGAAAGAGAGGCACCTCGAGTCGCATTTTCTTTTCGAAAAGGTCAAGCAGGGTGACAGCATTTGCATCCATTTGTGTCCTTCCGGCTGTGTCAATTCTTTTGTCATGCAGGACGCGGACGCCCTGCTCCGCACCGGAGCCCTGGAGCGCGCGAACCGTTAGATCAGAACGCCCCCTCTTTCTCCAGCAGCGCGAGCGAGCGCCCGGCCTGCTTCCATTCGCTTTCTATGACCCAGGCCCAGGCGTGCGGCGGCTGTTGCTGCTGGCCGGATTCGAGCGCCACCTGGAGCCACCCCTCGGCGTCGGTGAAGCGGTGCTCGCTCGCCGCCTTCACGCCCATCGCCCAGCCCAGGCTCGCCAGGTGGCCGGGGTCCGGAACGGGTTTCAGGAGCCCGGCGGCGTCGGTCCGGCCGGTGAGATAGCGTCCGGCCTGAGCGAAGAAATCTTCCCCCGGATCCTCCGCGATCTCCGCCACCAGCCCGTCCCAGCGCGGGCCGGTGGTCTCGCGCAGATGCAGGAGAGCGGCGGCCTTCACCATCCGGACCATGCTCGGCCCCTCGGTCTTCTCGCCGTTCGGATAGAGGCCCAGCAGCAGGTCGTACTTGCGCATCTGGTAGAGCGTCAGTACGAAACCCTTGGGCCGGTCGGGGATCGCCGCGCGGATCCAGGCGAGGGCCGCGTCCGCGCCCTGCTTCTCCCGGATCAGGTCGTAGGTGGCGATCCGGTTGGCGTCGCGCCACTCCTGCGCCGGTTCGTGGAGACCCGCGAGGAGCGGCAGCGCGACCTCGACGCCCCTTTTCCTGCCCAGGGCGATGGCCGCGTTGGCGAGCACGTGAGGAGCGATCCCCGCCGTCACGAGCTCGGAGAAGGCCTGCCGCACCGAGGCTTCCGGCGCCGTCGCGAAGGCCGCGGCGAAAGCTTCCGGGAGATACCGGTTCCACGGCCCGACGATGCCGTTGCGGGTGGCGGCAAGCTCCTTCGCCGCGGTGGAGAAGTCGTTCAGCCGCCACCGGGCCTGAGCGATCAGGCCCGAAGCCTCGGAGCTGTTGGGGTAGCTGCCGAGCGCCGACTGGGCCAGCGCCAGGGCGCTCTGCGGGCGGTCGCGCGCCAGCTCGATCTTGGCGCCCTGCAGGAGAGCGTCCTCCATCCTGGTTGCGAGGGCGGGCTGGAGGATCGCGAAGGCGGCGTCCGGTTTCCCCATCGCCAGTTGCAGCCGCGCCTTCTCGGTCCGCAGGTAGGCGACGTCGAGCCCGCTGTGATGGTTGCCCCGCTGAATGGCGGCATCCAACGCCGCGGAGGCGCCCGCGAGATCGCCCCGCTTCTCCAGCAGGTCCGCCAGCGCGTGCGTCCCCGAGTCGGAATCCGCGGCGATCGCTTCGTAACGGGCACGGACGAACGCGTCGTCGACCTTGCCCAATTTCCCCAGAGCGGCGAGAGCGACCATCTGCGGATACCGCGGCATCATTGGGTCATCGGCGATCGCGCGCAGCCGGACCGTGTCCTCCCGCATCTTCGCGGCCAGGGCCGGCAGCTCCTCGCTGAGGTGCGGCGCCGCCTCGGCCGCGGCCCGCGCGAGCTGCTCGAAAAGCAGGGGACTGACCAGGTTCCGTTCCGCCATCCGCGCGGCCATCACGAGATGGGACGGCCGGGTGTCCAGCCGTTCGAACAGAGCCGGGACCGGCCGCCGCCGCCACGGGTCCGTGCTCGCCGTTTGGCGAGCGATGGTGAGCCCGAGATCGGCCAGCGGCGCGGCGCCGATCGACTGGGACGATCCCAGGAGCTCGGCCAGGGGGCGCGGATCCCGCGATCCGTCCAGCGCCTGCCCCTTCACCTCGATCCAGCGCCGGAGCTCCTCGGCGGTTCCCACCGCCGGCGTTGCCATGCGCGCCGCAAGCTCGCCCGCGGCGGGCCCCGACGTGTATTGATTGACGGTGAAGCTCGCCACGTCGAAAAGGCCGGAGTAGAAAGCCGCCCGGTGCGCGGCTTGGATCGCGGCGATGTCGACAGGTCCTGCCTTGGGACGGGAAGCGAGCCGGTCGACCGCGGCCTCGAAGTCACGGGTCTGGGCCTCCACCGTGGTCTCGTCGTCCTTGCCGAGGAGAGATTTCGCCGCCGCGGACGCATAGGCGCGGCCCGGGCCCACGCCCGCCGCGAAGTCCGACAGCCGCGTCTCCAGCCCGCGGATGGCCAGGCTCGTCCCGTCCTTGAACGGAGAGTCGAGGAGCGCAGCGTGGAAGCGCTCCCCCTGGTCGCGTTCCGCCAGCAGCGCGAGACGGAGGAAGTGGCAGGGTCGGTCCGCCGGGTGCTCGGCGCAAAGGGCGCCGAGGCGGGACTCGTCGCCCGTGGCATAGAGCCGGATGGGGTCGTCCGCGGCGAGCTTCGCGCTCGCCCGCGCGGCGGCGGCCTCGTAGCCGAGCGCCCGGGCGATCAGCGCTTCATTGCCGGCATCGCGCGTCCGTTCGAGGGCCAGCCACGCCCAGGCCTCGGCGAGGAGAGGATCGGCCTGATCGAGCCGGTCCACGGTCAGCGTGGAGAGCCAGGCGAGACCGGACGTGATGTCCTTGGGCGAGCCGCCGGGCGAGGAGAGGGCTGTGACCAGGGCCGCGGCATCCGCTCCGCGGAGAGCCCGCTCCAGCGCGGAGGAGTCACCCGCGCCCGGGGGAGCCGTGGCCGCCGCCGGCAGGTGGTCGGCCCAGCGCGCGAGCAGATTGGTCGCCTCCTCGAAGCTCGGAAACTCGGAGAGCGCGCCCACCTCGTCGGAGCCGGAGAAAATCCGCCACCGCCCCTCTCGAAACTCCGCCTTGACCGGCGCCGCGGCCGTAACGGTCCGGAGCCGATGGACCTCGGCCACGGCCTGGAGCAGCCGCCGGTCGGGTCCCAGGCGGTAGCGGCCGCGCACGGCGGCGGGAAGATCGGCCGGCGTCATCGCCAGGAGCTCCGCCACCGGGGGGCGAAGCGTCGTCCGCGGCTTCGCCGGCAGGGGCTCGGGCTCCGCCTCGGCCCGGAACCAGGAGGCGGCTCCCGCCAGCCAGAGAGACGTGATCAGAAGGACGAAGGCGGCGAAGAGCGAGATCAGGATGGCTCGCCGCCGGCTCCGAGGAGGCTCTTTGATCCAACTGGCGGAGTCGGCCATGGCTCACCAAACCTCTCGAGAAGACCTGCTTGGGTTGCAGGAATTCTACTCTGGATCAGTCGCGAGAGGGGAGTGCGGGCTCCGCGGCGCCCGTGGCGAACCGGCGCGCCGACCTGACGCGGGCCTTCGCGGCTTCGACCTCACGAGTGCGCGGAGCGCCGTTGGTCACCAGCGAGGCGAGCAGCGCATGGGCCGCCTCGGAGACCTGTGCGACCGCCGCCTCGAAGGCGGCTTCGTTCGCCTTGGACGGCTTGGTGAAGCCACTGATCTTCCGCACGAACTGCAGCGACGCGTTGCGGACCTCGTCGTCGGTGACGGGCGGCTCGAAATTGAAGAGGGGCTTGATGTTCCTGCACATGGCAACCCACCTTGATTCTGGACCGCCCGGGTTCAGGCTCAGTGCCATGACCGGCGGACCCAATGCCTCGCCGCATTGTATGGGCGGAGGCGCAGGCGATCCACCCCTCTTCCCGCATTCTGGCCATATTTGCCGCGACTCCAGCGGCTCCACCGCGACTCCGTTTTCTTCACCGCAACGCGGAGCTCTCTGCCGCGACGCCGCTTCTTCACCGCAACGCCTCTCGCTCCACCGCAAGTGAGAACGCTCTGCCGCAACGGAAGCTGAGTTGCGGCAGGGCTGTGGACTCGCCGCAACGTCGGGCGCTCCACCGCAGAGTCAGGAGATCTGCCGCAATTGATCCTTGAGTTGCGGTGTGTCCAGTGCTCTGCCGCAACTCCGCCATCTCCGCCGCGGATCAAGGCGCTCCACCGCGACTGAGCTTCCTTCACCGCGACGTCGAGCGCTCTGCCGCGTCTCGCGCAAACCTGCCGCAACGCTGTCCTCTCTGCCGCGATGCATACCGCCCTGCCGCGACTCGGCGGCCCCACCGCAACCCCGCCATCTCCACCGCGATTCCGTGATCTCCACCGCGACTTGACGATCTCCACCGCGACTTCCGGCCAGATCGCGTGCCGCGAGCGTGCTATCCTCGGCCGCACAAATTCACCGCAACTGGAACGAGCGAGGCCGCGAGACCGCGGCTTTGCGGCGATTGCCGGAGGAAGACAAGGAATGAGCTCGAACCTTTCCGTCGCGGAAGTGCTGTCCAACCTGGAGCAGCGCGTGGTCTTCCATCGCGAGCAGGAGGCATTCCACGGCGAACAGGAGGCGCATCACCGGGAGCAGGAGGTGCTTCACCAGGAACAGCGCGCCTTGCACGCCGCCGAGTTGGAGAAGGTGCTGCAGAACCTGGAGGCCTTCCGCGCGGTGTCCGCATCCGCCGTGGATCTCGCCGTGCCGCCGGCGCCGAGATCCACGTCCGCTGCGGTGGAGGTGGCGAAGCTGCCGTCCTCCGGCCGGCTGATGGTGAGCCGCCTGGTGCGTCTGGCCGTCGAGAGCCCGGAGTTGGCGGAGCCCTTCGGCGCGACCGCCGTGGCGGCGGAAACCAACCGCCGCTTCCGGGACCGCCTGCGCGAGCCCATCCGTCCGCGGACCGCATCCGACGTCCTGCGCCGGATGCTCGCCGAAGGCGAGCTCCGCCTGGCCCATAAAGGGCGGGCCCTCCACGAGGCGCTCTATACAAGGAAGCGGACGGGGGCGTAGGAGGCCCCGAAGCCCGAGGCATCGTCCTGGGATTGAATCCTGATATAATGCGGTGGTTTTGGCTTTTTGAGGCCCAACGGGCCGCCCTTCTTTAGCCCAGGGCATCGCCCTGGGATTCGATCCGATGGCCATAATCCTGGTGCGGCCTGAAGGGCGGCGCTAGTGCGCGCAGACAGGGGCTGGATGTAATACGTGCGGTTGGGGTGACATCGGGGTTGGTTAGCGCGCCCCGTTGGGGGCGCAGGATGGCGTTGTTGTTCGTTCCCAGGCCCGTAACCCAGGGCGATGCCCTGGGCTGAGGGAGGGCGGCCCGTTGGGCCTCAAAAAACCAAAAACCACCGCATTCCGGGCTGAAGGCCCGGAATTATCTCCCCTTGGCCCACACATCCGTATACCCGCTCTCATACGCGCGAGTAAACGCCGCCGTATCCTCGATCCGAAAGGTTTTTCCGGAATCGTCGAAGCCCCAGGGCTCGAAGCCGAGCTCGGCGAGGATCTTCCAGAAGGCCTCGGGGGTCGATCCGGCGCCTCGCAGGTGCTCGGGGGAGATTCTCCTCGGCGGTCTCGCTTCCCAGGGAGGGGTGGACGCGGTTGTCGGCGCGGTTGGAGCGGTTGGTGAACAGGGTGATGGTGCCGGTGCGGTCGCCGGCGGCGGTCTGGTTGATCTCGAGGTTGGCGCGGCGGGCGGCGCGGCGGCTCAGGATGCCGAAGCTCAGGGGGTCGGGCTCGAAGGCGTGATCGCCGGGGCGAGGAAAGGGATGGATAGATATCATGCAAAAGTCATGATCCCCATGACGGGCTCCTTGTTGATCGAGACAAGGCGGGAGCCGACGCTCCCGCCTTGTCTCAGCATGCCGGTCAATCCTGGCAAATCGGGACCAGGAAGCACTCCTCTTTCTGGTAGTGGAAGGTGACGCTGAAGCAGATCGGGCGGACATGGACCTGATAGCCGCCACCCTTGGCCCCGCGCGTGCGCAGGACGAACTCCCGGGACACGCAGGTGGCGTTGCCGTCCTTGCAGGGTCCGATGCTGCCGAAGCAGATCGGCCCGATGGGGATCGCCTGGATGGAGGGGGTGCCGTCCGGCAGGGTCGCGACGGCATTGCCCGCGCTGTCCGTCACTACGATCGTGCCGACGACGACGTTCTCGAAGGAGACGTTGGAGTAGCAGTTGCACAGCGTGATGCAGAGGATCTCGACATCGTCGGTCTCGATGCAGTCGCAGACGCTGTCTCCCCACGAGATCGAGACGCAGGGCCCGATGTCCGGGACCTTGATCTCCTTGCAGCCCCCGCAGGCGTGGCAGACCACGTCGGTAAGGATCGTGATGTATTGCTCCTTGCTGACCGGCCCTTCGTAGTAGGTGCCGCCGGTCTGATGGCACAGGGCCTGGTAGTCGGCCCGGGTCGCCGGCACATCGGCGGGGTTCTCCTGATGGGGGGCCACGAAATGGGCGAACACCGTGACCTGGTTGGCGAGCGCCTGGGAGATGGCGTTCGTGGTCGCCGCGGTATCGTCCGCGCCCTGGGTCCAGCCGGCGTCCAGGGTGGTGTCGCTGATGTAGAAGATCGCCCGGCAGGCGCCCGGCCGCCAATTGTAGAATTTCGACAGGTCGGCGACGGCGTCCGCTCCCTGCTCATTGTAGAAAGGGGCACCGTCAGGGGTCTGGGCATTGTTGTGAAAGAAGGGTCCCGTGATTCCCTTGCCCTGCAGGTACTGTTCGTGGGTCTGGGTGAACTGGGTCCCCGACCATCCTCCCGAGCCGCTGGGGGTCGTACCGGGGTTGTTGCTGTCCACCGTGAGCCATTGGACCCGCAACTCCGACGGGCACTTCTTGTGGGCGATCTCGAGGGCGTTGGTGGCGGCGTCGTTGACGAGATGCGCCGCGGTCGTCATCGAGCCGCTGCGGTCGATGAGGATGATGAGGTCGACGAGGTTACCGGTGGCGTTGGAAGCGCCACCGCAGCCGCACCCCCCGTGCGCGGCTTCGTCATGGCAGGGCTTGAGGTGATTCTTTTTCGACTTGCACTTCGCGCCGAGGTGGTCGTTGAGATAAGTGGTCACGTTGCTGCAGTTGAGATGGGTGGGCCTTGAAATCGTTTCCTTGATCTTCATGGGTTTCTCCTTCTAACGGATGGGACTAGTGATGATCGTTTTCACGGTGGACCGAGCCCCCGGGAATCCGTGACTCCACCGCGGTACCTTCTCTCCCTGTTTCCCGGCAGGAACAGAGCCGGCATCGAACAGAATCGCTGGGGCGAGGAGAGGTGGAAACGCATGTCGTGCAGATGTCTCGAGTTTCATGGCCGGCTCCTTTCGTTAAATCGTTACCGCCCCCAGGCTCCAATCCAAGACTGTCGCCAGACGGTCTGATGTCTCACGCGAATTGAGGCGGGCCTTGCGGCGCCGCGCGGTGTCAGAAAGAATTCGAGAGGTTTTCGAGCTTCAGGCGGGGGGCAGGACCCGGAAGGCGAACCGGCCGGCGGCGACGGGCTTGCGGCGGGGCGCGAGGCTCTCGACCAGAATCGAGTACTCGCCGGGCGGCACGAGGCTGGCGGGGAGGCCCAGGCTCAAGTCGTCGCGCTCGTTCGGCAGCAGATCCTCGACGCGCAAAACCTCACGGCCTTGGACGTCGCGCAGGATGGCGCGGAAGGGGGGCTGGAAGGCTGAACCCACTTGCAGGAAGAGAATGATCCTGCCTGCGCCCTCTGGCCGGTGCAAGCCTTGCGGCGGCTCGTTCGCGGAGGGCCCGCCGCCCCGTACCGAATCCAGGAAAAGGGACGGGACATTGGCCTGGGCTTGCTGGACCTGGGCGAGTTGCTCGGAGGCACGGACCCGGGCCTCGCGCTCGCCGGCCAGATCGTGCTGCGTGGCCTCAAGCTCCGAGCGCAGCTTCCCGGCCTCCGCCGCGCTCTGCGATCCCGTGGCCGAGCGCTGGCGCTCCTGCTCCAGGGCCGAGCGGGCCTGCGCCAGCTCGCGCTCGCGCCCGGCGATGCCGCGGAACGCCAGGCCGGCCGGCAGGACCGCGAGAATGAGGAGAGCCGCGAGGAGGACCGCGATCTGAGGCCCGCGGCCGAGGCGGGCGAGCCAGGCCACCAGGGCGAGCTGCCGCGCGGTGGCGAGCCGCGTCGCGTCCTGCGTCGCCATCCGCTGGAAGCCGCGCTGGACGGACTCGGTGAGGTCCAGGCGGTCGAGGCACTCGGGGCAGGAGAGATAATGGTTCTCGAACCGCTCCGCCTCTTCCGCCGGCAGGGTGCCCATCACGTAGCGATCGGCGATCTGGTGCTCTTCGATGTAGGTATGGTCCATGGTCACCCCGTCGTCCCGCCGGATCCCGTAAAAGGCCGTGTCGTGGTCTGCCGCTTCTGGAAGCGCTCCAGCAGCTCTTTGAAGCGCTGGCGGGCCCGGAAGAGGACGCGGTTGAAGTGCAGGCTGGGGAGTCCGAGGTCGGCGCAGATGCTCTCCTTGTCCTCCTCGCCGACGTAGAAGCGGAGCAGGAGCTGCCGGTCGCGGTCTGTGGGGAGCTCGCCGATCAGCCGCCGCACGATCTCGGCCTCCTCGTCCAGCAGGACGGCCTGGAGCGGGCTCGGCGCGGGCGCCACGGCCTCGGCCAGCTCTCCCGTGTCCCCCCAGGTGCGTCGCCGCGCCGCCTTGCGCCGATCGGCGATGAGGAGGTTGCGGGCCGTACCATGGAGGAAGGGGGCGAGGCCGGCGGGGTCCGCCAGGCCCTCCTTGCGCAGCCGTTCGATCACGATGCGGAAGGTCTCCTGCTGGAGGTCGTCGGCGAGGTCCGGCAGGGCTCCGAGGCGGCGCAGCAGATAGAGGAGTCCTCGCCGGTAGCGCTCGACGAGCTGCCCTTCGGCGGATTCGTCTCCCGCCGCGATCCGCCGGACGAGGTCGGCGGCGACCGCCGCCTCGTCCGGCTCGGATACCGCATCGATACTCATGACGCCTGCCGCTCCAGATTTTCCGAGAACGACGAACATCATATCCCGGAGATCGGGGCTCGGCGTCAACGCCGCGCGCATGGTGGACGCCTCCTGGAGCCTTGGTCCTTAAGGTTGGCGTATCAGGCGCTCACCGCCTTCAACGTTTGTGGCGCCTCTTGCGGCTTAGGCTTCGGCACCCCGGCCCCCCCATCGTTCGCTACCCAGGTGGCGTTCGGGCCTCCCTGGGTGGAATAGACTCCTTTGATGAGGGCAACTGTAAACGCGGCACTGGTCCCGGCCGCCAAGCCAGCCAAGGCACCCACGAATGGAGCGCGTGCTGCTGCGCCGACCGCTCCGCCGGTCAGTGCGCCGGCGAAAACTCCCAAGGCCAAAGCCCATCCCCGTCGAGGGACCTGGGGGGAGTCCAGGAAGCACTGCACTTGCCCCCCAGCGTAATCGACATGGAACGGCGTTCCTGAGCTGGTCGTGCCTTTGAGGCTGTTGGAATTGGCCGAGCTCAGGTCCCACGTGCCCCAGATCTGAGGGGAAGGCAGGCTGCTGAGAGGAACATTGGTCGTCTGCGGAAAGTTGTGAGTGAACTCGATCGTGCCCTGCGATGTGAAGACCAGGGTGTCTGTCATGATAATGCTGTCACTCAGAGAATTATTCACCGGATTCGCCATGACAACTTGCCAATTTCGGTTCATCATCCATGTTGGGTTCTGGTTCTGATTGGTGGCCATCTCGGACTCCTTTTTATCGGGCTCTTCGGGAGCCCGGTTCGGTTCATCCGTTGGACTGTCGCGAGGGCGCGGATTGTCTCACCCTACTTCATGGGATGCGGGAAAAGAGCCGGAAGGGGACTCTCAGCGCCAGTCTCCTTGCAGGACGAAACCGGCCCAGGAATAGGGATTTCTATAGCGAGGATCGCGGCGGAGCGACCGCTGGGCCTCGCGCAGGGCCGCCGCTGCGGGCAGATGATCGCGCCACATCGCCCGATAGAAGCGGCTCATCAGCTCCGCCGTGGCGTGGTCCTGCACGGGCCAGAGGCTCGCCACGACACGGGGCACGCCGGCGTACTGGAAACCGCGCGTCAGCCCCATCAATCCCTCGCCGCGGACCTCTTTGCCGAGCGCGGTCCTGCAGCCGGAGAGGACCACCAAGTCGGCATTGAGGTCGAGTTCGTAGATGTCCGACAGACCGAGGAAGCCCTCGCGGGGGTGCCCCTCGGCATCTACCTGCGAGAGCACCAGGCCGGACAGTTCGGGATTCTGCAGGTCGGCCAGGGCGTGGGTCGCGAAATGGACGATGCGGTAGTTGCGGAGGTCAGCGGCGAGCGCGGCTTCGCGGCTGGCAGCCAGACCGAGATCGAGCGTCACCTCGCCGGCGGGCGCCAGGAACGCCACGGCGTCCGCCTCCCGGCGGGTCGCGGGCAGGCGTTCGAGCCTAGGGAGGGGACCGCCGCGGGTGTTCTCGGCGGAGCGGTGGGCCAGGCGCGGGTCGCTCGCGGTGAACACCGGATCGGCGAAGACCATTGCCCACCGGGGGGCTTCCGCGCGCTTTTGGAGCCGTTGTCTCTGCACAGCGAGAGTGGTGGCCGAGGGGATGGAGACCACCTCCAGGCGCTCCAGCAGAGGCAGGAGGGTTCCCGGGGTCTGCCAGCTTCGGCCGGGATCAGGGACCGGCAGGGCTGCGAAGGGGAGGATGGCGAGCACTCCGTCGGGCACAACGACCAGCCGCCGGAGCGGCACGGACCCTCTTGGAGGACTCCAAATGGGACCGAGCAGAATCTTGCCCAGCGCCTCTGCCGCTTCCCGTTGACGCGCGCTCCCGGACTCGACGGTGCTCATCTTTTTATAGACTTGGCGCGCCAGGGCCTCGATCTTCGTCTGGCCGGGAAGGACGAAGGAGCGGACCTGTCCGTCCTCGATCGCCCAGAGGAAGCTGCGGTCGTCGCCGAGGGAGTACTCGAGGAGCATTGTGCCAGGCTCCAGCCCGCGGGAGATCTCCTCCGGACTGACCGGCTGCGGCGCGCTGAAGTCGGCAAAGCGTGAATCGTACCGGCGGATCTCCGCTTCCACCCCGTCGGCCTCGGCGAGGATGCCGTCGATCTCCTTCCCCAGGGCGTCCGCCCTGGTGCCGTTCTCCTTCCATCGCCGGTCGACCTTGGCGCTCAGGCGGCGGAGAAGGGTGAGCCGACGGGTGAACAGTTCCGGGGGCGCGGTGCTCGCGGTGCGGCCGGCGCTCCCGGCGCGCAGGACGTCGAGGAGGCCGCGGGCGCGTGCACGCTCGCTGATCGCGAAGGCCTCGCGGTCGTGTCCTTTCCTCGGATCGGCGGCGTTCCGGTCCATCAACAGATCGATCAGGAGCGAATACGATCGCCGCCGCGTCGCAAGGAAAGAGGCTCTCAGGTCGACGCTGAGGACCCCTGTCCGTAACGCCTCTACGAGGTTCACCGCCGCCTCGGCGTGAGAGCGAGCCTCGGCGGCGAGGCCGAGAGACCGTTCCGCCAAGGCGAGCGCGTAGAGCGTCTCCGCCTCGCCGGCACGGTCGCGCACGGCCTGCCGCCGGGCGAGAACCTCCTGAAGCGCGGGGAGCGCCTCGCGCGGTCGCCCGGCCAGGGTGAGGGCCCGCCCCTGAAGGTCGAGGGCATTTGCTTGGGTGTGGCGATCACCCTTCTCCCGTAGCACCGGGAGGGCCGTTTCGAGTTCGCGGAGCGCCGGGGTGGCATAGCCTCGATCGAGATAGACCTCGGCAAGCCCCAAGCGGCTGGCCGCCTGTTGCTGGTCACTCTGAAGGGACCTGGCCAGGGCGAGAGCCTGCTGGTGCCGGTCGAGCGCCTTCTCCAGTTTCCCCAGTTTGCGCCAGACCGTGCCGAGGTTGTTCAGGGTGAAGATCTCTCCCGATCGGCTGCCCACCTCCCGGTGAAGTTTCAAGGCATCCTCCAGGAGGCCCAGGGCCCGTCGCGGCTCACCCAGGTTGCTATAGCTGAAGGCGATATTGTTGAGTAGCGTGGCTGCCAAGGCAGGATCTCCGGCAGGACCCCAGACCTCGCGAGAGCGGTCGTAGAAGCGCAGTGCTTCCTGCCAATCGCCCAGCCTGCGGTAGACCACCGCGATGTTGTTCAGGGTCTTCGCTTCCTTATCGCGGGCGGCGAGGGTGCGCCACAAGGCAAGGGCTTGCTGATAGGAGACGAGCGCGGCGTCGGGCTCGCCCTGAAGGTCATAGACGCCGCCGATGCGGTTGAGGATCTCCGCCTCCAGCGTCGTAATGCCATGCCCACGAAAGAACTCGAGGGTCTCCTGATTGCAGGCCAGGGCTGTGGTCAGAGATCCGATGGCGGCTTCGAGAACGCACAGATTGCCGCGGGTTTGCTCTTCGTCGAATGGTTCACCGAGGCTGCGCCATAGCGAAAGGGCACTCTCCCAGGTTTCGCGGGCCTTTTCGGTTCCCTGCGTGTCTTGGTAGATGACGCCCAGCCAGTTCAGGGCGTCGGCCTCGCGCTGAGGCTTGCCGAACTCACGCCAGATCGGCAGCGCCGCCAGGAAGTCCTCGGTCGAGGTTTGAAGATCGCTCGCTTCCGACTCCAGCATGGCGAGGCACGTCAAGGCCTCGGCCTCCCAGGCGCGTTCTCCTAGGGCCCGCCACACCACCAGGGCCTCGCGGTAGGTGGCCTCGGCCTGCCGCCTGGAGTCAGGAGTGTCCGGCAGAGTCTCGCGGCCGGCCCGGCTCATCAAGGCCAGGGCGTCACGCTTGGCGCTTTTTCGCTCCGGCAGGACGTCAATGCGCAGGGTGTAGCGGCCGGGCCAGGCGGACTTGTCCCGCGACCGGACCTCAATCCGGGTTTCGCCCGCACGGTCGAGCAGCAGAACTTCGGAGCCCCAACTGTCTCGGCTCGCCGTGACCGCGATCGGTTCGCGTTCTCTGGGCCCCCGGGCCTCCACCACCAGAGCGATGCTGTGCTGCTCGACCGTCACCAGCAGGTTGGTGCCCGGCGGCATCACGACCCGCCAGGAGTGTGTCTCGCCTGCCGCGATCGGGCGCTCGCGAGCTTCGCCGGGAGAGAGGGTCTCCTCCGGCTTTGGAGCCTCGGCTCGCGTCGATGTGGCGAATAGAATGGACAGGATGAAGGCCGCGAGCCCGAAGAGGCCGCAGCCCCGGACCGATAGAAGTCTGGGTCGCATGCTCGTAATTATACGAGCCTTCTTTCGATTAGTTTGGATCAGGCTGCAACATTCTCTCATCGCAAATAAACTATTCTATTTGTGGCCTTTCCGCGAGGCCGTTCCGGAGGACCAACGGGTTTCTGCTGCATTCTGGTGCACCTGATCTTCAGTACGAAGAACCGCGATCCGGTTCTGAACCCTGAGATCTGTGCCGAGTTGCATCCGTATCTCGCTGGTGTGTTGCACGAGGACGGATGCCCTTCTTTGCAGGTGGGTGGTGTCGAGGATCACGTTCATTTGTTGTTTGGCTTGTCACGAACCCGGACCGTGGCGCAGGTGGTCGAAAACGTGAAAACCAGTTCATCCAAATGGATCAAGGGCAAGGGAGCGGTCTTCGCAGAGTTTCACTGGCAGGCGGGTTATGGCGGTTTCTCCGTCAGTCAGTCTAATGTCGGTGCAGTGGTTGGATACATCCAGAATCAGGTGGAGCACCACCGGAAAGTGACGTTCCAGGAGGAATACCGGAGGTTTCTGAGTCGGTATCAGATCGCCTATGACGAAAATTACGTCTGGGATTGACAGGATAAGCCACGATCCGGAGGCCCAACGGGCCGCTCTCCTTGAGCCCAGGGCATCGCCCTGGGTCAATTTCATCCACGAATCCCAATGCGGCCTGAAGGGCCGCGCGATCAATGCGTGGATAGGCGTCTGGCATCATGGTACGGGCCGACGGGGCGTTGGTTAGGTCGCCCCGTTGGGGCTCGGGTGTTTTCGTTCCGGGCCGTAACCCAGGGCGTTGCCCTGGGCTAAAGGAGGGCGGCCCGTTGGGCCTCAAAAACCACCGAACTCCGGGCTGAAGGCCCGGGCTCCTTTAGCCCAGGGCAACGCCCTGGGTTACGGGTAACGCATCCGATGCGGCCCGGCTCATCTCCCCTGCGCCCACACATCCGTGTACCCGCTCTCATACGCACGAGTAAACGCCGCCGTGTCCTCGATCCGAAACGTTTTCCCCGAATCGTCGAAGCCCCAGGGCTCGAAGCCGAGGTCGTCGAGGATTCTCCAGAAGGCCTCGGGAGTCGATCCCGCGCCTCGCAGATGCTCGGGGGAGAATTCGATCAGCATCCAGCGGGGCTCGAGGCGGGCGAGGGTCTGGCGGAAACCGGCGAGGGCCGCCACCTCGGCGCCCTGGACGTCCATCTTCACGGCATCGAGGCGATCGATGCCGCGGGCGGCGCAGTAGTCGTCGAGGGTGGTGAGGAGGACCTCGAGGGCCTCGGCGGTCTCGCTTCCCAGGGAGGGGTGAACACGGTTGTCGGCGCGGTTCGAGCGGTTGGTGAAGAGGGTGATGGTGCCGGTGCGGTCGCCGGCGGCGGTCTGGTTGATCTCGATGTTGGCGCGGCGGGCGGCGCGGCGGCTCAGGATTTCGCAGCTCAAGGGGTCGGGCTCGAAGGCGTGGACGCGGCCGGCGGGGCCGACCCGGTCGGCGAAGAGGAGGGTGTAGAAACCGACGTTGGCGCCGACGTCGAAGATCACCATGCCCGGCTCGACATGCTCGCGGAAGAAGCGGCGCTCGCGGGGCTCCGCCAGGGTCTTCCCCAGCACGTAGAAGCGGGTGTAGGCGGCGCGCGCCAGGGGGAGGTCGCGGAGGCCGGGCGCGAGCAGCACCCGGGTGAGCAGCCGGCCGATGCGGTGGACGATCGGGTCGCCGCTCACGTGACCCCCCGTTCGAGCACGACGTGGGCGAACATGGCGAGCCGGCCGGCGGCGGGGGAGAGCGCGCTTTCGAGCCCCCGCCAGAGCGGGTAGGTGGCGGCGGGCATCAGGCCGCGCAGGGTGACCCCGCCGGAGACCAGGTAGCGGAAGGGCATCATCGGCTCGACGGAGCGCACCCGCCACTCCGGCGCCTCGCGCTCAAACCGCTCGCGGTCGCGCTGGAAGAGGATCCACGGCAGCGCGCCGTTGGCCCCGGAGAGCGGTCCGCCGCCCTGGATCTCCCACTCGCGGGACTCGGGCAGAAACGGCTCGTGGTGGAGCCGCGTGTAGACCCACCGCGACCAGGGGGTGACCCAGGGCTCGATCATCGTCACCACGCCGCCGGGACGGACGCAGCGCGCCGCCTCGGCGAAGAAGCGGAGCGGCCGCGGCAGGTGATGGAGGACGTTGGTCATCGCGATCCCCCGCAGCGAGCCGGCGGCGAACGGCAGCGCCAGGCCGTCCAGCACCAGCTCGAGCCCGGGGGTGTAGAAGACCTCGGAGCGCACCAGCCCGGGGATGAAGTCGGCGAGGAAGCCGGCGCCGGTGCCGAGCTCCAGCACGGCAGCGCCTCCGGGCGGCAGGGAGGCGGCGAGCGCTTGGTACCACTCCGCGTAGATCAGCCGCAGGAAGGGCTTGCCGGCCAGGATGCGCCGGCGCAGGTGCGTGGTGCGTGGATCATCGATGTCGAGCCCCCGGGTCAGCGGGTGCTCGAGCCAGCGCCTGAGGGGGTTCATCGGGGGTCCATCAGATGAACTTGATCCGCCCGGCCGCGAAGGCGCACATCTTGAGCAGCAGCCAGCCGTGGCTCCAGCGCTGGATGTTGGTCTCGCCGTAGGTGCGCTCGCGGTAGCGCACCGGCACCTCGACGATCTCCAGGCTCATTTTGGCGGCACCGAAGAGGAGGTCGAAGTCGCCGAAGGGGTCGAAGTCGCCGAAGTAGGCGCGGTTGGCGGCGAGGGTGTCGTAGTCGGGCTTGCGCAGGACTTTGGTGCCGCAGAGGGTGTCCTTGATCGGCTGGCCGAGGAGCCAGGAGAAGGCGAGGCTGAAGAACTTGTTGCCGAGCAGGTTGGCGAAGCGCATCGCCTCTTTCTCCATCGGATAGACGAGGCGCACGCCGTTGACGAACTCCCCCTGGCCGGAGCGCAGGACCTCGTAGAAGCGAGGGAGGTCCTCGGGGGGGACGGTGAGGTCGGCGTCGAGGATCATCAGCACGTCGCCGCTCGCCTCCGCGAAACCGAGGCGGACGGCGTCCCCCTTCCCCTTGCCGGTCTGCTGGAAGGCCCGCGCCCGCCGCTCGGGGTGGGCGGCGATCTCGCGCTGGATGGCCGCCCAGGTGCCGTCCTTGGAGTGCCCCTCGACGAACAGCAGCTCGGTGCCGGCCCCCATCTCGGGCGTGCGGGCGAAGATGTTGGGGATGTTCCCCTCCTCGTTGCGCGCCGGCACGACGACGGTGACCACCGGCTCGGCGGGCAGCGGGCGGGGCGCCGGCCGGGCCACCAGGAGGTTGGCGAGGGCGAGGTGCTTGAACGGCCAGAAGCGCGCCAGGAAGCGGTTGGCCAGAGGCGCCAGCAGCGGGATCGGCAGCGGCAGGAGCGCCTCTTGCCAGTGGCGGATGGTCTGGAAGCCGGCGAGGCGCAGCAGGTTTTTGACGTCGGAGACGGTGAGCCAGTTCTGGAACAGCGCCGGCCGGGCCAGCCCCAGGCGGGCGGCAAGGGAGAGCGGCAGCTCCCAGAGGCGGCTGTAGAAGTTGAGGATCACCCGCGTCCGGCGGTCGGCGAGGGGGGCGATCCGGCGCAGCAGGCGCTGGACGTCCCAGGCGTCGTTGATCAGGTCGGAGAGGATGATGAAGTCGAACGCTTCTTCCTTCGAGGTGCCGCCCAGACCCTCCAACTCGTGGACATCGGCCTGGAGGAAGCGGAGACCGGGGTGGCGCTCGGCGGCCCGGCGCACCATCTCGCCCGAGAAGTCGATCCCGACGCCGGTCGCGGGCTGGAGGGCGGCGAGCAGGTCGCCGGTGCCGCAGCCGATCTCCAGCACCTTCGAGCCCGCCGGCACCAGGAAGCGGTAGACCCGCTCCAGGCGGGCGTGGTAGGCGCCGGCGAGGCCGGAGCGGCGCTCCCAGCGGCGGGCGACCGCGTCCCAGTGCTCGACGCGCTCCCGCTGGTAGGCCTCGGCGGCGGGATCGTCGCGGAGCGGCGGCTCCGGGGAATGGACGGCCGCGGGGGGGGTGAATTCCGTCAACGTCATGGTCTCTCCTCGGCGTTCGCGAGCTCGAACGGGGTGGCCGCCGCCCGTCCCCAGGCGGCGCCGGGGTCAGGCCGCACGGCGGTCACCTGGATCAGGATCTTCCGCGGCATGCCCGGCGGACCGGCCCCGAGGGGGATGCTGAGCCAGCCGTCCCCCGGCGTGGCGGCGAGGTCGCGGTCGAGGACCTCGACGCCGTCGATCTCGACGCGTTGGCGGACCCGGTCCGGAAGATCGCCGGGAGCATACGCGTCGCGCAGCCGCAGGGCCAGAGGCGCGGCCGGCGTGCCGGTCAGCTCGCAACTAGCACTTGCGGTCTCGCCAGGGGCGGGATCGACGTCGAGGGGGGCGATCGTGGCCTGGCGGGCGTCGAGCCTCATCAGGAGGCCGCGATCGACAACGCAGGCGAGGGTGGCACCGGGCGCGGGCCCCTCCAAGGTGAAACGGTAGGTTCGCTGGGGCTCGACGTCATGCCTCAGCACCCATCCGGTGGCCCGGGGAGCGAGGAGGGTGAGGGCGAGGATGGCGGCGGCGGCGCAGGCAAGGGCGATCGCGGGGAGGCGTCCCTGACGCCGCCGCAACACCTCTTCGACCGCCAGGGCAATCGCCAGGATCTCCATCGCCGTGACCGGCAGGAAGTATCTCCCCTGGGAGACGGTGACGGCGTGAATGCCTACCTTGAGCGTGATCGCCGCGCAGATCACCAGGATCGCCCGGTGCCGCCAGGCGATGGCGAGGATCACGGTGGCGAGGAAGAGCGCCTGGAGGCCAGCGAGCTCGATCGCCAGCGCCTCCTTGGCGTGGGCGGCGAAGCGCTGCCCCCGCGGCACCAGGGGCTCCGGCAGGCCGCCCGGGGTCAGCAGGCTCCAGAAGAGGCTGGCGGTCTCGCCGTCGAGTCCATGGGAGAGGATCGCCGCCGCGATGCGGACGGCGTGGAAGGCGGGCCGCCGCCGGGCCTCGCGCAGAGCTAGGCCGCCGGCCTCGCGCCGGATCCGGGGGTAATCCCAGAGGAGAGAGGGGCGGACGGAGGCGATGTAAGGGCAGGGGTCGGCCCAGGAGTCGGCGGCGGCTCCCGGCACGTAGGCGCCCAGCACGGAGAGGCCGGCATGTTCGGAGGTGAGGGCGAAGCGTCCGGTCGCCAGCTCGCGTTGGGTGGCGAGCAAGAGCAGGGGGAGGGCCGCCGCCAGGGCGCACAGGGCGGCCGGACGCCAGCGTCTTTTCTCGCGGTAGTCCTCGCGGGAGCCGAGCCCGGCGCCGGCGAGCAGGAGGAAAAGGAGCGCCACGAGCATCTCCTGCCGCATGGCGGCCGCCAGGGCATAGAGGAGCCCGGCGAGGACCGGCCGCCCCCGGCCACCGGTGAGGAGCGCCCGCGCGGCGAGGCAGGCGAGGGCGACGGTGGGCGGCAGCACCCAGTTGTCCTGCGCGACGACCCCGGAGAAGAAGACCTGCCCCGGCCAGAGCGCGAGCAGCACCCCGGCGAGCAGGCGGACGCGGAACGAGACCACCCCGCGCCAGAGCGCGAACGGCAGCAGGGGGACGAGCCCGCAGACGACCGCCGTCGCCAGCCGGGCGACGTCCACCGGCGGACCGGGGAAGAGGCGTAGCACGAACGACAGGGCGAGCGGCAGGCCGGGGCTGAAATAGATCCAGCGCCAGGAGGGGACGGTCCAGGAGACGTCCCGCATCTGGCGGGCGAAGTCGACCAGCTCCTGGAAGTCGGAGACCGGGCGGACGGGGAAGAGCGTCACGAAGGCGAGCCGGGAGCCGAGGCCGAGCAGGAGCAGCAGGGCGAACGCGAGGGGTTCTCGACCACGGAGGGCCTGGAGGAATCGGCTGGGATACAGGAAAAGACCCCTCTGGAAGGTGGCGAAAGCGTAGCACAGCGTCTGCTGTAGAATCCCCCCCGGGCTGGGAGCATGGCGCGGATTTCACAACTTTTGCTGGTCGTCCTCGGACTGATCCTCTGGCGGGTGTTCTTCCCCGCCCTGATGTCCTACGACTCGGTGATCCAGTTCAACCAGGCCTGGGTGGGGCGCTACAACGACTGGCATCCGCCGCTGCTGGCGGTCGTCCTGCACCTGTTCCTGAAGGCCGGCCGCAACATCGGGGCGCTGATGCTGGTGCAGTGTCTGGCCGGGCTGTTCGGCCTGCGCGCGCTGGTCCTCGCCTGGCTGCGGGCATTCTTCGGCTCCCCGGTCCCCCCGCGCCGGGCCGAGGGGATCGCGCTCCTGGTGGTTCTCGTCCTCTTCCTGCCGGTGTCGCCGCTGCCGTTCTATCTCGTCACTTTCTGGAAGGACTCGGCCGCCGCCGTGCTCCTGGTCTGGACCTGCGCCGCGGCCCTGCCGCTGGTGAGCCGGGAGGAGGGGGACGAGAGCCGTCTCCCCTGGCTCCGGATCGCCGCGGCGACGGCCCTGTCGGTCGCCCTCGGCATGGTGCGCCACAACGCGGTCATGGTGCTGCCGGCCATCGGGCTGGTGCTCGGGTACGCCGCCGCGCGGCGCTCCCGCCGCCTGGCCGCGGCGATGTTGCTGGCGCCGCTGCTGGCCTTCGCGGTCTGCGACAACGCGCTCGATCTGGCGTTCCACGTCCGCAAGGCCCATCTCGAGCGGCAGATGATGGCCTTCGACCTCTTCGGGATGTGCGCGCTCGACGCCCGGGTGTGCGGCTCGATCCCCTATGTCAGCAGCAGGTTCAAGGTCGCGGACTACCGCCGGCGCTACGTGCCGGGGGACCTGGGGGTCTCCTTCTGGGCGGATCCGGCGGTGCTCGATCCCAGGATCCAGTGGGACGGCGGCCGGTTGCGGGCCGAGTACCTGCGGGCCGCGGGCAGCTTTCCGGGGGCTCTCGCCGAGGTGAAGCTGGAGGCGTTCGCGCCCCTGCTGGGGTTCCACGCTCCGGTCGGGTTCTTCCATGACACGCTGGACGCGAACAAGTACGGGCTGCGGTTGAACGAGCGCTTCGCGCCGGTGCGCGAGGGGCTGACCGGTCTGGTGCGGGCGGCCGGCGAGAGCCCCGGCTGGCGGCTGATCTCGGGGGTCCACGTGATCTGGCTGCTCGCCGATTGCGCCTGGATCGCCTTATTGGTCTCTTTTCGCCGGCGCGCCCTGGCGCTGGTGCTGCTCCTGCCGCTGGCGTTCTATCTGTCGTACCTGCCGGCGACCCCGGCTCACGACTTCCGCTTCATGTACCCCGCCACGCTGGTGGTGCAGGCGATCACGTTCGCCTCGCTGTTCGCCCTGTTGCTTCAGAGCTCGGGCAGGCGCTCCAGGACCACGTAGCGGCGTTGCATCTCCGGCGAGATCTCCTCGCGCAGGATGGCGAACGGGCGTCCGGCGATCAGGCGGCGGACGTCCTCGTCGCTGTAGCGGAAGGTGGCCGAGGGGTAGGTTCTGGAGAGCGGATGGTCGGGCGTGAAGACGACCGCCTGCTCGGCCTTGGGGTCGGGCCAGTAGAAGTCGGCGTAGAGCCGGCCGCCGGGTTTCAGGAAGCGCGCCAGGAACTCCAGGTTCCAGCCGGCGAGCTTGAAGTTCTGATGGATCCAGAAATAGCGGCCGATGACGGTATCGATCGTGCCGAAGAAGGGCTCCAGCGCGGCGCGGTCGGCGACGTGCACGTAGGCGCAGTTGGCGGGGGAGACCAGGCGGGCGATCTTCAGCGCCAGGGTGCTGTAGTCGGTGCCGAGATAAGAGCCCACGTAGCGGCCGAGCAGCTTGCCGAGATTGCCGCAGCCGCACCCCATCTCCATCACCCGCCGCCCCTCCAGGGCGTCGCGGTCGCAGTAGAGGGAGAGCGGCCAGCCGTGGCCGAGCCGCAGGCGCAGCAGGTCGAGCGGCGCGGCGGGCAGCGGCGGCCGGTCGGGATAGGCGGTGTGGGGGGCGAGCTGGTACTCCCACTCCCGTTTGAGGTACTCGAACCACTCGGCGTTCCAGCGCTCGATCTCGCGCTCGGTGCACTCCAGCGGCGGCGAGGCCTCGAGCTCGTCCCCCTCCGCGGGCGGGGGAGGCGGCGTGGCGGGAGCGGGGGCGCCGCGGAGGGCGCGCAGGAGGCGTTTCGTGTCCATGGGCTTCTGATCCTAAGCGACGGCACGGGCCGCGGCCCGCTGCTCGACCTCGCCGTGGTTCTCCAGGAACCAGCGATAGGTGCCGCGGATGCCGTCGCCGAGCTCGATGCGGTGCCGCCACCCCAGGGCGTGCAGGCGGGAGACGTCGAGGAGCTTGCGCGGCGAGCCGTCCGGTTTCCCGGGGTCGAAGGCGAGCCGCACGCCGGGGGCCACGACGTCGCGGATGGTCTCGGCGAGCTCGCGGATACTGAGGTCCTCGCCGGTGCCGACGTTGATGTGCTCGTCGCCGTCGTAGTGGCGCATCAGGAACAGGCAGGCGTCGGCGAGGTCGTCGACGTGGAGGAACTCGCGCCGGGGGGCGCCGGTGCCCCAGACGGTGACCTCCTCCCCGCCGCCGGTCCTGGCGTCGTGGAACTTCCGCATCAGCGCCGGCAGCACGTGCGAGCTCTGGAGGTCGAAGTTGTCGTGCGGCCCGTAGAGATTGGTCGGCATCGCCGAGATGAAGTCGGAACCGTACTGGCGGCGATAGGCCTGGCAGAGCTTGATGCCGGAGATCTTGGCGATCGCGTAAGCCTCGTTGGTCGGCTCGAGCAGGCCGGTCAGCAGGTACTCCTCGCGGATCGGCTGCGGGCAATCGCGCGGATAGATGCACGAGCTCCCCAGGTAGAGCAGGCGGCGGACGCCCTGGAGATGGGCCGCGTGCACCACCGTCGCGTGGATCATCAGGTTGTCGTAGATGAACTCGGCCGGGCGGGTGGAGTTGGCGAGGATGCCGCCGACGGTGCCGGCGACCAGGAAGACGTACTCCGGCCGGTTCGCCCGGAACCATTCGTTGACCGCCGCCTGCTCGCGCAGGTCGAGCTCGTCGCGGGTGGCGGTCAGCAGGTTGTCGAACCCCTCGGCCCGCAGCCGGCGGAGGATCCCCGAGCCCACCAGACCACGGTGGCCGGCAACGTAGATGCGGGCGGAGCGGGGAATGTCGATCATCGGCGAAAAACCTTACCACAGGGGCAGGAACACGGACTTGCACGGACTGACACGGACTCACACGGACAGGAATTCCTTGTCCGTGTCAGTCTGTGTGGGTTCGTGTAAGTCCGTGTTCCTACCCTGTTCCCTTTCCTTCCCCCAGCCCCCCCACCGCCCGCAGCAGCGCGTCGGCGCGCCGGTCCCAGCTCTCCCCCTCGGCGACGCGCCGGCGCTCGCGGGCGAGCTCGGGGCTTTGCTGCTCGACCGCCCGGCGCACCTGGCGGACGAAGCCGGCCGGGTCGTCATAGAGATAGACCAGCGGCTCGGCCCAGCGCTCGGTCTCGGGGAGCCGGCGGGCGACCACCGGCAGCCCCATGGCGAGCGCCTCGTAGAGCTTGACCGGATCGACGGCGCGGGTGAGCGGCAGGTCGCGGAAAGGGACGAGGGCGACGTCGAGCCCGGCGAGGAAGCTGGGGACGTCGGCGAAGGGGATCTCGCCCACCGTCTCCAGGTTGGGCAGGCCGGCGAGCGCGGCGACCTCGGGGTCCTCCACCTGGCCGGCGAGCCGGAAGCGCCAGTCCGGGAAGGCCCGGGCCGCCGCCTCGACCGCCTCGACGTCGAACCAGGGGCCGAGGGCGCCGACGTAGCCGACCGCGACCGGGCTCCCGGGCTGCCGCACCGCCGCCGGCGCCGGGAAGGCCGCGAGGTCGACGCCGTTGGGGAGCAGGAGGACCTGCGGGCTCACCTCGCGCGGCCGCTCGGCGAGCAGGCCGGCGGTGGCGCAGACCAGGTCGGCCTCGCGGATCAGCCGCGCCTCCACCGTCTCGATCCGCTCTGGCACGCCGGGGAAGCCGACGTGGAGGTCGATGCGGTCGTAGACCAGCGGGATGTCGAGGCGGCGCGCCAGCTCGCGGCCGAGCTCGGTCCAGAAGGGGAGCTGCACCAGCACCATCAGCGGCCGCTCGTGGCGCAGGCCGGCGAGGATCGTCTCGGTCATCAGGGCCGCGGTGCGCCGGTCCAGCGGCTCGCGATAGGGGTCCGGCCGCCCCGGGACGCGCATGCGCAGCACGTGCAGACCCCCTTGCGTGTGCAGGACGTGGCGGGCCGGCAGCAGGCGGCTGCGCAGGAAGCCGTCGACGTAGAGCACCGGGTGCCCCGCGCGCGCCAGCGCCAGCGCCAGGTGCTGCGGGCGCTGGAAGCGGTAGCTCCAGGAGACGGCGGGCAGATAGAGAACCGGCGGACCGGTGGGATGGCTCGCCGCCAGGGCGCTGGTCATCTCGTCGGCGGCATCCGCGGAGGTCCGGGCCAGCGCCGGTCGGGGTAGGACTCTGGCCAGGCCGAGCCGGCCCGCGCGCAGATGGCGCACCGCCGCGCGCGCCAGCCGCTCGGCCTCGCCGGCCACGGTCAGCGCGCGGTCGTGCGGGCGCTCCGGGTAGAAGAAGGCGCCGCTCATAGCCATTCCAGGATTATCTGTAAATTGGCGTGCCCTTGGCTAGCCCAGGACCGGCCGGGAGAAGGGGGTAGAATCCGCGGGTGTCTGACCTCGACTCCCCTCCCGGCATCGATCCGCGCCGGCGGACGCGGAAGATCTGCGTCGTGATGCCGGCCTACAACGCCGAGAAGACGCTGGAGCGCACCTGGCGCGACCTCCCCCTGGAGTGGGTGGACGACGTCGTGGTGGTCGACGACGCCAGCCGCGACCGCACGGTCGAGATCGCGCGCTCGCTGGGGCTCCACGTGCTCACCCATCCGCGCAACCGCGGCTACGGCGGCAACCAGAAGACCTGCTATCGCGAGGCACTCGCCCGCGGCGCGGACATCATGGTGATGGTGCACCCCGACCATCAGTACGACCCCAAGGCGATCCCGGCGCTGGTGGCGCCGCTGCTGCGCGGCGAGTGCGACGCCGTGTTCGGCAGCCGCATGCTGGGCGGCCGCCCGCTCGAGGGGGGGATGCCGAAGTGGAAGTACCTGGCGAACATCTTCCTCACCGCGGTGGCCAACGCCACGTTCTACGTCTTCCTCTCCGAGTACCACTCGGGGCTGCGCGCCTACAGCCGGCGCTATCTCGAGACGGTCAACCTGGAGAGCAACTCCGATGACTTCGTCTTCGACACCGAGATCATCGCCCAGGGGGTCTTCGCGGGGCTGCGCATCCAGGAGATCCCGATCCAGACCCGCTACTTCCCGGAGGCCTCGCAGATCGGCTTCCGGCGCAGCGTCCGCTACGGGCTGGCGGTGCTCGGCGTCCTCGCGCGCTACAAGCTGCAGAAGAAAGGCCTCCTCGCCAGCCCGCTCTTCGCGCCGCGCGGGGAGTCTCAGTTGAGCCCCAATTCCCGGTAGAGCCGCTGGAAATCGCCGGCGGCGTCGCCCGTCCCGTCGGGCTCTCCCGGCGGCACCCGCTGGCCGTTGGTCAGCGCGGCCACCAGGGGGGCGATCCCCGCCGCCCCGGTCTCCGGAGCGACCAGCAGGCCGCCGCCGTGGCGGCGGACCCGCTCAGCGATCGCGCCGTGATCGAAGGCGATCACCGGCACCCCCGCCGCCAGGCATTCCGAGAGCGCCAGGCTGTAGGACTCCGGGACGATCGACAGCAGCAGGGCGAGGTCGACGCGGTCGCGCCGCAGGCGGTCGACCAGCGATCCCGAGCGGTAATAGCCGTGCACCCGCACCCGGGGGAGCAGGCGCAGGCGGTGCAGCAGCGCCGCGTCGCCGCCCCCGTAGGCGCTGAACTGGAGGGCCGGATAGGCTTCCGGCGGCAGCCTGCGCACCACCTCCTCGAACACCAGCGCCCCCTTGTGCGGCTGCACCTGGCCGATGTAGGCGACGTGCCGCGCCGGGCCGTCCCGGGGCTCCGCCGCCTTGCGGCGCGGCGGGCCGGCGGGCTCGATGACCCGCTGCCGGTCCGGCGGCAGGCCGGGGAACAGCTCCAGGTGGCGGTCGCGGAGGAACCCGGAGGGGTAGACGGCCGCGGCGGCGGCGAGCAGCAACCGGTGGGCGATCTCCCGGCGCTCATCCTGGAACCGCAGGCCCACCGGCCAGTCCTGAGCCAGGCATTTCGCGCAGCGCTCGCGGTCGCGCGAGTAGTCGCAGAAGCGGAGCCGCGGGCGCTCGAGCAGGTGCGGGCGGGGGCAGAAGAGGCTGAAGTCGTGGACCGAAAGGACGAGCGCGAGCCCCGAGCGGTGGAGCTCCAGGAGCGAGCCCAAGGGGATCCCCGCCAGCCCTTCGACGTGCAGGGCGCGGGCTCCCACCTCGGTGGCGGCGCGCGCCACCGCGCGCTCGAAGGCGGCGTCGCGCAGGGCCACCGGCGAGGGCGGCGGCGTCTCTTCGAGCCCGAGCGCCAGCCGCCGGCCGCCGGCGGCGACCTCCAGGCGGTACCCCTCCGTCTCCGGGTAGAGCAGGGCCACCGGCCGGCGCTCCGCCTCGTCCTCGATGCGGGTGAGGAGCTGCGCCTGGATGCCGCCCAGGCGCGGCGTGGGCGCCGTCGGCAGCAGGTTGAGCACGGGGATCTGCGGCACCCCCGAGGCGCTCGCGGCGGCGCGGAACGAGCGCCGGCGCAGGCTCTCGCGCAGGCGGTCGGAGATCCGCTCGCGCAGGCCGGTCATGCCCTCGGCCCGCAGCACGCGGCCGGCGATCTGGAAGGCGAGCGAGCCGGCGCCGTTCATGCGGCGTCCCGCCTCGCCCGGCGGATCCGGTCGAGCTCGTGGCGGATGCGCTCGCCGGCGGCCGCGCAGGAGTAGAGCTCCAGCACCCGCCGGCGGGCGGCGGCGATCCGCGGCGCCGCGGTCTCCGGCGCGTCGGCGAGGGCGCGCATCAGGGCGGCGGCGTGGGCGGTGTCCGGCTCGGCCCAGACCGCGCCGGCCGGGTAGGGCCCGTGCGACCGCGCGAGGGTGGCGAGGCGGTGGCGCACCACGAAGCCGGTCTCGTCGTCGAGGAAGTCGGTGACGCCGCCGTAGCCGGTCGCGATCACCGGCTTGCCGAGGTACATCGCCTCGATCAGCGGCAGGCCGAGCCCCTCGGAGCGGTGGAGGGAGACGTAGGCGTCGCAGGCGGCGGTCAGGCCGTTCAGGGCGTCGCGGTGGAGGGTGCCGGTGAGCAGGGTGACCGGCAGCCCCTCGGCCTCGCGGCGCAGCGCCTCGACGTAGTCCGGCTCGGCCTCGGCGTGGTTCACCTTGAGCAGCAGGCGGACCGGCCGTCCTGTGGCGTGGGCGCCGCGGGCCACCTGTGCGAAGGCGGCGAGCAGACCGGCGGGATTCTTCCGCTCGGGCACACTCAAGGCGTCGAAGGCGAAGAAGAAGAGGAACTCGCCGGGCTTCACCCCGAGGTCCGCCCGGTCCGCCGGCACCGCCTCGGTGGGCACCACGCAGGGGGGCATCCAGCGCACCTCGACCGGGGAGACCGCCCGGTAGGACTCGAGGCAGAAGCGGGTCGGAGCCCACACCTCGTCGACGTGGTCGAAGGCCCCGGCGAGGCCGAGCGGGAAGTGCGACAGCTCCCAGAACCAGTAGCCGATCCGGTAGCGGCCCAGGTGCAGCGAGCCGGGGATGCGGCTCTGGACGGTCTCCATCATGTCGGCGTTGACGTGGAAGAGGAGCGGCTCGTAAGGGAGCCCCTGGCGGTCCTCCTCGCACGCCGCGCCGGGAGCGCCGTCGGCCCGGCCGTCCAGGGTCCAGAGCGCGCACGGGATCTCCGCGTGATGGAGGGCCGAGAGCGTCCCCCGGCAGGCCTCGCCGACGCCGGTGGGCGCCGTCGCCCAGCCGATCACGCTGATCCCCTCGGGGCCGGAGCGGCGCGGCGGCAGGGCCGGCTCCATCGCTGGCTCCGGGGGTGGAGCCTCTGCCGGTTTTACGCGGCTATGCTTCTGCCACCAGAGGAGCGCCCAGGCGCGCCGGCGCCAGGGCAGGGTGCGGAGCACCGGGTGGACGACCACCGGCGGCAGCCGGTACTCGAGCCGCCCGGAGGTCGCGTACCAGAGGGCGATCCCCTCGCGGTCCGCCCCGAGCGGGTCGGGGAAGGAGCGCTGCAGGTCGGGCCGGCGGCGGTGCATCGCGAGCGCCAGCCGCGGCACCCGCGGCCGCCGCTTCGGGTCATGGCCGGCGTCGGCGGTCAGCCAGGCGATCTCCTCGCGGTCGAGGCGGCCGGTCGCCTCGTAGGAACTGGCGGAGAGGAGCGACGAGAGATCGGCCAGCGTCCGCTCCGCCGCGGTCCGCCGCTCCGCCGGCAGCTCGCTCCCGGGCGGCTGCGGCGTCCGCGGCGCCCGCGCGAGCGCCACGGTGAACGCCGGATCGATGTTCTCCGGCGCGCCGGCGCTGCCGGCAAACCAGGCGGCGAAGCGGGCGCGGTCCTCCCGCCAGGGGTGGGGGAAGAAGCTCTGGAGATCCTGGCGGTGGTCCCAGAGGATCAGCGCCAGCCGGGGGAGCGCGAGGGCCGACGGCAGATCGCCGGCCGGCTGGCGGAGCCATTCGAAGAAGCTCTCCTCGCCGGTGGCGAACGGGTCGGGCCACCCCTTCCCCTCGGGATCGACCTGCCGCAGCGTGCGCCGGGCGACCTCGGGCACCCGCACGCCGTTGTCGAAGCGGCCGTACTGGTAGGGGAAGTCCTGGACCGTCTCCTGCCCCTCGGCGCGGATTCGCTCGCCGTAGAGCTGGAACAGCGGGGCGACGTCGGGGCGGTCGGCGAAGGTGAAGCGGTTCTGGAACTTGGAGATCAGCTCCGGCCGCCGGAAGTCGTAGCCGCTGAAGTGGAAGAAACGGAGCGGCACCTCATTGACGAGCCAACCATCCTTCCCCTTCATGACCCGCCGGTGGGAGAGGTTCCAGTAGGCGACGTTGTAGCCGGGATCGCGCAGGACCACGGCGTTGGGCAGGAACGCGGGCGCGAAGTCCATCCAGCGCTGATCCACGAACAGCCCGCGCTCGACCTCGTGCAGGCACTCGCGATAGAGGCGGCGGGCCCACCATTCGAGGAACGGGAGGGTGCGCTCGTTGAAGGCGACGCCGAGGAAGCCCAGGTTGTAGATTCCGGAGAGCAGGATCTCCCGCTCGTTCGGCACCGCCCGGTCTTCGATCGGCGCGGTCAGGTGCGGCGTCAGCACCGCGTCCGCCCGCCCCAGGCGCTCGTAGAGCTCGGTGAGATCCCCCAGGACCAGGATGTCGGGATCGAAGTAGCAGACGCGGTCGACCCCCAGGGTGCGGTGGAGATGGAGCAGGAAAGACGGCTTGACCGCCGTGTTGAGCTCCAGCAGCGAGTAGCGGAAGGAGAAGTGGGGGAAGGCCGGGATGCCGAGCTGATCGGCGAAGATGACGGCGAACGGTTCGTCCTCGTAGCGATGCCCGGGCTGCGGGCGGTCCACGATCAGCACGCAGACCTTCCCCTCGGGATGCCGCGCGAGGAACGAGCGGGTGAAGGCTCGTGCGTACGCGAGGTAGTTGTTCGCTACGATGGTGCAGGCCAGCGGTGAATTCATTGCAGGAGCAGCCATTCTACTATGCGGTGCCGCGCCGCGTCGCCAAAATCTGTTCGTAGATCCGCTCGATCTCCTCGGCGTGCTCGTCCATCTCCTTGATGGGCGGCGGGCTCGCGGCCCAGGCGGCGACGATCTCCGGCCGCTGGACGAGCCGCTCGATCCACCCCCGCAGCTCCTCCGGGCTCTCGGGGTCGAAGAGGGCGCCGCAGGGCTCCGCCTGGCCGTCGAACAACTCGGCCAGGGCGCCGCGCCGCGCGGCCAGCACCGGCACCTCTTCGGCCAGCGCCTCGCGGGCCACCAGGCCGAAGGACTCCAGTCCCAGGGAGGGGACGATCAGCACGTCGAGCCCGGCGAAGATCTCGCTCCGCCGCTCCTCGTCGAACCTGCCGGCGAGGCGGACCGCCGGCGAGGAGAGCGCCGCCAGCTCGGCCCTGTAGACCGGGGAAGCCGCCGGATCTCCCCAGACCTCGAGCGTCGCGGTGGCTGGGTCGACGCCGCGGAAGGCCCGGAACGCCATGTGGATCCCCTTATGGGGGAGGATCGAGCCGATGATGCCGAAGCGGAGCGGCGTGCCGGGAGGGCGCCGCGGCCTCTTCTCTCCTCCGGGCCGCTCGATGCCGTAGGGAATCACGAAGGCGCGGTCCTCGGGGCCCAGCCAGCCGAGATCGAGATAGCTGCGATGGATCGCCTGGGAGCCCATCACCAGGGCGTCCGCCTGGCGCAGGGCCTGCCGGGTTAGGCGGCCGCGGGCGGCGTAGAGCGCCCGGTTGAGCAGCGGCGCCGGGGGGAGCCCGGTCAGCGGCAGGCAGGCCGAGCACTTGGCCGGCGCCGGGCCGGAGCAGAGCCGCCAGCCGGCGTCGAGCAGGTTGACCCGCGCGCAGGGGGACCACCAGTCCTGGACCTGGTAGAGGATCGGGATGCCCCGGCGCGCCGCCACGCCCGGCAGGGTCGCGGCATGCCCGGCGAGGTGATGTACGTGCAGGAGGTCCGGCCGCTCCTCCTCCAGCAGCCGCCGGAAGCCGGCGGCCAGCCGGCGGTCGTGGAGGGCGTTGCGCGACAGCGGATCGCGCTGGGTGAAATTGTTGACCACCAGCCGCACGCGGACGCCGCCGTCCTCCAACTCCAGAGCCTCGCCGAGCTCGCGCCCGGGATCGGCCATGCGGGCGTAGACGGTCACCTCGCGCCAGGCGGCCTGGCGCAGGGCGAGGCGGCGAGCGTAGACCTCGGTGCCGGCCGGGTTCCAGGGGGGCCAGCCGTGCACCAGGTGGAGCACCCGCCGGGGACCGCCGGCGCGCGGCCGTTTGTCGCCGCGCAGCTCTGACCGCCTTAAATCGACCAGTACGCGCTCCCGCGCCGGCTTCAGCGGGTCCGCGCGCAGGAAGCTCGCCACGGTGGGGATGTACTCCGGATGGAGCCGCCGCATGGCGCGGTGGGCGGCCTTCACTCTCGACGAGCGCGAGGAGCCGAAGCTCCGCTGGCCGGCGTGGTAGATGAAGGTGGCGTCGTCGAGGACGTTGAGGAACCCCGCCTTCAGGGCGCGGAAGCAGAACTCGCTCTCTTCCCCATAGCCGAGGCCGAAGCGCTCCTCGTCGAACCGCCCCAGCCGGTCGAGCGCCTTGCGCTTGATGTAGAGGCAGACCCCGACCCCGGTGGGCAGGCGCGGGCGCTCCCGGGCCGCGGCGCGCTCGACGAGCGCCGCGAAGCGGTCGGCGCTCCAGCCGGCGGGCAGGGCGTTGACTTCGGTGAAGCGGGGGAGGGAGGCGATGGTGGCGTTGTTCGAGAACGGCGTGACGGTGGCGATGGCGGGATGGGAGTACGCCGCCTCCTGCAGCTTCTCCAGCCACCTCGCCGTCACCTCGGTGTCGCTGTTGAGGAGGACGGCGTCGCGGTCGGAGAAGCCCATCCCGCGGTTGACGCTGCCCACGAACCCACGCCGGGCCGGGTTGCGCAGGATGATGACCTCGCTCTCCGGCCGGCCGGCCACGCCGCCGAGCGTCGCCTCGACGTCTGGCTCCTGCGGCCCGTCGATCACCAGCACGAGCCGGTGGTGGCCGAGATCGGTATGGCGGGCCAGGCTCTCCAGGCACGCCTCGAGCTCGGCCGCGGCGCCGTAGACGGGGACGATCACGTCGACCGGTCCGGGCGCGCGATCGGGCCCGGGCGCGGCGGCCGGCGCCGGCGGGTTCCAATCAAGAGGAGCGTTGGAAGAGGCCATCGGAGGCGGCGATCTTACCCTTGAACCGGGCGAGGTCGTGGCTGAGGGTGACGTCCATGCCGGCGATCGCCTGGCGCCGGCTCTCGCGCAGGCGGTAAGTGGCGGCGAGAGCGTCGCGGACCTCGTCCGGCCCGAGGCGCGCGCGGTCGCGGACGGTCCGGCGCCCTTCCAGCGCGAAATCCGCCGCCAGCCGTCCGGCGGCCCCCTCGAGGCGGTCGCGCAGCACCCCCTCGCCGAGCACGGCCGCGCGCAGCTCGACGAGGTCGTCCGCCGCCGGCACGGCCACCAGCAGCCGGCCGCCGGGTTTGAGCACCCGCCGCATCTCGGCCGGGTTCAGCCGGGCGTCGATCGAGAGGACGAGGTCGAACGCACCCGTCGCCCAGGGGAGGAAGCGGTCGGCGTTGGTGACCACCCAGGTCCCCTCCGGATAGCGCCGCGCCGCCAGCGCGATCGCCGCCGACGAGAGATCGACCCCGTGCGCCTCAGAGCCGAGCTCGCGGGCGAGCGAGCCGAGGTAATACCCCTCGCCGCAGCCGGCGTCGAGGACCGTCGCGCCGGCGGGGAGGCCGAGCGATCGGACCTCCTCCAGGAGGGCGCGCAGGAGCGCCGCGCCATACCCCGCGTCGAGGAGCCGCCGCCGGGCTTCCACCGCCTCCCGCGGATCGCCGGGCTCCTTCGATCGCCGGTCCTGGGGCTGGAGCAGGTTGACGTAGCCGCCGCGCGCGAGGTCGAACGAGTGCCCGCGCGGGCAGACCAGGGCGCGCTCCCGCCGCTCCAGGGGCTCGCCACAGTCGCGGACGGGGCAGATCAGGAGGGTCAGGAGGCTCTCCCCGGTATTGCTTTCCCAAAGACCTTCCGCGCGTCCGCGTTCTTGGGATCGATCTTCGCCGCCTTGCGCGCCGCCTCGGCGGCTTTCGCGGTCTCCCCGCGATCGGCGTACGCCCGGGCGAGGAGGCCCCAGCCGCGCGAATAATCGGGAAAGGTGCGGACGGCCCGTTCGAGCAGCGGGAGGGCTTTTTCGGGATGGCGATCCTCCAGCCAGAGGTCGGCGCGCTCGATCAGGGCGTCGTAGCTCTCGCCGCCGGCGACGAACAGGGTGTCGAGCCGGCGGATCGCCCCGGCCCGGTCCCCCCGCTTGCGCCGCAGGCGGGCGAGGTGCACCACGGAGATGGTGTGCGTGGGGGAGAGCCGCACGACCTTCTCGAAGGTCGCCTCGGCCCCGGCGAGATCCCCCTTCTTTTCGCGCAACACCGCCAGGTTGGCGAGCGGCGGCACGGCCCTGGGGTCGAGCCGCAACGCCTGCTTGTACTCGCGCTCGGCCTCGTCGTTGCGCCCATGATTGAACAGCGCCATGCCGAGGTTGTTGCGGGCGATCTCCGAGTTGGGATTCGTGCGCACGGCGGCCCGGAACAGGGTGAGGTCGCTGCGGTAGATCTCGGCGCGCGCCCAGGCGGTAGCTCCCAGGACGGCGAGGAGCGCCAGGCCCGCGGCCGCCACCGCTTTTCGCATCCGGGCCGGAAGGACCCCCGCGAGCCAGGCCGCGAGCCCGCCCGCCAGCCAGACGAGGCCGATCGAGGGGAGGTACAGATAGCGCTCCGAGAAGTTGGAGCCGCCGATCGAGTTGGCGGCGAGCACCGGCAGCAGGAACGCCACGATCACGGCGAGCGGCAGGACGATCTCCCGCCGCGCCCTGCCGCTCCAGGCGGCCGCCGCAAGCCCGAGGAGGGCGGCCGCCGCCGCGGCCAGGCCGGCGATCGCCACCGGCGAGAGGAGGGTGGGGGCCGGCACGCTCGCCAGTATCCGGGGGGGAAAGGGGGCGGCGAGAAACGCCAGATAGCGCGCGAAGAGGCCCGCCGCGAAGGCCGCGGCGCCGGCGGGGGAGGCGGTCACGCCGTAGCTCCGGGGGGAGAAGCCCCCGAGGGCATGGATGCGCAGGGCGACGTAGACGGCGAACATCGCGAGATAGGGGGCGAGCCGCGCCGAGGCGCGCCGCAGAGCCGCGCCGAGCGAGCCCTCGCGCCGCCATTCGGCGACCTCGACGGCGCCGAGCACCAGGAGCAGCGCCGTCCCCGGCTCCTTGGCGAGGCAGGCGAGGAGGTAGGCGAACGGGCCGGTCCACCCCGTCCATCCGCCGCGGTCCTTGTGAGACAGATACGAGAAGAGAGCCAGCAGCACGAACAGCGCGGTCAGGAGATCGACTTGGTCGCCGATCCAGGCGACGGCCTCGGCGTGCGCCGGGTAGACGGCGAAGAGCAGGCCGGCCGCGAGCGCCGCGACTTCCCCCCGCCGATCAAGCCCTTTTCGATCGGAGAAGAGCTGGCGGGCGCCGAGCGCCACCAGCAGGGTGACCGCGATGTGCAGCGCCACCGAGGTGGCGTGGAACGCCGCCGGCTGCAAGCCGAACCCCCGCGCCACCAGCGAGTAGGCCCAGCCGAAGACCGGCCGGTAGTAGTTGGACGGCCCATCCCCGCGGTCCTGATAGAAACCCCAGAAGGGGCGGGTCAGGAACAGGCGGAAGCCGTCGGGATCGCGCAGCCAGGGGTTGCGCTCGATCTGGACGTGGTCGTCGTAGACGAATTCGTAGTCGATCGACGCGCCGTAGATCGCCAGGACGGCGGCGGCGAGGAGTGCGGCGCCCAGCGCGATACGTCGTCGGTGGAGGAGCATCACGGCGGCATCTTCCCCGATTTGACCGTCATTTTGACCTTCACAGAGAAGAACGGACTAGAATCCGGCGGTGAATTCAGTAAATCCCGAGATCTCCGCCGGACCGCGGATCGCCGCTCTCTGGCCGGTGATCCTCGCTTTGGCGATGGTCTGCGCGGCCCTCGCGGTCTGGATCGACCGCGACCGGTTCATGGATCGCGAGGAGGCCCAGCACGTCCAGCGGGCGCTGGAGACGCGGACCGCCGCCTTCGGCGCTGCCGACCGCCCCCCCTCCCTGGGCGTCCTCTTCAAGGCGCGGCTCGACCAGGTCAAGCCCTGGTACGGCTGGCCCTACTACCTGGCGGTCGCCATCGTCTGGCAGCTCTTCCGGCCGGATTACGATCTCGGGGTGCTGGTCAATCTCCTCTGCCTGATCGTGGCCGCCTTCTGCATCGCCGGGTTGGCGCGCCGGATGGGTGGGAAGGGGGCGGGACCGCCGGCCGCCATCTACGCCGTCCTCACCCCTTGCATCTTGATCTGGAGCCATCTGTTCGGCCCCACTCCGTTCCTGGTGGCGGCGTTCGCGGCCACGGCGCTCGCGATGCTCGCCACCGACGGGTGGTCGCGCCCCGGGATGTCGCTGTGGGCCGGGCTGCTGAGCGCCGGAACCTTGATCGCCAAGATGTCGCTCGTCTTCGGCTGGCTGGCGCTGGCGTTCTACGTCGCCCGGCCGCTGCTGACGCCCGATGGCACCGAGGGCAGGCGGCGGGCCTGGCGAGGCTTGAGCCTTTTCGCCCTCGGGCTCCTGCCGCTGCCGGTCTCGCTCTGGATCAACCGCGAGCCACTCTCCTTCTGGGCGGTGCAGGCGCGGGCCCTCTACCAGCAGGCGGCGTCCGTGACGATGTACGGCATCTTCATCCGCATCTTCGAGGTCTTCCTGCCATTCCACCTGATCCTGGCGTTCCTGGCTCTGCTGCTCCTGCTGCGCTCTCCCGCCGGCCGCCGGCTCGCCGGCTTCCTGGCGGTCTGGACGGCGATGTCGGCCGCCGGCGTCGTCCTGCTGCTGGGGAACTCGGGGACGACCCGCGACCATGCCCTCCTGGTGGTGCCCCTGGCGGTGACCGTCGGAGCCGGGCTGGCCACGCTCGCCCCGCGCTGGCGCCAGGCGGCGGTGGTGGCGATGCTGCTCTATGGGGCGGTGCTGATCCCGGTCAACCTGTTCGGCGTCGGGGTCGGCTCGCAGCCGGTCGCCGGCCGCTACGGCTGGCTGCACACCAATATCGACGGCGTCCCCTGGGGCGTGCGCATGACGCCGTACCCGGACCTGGTCGGGGCAACGATCGCCCGCCTGCGCACCCTGGCGCCTCCGGGCAGCCCGGGGCGTTGCGCCTGCCTCGCCGCTCCGCCCTATCCGGTGGCCAATGCCGCGGGGCGGCCGGTGGTGGCCCTCGACAGCCGGCTGCTCGGTCCGGAGAACCTCGACGCCGCCTTCATGCTCGAGGGGAAGACCGACCCCTGGCAGGTGGGCTACGTCCCCTACCCGCTGAGCTGCGCGCCGCTGCAGACCGCCATGGCCTGCGCGTCGGCGATCGTCTATGCCGGGCCGCCGCTGGCGGCCGAGTTCCCCGCCGCCGAGGAGCGGGTGGCCCCCCGGCGGGCGGCGCTCACGGCCTGGGGGAGCTCCGGCGGGGAGATCGACTTCGCGGAGATCGGGCCGGTGCATTTCCGCGTCGCCACCGGGCCGCCGCTCTGCTCGCTCGCCGGTGCGGCGGCCGCCGCCGCCTGGCACCAGGTCGCCGCCGGCTGCCCGGAGGACGACTACTACGCCCTCTTTCTCGGTCTGCAGTATGGCGGCGCTCCGGTCGGGGCGGTGGACATGAAGCTGACCCGGGCGCTCACCCGGGCGCGGCTGGCGGACCTCCAGGCCAACGGCGACACCCCGGCCCTGGTCTTCGGCGAGGGGTATCTCGCCGAGTGGACCCTCAACGCGCTCGACCGCCTGGCACCGGTACCGCAACCCCCCGCGGGGGCGGGCCGCTGAGCGGGAGTGCTATCATGCACCGCCTTCGAGGGGAGCAGGAGCCGTCCGTGAAAGAAGAAAATACCTCAACCGGGGTCAAGCTGAGTGTCGTCGTACCGGTCTACAACGAGCGTTTCCTGGTGGCGGAGCTGGTCAACCGGGTGCTCGCGGTGTCCGCTCCCGAGATCCGCGAGATGGAGCTGCTGCTCGTCGACGACGGCTCCAAGGACGGCAGCCTCGACATCCTCCGCCGGCTGGCGGCCGAACACCCGGACCGCATCCGCCTGCTGGAGCAGGGGAAGAACCAGGGGAAGGGGGCGGCGATCCGCCGCGGCATCGCCGAGGCGACCGGCGACCTCATCCTGTTCCAGGATGCCGACCTCGAGTACGACCCGCGCGACTATCCGCGCCTGATCCGCCCGTTCCTGGAGGACGGCGCGGACGTCGTCTACGGCTCGCGCTTCCTGCCCAGCGAGCGCCGCCGCGTCCTCAACTACCGCCACACGCTCGGCAACCAGTTGCTGACCCGCTTCAGCAACTGGCTCACCGACCTCAACCTGACCGACATGGAGACCTGCTACAAGATCTTCCGGGCGCCGCTGCTGAAGTCGATCCCCATCCGCTCCAACGACTTCGCCATGGAGCCGGAGATCACCGCCAAGGTCGCCAAGCGGGAGTGCCGGATCTTCGAGGTGCCGATCAGCTATCTCGGCCGCACCTACCGCGAGGGGAAGAAGATCGGCTGGAAGGACGGCTTCAAGGCGTTCCGCACGATGGTCAAGTACCACCTGATCGACGACATCTACGCCGAGGACGAGTACGGCTCCCACATTCTCCACAGCCTGGAGAAGGCGCAGCACTTCAACCGCTGGATGGCCGAGGCGATCGCCCCCTACGTCGGCGCCCGGGTGCTCGAGATCGGCGCCGGCATCGGCAACATCACGACCTGGCTGCTGCCGCGCGATTTCTATCTCGCGAGCGACATCAATCCCCACTATCTCGACTACCTGAAGAACCTCTCGCTGGGGAAGCCCTATCTCCAGGTGGCCCGCATCGATCTCGAGGACTCTCAGTGCTTCGAGCCGTGGCAGGAGAAGTTCGACACCGTGGTCTGCCTGAACGTGCTGGAGCACGTCCGCGATCCGCTGCTGGCGCTGCGCAACATGTACGACGCCCTGCAACCCGGCGGCCGCCTCGTCCTCTACGTGCCGCAGGGGCAGGGGCTCTACTCGAGCCTCGACGAGGTGCTGGGCCACCGCTGCCGCTACTCGAAGCAGATGCTGGGCGAAGAGCTGCGCTCGATCGGCTTCGAGCTCGAGACGCTGCGCGACTTCAACCACTTCGGCGTGCCCGGCTGGTTCCTCAACGGCAAGCTCATGAAGCGGCGCCACTTCAGCCGCAACCAGCTCAAGATCTTCAACACCCTGGTGCCGGCGATCCGGCGGGTCGACCACCTCGTCCCGGGCGCCGGCCTGGGGATCATCGCGGTCTCCCGCAAGCCCCTCCCGGCCTGAGCCATGGCGAGTGGAGGAGCCGCCGGCAGGCTCGCCGCCGGAGCGCTGCTGCTCGCGCTTGCCGCCGGATTCGCCGGATTCGCCGGATTCGCCGGTTGCCGGCAGAGCCGTCCGGCGGTCCATCGGGGCAATGTGGTGGTGGTGGTGATCGATACCCTCCGCCGGGACCACCTGGCGACCTACGGCTACTCCCGCGATCCGGCCCCGTTCCTCGGCGAGCTGGCCCGGCAGGGGGCCGCCTTCGACGGCATCACTCCCGCGCCGTGGACGAAGCCGGCCACGGCCTCGCTGCTGACCGGCCTCCACCCCGTGCACCACCAGGCCATCGACCGCGTGGACAGCCTGCCTGCCGCCGCCCTCACCCTGGCCGAGCGGCTGCGGAGCGAGGGGTACCAGACCCTGGGCGCGAGCGCCAACGGCTGGGTCTCGCCGGCCTTCGGCTTCACCCGCGGGTTCGACGACTTCCTCTTTCGCGACAACGTCAAGGCCGCGGCGCTGAACCGCGACCTGCTGCCGAAGCTCGACCGGCTCAAGCCCCCGTTCTTCCTCTACGTCCACTATATCGACCCCCACATCCCCTACGACCCCGATATCGGCTGGGATGGAAAGCCGCTCCCCGCGGCCTTGCGGTCGCACCCGGTGACGATCGAGGAGATCGACGCTCCCCACTTCGTGCAACGGTCTCCGCAGTTGCTGGCCCGGGCCCGCGACTCCTATGACGGCGAGATCCGGCAGGCCGACGAGGGGCTCCGGCAACTGGTGGGCCGGCTGGCGCAACGGGGGCTGATGAAGAACACCGTGCTGGTGGTGACCGCGGACCATGGCGAGGAGCTCGGGGACCATGGCCGCATGAGCCACGGCCAGACCGTCTATCAGGAGATCCTGCGGGTCCCCCTGGTGATCCGCGCGCCGGGCGCCGTCCCCGCCGGGCTTCACCCCGGCCGGGCGAGCCTGATGGACGTGGTTCCCACGCTCCTCGAGCTCCTCGGGGTGCGCCAGCCTCGCGGCGACGGCGCCCTGGACGGCGTGAGCCTCGCCGGCCGATTCGCCGGGGAGCCCCGGGCGGCGGACCGGCCGTTCCTCGCCCAGCTCGACTTCGTCGACGGCACCGCCCTCGCGCTCACCCAGGGGCGCTACAAGGTGGTGCTGCAGAAGAACCCCTACCGCAAGGAGCTCTTCGACCTCGACGCCGATCCCGGGGAGCGCGCGAATCTTCTCGGCCGCCCGGGGGACGGCACGGTCTTCACGCGGCTCACCGGCGAGCTGGCCGATCTCTACAACGGCTACTCCCGCAAGCGCCTGCAACGCGACGACGCCCAACTGGGGAGCGAGCTGGTGCGGAGCCTGGCCGACCTGGGCTACCTCTCCGCCGGCCAGTCTCTGCCGCGACGTGGGGTGCCGCGGCGGATCGGGCCGGCCGACCCTTTCCCCAACGGCAGGCTGGGCTGGGCGGGCGCCGGCGCCGTCACCTCCTGCGCCCAGATCGGGAAGAAGAAGGATGGGGATCTCTCGCTGCTCGCGGGGTGGTACGAGCCGGACGGCACCGGCCGCTGGAGCGCTCAGCGCAGCTCCGTCGTGCTGGCGATCCCCACCGGCCAGACCCGGCCGGAGCTGCTGGTGAGCGGCAACAACTTCCGTCCGGCGCCGGTGCGGGTAACGCTCAGCGTGAACCGTCACCCCGTGCTGGAAGCTGAGCTGCCGGGCGGTCCATTCCGCCTCTCCGCCCCCCTGACCGGCGCCCCCCTGGACGATCCCGCCCTGGTGGAGGTCACGACCGACTCGGCCTTCGTCCCCGCTCGCCACGGTCTCGCCGACAACCGTTCCCTCGGCCTCTACCTGACCGCCATCTGCCTGGAGCCGGGAGCTGCCACCGGGGGTTGACCGGTCAGGGCGGGTTCAGCGCCGCGCGCAGCAGGGAGAACGGCGCGCGGGGCTGCCGGGCCTCGACCAGGATGGGCGAAGCCTCGATCTTCCAGACGTTCCGCATCCCGGTGTCGGCGCTATCGTTGATCACCAGCTCGCTGATCCCCGAATACTTGAAGGCCCCGATCGCCTGCGCGCCGGCGGCGAACAGGCAGCAGGCCAGGAAGACCGCTCTCGCCGGCCGGCCCAGGGAGGCGAGCACGGGGGCGAGCAGCCAGATCAGGACAGGCACCATGTCGGAGAGGTAGCGATAGCCGTAGGAGGAGCCCCCCCGCCAGTCCGTCGGCGCGTAGAGCAGGAGCTGGAGGAGCACGCCGGCCACGAGGCAGAGAGTGAGCGTCCGCCGCTCGCGGAGCGCCCAGACGCGGTGGGCGAAGAGGGGCAGGAAGAGGAAGAACGGAGAGTAGACGAACAGCCCCCGGCCCGGGCTCACCAGCATCCCGGCCAGCCCCCGGAGGACCGGGTGGGAGAAGAAGTCGCCGCCGATCAGGCCGATCGCGCCGTAGCCGCCGCCCAGCTTGCGGAACATCGTCAGGTTGTACGCGGCGGCGAGGAGCCCCGGCACCGCCGCCGCCGCTGCGAACCAGACGGCCCGCCAGCGTGTCCGGATCAGGACATAAGCTCCGAAGGCGGCGGTGAACAGCAGGTCCGTCGGCCGGTTGGCGGCCATCAGCCCGGCGAGCGTCCCGGCGGCCAGGAGGCTCCTGGTCGAAAGCTCCTCGCGGTCGAGGAACCAGAGCGTGCCCACGGCCAGCAGCTCCGCCGGGCCGTGCTGCCAGAGCGACTGGCTGCCGGTGATCCAGGTGTTGGTGCCGAAGGCGAAGGCCAGCGTCAGCAGCGTGGCGTCCGGCCGCGACAGGCGGCGACGGAGCAGCAGATAGATCCAGCCCACCGCCACCGCCATCATGCCGGACGCCGCGAGCTTCTCCAGAAGGTCCCCGAGCCAACTCATCCGCTCGTACGTCTCACCCTTCCAGCGCACCCAGAGCGCGGCGGGGAGGTAGAGCGGCGCGGCGAGCAGCGGAGTGACCACCGGATAGAGGGAGGCCCAGCGGCCGTCCGGGGTCGGTTGGATCCAGTAGGGATCCGGGTTCCGTTGCGCCGTGACCTCGCGGATCGGATCGATGTAGAGGGTGCCGTGGTTCCAGACCGCGAAGGGGAGGAAGCGGGCGGGGTAGGTGTCCCCGGCCCCCACCAGGCGGAAGTTGGCGTTGTAGACCAGGAGCGCCAGCAGGGCCAGGATCAGGGCGGTCCGGCGGTCGCGCTCGGCATCGCGAGTCATTGCGTACAAACTTATCACGACGCCTGTTCTGGCGTGGCTCTTGCTATAAGCTCCCTGCGCCATGAAAAACGATCGATCCAAGGGAACCGTCTGCATTACCGGAGGGGCCGGGTTCATCGGCTCCCACGTCGCCGACGCCCATCTCGCGGCGGGGCGCCGGGTGCTGATCATCGACAACCTGTCGGGGGGCAAGCGGGAGAACGTGCCCGAGGGCGCGGAGCTGCACGTCCTCGACATCCGTTCGGAGGAGGCGGCGGACCTGGTGCGCAACGCCGGGGTGGAGATCCTCGTCCACCACGCCGCGCAGATGGACGTCCGCCGCTCCGTCGAGGATCCGGTGTTCGACGCCGAGGTCAACATCCTGGGCAGCCTGAACCTCGCCGAGGCGGCCCGCCGCGGCGGCGTGCGCCAGATCATCTTCGCCTCGACCGGCGGCGCGATCTACGGCGAGCAGGATTACTTCCCGGCGGACGAGAACCATCCGGCGCGTCCGGTCTCCCCTTACGGGGTCTCCAAGCTCTCGTTCGAGCGCTACCTCTTCTACTACTTCGTCACCTACGGACTCAACGCCACCTGCCTGCGTTACGCCAACGTCTACGGCGAGCGGCAGAACCCGCACGGCGAGGCCGGGGTGGTGGCCATCTTCCTCAACCGCCTGCTCGGCGGTCAGGCGCCGACCATCAACGGCGAGGGTTTGCAGACCCGCGACTACGTCCACGTCTCCGACGTGGTGCGGGCGAACCTGGCGGCGGTGGGCCGGCCCGGGTTCAACATTTACAACGTCGGCACCGGCATCGAGACCTCCGTGGTCGATCTCTACAAGGAGATCGCCCGCGCGCTGGGGACCGACCTCCAGGCCCAGCACGGCGCGGCCAAGCAGGGGGAGCAGCAGCGCTCGGTGGTGGACGGCAGCCTCGGCCGACGCGAGCTGGACCTTCCGCAGCCGATCCCGCTGAGCGAGGGGCTGGCGCGGACCGCGGCGTGGTTCCGGGAGCGGGCGGAGCGGCCGGTGGCGGCGGCGGCGGCGGCGAAGTAGGGTAGGATCTGCCTCCCGGGATTTGAGTCCCGGGCGGCAAGCTGATAGCGCTTGCCTGATCCCTGTCCCGGTTTTCCAGTCTTTCCGCACTTCAACCAACGTGCGCTGTCAATGCTGTCCGCGCCTCAATCAACTTGGAGATGGACTCCCATGAAGAAGCTCATCCTTGCCAGTCTGGTCGTTCTGGGCGCCTGGGGCATCACCCTGATTCCGACCCCGGCCAGCGCCGGTAACTGCGATGGCGTCCGCTGCATAGCGTGCCCTGAGGGCACGGTGTTTTCCCCCACGGGAAATAACTGCTGCCGCTGCGTTCCGGTTTGACGAGAAACACTTTCCAACGCTCCCCCGAGGGTGCGAGGGTTTCACTCTCTCGCCCTCTTTTCAACCGCCGGCTTGCCTCGCTCTCGCGAGCAAGCGGCGGTCTTTTTCAACTTGAATCTTTACCAGGGAGACCGGGTGAGGGGATCGCCGTACGGGCGTCGTTTTCCCCGCACGGGGGATAGACGGCGGATGGCCGCCGTCCGTAGACCCCAGGTCCAACCGGGTGACAGGCTCGTAGCCCGTCGTCCTGACTCAGGAAGAAGGAGTTTCGTATGAAGAGAATGCTTCTCGCAGGTCTCGTCCTCGCCGGCGCCCTTGGCGTGGGTCAGCTTTCCGTCCCGCAGGCTTCGGCTCAGGCCGTCGACTGTTCGCTCGTCCGCTGCGAGGCCTGCCCCGTCGGCTACCATCTGGCTCCGACCGGCGGCGACTGCTGCCGCTGCAAGGCCGACTAAAAAACGCTCCACCTTCGCGCCGGCCGTGCCTCACGGCCGGCGCTTTCGGCTCACCCCTTCCCGGACAACAGATCGCGCAACGGCTTGCCGTCGAGGAAGAACTCCGCCGTCTTGACGTCGGAGAACTGGGTCGCCGTGCGGGTGAGTTGCGCCAGCACCCGCGGGCTGTCGCATTCGCCACCCAACTCCAGATAGCCGGTGAGGTAGACCCGCGCCCCGCCCCCCCGGCGGTCGATCCGCTCGACCTTGAGGGGCGAGTTGGCGAGGGCGTTATAGAGGCCGGAGCCCTGGTAGCGCTTGCCGGCGTCGAGCAAGGCATGGAGGGCGCCCCAGAGCGCCGGCTCGGAGGTCGGGAGCTCCACGTCCAGAGTCCCGGTGCGGTCGCCGCAGCCGACGGCATCGTCTGAGCCCCCGCGCCCTTCGATCGCGATCAGGTGAATCCGCGCCTTGCGGATCATCGCCGTGGCCTCGACATCCTGGGCGGGCGCGCCCTCCGGGTCCAGGCGCGAGCAGCCGGCGAGGACGCCCAGGACGACGAGCGCGAGGACGAAGAGACGGAGCGGCTTCAAGGGATCTTGTCGTAGACCTGAAAGCTGTAGGCGAATGGGGTCTCCTCCGTGGCCTCGTGATCCTCCCGCTCGACCAGCCGCCAGGCGGAAGCATCGAATTCCGGAAAGAAGGTGTCGCCGGGAAAGTCCTGATCGATATAGGTCAGTTGCAGCCGGTCGGCGAGACCGAGCCCCAGGCGAAAGATCTCCTCACCGCCGGCGATGAAGATCTCCTCCGCCTCCTCCTTGCGGGCGCGCTCCAGGGCCTCTTCCAGCGAATGGGCGACGAGCACCCCTGCCGGCGCGTAGTCCTCCCGGCGGGTGACCACGATCGTGGTCCGCCAGGGGAGCGGCCCGTTGAGCGACTCGAAGGTCCTCCTTCCCATCACCAGCGTGTGCCCCCTGGTCAGCGCCTTGAAGCGCTTGAGGTCGGCGGGCAGGCGCCAGGGGAGGCGGTTGTCGATGCCGATGGCGCGGTTTCGGGCCATAGCGGCGATCAGCGAGATCCGGGTCATTTTTCCGTTCATACGCCGTTCACACGGCGATCGGCGCCTTGATCGCCGGATGCGGATCGTAGCCGCCGAGGGTGAAGTCCTCGAAGCGGAAATCGAAGATCGATCTCACCTCGGGATTGAGCGTCATCGCCGGCAGCGGCCGGGGCTCGCGGGTGAGCTGGAGCCGCGCCTGCTCCAGATGGTTCTGGTAGAGGTGGGCGTCGCCCAGGGTGTGGACGAAGTCGCCGGGGGCGAGATCGCAGACCTGGGCCACCATCATCGTCAGCAGCGCGTAGGAGGCGATGTTGAAGGGCACGCCTAGGAAGGTGTCGGCGCTGCGCTGGTAGAGCTGGCAGGAGAGCCGCCCCTCGGCCACCCAGAACTGGAACAGGGCATGGCAGGGGGGGAGGGCCATGGCGTCGAGATCCGCCACGTTCCAGGCGCTGACGATGTGCCGCCGCGAGTCGGGATTCTTCCGGATCGCCTCGACGACGCGCGCGATCTGGTCGATCGTGCCGCCGTCCCGCGCCGGCCAGGAGCGCCACTGCGCGCCGTAGATCGGCCCGAGGTCCCCCTCGGCGTCCGCCCACTCGTCCCAGATGGTCACGCCGTGCTCCTGGAGAGAGCGGACGTTGGTGTCGCCGGCGAGGAACCAGAGTAGCTCGTGGACGATCGAGCGCACGTGCAGCTTCTTCGTGGTCAGCAGCGGGAACCCCTGGGAGAGGTCGAAGCGCATCTGGTAGCCGAAGACCGAGAGCGTGCCGGTGCCGGTGCGGTCGGACTTCGGGATGCCGCGGTCCAGGATGTGCTGGAGCAGGTCCAGGTAGGCCCTCATGGCGGGTGAATCTAACACGCTTGAGGAAGCGAACCCTCACTCCTGTCCCTGGTCGCGCCGGCACCCTATATTGACGTTCACTCGTATTTGTGAGACAACAAATGCGCGCGGGCTGTGATGTCATAGGTTCAATCTTGAGCATCGCTGTAGAGCTTCCGGCGCCACGCACGGCACCGGAACTGAAGGAGGTGTCGACATGTTCGCAGTCTTGAGCTTCGTCGTACTCGCCGGCGCCCTGGCCGCACCGCCCCCCGTTGCGGCGCCCCCCCTCACCCTCTCCGCTCCGGTGCTGAGCTCCAGCGCCACGGCGCCGGTGAAGCAGCCCTTTCCCCTCGGTGGTCTCCCGACCAAAGCGACGTGCACCGCCAATTGCGGGGATCTCAATGCTTCCGTCTCGTGCAGCGGCAACACCTGCAGCGCCGTGAACCAGAGCCAGACCTGTCCGTCGGGGCCGGGCTCCGTCACGTGCGACGGCCTGACCACCTACTGCACGCCCTGCTGCACCAATGGAACGATCAGGAATGTGACCGTCGGTTCCATCTGCAGTTGTGAGGACGGGCAGTCGACCCCGAAGGACCGTTACGAATGCATCAACGGTCTGTGGGAATACCAGTTCTCCTTCTGCGGTGGGCCCTTCTGCATTGGGCCTCGGTGAGCTCTGGCTCGCCGACTCTTCCGGGGCGCCGAGGTGACGTCCAAGATTCATGCCCTCGGCGCCCGAGCTTTCGTTTCTCAAGACTCCTACATCTTCTCCTCTTCTCGACCGCTGCCCAACCACTCGAACCGGTACGCCAGCTCCGGCCCCTCTGTTCCCTCGTATGCGAGCTGGGCAACCAGCAGCGCGAACGGCTCGGTATAGCGGGCGATCCGTAAGGGGCCGGCATCCACAGGATCGAAACCCACGTCGCGGATCAGCCCGGCCGCGATCCCTTTGCTGCCCGAATCGTCCCCGCAGTATACGAGGCTGGGCCGGGTGGCTTCGCGCCGGGCCTCGAAGACGCCGAAGAGCACTTCGCTCGGGACGGTATTGAACGCACATACGACTCGCGCTTCCGGAACCCTCTTTGCAAGCTCCTCCGCGCCAGAGGTCATATGGGCGATGACGAGCCCGGTGTCATCGGCGTTCATCGGCAGCGAGCAGGTCAGGATGACCTTGCCCGACAGGTCGCCTGCCTGAGCCAGGAGGTCGTCCATTCGGAACCAGTGCACCGCCAGCAGGAGAGCGTCCGCCTCCCGCGCGGCCTCGCGGGGTGTGCCCGCTCGCGCGTTCCCCTGGGCCTCGCGCGCCAGTTGTTCCAGCTTCTCGTGGTGGCGGGCGTAAGCGAACACCACCTCATGCCCGGCGCGCGCGAAGATCGTCCCGAGCTTGCCACCCATCAATCCCGAACCGAGAATTCCAATCCGCATGCGTCGCCTCCGTTTCGTTGAATCCTGGTTGAATCCTGGTTGAATCCTGACGATTGCCCCGCGCATCTTGTCGATTCGGCCGGCCTTCGTTCGACGTAGTGTCAGGAGCGGGTTCTGAACGCTGGAGAATCTGGCGGCCCCGCGCCACGCAAACGACGACAAGGAGTCCAGACCCCCATGCGATTCCTCTCGATGATCCGGATCGATGAGAAGACTGCCAAGGCACCCACCGAGCGACTGATGGCCGATATGGGCAAGCTGATGGAAGAGATGACCCAGGCTGGCGTGCTGATCGACACCGCCGGGCTGCGGCCGACCTCCGAAGGCGTGCGCGTGCGCCTGCGTGGCGGCAAGCTGTCGACGGTCGACGGACCGTTCACCGAGACCAAGGAGGTCATCGGCGGCTACGCGATCCTCGAGGCGAAGTCGAAGGAGGAGGCGATCGAGCACACCCGGCGGTTCCTCGAGGTCCACGGCGATGAGTGGGATCTCGAGTGCGAGGTGCGCCAGTTGGACGGACCGGACTCCGGCGGCGAAGCGTAGGAGCTCATCCCGCGGCGCCTTCCAACTCGCGCGTCATCTCGATCATCGTTCGCCGGAATCCCGCGCGAGCGAACAGGCGCTGCGCGGACTCGTTCCGCTCTGCCGTCGAGAGCACGATCCGGGGCGCGCCGCGGCCCTTGAGCGCCGCCAGCGTGGCGTCGAGCAGCATCCGGCCGACGCCCTGCTCGCGATGGGCGGGATCGACCACGATGTCGTGCAGCACGCCCGCCGGCCCGCGTAGCGCCATGTAATCATTCCCCTCGACTCCCGCGTATGTATAGCCGATCACCTCGCCGTCGCGCTCCGCGGTAAGGATGATGATGTTCGGCTCATCGAGTTGCCTCCTGAGAAACGAGCCGTAGGCGTGCTCGGTCCCCGGCGTCGCGGCGAGGAAGCGGTCCGGGTCGAAGTCGTGGTGCGTACGGACGAGGAGCGCGCCGAGCCGGCCGATGGCTTCGAGGTCCGTGGGCGCCGCGGGGCGGATGAGAACGGCCGGCGAGCTCATGCTGAAGCTACCTTTGGTTGTACTGTTCGTCGCTGACCTTTTCCAGCCAGTCGACGGCTTTGCCATCCAAGGCCTCGTTGATGGCGATGTGTTGCATGGCGGTCGCCGGCGACGCTCCGTGCCAGTGCTTTTCGCCCGGCTCGAACCAGACGACATCGCCGGGCCGGATCTCCTCGACCGGCCCCCCCTCACGCTGCACGAGGCCGTAGCCAAAGGTGACGATCAGCGTTTGCCCGAGTGGATGCGTGTGCCATGCGGTGCGCGCGCCGGGCTCGAATGTGACGGCGCCGCCGGCCGCTCGCGCCGGAGCGTTGGCCGCGAACAGAGGGTCGATACGGACGGTGCCGGTGAACCAATCGGCTGGGCCTTTCCCCGAGGGACGCGAGCCGCTTCGCTTGATTTCCATCTTATGTCTCCTTGGTTTCTGGGTTTGCTCAGCGGTCGACCATTCGCTGCGAGGTCTCGGAGTACCGGTCCCCTTGCACCGTGATCTGGGAGGCGGCGTTTTCGATGTCGCGGAGATCGTCCGCGGTGAGCTCGACGGCGGCCGCCTCGACGTTCTCCCGCAAGCGATGGAGCTTCGTGGTGCCAGGGATCGGCACGATCCAGGGCTTCTGGGCGAGGAGCCAGGCGAGCGCGATCTGGGCGGGCGTCGCGCCCTTGCGCTGAGCGATGCTCCCGAGCAGATCGACCAGCGCCCGGTTCGCCTTCCGGGCCTCCGGGGCGAAGCGGGGGACGCTGTTGCGGAAATCATTGCTATCGAACGAGGTGCTCTCGTCGATCTTGCCGGTGAGGAAGCCCCTGCCCAGCGGACTGAAGGGAACGAAGCCGATTCCGAGCTCTTCGAGCACCGGGAGGATCTCCTCCTCGGGTTCTCTCCACCAGAGCGAGTACTCGCTCTGAAGGGCCGTGACGGCCTGGACGGCGTGCGCGCGGCGGATCGTCCGCACGCCTGCCTCGGAGAGGCCGAAGTGCCTCACCTTGCCCTCCTGGATCAGCTCCTTCACCGCCCCCGCCACGTCTTCGATGGGCACGTTGGGGTCGACGCGGTGCTGATAGAACAGGTCGATGGCATCGATGCCGAGCCGCTTGAGCGACGCTTCCGCGACCTCCCTGACGTGCTCGGGCCGGCTGTTCAGGCCGGCCTGCTTGCCGTCGGCGTCGAAGTGGAACCCGAACTTGGTGGCGATCACCACCCGCTCGCGGATGGGGGAGAGCGCCTTGCCCACCAGCTCTTCGTTCGCGAACGGACCGTAGGCTTCGGCGGTGTCGAAGAAGGTGACGCCGAGGTCGACGGCGGACCGGATCAAAGAGATCATCTCCTGCTCGTCCTGGGGCGGACCGTAACCGAAGCTCATGCCCATGCAGCCGAGCCCGATGCCCGAGACCTCCAGGCCGCTGTTTCCAAGTTTGCGTCTCTGCATTTTTTTCTCCTTCCGCGCTAAATCAGGCGAGAGCCTATCCCTCTTCGTCCGCCGTGCGCAGGAACTGCGCCCAGTCGAGATCCGCCCAGTCGAGCTCCTCCTCGACGCGCTGGAACGCGGCGTCGCCGATCGTGCCGTCACCTCGGAGCGCCATGAGCCGCCGCCGCGCCGCCTCGGTCGCGGCGCGCACGACCGCCGCGTCCGCCTCCAGGCCGTCGGTATCCGCGGCGGCCTCTTCGGGCGCTCCGAGCTCCTTTTCCGCGCGACGCAACTGCAGGTCGTAGCGGTGCCGTACGAGCTCAGCGGTCTCGGCTCCCGGGCACGCCGCGGCGGCCTCCATCGCCGCCCGCAACGTCTCGACCCGCGCGGAGCGCACCTCGCGGTCCACCGTCCCGTCATCCTCGAGCCGCAGGCGCAGCAGGAGCGGCCGCAGCGTGAGCCCCTGGAACACGAGGGTGCCGAGCACCACCCCGAACGCGGTGACGAGGATCAGGTCCCGGTAGGGGAAACCGGTCGGGAGCGCGAGCGCGGCGGCGAGCGTCACGGTGCCGCGCATGCCGCACCATCCCACCACGGCCGCGCCGCGCGCGTCGAGCGCCACCGTGTCGCGCGGTCCGGGCCTCCCGTCCGGGTGCGGGCGGCAGCGCCACCGGCTGAACGCCGCCGCGCCGGTCACCCACGCGATGCGCGCGAGGATGACCGCGATGCACACCACCGCCGCCACGACCACGTAGCGCGTCCCGATCGCCCCGCGCACTACGATGGACTTGAGCTGGAAGCCCACGAGGATGAACGCGAGCACGTTCAGCACGAAGACCGAGACCTCCCACACCGCCCACGCGGGAATGCGGATGCGCGCCGGCATGATCTCGGGCGCGCGGCGCGACGCCGCCATCGCGAAGACCACCAGCGTGATGATGCCGGAGAGGTGCAACTGCTCCGCGAGGATCCAGACGCCGAACGTCGAGCAGAACTGGACCACCACCGCGGTCGCGACATCGTCGATGCGCGCGTTCACGGCGAGGGTGAGCGGCGCGAGCACCAGCCCGAGGACGACACTGCCAGCCGTGACCACGAGCAGCGTCGGCAGCACGCTCCAGCCGGACAGGACACCGGTGACCGTGGCGCCGACCGCAAGGCGGTAGACGAGCAGGGCGCTGGCGTCGTTGAACAGGCTCTCTCCCTCCAGGATCACGAGCAGCCGGTGCGGTGGACGGAGCTGCTTGAGCACCGTGGTGGCGGCCGCCGCGTCCGGCGGCGCGACAATGGCGCCGAGCGCGATCGCCGCCGTCCACGGCATGTCCGGGACGAGCAGCCGCGTGACGACGGCGACGACGGCGATCGTGAGGGCGACGGCGCCAAGGGCCAGGCTGGTGACCGCGCGCCAATTTGCGCGCAGGTCGCGCGGCGAGGAGTCGAAGGCGGCGTCGACCAGGACGGGCGCGACGAACAGCGCGAGCGCGAGCTCGGGATCGAGAATGAGGGTCGGCAGGCCGGGGATCAGCGCGAGCGCGGCGCCGGCGAGCGCCACCAGCGCCGGGTAGGGCGCGCCGAACCGCCGCGCCAGGGCGGCAAGGGCCGCGCCCCCCAGCAGCATCGCGATGACGACCTCGAACACCCTCATCGCCGCTTCAGTCCTCTCTATGAAAGGCGCGAGAAATCATCAGGAGTATCCACGTCCACCTCACCGCCTGGGAAGGGCAGGAAGTGCGCCTCGGAAGCATATCTCTGGATCACCTGCTTGGCGCCGGCCCCGCCTTCGAGCTGTACCAGATCGGCGAAGAGCGGCCTGCTGAACAGCGCCGGCACGCCGAAGCTCCCGCCATACGTCGAGGCGATGACGGGACTGCCGGTAACGCGGTGCGCCGCGGCAAGGCCGGAAATGACATCGGCGGTGACGTGAGGCTGGTCGCACAGCATGATGACGGCCGCGGCTGCCTCCGGATCCACGCCGAGAAGACCTTCGAGCCCCGCGCCGATCGACGATGCTATCCCGGTCTCCCAGCGGGGATTCAATGCTTCCCGCACGTCGAGCCCGTCCAATTCGCGTCGCGACAGCTCCGCGCAGGCGCCGGTGACCACGATGACGGGAGAGCACCCCGCGTCCAGCGCGGCCAGTGCGGCGCGCCTGAGCAGACTGATGCCGCGGAATGGAAGGATCTGTTTCGGGCTGCCCATGCGGGAGGATGACCCCGCCGCCAGGATCACAGCGCCGACGCTCCCTCCGCGCGAGCCTTCGTCCGTCACGCTGCCACCCCGGGCCGGACTCGCTCCTCGGCGGCGGTGACGCACTCGCCGTCCGCCGGACTGCCGTGAATGGAGCCCCGGCGCTCGCGCAACAGTCCGCCGCGCCGGCCGTTGAGCACCGCGCGCATCTCCGCGACGATGGACAGCGCGATCTCGGCGGGACCATTGGCGCCGATGTCCAGACCGGCCGGTGAATGGAGGCGTGTCATCCCTTCGACCGCCACCAGTTCCCTCAGCATCCGCTCGGTCCGTTTGCGGGGACCCATGACGCCGATATAGCGGGCGGGGGAGGCGAGCAGAAACCTGAGCAATGCCAGGTCCTGTGAGTAATTGTGCGACATCAGGAGCGTCATCGTCCGCGGCGTGATCCTGACGTGCGCCCCGACATCTTCGGGGCGCGAGAGGGTGACCCTGTCGGCGATCGCGAACCGGGAACGGCTGGCCAGGCGGGCTTGCGGGTCGACGACCTCGGTCCGCCAACCCAATTCACGCGCGAGCTCGACGACCGGCAGCGCGTCATGCCCGGCGCCGAAGATGACGAGGGGGACGGGGGGCAGGAGCGTTTCGATGAAGACTTTCGCGGCGACGCCGTCCACGTCATAGACGCGAGCGGCGGATGTCACCCCGCCGCGCGCCAGCGCTCGCGCCTCGCTCGCGAGCATCGCGGCCATCTCGCCGCTCATCGTCTCGTGCCTGACGTCCCCCTCCTCGTCGATGAAAAGGCGCACACCGGTGGATGATGCATATTGATACACAGTCGCCACGGATATGGGCGCGGCGTCGGGCGCCGCCTCGCAGGAACGTCTCAGCGCCTCGATGTAGAGCGAGCCCGAGGCGAGCGGCTCGACCAGCACGCGCACGATGCCGTTGCAGCCGAGCCCGAGTCCCCAGGCCTCCTCGTCGCTCGTCGTGGCGGTGTTGTACTCGACGAGCTTCGCGGCACCCGTTTGCAGGACGCGCTTCGCGTGCTCGATGACATCGCTTTCGAGGCAGCCGGCGCTGATCGTGCCCGTACTGGTCATGCCAATACCGATACCAGATTCGCAGACCAGCATCCGCGCTCCCGGGCGGCGGTACGACGACCCTTCGACACTCACGACCGTCGCCAGCGCGCACCGTTCGCCTCTGATGTTCGCCGCGTCGAACGCTTCGACTAACGCTCGCACTTCGTTCATCGATGACTCCTGTTCGCCTATAGCAGCTTGTCCGGCGTGATCGGCAGCTCCCTGATGCGTCTGCCCGTGGCGTGGAAGACGGCATTGGCGATCGCCGCCGGGATGCCGACCATCCCGAGCTCACCCATGCCCTTGACGCCGAGCGGATTGACGATCTTGTCGTCCTCCTCGACGAACATCGTCTCGATCCTGTGGACGTCGGCGTTGACAGGGACATGGTAGTGCTGGAGGTTGGGGTTCATGATCCGTCCGTAGCGGTGATCGATCTCGGTGGCCTCCTGCAGCGCCATGCCGATGCCCCACACCACGCCGCCGATCTCCTGGCTGTGCGACGCCTTGGGGTTGATGATCTTCCCGCACGCGGTGACCTCGATCGCCCGCGTGACGCGGACATTGCCCAGGTCCGGGTCCACCTTCACCTCGACGAACTGCGCGCCGTGCGCCAGCAGCGCGTACTTCTCGCGCTCCTTCGAGGGCTTCGACTCGAAGGTCTCGGTGATCTCGGTGAGGCCGTTGCGCCTCATCACGTCGGAGACGCTGACGAAACGTGACGGGTCACTCTTGAGCCGCAGCCGGCCATCGAGCAACTCCACGTCTGCGGCGGCAGCGGTTCGCAGCGGCGATTCCGCTTCCTGGTTGGCGAGCGACAACAGCCTCGCGCCGACAGCCAACGCCGCGCCATAGACGGCCGAGCCGACGCTCGACGTCGTCTGCGAGCCCCCCTGCGAGGGCGCCCGCGGGAAGTTCGTGTCGCCGAGCTCGAACTTTACCTGCTCCGGCGTCAGCCCCAGGTACTCGGCGGCGATCATGGTCATCACCGTGTAGGTCCCGGGGCCGATGTCGCTGGTCGCGCTGGTGACGTGCGCCGTGCCGTCTGCACGCAACGTGATTCTGGCGTTGGCGGGCCTCTGGAACGCGCCCCAGACGCCGGTGGCCATTCCCCAGCCGACCAGCCACCGCCCATCCCGCATCGAGCGGGGCTCGGGCTTGCGGTCCTTCCACCCGAACTTCTCGGCTCCGAGCCGGTAGCACTCCCGCAGCGCCTTGCTCGACCACGGCTTGCCGCTCTCGGGGTCCACCTCGGCGTAGTTGGTGAGGCGCAGCTCCAGCGGATCGATCTTCAGCGCGTACGCCAGCTCGTCCATCGCGCATTCGAGCGCGAACATCCCACTGACGGCGCCGGGTGCGCGCATCCAGGTCGGGGTGTTGAGGTCGGTGCCGGTGATCTTCACCGGCGCGTAGAGGTTCGGGCAGGCGTAGACCTGGCGCGTGAAATTCGTGGTGCCGTCCGAGAAATCCTCGAAGGAGGAGGTGTTGTGCACGACCTCGTGAATCATCGCGGAGAGCTTCCCCGACCGGTCCGCGCCGAGCGCGACCTTCTGAATCGTGTACGGGCGGTAGCCGTGGCCGCTGAACATCTGCGTGCGCGTGTAGACGACCTTGACCGGGCGCCTGAGCTCGCGGGCCGCCATCGCCGTCAGGGCGGGGTAGTAGTTCGGCCGCAGCGACGATCCGAAGGCCCCGCCGACGAAAGGCGAGATGACGGTGATGTTCTCCTCGGGGACGCCAAGCCTCGAAGCCAGGTGCTCGCGGACGTTGTAGACCTCCTGCGTCTTGTCGAAGATCGTGAGCTTGTCCCCCTGCCAGACGGCGATCGCCCCGTGCGGCTCCATGGGATTGTGGTGCTCGATGGGGATGCGGTACTCGGCTTCGATCTTCACCGGCGCGCTCTTCATGGCCTCCTCAGGGTTGCCGCGACGCTTCGGGGGCGGCCCCTGCGATGGCACGCGCGCACGTTCGCGCACGGCCTCCGTGTCGGTCACGTGCTTCTCCGCGTTATAGGAGACTTTGACCAGGCGTGAGGCATAGCGCGCCTGCTCATATGTCTCGGCCACGACGAGCGCTACCGGCTGCCGATTGAAGAAGATTCTGTCGGACTGGAGCGCCCGGAACGACTTGTCCTTCTCTTCCCGGTTGCCCCGCGGCGGCGCTTCTTCCGTGGAACCTGGTCCGAGCTTCGGCGCGTTCAGGTGCGTGAACACGCGGATCACGCCAGGGAGGGCCTCGGCCTCTCGCGTGTCGATCGCCTTGATCGTGCCCTTCGTCACCGTGCTCAGCACGATGAAGCCGTACGCGAGGTTCGGCACCTGGAACTCCGCCGCGTACTTCGCCTTGCCCGTCACCTTCGCCACGCCATCGACGCGGCTCATCTCTTTTCCTATGTATCTCGGCATTGCATTCCTCCCGTCACGCCAGTTTGCTCGCACGCATCAGCGCGCGAACGATGGCCCGCTTCCCGAGCTCGACTTTGTAGACGTTGTGGGCGAGGGGTTTCGCATCCTGGAGCGCCGCCTCGGCGGCCCGCCGGAAGCTCTCCTCTGACAAGGATTTTCCGGAGAGCGCGGCTTCCGCCTCCCGGCTCCGCCAGGGCTTGTGGGCCACGCCCCCGAGCACGACGCGCGCCTGCCGGATCGTGCCGCCATCGAGCTCCAGGCCGGCGGCCACCGCGACGAGCGCGAAGGCGTACGAGGCGCGGTCGCGGACTTTCAGGTAATAGGCATTCTTCGCAAAATTGGACTTCGGCAGCTCGATGGCCACGATGAGCTCGCCGTGCTGGAGGTTGTTGTCTTTCTCCGGCGTGTCGCCCGGCAGGCGGTGGAAATCGCCGACCGGGATCGTGCGCTCACGACCGCCCGCGCCGCGGACCCTCACGACGGCGTCGAGCGCGTAGAGCGCGTTCGCCATGTCGCCCGGGTAGGTAGCGACGCACTTGTCGCTCCAGCCGAAGATGGCGTGAATCCGGTTGAGCCCTTCGCGGGCGCCGCAGCCGGTCCCGGGCTCCCGTTTGTTGCACGGCATCGCCGTGTCGTAGAAGTACTGGCAGCGCGTGCGCTGCAGGAGGTTTCCGCCATTGGTCGCCATGTTACGGATCTGCCCGGAGGCGCCCGCGACGATGGCCTGCGTCAGCAGCGGGTAGTTCTGGCGGATGAGGGGGTGATTGGCGGTTTCGGTGTTCGTTGCCAGGGCGCCGATCGAGACGCCGCCGCGCTTCGGCCTGATCTCCTTCAGCTTCAGGCGCGTGAGGTCCACCAGCTCGGTGGGGCGTTCGATGTCCTCTTTCATCAGATCGAGGATGTTCGTCCCGCCCGCCAGGAATTTCGCCAGCGGGTTCGCCGCGACGGCGCCGGCGGCGGCGTTCGGATCGCTCGCGCGCACGTACCTAAACGGTCTCACTGGCATCCTCCTTTCTCACGCGGGCCAACTGCTCTTCGTCGACGAAGCGCCACGTCCGCGCCGTCTGTCGGCCGGAATGGACCTCCTGGATCGCCGCTACGATCCCCGGGTAAGCCCCGCAGCGGCAGATGTTGCCGCTCATCCGTTCGCGGATCTGGTCGTCGGTGAGCCGGGTCGTCGTCACGGTCACGTCTTCCGTGACGTGGCTCACGTCGCCGCGGCGCGCCTCCTCGAGCAGTGCGACGGCGGAGCAGATCTGCCCCGACGTGCAGTACCCGCACTGGAAGCCGTCATACTTGATAAAGGCCGCCTGCATCGGGTGGAGCTGATCCCCCTTCGCCAGCCCCTCGATCGTCGTGACCTCCCGCCCCTCGACGCTGGCGGCGAGCGTCAGGCACGACAGGACGCGCCGCCCGTCGACGAGCACGGTGCAGGCCCCGCACTGGCCCTGATCGCACCCCTTCTTCGTGCCGGTGAGCGCGAGCCTTTCGCGTAGCGCGTCGAGCAGCACGACGCGTGAATCGATCTCCAGGTTTTTCGTCGCCCCGTTGACCTTGAGGGCGACCTTCAGGAGATTCTCCGCCGCGGGACCCGCGGCGGCCACCGCGCCGGGCAAAGGACTCAGCGCGGCCAAGGCTTGTTCCTGCGCCAGCAGGTCGAGGGCGAGAAATCCGAGGCCGCCCGCGATCGTCGTCCCCAGGAACGAGCGTCGCGTCAGCCCGGCGTCGGTCAACTCCGGCATCTCCTCGAGCAGCGCCTCCTCGTCCTCCGTCAGTCCAGGTTCCGAGGTCTCGTCGAAGTCGTCGTTCATTGCAGGATCCTCCTCTGTGCCTTCGTCGCGCGTCACTTGTTCTCGAAGACTTCCTTGGCCACGGTGACCGCGGTGATCGCGCTCGGCCAGCCGGCGTAGAACGCCAGGTGGGTAATCGTCTCGACCAACTCTTCCTGTGTTACGCCATTGTCGCGCGCTCTGGCGAGGTGAGAACGGAGCTGGTCCGGCCGGTTCATCGCGATCAGCGCGCTCACGGTCACGAGGCTGCGGTCGCGTGGGGAGAGTTGCGGACGTGCCCACACATCTCCAAACAGTACGTTGTCGGTGAGCTCGACCAGCTTGGGAGAGAAGTCACCGATCAATCGTTGAGCCGGCGTCGGTTGCGTGCTCTGCGCGGGTGCCTTGGGAACGGATGACGATGCTTGTTTACGGACTGGCATGTTGTATTGCTCCTCGCTGACCTTTTCCATCCAATCGGTGCTCTTGCCGTCGAGCTGTTCCACGATGGCGATGTGCGTCATTGAGGTCGTTGGCGCTGCTCCGTGCCAGTGCTTTACATTCGGCGGAATGCGGACGACATCGCCTTTCCGGATCTCGTCGACCGGTCCGCTCCATTGCTGCACGCGTCCGGTGCCGGCTGTCACGATCAGCACCTGACCGAGCGGATGGCTGTGCCATGCGGATCGCGCGCCGGCTTCGAACGTGACCAGCCCCCCTGTTGCGCGCGCGGGATCGCTCGCCTGAAACAGCGGGTCGACCCGAACCGAGCCGGTGAAGTTCTCAGCCGGTCCCTGCCGTGGCGGCTGCGACCCGCTTCTCGCGATGCTGATGGTCTGGGCTGACACGGAAGCGACGAGAGAAAAGGAGAGGACGGTCGCGGCGAGCAGTTTCATGTGCGGCTCCTTCTGGCGGTTCAGTCCAGACCCTTCTGCGCCAGAAACTGCGACAGAAGGTCGGCGATCTGCAGATTGTTGAGATCGGACATTGGAAAGTGCGTATTGCCGCGAACCCCCAGCTCGGGCAGAACCACGAGGGTGACATCGCCGCCCCGACGGTTCACGGCATCCCGCCACAGCCTTGCCATGGCAAGAAAGACGCGCCATTGGTCCTCGCCCGGATTCACGCTCGGCTTCTCGGCAATATTGCCGCCGTAGTAAACGACGATCGGGATCTTCGTGAGCAGCATGAAATCCGAGAGAGGCACGCCGACGGCTCTCAGCGTGCCGCCGGCATGGGTCATCGGCTCGGGGACTTCGCCCTCTGGAAAAAAGAAGTTGCCGCCCGGCTCATACGAAACGACGGCTCGGACATTCCTGTTCTTGACTACCGTGCGCCAGCCCATGGTACCGCTTGCGGAATGCGTGACGAGAATGCCCGGCCCGATCCGGTTGAAGAGTGCGGAAACCGCGTCGGAATTGACTTCCATGTCGATGGGCCCGATGCTCGGCACCATCTGCCGGAAGAACTGGTCGAGCGCCTCCGGGTCGCGTGAGAACTGCACGCCCGGAAAGAGGTTTGGCCAGATACCGAGGCGAAAAATGCCGAACCAGAGCTGTTCGTCGGGCGTGACCGGCAGGTTGACCGGCTGCGTGCCGCGTGCCGCGCGGCCGCGTCGCGGCTGATCGATCAGATAGACCGGAAAGCGGCGGCGCAGGAAGATGTTCTGGAACCCCTCCCGCCCATCAGGCGTGGTTTCCCACGTCCTGGCGGACTGTCCGTGGCCATGCCAGAACACGAGAGGAAGCTTTCTGACATTCACCGGGACCTGGTAGAACACATAATCGTGATCACCGTGCAAGGTCTGTCCCGCGGAATCGGGGCCGGCGGGGTTGAACCCACCCTGTGTGATCGGGTCGAACGTGCCCGGAGCGGTGACGACCGTCCCGCCGGCCGCAAAGCTGCCTTGCTCCTGGATTATCAGCGGCTCGGGCTTATTGTTTCCGGGATGATGGTTTCCGCTTGCGGTCGCGCATGCGGAGGTGATGACCGCGGCCGTGATGAGCCCGAAGGCGTTGAGGAGCCTCATTTATTTCTTCTCCCGCTCAGCGGTTGACCATTCGCTGCGAGGTTTCGGAGTACCGCGCCCCGTGCACCGCGATATGGGCGGCGGCGTTCTCGATCTCGCGAAGATCGCCGGGCGCGAGCTCGACGGTGGCCGCGCCGAGGTTCTCCTCCAGGCGGTGCAGCTTCGTGGTACCCGGGATCGGCACGATCCACGGCTTCTGGGCGAGCAGCCAGGCGAGCGCGATCTGTGCCGGGGTCGCCTGCTTTTTCGCGGCGATCCTGCCGATCAGATCCACCAGGGCCTGATTTGCCTTCCGGTTCTCCGGGTCGAAACGGGGGACGGTGTTGCGGAAGTCGGAGCTGGCGAAGGTCGTGGTTTCGTCGATCTTCCCTGTGAGGAAGCCCTTGCCCAGCGGGCTGAACGGAACGAAGCCGATCCCGAGTTCCTCCAGAGTCGGGAGGATCTCCTCTTCGGGTTCTCTCCACCAGAGCGAGTACTCGCTCTGAAGGGCCGTGACGGGCTGGACAGCGTGCGCGCGGCGGATGGTCTGCACACCTGCCTCGGAGAGGCCGAAGTGTCTGACCTTGCCCTCCTGGATCAGCTCCTTCACCGCCCCCGCCACGACTTCGATGGGCACGTCAGGGTCGACGCGGTGCTGATAGAAAAGGTCGATGGCGTCGATGTTGAGCCGCTTGAGCGACGCTTCCGCGACTTCCCTGATGTGCTCGGGCCGGCTGTTCAGGCCGGCCTGCTTCCCGTTGGCGTCGAAGTGGAACCCGAACTTGGTGGCGATCACCACCTGCTCACGGACGGGGGAAAGCGCCTTGCCCACCAGCTCCTCGTTTATGAACGGACCGTAGGCCTCGGCGGTGTCGAAGAAGGTGACGCCGAGGTCGACGGCGGAGCGGATCAAGGAGATCATCTCCTGCTCGTCCTGGGGTGGTCCGTAGCCGAAGCTCATGCCCATGCAGCCGAGCCCGATGGCCGAGACTTCAAGATTGCTCTTACCCAATTTACGCTTCTGCATTTTGTTCTCCTTCCGTCCTATGAACGCGCTCCGGTATGCCTTATTGCAGCATCTTTATTTTCCTCAACCACCTCTCGACTTCTTTTTGTGCTTCCTCCGCCCTCGCTTCTTTGATGACCAGATACTGTCCGTCCCTTTCCACTCCGCCCCTGGTGACGAAGCCTTCCAGGACCGTGCTTTGCGGACAGAGTTCCTTTACCATCTGAAAGCTGCTCCCTTCGCCGTATCCCGCATTCGTGTTGAACGGGACGACAGTCTTTCCTTTCAGGCCGTATCGTCGCAGAAAACTCTTTATCGGCGGCGGTAGCCGCATGCCCCAAGTGGGAAAGCCTACGAACACAACATCGTACTGTTCGATGCGGTCGATCTTTGTCTTCAGAGGAGGCAAATAGCCGGTTTCATTCTCCCGAGCCACTTGTTGTACAGTCGCGTTGTAGTCGGCAGGATAAGGTCTCTCCAGTTCCAGCGCGACCATCGTGCCGCCGACCTTGTGATGGATGATCTCTGCGATAGCCTTGGTGTTATTGGTCCGGGACAGATACACAATCAGTATCTTTTGTGCTGGCCGCAGCGGCCGATTGGCGTCGGCCAACAGCTGCGCCTGCGAGCCGTTGGATAGGAGACCGCCGGTTGCCAGGATCACCAGCGACAGAACGGTGATCATTCTCATCCTCCGGAAAACTTCGGCATGACCGCTCCTTCCCACTTTTCGCGGTTTCAAGTTCTCGATCCCCCCTTCTTCGGCGGCGCCTCCACGCCCGAGAAGACCAGCACTTGGTCTGGGAGGCGCTGCCCCCGGATCTGGATCGCCGAAACAGATGCATTCAGTTCGGCGAGCTCGGAAGGTGTGAATCGAACTGCAGCCGCGCCGTTGTTCTCGAGCATATGCGCCATCTGTGTCGTCCCGGGGATGGGCACGATCCAGGGCTTCTGCGCCATCAGCCATGCCAGCGCGATTTGGGCGGGGGTGGCATTCTTTCGTTCGGCCCACCTCTTCCCCAGGTCCACGAGTGCCAGGTTGTGGGGCAGATTCTCCGGCGAGAATCGGGACTCGACTCCGCGAATGTCGCTGGGAGCGAACCGCGTGTTCGCGTCAATCCAGCCGGTCAGGAACTGCACACCCAGCGGGCTCCACGGCACGAAGCCGATTCCAAGTTCCTCGCACGTCGGGATCACTTCCTTCTCGGGCCCGCGCCACAGCATGGAGTATTCGTTCTGGACCGCCGTGACGGGCAGCGCCGCATGAGCGCGCCGCAGCGTTTTGAGCCCCATCTCAGACAGGCCCCAGTGCAGAACCTTGCCTTGCGCCATCAGCTCCTTCACCGCGCCGGCGACATCCTCAATCGGGACCTGCGGGTCGACCCGGTGCTGGTAAAGGAGGTCAATGCGGTCGGTGCGAAGGCGCTTGAGCATGCCCTCGACCACACGTTTGATGTGGTCCGGCCGGCTATTGAGCCCCGGGCGCCGCTCGCCGGTCTCCTGATCGATGTTCCAGCCGAACTTCGATGTGATCACGACCTTGTCTCGGAACGGCGCTACGCCTTCGCCGAGGATGCGCTCCACCTCGAACGGGCCATACGCCTCCGCCGCGTCGAAAAAGGTGACGCCACGGTCGAAAGCGGCGCGGATGATGTTGATCATCTCCGGGCGGTACGGCACGGTCGTTTCATACTTGCGGCTCATATTCTGGACGCCCAGCCCGAGCGCCGAGACTTCCAGCGAACCGAGCCTGCGGCGTCCGAGAGGCGACGGGTTTGCCTGTGGAACCTGCGCACCGGCGCTGGCCGCACCAGGCAGCAATGCTCCTGTTGCGGCAGCAACGGTCAATCCCAACCCCAGCCCGAGAAAGCCGCGGCGGTCGATTCGGTTCGTACCGGATGTGCGTTGCTTCTGCATTGTTCGAGCCTCCTCAGCGGCCACTCAGAGCGAGGATTGCTTCCGGAAGCCGCGCCCCGTGTACGTTGATTTTCGATGCAGCGGCCTCGATGTCGCGCAAATCGTCGGCGGTGAGCTCGACGCCTGCCGCGGCGATGTTCTCCTCGAGACGGTGCAGCTTCGTCGTTCCCGGAATCGGAACGATCCACGGCTTCCGCGCAAGCAGCCACGCGATCGCGATCTGCGCCGGTGTCGCGCTTTTGCGGGCCGCGATCTCCTTGAGCAGATCGACCACGGCGAGATTCGCTTCCCGCGCCTCGGGGGTGAAGCGGGGGGAAGCGGCACGGAAGTCGGAGCTGTCGAAGCTCGTCCTGGGGTCGATCTTTCCCGTGAGGAAGCCCTGCCCAAGCGGGCCCCACGCAACGAAGCCGATCCCGAGCTCCTCGCAGGCCGGCAGCACTTCCGGTTCGGGATCGCGCGTCCACAGAGAGTACTCGCTCTGCACGGCGGTGACCGGCTGCACGGCGTGTGCGCGGCGGATCGTCTTCGCGCCAGCCTCGGAGAGCCCGAAGTGCCTCACTTTGCCTTTGTCTATCAACTCCTTCACCGCGCCCGCGACATCCTCGATCGGCACGTTCGGATCCACACGGTGTTGATAGAAAAGGTCGATGACATCGGTCTTCAGGCGCTTGAGAGAGGCATCGGCGACCTGCCTGATGTGCTCCGGCCGGCTGTCGAGGCCGCCTCTCCGCTGCCCGTCGGGCGCGATGTCGAACCCGAATTTCGTCGCGATCACCACCCGGTCGCGGAATGGAGCCAGCGCTTCGCCGACGAGCTCTTCATTGGTGAATGGACCGTAGGTCTCGGCGGTGTCGAAGAACGTGATGCCGCGCTCGACCGCCGCGTGGAGGATCCTGATCCCTTCCCGCCGGTCGGTCGCCGGGCCATAGACGGCCTCCAGTCCCATACAGCCGTATCCGATCTCGGAGACTTCCAGATTGCTTTGTCCAAGGATTCGTTTCCGCATTGTTCTCTCCTCCCTCACGGCACTCAGCGCTCGGTGGATGGGGTGTGCCGTCTAGGATTGATGGCAAGGGCGGCGGGCTGGTGATGCCGTTTGACCAGCGGCATCACGGCTCCAACGCGTTTTGCAAAATTCAGACCCGCGGGATGCTTCAGCGCGCTGAGGTGCGCCCCGTCCGTGAGAGCCCATGGTAGGGCTCCAAAGGACGGGGCGGTATGACGATCCTGGAAGATCCTTGGACGATCCTGCAAATTTACTCGGAAAGTATCCAGAGGCCGCTGGACGGGACTAGGATAAGGATATGAGCTCGACAGACCACCAGGGGTCAGAGATTGGAACGCACCGGACGTACGCTTACCGAGAGGAGCTGGCGGAGCGCATCGCGCGGGCCATCCCGGCAGACGGCAAGATTGAGCCGCTGAAAGGGCTCCTCCTCAACCGCTCCTCGACCCCGACGGAGCCGCTCCACGGAGTCTCCAGGCCTTCCCTCTGCGTGATCGCGCAGGGGAGCAAGGAGGTGCTGCTGGGGGACAGCCGCTACCGCTATGACCCCGCCCATTACCTGCTCGCCACCGTGGAGCTGCCCATCGTGGGCCAGGTCTTCGAGGCGTCGGCGGAACGGCCGTATCTGAGCCTCCGCCTGGACCTCGACCCGGCTCTCGTCGGCTCGGTGATGGTGGAGACGGGCCATCTTTCGTCCCGGGACCGGGGCGACGTACGGGCGATCGACGTGAGCCCGCTGGACGCGGACCTGCTGGATGCCGTGGTACGCCTGGTGCGGCTCCTGGACTCGCCCGCCGAAACGCGGGTTCTGCGGCCGCTGATCACGCGGGAGATCGTCTACCGGCTGCTGATGGGAGACCAGGGGAACCGGCTCCGCCACCTGGCGCTCCTGGGCGGCCACCCCGACCGTATCGCGGACGCCATCGAGCGGCTCCGCAGGGAATTCAACCAGCCGCTGCGGATCGACAGCTTGGCGCAGGAGCTCGGGATGAGCGTCTCGGGCTTTCACCACCATTTCAAGGCGGTCACGGCGATGAGCCCCTTGCAGTTCCAGAAGCACCTCCGGCTCCAGGAGGCCCGGCGCATCATGCTCGGCGAGAACCTGGACGCCGCCAGCGCCGGCCACCGGGTGGGCTACGACGACGCCTCGCAGTTCAGCCGGGAGTACAAGCGGCTGTTCGGACAGCCCCCCGTGCGGGACGTGGAGCGGCTGCGCGAGGCGGCGGGGAGGTAGGCCCGATTCGCGAAGACGCGCAGTGCCCCCTCCGCCGACCGGCTATGGTTGCTCTGCCGGCCGATCAGGGCTAGTCTTTTCTCCATGAAACGACAGACCATCTCCCGCAGCCCCGACGTGATGGGGGGAGCTCCAGTGTTTGCCGGGACGCGTGTGCCGGTCCAGACCTTGCTCGACTATCTCGAAGCCGGAGAGTCAATTGACGATTTTCTCGAAGGTTTCCCGACGGTTTCTCGCGAGCAGGTAATCGCCTTCCTTGAAGAGGCGAAGGATCTGCTGGTTGCCAAGGCGTCGTGAGAGTCCTGCTCGACGAATGCGTCGATTGGAGGCTGTCGCGAGACGTCATCGGCCATGATGTCAAGACCGCGCGGCAGATGGGGTGGGCGACCATCAAGAATGGTGAGTTGTTAGCCCTGGCGGCACAACAGTTCGATGTCTTCGTTACAGTCGACCGAAATCTATCGTTCCAACAGAACCTCGTTGCTTTCCCCATCGCGGTCATCGTCCTTCGGGCACGGACCACCCGACTCGCCGATCTCAGGCCGCTTGTCCCCGCTCTCCTTGCCGCGCTCCGCTCCCCCACGCTTGGTATCGCGCAAGTCATAGGAAGCTGAGGTAGTTTCATACCCCTCCTACCGCTTGGGCACACACTTTCGCTGAGGGCAGGGGACCGTGACAAATCGCCTGAGTACCTTCGCTCCGTAGACGGAGAGACCGGCGATCAGCATCGTCCATCACAGCCGGGCAGCCCAGCAGGGGGTGCAAGGCAGTTATCCGAAGCCCTTGAGGCCCTGACCTGTCAGCCTTCGAGCGGCCTGCAGGCGCAGCAGCCGCCCGTCGTTCCAGGCTTCAGACAGACAGCCGCGCCGCCACCGATGGATTGGCACCAGGACACGCACTCCGAGTTGCTGCAGCAGGCGGGTGATGAAGGGCAGGTCGGCTTCACGCAAGCGGCGGCGGCTGCCGGCCGGTCGACGAGGGCCGTGGCCACGAGGGCCAGAGCGAACAGGAACATACCCATCTTCTTCGTCATGACACTCCCTTCGGATCCGCGAGGCGGACGTCAGTCACGCGGATTTATAGCTTAGAAGAAATACATTCCGTCTTCAATACTGGTGCCCTTCGCTGCCCGCGCGATCATCGCACCGGAATCGATTGCGCGTGGTGAAAATAGTCGTCCGGATCCCATCGCTCTTTGACCTTGACCAGATTGCGCGGATTCCGGCGAAAGTTATCCAGGAAATACAGCCAGAGCGCGTGATCGACGTCACCGCGCTCGTGGCTGCCCAGCACCGTGTCGGGATAGTTGTAGTAGGCGCCATCGACCGTACCGGTGCTGTCCCTGGCCGGGTCAGGCGTGCCGCCGTATTCGGCATACACTTCCCGGTAGAAGTCGTTGATCCATTGCAGGTGCGCCTCGGCTTGAGCCCGGTAGGGCTCCAGGTGACTCTGGCCCGGCTCCGAGGCGTTGAGCCAGTAGGTCTGGTACTGGAGCTTCATGATGGAGCTGCGCTGCGGCACGGCCGTCGACTCGGCTGTCCGCCGGTTGATCGCGCCGCCGTAGCTGTCCACCTGCAGCAGGGATTGGCTCATGTCGGCGGCGGGGAGGCCGGCCGGCGTGGTGTTCAACCACTTGTAGATGGCCTCGACCTGAGGGTCCGGGAAGGGCTTCTTCATGTAGGCCGACTTGTACTTGCCAAACTGATTCGGCCCGGAACCGTTCAGCGTTTGCAGCGCCTCGAGGTAGGTGACGTGCTGCGCCGCGTCGCCGGCCGGCATGGTCGTCATGTAGCCGGGGTGCCCACCGAGAGGCTTCCTGAGCGCCACGCTCGGGACGACCTGGTCGAAAAGCGCCTTGGCCCGCTGAACGCTCTTCTCCGCCCGCTGGCGATGGTCGCGATACTCGACGCCTGGGGCGGACACCAACTGCAGGATCAGGCCGATCTGTCCGTTCGAGACGTGATTCAGTTTCAGGAGGCTGAAGTCGGTATCGGGCATCTCCACGACGAGCTCGGCGTAGGCGGCCAGCAGCCCGGCGAAGCTGTTGCGGTCGAGATCGGACCAGTTCCAGGCCAGCGTACGGAGCGTGGCGTGATCCGGCGCGTCGGGCAGTTGGGCGAAGTAGTAGCGCACGATGACGCCGAAGTTGCCGCACCCGGCGCCGCACAAGGCCCAGAACAGGTCCCGCTCGTCGCTCGTCGCGCTCTCGGCCGAAACGTGACGCAATTGCGCCTGTCCGGCCCTGGCGTCCCAGGTCACGATGTCCACCGCGCTCAGATGATCCACGGTCAAGCCGTGCATCCGCGACAACAGTCCATACCCGCCGCCGGTGATATGACCGCCCGCTCCGACCGAATAGCAGCTACCGGCGGGCAAGGTCTTGTTGAACCCGTTCAACAGCGTGCGATACACAGACCAGTTTTCACATCCGGCATCGACGAAGAAGGCATCGCGCGCCGGATCGAACCCGGCCTGGCTCATGGCGGACATGTCGATGATGGCCCGGGTGCTGCTGTTGTGGACGAAATTCTCATAGCAGTGTCGACCCGAGGTGATCCTCACGTCTCTGCCGTGGGCGTTGAGGGCGGCCGTCAGACAGTCGGCCACCTGGTCCGGATGCGTCGGAACGTACACCGCCTGCAGGTCGGGCGCGAACCAGCGGCGGTCGAATCCCTGGCGATCGCTGAGGACAATGGGACGGCTACCACCCTGCGCGATTGAATGGCTCAAGACAGAACACTCCTCTAGGCCCAGAGCCGGCGGCAAAGCCCGGCAGCAGTAAGAATCGGTCGTCTGTCTTCACTATACCGTACCGCCTGCTTCCTGCATCTCTAAGGCGGCGTTACCGCTCCCACATCAGCTCCGCCGTAACCGGCAGGTGGTCCGAGGTCTCGATCGGCCAGGCGCGCGAGGCGCGGACCCGCCAGCCGTGGTCGGCGAAGATGTAATCGATCTGCTCGTTCCAGTGCGGGAACGTCGGGCCGATCCCCTGTGTGGCGAGTTGCGCGACGTTCTCGCGGCGGAACGCCTCCATCTCCGGCGAATGCGGACCCGTGTTGAAGTCGCCGGCGAGGATGTACGGGGAGCGGCTGGCGCGGACCTCCCGCGCGAGGCAGCGCAACTGTTCCCCGCGGATCTTCGAGTTGAGGCGCCCCCACGTCGTCAGGTGCGTGGCGTAGAGGCTGATCGTGGCCCCGTCGATGCGGATCGTCGCCTCGAGGAGCGCCCGCGGCTCTCCGAGGCAGGGCAGGGGATGCACTTGCGCCCGCACGATCTGGCCGCGGGTGAGGATCGCGTTGCCGAATTCGCCACCCCAGCGGACATAGCTCGGGGCGAAGTAGCCGTGGAGACCGGTGCGCGACTCCAGCTCCGCGAGCTGATCGCGGAAGCGCGACTGCCACGTCTTGCGATGCACTTCCTGCAGGGCCACGATGTCCGGGTGGAGGCGCCGGATCGCCTCGGCGATGTGCCGCACATGATCGCCGTCGATCAGCTCGTCGTGCCCTGCGATGTTGTAGGTCATCACGACGAGAGGCCGGCGCTGCGGTGGAAAGCCGGTCCGCTCCGGAAAGCTGACGGGCGTGCCGTGCTCGTCGCGCGTCAGCAGGCGAAGGCCCGGGTCGGCCGGCCGCGGACGGCACTCGCCGGAACGGACGGTGTAGACGGCGAAGACCCGGTAGAGAAAGACCAGAAGGGGGATGGCGAGCACGCCGAGGATCAGCCTTCGCTTGATGGACGCCATCAGCCGCCACGCTCTGCACACCGCGTTCCATCCCCAGCAATCGGCGACCGCGATATGATCCCCTCCGCGCGCCGGCAGACGCCGGAAGGAGAGAACATGAAAAAGTACGGTTGCCTGATCGGCATCGTAGTGGCGGTCCTGGTCCTCGGGCTGTTTTTGATGGGTTCCTACAACGGCCTGGTCGGATCCCAGCAGGCGGTCGAGTCCCAGTGGGCGCAGGTGCAGAACGTCTACCAGCGCCGGGCCGACCTCATCCCCAACCTGGTCGCCTCGGTCAAGGGAGCGGCCAACTTCGAGCAGTCGACGCTCACCCAGGTCATCGAGGCCCGCAGCCGGGTGGGGCAGATGAGCCCGCAGGCGTCGGCGGAGATCCTCAACGATCCGGCGAAGTTCGCCCAGTATCAGCAGGCCCAGGACGGCCTCTCCTCGGCCCTCTCCCGCCTGATGGTGGTGGTGGAGCAGTACCCGCAGCTCCAGGCCGTGCAGGCCTTCCGCGACCTGATGACGCAGCTCGAGGGGACGGAGAACCGCATCTCCGTCGAGCGCCGCACTTTTAACCAGGTAGCGCAGACTTACAACACTCAGGTCCGCCGCTTCCCGGCGGCTCTCTTCGCCTCGGCGATGGGTTTCCAGCCGCGGCCGTACTTCCAGGGGGCTCCCGGATCGGACGTCGCGCCGAAGGTCGACTTCGGGGCGCCCGCCACGACTCCGGGCCGCTGATCCGGGCACGGGGGACCCTTATGGCCGCGAGGGCTGGGGTTCCCCCGTTCCGATCACATTTCGGGTCCGATCCTTGCAGAGCCTCTCGCTCCGTGGGAGGGGACGAGGCGGTATCGGATTCCCTGTAGTCGTAGCGATGTTGTAGTTGGCTTGCACCTGCCTGCCGTACCAACGATCGTAGCGCTGCACGACCTTGCCGAGCGACTCCTCGCCCGCGGAGTTTTCTCTGGAGCGAAACAACAAGGAGTTGCAACATGAACAGAACCAGCACCTACGAAGCCATCGACACCACCAACCTCACGCCGCTCAGCCGAATGGGCGACTTCAAGATCGCCAGCAACGATCCGGACGTCCGCGGCTGGGACGTGCTCGCGAACGACGACAAGAGAATCGGCAAGGTCGAGGACATGTTGGTCGACCGCACCTCCCGCGAGGTCCGCTATCTGGCGGTGAGCCGGGATCGCGGTCTGTTCTCCGCCCTGACCGGCGGCAGCGGCTATGTACTGATCCCCGTGTCGGACGTCCGGCTCGACCGCGACCGGAAGGTCTATCTCGATTCGCTCGGCAGCTCGGAGATCGGTTCCATGCAGGAGTACGATCTCGACTCGTTCTCCCGCTCGGAGGGCTTCGCCCAGACAGGAACGAGAGACCGCCTGAATACGGATACGGAGCGCGAGGCGCGGCTCACCGTCTCCGAAGAGGAGCTGGCCGTCGGCAAGCGGACGGTTTCCGCCGGCGAGGTCGGGGTGCAGAAGCGGGTGGAGACCGAGCACGTCCGCGAGGCGGTGCCGGTGATGCGCGAGGAGGTCACCGTGGAGCGCCGGCCGGTCACCGGTACGGGCACCGCGGCGGAGATCCGGGATGACGAGATCCGCGTCCCTCTCTCCCAGGAAGAGGTTACCGTCCAGAAGCGGGTGGTGCCGAAGGAAGAGCTGGTCATCAAGAAGCATCAGGTGCAGGGCGAGCAGCTCGTCGAAGACGACGTCCGCAAGGAGCGCGCGGAAGTGGTCCATACCGGCGACGTCAAGAACCTGGACGACCCGGCGAACCGGCGCCGCTAGCCGCGACTCTGAGTTTCGCGGTCCTTGGCCGAGGGGCGTTCCAGCCTGGAGCGCCTCTTGCCTTATTTACCGGTAACGCTGTTTTTGTTTCTGGCGTCCCTGCTGTCCCTGCTGTCCCTTTTTTTCTTTTCCCCTTACCCCCGGGGCTGCACCGGCAACCCCGCCGCCTGCCAGGCGTCCCAGCCGCCGGTGAGGGCCACGGCGCGGGGCCAGCCGGCCCGCCTGAGCTCGAGCGCCACCCGGGCGCTCGTCGCTTCGTTCTTTCAGGCACAGAAGGCGACGAGCCACGCCTCCTTGGGCAGCCGGAGCCGCTCCGCGTCCTGGACCGGGCGCTCGGGGTCGATCCGCGCCGCCCCCGCGGCCGTGGTCGCGCTCTCTTCGAAGGAGCGCTGCTTGCGGACGTCGAGGATCACCACCGGCTCGCCCGCCGTCTGGAGCGCCTTCAACTCCTCGACGCCGATCTGCACGGGAGCGTGCGCCGGCGCCTCCGGCGTCAGGACCGGCAGGCTGACCTTCCGGGGCGCCGGCGGCGGGGTGGGTTCCGGCGGTCCCGGCGGCGGCTCCGGCGATGGGCCCGGGGCACCGCCGGCGTGCTTCCCCAGCAGCATCAGCGAGCCGCCGTGGATCACCACCGAGAACAGCACCACGAGGCTGCAGATCGAGAACAGGCGCGCGGTGCCGGGCAGGCCGGCGAACACTGGCAGCAGCACGAGCAGCAGCGAGCTGAGGCCGCGCGGCCCGAACCAGGTGATCAGCGCCAGACTCTTGCGGTCGAGCCGTAGCGGAGCGAGAGCGAGCAGGAGGACGATGGGGCGCACCAGCAGGGCGATCAGGGCGAAGAGGAGGGTCGGGCCGTCGATTATCGTGAAGCCGCTCCAGATCAGCGAGCTGCCGAGCAGCACGAAGGTGAAGAGCAGGGCCATTTCGGCGGTGGTCTCGCCGTACTCCTGGAAGCAGTCGCAGAGCTCGACGTCGAAGATCGAGATCGTCATGCCGGCGGCGAACGCGGCGAGGAAGCCGCTGCCGTGGACCGCTTCGGCGGCGGCGTAGGCCGCGAACGCGAGGCCCAGCGAGTAGAGCGACTCGTAGTCGCGGCGGATGCCCAGCCGCCGCCGCACCAGATCGAGGGTCGCGACTCCCAGCAGCCCCACCGCCACCCCCGCCCCCGGGCCGAGCAGGAAGAGCTGGAGCCCCATCCGCGACCAGTCGGCGGGGTGGGCGAGCGACCTCTCGCCGAGGAACGCCATGGCGACCAGGACCATCGGCAGCAGGACGGCGTCGTTGAGGCCGCTCTCCAGCCGCAGCGCCAGCCGGGCCGAGGAGGGGAGATCCGGGCGCCGCAGCAGGCCCCTGAGCAGAACCGGGTCGGTGGAGGCGAGCGCGGCGCCGAGGATGGCCGCGGCGGGCCAAGCGAGGTCGAGAATCCAGTATCCTGCCAGGGTGACGAGGACAGCCGAGAGGATCGTGCCGGGGCCGACGACGAGCAGGGTGAGACGGAGGTGGCGGCGGATCTGCGCCAGATCGAGCGACAGGGCGTCGGTGAACAGCACCAGCGTCAGGCTGAGGATGGAGACCGCGCGCAGCGCCGGCGAGTCGAGCCGCGGATCGATCAGACCGAGGCCGTAGGGGCCGAGCACGGCGCCCAGCGCGAGGAGCACGCCGACCTGCGGCACGCCGCTGCGCTCGATCAGCCCCGAGAGCAGGGCGGAGATGATGATCACCGTCCCGATTAGCGCCAGTGTCGCCAGGAACGGATCGCCTCCGACGGTCATCGCAAGGTCTCCGGACTCATCGCGCGAGCATAGCGCAGGGATCTGCCGGGGGAAGGGGAGGGTGAAAGCGGGTTTCGCGGCTTTTTTCCCGTTGCCGCCCGCGTTCCGGGGACGGTCCAGGACGTTTTACCGTGAGGGGAAGGGGCGATTCCGCTGTTCGCCCAGCTTGTTTTCCTCTTCGCCCAGGTTATTTTGAAGCTCGCCGGGGTTTCCGCGCTTCTCCGCGACGTCCGCCCAGACGGGAGGCGCTCGTAGGGTGCGCTGTGCGCACCTTCGAGGTCGTTCATGGTGCGCACAGCGCACCCTACGGGTCAGCAGATCGTGCTGAGGAAGCGGCCCTTTTCGCGCCCTTCCAGCCTACCTGTGGAAGAATAGCCGCAGGATTACCTTACCTTGGAGAGGGGGAGGCGTGGACAGAGACAAATTCGCCCTGTTCAGGGCCACGGGTGCTATTGGCCGCAGTGTCGGAGCTTTCCTGATCGCCGCCAGCCTGGCCCAGGCGTCGAGCGTCGCCGGTGCGGCCGAACCGCCAAAGACGGAGCCCACCTTCGACGAGCTCAAGCAGGAAATGGCGTCGCTAGAGCTCCAGCTCGATACCCTGTGGCGCCGCGTGCCCAAATGCGATCCCGCCGAGGAGAAACATCAGCTCGCGGTGTGGGCCAAGACCACGGGCGAGCTGGAGTCCTTCGACGTCAAGCCGGTGGCCGAAGCCGAGAGGTTGCGGCTGGAGGACGGCCGCCCAACGCCGATGAAGCTCCTCCGGATGGAGATCTCGGGGCGCGAGCCGTACGAGAGGGTCGACGTCTTCCTCTCGAGAATCGCTCAACGCCCGCGCCTCATGGATCTCGAGACATTGCGCCTCAGGGCCGAGGCCGGCGGCACCGTGAGCTTTGCCGCGCGGTTCGCGTTGCCCTGCTACTCGGATGAGGAAAACCCCGCACCGGTGGGGTCGACCCCCGAAATGCTCCTCGCCGACCATCTTTCCTGGCTGCTCGGAACCTATCAAAAGGTGGAGGAGCTGACCGCCCGTGCCGATACGTCCCGGCTGGCCCTCGCCCTGGGCGCCTTCGGCCGTGAGATCGGAAACAGCGCGGTGACGCTGACCGAGGTCCGCTCCGCCCAGGAGATCGTCCTGGAGGGGGTGGTCTCCGGCGCCTCGTCACGGACCGGCCTCGAACCGGCCTTGAAGAGGGCCGGCTTCCAGGTGGGGAACGTGCAAACGTCGCCCGCGGAGGAATGCCAGAAGTTCTCCATCACGGCGCGGCTGGATCCGGGGGAACCGGACCAGGAGAGGGCGGTGGTGCTCCGCAACGGCCTGTTCGACAATGACACCGCCGCGTTCTGCGCCTCGCGGCCCTCTCTCGGCAAGGTGGTGGCCCATGGAGCCCAGGCCACCCCGGAAGGGCGCGCTCTCACCCTGCGCATGCGCGACGTCGAGCTCGTCCATCTCTTTCTCGCGCTCCACGATCTGACCCGCGAGGAGTTCGTCGTCGATCCGGACGTGCAAGGACGGGTCAGCGTGGAGGTCGAGGGAGCGACGATCGAGGAGACGCTCGCCGCGATGAGCTCGGTGGGGGTGGCCGTCGGGCCCGGTCCGTTGCGGCGGGTGTCGCGGGCGGCGAGCCGGCCGGCGGCGGCGCCGTCTCACGCGCCCTACACCGGCGAAAAGATCACCGTGTCGCTCCAGGACAGCGATCTGGCGACCTTCCTGTGCATGTTCGAGCAGATCTCGCAACGCAAGATCTCGGCTCCGCGCGAGCTGGCGGGCCGGCTCTCGATCTTCGTCGAATACCTGCCCTGGGACCAGATATTCGATGGGGCGCTCACCTCGGCCGGGCTGGTCTCCAAGCCGGACGGCGACCGCCTGTGGGGCGGCACCGCCTCGGCGGCGAAGGTCCGCGGCCGGTCGAAAGCGGTGGACGTCTGCCAGATCCCGGACTCCGGGCCTCCCTCGCGGCTGGCACCGCAACGGAGCCTGCCGGAGATGCGCCTCGCCGATCTCGAGTTGGCGGGCCTCGGCCGCGGCGGAGGCGACTGGAAGGCCTACGCCTACTCCCCCTGGAGGACCTTTCTTTCTCTGGAGGCCGGTCTGAAGCTCCAGGACGCCAGCGTGAAATCGGTGGGACCCACCGGCGTCGCCTTTGTTTCGGACGCTTCCGAGGTGGTGGAGGTTCCGTTCCAGCGGTGATTTCGCTCCTCGCCGGCAAACCCTCCTGACACCACGCTGTCAGGAGCACCCCTCTAGGCTTCTCTCACAGCGGACCGGCACGCCGCCGGTCCGCGATCCCAAGGAGAGTAAGCCATGAGCAACGCCCTGAACTGGTTCGAGATCCCCGTCACCGACCTGGCCCGCGCCAAGGAGTTCTATGGCCGCGTGCTGCAAGCCGATCTGCGGGAAGAGTCGATGAGCGGCCGGGAGATGGCGATCCTGCCCTATGAGAACGGCGGGGTCGGCGGCGCCCTGATCAAAGGTGAGCCGAGCACCCAGGGGACGATCGTCTATCTCGACGCCGGGGACGATCTCGCCGGCGCTCTCGACCGGGTGGAGGCCGCCGGGGGCAAGGTCGTGATGGGCGCGACGCACCTTTCCGACCAGATCGGCTCGATCGCCATGTTCCTGGACAGCGAAGGGAACCGGATGGCGCTCCACTCGCCGCGGTAAGGCCACGGAAGTAGCGCTAAGCTTGGCGCCATGCGGCGCGCCGACCGTCTCTTCCAGATCGTCCTTTACCTGCGCCGCCGCCGGATCGCGACGGCCCGCGACCTGGCGCAGGCGCTCGAGGTTTCCGAACGCACCATCTACCGCGACGTGCAGGACCTGAGCGCCTGCGGCCTCCCCATCGAGAGCGCCGCGGGCGTCGGGTACCGGCTCGCCCGCGGCTTCGATCTGCCGCCGCTGATGTTCGATCGCGAAGAGCTCCAGGCCCTGCGTCTCGGCGCCCGCATGGTGCGCACCTGGGCCGATCCCGCGCTTTCCGAGGCGGCGGCCAACGCCCTGCGCAAGATCGAGGCCGTCCTGCCGCCCGACCTGGAGGATCCGGGCGAGGCGCTCTACGCGCCCAATCTCCGCGGCTACCCCGTGCAGCACGTGGGGCTCCTGCGCCGCGCGGTCGCCGAGCAGCGCAAGACCCGTTTCGACTACACCCGGGAGGACGGCGGCGCCTCCGTCCGCACGGTCTGGCCGCTCGGCCTGTTCTACTGGGGAGCGGTCTGGACCCTCGTCGCCTGGTGCGAGCTGAGGAACGATCATCGCAGCTTCCGGCTCGACCGCCTCGCCAACCCGGAGGTCCTCGCCGAGCCCTTCGCCCTGGAACCCGGCCAGACGCTGCAGGACTTCCTGCTGAAGGTCAGGGTGAGGACTGCGGGGCCTTGAAATCAATAACTTACGCCCTGATCATGCTATGATCTGTCCGATGGGCCTGCAAACCGCCGAGGCGCTGATCCTCGACGTCACCGACCTCCACGACCGCGACCGGATCGTCACCTTTCTCACCCGCGAGTACGGCAAGAAGCGCGGCGTGGCCCGGGGCGCGCGGGTGAAGCACAGCCGTTTCGGCGGCCAGCTTCAGCCGCTCGCCAAGGTGGAGGTGACCTGGTTCGAGAAGGAGGGGAGCGATCTCGCCCGGATCTCCACGGTGGAGCTGGTGCGCACGGCCCATCTGTTGCAGACCGACCTCGAAGGGCTCCTGCTCGGCAGCTATCTCGCCGATCACCTGCTGGAGTTCGCGCAGGAGCAGGAGGCCTCGGACCACCTCTTCCGTCTGCTCGACTCCACCCTCGAAGCCCTGCTCGCCGGGGTGGACCGCGACCTCGCCACCCGCTACTTCGAGTCCTGGATGCTGCGGCTGGCGGGCGTCTTCCCGTCCCCCCACTCCTGTCCCTCCTGCGGCGGGCCGTTCCCGCCGGAGGGCGCCATCCTGCCGCGCGGCGGCGAGACGATGCTCTGCTTCGAGTGCGGCGGCGTGATCGGCCTCCGGATCGGAGCCGCGACGCTCGACTTCCTGCGGCGGATCGGCCGCGAGGGGCTGCCAGCGGCGGCCGGGAACCCACCCTCGCCGGCGGTGCTGCGGCAGGTGGAGGATCTCTGCGCCCAGGTGCGGCGCCACTTCCTCCAGCGCGAGCTGCGCAGCTACGACGTGATCCAGAGGACGCTCGCGAAGCTGTAGACCCGGCCGTACCGCCGCTCGCCCGGCTTATTTCGCGATCCGCCCGAGTTTTTTGGAAGCCCGCCAGGGTTTTCGGGACCCGCCGAAACGTTTCAGGGAGTTCCGGAAACGTTTCAGGGAGATCCGGAAACGTTTCGGGGAGTTCCGGAAACGTTTCAGGGGGTCGTGTCCTAGCTCAGTGTGGGCGCTAGACATGCCTGATCTTGCATATCTATCTCTTCTCAGATCTATCTAGAAGTCTGTCCGGCATCCATCCTCGCATCCAGTCTTGTATCAATCCTGAAATACGGGCTGAATTCTCTCTTAGCTGGCGAATTTCAAGGACGTGTCCAATTTCGGATCTTTGTAAGATCTCGCCACAGAGACTAATTTTGATCTTCAGTCTTCATCATTGGCGACATTTGCAGTCCTATTTCGATGTTAAGAAATGTAAAGTTGACACAAAATCCGGAATGGGCGTACAGTGCCCCTGTTGCAAGCCTCTGATTCAAAAGGACTTGCTTCTATGGAGAATCTAAGCAGATGAGAAAGGAGAAAGTGGAACTCTAAAAGCGAAAAGCCTGCCACTGGCAGGCTCCTCTAACCAAATTCAGAGGCACTTACGACCAAAGAATAAGGCGACCTCAGAGACCGCCATTCTACGGTCGTAAGCCCTCTCTTGTCAACAAGAAAGGAGGTGCTTATGGCCCTTTTCTTTGGCGGAGTCGTGTCTCTTCACCGCCAGCTAGAGGGTCTCTTGCTCCCGGGTCTCCCCCGGGGGCAGATACCGCAATGGGGGAGGAGGGGAGCTACTACTGTTCTTCTCCTAATCCCCTAATTCAGCTTTCGCGGCTTTGTTGAGCCGATCCCGTATCCAGTTGCTTAGGGTGCGGGAATCGGCTCTTGCCGCTCGCTCGTACAGGTCCCGCTCTTCCTCGGTCAACCGTAGGTCCAGCCTGGAGGTTTTCGTGTCGGTAGCCATGACATACAGCGTACGGAAAATATCCGCCATATTCAAGCCCCAACCCCTTGACGGCGACATGCATTGTCAGTACAATGCATGCAGGTCGAGAACAAAACGTCTATGTCCGCTACCACTTCAGCCCCGAACCCGATTGCTTGCCGCACTTGCGGCGAGCCGTCCATTGGTTGGGGCAAGGACCGGTACGGCAACCCGCGCCGGAAGTGTCGGGCCTGCAAAGCGACGTTCGGGATCATCCCGGAGCGCCCGCTCGGCGCCATGCGCCTGGACATGGACAAGGCTGTGCTCTGCCTCTCCCTGCTGACCGAGGGTTCCAGCATCCGCAGCACGGAGCGGATCACTGGCACCCACCGCGACACCATTTGCAGCCTGCTTCGGGTTGCGGGTGCCAAGTGTCAGACGCTCATGGATCGTCTGGTGCGACGTGTCCCTGTCGAGGACGTGCAGTGTGATGAACTCTGGTGCTACGTCGGGATGAAGGAGCGGACTAAGAAGCTGAAGAAGAACGGCGACCCCAACATGGGAGACGTCTATACCTTCACTGGCATTGAGCGGACTAGCAAACTGCTATTAGGCTTCCATATGGGACGGCGTACCGCTGAGGATGCGTCTATCTTCATGGCGAAGATGGATGCGGCAACTACTGGACGATTCCAGATCTCCACGGACGGATTCCATGGCTATCCCGCTGCCGTAGAAGAGCACTTCGGAAGCCGCGTAGACTTCGGCCAGCTTATCAAGACTTACAGCGCGGAAACGGTGGACTCAGAGCGCCGGTACTCACCGGCGCACATAATATCGGCTGAGAAGGTAGCTGTCTCGGGGAGTCCGTTAGAGGAGAAGATTTGCACGTCGCATGTCGAGCGCTCTAACCTTCACATTCGCATGCAAATGAGACGGTTTACTCGGTTGACGAATGCGTTTAGTCGGAAGCGTGAGAATCTACAGGCTGCACTAGCGCTGCACTTCGCCACTTATAACTTCACTTGGATGCACAAGGGTATCAGGATGACTCCCGCCATGAAGGCGGGGATTGCTCGGAAGCCCTGGACTATGCGGGATATCCTTGTCGCCTAGGTGGTGGAGGCGGCGGCGGTGGGGGTGGTGGATTTGGGGCCTCCCTTAGTGGCCTGTGTGGAGGCTCGGACCGTGGCGGCGGTGGAGGTGTGGGTGGGGGTGTCGGGTAAATTCGCCTGCGCTCTAAGTCGTAGCCGCTTGAGGAAGACCCCGGTCCTGCAACATGGAATTCCAGCACTTTTCTTGAAGTTCCTTGTAACTGTCTGCGGGAAATGTCTGAGTTGCCTTGCTGTTGAGGGCCTTTCCCTCTACGGCAAGCTTCTCCCACTCTGTGAGAGCTTCTTCCTCGCTTAATTTCTCCAGCCGAGTCCAAAGCAATTCGGTCCGCCGAGCAAGATCGGACCACCCGTCTTGAAGTTGCGCAGCCGTACTGCTTGACCGTGAGAGCTTCTGAATTAGGAGGACTCCACTGAGCAGAGCTGCTGCTAAGGCCACAACTGTTTTCCATATAGATGGGACTCCACCGAGCAGCGTTGCAAGAGCGCCAGAGCTAAGCAAGAATTGCAGACCCTGAAGCTGTCTCTCGCGCTTCGATACTTTAGCTGCGATTTCTTGGTAGTAACGTTCACCGAAGTCACTGTCTAGAAGAAAGCGCCAGATCTGCATTCTGGTTGCTTCGCTAACACTGTCCGTAGATGTTGCTGTGGGCGTTGAAACCATTGGAGTACCTCTTCTTCCTATTTTGCCCGAACGCCGACCGTATGTGCAAGAGGGACATTTTGCCCCGTTAAGCATGAGGCAAAATGTCCCTCAAGTCAAATTCTAGCAGACTCTCTTAGACGTTCTCCCGCTGAAACCGTTGCAGCAACGGCGCAGGGTCTTCTACAGGCTCTTGTCCGCCCCAACGCACCCATGTCCTTGCCAGCTCAGAAGCCAAACTCTTGCAGTGTCGAGCGCTGCGAAAGCTGGCTACGATCCGCCGGCTTGGGATGTACACCAGGGCGAAGGCGTGGCTTCCTCGACCTCGCGGCCCGGCATCGGTCCCCCGGAAGATGCCGAAAGGACGGGCGATCTGCCCCCGCACCTCCGGCATGCTCTCGTCCTCCAGCTCGACACAGAACCGTCCGTGACTCCAGAACAGGGGCAGAGGGTTCCCCGCCCGCGTGCGGTGCTCTAGATAGGCGTCCACCGCTTCCGCCATCCACGTCCCCACAGAAGCATGACCTTCCGACTCTGCCGCCTGCTTCCATCTCGCGGACTGTACGACTGTTGCGCGAACGGTAAAACTCGCAACCTTGAGAGTCTTCATGACTCCGGCAGCACCCTATAATTCTCGGGGTGCATCTCACGGTCGTGCTCCTCGGTGACTTTGTTGTACGCCTCCCGGAAGCCGATCGCCATATCCGCCGCCCACGCGATGAAGGCCCCACGGCTCACTCCCAGGCGCTTGCCTTCCGCCTCCCAACGGGCGCGTTGCCAGTCGGTTGCCTTGACCTGGACGGTGCGCAGGGCAGAAGCGGGATAGCCCGGTTTTGAGTCCCATCCCATCACGGCACCCCCGCGAGCTCTCGGTCAATCCCATCCGCCGCGTGTCCGATCTGGCGGGAGAGCTTGGCCGCGATCTGGCTAAGGTAGGCGTCCTCCGAGTCCAGGCTAGACGTCTCCCGCTCCCTTCCAACGCTAGCCAAAAACCCCTGTATGTGGCGCAGATCCGCAACAGCCGCACGCATCTCGGTACGTGTCGAGGACTCCGCCCAACCGGGCCACTCAGCCGGAGAGTCGAGCAGCAGGGAGTAGAGCATCTCTCCCATGGCTCGCAGAGCAGCCGAGTAACCCGGAGGGGTGACGTACATGAGGAAGGTTTCCCGGAAGGCGGGGAAGTCCTCCCAGGCTGTAGGGGCAATGACAGGGGGGACGGTGGGCGGATACACTTCGGGCAGGTCCGGCATTGGCTAGCTCCTTTGCTGGGCTCAGGTCCGGAGGACGTGTTGACGCACACCTCCGGGCCGTTTGCGTTGGCGCGGGAGAGAAGTCCCCCGCAGGAGCTAGTATCCGCCATGCGTTTCACCCCGTTACCGCCCACACACTAATAGGACACGACCTTTCAGGGAGTTCCGGAAACGTTTCAGGGAGTTCCGGAAACGTTTCAGGGAGTTCCGGAAACGTTTCAGGGAGATCCGGAAACGTTTCAGGGAGACCCGGAAACGTTTCGGGGAGCCTCGGAAACGTTTCAGGGAGCCTCGGAAACGTTGGCGAGACCCCGAAAAAGGCGGGCGAGACTCCGTGGAACGTCGGCGAGACTCCGTGAAACGCCGGCGAGACCCTCAAAAACGTTGGCGAGGCTCTCGGAAACGCCGGCGGACCTCTCCCATGCCGGAGGGGGCGACAGGACGGCCCCGACAGGATAGGATTCGGCCCTTGCGCGCCTGCCGCCCCTGGGGGCTTCAGGCATTGGAATCATCGGAGTCGTGGAGAGGCCATGCAAACGTTCCAGGAGTTGATCCTCAAGCTTTCGGAGTTCTGGGCCCGGGAGGGGTGCGTGCTCCAGCAGCCGCTCGACCTCGAGGTGGGCGCCGGCACCATGCATCCCGATACCTTCCTGCGCGTCCTGGGCCCCGAGCCCTGGCGGGTGGCCTACGTGCAGCCCTCGCGCCGGCCGGCCGACGGCCGCTACGGCGACAACCCGTTCCGGCTCGGCAAGCACCACCAGTTCCAGGTGATCCTCAAGCCCTCGCCGCTCGACGTGCAGCGCCTTTACGTGCGCAGTCTGGAGGCGATCGGGCTCGACCTCACCCAGCACGACCTCCGCTTCGAGGAGGACAACTGGGAGGCGCCGACGCTCGGCGCATGGGGCGTCGGCTGGCAGGTGATGCTCGACGGCATGGAGATCACCCAGTTCACCTACTTCCAGCAGGCGGGGGGCCTGGAGCTGAAGCCGATCAGCGCCGAGATCACCTACGGCCTCGAGCGCCTCACCATGTTCCTCTCGCTCTCGCAGAGCATCTACGAGATCGACTGGGTGGAGGGGATCCCGTACGGCCAGGTCCGCAAGCAGGAGGAGTACGAGCTCTCCCGCTACTACTTCGAGGTCGCCGACGTGCCGTTCCTGCAGAGCCTGTTCGACGGCTACGAGCGCGAGGCCAAGCGCTGCCTGGAGGCCGGGCTGGTGCTGCCCGCCTACGAGTGCGCCCTCAAGTGCTCGCACAGCTTCAACGTGCTCGACGCCCGCGGCGCCGTCTCGGTCACCGAACGGGTGGGATTGATGAAACGGGTGCGCGACCTCGCGGTCGGCTGCGCCAAGGCCTATGTCGAGAGCCGCGAGCAGCAGGGCTTCCCGCTGCTCAAGGGGGAGGCACGACAGGAAGTTGTGACGGAGGTGGCCGATGCCGCGCGGTGATTATTCTGGCGAATACCTTCTGGAAGTGAGAAGCGAGGAGATCCCGGCCCGCATGCTGGAGCCAGGGGTTAAGGAGCTCTCGACCCGGGTCTTCGAGGAGCTGATGGCGCGCGGCATCGCTCCCAGCAAGGTGGAGACCGGCTTCACGCCGCGCCGGCTGGTGCTGATCCTCTCCGGTCTGCCCGAGCGCGAGGCCGACCGCGAGGAGCAGGTGATGGGGCCGCCGGTGCGCGCCGCCTTCGGTGCCGACGGCGCGCCGACGCAGGCCCTGCTCGGCTTCGCCAAGCGGACCGGCCTGGAGCCGGACCAGCTCGCGCGGGTGACCACGGACAAGGGGGAGTACCTCGCGGCGACCAAGAAGACCACGGGGCGGGCCACGCGCGAGGTGCTGGCCGAGATCGTGCCCCGCATCCTCACCGGCATCTCCTGGGCCAAGACCATGCGGTGGGGGAGCGGCGAGGGGCCGTGGGTGCGCCCGATCCACGGCATCGTCTCCCTGCTCGACGGCGAGGTCGTGCCGTTCGACCTCTTCGGCATCGCGGCGGGGGACCTGAGCTTCGGGCATCCCACGCTCTCGCCCACCGTCTTCCGCGTCGAGGGAGTCGAGGACTACCGGCGCCATCTCGCCGCGCGTTCCCTCGAGGTGAGCCCGGCCGAGCGCCGGCGCGCCCTCCAGGAGACCATGCTCGCCCGCGCCGAGGCGCTGGGCGGCCGGCTGGTCGAGGACCCGGCGCTGATCGAGAAGCTGGCCGCCATCTGCGAGATCCCCGGCGTGATGGAGGGGAAGTTCGGCGACGCGTTCCTGGAGCTGCCGGCCGAGGTGCTCGCCACCAGCCTGCGCGATCACCAGAGCGCGCTGACAGTCTCTGCTCCGAACGGCGATGGCCGCCTGCTGCCGTACTTCCTGACCGTGATGGACCGGCCGGACGATCCGGCGGGGCGCGCCCGCTCGGGCAACGAGTGGGTGGTCGCCGCCCGTCTGGCCGACGCCCGCTTCTTCTACGGCGAGGACCGCAAGCAGCCGCTCGCCGAGCGCGCCGAGCAGCTCCAGCGCCTCAACTTCCACGAGAAGCTGGGCACCTACGCGGTGAAGACCGAGCGGATCGTGGCACTGGCGGCCGAGATCTGCGACCAGCTCGGCTGGGGATCGGTGAAGCCGCAGGCGGTCGACGCGGCCCGCCTGCTGAAAGTCGACCTCACGACCGAGATGGTCAAGGAGTTCACCTCGCTGCAGGGGATCATGGGCGGCATCTACGCCCGCGAGGACGGCGCTCCGGAGGAGGTCTGGCAGGCGATCTACGATCAATATATGCCGGCCTCGGCGGACGACCGCACCCCGCGCGGCCGGGCCGGTCAGGTCGTCGGGCTCGCCGACCGCATGGACACCCTGGTCGGCATCTTCGGCCTGGGGATGATCCCCACCGGCTCCAAGGACCCCTTCGGACTGCGCCGCGCCGCGCAGGCGGTGGTGCGCATCGCCCTCGAAGGCGGGCTGCCGATCGACCTCGAGGCGGTGGCGGTCAAGTCCGCGAGCCTCTACGGCGACCGCCTCAACCGCGGCGCGGAGAAGATCCTGGAGGACCTCCGGCCGTTCCTCTACGACCGCATCCGCTACATCCTCGGTCTCGCCGGCTACGCCTACGACGAGATCGAGGCGGCGCTCGCCGCCGGCGTCAGCGATCTGCCGGACCTCAAGGCCCGGGTGGACGCTCTCCACAAGGTGCGCGAGGAGGCGGCCTTCCTCTCGGTGGTGCTGGCGGCCAAGCGCATCGCCAACATCGTCAAGGACGCGCCCGAGACGCCGGTCGACGTATCCCTCCTGGAGGAGGCGTCGGAGAAGGAGCTCGCCGAGGCCTTCGCGGGGCTGCAAGCCGATATCGAGGAGGCGGCCGCCGCTGGCGACTACGAGCGCGGCCTGCGCCGCATCGCCGACCTCGCGCCGGTGCTCGACCGCTTCTTCGTCGAGGTGCTGGTGATGGCCGAGGACCCGAACGTCCGCCGCAACCGCATCGCCCTCCTGCAGGCGATCGGCCGCGCCGTCTCCCGCACCGCCAAGCTCACCGAGGTGGTGGTGGACAAGGCCGAGGCGCGGGCGAAGGCGGGGTAGGGGGCCAATCAAGTCGAGCGAAGACGACTACGAAGCGCCTCCCAAAGGCGGAGTCCTGCTGCTCCGCTAGAGTCCTTGAGCTGTGAAACTTGGTGTGCGTGAGTCAAATTTGATAAAGGTTATAATCTCTCCTTCCCAGCGTATTGCGCTGGGCCAGGGTGGTCGATCAGGAGAGGGCCCGCTATTCATAACCTGACAGTAATAGGTATGGCCGACGCCGATCGTCGGCAAAACCCGTGGCGCAGTGCGCCGGGGTTCATGGGCTGTCGTTGGTGTACGTACGAACCTTTCTACCTTCCGACCTTCTTGGGGGGACACTCTAACATGGGGCTCGTCGGCCTGAGGCGGAGCCTCGTTAGATGTGAGGATTCCCAGCCGGCCCCAGATCGTGGCAAGTCTGGCGCAAGGCATCCATGGCTAGCTGAAGCTGCTGCGTCTGCTGCCACTGCCAGCTCTCGATTCCTTTTGCCTGTTTGATCTGTGGATCGAGGCGAGCAATTTGGTCAATGACTGCTTGACGGTATCCTTCCATGCCACGCTTGAGCTGCCCTGACTCGGTGAGGGCGTCGACCATTGGCAGGAGGCTCTCCAGCGCTGGTAGGAGCGTCTTCGCGCCGCACTTCACAGCTTCGATGGGGTATTCTTCGAGCTTCCCGGAAACCAGATTCCTGGCGAACTCCTGGTCTTCGAGAACCGCAGCCACGGTTTCCGGCAGTGTCTTTAAATCCTTGGAAAGTGGGGCCAGGCATTCTTGGATCGTCTTGGCCCGAGCGGCGAAATTTTTGGCTTCGGCTCCGAGTGCGACAACCGATTTGAGAATCGCCGACGCCGCATGAGCGGTAACGCGCAAGCCCGTTGCTAAATGTGCTTCGTCGAAGTCTTTGTCGTAAGTTTCGAGAAGTTGCTTTCGAAGGTTCTCAAGGTCGGAGGCCAAGTCACCGAATAGCAGAGCCTTGACACTCGTCGCTTGCCACGTGGCGAAGAGCCGATCCTGGATTGCAGATCGGTTTGTGCACAACTGCTTCAACTCCGCTTCGGAGTAGTTCTTGGCACTTGGCTTCTTTGGTTCATCGGTGAGGCGATCTGCGATGAGCCAAGAACCAATACCTAGCTTGGGGATGTAGGGAGCCTTCGCTTCGGGCGCGTCGCAAGAAAAGCATTCAGGCGCCGCGACCCAGATACTGTCGAGATAGTTACCTCCAAGGTTGTCCCCGCGTTCCTCTGAGAATCGACCCGCATAGACGCGTATCACCTGGACCTTCGAGTACCGGTTGCTGTCGAAATCTCGACAGTCCCCGATATTTCCATCCCGCGAACGGCAGCGCTCCTCGGTCTCGAAGCGAACTTGCGCACAGGCGAGGGACGGTGTGACCCGAATAGTAAACGTATAGATATCGTTGAATCGGGAATCCGCTGGCGCTCCGACAATCTTCCCTCGCTCAAATTCCACAGTGCATGGGGTACTGGGAGCAAGCTTGTGCTTGGGTGGCAGCTCGCCTGCCCTCGCGCCGGCGAGCGCGTTTCCCTGTTGTTCCCCAGGTGCAGCAATCTCCGAGACCAGCGAGTCGAGGTCATCCATCAGGCTTCCGCTCGTGGCTACGTCGAGGAGCGCCTTGACCTCCCGGATTTGCCGCTCGAGGATTTTACGGTCCCGTTCCCTAATCGCTGCGACTGCGCCGTCCCCCTCGTGCTGTAGCTGTGACCGCCAGGCATTGAATTCGGGGTCCTCTACCGCGCACGGTATCCCTACTGGACACCTCGGATCTGGACCGCCCGCGCTTGGCGGGCTCACGTCCGATCCGGCGCGGCGCAGTTCCAGTTTCTTCAAGACACCTTGCAGCCCAGCGATAGCAGTGGTGGACCACTGATTCGCAATCACACCTGGAGCCGCAGGCTGGCTGGCCCAACAGCGCAGCACGTCTGCGGCTGCCTTGTTTACGACCAGCGCTTGCTCGGTCAGCTCGATGGCGTGCTGGATCAAGGGCGAGGATCCCGAAGAACGAAGCTGGCCTAGATAGTCCTCGTATTGGCGGATCTGCTCCAGGGTTAAGGCTAACGCCGCCTGAGCACTTCCGGATTGGGCGATCGCGCTGTTGGCGTCGAACGCCACGGAGCTTTGCAACTCGGATGCCGTGACCCGTGCCTGAACCCACGACGGTAGGTCGTTGGGGCACGACGTCGCCCCAGCGGTGGAGGCGCTCATCAGCAGGACTGCCACCACGGCCAACCTGACAGCGACTAGACCGTGTAAAGGCCTTGCCCAGACCGCGCTTGGCAGTCGATGCTCAGGGTTTTGTCGTCTCATCCAGAACATCCTTGAGATCTAGCACATCAGAGGTGAAGCTGACCCCACCAAACAGCTGCTCTGCCCGCGCCTGCCACTGAAGAACCTCTGCCTGCTTCCCACTCTCGAGATGCTGCATGCCCTTTCCAATTTCGCCTGCCATTACGTTCAACATCTGCGCGGTCTCCATGGAGCCGACGCTTTTTGCTCCTTGGATAGCATTGGCCCCCGCGGTCAAACCGTTTGCCACGATATCCACGATCTGCCATGCGGAGATCTTTCCTGGGACGGTCAGTTTGGCTTGAAGTCGAGGGTTGTTGAGGACGTGGACGATGAAACGTCCCAGTTTCTGGGTTACCTCACGTTGTGCCTCGAGACCGTAGACGGCCTGGAGGACCGTCATGAGCGAGTACCGAGGTGCGGTACCGACCGCGCCGGAGCGTGTTTTAAATTGCAACGCGAACTGATTGGCCCTCAGCCAGCAACCATCGTCGCCACAGTTGTCGTCGGCGGATTGGCTAAGCGAGACGATGTCCGAGAACGGAAAATTGAACGACTGGTATTCACCAATGCCTTTCTTATAGACCTTCTCGAAGTAGTCGGTCATGCCAGCGGTGGCCGTTGGGTCGTTCGCATCCAAAAGCACCATGTCGGGACGATTCTTCGCCCATCTTGAAGGGATGCTCCAGCCACCCTTTACCTTCTTCATGAAGATAGAAGTAAAATGGGCTCCTGCCTTGTCAAGCGACAGTCGCTTGGAAGCTACATTCACAACCAGATTGAGGTGGGTGCGCCGAGCCATGAATGGAATCGAGATCTGCCCGCGATCATGTAACAGCTTGTCCCCAAGCGCTTCCAGATTGTCATACGGAAGGGCAAAGAGTGCGGCGTGGAAAGTAAGGTCGGCCGCCCTCGGATTCAGGGGATACGCTATGGCGAGAGTGTTCACCGAGGTGATGTATTTTTCAAGAGAAAATCGATGTGCTTCAATAACTACGCTATAGTCGACAGAGGTGAACGGCGATTGCGACATCCATGGCGAGTAAAGGTGCCACTCGATCTCATCCCATGCCTTCTGGAACTCGGCCCGCGACGTTTCGATCTGCTTTCTGAGTCTAGGTGCTTCAGCAACATCCGCCCACGTCGAAGGCGGTATCTCATTCAGCGTGGTTAGCGCTCCGTCGAAGTCAGCCGCCAGCATGGCGAGCCGAACTCTCAGTGAACACTTCATCGACTCCGAGCTGTCGAGCTGCCCAACCGCCGACAGTGCGCCCTCGCGATCGCCGCGCTGGACCGCTGCCACCAGCTCTCCGACCTTTCGGTTCTGACTGTCGAGCTTCGCGATTACAGCCTCAAGCCGGGCCGTGAATCCCCGGGCCTCAACCGAGGTCGCTGCTCGCAAGACCTTCAAATGCGCCTCCGCTTCCTCGCGACGGCCGCTGGCGAGGAGCGCCGCGATCTGGACGGCGCGCGCCCTGTCATCCCCCGGGCTTTTCAATAGATGTGGTCCGACAAGGGAAATCACACCAGCGAGATCGCGCTGGTCAAAGAGACGTCGGGCGCGAGAAAGGATGTCATCGGGGGCAGACTTAGCTGCCGAAGAGTCCGGTATTGCGACTCGGACGAGGGCATCGATCAGGGAGGCGGACACCCCGGCCTTCCGAAGGCTCAGGAGGTCAGCGGTCGTCAGCGGTTGGGCCATACCCTCCCGTCTCACCTGCTCGAGGATCGTCTCCGGGGCAAGCCCGGCTTGGAACAGATTGATTACATCGGCAGGAGTCATCTCGGCACCTCGCCCAGCTTCTGGCGAGAAGGCTGCGAAGGAAAGAACGATAAGAACTAGCGTTGACCTACGCTTGAACATCAATATCCTCCGTCTAAGCTGGGTCAGTAAAGCCGTTGTGTTACCCCTAATGGTCGACGACCTCCAGTCCGCACTCCGCTCCGGACGCCGGTCGGTCTACGGCTGGCGAGGCCAATAACTACCTCCTGGTTTGGGCGTCTCCAGTTTAGCGCATGTTGATTCTCAATGTTGCAGAGATGGACTCTTCCCATTAGCGCCGCCCGCGATTGCGACACCATGTTATGCCTATATAGAATAAATTTATAAAGACCAAGACAAGCAGCAGCGCCAAAGGGGTATCAGGTGATTCTGTCGGTGTCCTTCCTCTCGGTGGTGCTGGCGGCCAAGCGCATCGCGAACATCGTCAAGGATGCGGCCGAGACGCCGGTTGACGAGTCCCTGCTGGTGGAGGCGTCCGAGAAGGAACTCGCCGAAGTCTTCGCGGGGCTGCGCGCCGACATCGAGGAGGCGGCCGCCGCCGGCGACTATGACGCGGCCTGCGCCGCATCGCCGATCGCGCCGGTGCTCGACCGCTTCTTCGTCGAGGTGCTGGTGATGGCCGAGGACCCGAACGTCCGCCGCAACCGCATCGCCCTCCTACAGGCGATCGGCCGCGCCGTCTCCCGCACGGCCAAGCTCACCGAGGTGGTGGTGGACAAGGCGGAGGCGCGGGCGAAGGCGGGGTAGGCCCGATTACGGCTTCCCTCCAGGCTTCACACAGAGAGCCTGATCTACAGCATCCGGCGCGGCGCAGGGAGCGAGGAACGGCGACCAGGCCGCGGGGTTGAAAGCTACGATCGACCCGCGCCACAGGCCTTTCCCGTCCCGGTCCCGCGCCAGTTCCAGATACCCGAATTGGAGGATCGAGAACCCCGAGGCGGGCGCGCCGTCCACCGTCTGAGCGAAGGCGCCGACCGGCGGTCCGGTGTCTTCGGCGACTCCGCTGTTGCCCACGATGAGCACCGACGGACGGCCGGTCGGGGGTGCGAAGGAGAGGGTCTCGAAGCGGTGCATGTGGCCGGCGAGGATCTGGTCGAGCTTGGGCAGCAGGGCTTCCCCGGCTTCGCCCCGCAGAGCGCACTGGAGGGTCTGGTTGAGCTCTCCGTAGGGAAGCGCGGGTCCGCTCTGCGGCTGGCCGTCACAGCCGTACAGGGGGGCCGAAGCGTCCACGACCCCCCAGATCGGCCGGTGGGTCATCAGCCATGCGGTCTGGCCACGGAGCCGCCGCGCCGCCGCGGTGAATTGGCCTCGGTAGACGTCGACCAGGCCCGGCAACTGATCGCAGGCGTTCGCGGAATCGATCAACACCAGATCGAGATCACCGAGGTGAAGCACCTGCGGCCCGGTCAGTTGGAGATGGGGCAGGGCCGGACCCTCGCCGTCCTGCGATGGGCAGGCGAGCTGTCTGCCGCCGCCCTCGGGCAGCTCCGAGCTCGGGTCGAGGAAGTAGAACCAGCCCGGGCCCGCATGGCTGCACACCTCGTGATTCCCGCGCGCGAAAACCCAGGGTGCCGCGGTCAGGAGGTCGCCGGCGGGTTGAAAGAAGTCCAGCCACCACGATTCCCAGCGGTCGGCGTCGGGATTGCCCTTGCTGTTCTGGCTGAGGTAGGGACCGGGAAGCCCGCACTTCTCCGAGGGTTCCGCGCCGTCACCGGCATCGTAATACCAGCGCTGGACCTCTTTGCCGTCGACCGTGACCTTGAAGCCGCTCGGCGTGCCGCGATAGTTGTAGTCGCCGACATGGAGGATGAGGTCTGGCCGGCTGGCGGCGGCAGCTTTGGCCAGGGCCGGGAAAGGCCATTCCGGGTCCTCCAGCCCGCAGCCTTGCTGATCCTTCGGCTTGCAGCCGGAATCGCCGAGCACCGCGATACGGGAGGGTTTTTCAACCACCGGGGGGAGCTTCGGACCGCCCTCGACCGCGAGCGAGCGCCCGAATGGATAGCGGGCCTCGCAGACCTTGACCACGAACCCATGCGGATTGCTGCGCGGCGTCGTGGCGGTCCGCTTCGCTCCGTCGATCAGCGCCGGGCATGCCTGGTTGGGATCGACGATCACCCGCGCGAAGGCCACGGTGTTCCCCGCGGGAGACTCCGCGAGCAGCACGTACGCGGCATGCACCGTGGGCTGAGGCGGTGCCTGCGCGTGCAGAGAGCCGCCGGCCAGCAAGAGCGGAGCGATTGAGACCGCAAGGGCACCGCACAGGGCGGGCGAGAGTCGTGGGCTCATGGAGAGATCTCCCTTTCCTATTGTTTTTGCCGCGACATCATAGCTCACATGCGCTACGGCTCCTGGCCGCGGGATGCGAAGACGAGGCGCGGTGAGGAAATCGCCTTTCCCGCGTCGTTGTTTTCCCGAAACCGGGGGAGATCCCCCCCCCGCGCCGCACAGGAGGAACCACGACGTGAAGCAGTTCGACGCGATTTTCATCGGCAGCGGCCACAACGCGCTGATCGCCGCCGCCTATCTTGCCCGCTCCGGGTGGAGCGTGCTGGTGCTGGAGCGGAACGACCGGGTGGGCGGCCTGGTGCGGACCGAGGAGCTGACGGTTCCCGGGTTCCGCCACGACGTCTATTCGAGCTCCCACCCCCTGTTCGTCACCTCGCAGGCCTACTCCGAGCTCGGGCCGGAGCTGGCCGAGCGCGGGTTGCGCTATCTCAACACCGACCGCCCGACCGGCGCCTCGCTGCCGGACGGCCAGTCCGCCGTCTTCTTCCGCGACCTGGAGGCGAACGTCGCCGAGGCCGACCGGCTCTCTCCCGGCGACGGTTCGGCCTTCGCGGAGATGATGGGGGAGTTCAACACCCACGCGGCCGACATCTTCCCGCTCTTCGGGCTCGATCTGGCCTCGGCCGAGGCCGCGCCCTTCCTGCGCCGCCTGATGGTCAATCCGGAGGGGACCGGCCCGTCGCCGTTCGCCTCCGACTTCCTGCTCCCCGCCCGCGACGTGCTGGAGGCGCGTTTCCGCTCGCGGGTCTTCCGCGGCATGATCGCCCCCTGGGTGCTCCACCTCGGGCGGACGCCCGACGGCGCCAACAGCGGCTTCTGGGTGCCGCTGACCCTGGCGGCCATCATGGGCGGCGGCATGGCGACCGCCGAGGGGGGGAGCGAGCAGCTCGCCCGCGCCCTGGCGCGCCTGATCGAGGACCACGGCGGGGTGCTGCGCACGGAGAGCGGCGTCGAGAAGATCCTCGTCCAGGGCGGCCGGGCCGTCGGCGTGCGCACCGAGGGTGGGGAGGAGCTCCACGCCAGGCGGGCGGTCGTGGCCTCCACCAATCCGGACCAGCTCTACCTGCGCCTGCTGGCGGACGCCGACGTGCCGGCGCCGCTCCGCCGGGAGGCGGGGAAGTACCGCTACGGCCGGGGGTGCGTGCAGATTCACCTGGCGCTCTCGGAGGCGCCGCGCTTCGCCGACGAGCGGCTCGACACCGCCGGGCTGGTGCACCTGACCCCCGGCCTTTCGGGGCTCGGCATGCACGTGCAGGAGGCGCTCTCCGGTCTGCTGCCGAAGGAGCCCACGATCTCCTTCGACGTGCCGACCGGCATCGACCCGTCGCGGGCGCCGGAAGGGAAGGCGGTGGCGCGGTTGCAGATCCTGGAGGTGCCCTGCAACCCGCGCGGCGACGCGGCGGGGCGGATCGAGGTCGGGGACGGCACCTGGACCGAGGACCTCAAGCGGCGCTTCGCCGACCGCATCCTCGATATCGCCGGCCGCCATGTTCCGAACCTGCGGGGCGCCATCCTGGGCTGCCACGTCATCAGCCCCGGCGACCTTGCCCGCTTCAGCCCCAACCAGGGACCGGGGGACCCCTACGGCGGCTCGCACGACCTGGCGCAGAGCTACCTCTTCCGCCCGCTGCCGAGCCAGCCGAGCCATCGCACGGCGGTGCCCAACGTCTATCTCCTGGGCGCCGCCACCTGGCCCGGCCACGGTGTCAACGGCGGCTCGGGCTATATCGTAGCCCAGCAGCTCCTGCGCGGAGAGAGCTGAAAGGCGAACGCCGGGCACCCATCATGCATGCCTCGGACGGCGTCGACGCGAGAGGCCATGCCGCGGACAAATTCAATCTCAATTCATAACGGACAGCTCGGAGCAGCGGCGTTCCTCGCGCTGCTCCTCGCCGGCTGCTCGCAGCCGGCCCCCCCGAAGCCGCCGCCGCCGCCGGAAGTCCGGGTGATGACGGCCGAGGCGCAGCCGGGCGTCAACGTCATCGAGGTCCCCGGGCGCCTGCAGGCGGTGCGGGCGGCCGAGGTGCGGGCGCGGGTCGACGGCATCGTGCAGCGCCGCCTGTATCAGGAAGGCACCGACGTGCGCGCCGGCCAGCCGCTGTTCGCCATCGATCCGCGCGAGCTGCGCGCGCAACTGAGCGCCGTGCAGGCGGCGCTGTCGCGGGCGCGGGCGACGGCCGCCAACGCCGCGCAGGATGTCGCCCGCTACAAGGGGCTGGTCGCCCAGCAGGCGCTCAGCCAGCAGGAGTACGACACGGCGGTGGCGCGCCTGCGGACCGCGGAGGCCGACGTGGCCCAGACCCGCGCCCAGGTCGAGGCCGCCCGGCTGAACCTCAGCTACACGACGGTGACGGCGCCGATCTCGGGCCGCGCCGGCCGGGCCGAGGTGACCGAGGGCGCGCTGGTGAGCGCCGCCAGCGCGACGCTGCTCACCCGGATTGAACAATTAGACCCGATCTATGTAAATTTCTCGCAGTCGAGCTCGGACCTGCTCGCGATCCGCAGGGAGGTCGCCGCGGGCGAGCTGAAGGTGCCGGCCCTCCGCCGGGTGGCGGCCAATCTCGTGCTCGAGGACGGCAGCGTCTACGGCCCTCCGGGGCACCTGAATTTCCTCGACCTCAGCATCGACGAGGCCACCGGCACGACGGCGCTGCGGGCCGAGTTCCCCAATCCGGAGCGCATCCTGCTCCCCGGGCAGTTCGTGCGGGTCCGCATCCAGGCGGGCGTGCGGCCCCGCGAGCTGCTGATCCCGCAGCGCGCCGTGACGGTGACGCCGCAGGGCGCCAGCGTGATGGTGGTGGGCGCGGGCGACGTCGCCGAGAACCGGCCGGTGAAAGTGGGCGAGCTGCGCGGCGGCTCCTGGGTGATCCTGAGCGGCCTCGCCGCCGGCGACCGGGTGATCGTCGACGGCCTCCAGAAGGCGCAGCCGGGCAAGCCGGTGCGGGTGGCCGCCGGCGAAGCGAAACCTGCCGCGGCGCAACCCGCGACCGAGCCCTGAGCGAGCGCCCCGCGATGACCCCCCGCTTCTTCATCGACCGCCCCGTCTTCTCGTGGGTGATCGCCCTCGCCATCATCCTCGGCGGGGTGATCGCGCTGCGCTCGCTCCCCATCGAGCAGTACCCCTCGATCGCGCCCCCCTCGCTGACGATCGGCGCCGTCTACCCGGGCGCCGACGCCTCGGTGCTCGCCACCAACGTGACGCAGGTGATGGAGCAGGAGCTGAACGGCGTCGAGGGCTTTCTTTACATGACGTCGTCGAGCCAGTCGAACGGCAGCGCGTCGATCACCGTCACCTTCGCCACCGGCACCGACATCAACACGGCGCTGATGGACGTGCAGAACCGGCTGCGCAGCGTCGAGTCGCGGCTGCCGGAAGAGGTGCGCCGCCAGGGCGTCCGGGTCAACAAGGCGGGGCAGGGCTTCCTGATGATCATCGCGCTGACGTCGAAGAGCGGCGCCAGCCAGACGCTCGAGCTCGGCAATTTCGCGTCGACGCGCGTCGTCGACGAGTTGCGCCGCGTGCCGGGCGTCGGCGACATCCGGTCGTTCTCCTCCGAGTACGCGATGCGGGTCTGGCTCGACCCCGACAAGCTCGCGTCCTTCAAGCTGTCGCCGGCCGACGCACTCGCCGCGGTCCAGGAGCAGAACACCCAGTCGACGGGCGGCTCGATCGGCGACCAGCCGCTCGCCGAGGGGAGCGAGCTCAACGCGACGATCCTGACCCAGAACCGCTTCACCACGCCGGAACAGTTCGCGTCGATCATTCTGCGCGCCAACGCCGACGGATCGGTGGTCCGCCTGGGCGACGTCGCCCGCGTCGAGCTCGGCGCCCAGAACTACCTCTCGAGCCTGGAGCTGAACGGCAAGCCGGCGGCGGGCATGGCGGTGCAACTGACCCCCGGGGCCAACGCGCTCGCCGTCGCCCAGGACGTCAAGGCGCGGATGGCGGAGCTCGCCCGCGCCTTCCCGCCGGATATCGGCTGGACCGTGGCGTATGACACGACGCCGTTCATCAACGCCTCGGTCACCTCCGTCATCGAGACGCTGGTCGAGGCGATGGCCCTGGTCTTCCTGGTCATGTTCCTCTTCCTGCAGAACTGGCGCGCCACGCTCATCCCGACGATCGTGGTGCCGATCGCGCTCGCCGGCGCCTGCCTCGGGCTCTGGCTGTTCGGCTTCTCGATCAACGTGCTGTCGCTGTTCGCGATGGTGATGGCGATCGGCATCCTGGTCGACGACGCGATCGTGGTGATCGAGAACGTCGAGCGCATCATGAGCGAGGAGCATCTGCCTCCCTACGAGGCGACGGTCAAGGCGATGACCCAGATCACCTCGGCGATCATCGGCATCACCCTGGTGCTCGTCGCCGTCTTCGTGCCGATGGCGTTCTTCCCGGGGTCGACCGGCGGCATCTACCGCCAGTTCTCGGTCACGCTCGCGATCTCGATCGCCTTCTCGGCGCTGCTGGCACTGACGCTGACGCCGGCGCTCTGCGCGACGCTGCTCAAGCCCCCGGCGGCCGCGGGGGAGCCGCGGCGCCGCCGCATCGGCCGTTTCGCCGGCCGCGTGTTCGGGGGGTTCAACCGCTGGTTCGAGCGGACGACCGACCGCTACCAGGGCGCGGTGGGGGGGATCCTCGTTCGGCCTCTCCGCTTCCTCGCCCTCTTCGCGTTGCTGGTCGGAATCGCGCTCCTGCTCTTCACCCGGCTGCCGGGCAGCTTCCTGCCCACCGAGGACCAGGGGAGCCTGATCACCGCCGTCCAGGCGCCGCCCGGCGCCACCACCGAGCGCACCAACCTGGCGATCGAACAGGTGAAGGCGTACTACAACCGCCAGCCGCAGATGAAGAGCATCATCTTCATCCGCGGCTTCAGCTTCTTCGGCCAGGGGCAGGCCAACGCGATGTCCTTCGCGACGCTGCGACCCTGGGACGAGCGGCCGGGGGAGGAGAACAGCGCCCAGGCGCTGGTGGCCAGGGCGACCGCCGCCTTCGCGGCGATCAAGGAGGCGATGGTGTTCGCGCTCAACCCGCCGGCGATCCAGGGGCTGGGGGTGGCGAGCGGCTTCACGTTCAAGCTCCAGGACCGCGCCGGGCGGGGGAGCGCGGCTTTGCTCCAGGCCCGCAACCAGATCCTCGGGCTCGCGAGCCAGAGCCCGCTGCTGGTCGGCGTGCGCCCCGAGGGGCAGGCGGACGCGCCGCAGCTTCGCGTCCAGGTGGACCGGATCACGGCGCGGGCGCTGGGCCTCGCCATCCGCGACGTCAACGCCACCCTCGCGATCACGTTCGGCAGCGCCTACGCGAACGACTTCAGCCGCGACGGCCGCATCCTCCGCGTGCTCCTCGCCGCCGACGCCCCCTTCCGCATGACGCCGCAGGACGTGCTCGATCTGAAGGTGCGCAACGAACAGGGCGCGATGGTGCCGTTCGGGGCCTTTACCAAGGTCGAATGGACGGCGGGGACGCCGCAGGTCGAACGCTACAACGGCTATCCGGCGATGACGATCTCGGGCATGGCCGCGCCCGGCCGCTCGACCGGCGAGGCGATGAACGAGATGGAGCGCCTGGCCCGGCAGCTTCCCGAGGGCTTCGGCTTCGAGTGGACCGGCCTGTCGTTCGAGGAGAAGCAGTCGGCGGGGCAGATCGGCCTCCTGCTCGGCCTGTCGCTGGTCGTCGTCTTCCTGCTGCTGGCGGCCCTCTACGAGAGCTGGACGGTGCCGCTCGCCGTGCTGCTGGTGGTGCCGCTCGGCGTGCTCGGCTCGGTGCTGTTCTCGATGGCCCGGGGGCTGTCGGCGGACGTCTACTTCAACGTCGGGCTGATCACCATCATCGGCCTGGCGGCCAAGAACGCGATCCTGATCGTGGAGTTCGCGATCGAGGAGGAGGCCGGGGGCAAGAGCACGTTCGACGCCACGATGAACGCGGTGAAGCTGCGCCTGCGCCCGATCATCATGACCTCGCTCGCCTTCATCCTCGGCATGGTCCCTCTGGTGCGCGCCACCGGAGCCGGCGCCGCCAGCCGCATCGCGGTCGGCACCGGGGTGGCGGGGGGGATGCTCACCGCCACGCTGCTCGGCATCTTCTTCATCCCGCTGTTCTACCTGTCGGTCCGCCGCTGGATCAGCCGCAAGCGCCCGCCCGCCCCCGGCGAGGCGCCGCACCCCGGCACGGAGCCCTCGCGTGCGTAGGCCGGCCGCGGCCTTGGCGCTCGCAGCCCTGGCGCCCGCGGCCCTGGCGCTCGCGCTGCTCGGCGGCTGCGGCCAGCTGGCGCCCCCGCACGTCCGCCCCGAATCGCCGGCGCCGCCGGTCTATCCCGCCGATTATGCCGGCGACCCCGGGCTCGGCACGCGCGCGGCCGCGATCGGCTGGCATGACTTCTTCGCCGACCCGCGGCTCGCGGCGCTGGTCGCCACCGCGCTGACGCGCAACCGCGACCTCGCCGTCGCGGTGGCGCAGATCGAGGAGGCGCGCGGGCTCTTCCGCATCCAGGAGGCGGGGCGGCTGCCGACGGCCTTCCTCAGCGGCGATGCGTCCCGCAGCCGCGTCACCGGCAGCGGGCTGCCCCCGGCGACGGTCGACCGCCTGGCGGTCGGCGTCGGCGTCTCGGCCTTCGAGCTCGACTTCTGGGGGCGGGTGCGCAACCTGACGGAATCGGCCCGCTCCCAGTTCCTGGCGACGGTCGAGGCGCAGCGCGCGTTCCGGCTGTCGCTGATCCGCGACGTCGCCTCGACGTACTTCGCGGTCCTCGAGGCCGCCGAGCGCATTCAGCTCGCCGAGGCGACGGTGAGCAGCCGCGCGGAGGGGCTGCGGATCGCCAGGGTGCGGCTGGACGCGGGCATCACGTCGGCGCTCGACTACCGGCAGGCGGAGTCGCTGCTCACCCAGGCCGAGACCGAGCTGGCCGGGCTGCGCCTGACGAAGATCCAGCGCGACAACGCCCTCGCGGTCCTCGTCGGCGGGCCGATCGCCGAGCCGCTGCCCGCCGGGCTGCCGCTCGTCAGGCAGGGGAGCCCGGCGACCCTGGCCGCGGGGCTCCCCTCGGAGCTGCTGACCGCCAGGCCCGACATCCTCGCCGCCGAGGAGCGGCTGCGCGCCTCCAGGGCCGACATCGGCGCCGCGCGCGCCGCCTTCTTCCCGTCGATCTCGCTGACCGGCAGCCTCGGCTTCGCCTCGTCCGAGCTCGGCAAGCTCGTCGGCAGCGACGGCCTGACCTGGAGCTTCGGCCCGTCGATCAGCCTGCCGATCTTCAACCGTGGCGCTCTGCGGGGCAACCTGAGCGTCGCCCGGGCGCGCGAGGACATCGCGATCGCCTCCTACGAGCGCGCGATCCAGACCGCGTTCCAGGAGGTGTCGGACGCGCTCGCCGGCCGCCGCTACCTCGCCGAGCAGGTCGCCGCGCAGGAGCGCGGCACCGTGGCGCAGCGCCAGATCGCCGAGCTGGCGCATACACGCTATCGCGAGGGAGTGGTCAACTACCTCGAGGTGCTCGACGCGGAGCGCAACCTGTTCGCCGCCGAGCAGGCGCTGCTCCAACTGCGCCGCGCCGAGGCGGACAACCTCGTGGCGCTGTACGTCGCCCTGGGCGGCGGCGGGATCGGCGGGGTCGACGGGCGCTGAACGGCGCTTCCTGGGGCGCCGCCACCTGGCCCGGCAGCTCCTGCGGGAGGTCGCCGAAGCCGTCGACGTGAAATGATCCGGCCCCGTGGGCCCACGGTCTTCTTCTCCTCTCGCCACCGCCGTGGGTCTGGGTCTCGCGGCGGCGGTCCTTTTCGTCCTTCTCGCGAGCGTGCGGATCGAGGCGCAGGGGCCGCAGTACGACGAGCTGCACCAGGCCGTGGGGGCCTTCACATGGCTGGGGGCGCCGCCGCCGCCGATCTTCTGCCGGGCGTTCCATGGCGTCTGCATCCTCAACATGCCCTACAGCGGGGCGATCAAGACGAATCTCTACGGCGCGTGGCTGCGTCTCACGGGGGCGCGGTTCACTCTCGCGAGCTGGCGTCTGTTCGGGATCCTCCTCATCGCCGCCGGTATCGTCCTCTTCTGCGTTCTCGCCGGGCCGGCCCTGCCGCCGTGGACGATGGCGGTCTTCCTCGCCCTGCTCTTGACGGACGGAACGGTGCTGCTGGCCGGCCGCTCCGACTGGGGACCGGTGGCCCTGTCGCTGACCATCCGGCTCGCGCTGCTCGGCCTCTGGATCGGAAGCGAGGCCGGGGAAGGGCCTTCTGTCCGGAGCTCCATGGGCCTCGGCGGGCTGGTGGGCTTTGCCGCCTTCGAGAAGCTGAGCGCGCTCGTGCTCGTCTTGCCCCTGGCGGCGATGGTCCTCGGTAGCCCCCGCCGGAGGGAGCGCCGCCACCTCCTGGCCGTCGTGGCGGGTTTCACGGCCGGGGCCTTGCCGCTCGCGGCCGTTCACCTCGGAGCGCTCGTCGTCCGCGGCCAGCCGATCTCTCTGGGAGGGGGTCCGGGGATGGAACGCTCGCCGGCCGGTTTCCTGGCCTTTGTGGGGGATTATCTCGCGCTAGGGCAGGGAGCAACCGTCAGGAGCTTCGTGCTGGGGCTCGACGGCCTTCCCCGGCTGGAGATCCTGGAGGCCGCGATCGCCGCCGCCGTCTGCGCCGCCGTCTTTGCCATCGTCACGGCCATGGCCGTGGGCAGGGAAGGCCGGACATCCCAGCCCTCCATCCGCGGCGCGGGGATCGCCCTCGTGGGCTACGGGGCCGTCTGCCTCGGCCTCTATTTCCTGCCGCGCCCCACCTGGGTCCATCACTGGCTCCTGGGCACCCCTTTCCAATACGCGGCCGTGGCCCTCGCGCTGCCGGCTCTCTCGCGAGGGATCGGGAGACAGAAGGCCCTCGGGATCACTCTCGCGGTTCTCACCGCCCTCTGGCTGGCCATGCGGCTGCCGGGACTCGTCCAGACCGAGCGTGCGCTGGCGGCCGGCCGGGCGTCGTCCTCCTGGGACCCATCGCTCGCGGAGATCGGCCGGTTCGCGGCGGATCGGGAGAAAGGAACGATCTTCATCGCGTCGGACTGGGGTGTGGCCACCCAGATCCTGGCCTTCTCCGGCGGCCGGCCGGGTCTGGTCTACGAGCCGTTCTGGCGTTACCAGGGGCCGGAGCAACTCCGGACCCTCGAGGAGGAGAGCGGAGCCCGCGTCCTCTACCTTGTCCGCCTCCGCGATCCTCAACGGACGGTCCCCGGCGCCATGGAACGCATCGAGCACGATCTCCTGGACGATCCCCGCTGGCGCGAGGTGCCGGTGGAGGCCGGAGCGGCCCGCCTGCGGCAGGTCTTCGTACGAAAGCTCGTCCTCCGGCCGGAGGTTCAGGCCGAGCCGGCGAGCTCTCTCGCCATGCCGCGCTCGACGGCTTCGATCAAGTAGGGGCGCAGCCGCTCCGGCGGGATGATCTGGTGAATAGAGCCCACCTCGAGCGCGCGCTGGACGGTGTGGACGCCGTCGAACTCGGCGGCCACGTCGTCCAGCTTCCCGGCGCGCACGGCCTCGCGCGTCTCCTCGAGCTGGGAGCGCAGGCGCGCTTTGTCCCCGCGCTCGGGGTCGGCGATCGCCTGCTCGAGCTCGACCACCGCCGGGTCTCGCCGCGTCCGCTCGTCCACCTCGCGGGTGAAGGCCACGGCGGCGGCCGCCGCGCCGCCGATCACCGAGGCGTGAGCCCCCTCCAGCGCCGCCACCTCCATGTTGTCGTGGAGGGTGTGGGAGAAGACCACGAAGGCGCCGCCGTGGTAGCGGGAGACGACGCAGAAGACGATTGGTCCCTGGAAGTTCACCACCGCGCGGCCGATCTCGGCGCCGTGCTCGAGCTGCCAGAGGCGCATCGACTCCGGCGAGCCGTCGAAACCCGAGAGGTTGGCGAGCACGACCAGCGGCCGGTTGCCGCTCGCTGCGTTGATCGCCCGCGCCACCTTCTTGGCGGCGAGGGGGAAGAGGGTGGCGCCGTTCCACTGGTCCGGCCCGTAGACGGGAGCCCAGCCCAGACGGGGGATGGGTTTGGACTCGAAGCCCAGCAGGCAGACCGGATGCCCGCCGAGATGGGCGTCCCAGACCACGGCGATCTCGGCGTCGCGCATGCCGAACCAGCGCTCCAGGGGGGGATGATCCTGGTCGGCGACGGCGGCCAGCACCTGCCGGATCTCGAACGGCTTCTTGCGCCCCGGATTGGCGGCGGCGGAGAAGACCTCGCCAACGGTGCGGAACAGGCCGCCGTGCGGGGAGTCGCGGACGTCGCGCTCGCGCGGGTCGCTGCTGGGGGCGGGGCGCGGGAAGCGCTCGCCCGGGAGCACGTAGGTGTGCTCGTAGTGGCGCAGCAGGATGCGGCAGGCGTCGGCGAGGTCGCGGGCGAAGTACTGCGCCTCGCCGTTGGGTCCCATGATCCGCTCGTAGCCGCCGATCCCGAAGTTGTCCTCGGCCGAGACCACTCCCGAGGAGTCGAGCACCCGCTTGCCGGTGAGCACCATCGCCCCCTCGGGGGTCATGATCAGGACCCCTTTGGTGTGCATCAGCATCGTGGCCTCGGCGTTCCAGTAGGGCTGGGCCCCGGCGTTGATGCCGGCCACCACCAGGTTGACCTCGCCGCCACTCTGCGTGAGCTCCACCAGCCGGCGCAGGACGAGGGCGATCCAGTCCATGCTCTCGGTGCCGCTGTCCATGGCGATGCGGGCGCCGCCGGAGAGGGCGAACCACTCGACGGGCGCGCCGATCTCGCGGGCGAGGTCGAGAGCGGCAAGGATCCGCCGGCACTCGGGCTCGGCCAGCGCGCCGAGGTCGCGGCTGGGATCGCCGAGCAGGAGCACGCGGGTCATCCCCTCCGGATACCGCGCCGTGAAGTTGCGCACGACGCCCACCACGACGTTGGCCGTGTTGCCGCCGTAGGGACGTTCGACCGGCATGAGACGGCCCGCCTCGTCGAGGTCGTGCTCGACGAACTCGCCCCTGGGGATGTCGGCCTGCCCCTCGCGTGGCGCCAGCCTTTTGATCACCTCATAAGGGTAGGGGAGGCCGCGGCGGCGCAGGTCCACCACCTTCTGGGCGTACTCCCGCAGCGGCTTCAGCGGCGCTTCCGACGGCTTGCGGAAGCGCAGGACCACGCCCGCCGCCTCGAAGCTAGAGATCTCCAGCACCCGGTCGAGCAACTCGCCGCTCTCACGGTCGGGGATGCGGCAGCGCACGGCCACTTTCTCCAGGCCCACCCCCTCGGTGAGCGGCGCCAGGCGGCGCACCAGGCTGTCGATCTCGTCCGGCCGCAGATCGACCGGCGGCCAGACGTTGAGCAGCACGCGGTTCCACGCCAGCCGCTCGGCGGTGGCGCGGCGGGCCTGGAAGCGGCGCAGCCCGGCCAGCGCCTCCATCAGCCGGTGCTCGAGCTGCGGCAGATGGACGATCCGGCGGGCCTCGTCGCGCACCGGGGTCAGGTCGCGCACCTCGGCCACGGCGAACAGCCGCTCGTCGCGCGGGTTCTCGCGGGCGACGCCGTGGAAGAGGTAGATCCCGTCGGGAGCGGGCAGACGCTCGAGGTGAAAGTTGCGCAGCCGCCAGAGCTCCAGCCGCAGGGCGAGCATGGGGTGGATGCCGCGGTAGACCTGCTCTTCGCGGAACAGGCCGTCCGCCTCGCGCCGGAAGGTGAAGTGCTGCGTGCCGGCCGGCCCGGAGAGGGCGGCGGCGACACGGCTCAATCCCGCCGGCATCGGCAGGCGGGCCAGCAGCCCGGCGATCTCGCCGGCGACCGCCCCTTCCTCCAGGGGCTCGCCCTGCCGCCAGAGGTAGAGGTCGGCCACGATCTCGGCGCCGGCGGCTGCCTCGCCGGCGAGGCGGCGCACCGTCTGCAGACTCCAGGCGAGGCGTTCGTATCCGGCATGGGTAGCGATCAGGTGGACGTGAGAGCCCCGGTGCTCGTAGCCGGCGACGCCGAAGGTCTGCCCCTCGACGCGGAAGCTCTCGATCCCGCCCAGCGCGCGGATGCGATAGAAGCGCCGCACCATGATTTCGAGCAGGGCCGCGCGCAGCTCCTCCGACTGGCCGGCGCCCGCGAACCGTTGCGACAGGATGAGATGGAGCGGCTGCGTGCTCTCGACCAGCGCGCGGACGAGCTCCTCTCGTTCCTCCGGTCCGGGGCCGGCCGCCAGCCGTGCCAGATCGGAGGCCGCCGCGGCGTCGATCCGCTCGCGGGCGGCGAGCAGGAGCGGGCGGTCGAAGGCGCGGTAGCGCACCTCGCGGGCGAGGTCGTGGATCGCCGGCTCGCGCCCCTGCGTATCGGCGACCATCCGGTCGAGGAGCTCGCGGAGACCGGGGCCGGCCGGGAGGTCGCCGCGCTCCAGCCAGCTCTCCAGGATGGCGAGCACCGGCGGCACCTGCCAGGGGAGCCGCTGGGAGATGGAGATCCGGAACAGGCTCTCCTCGAGCTCCGGCGAGCGGTCGAGGCCCTGAATTCCGTAATGGCCGAGGGCGTGGCGGAGCTTTTCGAGGAAGGCGGGCGGGAGGCCCGCCCCGCGTGTGTCGAGGTCGCGCAGATAAGTGAAGAGGTACTCCTCGGGGCTGTGGCGGCCGTCCTCCGCCGGCTGGTGGCGGAAGAGGGAGCTGACGTCCGCGAAGGCGCGGAGGATCTCCTCCTCGCGCGGGAGATCCGCGCCGGTGGCGGCTTCTCCGGAGACCAGGCGCTCGACCGTCTGGAGATCGGCATCGTAGCCGAGCATCAGGCGCAGGGCCTCTTCCAGGCTCTCGCGGCGAGGATCGGGGGCGCCGTCCGCGGGCGGCACCAGCGCGTCGAACCGCACCTTCCGGCCGGCGGCCGGCGCGGCGCCGTCCTCGGCGGCCAGGGGCGCGAGCACGAGGAGAGGAGCACCGGTCCCCACATAGGAGCCCTTCCGCGCCAGCACCCTGCGCACCCGGCCAGACCGCGGGGCGAGCACCGTCGTCTCCAGTTTCATGGCCTCGAGCACCGCCACGGGATCGCCGGCGGCCACCTCGTCCCCCTCTCCGACGGCGAGCGCGACGACCACCGCCGGGCTGGGAGCGCGCACCACCTCGCCGCTCTCGCGCTCGATCCGGTGAGGGATGCCGTCCACCTCCACGAGCTGCCGGTCCCCCTGTGTGGCGATCGCTACCCGCCAGCCCCGCTCGCCGCAGGTGATGGCGCGGCCGGTCCGTCCCGGCCGATCGGCCAGCACTTCCAGGCGGAGGCCGTCCACCTCGAGGCGGAAGCGCCGCCGGTCGAGGCGGGAGACGCGGAAGAGGTACTCCTGTCCCCGGTAGCGCAGCTCGACCGCGCGGCCGATCTCCTTCGGCACCTCGGGCCGGCCGCGGGCCGCCGAGGCGTAGAAGCGGGCGCGGGCGAGGTCGAGATCCGCTTCGTAACCGGCGACCGCCGCGCCCAGCAGGGCCACCTCGGCGCCGCGCCGGGGGAGGTGCTCGCCGCTCGCCACCAGCGCGTCGAGCCACCCCGGGTCCACGGGCCCGCGGGAGGTCAGCTCGGGGCGGTCGAGGACCTCGGTGAGAAAGGCCTTGTCGGTGGCGCCGTCGCGCAGGGAGGTTTCCGTCCGGGCGAGGCCGCGCTGGAGGCGGGCGAGCGCCTCGGCCCGCGTCCGCCCGTGAGCGGTGACGCGGGCGATCTCCTCTCCCCTCGCGGGCACCTCCCCCTCGTCGACGGCAGCGTCGGCGCGCAGGCCCGGACCGGCGGGGAGGCGCAGGGCCTCCACCACGCCGGGGCGGGGCACGAAGCCCGCCTCGGGATCGAGGGCCGAGAGGCAGACCTGGAGAGCGTGGCCGCGAGGGTCCGGCAGCTCGCCGTCGAGGGTGCCGCCGCGAGAGAGGTGGCTCTCCAGGGCGGAGAGATCCAGCTCGTTCCGCGACTCGACGACCGCCACCGCCGCCGGCAGGCCGGGCACGGTGCCCAGGAAGCGCTGCTCGCCGCTGGCGGGATCGACGAGGAACGACACCGTGAAAGTGCCGGAAGAGCCGCGGGCTGCCGCGAAACGCGTGGCGCCATCCCGCAGGAGCTGCGAGAGCTTCGCCGGCATCTCCGGCGGCGGCGACTCGGCCAGCACGACGCGATCCCCGAGCCGGAGCGTGACGTCGATCAGCCCCGGCATCCACACCGTCCCCTTGCGATCGACCAGCACGGGCGCCTCGATCTGGCGGACGCCTGGGGAGGAGGGGGTGAGGGGGCTCAACGGCGCGCCTCGGGTAGCTCCAGCATCAACGGAGGATACCCCGTCTCGGGGACGGCGGAGCACCTCAGTCAAGCCCAGTACGTTTAGATTCGAGCCTTCACGAGCGCCAGGGTCTGGACATGACATCCTGGTTCGCGAGGTCCATGCCGCTCATCGTGGAGAGGGCTTCAACCTCCTCGCGCCGCGCCTCCGCCCTCAAGACCCGGCAGCTCTTCGACGCCGTCCGCGCCGGGCTCGGCCAGTTCGGCGTCATCGTGCGCGCCCGCGTCCTCCTCGTGCCCGCCCTGCCCAGTACCCGCTACTACAAGGCGACGTACGACGACCTCTCGATCTTCATGTCGGATCTGCTCGTCCTGATCCACGACGGCCGCTTCGACACCGTTCAGGGGTTCGTCAACGCCCTCGCGGGGGGCGGGTGGAACTACACGCTGGAGGCGACGAAGAACTTCGAGCCAGGGCACGAGCCCAACGACGCGGCCCTCCTGGCCGGGCTCCACTTCGTGCCGGGCCAGCAGACATCCGAGGACATTCTCTACTTCGACTACCTGAACCGTCTGGGGCCCACCGTCGAGTTCCTCAAGCAGATCGGGGTCTGGTCCTTCCCGCATCCGTGGATCGACCTGCTGGTGCCCACGAGCCGGGCCGAGAGCTTCATCGGCGGCACTCTCGCGGCCCTCGATCCCGCGGACGTGGGGCAGGGGCCGATCATCGTCTACCCGTATCTTGGAAACCCTTTCGACACGCCCAACCTCCGCGTGCCGGCGGGGGAGACCTTCTTCCTCTTCGGCCTGCTGCGCACGGCCATCCCGCCTACGCCGGAGCGCTCGGCGGAGCTGGTCGCCGCGAACCGCCGGCTCTTCGAGCAGGCGCGGGCGGTGGGGGGCTTCTTCTATCCCATCGACTCGGTGCCGATGAGCCCCGAGGACTGGCGCCTGCACTTCGGCGACCGCTGGCCGCAAGTTTTCGCCGCCAAGCGGGCTTTCGATCCCGATGCCCTGCTGGCGCCGGGGCAGGGGATCTTCACGCGCCGCTGATAAAGGCACGAGCCCTCCCGCCTCGGTGCCGAGGCGGGAGGATGCCGGTTTCTGCTGGGTTGAATTACTGGCGAGCCGCCAGGGCCTTCTCCATGCCCTCGACGTAGCTCCGGAGGGCTTTGACCCGGGTGGCGGCAACGCTTCTCTCAGTCTCGTCCATCCCGCGGACGAGCAACGCGATCTCTTTGGCGAGGACGCCGTCCGGCGGCGGATCGGGCAGCGTCAGTCGGACGTAGACGCTGGGGCTGAGCAGAAGGGCGAGGGGGTCGATCGCGACATATCGGTGAGACATGATCTGGTATCTCCTGAAAGCGGATTGGGAGTCTTCGTAAGCCTGCCTACGCGACAGGCTTGGAATCTCCTGCACTGCTTTCAGGCGCGACGATGTGGGGAAATGTTACTTGGGGAAGGCGACAGTTCGCCCAAGTCTTTTCCCTTCAGGGATGACGGGTTACCCGCCCTTGAGCGCGAGGTACTCGGGAAAGGAGAGGACGACGGCGACCTCCACGCCCCGCCGGGTCAGGATCTGAGGTTCGCTTTCGATCGCCTCCTCGACGACCTCGCTCAACTTGTTCTTTGCTTCCTGAGGAGCAGGCGGGCGAGTCGCCGCAGCCGGTCCTCGCCGGCGTCGGAGACCGCCCAGTAGGTCATCCCCCCTTGCGACCAGTGGATGACGTGAAAACCCTGCCGGGAGGCGGCAGCCGGGTCGAGGCCGCCGGCCCCGGAACCCTCCACGCCGTAGGCGTCGGGCCAAGTGAAGACGTTGATCACGTGGCGGTCGGCCCGGTAGATCAGGGCCGCGACCGGATGATGTCCGAGGTAGTCGAGACGGCCGCCGATCAGGGGGAAACCGTGGCTGGCGAGGTCGACGACGGCCGGCGCGTAGTCGAGCTTGCCGGTGAACCAGGGCTTCACCGTGTGCTGATCGGTCGAGGCGACGTCGGCCAGGTGGTCGGCCTGCAGCGATTGGACGTGGCTCTTCACGATCTCGTCCGCGAAGTCCGGCGCGGTCCGCGGCGGCCAGACGCGCCCCAGGCTCCAGGAGGCGACCGCCACCAGCAGCAGTGCGGCGATCGCCTGGAGCCGCCGCCACGACGGCCACGCGCCGGCGGCTGGCTCGTCGGCCAGGGTACGGTGCAGACGCCGGGTCAGCGCCGGCGAGGGGCGGAAGCGTAGATCCGCGGCTCCGATGGCCTCGCGCAGTGCCCGCTGCGCGGCGAGAGCCCTGGCGCAGTCCGGGCACTCTTCGAGGTGACGCTCGAACGCCAGGGAGCTGGTCAGGTCCAACTCCCCGTCGAGGTAGGCCCCGACCTCCTGCTCGCTGTGCGGACAGCTCATGGCCGCCCCTCCTTGACCCCGTGGGCGATCAAAAAATCCTGCAATTGGCGGCGGGCGCGCGACAGGCGCGACATCACGGTGCCGATCGGGATCGCGGCGATGGCCGCGATCTCCTTATAAGACAGCCCCTCCAGCTCGCGCAGCACCATCACCTCGCGGAGCGGGAGCGGCAGCGACTCGAAGCCCTGGCACAGCAGCCGGCCGTCCGCCCGGCGCAGCAGCTCCAGCTCGGGATCGGCGCCGCCGCTCGCCGCCGAATGGATCTCCTCGTCGAAGGGATCGGCGCTCTCGTGGCCGCGGTTTCGCTGCTCCAGCCAACTGTAGAACGAGTTGCGGACGATGGTCAGCAGCCAGGCGCGGGCGTTCACCCCGTGAAAGCCGTCGAAGAACTGCAGCGCCCGCAGCATTGCCGTCTGCAGCACATCCTCGGCGTCCTGATCGTTGCGGGTGAGCCAGCGGGCCAGGTCGTACGCGGCGTCGAGATGCGGCAGGACGGTCCGGTCGAAGCGGCTCCGCCGGTCGTCCTGCCCGAAGAGGCGATCTCGCAGTCTGTTCAGCATCGCGGGGTGTTCTGTCTCCGCGATGGTATACCCGCCGCTGGCGACCTGGGCATCTGGGGCCATGAGGATCCCCGGGGGCCCGCCCTATTTCACCTTCACCTGGATCGACTTCTCCGGGCCGGTCGGCACGTGCCCCTTGTCGACCAGCTTGAGGGTGATCACGTGCACGCCCGGGGTCATCTTGGGCAGCATGTAGGTGCCTTTGAGATCGTGGATCCCCGGGCTGCGCTCCGCATCCACCCAGACGTGGAAGTGGTCGTCGCCCGGTCCGAGGGTGATCAGGTAGTCGAGCGGGTAGGGCTCTCCGGCGTCGAGCTGGGCCTGGTCCGCGGGCTTGAGGATCTGGATGCTCACGCCGCTCGGTTTGTCGGTGGCCAAGGCGCTCGCGGCGAGCGCCAGGACGAGGAGGGACAGGGCAATGGCAAAGCGATGGATTTTCATGGCTCTCCTTGGGCCGCTTGCGCGGCCGGTCGAGGCGCCGGTCCGGCGGCGAGCGCCGCCGTCCGGACTGCCTTTGCCTGTCCCAGACTGGAATCTTGCGGGTTTATTCCGCGAGGGTGCGAAAGTGATCTGGGGCTGTCGCCTGCCGAGCCCGCCTACCCCGCCCGCCGCCGGACCTGCCGGACGACCAGGTACTGGGCCACGCCGGCGGCGAACAGGAAGTTCTGGCCGAGGCCGCGGAAGAGGTCGTCGAGGGGAAATCCGCCCGCCGGCGCGAAGCTGACGGCGGCGTCGTAGAGCAGCCAGGAGAGGCGGCTGGCGGTGATCAGGCCCCAGGGCCAGGAGAAGAGCCCGCCGCGCAGCGACACGGCGGTCAGCAGCAGGGGGCTGATCAGGCAGAGGGAGAGGATGTCCACCACCGCCGAGACGAGGACGATCAGGGCGCCGCCATCCCCATGCGCGACCGCCAGGGCGCTCTTCCAGGCTCCCGGGCCTGCCACCGCGACCGCGAGCGCCGCGGCGATCAGCGCCACGGTGACGAAGCCGGAGCGGCCACCCGGCATCATGATCGCCGCCATCCGCCACGACCGGGCGAGCATCCAGATGCCGATCAGCAGGGCGACGTTGCTGAGGATTCCGAGCCCGCTGACCATCGCCTGCGCCCCCGGACCCGCGGTCGCCGGCTGAAAGGGAGGCAGGAACCGCAGCAGGTCCCGCAGCAGGATCAGGACGCTTCCGGCGCCGAGCCAGAGCCAGGCCGCGCGCAGGTGATCGCCGCGCTCGAAGGCCGAGACCGCCAGGAAACATCCCACGATCGCGAGCAGCCGCACCAGGATCTTCTGGCCGCCGGCGAACGCGGCGAGCGCCTCGCCGCCGCCGAGCGACCAGGCGATGACGCTGAAGACCGCCGCGTAGAGCAGGGGAAACGCCGCCAGCCAGCGAAAGCGCATCAGCGAACCTCGCGTCCGATCTGTGCCAGGAGGTCGTCCGCCGCTCCGCGCCCCATCAGGGCGCCGAGGAACGGGCGCAAGCCATCCACCAGAGTCGTGAGATGGGCGGCTCTCAGCTCCTCGGGAGACAGGCTGAGCTCCCGCCGGGCGACCGTCTTCACCCACATCCGGGCGTTGAACTCGCCGATGTAGGGCGCCAGCCGCTCCGCGACCTGCTCGGAGATGGACAGAGAAAGGCTCGCCAAAACGGACCCCTCAGGTACGAGTGAAAATATCGGTTGAAAAGCGCAGCCAGTATACCGCGCCGGCAGGATTCCGTCCTCACCGCTCCGGCGGCACCGTCAACTGCGTGGCGGCGCTGATCCCCTCCGCGGCCATCGCGGGGAGGATCCCCTTCTCGATGTAGATCGGCCGCACCCGCTCGCGCAGCCGGGGGAGGAGGCTGGCGAACCAGAGGGCGGCGAGGATGCAGCCGGCGCCGCAGAAGAGGAGCGTGTGCGGGGCGCCGATCCGGCTCGCGAGCCCTCCCGCCAGCAGGCTGCCGAACGGCGTGATCCCCATGATGGACATGGTGTAGAAGCTCATCACCCGCCCGCGCTTGTCGTCGTCGACCAGGGTCTGCAGGAGGGTGTTGCTCGCCGCCATCTGCACCATGAAGCCGAGGCCGGTGGCCACCAGGAGGGGGAGCGAGAGCCAGAGCGAGCGCGAGAGCGAGAAGCCGATCAGGCCGGCGCCGAAGAGCCCCGACATCAGGGGGATCACCCGCCCGAGGCCGAGCACCGAGCGGCGGTTGGCGAGAAAGACCGCCCCCGAGAGCGCGCCGACGCCGGTCGCCGCCATCAGGAACCCGAGGGTATGCGGGCCGCCGCCCAGGATCTTCGAGGCGAAGACCGGCATCAGCACCGTATAGGGCATCCCGACCAGGCTGACCAGCGCGAGCAGCAAGAGGATGCTGCGGATCGCGGGGGAGCCCACGACGTAGGCCCACCCCTCGCGCAACTCGTGCAACACCTTCGTCTCTCTGCCGACGGCCCGGCGCTGCCGCAGTGCCAGATGCATCAGGAGGAGCGAGGCGATCACCGCCACGTAGCTCGCGGCGTCGAGCGCGAAGCACCACCCCTCTCCCACGGCGGCGATGATCACGCCGCCCAGAGACGGCCCCAGCAGGCGCGCGGCGTTGACCATCGAGGAGTTCAGGGCGATGGCGTTCGGCAGATCCTCCCGTTTCTCGACCATCTCGACCACGAAGGCCTGGCGCGCCGGCATGTCGAAGGCGTTGATCAGCCCCTGGCAGAGGCTCAAAGCCAGGACGTGCCAGATGTTGATGACGCCGGCCAGCGTCAGCCCCGCCAGCGCCGCCGACTGGAGCATGGCGAGGATCTGGGTGACCACCAGCAGCCGGTGGCGGTTCCAGCGGTCGACGAGGACGCCGGCGAAGGGGGCGAGCAGGAACGAGGGGATCTGCCCGGCGAAGCCGACGAGGCCGAGCAGGAGCGCCGAGCCGGTCAGCCGGTAGACCAGCCAGCTCGTCGCGATCCGCGTCATCCAGGTGCCGACCAGCGAGACCGTCTGGCCGGCGAAGAAGAGCCGGTAGTTGGGGTGCCGCAGCGCGCGCAGCATGAAGCCGAGCCCGCCGGGTTGGGTAGCGCCTGTCTCCTTCATGGCGGGGAGCCTACTGCAAGGGGTGTGCACGGGCGAGGGCTGATCGGGAGGCCGGTGGCCTCGCCGCCCGGGATTGAAATCCCGGGCTACCCACGGCCGTCCCATCCGGGACTCCCACAAACCTGTATACAGAGCCCCGGGAAGGGGCGACTGTCGGTAGCCCGGGATTTCAATCCCGGGCGGCGAGGTTCACTCCTGCGCCCCCCTACATCGAAGCGTCCTGCACGATCTCCCAGGTATCCCCGTGCCGCCGCAGGACGAGGAGGGTCAACCCCTCGGCGGTCTTCTTGTCCGGCTGGCCGGGGTAGGCCAGCTTCCAGCGGGCGGCGACCGAGAGGCTGTGCACGCGGCTTGGCCGGGCGTCTCCCAGGAGGGTGAATTCGACCCCCTGGGCGGGGCGCGCCTCGATCACCTCCAGGGTCAGCGTCCCCATCGCCTTCTGGTCCGGATAGCGTCGGCGGTAGCGCTCCAACACCTGCTGCCGGCCGCGGGTGAGGCCGGTGGTGGTGAGGAAGGCGGCGTCCTCGGCGTAGACCGAGGTGAAGGTCTCGAGGTCGCCGCGGTTCCAGGCATCCGATTGCGTCTTGAGCAGCGCCTCGACGGCGGCGCGGGCATCCCCGGCGCGGCGGAGGGCGGCGAGCCGGTCCCAGAGGCCGAAGCCGGAGGGTCCTACGTACCGCGGCTCCTCGGAGAACGCTGGATTGGCGAGCACCTCATCGGCGGCGGCGAAGCGGTAGCCGCGCTCCTCGAGCCAGGTGAACAGGCGGTCCCACTGCGCGGCGCCGACCTCGTTGGCGTGGAGGAGGAGGATCTGCGGCACCGGACGGCCGAACAGACGGTCCCCTCGCCCCTCCTGGTCGCGGAGCTCGACGTGGAGCGATTCCTGGTACTCCTCGCCGACCTCTGCCCGCGCTCTCGCGTCCTGCGCTTCGATCCAGGGTTTCTCGAAGCTCCAGTCCTGATCGTCGATCGTCACCGGCAGGCTCCGCTGCCCGGAGCGGGCAAGATAGGCGCGGACGGCGTCGAGCTTGGCCTCGGTGTCCCCCTCGTCGAGGAACGGGTAGCGGAAGAAGCGGACCTGGCGGTTCCCCTCTTTGGCAAGGAAATCCGCCAGCCCCGCCCGCCCGGCCTCGACGTCGGCGATATAAGCGTCGGCCGCGGTCTTCGTGAGGTCGAGGTGGTTGGCGGAATGGTTGCCGAGCTCGTGGTCGGCGGCCAGCCAGCGGCGGAGGAGGGCGCGGTCGGCGTCGCTCTTCACGTTTCCCCAGATCACCAGCCCCACGGCGGGGACGTGATGTTTGGCGAGGACCGCCAGCAGGCCGTCGGTGATCCGCGCCCGCCCGGCCGGATCGGCATGGAGATCGCCGGCGGCGACCGGCAGATCGTCGATCGAGATCAGGAGAGGGCGCCGGTCCGCGGCGAGGGCGGAGCCGGCGAACAGCACGAGCGCCGCCGCGGCGGTCGCGAGCTTCGGAGTCAGGTTCATGCCCGGCATGCTACGTCAAAGCACCGCCATCCCGTCCTTGTGCGTCCTTGCCGTCCGTGTACGTCCTCGACTCCACCCTGAGGTACCATCCAGAACCTCGACGACAAGGAGATCCGAGATGACAAAGGCGCTTTTGCTCGCAATCATCGCGGCCCTGGCGGCCCCGGCGCTTGCCGCGCCCCAGCAGCCGGCGGCCCCGGCGGCCGCGCCCGCGGCCCCCTGCGCCGCGCCCGAGTTCCGTCAGCTCGATTTCTGGGTGGGGGAGTGGGACCTCACCTGGCCCGCGCAGGGGGGCGGCCCTGCGGGCACCGGCACCAACCGGGTCGAGAAGATCCTCGGCGGCTGCGTGATCCAGGAGAATTTCGCCGGCGGCGGCGCGCAGCCGCTCAACGGGCGCAGCGTCTCGACCTACAGCGTGTGGGAAAAAGTTTGGAAGCAGACCTGGGTGGACGACCAGGGCGGGTACCTCGACTTCACGGGCGTCTTTCAGAACGGCGAGATGCGGCTCAGCCGTCACGCCGTCGGGCCCGACGGCAAGCCGCGCCTGATGCGGATGGTCTTCACCAACATCAAGCCCGACTCGTTCGACTGGCGCTGGGAGGCCTCCGCCGACGACGGCAAGACCTGGAAGGTCAACTGGCCGATCCACTACAAGCGGAAGGCCTCAGGTACTCTGCCGCGATGACGCGAAATCGGGTCGTGCGGGCCGTGCTGTTCCTCGGCTTCTTCTCCCTCTATCTGGCGGCGGGGCGGTCCCTCGGCTCGACCGGTGTCTTCGCCTACGACGACGCGATCTTCCAGTCCGACACCTCGCGCGCGGTCCGCGACCTGACCGACCGCGGAGCGGACCACTACCGCACCAAGGTGCATCCGCTGTTCGTGATCCTGCTCAATCCCGCCGGCACGCTGCTGCGCAAGCTCACGGGATCCCCGCTGCTCGCGGCGGTGATCCTGGGGGCCGGCGGCGGCGCGCTCTGCGTCGTCGCCGCTCACGCTTTCTTCGCCGCCGCCGGCCTCGGCCCCACGGCGGCGGCGGCGCTCTCCTGCCTGCTCGGCGTCTCGACCAGCCATCTGATCTTCGCGTCGCTCCCGGACACCTTCATCTTCACCGCCCTGAGCTTCGTGATCGGGGCGTGGCTGGCGGCGAGGCGATCCGGCTCCCTCCGGCTCGGCGTGCCCGCGGGCATCTTTTCGATGGGGATGGCGACGACGAACCTGGGGCCGTTCAGCCTGCTTTTCGCCGCCGGCGCGTGGAGAGCGGACGGGTTTCGCGCCGCCGTCCGCAAGTCCGTGGCGCTGGTCGTCCTCGTGCTGCTGGCGGCGGTGGGCCTGAGCCTCCTCCAGAAGGCCGTCTATCCGTCGTCGAACCTGTTCTTCGTGCCGGAATCATTCCGCGAGGACACCGGCTACATGTTCGTCCCGCATTCCGCCAAGCGGGCCGAGATCCGGGCCCGGGTGCTGCTCCGGCACGTCACGGTGTTCGGCCTGGTGGCGCCGCGGCCGCTGGCGCGGACGCCGGAAGGCTCGCCGGTCCCCTGGGTGACCTTCCACAAGGCGACGCTCGCGGATTTCGGCGTCGCCGGCCGCTGCGCCGTGGGCCTGCTGTTCGCGCTCTACGCCCTGGCCGTCTACGGGATCTTCCGCGCCCGCCTCTTCCGCGAGCCGGTCCTGCAGGCGCTCGTCCTCGGGATCGCCACGCTCTCCGCCTTCCACTACTTCTACGGCGACGACCTGTTCCTCTATTCGTGCAGTTGGGTCTTTCTCGTCGTGGGAGCCGTGGCCTGGGGCCTCCAGGGAGTTTCGCGATCCGGCAGGATCTGGGAGCGCGCGGTGAACCTGCTCCTGGTGCTCCTGGTGGTGCTGACGGCGGTGAACAACCTGGGATTCCTGCAGGGGCTCGTCGACCTCTATCGCGGAGCCGCGGCCTGACCGCCGGGGAGGCCCGGTCCCCCGCGCGGCGAGGGGCCGGGCCGGGGGAGTGTCTGCTAGACGGGGTGGCAGCCCCTCGCGCACGCCGCGTCCGCGTAGCACTGATTGGTGTAGGTCACGCCGTTGTTGCAGACGACCGGCGCATAGATCTGATAGCAGATCGCGTTCGGGTCCGGCACGCACTGGTCGGCATAGGCGGCGGCGCCCAGGGCGCCGGCGAGGGTAAGTCCGAGGATTAGTTTACGAATCATGTTGTGCTCCTTTCGCTGACTCAACCGGAATCCAGCCCCGGCTGAGCATTCCACTGTACAAGGCCGATCCACCGGGATCAAGTCAGTTGCAGATATGCAGAAAACATAACTCGGGGACAATAATTTACAGTTCATATACTTGCCTGCGGAGGCCACGATGACGACCGAGACAGCTTTCATGCTCTCCGCTCTCCACACGATCGACGCCGTGCTGGCCCTCCGGGCCACTGAGATTCCGGACGCGCTCGCCTTCGCCGAGGGGAGCGAACGCCTGAGCTACGGCGGGCTTCAAGCCGAGGCCGGGGAGCTGGCCGGCGGCCTGGCCCGCCTGGGCGTGGGACGCGGCGAACGCGTCGTCCTCTTCCTGCCAGCGGGGCTCGATTTCATCCGCGTCTTCTTCGCCCTGCAACGCCTCGGGGCCGCCCCCTGTGCCTTCGCGCCCGGGGGACCGCCGTCCGCTGCCGTCCGCCGCGCCGAGCGGGTGCGTCCGAGCCTCACCCTGGTCGCCGGACCCGAGACCGACGGGCTGGCCCAGGAGCTGACCGGGGCCGGGCTGCGCTGCGCGGATCTCTTGGAAGTGTCCAGGGCAACGCCGCCGCCCAGGCTGGAGGTGGGGGAGGAGGAGATCGCCTTTCTGCAGCCTACGTCCGGCACCTCCGGCGAGGCGCGGGCGGCGATGATCACTCAACGCAACGCGCTCGCCTCGCTGGGCGCCGCCCGCGAGATGCTGGAGATCGGCCCGAGCGACGTCCTGGTGAGCTGGGTGCCCCCCTGGCACGACCTCGGCCTGCTCCGGTTTCTTCTCGGCCCGGTCTACTTCGGGACCCCCTGCCATCTGGTGCCGCCCGCGATCCGCACCCTCCCGCTCTGGCTGCGAACGGCCGCCGAGGTCCGCGCCACCATCCTCGGCGCGCCCGACTTCGCGTGGCGGCTCGCCACCCGGCTCGTCGATCCCGCGGGGCTCGACCTCTCGTCGTTGCGCTTCGCCACCAACGGCGGCGAGCCGGTGCGCCAGAGCACGATCCTCGCCTTCGAGGAGCGCTTCGGCGTACCGGGGGTCATCCGGCCGGGTTACGGGCTCGCGGAGGCGACCCTGGGAGTGACCGGCCTGCGCCAGGGCGAGCCGCTGCGCGTGGATGCCCGCGGCAACGTCTCCTGCGGCCGGCCGCTCCCCGGAGTCGAGGTGCGCATCGCCCAGGAAGCTGGCGGGACGGGAGAGATCCTGGTCCGCGGCGCCGCCGTCTTCTCCGGTTACTTCGGAGCCGACGAAGCGAGCGCCGAGATCCTCCGCGACGGCTGGCTTCACACCGGCGACATCGGCCAACTCGATGCCGACGGCCATCTCTACGTCCTCGGCCGCAAGCGGGCGATGATCAAGCGCGGGGGCGCTCCCCTGGCGCCGCGCGAGGTGGAGGAGGCCGCGGAAGGCGTGCCGGGCCTGCGGATCGCCGCCGCCGTCGGAATGCCGCCGGGCCCCGAGACCGCCACCGAGGAGATCGCCGTCGCCATCGAGATCGACCCTGCCTGCGAGCCATCCCGGATCGCGGAAGACGTGGCCGCGGCGATCGAGAAGGCGCTCGGCTTCGCACCCGACCGGGTGGTGGTGCTGGCGCCGCGAACCCTCCCGCGCACCGCCAACGGCAAGATCCGCCACCCGGAGCTGCGCCGCGAGCTGATCGAGGGGGATCTGGAACGGCGGGGGGCGGTGCTGTTCAGCGCGCGGCGAGAGGCGGGGTGAGCAGCGCCCGCACCAACCCCAACCCGATCTCCTCGGGAGCTGCCATCAGATACCCTTCGAGCCATCGCGCCGCGCTCGCGGCCAGGGCTCCTTCCTCCATCCCCACGATCGCCGCGCCCACCTCGGCCTCCACCTCGCTATTCCGCCAGCGCGCCACCAGCGGCACGAGCGGCGCGCCGGTGAGCCGCGCCAGCGCGAAGGGGCCGCGCGCCAGCTCGAGGGTCCGGCCGAGGCAGGGGACCCGCAGACCGGGACCCGGAGACCCGTCGAGCGCCAGGACGACGAAGCCGCCCCCCGCCAGATGGGCGAGGGCGCGCTGGAAGGCGAGAGCCCGGCGCTGGTCGTCCCCCTCCGTCGACACAATTTCCACCGGCGGACTGGGGGAGTACAGCGCCCCCAGGCGTAGCACGAGCACCGGACCGGGCAGCCGCTCGATCGCCGCGCCGAGCGCCTGCACCGCCCCGACGTGAAAGGTCCCCAGGATGAGCGGCGGCCGGAGCGCGGCGAACGCTTCCGAGGCGGGCCGCATCAGCCGCCGGACCGGCTCGAGCCCCTGCCTCCGGATGGCCTCGACGAGGAGACGGTTGCGCGCCTCGAGAGCGCCGATCTTCCAGGCGACGCGCGCCGCCGCGCGCGGAGCGAGCTGGGGAAAGAGAGTCTGGATCTGCTCCGGGCTGGGCCAGCGGTGGGACAACCGGTTCCGCAGAGCTCCAAGACCGGAGGCCGCAGGCAATGCCATCCGGGGGTGCCGCGCCACCAGCGGCGCCAGCCCGCGCTCCAGGGTGTCAAAAGTATGGCGGGGCCAGTTCACTGGGGAACAGCGTCGCGCACGTGAGCGATGAGACGGCCCACGGTGATGACAGGGCCCTCGAGCAACCCGGTCGCCGAAATGCCGAACCGCCGTTCGCAATCGAGCAGCAGCTCGACCATCGCGATCGAGTCCAGCCCCAGGCCGCCGGCGCCGAGCCGCAGATCGTCCGGCAGCGCGCCGTTCCCGGCGAGAGGAGCGCGCGAGCGCAGGAGATCCAGCACGGCGTCCTTGATCTGAGCTCCCGTCTTCATCGTGGGGGAGTCTAGCCGCACCCTCTGTGTATAGGAAGGCCAGGGGAACGGTACGACTCCCGCTTCCCTGGTGAAAATTCAGTTGTCAAAGAGCCCGCAACCGCTCGCTCGCGCCGCATTCCCCGCCCCTCGCGACTCATTCCCCAGCCTCCGGCGCGTCTTCCCCGCGGGGAACGCCTTGGTGAGCTCAAGGGAACGCGGCGCGAGGCGGCCATCCGCCGCATTCCCTGTGCATCGTCCCGGGGGATCGCCGCTCTATCGGGCGTTCCCCCGGGGGAATGAGGTCCCCGCGAGGGGAAGGACATGTCCCCTGACGAAATATACTATGCACAATAGGGGAATGTGCCATTCCCTCCGGGGAAAGCTTGAGAGAGCCGGGGGAACCCTTCATTCCCCTGCCATTTCAGCCATTCCACATGAGATTTAAGGTCTGATCTCCGGGGAATCATACCGTAACCGTTCCAGAAAAGCACAATTGGTCCCATCCACCGCCAAGCGTAAAGCTTCGGGAGGGAGCCGAAAATTTCTGAGTAAAGGGGTTGACAGACTAGAGACTATGACGGATAGTATTCATATCGAAAGCGAACACCCCCGGCCTCTCAGGGGAACGCTGAAACGGGAACAGCCGAGGGGCCGGGGTGATAGGCAGCGGGATTTCCGTCGCCAATTCAGGCGCGGATACGGGCCCATCACGGGCCTGATAAAGGAGAAGGACCATGGCGAGAGAACCGAAGTACGGAATCACCCTGAACGGATGGGAGCGCCTGCTGGCTTCGCTGGAGGCCAACGGCCAGGACTTCCCGCAGTTCGAGAGCTACCGAACGCAGCTCAAGGCGATGCTCACGGCGGCGCAGGAGACCTCGGTCCAGCAGGCCGCGATGGCGGCCACCAAGCAGGAGGCGAGTAAGCGTCTGCAGGCGATGCTCGCCGACGGCCGCAAGTTGGCCAACTTCCTGCGCAACGGCGTCCGGCAGCGCTACGGCAACCGGGCGGAGAAGCTGGTCGAATTCGACCTCAAGCCGCTCCGCTCGCGGGCCCGGGCCACCACCGAGGTGACGAAGCCCCCGGCGCCGCCGCCCCCGGCCATCGCCTGACGTCCATGATGTCGGGTCACCAGTAGCGCAGGACGTCTCGCCGGCATCTGAAGTTCGCCCGCGAGACGGTTGCAGGCTCTTTGACAATTGATTCACCTTTGGCCAGGGGGGGCGGCGTGGCGGCCGTTCTCTCTGGCCTTTTTTTCTCGGCTTTTCGGGGATTTGCTTATGCGACCGCATGCATTGCGTTGACGCATTTGCGTGTTGAGAGTAGGCTGAATTTAGCGCCAATTCATTAGAAATCATTCCTGAGGTGATGCATGATGGGTGAATTCCAGGTCAGTGGTCAAAATGCGGCGGCGCTGTTTACGCTGAAGCTTCATCGTGGCGATGGCATGACCCTCGTTGCGATGAACTGGAAGGACGGCAAGCCGCCGGAGGACTTCGTGGGCTTCGCCATCGAATACCAGGAGCCCGGCGGGGACAAGTTTTTTGGCTTGAAGAACCGGTTGTGTTTCCGTGGCTCCGGGGGCGAGATCAACCCCAACATCCTGTCGACCCGGCTGTCGCCGATCCAGATGTTTCGCTGGGTGCATTTTCCGCGCAACGCCGAACTCGACGGCGAGTTCATCTACAGGATCACCCCGGCATTTATGAACGACCAGGACGAGTTGAGCTATGGGGAGCGCCAGGAGGCCGCCATCGAGCTCCGGCGCGAAACCTATCCGGGGCTGCTCAACGCCACCTTCACCCGCGGCTTCGTCTCCTCGCAGGCCTTCGTAGACCGCTATGAGTCCGCGGGGGCCATTGCCACTCTGCTGCCGGCGAAAGCGGTCGATGGGCTGCGCTTCGTTCCGACCCACCCCAAGGCCGAGGAGGCCCTGGCCTGGATGGGCTTTGAGGCACGGAAGGCGATCCTCGAGGTGCTCGACCAAGCCATCGCTGACAATGCCGAGGTCCGCGTCGTGGCCTACGACCTCAACGAGCCCGGCATCGTGTCCCGTCTGGAGAAACTCGGAGGGCGGCTGAAAATCATCATCGACGACAGCGCGGACCATGGGGAGGCGGATTCCGGCGAGACCCAGGCGGCGGCGCGCCTGGCGGCCTCGGCAGACGCCGGCAACGTGAAGAGGCAGCACATGTTGAGCCTCCAGCACAACAAGATGATCGTGGTTGACGGCCCCAACGTGCAGACGGTGGTCTGCGGCTCGACCAACTTCAGCTGGCGCGGTTTTTTCGTGCAGTCCAACAACGCCATGATCCTGCAAGGGAAAAACGTTGTCGAAATCTTTCTGGGGGCGTTCGAGGAGTACTGGTCGAAGGCGCCGAAGGATTTCGGCGGCACGGCGTCCGCCAAATGGACCGACCTCGGCCTGAGCGGCATCGACGCGCGCGTGGCGTTCTCTCCTCACAAGTCGTCAAACGCGCTGTTGCAGGCGATCGCCGACGATATCGGGGACGAGACGACCTCAAGTCTGTTCTATTCACTGGCGTTTCTTTACCAGACCGCGGGGCCTATTCAGGACGCGATCAAGAAGGTGTCGGAGGATGACGAGATTTTCGTCTACGGCATCTCCGACCGCAAGGTCGGCGGCCTCGATCTACAGAAGCCGGACGGCAATGTCTCGCCGGTCTTTCCTAAGGAGCTGAGCAAGAACGTCCCAAAGCCGTTCTCCGAGGAGTCCACCGGCGGTGGCGGCATCCGCATGCATCACAAGTTCGTCGTCATCGATTTCGACAAGCCGACCGCCCGGGTCTATCTCGGCTCCTACAACTTCTCTTCGCCGGCGGACCTTAAGAACGGGGAGAACCTGCTGCTCTTCCGCGACCGCCGGATCGCGGTGTCCTACGTCGTCGAGGCGCTGCGCATCTTCGATCACTACCATTTCAGGGTGGCCCAGCAGGAGGCCAAGGCGGCGAAAAAAGAACTCGCGTTGGCCAAGCCGCCGCGAAGCGCGGGAGAAGAGCCTTGGTGGACCGAGCATTACACGAATGCGCGGAAGATCCGCGATCGCGAGCTCTTCGCATAGGGTCTGTTCTGCGCGGATCCAGCGAGGAGCCGGCTCGCCCGGAGTCACCCGCGCCCCTTCCGGTCCTCCCACGCACCCGAGAGGGAGAGGGAAGACCCTCGAAGGCCAGATTCAACGAAGGAGGAGTTCATGCGGAGATTTTTCCTGATGGCTGGGCTGGTGATGATCGTGTTCCTGGCGGTCTATGGGCGGCCGGCGGTGGTTTCGGCGTCGCAGGTCTGCACCGCGACCTGCTCGTCGGGGACCTCGCTGAGCTGCAACGTGGCGAGCGGCACCTGCACGAGCTCGGGCACCAGCGTCACCTGCTGCGGGCAGACCCTCAACTGCGTGGCGATCGACGCCTACAACGCCTGCAGGAACACCTGCGAGGACCGGTACGACACCTGCATCAACCACTGCACGGTCAAGGACTCCTGTGTGACCAACTGCAACACCGCCCTGCGCTCCTGCTGGTCGCAGTGCGGCGCGCGGCCGACGACCAGCCTTTCCTGCTGATCCCGCTTCGCCCGTGATTCCACCGGAAAAAAAGAAACGCCGCCGCCCTTGAGGGCGGCGGCGTCCGTGACCTGGAGATCTATACTGGACCCATGAAGCTGGCGCTCAAAGCACTCATCGCGGCGGCCGGGACGATCCTGGTAACCGGGGCGGGCTTCGCCTCGTTGATCCTGGGGATCCACGACTCCAGTCCGGCGCAGAAGGTCTTCCAGGCGATTGCGCTTCCTCTGCTCTATCCCGGTGTCACCTACGACTGGTTGGGAACGGCGCTTTGGGGCTGGCTGGCGCTCGCTCTGGGCGGGATTTTTTGGTTCGCTTTGATTTTCGCCGGTCTCGGAGTTTTCCAGCGCCGAAGGACAGCAGAGACCTGAGGGACAACAAGGACTCAAGATGGCTTGTCTTTGCTGTCCCTGTCGTCCTTGCTGTCCCTGCCGTCCCCAGTTCCCTAGCGGCCGGCCTTGCCTGCCTGGACCGATCCCAGGTCGACCATGGCGTTGTCGGCCATCACCACGAAGGGCCGCGGCTCGACCGCCAGCCTGCCCTTGCCGTCGCTCCTGACGATCTGGACGGTCCCCATGCCGTAGCCCATCGGGCCCCGCCGGTAGTAGTCCACCGCCAGCCGATAGGGAGCGGCCTCGCCGGCGGCCGACGCCGGCGCCGTGAAGCATTCGGGGCCGTAGCCGGTGGTGACGTCGGCGTAGAGCTCGCCGCCGGATGGCAAGGTTTTCTGCTCGTAGTAGGCGTGCCCGCCCTGGCGGTCGTAGACGTGGAGGTCGACGTCGTTGGCGTCGGTCTCCCAGGTGAGCACGAAGCGCAGCGACGGCTCGCCGTCGAGCTGGGCGCCGTGGGCCTGGAGGCGGTCGAGCACCTCTCCGCGGCGGGCCGGTTCGGCGCGCAGCCAGGCTGACGCGAGCAGGCCGAGGTCGTCCGTCAGCACATGGTCGACGCCGGCGAACCGCCCTTCCGGGTATTTCTGTTCGATACCCTTTTCGAGCGCCTCGAAGGCCTCTCCGAACTGGCCGGCGCGCAGCAGGGCCCAGGCGAGGAGGCGGTGGCCGGAGGGGTGGTCCGGCCGCTCGAGGACCGCTTTCCGGTAGGTGTCGATCGCCAGCTCGAGGCCGTGCTCGTTCAGCCGCTCGAGACGCTCCCCGGCCAGCCGGCGCATGTCGGCGCGGCTTGGGAAGAGATCGATCAGCGAACCGTAGGCCCGGGCCGCCGCGGCCTGCTCCCCGGCGGCTTCCCAGGCCTCGCCCAGGGCCAGCAGGGCCAGCACGTCGCCCGGCGCCTCGGCGCTCCAGGCCTCGGCGAGGGCGCGGGCCCGCGCAGTCCGGCCGGCGGCCAGGTGCTGTTTTACCTCGGCGAAACGCCCGGTGTACGGCGCGGCCTGCCGCTCTTTGGCGCGGATGCGACTCTGCGCCATGGGGCGGGGGACGGAGATCGTCTCCGCCAAGGGCTCCTCTTCCTGGGGTGCGGCAACCCGCGGGGCCGGCGGCGGGGGAGGCGGCACGGCAACCGGCTGCGGGATTTCAGATACCCGCAGGGGCGCCTCGTCGGCCGCTCCGGCGGGTACGCCGCCAACCACGCCGCCGGCCACTCCACCGGGCACGCCGCCGACGACCCCGCCCTCGACTCCGCCCTCGACTCCATCCGCGATCCCCGGGGCCTCGGCGTCCTGGGATGCCGCGTCCGTGGGCGGTCCGGCGTAGCCGAGGGACTTGAGCTCGTCGAGCTCCATCGGATTTGAGGGCTCCAGCGCTCGCTTGGCCGACGCGAGCCGGGAGGACGCTCCGCGGGCGAGCACGTCCAGCCCGCCCGGGCCGACGGTCAGGATGTTTGCGAGGCTCTTCGGGTCGAGGCCGAAGCGCTGGTATTCGTACTCGGATTCGAGCACCAGCATGGCGGTGAACGGGCTCAGGACCCGGTTTTTGACACTCACCTCGACGATCTGCAGTCCGAGCGCGCGGCGGAGGTCCTCGTCGCCGTCGGAAACGATCTCGCGCAGATGGAGCAGCCGCTCGATGCGGGCTTGGGCCCAGGCGCGTTCGAGCAGGGGGCGCTCGGCGGACGCCGGCTCGCCGAGCCCGATGGGACGGCCGGCGAGCGAGAGGCGCAACGGCCGGTCGGCCGGCAGATCGGCGTAGACCAGCGTCTCGTCCCCCGGCTGGACGCCGTCCAGGGTCTCGGGCCAGACCCAGGCCGCGCCCTCGATCGTCACCGGGATGCCGGAGCGGCAGGCGAGGGTCAGCCGGCGGGCGATCTCGGCGAGGGGCGCGGAGCCGGTGATCCGCTGACCGTCGTGGGCGAGGTTGCCGGTGGTCAGCTCGCGTAGCGCCGCCTCGTCGCGCAGGCCGCCGACGGCCAGCACGTCGAGCCGTTCGACTCCTTTGGCGCCGAGGGCATGCACGGCCGCCTTGAGCTCCCGCGCCTCGGTCTCGCCGGCGGTGGCGACGCCGTCGGTGACGAGCAGGACCCGGGGGTACTTCCGGCCGTTGCGGGGCAGGCGGTCGCCGAGCCAGGCGAGCGCGCCTTCGAGGTCGGAGGCGCCCAGGGGCCGGCGGGCGTCGAGGCGCTGGAGCTCCTCCTCTCCGAAGCCGGAGGCCCGGCCTTCGAAGATCGGCACCACCTCCTGGTCGAAGGCGGCGATCCCGACCGCCGTCGAGCCGCCGGCGCCGGCGCGCAGGCCGGCGATCAGCTCGCCGATCCGGCGCACCTGGGTGGCGTAGCCCAGGGCGCGCGAGGCGCTGGAATCGACCAGCACATAGAGGCCGGCGATCTCCTGCGCCACGGGATCGACGGGGGCCGCGACGCGCACCACGGCGAGGTTCCCCTGGCGCAGGCCGGTGCGGGTGGCGGCGCGGTCCTGGGCGATCTCGAAGTCCCGGTCGGGGGTCCAGGACTGTTTGTGCAGCTCGACGACGCGGAGGTCGCTGACCTCGCCGCCGAGATTGCTCGCCGCGGCGTCGCTCTTTGTCTGCCCGCCGAGGAGCACGCGGACGTCGAGCTGGCCGACCTTGGAGAGCCCGAGGAGAGGGAGGACGTAGGGCTCGTCCGCGCGCGCCATGGCGTGCGAGTAGGAGACGATCAGCTCCTTGCGCCCGCGGGCCGGGATCGGGAAGACGCGGGCCGAGAACTCGTTGCCCGCCTCCTGCTCGAGCAGGGCGGGGTCCTGCCGGCGGTGGAGATAGTCCTCGTAGACCTGGCGGGCGCGCTGGCGCTCCACCACCTCCCCCTCCTGCCAGGCGCCGTCGATCTTCATCGCGAAGCGGCTGAGCGCCGCGCCGGGCGGCAGGGCAATGCGGAAGCGCCCCTCGATCGTCTCGTTGCGCGGGTTGTCGAAGGTCAGGTGCAGCTCGGTGAAGGCGAGCGGGGGCTCGAGAACGCCGTTCGCCTCGAGGGCGACCAGGGCGAGGCCGGTGCCGTCCGAGGCGGTGAGGCCGATCGGAGCGGCCGGCTCGGCCTCGCGATCACCGGCCGCGCTCTTTGCGAACCGGAAGGAGGCGGGCTGGAACGTGGTGGAATTCAAACCGGCGGCGGAGCCGGAGCGGGCGTCGCCGGCCAGGCTGGCGGTGATTCCGACGGCGGCGAGGGTCAGCAGGCCGAGAATCGTGACGGTGCGTGACATGGGGTGTTTCCTCCCCAACGGATGTGGGCGGTCCCGGTTTTGGGCCGCTTATTTCCCTTAGACACACGTCGTGGTGAAAACGTGCCTGGAGGGAAGACAGACCCTTCGCGGAGCGCCGATGGCCGCCGCCCGGGATTGAAATCCCGGGCTACCTACGGCCGTCCCGTCCGGGACTCCCAAGCCAGTTTGTTGCAGAGCCCCGGTAAGGGGCGATTGTCGGTAGCCCGGGATTTCAATCCCGGGCGGCGACTGGCCTCACCCCGACCGCCGCCCGTAGGCGGTCTCGCGGTCGAGCACTTCCAGGGTCTTGAAGTAGAGGGCGTCGGCCTCTTCGCGGCTGTTGCCGATGGCGGTGAGGCCGAGCTTGCCGAACTCGGAGACGGCGCCGATCAGGTGGAAGAGGACGCCGGAGTCGGTGCTGTGGCTGTAATGGAGGTGGTTCTCGGTGAGGATGTCGATCACGTCCTCGGGGAGCAGGCCGCGGTAGGCGTCGGAGCGCAGGTTGTCGGTCGCCCGGTAGTACTTGGCGAGGCCGGTGGGGGAGTAGAAGAGGCCGGTCTCGCGGTCGAGCTGGCCGCCGGTCAGGAACTGGAGCGCGAGGTAGGGGTGGGTGGTGCCGCCCATGCGCAAGTTGATCTCCAGCGCCGCCATGTTCCATTCCGCGGCCGGATCGCTCCGCCAGAGCAGGAAGTCGATCGCGAATCGGCTCACCACGCCATGGGGAACGAGGACCTCGCCGATCCGCATCGCGGCCTCCAGGATGCGCTGCCGGTAATCCTCGCGGGCGGGAAAGCTGCAGCCGAGGAAGACCTGGTCGCTCGGGCCGCCCAGGATCTGGTCGTGGGTGGAGATCGGCAGCACCTGGCCGCGCGGGCTGATGCGGAGCTGCGCGCTCGGCGAGACCTTCTCGGGCGCCTCGATGAACTCCTCGACGATGCCGCCCATGCGGCAGAACTTGTCGCTGTAGCTCTCGAAGGTCTCCTCGGGCACCGGCAGCTCGATGCGGTGCAGCGCCTCGCGGATCGCCGCCCGGCTCCCCACCTCCGGATACCGGAAGATGGCGTTCCCCTCGCCCGAGAAGCTGTCGTTCAGCTTGACGACGGCGCGCCGGATACCCGGCCGCCGCGCCGCCAGCTCGATCAGCGACTCCTCGATGTCTTCCTGGCTCTGGAGGTCCTCGAACCCTTCCGGCAGGGGGACGCCGGCCTCGCGGAACACCTTGCGGCTGCCGGACTTGGTGCCGAGGTGGGCGAGATCGGGATCGGCGCCGTTGAGCGGGATGCCGAGCAGGACGGCGAGCTTGCGCTCGAGCGGCGTCGAGTTGAAGACGGTGAGGTAGGCGCGCGAGCGGTCCTGGATCCCCTCGCGGATGCGCTCGATCAGGCGCGGGCGCTCGAGGATCTTCTCGGTCAGCGAGCGCGGCGAGGCGTCGTAGGCGCAGAGCAGCGTCAGGCGCGCCCGGGCGTGGCTCGCGGGGATGCCGGCGAGGAGCTGGAAGTAGTAGTCCAGGATCATCGGGTGCACCGGCTGCGAGGTGACGTAGACGACGCGCGCCCGCGGGTTGCGCAGCCGGATCAGGAGGAAGAGCAGCCGTTCTTCGTAGAAGCTGGCGCCGGCGAGCTTGCGCAGCTCGCTCTGGTCCAGCGTCATCGACGGCACGACCACCGAGGTGTGCGCCGCCTCGTCCTGCATGGTGAGGGCGTTCCAGACCTCGAGCAGCTTCGGCTTGAGGAGCTGGAACTCGGCCAGCTCGGCCTCGGGGCTGAGATCGATGGGGAAGGGGTGCTGTGGAATCACTGTGGGTTTGGCCTCAACGGATCTCGAGCGCCGACAGGCGCGGCGCGAAGGACGGCTCCAGAGCCACCCGGTCCTCGTGCAGGTCGACGGCCAACCCGAGCGATTCGGCCCGCAGCCGCATCTGGCGCCAGAGGTGGAAGCGCAACGGCCGGAGCAGGGTGTAGTTGGAAGTGAGCTGGAGCAGGTGCTCGGAGCTTTCGTACGGATAGTTGCGGGTCAGGATCTCCCGCCGTTCTTCCACCCATTGCGCGCTCACCTCGCCACGCGCGAGCTTCTCTTCCAGGATGACGAGCTGCCGCGCGCGGTTCACGATCTCGGGATGGTGGTTGACGCCGAAGATCCGCGGCATGACGCCGCCGGCGTCGCGCGCGAACTCGATCATGGTGATCGCGTCGCCCGGCGGGCCGCTGACGCCGAGAGTCTCCCAGCCGACGGGCAGGGTGCCGGTCGGGAAGGTCTCGTGGCCCGGGATGAGATCGAAGAGGCGGTTGTCGAGCACGCGCAGGCGCCCGCTGTCGGTGAGCTCGTCGTCGAAGCGGCGGAACCAGGGGTGCTCGCGGGCTTTCGGATCGAGCACGTTCTCCAGCACGCCGGTGCTCTTGCCCCCCTTCTCGGGGCCGCGGAGGACCGGCCGGGCCAGCCCCGACCAGTGGCACATCACGCCGAAGGTGTGGCAGACGGCGAGCAACGCCGCGCGTTCGTCCGCGGCGATGCCGTCGAAGAGCTGGTAGAGCGGCGCCTGCCAGGAGGGGTCCTCGTTGACCCCCTGGCTGAACTCCGAGATGCCGTCGTTCTGGTATGGATCGATGTGGCCGGGGCCGCCGGTGCCGATGTAGAGCGCGAAGCGCCCGCCCGGAAGCTCGGGGATCATGCCGCAGCGCCGCACGTCGAAAGAGATCGCGCGGATGCGGATGCCGGTCTCCGCCGCGATGGGGAGGAGCTCGCTGGAGGCGTCGAGCAGGCCGTGGATCAGGCAGTCGTGGCCAAGGTTGGGCCAGCCGTGGTTCATGTCGAGCACGGCGATGTCGACGATCCGCGGATCGGCGGCGGGGAGATCCTCGGGGCACTCGACGCGGGCGCACTCGAAGTCGCCGCACGGGATCTCATCCGACAGCGGATCGGCATAGGGCAGAGGCTTGGGGACCAGCCGGTGGCGATAGGACAAGGGCATAGGATTTATCGCGCTCGCGGACACTCGCCGGAGCATCCAGGCGATGTCTGGAAAAAAACGGAATGCAACTCTGACGCCCACGCGCCGCGTCGATCGTTGGATTCGGATACCGTCATGTTGTGAGGTGAGAGTATCGGAAGTCCGGGGGGGCGGTCTACAGGCATCGTTCATGCGCCATTTTCTATAAATCGTCCCGGTCCGGGGCCGATGAAGCACTTGCCAAAGTAGGGGCAAGTTGCCCCTGCGGATGAAAGGAGAAATCCATGCACAAGAACCCCGAAAGGAAACCGCAGGCCCTGTCTCTCGAGGTCGAGGCGCTCGAGCAGACCTGCAACCCGGGCTGCGGCTCGTCGACCACCAGCAACAAGTGCACCTGTCCGATCTCGGCCACGACGGCGGGCAGCCTGTTCACGGCCACGGCCACCAGCTAGGAGCCTGGCACGGACGAACAGGGACAGACACGGACGAACAAGGGTCCTGCTGTCCTTGTTCGTCCGTGTCTGTCCCTGTTCGTCCCTGTTCTTTTCCGCGCCCCCGGAGCGAAAACTTGAACGACCAGCTCTGTCTCTTCACCATGCTCTACGCGCCTCGCGAGCAGCACGAGAAAATCCTCGCCGACTTCGCGACGCCGATCGCGCGCGACCTGCGCGGCGCTCCCGAGCTGCACTCCCTGTTCTTCGCCCGCTACAACGTGCCGAGCTGGCAGGTGCGCTTCCGCGTCCTGGGAAGTCCCGGCTGGATCGCCGGACCAGTCCGCGAGCGGGTCGAGCGGGAGCTCGCGCCTCTCCAGGCCGCGGGCGCCGTCGAGAAAATCGAGTTCGCCGAGTACGACCGCGAGCTCGAGCGCTACGGCGGCGAAGAGGGGATGGCCCTGGCGGAGAAGCTCTTCCTGCACGACTCGCTGGCAGCCCTCGACCTGATGGAAGCCGAGCGCCAGGGGCTGCTCGCCAAGACGCGGCGCGAGTGGTCGCTGCTGATGACCGAGGGGCTGCTCGACCTGCTCCGCTTCGACCGCGCGCAGCGCCTCGCCTTCTACGCCGTCGGCTTCCGCTGGACGCGCGAGATGGGGGCCTGGAAGGAGGCCGAGCTGGAGACGGCCGAGAAGCATTATCAGACGCTGAAGCCGGGCCTTCAGGACCTCTTCACCGGCGAGCAGAGCGGCCATCCCGAGCTGCTCTGGGGGGGCGAGGAGCCGGCGCGGATCGCCCAGGAGTGCCTGGCGGCGAGCGCGCCGGTCGTCGAGGCGATCCTCGAGGCTCACGCCGCCGGGCGCATCCACCAGGATCTGGCCGAGCTCTCCTGGTCCTACGCCCACATGCACTGCAACCGCCTGGGGATCGACCCCACCCCCGAGGCCCTGCTGCGCTACTTCATGTACCGGCTGGTCGAGGACGGCGGGGGCCCCGCCTGAGCGCCCGGCTCGCCCTGCTGCGGATCGCCGCCTTCCCCTTCGAGTCCCTGGCGCCGCTGGCCGCTCCCGAGGCCCTGGCGCGGCTGGCTCCCGTCCTGGAGCGCGAGGACCGGCTCGATGCCGAGGTGGCGGGGCTGACCGACGCCCTCTACGCGGCGGCGGGGGAGCCGCCGGGCGAGGACCCGGAGGCGGCGCGCGGACGGCTGGCGGTGATCGCCCTGCGGCGGGCGCTCCACAACCGGCGGCGGGTCGCCGCGGCGCAGCTCGAAGCGGCGCGGCCGGCGCTCCCCCCGGAGCTGTTCGCCGCCGTCGCGGAGCACCTCGCCGGACGGGCCGGGCAGGCGGATCTGCTGGCCGAATACGAGCGCGCCTATCAACGGGACCTCCTGCGGTCGCGGCGCGCCCTGCTCACGCTGGCCGGCGATCCCACTTTTCAGGAGGGGATGCGGCTGGTCAGCCGCTCCCTGCTCGAGCGGCTGCGGGCTTTGGCGAAAACAGACCCCGGCCGCTGGCGGCACGACGAGCGTCACGCCGCGGCCAAGCTCGCGGCCTACGCCGGCCGCTTCGCCACCAAGACGAGCCCCAACGCGGTCTTCTGCGCCACCGCCCTGGCCTGGATCGGCGGGGAGGAGGCGAGAGTTGAAGGAGGCCGGCCGGCGCGAGTCGACGTGCTGCTCTCGGTCGCCGAGGCGCGCAAGGTCGCGGCCTGCGCCGGGGCCGACCGCGCCGCCTGGCCGGCGATCGTGCCGCGCTCCAACCCGACTCTGCGCCGGCAGCCCCCGCAGGAGGACGCCTGGATCTTCTGGCGCCCCACCACGCCACGCCTGGAGAGCGACCTGGAGGTGCTCTCGCGCACCCCGGCGCAGCCGGTCCTCGATCTCTTCTTCGAGGAGACAGCGAAGGGGAGCCTCGCCGTCCCCGAGCTGCTGGCCGCGGTCGCCGGGCGCTATGGGATCGAGGTGGAGGAGCTCGCCCCCTTCTTCGAGAAGCTGGTCGGCACCGGCATCCTGATCGCCGAGATCGAGCCCCCCTACAACGCCCGCCGCCCCCTTGCCTTCCTGGCGGAGACGATGCGGCGCGCCGGTTGCGACGCGCCATGGCTGCCGGAGATCGAGGCGGTCGAGCGTGAGGTGGCGGCCCTGCCCGCGCTGGCGCCCGAGGAGCGCATAGCGGCCATGGACCGCCTGGAGGAGCGGATCGCGCCCCTGCCGCGTGTCCACCCGCTCAAGGGGGACGAGCTGTTCCGGGTGGATACGGCCGCGGGCGTCGAGGTCACCCTGCCGGAGCGCGTGCGCGCCGACCTGGAGGTCCCGCTGCGCCGTTGCGCGCGCCTCTTCGCCGGCCTCTACCCCGAGCTGGCCTTCCGCGAGGCCTGGGCGCGGCGCTTCCTGTCGCGCCATCCGGCGGACACGGACGTCCCGCTCCTCGACCTCTACCACGGCCTGTTCGAGCCCGAGGCGCAGGATCAACGGCCGGATGCCTTCCCTCCGGCGCCCCCCGGCGCCACCGAGGCCGGAGCGGTCTTCCTGCGGACACGGGATTTCTTCGCGGCGCGCGCCCGGATGAGCCAGGAGGATAACGGGGAGGAGGTCGAGATCTCCGAGGCGGACTGGGACGAGCTGCTGGACGGCCTGCCTCCCGAGCCGGTCTGGTCGGCGGGCGCCCTCTTCCAGATCGCCGCCCGGTCTCCTGAGGAGATCACGGCCGGCCGCTACCGCATGGTCTTGAACGCCCTCTTCGGCGCCGGGATCGCGCTCGCCCGCTTCGCCCATCTGCATGGCGGCTCCGATCCTGACGGTCCGGACAACCCGGTATCCCGCGAGGTGCTGCGGAGCTGGCAACCGCTGGAGCGGGAGGGGGCGGTGCTCGCCGAGGTCACCTACAACCACCTCGGCCGGAGCGCCAACGCCGGCCTGCGGCCGTCGCTCTTCCGCCACGAGATCGAGGTGCCGGGAATGCGGGCGAGCCCGGGCGCCGAGGTGATCCACCTGCGCGAGATGGCCGTGCGCTGGGATTCAGGCGAGGGGAGATTCGTGCTGCGCCGGGAGGCGGACGGGGTAGAGGTGATTCCAGTCATCAGCAGCGGGGTCAGTCCGGAGGGGTTCATCTCCTTCCTGGTCGAGATCGGCCGCCAGGGCCTGCAGCCGCTCTCCTGGTTCCCCGGCTTCGACGTCCCCGGGATTTTCCGCTGGCCGCGCTTCGCCAGCGGCCGGCTGGTGCTCTTCCGCCGCCGCTGGATCGTCTCCCCGGGCGAGATCCCCGAGGCGGCGGACGCCGCCCTCTTCGCCGGGGTGGCGCGCTTGCGGCGAAAGCACGGCATCCCCCGCCACGTCTTCCTCCACACCGCGGCCGATCCCAAGCCGTTCCACGCCGACCTCGATTCGCCGCTCGCGGTCGACCTGCTGCGCCGCGCTGTTTCTGGAGACACCACCCTGCACGTGGTGGAGATGCTCCCCGGACCGGGCGAGATGTGGGTCCGCGACGAGCGGGGGAGCTACGCCACCGAGCTGCTGGTGCATCTGAGCGGCCCTGCCACAAAGGTAGACGCTTGAAGAGGAGCGGTCCCGAATCCTGTTAAACTTTCTTACATGATCCTGCTCAACGTAGCAAGTCCTCGCCTCTTTTCCCGAAAGTGAGCGCTTCTTTCCTAATCGACGGAGCGCGGGTTCGGCAACTCGCGGCCACCCGTCAGGGCCGGGTTAGCCTCGGCGGGTTCGCCTATCAAACGGGATACGCCGTCGCCAGGCTGGCCAGCTTGTATACGCGCCGTCCTGTATTAGACATCGACGGGTTTCCCACTCTGCTTCGATTTGACTGGGCCGAGGACCTGGACGAGGTCGAGACGGATGGCAGGGTCGTTCTTACCCAGTGCAAGCGCATCGCTGACATCGGGCAGGCCGGGGCTCTTGCCGACGTTCTGCTGGGCTTTGCGCCGAAATGGCTGTGGTCTCCCGAGGGTCGGCGGCCGGTCCTGCGCTTCCGCCTCGTCTGTACCGACACTCGGTTCGCCGGTCTTGGTCCCATTCCCTTGCGGTCCTACCAGCCGCGGCCTGGAGAGTCCAACCGGGACGCCATTCTGGATGCCACCATCGCGCGGCTTCAGGTCCCCCCAGGATCGAAGTCCGACCGGGCTCTCTGGCAGCCCGAGGCGGAAGCCTTTGGGTTTTCGCGATTGTGCGAAGCGCTCTGGGATCAGATGGAGGTGCTGTACCTGCCCGCGGAGATCTTCGCGGACGATCCTGCCGGGCCGCTCTTCCGAGCCGAGTGGGAGGCCCTGGCTCTTCTGGTTCGGATGCAGTTCGTCGCGGCCGGCCAACAACGGTCAGCCCTCGCGGCGCTACGCACCCTGCTGCATGCGAACGTGGTCGAGTTCGATCCCAGCGGCACCCGAGCGGTTCCAGCCCTCGACCGCGAGCCGTGGATCCTCGGTTTTGATGATATCCATTACGCCCTTTTCGATTTCCAGCCGTCGTCCGAGGAGCGACCGCTCTTTCAGGTGGTGACCCGGCAAATCCTGGAGGAGGAGGCAGCGAAGCCGAAGCAGCCGTTTGTGGCTCGGCGACCGCGGTGGTCCGACGTGGTTCACGGTCAGAACGAAGAAATCCGCTTCCTGGAGCGAGAGACGACTGACCAAGTCCTCTCAACTATCCGTGATGAGTTGCTGGCCAAGATTGGCATGGGTGAGGCGCTGCCCATGCTCTTCGTGCTCGGCGCACCGGGAGCCGGAAAGAGCACTCTGGTGCTGCGGGCGGCAGCTCGCCTCGTTCAGGAGGGGCTCGTTGTCGTAGCTGCCCCTAAGCTGAACCTGGACTCCATCGAAGAAGACGAGGTGGAGCCATTTCTCCAAGGCCTAACTCGATTGGAGGAAGGCTCCTTGCCAGTCCTGCTGATGCTGGACGATCCCTTTTTCGCGGAGTCGGGCTGGGTGAACTTGCTCCGACGTTTGGGAAAGAGGAGCCGCAGAGCGGCCGTCCTGGGTGCCAGCCCGGAGTACCTCTATAGGGAGTTCGGCTACACCCTAACGGCTGGGCGCCAAGTTGATTGCCAAACCCTACTTCTGCCTCGCCCGCTCAAAATGGAGCGCAGAGCGTTGGCCCAGCTTCATGGGCGAGATCCTGAAGCGTTCGCTGAGCGGGATGAAGATTTTCTCGTCCTGGTCATGGAGGCCTCGGCAGGTGTTTCGTTCGACACGATCATCGATCGAATTTGGATCACGCTCAACCGTGGCCGCCCAATCGATCCCGATCTGTATCCGGAAGACTTGCCTTGGACGGTACGGGCGTACTTAGTCGCTTGCTACTTTCATCGGTTCTATCTGTGGTGCCCCGAGGTCTTGATGCGGGCTATTCTGAGTCACTCTGGGCGAGACCAGCCCCCAGACCGAATCGAGTATGAGCTACGACGCTTGTTTGATGAGCATGGCTGGTCAATCTTTGGCTTGGTAGAACCAGAGGCGGGTCGACAATTTCTGGGTGCAAGGATTGGAACTGCCCACGCGCGTGTGGCCGTCGAGGCTTGGCGGCGAAGACCGGTGCCGGCGTTCGACGTAGGAGAGTGGGTGACCCGAGCATCACTTTTTGCCCAAGCAGCCGCGAGGGATCTTGGCAAGCTCGCAGCTCAACTTGGAAGGGAGAATCAAGGTGGAAGAAATAACTTTCCCGATGAGTTGATCTCCTTGTGGAATCAGGCAGCGAGGACAGGAGAGTTGGAGGTCCAAAGTCTTTACATTTTACACACTGCTTTGTCGGTGCAAGAGAACCCAGGACAAGCCCGCAACTTGACACCTGGCCTTGAGTCTTGTGTCGTGCGTAGAGACGAGCAGAGCTGGCTCGCAGTTTTGACTCTGATCCGAGAGCCCGGTTTGAGGTCTGCGGCAAAGGAGTACCTCTTGGAGGATACTGATCTACTAAGCCTAATACGAGTTGCCGATTTCCATTTCGCTCCAGCAGCCGCTGAGCAGTTTGTGAAGTTATTAAAAAATCGCCCCATCGCCTGCGAAGCAGTCGTCGAAAGAATTTTTGAAACTTATGCTCATCCCAAGGCGTGGATCAGTCTTCGGGCTCTCCTTGCGATATTCCCTCGTGATCAGATAGTCAGTGGGAGGGTGGCCAATTGGATTGAGTCGAACCTGGATCATCCGTACGCCTACCAAGTCTTGACATCCCTTTTGGCGGCAAACCCTGAAGACGAAGATATTTTTAAGCGGGTGACCCATTGGATTAAGTTGAACCTGAGCCATCCACAGGTCTACCGGATCCTCGCAGCTCTTGTGGCGGCAAACTCTAAAGACGAAATGGTTCGTAAGCAGGCGACTGACTGGATCGAATCGAACCTGAGACACCCGCAGGTCTACATGGTCTTGGCAGCTCTTGTGGCGGCGAACTCTGAAGACGAGGCGATTCGTAAGCAGGCGACTGACTGGATCGAGCCGAACCAGAGCCATCCGCAGGTCTACCAACTCCTCGCAACTCTTGTGGCAGCGAACCCTGAAGACGAGGCGATTCGTAAGCAGGCGACTGACTGGATCGAGTCAAACCAGAGCCATGCACAGGTCTTCATAGTCTTGGCACCACTTGTGGCAGCGAACCCTGAAGACGAGGCAATTCGTAAACAGGCGACTGACTGGATCGAGTCGAACCAGAGCCATCCACAGGTCTTTATGGCCTTGGCACCACTTGTGGCAGCGAACCCTGAAGACGGGGCGATTCGTAAGCAGGCGACTGACTGGGTCGAGTCGAACCAGAGCCATCCGCAGATCTTCACGGTCTTGGCACCACTTGTAGCGGCGAACCCTGAAAACGAAGCAGTTCGTACGCGGGCCACCGATTGGATCAAGGCCAATTTCGAAGGAGCCCAAGCCGTTCATTTACTCTCCACTCTCATTGCTCGATCTGATGGCGCGGACGATTTATTACGCCTGGGCGAGACTTTTTTCTCTAACCCTATGCGCTCCGGTAGATCGAATATTTTGGGGGTTCTGTTGACTGGAGGCAAAGCGGCAGCCAGATACATCGATCTTGCCCTGGATTATCTGAACAACGAAAAGAATAGTAAGGCGAAAAATTTTGTTTTGAGGCAGCTCTCGAAGGCGGCGGCCACCAATCTGTCTGCGGTCTTGGCCTACGTGGCGGGTTGTGCAGACGAGATGCGCAAGAAGACGGTACTGCGGAGCATTGCCATTGGCATTCAGCGCCGGCCTCAGGCGCTTGAAGCCTTATTGGACGGCCGAATGGAAGTCTTGAGCTTCGAGGATGCGAATGCGTTGCTTGTCCGCCTCTTGGATCAGGGGGGCGTCGCCGAGGAGTTGCTTCGGTTCATCGGCTTGCGTCTGGCTGATTGTTTCCGGCAAAGAGGGTACGGCTTGCTCTTGCGAGCCGTGCAGCGCAGCCCAGCAGCGCGGGAGGGCGTTCTCGCACTGCCGGATCTCGATCCCAGGGTACGCCTCGACCTGTCTGCAAACGGTCAGAGTTGATCCCGTTTTTCCTCTAAGCTCTCAGTGCATCGATACCGGCGCCGCGGCCTTGCCGCCCCGCTTGAAGAGCAGCAGCAGCGGGATGCAGAGCAGGAAGAAGATGCCGACGACGCGGAAGGCGTCCATGTAGGTGAGCAGGTAGGTCTGCTTGACGACCGCCCCCTCCAGGGCGCCGTAGGCCTGCTGCTGGGCCTGGTAGAGGTCCGATCCCTTCGCCATCAGCCCGCCGGTGATCGCCGCCAGGCGCTCGCGCACGGCCGTGTCATAGATCGACATGTGCGCGAGCAGGTTGTTGCGGTGGGTCCACGAGCGTTTCTGGATGAACGTGGTCACCAGGGCGATGCCGAAGGAGCCGCCGAGCTGGCGCATCATGTTGGTGAGCCCGGCTCCCTGGGGGATGTCCTTCCCGCGCAGCCCCGAGAGCGCCATCGTGGTCAGCGGCACGAACAGCAGCCCGAGCCCGACGCCGCGCCAGACCAGCGGCCAGAAGAAATCGCCGCGCCCCGAGCTCAGGGTCGAGTGGCTGAGCATGAAGGTGAAGAGGAAGAAGCAGATGAACCCGGCGGCGTTCATCAGTTGCGGTGGCACCCCCTTCTGCATCGCCTTGCCGACCACGGGCATCATCACCGCCGTGGCGAGCGAGCCCGGCAGCAGGATCAGGCCGGTCTGCATGGCGGTGAAGCCGAGGAGATTCTGGGCGAACACCGGGAAGATGAAGACCGAGGAGTAGAGCCCGAACCCGAGGATGAAGGTGAAAGCCGTGCCGACCGCCAGCGAGCGGTCGCGCAGCACGTGCAGGTCGACGATCGGGTGCGCCGCCGTGAGCTCCCGCCAGATGAACCCCGCCAGCGCGACCACGGCGGTCGCGGCGAGGACCATGATGTAGCGGGCGGAGAACCAGTCCTCGGCCTCGCCGCGCTCGAGGACGATCTGCAGCGAGCCAACGCCGAGGATCAGCAGGCCGATCCCCGCCCAGTCCACGGAGCCGATCTTGCGGGCCACCCGGGACTCGGGGAGGAAGGCCATGGCCATCAGGATGGCGACGATGCCGATTGGCAGGTTGACATAGAAGATCCACCGCCAGGAGTAGCTGTCGGTGATCCAGCCGCCGAGGGTGGGGCCGACGGTGGGGCCGACGACCACGCCGAGGCCGAAGAGGCCGTTGGCGAGACCCAGCTCCTCGGGCGGGAAGGTCTCGACCAGGATCGACTGCGAGGTCGAGAGCATGGCGCCGCCCCCCGCCCCCTGGATGAAGCGGAAGATGACCAGCTCCCAGAGCCCCGTGGCATGGCCACAGAAGAACGAGGCGATGGTGAACAGGACGAGCGAGCCGATGAAGTAGTTGCGGCGGCCGAACTTCGCCGCGAACCAGCCGGTCATCGGGATGACGATCACGTTGGCGACCACGTAGCCGGTCACCACCCAGGCGACCTGGTCGAGCGTCGCCCCCAGGTTGCCCATCATCTGGGGGAGGGCGACGTTGACGATCGAGGTGTCGATCAGCTCGATCACCGAGGCCAGGATGACCGTGATCGTGATGAGCCACTTGTTGGCGCCCTGATGGGGCATGAGCGGTCCCGCCTCCCTTTCTCAGTCCAGCCTAGTCGTCGAGGTTCACGGTGGCGTTGACGTTCATGCCCACCCGCAGCGGGTGGCGGGGGTCCGGCGCGTCGGTGAACACGATCTTCACCGGCACGCGCTGGACGACCTTGGTGAAGTTGCCGGTCGCGTTGTCGGGCGGCAGCAGGGAGAACCGGGCGCCGGTGGCCGCGGCGAGCGACTCGACCTGACCGTGGAAGGTCACACCGGGATAGGCGTCCACCTCGATCTCGGCCTTCTGGCCAGGGTGCATCCTGGCGAGCTGGGTCTCCTTGAAGTTGGCGCTCACCCAGGTATCCTGGTTTCCCTGGACGATGGCGAGCAGCGGCTGGCCGGCCTGCACGAACTGCCCCACCTCGACCGCCTTCTTGGAGACGATTCCCGCCACCGGCGCCTTCAGCGTGGCGTAGGCGAGTTGGAGCCGCGCGGCCTCCAGCGTCGCCCGGTGCTGGGCCACCTGGGCCTGGGCCGCGGCGACCTGGCGCGTGGCGGCCTCGATCTGGGAGCCGCCGGACATCACCGTGGCCCGTGACGACTCGGTGGTGGCGCGGGCGGCCTCGGCGGCGGCGCGGGCCGAGTCGGCGGCGGCCTTCGCGGCATCGTACTGCTGCTGGGAGATCTCCTCCTTGCTCAGCAGTTGCTTGTAGCGGGCGAGATCGGCGGCGGTCTGCTCGGCCCGGGTGCGGGCCGCGGTCACGTCCGCCTGGTTGCTCGCCACCGTCGCCTGCGAACCGACGACGGTGGAGCGGGCGCCGGCCACCGCGGCCTCGGCGACCGACACCGCGGCCTCGGCGCTGAGCAGCGCGGCCTGCTCCTGGTCCACCTTGGCCTGCAGGTCGGCGGGATCGATCCTGACCAGCACGTCGCCGGGATGGACCACCTGGTTATCCTTCACCAGGACCTCCTGCACGTAGCCGGAGACCCGGGGGAGGACGGGGTTGATGTTGCCGTCGATCTGCGCGTCGTCGGTGGTGGCGTGGTGCTTGTAGAAGACGACGGTCTGGAACCCCCAGACGCCCCCCACCAGGATCAGGATGGCAAGGACGGAGAGGATCACGATCCTGCGGACTCCCCCCCGCTTGCGGCCCGGGGCGTTCGCGGGCGCCGCCTCGGCCGGCTCGGACTTCTCGACTCTCAATGGACTGCTCATCTCGTTACCCTCCGTTCGGAATCAGATTGCGGATCTCGCCGGTGGCCCGCGAGAGATCGAAGCGCGCCTGGGCCTCGTCGGCCAGCGCGTCGACGCGGGTGTCGCGGGCGGCGGCGAGAGAGGTCTGGGCGTTGTCGACCTCGATCGAGGAGGCGACGCCGGCCTTGAAGCGGTCGCTCGCCAGCTCGAGCTCGTCCTGGGCGAGCTTCAGGCTCTGGCCCGCCAGCTCGACCCGGCTGCGGGCGTTCTCGTAGGCGAGCAGCGCCTGGCGCACCTCCTGCTCGACTTGGCGCTCGATGTCGTTCTGCTGGATCAGGAGCTGATCCCGCTGCGCGGTCGCCGCGGCGACCCGCGCCTCGATCCGGCGGCCGGTCAGGATCGGCACATTGACCACCGCCGCGACCGTGCGGCTCCATTCGATGTCGCGTACCCGGTTGCCGCTCTCGGTGCCCTGCGCCTGGGCGCCGACCGTGGGCAGGCGCTCGGCCCGCGCCGCCTCGATGTTGAGGTTGGCGAGGCGCAGCCGCTGCTCGAGGAGCGAGAGCTCCGGCCGCCGCTGGCGGGCCGTGCCCAGGGCCGCCTGCAGCGGCGGCACCGGCGAAAGGGCTCGTGTCCAGTCGTCGGTCAGCTCCAGGCCGGCGCCGAGGTCGGCGCCGATCGCCCGCAGCAGGGCGAGGCGGGAGAAGTCGCGCTGGTTGGTCGCCACCAGCAGCGCCTGCCGCTGGCGGGCGAGCTGGAAGTCGGCGCGCGTCGTATCCAGGCGGGTGCCGACGCCGGCGTTCTTCTGGTCGAAGGCGAGCTGCCGCAGCCGCTGGAAGAGGTCGACGTTGGCGCGGATCTCGTCGATCCGCGCCGAGCTGCGGCCGTAGGAAACATAGAGCGAGGCCACCGCGGCGGCCACCTCGTTCTCCAGCCGGCGCTGGTCCTCCTGGGTGACCTTCACTCCGGCCCGCGCCGCCGCGTAGCGCCGCCGGGCGGCGAAGTCGATGATGTTCATGGCCAGCGTGAGGTGGACGTCGACGACGTTGAACGGATCGGTCACGTTCGGCTGGCCGGGGACGGTGAAGCCGAAGGTGGCCAGGTTGATCGTCTCGTTGGCGAGCTGCCCGCCGGCGCTGAGCTGCGGCCGCAGGGCCGAGCGGGCCTCCTGCGCCTGCGCCTCGGCCACCCGGGTGCTGGTGGTGGCGATGCGGACGGCGGTGCCGGCGTCGAGTGCCCGGGAGACGGCTTCCGCCAGGGACAGCCGCACCGGCGGGGGAGTCCCCTGGGCCGTCTCCTGGCTGGATGCCGGAAGCGCGATGCCCAGCGCCAGCAGCGCCGCCAGAATGTGAGTCTTCATGAAGGTTTCCTCTCCTCTTCCCCCTCGCACCGGATCCACGAGAGAACGTAAGCGGGGCAATGCGCGAGCTCGGCCCTGGAGCCCTCGCCGCAGGCCAGGAATCTGACGAACTCCCGGTCGGCGAGGATCAGCTCCTCGAGGTCCAGCGTCACCCGGCGTCCACGGGCGCGCTCGTCGGTCAGAAGCTGAACGAGCTCCGGCAGGTGCTCCTGCGTCGCCCGCCCGGACAGGGCATAGGTCACGGTTGAATTGGTGTCGGTTCGGGTTTCGATTCTCAGCATCATTCGACTCCCGGTGGAACATAGTCCACGATCCGTGCCAGTAGGCCAGTGTCGAAGAATCAACAACTTGCGGAAATTACGAGGGAAGGGTCGTAACGAGATCTCGTAGATTTACGAGATCTCGTAAGAGCGAGCTCTGCCGCTTGTGATACAGTCAACGTAGCACAAGAGGGAGGTCGCATGGCAACCGTACGACTGGACATCAGAACTGAAACGGCCTTGAAGCGTTTGTCGGTGCGGCGGGGACAGACGCAATCCGAGGTGATACGCGATGCCATCACCCGTCTTGCTGACGAGGAAGAGCCCTGTTCCGCCTACCAGCGGTTGGAATCTTTCGCGGGAATTGTGGACAGCGGCGGGCAGCAGCTTTCGACAGAGACGGGGAAGCGGCTGCGCGAGCTCTTGAAAGAACGGTCTGATGCACGCCGTTCTGGTTGACGCCGGCCCTCTGATCGCCCTGCTGGATCGCAGCGATGCCCATCACGACGAGGTCGTGAAAGCACTCCGGAAAATCCAGGATCCTCTCGTCAGCGTCTGGCCGGTTCTGGTAGAGGCCATGTATCTCCTGTCGTTCTCCTGGCAAGCCCAGAAGGCGCTCTGGGAGATCTTCGAGACGGGCACGGTTCAGCTTCTCCCGCTCGGCAGCGACGACATTCCACCGATGAAAACCCTGATGGAGAAGTACCGGGACCTGCCCATGGATCTCGCCGACGCCGCATTGGTGCGGGTCGCGGAGCGAGAGGGCCTGCGACGGGTCTTGACCTTGGACCAGAAAGACTTCAACGTGTACAGGCTGCCCCGCAAAGGGCGGTTTACTCTTCTGCCCTGAGGCGTGGGGCGCTCAACCCCATGAATAGAATTACCTTGAAAATCTAACACCGACCTTTCAATTTTCAAGGTACCGACCGGAACCGGTACTTGTCGATCCCCAGACTCTTGATCCGTGACTCGAGGGTCGTCGAGGGGAGCCCGAGGAGGGATGCGGCCCCTTTGGCGCCGGAGACGCGGCCGGCGGTTTTGGCGAGCGCTTCCTCGATCCGCCGCCTCTCGGCCTCGCGCAGGCTGTCCGGCAGGGGGACCCCGGCGGGAGCGGCGGGTGGGCCTCCGGCGCTCGCCAGCAGCGGCTCGTCGATACGCAGGACGTCCCCTTCGGAGAGGATAGCGGCGCGTTCCATGACGTTCTGGAGCTCGCGCACGTTGCCCGGCCAGGAGTAGGCGAGGATGCGGTCCATCGAGCTCTTCTCGATGCTCTGGAACCGCTTGCCGAAGCGGGGCGCGTAGCGGGCGGCGAAGTATTCGACGAGGATCGGGATGTCCTCCTTGCGCTGGCGCAGCGAAGGCATGGCGATGGGGAAGACGTTCAGGCGGTAGAAGAGGTCGCTGCGGAAAGTCCCGTCGGCCACCGCCGCCGACAGATCGCGATTGGTGGCCGCGATGACACGGGCGTCGGTCGCGATCGGCTGGCCGCCGCCCACGCGCTCGAAGGTCCCCTCCTGGAGCACCCGCAGCAGCGAGGCCTGGACCTCGGGGGTGAGCTCGCCGACCTCGTCGAGGAAGATCGAGCCCCCCGCCGCCAGCTCGAAGCGGCCGGCGCGGCGCTGCAGGGCGCCGGTGAACGCCCCCTTCTCATGGCCGAACAGCTCGGAGGCGATCAGCGAGGGGGGGAGGGCGGCGCAGTTGACCGCCACCAGGGCGCGGTGCGCCCGCCCCGACCGGCGGTGGATAGCCCGCGCCACCAGCTCCTTGCCGGTGCCGGTCTCGCCGGTGATCAGCACCGTCGTGTCGGTGGCCGCCACCTTGTCCACCAGGGACAGGGTCTCGCGCAGGGCGGGCGAGGAGCCGATGATCTCCTCGAACATCGAGCGCTCGTCGATCTCCTGACGCAGCGCCAGGTTCTCGGCCTGGAGGCGGGCGTTGAGCCGCGCGATCTCCTCGAACGCCAGGGCGTTGGCCATGGCGGCGGCGATCGGCCGGGCGAGCGCTTCGAAGACGTCGATCTCCTGGGGCGGGAAGGGGCCCGGCGTGCCGCGGGAGAAGGCGAGCGAGCCGACGAACTGATCGCGCACCCTGAGGGGGACGCGGACATAGGAGCGGATGCCGGCCGCGAGCAGGCGCGAATCCTCGGGAAAGCGCGTCCCCTGCGCCAGATCCTCGCAGATCCACGCCCGGCCGGCCTGCCCGACGTACTCCGTTCCCGTCCCAGCCAGCGGCAGGCCACCGGGAGGCTTCGCCATGAATTCTCCGCCAGAGAGGCGCATCCAGCGCTCCAGGGTGTCGGCGAAGGAGTCCCCCTGCCGCCGCTCGACGCCGCGGATGTAGACGGCATGGGGGACCAGGTGGTCGCCGTGGACGGTGGTCACCGCCAGGGCATCGATGTGGATCGCGGGCTCCAGCCCCTCGACCACCGCCTCGAGCACGGCCGCGATCTCGATCTGCGAATTGGCGGCCTCGGAGATCTCGAGGAGGAGCCGGTACTTCTCCTCGGCCGTTAGCATGCCTAGCTCTTACCGGGACGCGCCGGCCACGCGCGTGAAGCCGTCCTTGAACTGGGGCATCCAGTTCTTCGGCACCGAGAAGCCATGCCCCACCTTGGGGAGCCAGACCAGCTCGCCGTTCGGAACCTTCTGGAGATAAGTCCGGGTGTCCTCCGGGGTGCAGATCTGGTCGACGTCGCCCTGGAAGGCCAGCCAGCGGTCGGCCAGGGGAGCGGGCTGGAAGTCGACGCCCTTGCCCTGCGGGTCCCGGATCCAGGAGAGGTCGCGCCCCTTGCAGATCGGGTGATTGACGATCAGATCGGGGCAGAAGCCGAGGCTCAAGCCCCCATGGAAGGTATGGGGGGGCGCCTGCACCATGGCGGCGTAGACGATGGTCGCGCCCGAGGAGTAGCCGACGATCACGGGCGGGACCCGCGCGGTGTAGCCGAACCGCTTCTCGACGGCGCGGCCGAGCTCGGCGAAGTCGGTCCCCGGATCCCAGCACTTGTCGGGATTGGCGGTGGAGGCCTTCATGTAATGGCGGATGTCGACCCCGGCAACCAGGGCGTCCTGGCCCGCGAGCTCACGGGCCATGTCGACGACCCCCAGATTCCAGCCGCCGTCGCCCGAGATGAAGAGGGCGACGTGCGATGGGCGCGGGGTCTGGTGATACACCGTCACCTTGCCGAAGGGCTCGAGATCGAAGGTCTCTTCGGTGGCGGCGGCGGGCAGTGCGAGGGTGAGGGCGAGCAAGCCGGCGGCGAACGTTGTTTTTTCCAGGGAAATCATAGGCCGTTCATTGTGCACCAACCCCGCCTCCAGGCGAAGCCTCCGCGAGGACCCAATCGGCGATCGGGCCGTAGTCCTTGCCGACCTTGTGCCCCCCGGGCCGGATCAGCAGGTCGGCCAAGCCGTTCGGCAGCCGGGGGCAGAGGCTGTTCTTTTCCAGCCGGCCATAGGCGCAGAGGATCCGCCGGCCGCGGAGCTTCGCGAGCTCCGGCAGCACCGGCAGGCTGTCGGGCGAGGGCTTGCCGAGCCACTCCGTGGGGTGAAAACGGAAGTCGGCCGCGCCGGAAGGGCCCATCATCACGATCCGCGAGATCTTCGCCGTCAGGTCCGGAGGCAGCCGGTTGGCCAGGAAGGGCACGACGTCGGCGCCGAAGGAGTAGCCGATCAGGATCACCCGCTCCTTGTGCCAGAGGGGGAGGTAGACCCGCAGGACGCGCTCGAGGTCGCGGGCGGTGCGGTCCGGCGCCTTGCGGGTGAGGAAGTAATGCAGCGAGCTCCAGCCGACGACCGGGATTCCGCCCTTCGCCAGAGCCTCGGAGAGCCCCTTGTCGGTGATCGCCCAGCCGCCGTCGCCGGTGAGCAGCACGGCCATCTCGTCCCGCCCTGGCGCCGAGGACGGCACCTCGATCAGCGGCACCCCCTTGACCCTGCCGGTGTGGAAAGGAGCGGGTGGGGGAGCCTGCGCCAGGGCTAGGGCGAGAAGGAGGGTTGGGAGCATGGTGCCAAGGGTAACCCGGACGGGAGCGAGGTTGACGTAAGATCCGGTTATACGCAGCCCGGCAAAGACTGCGTATAACTCTCCAGGAGGTTCGAGCGGCGATGAATCGGCTCTCGTCGGAGCTGAGCCTGGAGTTGCTGGAGCGCCTCACGCCCTCTCGAGAGCCGTGAGATTGATCTCGTAGTGGCTCGCGTGCCAGGCGACCTGGGCGTTGCGCAGCAGGATCGCCTGGGGGGACTCATGGGGAACGCCGGTGCGCTCGGCGAGCGCGGTCGAGACCGGCCGGGCTCTCTGGATCTCGATCAGGGCGTAGATCGCCTCGGCCTGCTGGGACGCGTTGGCGGCGAAGCGCCGGAACTCGCTCCATGCGGCGCCCGAGATGGGGCAGGTCAGGCTGTGCTTGAAGACCCAGACCGGCGTCTCCTTCGATTTCGCGAGCAGATCGTCTAGCGCGGGAAGAGTTTCAATTTTCTGGATGTCCATCATCGCAGCCCTCGTCTCATGGATTGTGGCGCTTGTCTTTAGTGTACCAGCGGATGCCGTTGGCAAGAATCCTGCTGTTCCGAGTGAGGTCGTACGGGAACGTTGTGTCTGCACTGATCGCCCGAGCATCCGGAGGAAGAGACATGCCTGCCAAATACGTCTACGCGTTCGGCGGTGGTTCGGCGGAAGGTGACGGGACCCAGAAGTACCTTCTCGGAGGGAAGGGTGCCGGGCTCGCGGAGATGAGCCGGCTCGGCATCCCGGTCCCGCCGGGCTTCACGATCACGACCGAAGTTTGCACGTTTTACCAAGAGCACGACGGCGGCTATCCGGAAAACCTGGAACGCGAGGTCGCGGAGCACCTCGGCAGGCTCGAGGAGCAGACCGGCCAGCGCTTCGGCGACCCGGGCAATCCGCTGCTGGTCTCGGTCCGCTCCGGGGCGGCGCGCTCGATGCCGGGGATGATGGACACCATCCTCAACCTCGGTCTCTCCGAGGAGGTCGTGGCCGCCTGGGTCGGACGCGGCGAGGATGCCCGGTTCGTGCTCGACGCCTACCGCCGGCTGCTCACCATGTACGGCGATGTGGTGATGGACGTGCCGCACGCGGAGTTCGAGCGGATTCTTGGCACCGCCCGCGAGGCGCAGGGGGCGGCCAACGACGCCGAGCTGACCGCGGAGTCGCTGCGCGGCGTGGCGGACGCCTTCAAGGCTCTGATCGAAGAGCGCTGCGGCAAACCGTTCCCCCAAGAGCCGCGCGAGCAGCTCTGGGGCGCCATCGGCGCCGTCTTCGCGAGCTGGAACAACCCGCGGGCGCGCGAGTACCGGAAGATCGAGGGGATCTCCGGGCTGCTGGGAACGGCCGTCAACGTGCAGAGCATGGTGTTCGGCAACCGCGGCAACGACTGCGCGACCGGCGTCGCCTTCACCCGCAACCCGGCGACCGGCGAGCGGCGGGTCTACGGCGAGTACCTGACCAACGCCCAGGGGGAGGACGTGGTGGCGGGCATCCGGACGCCGAAGCCGATCGTCGCCGAGGATGGCAGGGACTGTCTGGCCGAGGACTTCCCCGAGGCCAGCCGCCAGCTCCGCGAGGTCTGCGAGAAGCTGGAGCGGCACTACCGCGACATGCAGGACGTCGAGTTCACCATCCAGCACGACAAGCTGTTCATGCTGCAGACGCGGGCGGGCAAGCGCACCGGTCCGGCCGCCGTGCGCACCGCCGTCGAAATGGTGGAGGAAGGGCTGATCGATCGGCGCGAGGCGCTTGAGCGCGTCGAGCCCTCGCAGCTCGCGCAGCTCTTGGCCCCGGAGTTCGACGCCGAGGCGAAGAAGAAGGCGGTCGCCGGCGGCTCGCTCCTGGCTCACGGCCTGCCCGCCGGCCCGGGCGCCGCCTCCGGGCGGATCGCCCTGACCGCCGAGAAGGCGGCCGGGATGGCGGCCTCCGGACCGGTGCTGCTGGTCCGCGCCGAGACCTCGCCGGAGGACATCGTCGGCATGCACGCCGCGGCCGGCATCCTGACCTCGCGGGGGGGCATGACCTCGCACGCCGCCGTCGTCGCCCGCGGCCTCGGCAAGCCCTGCATCGTCGGCGCCGGCGATCTCGACGTCCAGGAGGAGGAAGGAGTCGTGCGGGTAGAGGACAAGACCTTCCGCGAGGGGGATGAGCTGTCGATCGACGGCACGACCGGCGAGGTGATCGCCGGCGCCCTGCCCACCCGGCCGTCCGAGGTGCTGCGCGTGCTGCTCGACGGCGCCGAGCCCTCGCCCACCTCCGCGGGCTTCCTCGAGCTCCTGGCGTGGGCCGACGGCGAGCGCCGGCTCCATATCCGCGCCAACGCCGACACCCCCCGCGACGCCCGGGTGGCCGCCGCGCTCGGCGCCGAGGGGATCGGGCTCTGCCGCACCGAGCATATGTTCTTCGCCGACGAGCGGATCCCCTGGGTCCGCCAGATGATCCTGGCCGACGACCATGAGAGCCGCGCCACCGCCCTCGCCAAACTCCTGCCCATGCAGCAGCAGGACTTCGAGGGGATCTTCACGGCGCTCGCCGGCAAGCCGATCACCGTCCGCCTGCTCGATCCGCCGCTGCACGAGTTCCTCCCCCATGGCGGGAAAGCCCTTGGCATCCTGGCGAAACAGATGGGGATCGACCCCGCCGCCGTCAAGGCGCGGGCCGAGGCGCTGGCGGAGGCCAACCCCATGCTCGGCCTGCGCGGCTGCCGCCTGGGCATCACCGCTCCGGAGATCTACGAGATGCAGGTCGAGGCGATCGTCCGCGCCGCCTGCGTGCGGACTAAAGCGGGGGAGGAGGTGCGGCCGGAGATCATGGTCCCCCTGGTCGGCACCGAGGCGGAGATGGTGCGCCTGCGAGAGATGGTCTCGGCGGTCGTCGACCGCGTCCTCAAGGAGGAGGGGATCCGTCTGGAGATCCTGATCGGCACCATGATCGAGGTCCCGCGGGCTGCCCTGATGGCCGGCAAGATCGCCGAGCACGCCGACTTCTTCTCCTTCGGCACCAACGATCTCACGCAGATGACCTACGGCTACTCGCGAGACGACGCCGGCCGCTTCCTGCCGGAGTATCTGAAGTCCGGCATTCTCCAGCACGACCCCTTCCAGTCGATCGACGAGAAGGGGGTGGGGCAGCTCGTCCGCATAGCCTGTGAGCGTGGGAGGGAGGCGCGGCCGGACCTCCACCTGGGGATCTGCGGCGAGCACGGCGGCGATCCGCGGTCGATCGACTTCTTCGACCGGGCCGGCCTCGACTACGTCTCCTGCTCCCCCTACCGGGTGCCGATCGCCCGTCTGGCGGCGGCGCGGGCGAGCCTGGACCGCAAGGCGGAAGAGTCCTCAAAGGCGCCGAAGCCCCCGGCCCGCCATCCGGGGGCGAGCGCGGGAACCATTCTCCCGGCATCGATGGCGGCGGCCCCGGCCAAGGCCTGACCGGGGGAAGAGCGGCCCGCTCCTTGCAGGTCCAAGAGCCAAAGGAGGTATTGAGAAATGGACGACTCCGAACGGACTTACGGCTATAGCGAAGACATCTACCACGGCTCTCACGACCGCAAGGACGAGAAGAGCTACGAATACGGGGCGGAAAACCCCGAAGAGGTTCAGGGCGAAGAGCTGAGCCCCGAAGAAGCGGCGATGCACATCGAAGGCTCCCACGCCGGGGAGGAGCCCATCGACTCCGGCGAGACCGGTTCCTACGACTACGGCCGCGAAGGCGGCTTCGCCACCACCGAGTCCTTCACCTGGGACATCCCGGGAACCGACGTCGAGCGCGAGGCCCAGGCCTCCGAGACGAAGGTGCGGACCGATCAGCGCGAGGAGCGGGTGGCGGCGGGATCGAAGAAGACCTGATGAAGCCTCAGCAATAGGGGCGGGCTGGCACCGGCTCGCTCCTACTGGCTCAGCATCCATCCGATACTGTCCACTTCGATAGCCGGGGTTCAACCCACCCTCTTGCACACATCTCTCCGCTCAGGCGTCCGTGGCCTGCGGACCTCACCCTCGGTCCCTCTCCTGAAGGAGAGGGAGGGTCTTGCTGGACAGGGGGAGCTCGTAGGGTGCGCTGTGCGCACCACAGCGCAACGGGTTTTTCCATTGCATTTCACCGTATCTGCCTCGCCGACGCTCGCGAGCGAGCCAAGACCATCCTCCTCGAGATCGGCGCCGGCAAAGATCCCAACGCCGGCAGCGCCCGGCAGTATGTGCAGCGGCGTTCCACGCATCGCGTCGCGAGGCGATCTTGAATCACAAGAAACGGGGCCTGCGAGGCGTTTACAACCTGTACGACCGCCGCCGCCGCGCCACCCCGCGCCCGCGAGCTCAGCCCGCGACCGGCCGCCCAGAGCCACTGCAATGGTGTAAAAGTTTAAAAAAATAAAATGTTGTAAAGAGTTTTAAAAATAACTAGCCTGGCAAGTGATTTTACGTTACTGTCCCCATTCAGTGGATTCGCCGCACTTATCGTTCAATGTTAAATTCAGTGGGCCTGTTCGTATGCTGTCTACTTTAAGAGATTTGGATCTGGTGACGAACGCCGGGGTGAAGAGGGGGGTGTGCGACGGCATTCTTTCCGCGGTCGGGCAGACGCCTTTGATCCATCTGCGGCGTCTCATACCGGGGGCCGGCTTCCAACTTTTCGGCAAGCTCGAGGCGTTGAACCCCGGTGGGAGCATCAAGGACCGGCCGGCCCTGGCGATTCTTGAGGAGGCTCTCCGTTCGGAAATCATCCGCCCGAACACCGTGATCATCGAGTCGAGCTCCGGCAATATGGGGATCGGTCTGGCGCAGGCCTGCCGGTACCATGGTCTGCGGTTCATCTGCGTGGTCGACAGCCGGACCGCCGCGACGAATCTGCGGATCCTGCGGGCGTATGGCGCGGAGATCGAGGTCGTCACCGAGCCCGACCCCGAGACCGGCGAGCTCCTGCAGGCGCGGCTCAATCGCGTCCGGGAGTTGCAGGGGTGCATCCAGAACTCGTTCTGGCCCAATCAGTACGCCAACAAGGGCAACCCCAGGTCCCACTACGATACGACGGTCGACGAGGTGGTCTCCGCCCTCGGCGGCCAGGTCGACTTCCTCTTCGTGGGGACCAGCACCTGCGGCACGATCCGCGGGTGCACCGAATACGTCCGTGACCATGGGCTCGCGACCCGGATCGTCGCGGTCGACGCGCTGGGGAGCCAGATTTTCAGCAGCGTCAAGGCCAAGCGGATGATCCCCGGGCTGGGCGCCGGCATCCGGCCGCCGCTTTGCAGCCCCGGGCTGATCGACGAGTGCGTCCACGTGAGCGACGTCGACTGCATCGCCGGCTGCCGGCGGCTGATGGCGCGGGAGGCCATCCTGGCCGGCGGCTCGTCGGGCGGCGTGGTGGCGGCGGTGGAGAAGTTCCGGGATCAGATCCCCGACGGCGCGGTCTGCGCCGCCATCCTCCCGGACCGCGGGGAGCGGTATCTGGAAACCATTTTCAACGACGACTGGGTTCACGAGCATTTCGGTGGGATCGATCACCTCTGGCTCGGGGGCTCCGAAAGGAGCTCATGAGCAACGATGGCATCCTGATCCTGGGCAGCAACGAGGTCGATTCCCTGCTCGCCGGGCGCGAGACCGAGGTGATCGAGATCGTGGAGAGCGCGTACGTGGCGCACCAGCGGGGCGAGAGCTCGCTGCCGCACTCCACCTTCCTGCGCTTTCCCGGCGACGACACCAACCGGATCATCGCGCTGCCGGCCTTCCTGGGCGACGGGTTCGACGTCGCGGGGATGAAGTGGATCTCCTCGTTTCCGGGCAACGTCCGGCAGGGGATGGAGCGCGCCTCCGCGGTGCTGATCCTCAACTCCCGCGCGACGGGGCGGCCGGAGACGATCCTCGAGGGCTCGATCATCAGCGCCCGCCGCACGGCCGCGAGCGCGGCGGCGGCGGCCCGGGTCCTGCTCGCGGCGCGGACGCCGGAGCGGGTCGGCCTGGTCGGCACCGGCGTGATCAATCTGGAGGTCGCGCGCTCCCTGCGCGCCGCCCTGCCGGCGGTCCACCGCTTCCTGCTGTTCGATCTCGACGCGGCGCGCGCCGGCCGCTTCGCGGCGAGCCTGCGCGAGATCCTGGGCGAGGTCGAGGTGGCCATCGCCGGCAGCCTCGACGAGCTGCTCGCCGCCTCCCCTCTGGTCTCCTTCGCGACGACGGCCCTGCGCCCCTACGTCTCCGATCTGTCGGCCTGCGTGCCCGGGGCGGTCCTGCTGCACGTCTCGCTCCGCGACCTGACGCCGGAGGCGATCCTGGCCTGCGACAACGTCGTCGACGACCCCGACCACGTCTGCCGGGCTCAGACCTCGGTGCACCTGGCGGAGCAGGCGACCGGCGGCCGCGACTTCATCCGCTGCACCCTCGCCGACATCCTGCAAGGGGCGGCGCCGGCCCGGCGCGGCGACGGCTCGATCGCCGTCTTCAGCCCCTTCGGTCTGGGCGTGCTCGACATCGCGGTGGGAGCCCGGGTCGCCGGCTGGGCTCGGGAGGCCGGCCGCGGCACCTTCATCCCCTCTTTTCTGCCGGCAGGCCAGGGAGAAACTGTTTGAAAGATCTGAAGAACCGGGATTTCCTGGGCCTCAAGGACTTCACCCGCGCGGAGCTGGAGGGCCTGCTGGCCCTCGCCGCCGAGCTGAAGAGCGGCCGCGACCGCGGCCGTTACCTGGAGGGGAAGAACCTCGGCATGCTGTTCACCGTCCCCTCGACCCGCACCCGCATCTCCTTCCAGGTGGCGGCCCGCCAGCTGGGAGCGCACGCCGAGCACTACTCGCCGGCCGAGCTGCAGATGAGCAATCACGAGACCCTGATCGACACCGCCGAGGTGATGGGCCGCTTCCTCGACGGCATCGTGGTGCGGATGTACGACCTCGGCTCCTACGGCAAGGGGCGCGCGGACCTGCAACTGATGGCCGAGCGCTCGCGGGTGCCGGTGATCAACGCGCTGGACGACAAGGAGCACCCCTGCCAGATCCTGGCCGACGTGCTGACGATGCAGGAGAAGCTCGGCCCGGACTTCCGCAGGAAGCGGGTGGTGCTGACCTGGGCCTACGCCAAGCGCCAGAAGTCGCCCGGGGTGACCCACTCGATGATGGTGGCGGCCGCCCTGCTGGGGATGAACCTGACGGTCGCCTTCCCTCCCGGCTTCGAGCCGGACGAGGAGTACACGGCCTTCGCCCGCGACGCGGCACGGGCTTCCGGCGCCACGGTCGAGTACTGCCACGACCTCGACGAGGCCGCCGAGGGGGCCGACGTGATCTACGCCAAGAGCTGGAAGAGCCTGGTTTCCACGACCGAGCAGGACCGCGAGCTGCGCGAGCCGCACCGCGAGGCGTGGCGGGTCTCGGCCAGCCACTTCGAGCGCGCCAATCCCGGGGCCCTGTTCATGGACTGCATGCCGCTGATCCGCGGCGACGAAGCCACGGCCGAGGTGGTCGACGGCAGCATGTCGGTGCGCTACGACGAGGCGGAGAACCGCCTGCACGCCCAGAAGGCCATCCTGGCCGCGCTGTTATAGGAGATGACGATGGATGCCCTGCGGAGCCTGGGTGCGGTCAAGCGGCGCACCGTGAGCCTGTCGAACGAGGATCTGGTGCGGATGCGCCCGCTGTTCGAGGACCGGGACCTGCCGCTGCTCGTCGAGCCGGCGGCCGCCGGGCTCGACCTCGCGGCCTGGGCCACCACTAACCGGACGCTCCTGGAGGAGCGGCTCGACCGCCACGGCGGCATCCTGTTCCGCGGCTTCAACCTCCACGAGGCCGAGGACCTGGAGCGCTTCATCCAGGCGTTCGCCGGCGAGTCGCTGGAGTACCGGGAGCGCTCGTCGCCGCGCTCGGCGGTGAGCGGGAACATCTACACCTCGACGGACTATCCGCCGACGCATTCGATCTTCTTGCACAACGAGAACTCGTACCAGAGCCGGTGGCCGCTGCGCATCTTCTTCCTCTGCCGGCAGCCGTCCGAGCAGGGGGGGCAGACGCCGATCGCCGACTGCCGCCGGGTGCTGCAGCGGATCGACCCGGAGATCCGCGAGCGCTTCGCCCGCCAGGGGTGGATGTACGTCCGCAACTTCGGCGACGGTTTCGGCCTCGCCTGGCAGACCGTCTTCCAGACCACCGACAAGGCCCAGGTGGAGGAGCACTGCCGCCAGAACGGCATCGAGGTGGAGTGGAAGCCGGGGGACCGGCTGCGGACGCGCGCCGTCCGCCCCGCGCTGGCCCGCCATCCGCGGACGGGCGAGGTCCTCTGGTTCAACCACGCCACCTTCTTCAACGCCTCGACGCTGGCGCCGGACATCCTCGCGGCCCTGCTCGCCGAGTTCACCGAGAGCGAGCTGCCGACCAACACGTTCTACGGCGACGGCGCCCCGATCGAGCCCGAGGTGATGGCGCACCTGCGCGAGGCGTACCGCGCCGAGACCGTCAGCTTCCCCTGGCAGAAGGGGGACCTCCTCCTGCTCGACAACATGCTGGCCGCCCATGGCCGCGCCCCCTTCGCGGGGCGGCGGGAGGTGCTGGTCGGGATGGCTCAGCCGGTGACCCGGGATCAGGTGGCAGTCTAGGGATTCTTCCCGGGACGACAGCCGTATGACGCGCCCTTTCGCCGGCCAGCAGGCCCAGAGCTTCGTCGACACCCTTCGCCGCCGTGCGGAGGAGACCCCGGACGCGATCGCCTACACCTTCCTCGAGGACGGTGACGAGCAGGCGCTCTCGATCTCCTACGCCGCGCTCGACCGCCGGGCGCGGGCGATTGGGGCGATGCTGGCCGACCGCGGCGGCGCCGGCGAGAGGATCCTGCTGCCCTTGCCGCAGGGGCTCGACTTCCTGATCGCCTTCTTCGGCTGCCTCTATGCCGGCGCGGTCGCCGTGCCGCTGGCGGCGCTCGCCCTGTCGAAGGCCCGCCGCAGCCTGCCGCGGGTACGCAGCGTCACCCGTGACGCCCAGGCCCGCTTCGCCTTCATCCTCGAGGAGCAGCTCGGCGCGGCGCGGGACCTGCTGGCCGGCGAGACGGAGCTGGCGGGCCTCGAGCTCCTGGCCGCCGACGCCGTCGAGGACGGCTGGGCCGAGCGCTGGCGCGATCCGGGGGTGGACCGCGGGTCGCTCGCCTTCCTCCAGTACACCTCCGGCTCGACCTCGGAGCCCAAGGGGGTGATGGTCAGCCACGGCAACCTCCTCCACAACTCGGAGATCCTGCGCCTCTCGCTGCGCAATCTCGAGGGCTCGACGGTGGTCACCTGGCTGCCGTCGTTCCACGACATGGGGCTGATCGGCAACCACCTGCAGGCGGTCTACGCCGGGGCGCCGTGCGTGTTCATGACCCCCATGCACTTCCTGCAGCAGCCGCTGCGCTGGCTGGCGGCGATCTCGCGCCACCGCGGGACGACGAGCGGCGGGCCGAACTTCGCCTACGAGCTGTGCGCCGGCCGGCTGAGGCCCGAGCAGCGGGAGGGGCTCGACCTGCGGTCCTGGACCACAGCGTTCAACGGCGCCGAGCCGGTGCGGGCGGAGACTCTGAGCCGGTTCGCCGAGGCTTTCGCCCCGTGCGGCTTCCGGCGGGAGGCGTTCTTCCCCTGCTACGGCCTGGCCGAGGCGACGCTGATCGCCGCCGGCCGCCATGACGAGGACGGCCGCCGCCACCGCGTGAGCGCCGCGGCCCTGAAGGAGGACCGCGCCGAGACCGCCGCTCCCGGGGAGGACGCCACCGTGTTCGTCGGTTGCGGCGGGCCGTGGCTCGGCCAGCGGCTCGCCATCGTGGACGCCGGGTCGCTCGCCGAATGCCCGCCGGGGCGCGTCGGCGAGATCTGGGTGTCGGGAGGGAGCGTCGCGCAGGGGTACTGGAACCGCCCGGAGGAGAGCGAGGCGACCTTCCGCGCCCGCATCGCCGCCAGCGGCGGCGGCGAGGGCTACCTGCGCACCGGCGATCTCGGCTTCCTCGCCGATGGCGACCTCTGCGTCACCGGCCGCCTCAAGGACCTGATCGTGATCCGCGGCCAGAATCACTATCCGCAGGACGTGGAGTGGACGGTCCACGCCAGCCACCCGGCCTTCGCGCCGGGAGCGGCCGCCGCCTTCTCGGTCGAGGCCGAAGGGGCGGAACGGCTCGTCGTGGTGCAGGAGCTCAAGCGGGGCGCCGCCTGCGACCTCGACGAGGCGGTCGCGGCAGTGCGCCGCCGGGTCGCCGAGGAGCACGATCTCGAGCTCTGGGGCCTCGCCCTGCTCGCCCCGGGGAGCGTGCCGAAGACGACCAGCGGCAAAGTCCAGCGCCGTATCTGCCGGGCGGCCTGGCTGGACGGCGGACTCGACGCGGTCGGCCTGTGGCGGCGGCCGGCGGAGGAGACGGCCGCCGACGGTGCCGCTGCCGCCGTCGCGGCTGTCGCGGAGGTCGAGGCCTGGCTGGTGGAGCGCCTCGCCCGCCGCCTCGCGGTGGAGCCGGGGCGGATCGATCCGCGGCAGACCTTCGCCAGCCACGGGGTGGACTCGGCGGCGGCGGTCTCCCTGGCCGGCGAGCTGGGCGAGCGGCTCGGGCGCGACCTGCCGGCCACGCTCTTCTACGAGCACCCGACGCCGGCCGCCGTCGCCCGCTTCCTCGCCGGAATGGATGCCGGAGAGACGGCGGGACCGGCGCCCGCCGCGACGGCCGAGGAGCCGGTCGCCATCGTCGGCATCGGCTGCCGGTTCCCGGGAGCACGCGGCCCGCGGGCCTTCTGGCAGCTCCTGCGCGACGGGGTCGACGCGATCTCGGAGGTGCCCTCCTCGCGGTGGGACCTCGGCCGCGTTTTCGACCCTGACGCTTCGGCGCCCGGCAAGATGAGCTCGCGCTGGGGCGGCTTCCTCGACGCCGTCGACGAGTTCGACGCCACGCACTTCGGGATCTCCCCCCGCGAGGCCGAGCGCATGGACCCTCAGCAGCGGCTCCTCCTGGAGGTCGCCTGGGAGGCGCTGGAGGACGCCGGCCTGCGGCCCGACCGCCTGCGTTCCTCGGCCACCGGGGTGTTCGTCGGGCTCTCGAACGTCGACTACGCGCGGCTCCAGCTCGGCTCGCTGGAGACCCTGGACGCCTACGCGGGCACCGGCAATTCGCCGAGCATCGCCGCCAACCGCCTCTCCTTCTTCTTCGACTTCCGGGGTCCGAGCCTGGCGGTGGACACCGCCTGTTCGTCGTCGCTGGTCGCCGTCCACCTCGCCTGCCAGAGCCTGCGGTCGGGGGAGTGCTCGCTGGCGGTGGCGGGCGGGGTTAACGTCATCGTCGATCCGGCGCTGACGGTCGTCTTCAGCAAGGCGGGCCTGCTGGCGCCCGACGGGCGCTGCAAGGTCTTCGACTCCCGCGCCGACGGCTACGTGCGCAGCGAAGGGTGTGGTCTGGTGGTCCTGAAGCCGCTGTCGCGCGCCCTGGCGGACGGCGATCCGGTCTACGCCGTGATCCGCGGCTCCGCCGTCAACCAGGACGGCCGCTCGAACGGGCTCACCGCCCCCAGCCGGGCGGCGCAGGAGAGCGTGCTGCGCGAGGCCTGCCGCCGGGCCGGCGTGGCGCCGGGCGAGATGCAGTACGTGGAGCTCCACGGCACCGGCACCGAGCTCGGCGATCCGATCGAGGCGATGGCCCTCGGCGCCGTGGCCGCGGCGGGGCGCCCGGCGGAGCGCCCTCTGGCCGTCGGCTCGGTCAAGAGCAACCTCGGCCACCTGGAGGCGGCGGCGGGCGCCGCCGGCCTGATCAAGGTCGCCCTGTCGCTGGCGCACGGCGAGATCCCGCCGAGCCTCCACTTCCTGGCGCCGAACCCCAAGATCCCGTTCGCCGAGCTGCCGCTCGCCGTGCAGACCGGCCTCGCGCCCTGGCCCGGCGGCGCCCCCGGGCTCGCCGGGGTGAGCTCGTTCGGCTTCGGCGGCACCAACGCCCACGTGGTGCTCGCGGCGCCCCCCGCGCGAGCCGGCGGTGAAGCCGGGGAGGATGAGGGGTGGGAGCTGCTGCCGCTCTCCGCGCGCACCGGCGAGGGGCTCGACCGCGCCGCCGCGGAGCTGGCCTCCGCGCTCGCCGCCGATCCCGGCCTGCGGGCGGCCGATACGGCCTGGACGCTGCAGACCGGGCGGGCGCGGTTCGAGCAGCGGCGGACCGTGCTCTGCCGCGGCCGCGAGGACGCCGCCGCGGCGCTGGCGCGGCTCGACCCGGAGCGGGTGCTGACGAGGCGGGTGGGCGCCGCCCGCGACGTGGCCTTCCTGCTCCCCGGGCTCGGCGACCACTACCCCGGCATGGCGGCCGGGCTCTACCGCTCCGAGCCGACTTTCCGGGCCGAGCTCGACCGCTGCTGCGAGATCCTCGCGCCTCACCTCGGGCTGGACCTGCGGGAGGCCCTGTTCGCGGCGCCGGCGGCCGCGTCCGCGGACGGCGGCGAGCTCCGGCGGCTTCTCCGCCGGGACGGCGCAGCGCGCGCGGCGGGGCCCCTGGACGATACGGCGGTGGCCCAGCCGGCGGTGTTCGCCGTCGACTGGTCGCTCGCCCGGCTATTCGCGAGCTGGGGGATCGAGCCGGCGGCGCTCCTCGGCTATAGCCTGGGGGAGTACGTGGCGGCGGCGCTGGCGGGCGTCTTCTCCCTCGCCGACGCGCTGACCCTGGTGGCGCGGCGGGCGCGGCTGATCGCGGCGCTGCCGCCGGGGGCGATGCTGGCCGTGCCGCTCCCCGAGGCGGAGACCCGCGCCCTGCTCGGCGGCGAGCTCTCGCTGGCGGCGGTCAACGGGCCCGCGGCCTGCGTGGTGGCGGGATCGCCGGCGGCGGTGGCGGCGCTGGAGGGGGAGCTCGCCGCGCGCGGCCTCGTCTCGGTGCGCCTGCGGACCTCGCACGCCTTCCACTCGCGGTCGATGGAGCCGCTGCGCGAGGCGATGGCCGGGCTGGTCGCGGAGCGCCCGCGCCAAGCGCCGCGGATCCCCTATCTCTCCAACGTCACCGGCGGCTGGATCACCGCCGCCCAGGCCTGCGATCCGGCCTACTGGGCCGACCATCTCTGCGGCGCCGTCCGTTTCGCCGACGGCCTCGCCGAGCTGCTCCGCGCGCCGGAGCGGGTGCTCCTCGAGGTAGGGCCGGGGCAGACGCTCGGCTCCTTCGCCCAGCAGCATCCGGCTTTCGCCGGCGAGCCCGGCGCCTCGGTGCTGGCATCGCTCCCGCCGGAGCACGCGCGCCAGCCGGACGAGGCGTTCCTGCGCGCCTGCCTCGGCAAGCTCTGGCTGCAGGGAATCGAGCCGGACTGGGCGGCGGCCGCCGCCGGCCGCCCCCGGCGGCGGGTGTCACTGCCGGCCTACCCCTTCGAGCGCCAGCGCCACTGGTTCACCGCTCCGGCCGCCGCGGCGGAGCGGCCGGCGGCCGGCAAGCGGCCGGACCCGGCGGAGTGGTTCTACCAGCCGGTCTGGCGCCAAGCCGCGGCGCGCCCCGCGCCGGCGGCGGCGGCGCTGGTGGCCGGCGGCCCCTGGCTGATCCTCGCCGACGGCCGCGGCCTGGGCGAGGAGCTGCGGAGCGAGCTCGAGCGCGCCGGGGCGCCGGCCGTGGCGGTGCGGCCGGCCGGCGCCGCTGGCTTCGACCGCCTGCTCGCCAGTCTCGACGACCAGGGCCTGCGCCCCCGCCGTATCGTCCACTTGGGGGGCGTCACCGGCGAGGCCGGGCCCGGCGATGGCGCCGAGGAGCTGGGCTACGCCAGCGTCGCCGCCCTCGTCAGAGCCCTGGCGGGCCGCGGCCTCGACGGCACCGTGGAGCTGGCGGTGGTGGCCGACGGCCTCTTCCGCGTCCACGGCGGCGAGGCGCTCTGGCCGCAGAAGGCCACCGTCCTCGGCCCCTGCCTGGTGGCGCCCCAGGAGCACCCGGAGATCCGCTGCCGGACGATCGACCTGTCGGCGGCCGAGGTAGAGGCCGGCGGGCTCGCCGCGCCGCTGCTGGCCGAGCTCGCCGCCGAGGCGGAAGGCCGCGGGCTTCGCGTGGCCCTGCGCGCCGGCGGCCGCTGGGTAGAGGAGCTGGAGGCGGTCCGCCTCGAGCGCCCCGCTCCAGGGGCGGACGGATTGCGGCCGCGCGGAGTCTACCTGATCACTGGCGGGCTCGGCGGCGTCGGGCTCGCCATCGCCGCCGGACTGGCTCGCCAGGTCCGGGCCCGTCTCGTCCTGGTCGGCCGTTCGGAATTCCCGGAGCCGGCGGAGTGGGCGTCCTGGCTCGACCGCCCCGAGGAGCCGACCGGCCGGCGGATCCGGCAGTTGCGCGAGCTCGAGGCGCTCGGCGCGGAGGTGCTGGTCCTGCGGGCGGACGCCGCCGATCCGGTGGCCCTCCGGGAGGCCGTCCGGCGGACGGTGGAGCGGTTCGGCGCGCTGCACGGGGTGGTGCACGCGGCCGGCTCGGTGGACCCGGCGGCCTTCCGGCCGCTCGCCGAGACTGGCGAGGCGGACCGCGAGGCGCACTTCGCGCCCAAGGTGCGGGGCGTCCAGGCGCTCGCCGAGGCCCTCGCCGGCCACGATCTCGACTTCCGGCTGCTGACCTCGTCGATCTCCACCGTCCTCGGCGGCCTCGGGTTCGCCGCCTACGCGGCGGCCAACGCCTTCCTCGACGCCTTCGCCGCCGCGCGGACGGACGGGCGGTGGCTGAGCGTCGACTGGGACGGCTGGCTGGCGGGCGAGCGGCGGGCCGGGGGGATCGGCGCCTCGGTGGCGGCCTACGCCATGACTCCCGAGGAGGGGGCCGACGCCTTCCTGCGCCTGGTGGGCTCGGGGCTGTCCGGCCGCGTGGTGCAGTCTACCGGCGACCTGGTGGCCCGCCGGGCGCTCTGGGCTCGCCCGCACCCCCCGGCGCCGGCGAGCCGGGCTGCCGGCACCCTCTCGGCGCCCCTCGGCGGCGGCGAGCTCGAGCGGCGGATCGCCGAGCTCTGGCAGCGGGCGCTCGGCGTCCGCCAGGTGGGCGTCCACGACAACTTCTTCGATCTCGGCGGCAACTCCCTGATCGGGGTGCAGCTCGTCGCCGACCTGCGGCGGGAGCTGGGGGTGCAGATCTCGAACGTCACCCTGTTCGAGGCGCCGACGGTGAGCGCCCTCGCCCAGCTCCTCGGCCGCGCCGCCGGGGCCGCGACCCCCGGTACTAACATCGCCCCGGCCTCCCGGCGACCGTTCCAGAATGCCGACATCGCCATCGTCGGCATGGCCGGGCGGTTCCCCGGCGCCGCCAGCGTCGAGGAGCTCTGGCGCAACCTGCGCGACGGCGTCGAGTCGATCTCGTTCTTCTCCGACCAGGAGCTGCTGGACGCCGGCGTCGACGCCGCGGCGCTCGCCGCCCCGGGGTACGTCAAGGCCCGGCCGATCCTCGGCGAGATCGCGGGCTTCGACGCCCACTTCTTCGGTTTCAGCCCGCGCGAGGCGGCGTTCATGGATCCCCAGCACCGGATCTTCATGGAGTGCTCCTGGCAGGCGCTCGAGGACGCGGGGTACGACGCGCGGCAGTACGGGCGGCCGATCGGCCTCTTCGCCGGCTGCAACCTGAGCAGCTACATGCTCTCCCTCTACGCCGATCCGGAGATCGCGGGCGGCCTCGATCCCTACCAGATGGTGATCGGCAACGACAAGGATTCGATGCCTACGGCGGTCTCCTACAAGCTCGACCTCAAGGGGCCGAGCGTGGCGGTGCAGACCCACTGCTCGACCTCGCTGGTGGCGGTGCACCTCGCCTGCCAAAGCCTGCTGATGGAAGAGTGCGACATGGCGATGGCCGGCGGCGTCTCGGTCCGGGTGCCGCAGAAGTTCGGCTACAGCCATCAGGAGGGGGGACAGGAGTCCCCCGACGGCCACTGCCGGTCCTTCGACGCCGCGGCCGGCGGCACCGTGTTCGGCGACGGCGCCGGCGTCGTGGTGCTGAAACGGCTGGCGGACGCGCTCGCCGACGGCGACACCATCCGCGCCGTGATCAAGGGCTCGGCGATCAACAACGACGGCTCGCTGAAGGTCGGCTACACCGCCCCCAGCGTCGAGGGGCAGTCGCAGGCGATCCAGCGGGCGCTCGCCCGCGCCGGCGTCGACCCGGCGACGATCTCCTACGTCGAGGGGCACGGCAGCGCCACCCGCCTGGGCGATCCGATCGAGGTCGCCGCGCTCACCCGGGCCTTCCGCGCCACGACCGGCGCGACCGGCTTCTGCGCCCTGGGCTCGGTGAAGAGCAACGTCGGCCATCTCGACCGCGCCTCCGGCGTCACCGGACTGATCAAGACGGTCCTGGCGCTGGAGAACCGGATGCTCCCCGCGACCCTGCACTTCCGCGAGCCCAATCCCGAGTCGGACCTCGCGTCGAGCCCCTTCTACGTCAGCGCCGAGACCCGCCCCTGGCGGTCGCAGGGCTCCCCCCGGCGCGCCGGGGTGAACTCGCTGGGGATGGGCGGCACCAACGCCCACCTCGTCCTCGAGGAGGCCGCCGAGCCGGCCCCCGCGGGGCCGTCGCGCGACTGGCAGCTCCTGGTGCTCTCGGCCCGCACCGAGAGCGCGCTCGAGACCGCCAGCGCCGCGCTCGCCGACCATCTGAGCCGCCACCCCGGCCTGAGCCTCGCCGACGCTGCTCACACCCTGCAGGCCGGGCGGCGGGCCGCGGAGCATCGCCGGACCGTGCTCGCCCAGGACCTCGAGGGGGCGGCCGCGGCCCTGCGGACGCTCGACGCCCGGCGCGTCTCCACCGGCTCGTGCCCGCCCGGCGAGCGGCAGGTCGCCTTCCTCTTCCCGGGCCTCGGCGACCACTACGCCGGCATGGCGAGCGAGCTGTACAGCTCCGAGGCCGGCTTCCGCGATCGCGTCGACCGCTGCTGCGAGATCCTGCGGCCGCATCTCGGGCTCGACCTCCGCGCCATTCTCTATCCCGAGGGGGGGACGGGGGAGCCCGCGCCGCCGCGGGGGGTCGACCTGCGCGGGATGCTCGGCCGCTCCGGCGAGCCGGCCGGCCGCGACCCGCTGGGGCGGACCGCCCTTAGCCAGCCCGCCGTGTTCGTCGTCGACTACGCCCTCGCCGGCCTCTGGATGGACTGGGGGGTGCGCCCCTGGGCGATGATGGGCTACAGCCTGGGCGAGTACGTGGCCGCCTGTCTGGCCGGCGTGATGTCGCTGGAGGACGCGCTGCTGCTGGTGGCGGGGCGGGCCCGGCTGATCCAGGACACCGAGGCCGGGGCGATGCTGGCGGTGCCGCTCGCCGAGGCCGCGGTGCTGCCGCTGCTGACCGACCGGCTGTCGCTCGCCGCGGTCAACGGCCCCGCGGTCTGCGTGGTCAGCGGCCCGGTGGCGGAGATCGAGGCTCTGGAGCGGAGCCTGGCGGCCGGCGGCGCCCGCGGCCAGCGCCTGCAGGCCGCCCACGCCTTCCACTCGGCCCTGCTGGAGCCGGTCCGCGCGCCGGTCGCCGCGCTGGCGCGGCGGATCGAGCTCAGCGCGCCGCGAATCCCGTTCCTGTCCAACCTGACCGGGCGCTGGATCACCCCGGAGCAGGCGACCGACCCGGACTACTGGGCGGCTCACATGTGCGAGCCGGTGCGCTTCGAGGACGGGCTGCGGGAGCTGCTGAGCACCGGCTCCGTGCTGCTCGAGGTCGGGCCGGGGCAGGCGCTGACCAGCTCCGCCCTGCAGCGCCGCGACGGGGACGGTGATACGCCGCGGGTGGCCCTGCCGTCGCTGCGGCACCGCCACGACGCCCAGCCCGATCTCGCCTTCCTGCTGGTCACCCTCGGCAAGCTCTGGCTCGCCGGCGTCGAGGTCGACTGGACCGCCTTCCGCGGCGCCGAGCGGCGCCGGCGGGTGCCGCTGCCGACCTACCCCTTCGAGCGCCGGCCCTACTGGATCGACGCCCGCCGGCGCCCTGCGGCGCCGGCCGCCGCGGTCAAGCGGAGCGACCTCGCGAGCTGGTTCTTCACCCCCGAGTGGCGGCGGGCTCCGCTGCCGCCGGCCGCCGCGACCGCCGCGCCGGCGGCGGGCCGCTGGCTGCTGTTCGCGGACGCGCGGGGCCTGGGCGACCGCCTGGCGGCGCGCCTGCGCGGCGCCGGGGCCCAGGTCGTCTCGGTGCGCCGGGGCGAGCGCTTCGAGCGCTCCGGTGAGGACGCCTACACGCTGGCCCCGGCCGCGCCCGCGGAGTACGAGCGGCTGCTCGAGCAACTGCGGGCCGCCGGCCGGATGCCGTCCGACATCGTCCATCTCTGGAGTCTCGATGCCGGCGGGCGGTCCGCCGGCGAGGCCGAGACCGCGCTGGAGGCCGGCTTCTACAGCCTCCTGTTCCTGGCGCAGGCGATCGGCAACCAGGGCGCCGGCGATCCGCTCCGCGTCCACGCCGTCTCGGCCAACGCCTGCGACGTGCTCGGCGGGGATCTCCTGAACCCTCTGCAGGCCACGCTCCTCGGACCCTGCCGGGTCCTGCCGCAGGAGTATCCCAACCTCTCCTGCCGGCTGATCGACGTCGATCTCGCGAGCCCGGAGTGGGAGGGTCTGGCGGCGGCGCTGAGCGCTGAGATGACCGCCGAGATCACGGGCGACGCGAGGATCGCCTACCGCGGGCGCTACCGCTGGGTCGAGCGCTTCGAGCCGTCGCCGCTGCCGCCGGCGGCCACCCGGCCGGCGCGGCTGCGGGAGCGCGGGGTCTACCTGATCACCGGCGGCCTGGGCGGCCTGGGCCTGGCGATCGCCGAGCACCTGGCGCGGACGGTCCAGGCCCGGCTGGTGCTGCTGTCGCGCTCTGGCGAAGCGGGCGGGGAGAAAGCCGGCCGGATCGCCGCCCTGGAGGCTCTGGGCGCGGAGGTGCTGGTGGTCGCGGCCGACGTCGCCGACGAGGCCCAGCTCGCCGCCGCCCTCGGGCTGGCGAGGGAGCGTTTCGGCGCCTTCAACGGCGTGGTGCACGCGGCGGGCGTCCCCGGCGGCGGCCTGACCCAGCGCAAGCCGCGCGGCCAGGCCGCGGCCGTGCTCGCGCCCAAGGTGCGGGGCACGCTCCTGCTCGACGAGATGCTGCGGGGAGAGGGGCTCGATTTCCTGGCGCTCTTCTCCTCCAGCTCGTCGCTCACCGGCGGCCTGGGGGAGGCGGACTACTGCGCCGCCAACGCCTTCCTCGACGCCTTCGCCCACCGTCCGGCGGGCTACGGCGCGGCCTTCACCGCCGCCATCAACTGGGGACCCTGGCAGTGGGACGCCTGGCAGGACGATCTCCTCCAGGGGCTGCCCGAGCTGCGCGAGCGGATCCGGCGTATGCGGGACGAGCTCGGCATCTCTTTCGCGGAAGGAAGCGAGGCGTTCGCGCGCATCCTCGACGGGCCGCACCCCCAGGTGGCGGTGCTGCCGCAGGGGGTCGAGGCGCTGGTCGCCCAGGTGCAGTCGCTGACCCTCGAGAGTTTCCTGGGCGGCGTCGAGGAGGCCCGCGCCGCGCGCCCGCGCTTCCACCGGCCGCAGTTGAAGAACCCCTTCGTCCCTCCCGCGGGGGCGCTGGAGCCGCGGCTGGCCGAGCTGTTCCAGGACCTCCTCGGCGTCGACGAGGTCGGCGCCGAGGACGCCTTCTTCGAGCTCGGCGGGAACTCGCTGATCGGGCTGCAGGTCGTCGCCCGGGCGCAGCAGGAGCTGCGGGTGCAGCTCTCGGTGGCGGACCTGTTCACCGCGCCGACCGTCCGCTCGCTGGCGGCCCTGATCGCGGCCGGCCGCGGGCCGGAGGCGAGCCTGGAGGCGGTGGCGCCGCCGCCGCTCGAGCGGTCGGAGCGGGTCGAGGGGCCGCTGACCCACGGCCAGCGCCGCCTCTGGTTCCTGGCCCGGCTGGAGCCGGAGAGCCCGATGCACAACGAGTCGATCGCGCTGCGCATCCTCGGCCGCTTCCACCCGCCCGCCTTCGGCGCCGCGTTCGCCGCGCTGTGCGAGCGGCACGAGGTGCTGCGCTCGTCGTTCGCGGAGGGGGAGGGGGAGCCGCGCCAGCTCGTCCATCCGCCGCTGCCGGTGCCGCTGCCGGTGGTCGATCTGCGCGCGCTGCCGGAGCCGCTGCGCGCGGCCGAGCTCGAGCGGATCTCCTGGACGCAGGTGCGCGCGCCCTTCGACCTCGCCCGCGCTCCGCTGGTGCGGCTCCTGCTGGCCCGGCTCGCGGAGGAGGAGAACCGGCTCCTCTTCGTCATCCATCACATCGTCCACGACGGCCGGTCGGGTGTCATCCTGCTGCGCGAGGCCGCCGCGCTCTACGCGGCGGCGGCCGGCGGCCGTCCCGCGGCCCTCCCTCGGCCCGCCGTGCGCTATCTCGACTTCGCCCGCTGGGAGCGGGAGTGGCTCCGCGGGGAGGCGCTGGAACGGCCGGTCGCGGCGGCGGTCCGCCGCCTGGCGGGGGCGCCGACGGTCCTGCGCTGGCAGCGGGCGGACCGGCCGCGGCCATCGCGGCAGACGTTCCGCGCCGGCAAGCGGAGCTTCGAGCTGCCGGCGGACCTCTCCCGCGCCGTCGCCGAGCTCGGCCCCCGGTTCCAGGCCAGCCTGTTCATGACCGCGCTCGCCGCCTTCGGCGTCCTCCTGCACTTCCACACCGGCCAGGAGGACCTGCTGGTGGCATCGCCGGTGGCCAACCGGACGCTACCGGGGACCGGGGACGTGCTGGGCCTGTTCGCCAACCTGCAGGTCCTGCGCCTCGATCTCGCCGGCGATCCCACCTTCGAGGAGATCCTGCTGCGGACCCGCGCCGCGGCGCTGCCGGCCCTCGCCTGTCAGGAGCTGCCGTTCGAGCAGTTGGTGGAGCGCCTGCAGCCGGTGCGGGACCCCGCTCACGCGCTCCTCGTACAGGCCCACTTCTCGCTCGAGAGCGAGCCGCTGACGCCCTGGCAGGGAGCCGGGATCTCGATGCTCCCGCTGCCGCTCGAGCACGGGACCTCCCCCTACGAGCTCGACCTCAACCTGGTCGAGGGGGCGGTGGGCCTCGCCGGCGAGATCGTTTATAGCTCCGACCTGTTCGAGGCCGGCACCATCGCCCGCGCCGCCGGCCACTACGAGGCCGTCCTGCGCGCAGCGGCGGCGGCGCCCGAGATCCGCTTGAGCGAGCTGTGCGGCGGCCTGGAGCGGGACGAGCGGAACCATCGCCAGCAGGCGGCGCGCAGCCTCGCGGACGCCAGCCTGGAGGCGCTGCGCCGGCTGCCGCGGCGGCGCGCCGGGCTCGAGCCGTCCGTACCCGTGGAGGTCCCCCCGGCATCATGAGTCTCGTCGAAGGACTGCTCGCCTCGCCGCAACAGCGGCGCCTCTGGACCTTGCGCCTCGCCGACGGCGGCGTCTACACGGCCGAGGCCGTGGTCGGGATCGACGGCGCGGTCGACCGGCCGCGGCTGGAGGCCGCCCTGCGCGCCGTGGCGGGGCGCTACGAGATCCTCCATACCGTCTTCGCCAGCCTGCCGGGCATGGGCTACCCCGTGCAGGTGCTGGCCGGCGACCTGCTCCCCCGGCTCGAGGAGCCGGCCGCCGGCGCCACCGTGGAGGACGAGCTGCGGCGCCTCGCCGCGGAAGTGCTGGATGTGAGCCGGGGACCGCTCCTGCGCGCCTCGCTGGTCGCCGCCGGCGAGGAGAGCTCGCGGCTCGTCCTCGTGCTGCCGGCGCTGTGCGCCGACGGGCCGACGCTGAGTGTGCTGCTGCGCCGGATCTTCGAGGCCTACGAAGGGAGCGCCGGCGAGGCGGGGGAGACGCTCCAGTACGCCGATCTCGCCTCCTGGCAGAACGACCTCCTGGAGTCCGGCGAGGCGGCGGAGGAGCGCCGGCTGCTCCACGAGCCCGAGCTCTGGAAGCGGCGGGGGGCGGCGCTGCCGTTCTCCCGCGCCTCCGCGCCGGCGCCGTTCGCGCCCGCCGCCCTGCCGTTCCGGTGGGGCCCGGAGCTCGCAGACGCGGTGGCGGCCCTCGCCGGCCGTGAAGGGGTGGAGCCGGCCGCCGTCCTGCTGACCTCCTGGCTGATCCTCCTCTCGCGGCTCGCCAGGGAGCGCGATCTGGTGGTCGGGGTGAGCCTCGACGGCCGCCGGTTCGAGGATCTCGCGGACGCGGTCGGCCCGCTCGCCAGGACCCTCCCCCTGCGCGCCCTGCTGGCGCGGGACGAGCCGTGGAGCGGCGCCCTCCACCGCGTCGCCGAGAGCCTGCGCTCCCTAGGGCAGTGGCAGGAGCGCTTCAGTCTCGAGCAGCTCGCCGCGGCGGCGGGCGATCCGGCACCCGCTCCGTACTTCCCCGTCGGCTTCCTCTGTGAGAACGCGATGCCGGATCTCGCGGCGCCGGGGCTCGGGCTGCGCGTCGAGCGGCGCCGGATCCTCGACGACCGCTTCGACCTCGCTCTGGAGTGCCGCCGCGAGGGCTCCGAGATCGCCGGCGAGATCCGGTTCGACGCGGGCGCGATCGCCCGCGCCGACGCCCGGCCGCTCGCCGACCGGCTCGCGGCCCTCCTGGCCGCCGTCTGCCGGCAGCCGGCGACCCGCCTCGCCGAGCTCCCCGTCCTCGCCGAGGACGAGCGGCGGGCTTGGCTGGTGGAGAGGAACGCCACCCTCCGCGCCTCGACGCTGGGCGGCACCCTGACCGCCCGCTTCGAGACCCAGGCGGCGCTCCATCCGGACCGGCCGGCGGTGGCGGACGAGGACGCCGTCCTGACCTACGGCGAGCTGGAAGGGCGGGCCAACTGCATGGCCAACCACCTGCGCCGGCTCGGCGCCGGCCCGGAGACCCTGGTGGCGATATGCCTCGACCGCTCCCTGGAGCTGGTCGCCGTCCTGCTCGGGGTGCTGAAGGCGGGCGGGGCCTACGTCCCGCTCGATCCCACCTATCCCACGGAGCGGCTGGCCCTGCTCCTCGCCAGCTCAGGAGCGCGCGTGCTGGTGACCACGTCGAGCCTCGCCGCCCGGCTTTCCAGGGCCGGCGCCTGGGACGGCGCCACGGTCCTGCTCGACCGCGACGCCGAGGCGGTGGCCGCCGCCAGCGCCGAGCGCCCCGAGGGGGGGCCGCGCCCCGAGGACCTGGCCTACGTGATCTACACCTCGGGCTCCACCGGCACCCCCAAGGGGGTGATGATCTCCCACGGCGCCATCTACAACCGGCTCCTCTGGATGCAGGAGGAGTTTCCCCTCGACGCCGCCGACCGGGTGCTCCAGAAGACGCCGGTCAGCTTCGACGCCTCGGTCTGGGAGCTGTTCTGCCCGCTGTTCGCCGGCGCCCGCCTGGAGCTGGCCCGGCCCGGGGGGCACCAGGACGCCGAATACATGGTGCGCGCCGTGGCCGAGCGGGAGATCACGGTCCTCCAACTCGTCCCCTCCGCCCTCCGCATGGTGCTGGAGGTCCCGGAGCTCGAGCGCTGCATCTCCCTGCGGCGCCTGTTCTGCGGCGGCGAGGCGCTGCCGACCGAGCTGCGCGACCGCTTCTTCGCCCGGCTGCCGGCGGAGCTGGTGAACCTCTACGGACCGACCGAGGTCTCGATCGACGCCACTTTTCACGTCTGCCGGCGCGACGGCGCGGCGGACGGCGGCGCCGTGGTCCCCATCGGCTCCGCGCTGGCGAACACCCGGCTCTACCTGCTGGACCCGGAGCCCGTCGTGCCGGGAGCGGCCGGCGAGCTCTACGTCGGCGGCGCCGGGCTCGCCCGCGGCTATCTGGGCCGCCCCGACCTCACGGCCGAGCGCTTCGTTCCCGACCCCCTGAGCGGCGAGCCGGGGGCGCGGCTCTACCGCACCGGCGACCTCGCCCGCTTCCGGCCGGACGGCGTCGCCGAGTTCCTTGGCCGCGCCGACCATCAGGTCAAGATCCGCGGCTTCCGCATCGAGCCGGGGGAAATCGAGGCAGCGCTCGCCAGCGACCCCGGCGTGCGGGCGGCGGTGGTCGCCGCGCGCGAGGTCGCGCCCGGCGACATGCGGCTGTGCGCCTGGATCGTGCCGCGGCCGGGCGCCGCCGGCATCCCCGACCTGCGCGAGCGGCTGCGGACGGTCCTCCCCGAGCACCTGATCCCCTCGGCCTTCGTGGTCCTCGACGAGCTGCCGCTGCTGCCCAACGGCAAGCTGGACCGCGCCGCGCTGCCGGCCCCCGCCGCCGACGGCGATGGCGCGGCGCCGGCGGCCGCGGCGGCGGAGCTCCGCACGCCCGTCGAGGATCTGCTGGCCGGCCTCTGGAGCGACGTCCTGGGGCGTGGCGACGTCGGGCTCCACGACGACGTCTTCACCCTCGGCGCGCACTCCCTGCTGGTCACCCAGCTGGTCTCCCGGCTGCGCCAGACCTTCCGGGTCGACCTCCCCATGCGCGTCCTGTTCGACGAGCCCACGGTGGCGGGGCAGGCGCGCCGGATCGAGGCGGCGATGCGCGGCGAGGAGCGGGCTCTGCCGTCGATCGCGCCGGTGGCGCGGGACGGCGGTCCGCTGCCGGTCTCCTCGGCCCAGCGGCGGCTCTGGTTCCTCGACCAGCTCGACCCCGGGAGCTCGGCCTACGGCACGCCCCTGGCGTTCCGGCTCACCGGTCCACTGCGCGTGCCACTGCTGGCGGCGGCGCTCGACCGGCTGGTGGAGCGCCATGAGACCCTGCGCACCACCTTCCCCGCCCATGACGGCCAGCCGGTCCAGCGGATCGGCCCCCCGCGCCGGGTCCCCCTGCCGGTGATCGACGTCTCGGCCCTGCCGGAAGCCCGGCGGCGCGAGGAGGCGGAGCGGCTGCTCGCCCCCGGCGCTCACCCCCCCTTCGACCTCGCCGCCGGCCCCCTGCTGCGGGTAGCCGCGCTGCGGCTGGGGGCGGAGGAGCATCTGGTCCTGGGAGCCCTCCACCACATCGTCAGCGACGCCTGGTCCACCTGGGTGGCGGTGCGCGAGCTGGACGAGCTGTACGGAGCGCTGGCAGCGGAGAGGCGGCCCGAGCTGCCGCCGCTGCCGCTCCAGTACGCCGACTTCGCCGCCTGGCAGCAGGGCTGGCTCCAGGGCGGCGAGCTGGCGGCCCAGCTCGACTACTGGCGCCGGCAGCTCGCGGGAGCGCCGCCGACGCTCGACCTGCCCACCGACTTTCAACGCCCGCCGCTGGCCTCGTCGGCCGGGGACCTGCGCAGCCGCCTGCTGCCGCCGGAGCTCCTGGAGGGGCTCCGCGACCTCAGCCGGCGGGAGCGCTCGTCGCTCTACATGACGCTGCTCGCCGCCTGGTACGTGCTGCTGCTGAGCCTGACCGGGCGCGAGGACCTCGTCGTCGGCACCTCCGTGGCCGCCCGCGAGCGCGTGGAGCTGGAGGGGATGATCGGCTTCTTCATCAACGTGCTGGCCCTGCGCACCAGCCTGGCGGGCGATCCTCCCTTCGCCGAGGTCCTGCGGCGGGTCCGCGATACGGCCCTGGAGGGGTATCTCCATCAGGCCGTCCCGTTTGACCGGCTGCTCGAGGAGCTCCAGGCCGGCAGGGACCGCGGGCGCAACCCCCTGTTCCAGGTCGCCTTCACGTTCGAGAACGTCCCCGGCCGGCGCGGCCGGCTGGGCGATCTGGCCCTGGAGCCTCTGGAGATGAGGTTCAACACCTCGGTCTTCGATCTCGCCCTGCTCATGGAGGAAACCGATCAGGGCCTCTGGAGCGGGATGCGCTACATGACGACCCTGTTCCGTCCCGCGACCGTGGACCACTGGCTCGCGCAGCTCGAGGCGCTGCTCGCGCGCGTCGTCGAGGACCCCTCGGCGCGCGTCGGCCAGCTGCTCGAATTCCTGGCCGGCGAGGAGCGCCGCCGCAAGCGGGAGCAGGAAGCCACGCTGGCCGAGGCGAGCCTGCGCAAGCTGAAGACCCGCACCCGCGCCGCCGCTCTTTCTCAAGGATGAGGTGAAACTTATGGACCGACTGGAAGACCTTGGCATCAAGAAGCTCGGCGCCGTGCGCCGCAAGGCCGTGAGCACGGCGCAGCAGGACCTCGTCCGCATCGGTCCCCTGGAGGCGGGGAGAGCCCTCCCGATCCTGATCGAGCCGGCGGTCGAGGGGCTCGACCTTGCCGCCTGGGCGGTGGCGAACCGCGAGATCCTCGAGGGTCACCTCGCCACCAGCGGCGGCGTCCTGCTGCGCGGGTTCGGCGTCGAGACGGTGGCCGAGTTCCAGGGGGTGATCCAGGCCCTCTACGGCCAGCTCCTGGGCTACAGCGACCGCGTGCAGCCGCGCAGCCTGGTCTCCGACAAGGTCTACACCTCGACCGAGTACCCGCCGGAGCAGTGGATCGAGCTGCACAACGAGAGCTCCTACGCCCATACCTGGCCGCTGCGCATCGCCTTCTTCTGCCAGCTCCCGTCGCCGACCGGCGGCGCGACGCCGATCGCCGACTGCCGCCGTATCCTGGCGGCCATCGACCCGGAGGTCCGCCGCCGTTTCGTCGAGCGCCAGGTGACCTACGTCCGCAACTTCGGAGAGGGCTTCGGCATCACTTGGCAGACCGCGTTCCAGACCGCGGAGCGCGAGGAGATGGAGGCCTTCTGCCGGCGCACCGGCGTGCGGGTGGAGTGGAAGGAGCAGGGGCGCCTGCGCACGCGGTCGGTGCGCCCGGTGGCGGTCCGCCACCCGCGGACCGGCGAGGAGGTCTGGTTCAACGCCGCCGTCTCCTCCCACATCTCGACGGTCGAGCCGGCGACGCGCGCCGCGCTGCTCGCCGAGTACAGCGAGGAGGACCTGCCCAAGAACAGCCTCTATGGCGACGGCGCGCCGATCGAGCCGGAGGTGCTCGCGGAGGTCCGCCGTGCCTTCCGCCAGGAGACTGTCTCCTTCCCCTGGCGGCAGGGGGACATCCTGCTCCTGGACAACATGCTGGTGGCTCACGGACGGGCCCCCTATGCCGGTCCGCGCAAGGTCGTCGTCGCCATGGCGGAGCCGGTCAGCCTCTCCGATCTGGGGTAGAGCGCCGTATGGAGCAAGAAGTGATCGCGGGTTTCCGTCTGTCGCCGCAGCAGCGGCGTCTCTGGCTCCAGCAGGAGGGCGCCGGCGCGCCCGCCTGCGCCCAGGCGCAGCTGCTGCTGGAGGGGGAGATCGACACCGCCCGGCTGAAGCGGGCCCTCGAGCAGGTCGTCGGCAGCCACGAGATCCTGCGCACCCGCTTCCCGGTACCGGCGGGGATGAAGCTCCCTGTGCAGAGCATCGAGGAGAGCCGGCCTCTCGAGCTGCCGGAGAGCGACATCGCCGGCCTGTCCGCCCCGGAGCAGGAGGCCTGGCTCGACGCGCTGTTCGAGGAGGAGCTCTCCTGGCCGCTCGATCTCCGGCCGGGAGGGACGGTCTCGGCGTCGCTGGTGGCGCTCGCCCCCGGCCGCCGCGTCCTCATCCTGCGCCTGCCCACGCTCTGCTCCGACGCCGCCGGCCTGCGCAACCTCTTCGGCGAGCTTGCCCGCGCCTATGGCGGCGGCCTCGCCGGACCGGCGGGGGAGGAGGACGGCCCCGTCCAGTACGCCGACCTTTCGGAGTGGCAGCACGAGCTGCTCGAATCCGCCGACACCGCCGCCGGCCGCGAGCTCTGGCGGAAGCTCCTGGCCGAGCCGATCGCGGAGCCGGCCCTGCCGGGGCGGCGGCGCGGATCCGGAGAGGAGAGCCGGCCGCAAGCCGTCGAGGTGCCGCTCGCCGGTGCCGGGGTCGAGGACCTCGCCACCCGTCTGGAGGCGCCGGTCCCATCCGTCCTGCTGGCGGCCTGGGCGATCCTGCTCGCCCGCTGGGCGGCGGCTCCGGAGCTCGAGCTGGGGCTCTCCTGCGACGGCCGCCGCCACGAGGTGCTGCGCGAAGCCCTGGGGCTGCTGACCAAGTTCCTGCCGCTGCGCACCCGGTTCGCGCCGGAGGAGCCGTTCGAGTTGGCGGTCCTGAGGTTGAACGAGGCCGCCGACGAGCTCGCCCGCTACCACGAGTACTTCGAGCCGGATACGGACCGCTGGGCGTCCCTGCCGCTGGGGTTCGAGTTCGAGGACTGGACTTGGCGCCAGGCGGCGGCGGGGGTGGCCTTCTCGGTCCGCTGCGCGCTGGCGCCGGTGGAGTCGCCGGTCCTGCGGCTGGCCGGCTGGCGGAGCGCGGACGGGGTGCGGGCGCGCCTCCTGTTCGACGCCGCGGCGTTCCCCGAAGAGGAGGCGCAACACCTCGCCGAGCGCCTCGCCGCCCTGCTCGCCAGCGCGGCGGCGGATCCGCGGCGGCCGGCCGGCGAGCTCGACGCCCTCGGCGAGACCGAGCGCGGGCTGCTCCTGAGGCTGAACGGCACCGCCCGCCTCTACGGTCCGGCGCGCCCCCTCCATCGCCTGTTCGAGGAGCAGGCGGCGCGCTCGCCGGCGGCCGCGGCGGTGGCGTTCGAAGGCGCGGAGTGGACCTACGCCGAGCTCGACGGCCGGGCGGACCGGGTCGCCCGCGCCCTGGCCGAGCGGGGCGTCGGGCTCGAGTCGCGGGTGGGCGTCTTCGTCGAGCGGTCGCTGGAGATGGTGGCGGCGGTCCTCGGCGTCCTCAAGGCGGGCGCGGCGTTCGTCCCCCTCGATCCTGCCTATCCGGCGGAGCGGCTGGCCTTCATGATGACGGACGCCGGCATCTCGGTCCTGCTCGCCCAGACCCGCCTGCTGAGCTCGTTGCCGGGGCGCGCGGCGGCGACCCTTTGCGTCGACGAGCTGCTCGCGCGGGACGGGGGAGTAGCCGGCGCCGCCCCGCCCGAGGCACCCGCCGCCGCCCTCGCCTACGTGATCTACACCTCGGGCTCGACCGGCCGGCCCAAGGGGGTGATGGTCTCCCACGCGGCGATCTGCAACCACCTGCGCTGGGTCCAGGAGGCCTACGCCGCGAGCCCGGGCGACAGCATGCTCCAGAAGACGCCGCTCAGCTTCGACGTGGCGATCCGCGAGATCTTCTGGCCGCTCACCACCGGCGCGCGCCTCGTCGTGGCCCGGCCCGGCGGGCATCAGGACAGCCGTTATCTCGCCCGGCTGGCGGCGGCGGAGCGGATCGCCGTCCTCAACTTCGTGCCGTCGCTCCTGCGCGCCTTCCTGGAGGAGCCGCAGGCGGCCTCCCTGCCGTCGCTGCGGCGGATCATCTCCGGCGGCGAGGCGCTCGCTCCGGACCTCCGCGACCGCTGCCGGGAGCGCCTGGGCGTCCCCCTCCACAACCAGTACGGCCCCACCGAGACGGCGGTCACCTCGACCTTCTGGACCGTCGCCGCGGAGGACCGCCGCGAGCTGGTGCCGATCGGCCGGCCGATCGCGAACGCCCAGGCCCACGTGCTCGACGCGCGGCTGCTGCCGGTGTTCCTCGGCGCTCCGGGGGAGCTCTACGTCGGCGGCGCCGGGCTCGCCCGGGGTTATCTCGACCGTCCGGACCTGACGGCGGAGCGGTTCGTGCCCAGCCCCTTCGGCGACGGCGAGCGGCTCTACCGCACGGGCGATCTCGTCCGCGCCCGGCCGGAGGGGGCGCTGGAGTTCCTCGGCCGCGTCGACCAGCAGGTCAAGATCCGCGGCCTGCGGGTGGAGCTGGGGGAGATCGAGAGCGTGCTCGCCGCGCTCCCCGGAATCGACCAAGCGGTGGTCGCCGCCCGCGAGGACGTCGCCGGGGACCCCCGTCTCGTCGCCTATCTCGTGCCGCGCGCCGGCGCCGGGCTCCCCGCCGCCGAGGAGCTCCGTCAGCGCGCCCGCGCCTTCCTCCCCGACTACATGCTGCCGGCGGCTTTCGTGGCGCTGGAGAAGCTCCCCCTGACGCCGAGCGGCAAGGTCGACCGCAAGTCCCTCCCCGCTCCCGAGGAGCAGGAGGGGCAGGGGTCGGCGGCGCCGCGGACGCAGGCTGAGGAGCTGCTGGCCGGCATCTTCTGCCAGCTCCTGGGCCGCCGGTCGGTCGGCCGCGACGACGACTTCTTCCGCCTGGGCGGCCATTCGCTGCTCGGTACGCAGCTCATCGCCCGGGTGCGCGAGGCCTTCCGGCTCGACCTGCCGCTACGCACCGTCTTCGAGGCGCCCACCGTGGCCGGGCTCGCCGCGCGGATCGCGGCCGAGGTCCGGGAGGATGCCACGGCCGCGCCGCCACTGCGCCGCCGGCCTCGCGCGGGGGACCTCGACCTCCCGCTCTCCTTCGCGCAGCGCCGGCTCTGGTTCCTCCACCGTCTCGAGCCGGCGAGCGCCGCGTACAACATCCCCGGCGGGGTCCGCCTGCGAGGGCCGCTGGACCTCGCTCTCCTCGACGCGGTGCTGGCGGAGATCGTCCGCCGCCACGAGGCGCTGCGGACGGTCTTTCCCGACCGGGCGGGGCAGCCCGCGCAGGTGATCCTGCCACCTGGGACGGTGCGGATGCCTGTCGTCGACCTCGGGGGGCTGCCGGAGGCGGCGCGCGAGGCGGCCGCCCTGCGCCTCGCCGAGGCCGAGGCGCGGACCCCCTTCGACCTCTCGCGGGGGCCGCTGCTGCGCCTGCGCGCCCTGCGTCTCGGTGCCGAGGATCACCTGATCACCGTGACGCTCCACCACATCGTCTCGGACGGCTGGTCGCGCGGCGTCCTGGTGCGCGAGGTGGTGGCCCTCTACCGCGCCCTCGCCCGCGGCGAGGCCTCGCCGCTGCCGGAACTGGCGGTGCAGTACGCCGACTACGCGGCCTGGCAGCAGGAGTGGCTCCAGGGGGAGGTCCTGGCCGGCGAGATCGCCTACTGGCGGCGCCAGCTCGGCACCCGGGCGGAGCTGCTCCAGCTCCCCTTCGACCGGCCGCGCCCCGCCATCTACGGCTACCGCGGCCGCCAGCTCGCGATCGCCTGGCCGGCGGCGACGGCGGAAGGGGTGGCGGCGCTCTCGCGAGAGCGGGGGACGACCCTGTTCATGACCCTGCTCGGGATCTTCCAGATCCTCCTGGCGCGCTACTCGGGGCAGGAGACGATCCGCGTCGGCACTCCCGTCGCGGGTCGCGACCTGCTCGAGCTCGAAGAGCTCATCGGCTTCTTCGCCAACACCCTGGTCCTCGCGACCGATCTCTCGGGCTCGCCCACGGTGGGCGAGGTCCTGCGGCGCGTCCGTGGCGTGGCGCTCGACGCCCACGCCCACCAGAACGTCCCCTTCGAGCGCCTGGTCGACGAGCTGCAGCCGAAGCGGGACCTCTCGCGCTCGCCGCTGTTCCAGGTCGCCTTCGTCCTCCAGAACGCGCCGCAGACCCGCTTCGAGCTGCCGGGGCTCGAGCTGAGCCTCCTCGACCTCGATACGCGGACCGCGAAGTTCGACCTCACCCTCCACCTGACCGAGGAGAGGCAGGGCCTGCGCGGCCTGCTCGAGTACAACACCGACCTCTTCGACGAGGCCACGGTGGCGCGGGCCGCCGGCCATCTCGAGCGGCTGGTCGCAGCGGCGGTTAGGGACCCGGACCTCTCGATCTGGGAGCTCCCCCTGCTGACCCTGGCCGAGACCGGGCATCTGCTCGCGCTGGCCGGCGCCCGGGAGCTCCACGAGACGGCGTGCCTCCACCGGCTCTTCGCGGCGCAGGCGGCCCTGGCGCCGGGCGCCGTCGCCCTCCGCTGCGGCGAGGCCTCGCTCTCCTATGGCGAGCTCGACCGCGCGGCCGACCGGCTGGCCCACCGTCTCCGCTCCCTGGGCATCGGTCCGGAGGATGCCGTGGCGCTCTGCGCCGAGCCGTCGTTCGACCTGCTCGTCGGCCTGCTGGGCATCCTCAAGGCCGGGGCGGCCTACGTCCCGCTCGATCCCGCCTATCCGCGGGAGCGGCTGGCGTTCACCCTGGAGGACAGCGCGGCCCGCGCGCTGGTCGCCCAGGAGCGGCTGCTCGACCGCTTTCCCGCCGGCCTGCCGCGAGTCTGTCTGGACGCCGCGGAGGGGTGGCGCGATGGCTCCGCAGGGCCCGCGAGCGGGCCGCCGGACGTCGACTCGCTGCCGGAGCAGAGGGCCTACGTCATCTACACCTCGGGCTCGACCGGCCGGCCCAAGGGGGTCGCCGTCACCCATGCGAACGTCACGCGCCTGTTCGCCGCCACCGCGGGGTGGTCCGGCTTCGGCCCGGACGACGTCTGGACCTTGTTCCACTCCGCGGCCTTCGACTTCTCGGTCTGGGAGATCTGGGGCGCGCTGCTCCATGGCGGCCGCCTGGTGATCGTCCCCCACGAGGTCAGCCGTTCGCCGGAGGACTTCCACGCCCTCCTCGGCCGCGAGGGGGTGACAGTCCTCAACCAGACGCCCTCGGCGTTCCGCCAGCTCGTCCGGGTGGCCGCCGAGAGGGGCGAGAGGCGGCCGTCGCTGCGCCTCGTGATCTTCGGCGGCGAGGCTCTGGAGCTGCAGAGCCTGCGCCCCTGGTTTGAGCTCTACGGCGACCTGCGCCCGCGGCTGGTCAACATGTACGGCATCACCGAGACGACGGTCCACGTGACCTGCCGGCCGATCGGGCTGCCGGACCTCGCGGCCGCCGGCAGCGTCATCGGCGGGCCGCTCCCCGATCTCCACCTCCACCTGCTCGACCGCGCCGGCAACCTGGCGCCGGTGGGGATCCCCGGCGAGATCCACGTCGGCGGCGCCGGGCTCGCCCGCGGCTACCTGGGCCGTCCGGACCTCACCGCCGGGCGCTTCGTCCCCGACCCCTGGAGCGGCGAGAGCGGCGCGCGGCTCTACCGCAGCGGCGACCTGGCGCGCCGCCTCGCCGGCGGCGACCTGGAGTACCTCGGCCGGATCGACGAGCAGGTCAAGATCCGCGGCTTCCGCATCGAGCTCGGCGAGATCGTGGCGGCGCTGGCCGCGCTCCCCGCGGTGGCCGACGCCGCCGTGCTGGCGCGCGAGGACGGCAGCGGCGGCCGCCGGCTGGTCGCCTGGATCGTCCCCGCGGCGGGGGAGATCGCCGTCGAGGCGCTCCGCCGCGCGCTGGCCGAGCGCCTCCCGGACTACATGGTGCCGGCCCAGTTCGTCGCGCTGCCGGCCCTGCCACTCACTGCCAACGGCAAGCTCGACCGCCGCGCCCTGCCGGAGCCCGGCGAGAAGAGGCCCGATCTCGAGGAGGCCTACATGGCGCCCTCGACCCCGGCGGAGGAGATCCTGTCCGGCGTCTGGAGCCGCGTGCTCGGCCTCAGGCGAGTCGGCGTCCACGACAACTTTTTCAGCCTCGGCGGCGACTCGATCCTGAGCATCCAGATCGTCGCCTTGGTCCGGGAGCGGGGGCTCGAGATCTCGCTGCATCAGATCTTCCAGCTGCAGACCATCGCGGAGCTGGCCCCCGCGGCCCGCCTGGCCGCCGGGGACGGGGCCGCAGCGCCGGCGGAGCCCTTCGCGCTGGTCGCCGAGGCCGACCGGCGCCGCCTGCCCGCCGATGTCGAGGACGCCTACCCCCTGACCCTGCTCCAGGACGGCATGCTCTTCCACATGCGGATGGCCGAAGAGGAGCAGCCGTACCACAACGTCGACAGCTTCCACCTGCGCGGACGCTTCGACGGGGCAGCCTTCGCCGAGGCCTGGCGCCGGGTCGTCGCGCGCCACCCCGTGCTGCGGACCGCCTTCGACCTGAGCCGCTACGGCGAGCCCCTGCAGCTCGTTCACCGTGAGGTGGAACCGGGCTTCGAGGTGGAGGACCTGCGCGGGCTGCCGGCGGCCGAGCAGGAGGAGCGGATCGACCGCTTCCTCCGGGGCCGCCGGTCGCGGCCGCTCGACCTCGCGCGGCCGCCGCTGCTGCGCTTCCACGTCCACCAGCGGACCGACGACACCTTCCAGTTCACGCTGATCGAGAACCACGCGATCCTCGACGGCTGGAGCCTCCACTCGACCCTCGCGGAGGTGTTCCAGCTCCATCTCGCCCTGCTCGGCGGCGGGGAGGTCCCCCTCGCGCCGCCGCCGCCGGTGCGCTACCGGGACTATGTCGCCCTGGAGCGCCGCACCCTGGAGGCGGGGGAGAGCGGGCGCTTCTGGGAGGAGCGGCTCGCCGGGCGGACGCTCCTGGAGCTGCCCCGCGGGCCGGCGGCGCCGCGGGCGGCCGGAGAGCCGCGGGTCCGCATCCGCCGGGCGCCGATCTCCAGCGCCCTGTCGGAGAGCTTGAAGCGCGCCGCGCGGGCGGCCGCCGTGCCCACCAAGAGCGTCCTCCTGGCCGCGCACCTGAAAGCGCTGAGCCTGCTCACCGGCCAGACCGACCTGGTCACCGGCCTGGTGTCCAACGGCCGGCCGGAGGTCGAGGGGGGGGAGCAGGTCCGGGGGCTGTTCCTCAATACGCTGCCGTTCCGCCTCCGGCTGCCCGCCGGCAGCTGGGCCGACCTCGCCCAGGCGGTGTTCGACGAGGAGCGGGAGATCCTGCCGCACCGGCGCTATCCGCTGGCCGCCATCCAGCAGGCCAGCCGCGAGCCGCTGTTCGAGATCGCCTTCAACTACATCCACTTTCACGTCGTCGACGACGCGATGAAGCCCGGCGGCTACGAGGTGCTGGAAACCCGCATCCAGGAGGCCACCAACTTCGTCCTCTCCGCGACCTTCGGCCAGGACCCGGCCGACGGCGGCAGGGTCTTCCTGCAGGCCGCCTACGATTCGAGCCGGCTGAGCGAGGAGCGGATCCTCCTCGTCGAGCGGCTCTATGTCCAGACGCTCGAGGCCCTGGCCGCCGATCCCGGGCGGCCGCACGCGGAGCTCTCCGGCCCCGCGCTCCCAGCGGTCCCCGTCTCCGGGCCCGGGCTGAACGACACCGCGCGGACCTGGGGCACCGCCGAGGGGGTCCACCGCCTGATCGCCGGGCGGTCGGCCCGGCACCCCGACACGCCCGCCCTCTGGTTCGAGGGGCGCGCGATGACTTGCGGCGAGCTCGACCGCCTCGCGAACCGCCTCGCGCGGTACCTGCGCCGCCTGGGAGCGGGGGAGGGGGCGGTGGTGGCGGTGGCGCTGGAGCGCTCCCCGGAGATGGTCGCCGCCCTCCTGGGGGTCCTCAAGACGGGAGCCGCCTATCTCCCCCTCGATCCTTCGTTCCCCGCCGAGCGGCTCGCCTTTATGCTCGCTGATTCGGGCGCTTCGGTGCTGGTCACCCAGGAGAGCCTCGCGGCGGCGCTGCCGCCGCATGCCTCCACGGTCCTCCTCGACCGCGACCGGCCGCGGATCGACGCCGAGCCGGCGGACGATCCGGACTGCCCGGTGGGGCCGCGGGACCTCGCCTATATCCTGTACACGTCGGGCTCGACGGGGCGCCCCAAGGGGGTCGAGATCCCCCACGGCGCCCTTCTCAACTTCCTCTTCGCCATGGCCGAGGACCTCGGCCTCTCCAGCGCCGACCGGCTGCTGGCGGTCACCTCGCTCTCCTTCGATATCTCGGGGCTCGAGCTCTTCCTCCCCCTGCTCGTCGGGGCCGCGGTCGAGATCGCCAGCCGGGAGACGGCGGTGGACGCCGCCAGGCTGCGGGAGCGCCTCGCCACCGCCTCGGTGATGCAGGCGACCCCTGCGACCTGGCGGATGCTCGTGGAGTCCGGCTGGGTGGGCGACGGCCGGCTGCGCGTCCTCTGCGGCGGCGAGCCGCTGCCCTGGAGCCTCGCGGCAGATCTGCTGCGGCGGGCCGGCGAGGTCTGGAACCTCTACGGCCCCACCGAGACGACGATCTGGTCGACGTTGCAGCGGGTCGGCGCGCCCCGGGAGGAGGGGGTGGTCGCCATCGGACGCCCGATCGCCAACACCCAGGTCTACCTCCTCGACGATGTCCTCGAGCCGGTGGCGCCGGGCAAGGCCGGCGAGCTCTGCATCGGCGGCGCGGGCCTGGCGCGGGGGTACCACGCGCGGCCAGAGTTGACGGCGGCCGCCTTCGTTCCCGACCCCTTCGCGGCGGAGCCGGGCTCCCGCCTGTACCGCACGGGCGACCGGGTGATCCAGACCCCCGACGGGGTCCTCGGCTTCGTGGGCCGCGCCGACCAGCAGGTCAAGGTGCGGGGCTACCGCATCGAGCTCGGCGAGATCGAGGCGACGCTGACGCGCCACCCCGCCGTGCGGCAGGCCGTCGCCGCCGTGGTGGACGCCGGGGGGGACCCGCGGCTCGTCGCCTGGGTGGTGCCGGCGGCCGGCATGCCGCCGGCCCGCGAGCTGCGGGAGCTCCTGCTCGCCAGCCTGCCGGAGTACATGGTGCCGGCGGAGCTCATCGGCCTCGACGCCTTGCCGCTGCTGCCCAACCGCAAGGTGGACCGCAAGGCCTTGGCGTTGACGCAGGCGGCGGGGGGCCGGCCGGCCGCCGTGCCCGGGACGGCGAGGACCCCGGTCGAGGAGCTGCTGGCCGGGATCTGGCGTGAGCTGCTGCGGGTCGAGGGTGTGGGGCTGGAGGAGAGCTTCTTCGATCTGGGCGGCCACTCGCTGCTGGCCACGCGGCTGCTGGCCCGCGTCGCCTGGACGTTCGGGCTGGAGCTGCCGTTGCGGGCGGTGTTCGAGGCGCCGACGATCTCATCGCTGGCGCGGCGCATCGAGGCCGGGCTGGCGGGCGGCGGGGTGGCGGCGGCGCCCGCCCTCGTGGCCGTGCCGCGCGGCGAGCCGCTGCCGCTGTCGTTCGCCCAGCAGCGGCTCTGGTTCCTCGACCAGCTCGAGCCGGGCGGCGCGGCCTACAACATGCCGCTGGCGGTGCGCCTGGAGGGGGACCTCGACGCCGGCGCCTTCGCGCGGGCCCTCGGCGAGCTGACGCGGCGGCACGAGGCGCTGCGCACGCGCTTCGTGGAGATCGACGGCGAGCCGCGGCAGCTGTTCGGGGAACCCGGGCCGGTCGCGCTGCCGGTCTGCGATCTCGGCGATCTGGAGCCCGGCCGGCGCGAGGCGGAGGCCCGGCGGCTGGCCGCCGAGGAGGCGGCGCAGCCGTTCGACCTCGCCCACGGGCCGCTGTTGCGCGCCCGGCTCGTACGCCTCGGCGCGACCGGGCACGTGCTGCTGGCGACCGTCCACCACATCGTCAGCGACGGCTGGTCGATGGACCTGCTGGTGCGCGAGCTGTCGACCCTGTACGAGGCCTTCCGGTGCGGGCGCCCGTCGCCGCTCCCCGAGCTGCCCGTCCAGTACGCCGACTTCGCCGTCTGGCAGCGGCAGTGGCTGCAGGGGGAGGCGCTGGCGGGGCAGCTCGACTACTGGCGCCGGCATCTGGCGGGCGCGCCGCCGCCGGCGCGGCTGCCCTTCCGGCGCGAGCCGGCAGGCGCGGTTTCGGCGCGCGGGGATCACCGCTCCTTCGCCGTGCCGGCCGCGACGGCCGGGGCGCTGCGGCGGCTAGCGCGGGAGGAGCGGGTCACCCTCTACATGGTCCTGCTGGCGGCCTTCGAAGCGCTGCTGTACCGGGCCACCGGCGAGCGCGACCTCGTCGTCGGCACCGACCTCGCCAACCGCCGCCGGGCGGAGGTGGAAGGGCTGATCGGGTTCTTCGTCAACGTCCTGCCGGTGCGGCTGAACGTGGCGGGGCAGCCGGCGTTCCGCGAGTTGCTGGCGCAGGTGCGCGAGGTGGCCCTGGGGGTTTACACCCATCAGGACGTGCCGCTGGAGAAGCTCGTCGAGGAGCTGGCGCCCGGCCGCGGTCAGGGGCGGTCGCCGTTCTTCGAGATGCTGTTCGTCTACCTGCCCCCCACGGGGACGGCCGAGGCGGCCGGCCTGCGGCTGAGTCCGTTCGAGACGGGCTACGAGACCTCGCGCTTCGACCTCGTGCTGTTCATGAGCGAGCGCGAGGGGGAGGTCCGCGGGACCTTCTCCTACCGGTCGGACCTCTTCGCCGCGGCGGACGTGGAGCGCTTGGCCGAGCGATTCCAGGCGTTGCTGGCGAGCGCCGCCGCGACTCCGGAGGCGCGTCTGGACGAGCTGGATTTTCTTACCGAACAAGAAAGAAGGGAGCGAGCCATGGAGTTGGAGGGTCAGGAGAAAGCGAGCCTTTCGAGGTTCAAGCGCATCAAGCCGAAGGCGGTGACGCTGCTGCAGGGCGAGCTGGTCAGGACCGCCCACCTGGGCTCGGGAGAGGGCCTGCCGCTGGTCGTCGAGCCGAACGCGCCCGACCTGGATCTCGCCGGCTGGGCGGCGGGCAGCCCCGAGTTCTTCGAGGAGAACCTGGCTCGCTACGGGGCCCTCCTGTTCCGGGGCTTCCACCTGCCGGCGGTCCCGGACTTCGAGCGCTTCGCCGGCGCGGTCTGCCCGGCGCTGTTCGGCGAGTACGGCGACCTGCCCCGGGCGGGCGAGGGCAAGAAGGTCTACAACTCGACCCCCTACCCGGCGGACAAGACTATCCTGTTCCACAACGAGAGCTCGCACATGCACCAGTGGCCGCGCAAGCAGTTCTTCTACTGCGTGCTCCCCTCGCTGGCCGGCGGCGAGACGCCGATCGTCGACTGCCGCCGGATCTATCAGCTCCTGGAACCGGGGCTGCGCGAGCGGCTGGAGACCAGGGGGCTGATGTACGTGCGCAACTTCACCGAAGGGCTCGACGTGCGCTGGCAGGACTTCTTCATGACCGACGACCCAGCGGAGGTCGAGGCGTACTGCCGGGACAACGGCGTCGAGTTCGCCTGGCGGGGCGAGAGCCTGCGGACGCGGCAGATCGCGCCGGCGGTCATCACACATCCGCAGACCGGCGAGAAGGTCTTCTTCAACCAGATCCAGCTCCACCACATCTCGTGCGTCGAGCCGGCGGTGCGGGAGTCGCTGACGGCGCTGTTCGCCCCCGACGAGATGCCGCGCAACGTCTTCTACGGCGACGGCAGCCCGATCGACGACGCCGACGTGCGGGCCATCCTGTCGCTCTACTGGCAAGAGAGCGTGGCCGCCCCATGGCAGCAGGGGGACGCGCTGATGGTCGACAACATGCTGGTGGCCCACGCGCGCAATCCCTTCGAGGGCCCCCGCAAGATCGCGGTGGCGATGGGAGAGATGTTCCGCCGGGAGTGGCTGTAAGGGTGGACGCCGTCCTCCAGGGTTTCCGCCTGTCTCCCCAGCAGCGTTTCCAATGGCTGCGGGGACGGCGGGACGACGTCGTTCAAGGGGTGATCGCCTTGCGCGGCGCGCTTGACCGGGCCGCCGTCGAGGCCGCCGTCCGGCGGGTGGTCGACCGCCACGAGATCCTGCGGACGCGGGTCCAGGGGCGGCCCGGCGTAAGGATCCCCCTGCAGACGGTCCTGGGCTCGGCGGGTCCCTGCTGGGAGCGGGTCGAGCCGCGGGACGGGATCGCCGCCCTGCTGCGGGAAGAGGCCCGGCGGCTCCATGCCGGAGGGGCGTCCTGCCGGTTCGCGCTCGCCGAGCGGTCGGCGACTGAAAGCCTCCTGGCGATCAGCCTGCCGGCCCTGCTCGCCGACGCCGGGAGCCTCGCCGGCCTCGTCGCCGAGATCGCGGCGGCCTACGCCGCTCCCGAGCCGTACGCGGCGGAGTCGGAGGAGGCCGTCCAGTACCTCCAGTTCGCGGAGTGGCGCAACGAGATCGTGGCGGAGGTGGAGGCCGAGGCGGGACTCCGCCACTGGCGCGGCGCCGAAGCTCTGTGCCGGCCAATCCGCCTGCCGCTCGCGGCCGGGACCGCCGGCGGCGAAGAGGCGGTGCCGAGATCTCTCGCCGTGACGGCGCTCGACGGCGAGACCGCCGATCTGCTCCTGCGCACCGGGGCCGCCGGGGACTGGCTGCTCGCCGCCTGGGCGGGCCTGCTCGGCCGGCTGACCGGTGAGCCGGCCATGACGCTCGCCTGCGTGCTCGACGGCAGGAAGTTCGAAGACCTGGAGCGGGTCGTCGGCCTGCTCGCCGGCCCCGTCCCCCTCCACGTCGCGTCCGAGGAGGGGTTCCGCTTCGCCGAGGTGGTGGAGCGGACCGCCGCGGCTTGGCGGGAGGCGTTCCGCTGGCAGGAGTATTTTCAGCCCGACGAGAGCCCCTTCCTGGCCGACCCGCGGACGGTCGGCTTCTCGTTCGAGGAGTGGCCGACGAGCGTCGAGGCCGCAGGGGTCGCGTGGTCGCTCGCGGAGCGCCGGCTCCCGGACCTCCCCTGGCAGCTCGATCTCCGGTGCGTGGCCCGGGACGGCGGTGTGGAGCTCGAGCTGCGCTACGACGCCGCGGTCTACCAGCCGGAGGACGCCGCGTCGCTGCTGTCCCAGCTCGCGGCGCTGCTGCGCGGCGGGCTCGGCAGGCCGGAGACGCCGCTGCGGGACCTGGACCTGCTCGACGCCGCCGCACGGCGGCAGCTGGCCGAGCTCAACGCCACGGCGGCCGAGCCGCTCGACGCCCGGACGGTCCATGAATTGTTCGCGCGCGCGGCGGGCGCCACGCCGCAGGCTCCGGCGGTGGTCTGCGAGGACGCGGCCGTCTCCTACGGCGAGCTCGACGCCATGGCCAATCGGCTGGCGCACCGGCTGCGCCGCCTGGGGGTAGGGCCCGAAGAGCGGGTGGGGATCTGCCTCGAGCGGTCGGTCGGCCTGATCGCTGCGATGCTGGCGGTCCTCAAGGCGGGGGGGGCCTACGTCCCCCTCGATCCGGCGCTGCCCGTGCACCGGCTGGCCACCCTGCTCGCGGAGGCCGGCGCCCGCGTCCTGGTGACCCGGAGCCCGGTGGCGCCCGAGCTCCGGGACGCGGGCGCCACGGTGGTGGATCTGGCGGACCCCGCGGAGGAGCTCGCGGCCGAGCCGGCGAGCGATCCATCGGTCCCCTGCCGCCCCGAGAACCTGGCCTACGTCCTGTTCACCTCCGGCTCGACGGGCCGGCCGAAGGGAGTGGCGGTGGAGCACCGGCAGCTCCTCAACTACCTGCGGGGGATCGGCGACCGCCTGCGGCTCGCTCCGGCCGCGAGCTACGCGATGGTCTCGAGCTTCGCGGCAGATCTCGGCAACACGGTCATCTTCCCGGCCCTCTGCTGGGGTGGCTGCCTCCACGTCGTCGCGCCGGAGAGGATCTCCGATCCGGTCCGCCTGGCCGAGTACTTCCAGCGGCATCCGGTCGACTGCCTGAAGATCGTCCCCTCGCACCTGAGCGCCCTGCTCGACTCGCCGGCGCCGGAAGCCGTGCTCCCGCGTCAGCTCCTCGTGCTCGGCGGCGAGGCATCGAGCCGCGATCTGGTGGCCCGGATCGGGCGGCTCGCCCCCGGTCTGCGGGTCCTCAATCACTACGGCCCGACCGAGACCACGGTCGGCGTCATGACCTGCCCGGCGGACCTTTGGGCCGCGGACCCCCGGCTCGCCGCCCTGCCGCTCGGCGGGCCGCTCGCCAACATCCGCGTCCACATCGTGGACGAACGCTTGGCGCCCGCCCCCTCCGGAGTGGCTGGCGAGCTGCTGGTGGGCGGCGACAGCCTCTCCCGCGGCTATCTCGGGCGGCCCGATCTGACGGCCGAGAGGTTCCTCCCGGATCCCTTCGCGGACCGGCCCGGCGACCGGCTCTACCGGACCGGCGACCGCGTCCGGTGCCTGCCGAACGGGGCGATCCGCTTCGAGGGGCGGCTCGATCACCAGGTCAAGATCCGGGGCTTCCGGGTCGAGCTCGGCGAAATCGAGGCCACCCTCCGGCTGGACCCCGCGGTGCGGGACGCCGTCGCGGCCGTCCGCGAGGACGAGCCGGGCAGGCCGCGGCTGGTGGCCTACGTGGTGCCGCGGCGGAACGCCGATTTCGACGCGCGGCGGACGCGCGAGCTCCTGCGCCAGCGGCTCCCCGAGGCCATGGTGCCCGCCGCCCTGATCGCCCTCGAGCAGTTGCCGCTCAACGCCAACGGCAAGGTGGACCGCAAGGCGCTGCCGGCTCCCGAGGCGGTGGCAGCGGAGCCCGGCCGGCGGTTCGTGGCCCCGCGCGACCTCGGAGAAGAGATTGTCGCGGAGCTGTGGGCGGAGGTCCTCGGCCTCGACTCGGTGGGGATCTACGACAGCTTCTTCGAGCTCGGCGGCCACTCGCTCCTCGCCACTCAGCTGATCTCCAGAGTGCGCAAGGCGTTCGAGGTCGACCTGCCGCTGACCACCTTCTTCGAGCAGCCCACGGTGGCCGCTCTCGCCGCCCGCATCGAGCGGGCGCGGGGGGCGGGAGAGGGGCGGCCGGGGCCGCCGCTCGCGCCCGCAGGCCGCGAGGGGGAGATCCCACTCTCCTTCGCGCAGGAGCGCCTCTGGTTCATGAGCCAGCTCGAGCCCGCGAGCTCGGCCTACAACGTGCCCCGCGCGGTGCGCCTGCTGGGCGGCCTCGACATCGCCACCCTCGGCCGGGCCCTGGACGAGATCGGCTGCCGTCACGAGGTTCTGCGGACGACGTTCATGGTTCTCGAGGGACGGGCGCTGCAGGTAGTGGCGCCGGCCGTCGACCTCACGCCCGCGGTGGTCGATCTCGGCGCGCTGCCGGAGGCCGCACGGGAGGCCGAGGCGGCGCGGCTGGCGGTGGCCGAGGGGCGGCGCCCCTTCGACCTCGCGCGCGGGCCTCTGGTGCGGGCGATCCTCGTCCGCTTCTCGCCGGAGGAGCACGTGGCGCTGCTGACCATGCACCACATCGTCTCGGACGCCTGGTCGATGGGGGTCTTCATCGGCGAGCTGGCCGCGACCTACGAGGCATTCGCCGCCGGGCGCCCGCCGCAGCTCGAGGAGCTGCCGGTGCAGTACGCGGACTATGCCGCGTGGCAGCGCCGCCGGCTGGCGGGCGAAGAGCTCGAGGAGGAGCTCGCCTTCTGGCGCGGCGCCCTGGCCGGCGCCCCCGAGGAGCTGCTGCCCACCGATTTCGCGCGCCCTCCGCAGGCCTCGTTCCGCGGCGAGACGCTCGCCCGCGTTCTCGCCGACGATCTCGTCCGGTCGCTCCACGAGCTCGGCCGCCAGGAGGGGACCACCCTGTTCATGGCGCTGCTGGCGGGCTTCAAGGCTCTGCTCCAGCGAGAGACGGGGACCGCCGACATCGTGGTAGGAACCGACGTGGCCAACCGCAACCGGCTGGAGCTGGAGCGCCTGATCGGGTTCTTCGTCAACAACCTGGTGCTGCGGACCGATCTCGGCGGGGATCCGACCTTCCGCGAGCTCCTGCGGCGGGTCCGGCGGACGACGCTCGCCGCCTTCAGCCACCAGGATCTCCCCTTCGACCAGCTCGTGAAGGCGCTCAAGCGCAGGCGGGTCCCCGGACGCACGCCGCTGTTCCAGGTCCTGTTTGTGCTCCAGAACGCGCCGCGCCAGGAGCTTCGCCTCACCGACGTCACGCTGCAGCCGTTCGACCTCGGGGTGACCTCCTCGAAATTCGACGTCGCGCTGTTCGTCGCCCAGGAAGGAGGACGGCTCGTCGCCACCTGGAACTACCGTTCCGAGCTCTTTTCGCGCGCCACCATCAGCCGGCTCGCGGACCGCTACGAGACCCTTCTGCGCAGTGCGTGCAGCGCTCCCGACAGCCGCCTCGGCGCCCTCGAGATCGACAGCGAGGCCGGCCGGCGGGAACGCAGCGCCGGGCTCCAGGTGCGTGAGGACGCGCGGCTGGAACGCCTGCGGAGCATCCGCCGGAAAGGGGCCTCGGGAGCCTAGAGCACGGTCCGCTCTTCTGGATCGAGGAAAGTCATGCCGCAAAATACGCTACAGGGTTTCAAGCTCTCGCCGCAGCAGCGGCGTTCGTGGACGCTCCAGCCGGAGCGGGACATCTATCGGGCGCGCGCTACCTTCGCGCTGACCGGGGAGATCGATCGGGAGCGCTTGTGGAGGGCCGTCGGCCAGGTCGCCGGGCAGCACGAGACCCTCCGCACCGTCTTCCTGAACGCGGCGGTCCTCTCGGTGCCGCTGCAGGCGGTGGTCGAGCCTGCATTCGCCTGCGCCGCCGCTGGGGCGGGAGGGCTCGATTTCGAGCGGGGTCCCCTGGTCTCCTTCGAGCTGGTCGAGGCGGGGGAGGGGCGCGCGGCCCTCGCCGTGAGCGCGCCCAGCCTGCTGCTCGACGCGGGCTCGCTCGCGGTGCTGTTCGCGGAGATCGCGGAGGCGTACGCGGGCGGGGGCGCGGACGGCGAAGACCCCCTCCAGTACCTCGAGTTCTGCGCCTGGCAGAGCGAGCTGTTGCAGAGCGCCGACGACGAGCTGCTCCAAGCGAAGGCCTTCTGGGCGCGCCAGGAGCTCCCGGCCCGCGACCAGAGACTCATGGGGGAGCCCGCGCCGGGTAGCCTCGAGGAGTTCGCCCCCGAGTTCGTCGATGTCGAGGCCGCGGACGAGCTCACGCGCGAGGTGGAGGAGGCGGCCGCGGCGCTAGGAGCCACCCCGCGGATCGTTCTCCTGAGCGCCTGGGTGGCTCTCGTCTCCCGCTTTACGGGAAGCGAGGCGCCAGCCGTGGGAGCGACGTTCGACGGCCGCAAATTCGAGGATTTCTCCAAGGCCCTGGGCCCGTTCGCGCAGACCCTGCCGTTGCGCGTCCGGATCGAGGACGGGCTTGCCTTCGCGGACCTCGTCGCGCGGGTGTCCGAGGTCGAGGGGGAGCTCCGCTACTGGCAGGAGTACGCCCCTTGGGATCTCGGCTTCGAGCAGGAGAGGGCCCGCTTGGTCTACCCCTTCGCCTTCGAGCTCGAAGCCTGGCCCGAGGACCGTGCCGCGGGCGGGGCGACCTTCGCCTTCGCCGACCAGTGGATCTGCTCCGAGCCGTTCCGGTTCCGACTCTCCTGCCTGCATCGCCCGGGGGGGCTCCGTCTGCGCATCGGCTACGACGCCGCGGGGACCGGCGCCGGGCACGCCCGGGAGCTCGGCGGCTCCTTCGCGACCCTCCTGCGGGACGCCGTACGGCAGCCCGCGGCGGCCGTACGCGACCTGGAGGTGCTCGCGGAGCCCGGCTTCGCACGGCTGGTGATCGATTTCAACCGCGCCGCGCCGCTGCCTCCGGACCCGCTCCTGCTGCACGAGCGGGCCTCGCGGCAGGCGGCGCGGAGGCCCGAGGCTCTCGCCGTGGTCGACGCGGAGCGCGCCCTCACCTGGGAGGATCTCGAGGTCCGCTCGAACCGGCTCGCCCATCATCTGCGGGCGCTGGGCGCGGGGCCTGAGGTGCGGGTCGCCCTCTGGCTCGAGCGGTCGGCCGATCTCGTCGTCGCGCTGCTGGCGGTGCTCAAGAGCGGCGCCGCCTACGTGCCCCTCGATCCGTCGTTTCCGTCCGAGCGTCTGGCGTTGATGATGGAGGAGTCCGGCGCTCCGATCCTGGTGACCCAGAGCGCGCTCGCGCCGGGTCTCCCGCCCCTGCCCGCCCGGGTCGTCGAGCTGGAGCGGGAGAGCGCGGCAATCGAGCGGTGCGGCGCCGAGATGCCCGCTTCCGGCGTCGAGCCCGAGAATCTGGCCTACGTGCTGTTCACCTCCGGATCGACCGGCCGGCCCAAGGGGGTGGCGGTGGAGCACCGGCAGGTGACCGCTTATCTCGACGCGATCCTGGCCCGCATGGCCCCGGAGGACGCCGCCGCCTATGCCGTGGTGTCGACGTTCGCGGCCGATCTCGGCAACACCGTGATCTTCCCCGCGCTCGCCACCGGCGGCTGCCTGCACGTGATCGGCCACGAGGAGGCGCGCAACCCCGAGGCGCTGGCCGCCCGCTTCGCCTCCGATCCGATCGACGTGCTCAAGATCGTCCCGTCGCACCTCGAAGCCCTGCTGTCGGCCGGCTCTCCGGAGCGCGTGCTACCGCGGCGGCTGCTGGTCGTTGGCGGTGAAGCGGCGAGCGCCGCCCTGGTGGCCGAACTGCGCCGGGCGGCTTCCCGCGGGCTGCGGGTGCTGAACCACTATGGGCCGACCGAGACCACGGTGGGCGTGATGACCCACCCGGTGACGCCGGATGTGGAGGGGGGGGCTCCCCTGCCCCTGGGCCAGCCGCTCGGCAGCGCGCGGATCTATCTGCTCGACTCCAGGCTCCGCCCGGTCCCCACCGGCATGCCCGGCGAGATCCACATCGGCGGCGCCGGCGTCTCCCGCGGCTATCTCGGGCGCCCCGATCTGACGGCCGAGCGCTTCATCCCGGATCCGTTCGGGGCGCCGGGATCCCGCCTGTACCGCAGCGGCGACCTGGCGCGGTTCCGCCCCGACGGCGCCGTCGAGTTCATCGGGCGGGTGGATCACCAGGTCAAGATCCGCGGCTATCGCATCGAGCTCGCCGAGATCGATGCCACCCTCCGCCGGCATCCGGAGGTGCGCGAGGCCGTGGCCATGGTCCGGGAAGACCGGCCGGGGGAGCGGCGGCTGGTCGGCTACGTCGTCCCGAAGCGGGCCGGCGGCACGTTTCCGCCCGCCGACCTGCGGACCTTTGCCGCCCGCTGGCTGCCGGAGGCGATGATCCCGGCGGCCTTCTGTCCGCTCGCGGCCCTCCCCCTGACCGCCAACGGCAAGGTGGATCGGGCCGCCCTGCCCGCCCCAGAGCGTCAGCTTAGGACCGGGGGCGCGGAGGGGCCGCGCGGCGCGGTCGAAGAGACGCTCGCGGCGATCTGGTCCCAGGTCCTCGGGATCGAGCGGGTCGGCATCCACGACAACTTCTTCGAGCTCGGCGGCGACTCCATCCTGGTGATCCAGGTGGTGGCCCGCGCCGCCCGCGCCGGGCTCCGCCTGCAGCCGAAGCAGATGTTCGAGCGGCAGACCCTCGCCGATCTCGCCGCGGTCGCCGAGAGCTCGTCCGGGCCCGCCGCCGCCGAGGAGGTGGGCGGCGACGCCCCCTTGACCCCCATCGAGCACTGGTTCTTCGAGCAGGGCTTCGCCGATCCCCACCACTGGAACCAGGCCGCGCTTTACGAGGTACGGGAGGGCGTGCGTCCGGACCTCGTGAGCGGCGCCTTCGCCGCCATCTACCGGCACCATGACGCCCTCCGCCTGCGTTTCGAGCCCGCTGCCGCGGGTTGGCGGCAGAGGATCGCCGAGGCGGAGCCCCTGCCGTTCGAGGTCGTCGACCTCGCCGGCGCGGATGCCGCGGGCACCCTCGAGAGGATCGCGGCGGAGACCCATACGAGCCTTGACCTGAGCCAGGGTCCGCTGGTCCGGGCGGTCTTTCTGGATGGCGGGGCCGTCCGCTCCTCGCGCCTGCTCCTGGTCTTCCACCACCTGGTGATCGACGGCGTCTCCTGGCGCATCCTGATCGAGGATTTCGTCGCCGCCTGCGAAGAGATCATGGCGGGGGCCGGCGCCACGCTGCCGGCTCGCACCACGCCGTTCCCGCGCTGGGCGGAGCGGCTCGCCGCCTTCACCGAAGCGGGTGGTTTCGACGGCGAGCTCGCGCATTGGGAGGCCTGCTCCGGGGGGTTCTCGCCGCTCCCGGTCGACGGCATGGAGGGGGAGACCGCCATCGCTTCCGAGCGCTCGCTGGCCCTCTCCCTGAGCGCCGAGGAGACGTCGGCGCTGCTCCAGGAGGTACCCGCCGCGTTCCGCACGCAGATCAACGACGTCCTCCTCGCCGCGCTGGCGCGGGTCCTCTGCCGCTGGACCGGGCGGGACCGGGTGGCCGTCGATCTGGAAGGGCATGGCCGCGAGGACCTCTTCGAGGAGATCGACTTGACGCGGACCGTGGGGTGGTTCACCACCCACTACCCGGTCGTCCTCGAGGCCGGTCCGGGCGACGATCCGGGCGGGATGCTGGTCGCCGCCAAGGAGGCGCTGCGGACCGTCCCGCGGCGGGGGATCGGCTTCGGAGCCCTCCGCTATCTGCGCGGCGCCGCCGTGGCCGCGCGGCTCCAGGCGCTCCCGCAGCCACAGGTGAGCTTCAACTATCTGGGCCAGTTCGATCAGGCGGGTCCCGAATCGACCTTCTTCACCCGTGCGGCCGAGCGCGCCGGGTCTCTGCGCAGCCCGCGGGGCCACCGGACCCACCTGCTGGGGGTGGTCGGCCGGGTGGCGGGCGGAGTCCTGGAGGTCGTCTGGAGATACAGCGAGAACCGGCACCGGAGAGAGACGGTCGAGGAGCTCGCGCAGGGGTATCTCCACGAGCTGCGGCGCATCGTCGACCACTGCCGGTCCCGCACGGAGACCGTCCTGTCGCCCGCGGACTTCGATCTCGCCGCCGGCCTCAGCCGCGAGCAGCTCGAGCGGATCGCGCGGCAGGTCGGGCAAGCGAAGGTCTGAACGGATGCAACTCGAGAACATCGAAGATCTCTACCCCCTGACCCCGATGCAGGAGGGGATCCTCTTCCATACCCTTCTGGAGCCGGAGGCCGCGCACTATTTCCGCCAGTGGAGCTGCGTCCTGAGGGGGAGGCTCGACGTCATGGCCCTCGAGCAGGCCTGGCAGGAGATCGTCGACCGCCACACCATCCTGCGTACGGCTTTCGTGTGGGAGGAGATGGAGGCCCCGTTCCAGGTCGTCTGCCGGCGTGTGAAGATCCCGTTTCAGCGCGGCGACTGGCGAGGCCTTTCCCCCCGGGAGCAGGAACTGCGGCTCGAGCTCTTCCGCGAGCAGGACCGCCGGGCGGGTTTCGACCTCACCGCGGCTCCGCTGCTGCGGATCTCGGTGTTCGAGCTCGGCGACGATCTGCACCGGATGGTGTGGAGCTTTCACCACCTCCTGCTCGACGGGCTCTCGGTGGCCCTGGTCATGCGGCGGGTCATCGGGTGCTACCAGGCTCTCTGCGGCCGGCAGCCGGCGCCCCCCCAGTCTAGCCGTCCGTTCCGGGACTACATCTCCTGGCTCAAGGGGTGCGACCTCGCCGGCGCCGAGACCTACTGGCGCGGCGCCCTGCGCGGTTTCACCACGCCGACTCCGCTGGGGATCGACCGCCGGGGGGATGCCGAGGCCGCGACCTCCGCCTCCCAGCGCGACCGCTCGCTCGCGATTCCGGCCGCGACCACGGAGGCGTTGCGCGGCCTGGGCCGGCGGCACCAGGTCACGCTCAACACGGTAGTCCAGGGGGCCTGGGCCCTGCTCCTCGGCGAGATGAGCGGCGAGGCGGACGTGGTCTTCGGCGCCGCAGTCTCCGGCCGCCCTGCCGACCTGCCTGACGCCGAGTCGATGGTGGGGCTGTTCATCAACACGCTGCCGGTGCGCGCGCGTCTGGACCCGGGCCGGCCCTGGATCGAGTGGCTCCGGGCCTTGCAGATCGATCAGGCCGAGGCGCGCCACTACGACTACAGCCCCCTGCTCCGGGTCCAGCAGTGGAGCGAGGTGCCGGCGGGCCGGGCGCTCTTCCAGAGTATCGTCGTCTTCGAGAACTATCGGGTAGAGGAGGCGGCGCCGGCGCGCAGCGAGGAGCTCCAGGTCGAAGGCGCGAGCTTCTTTGACGGCACCAACTACCCTTTGAGCCTGATCGTGCGCCCCGGCCCCCAGCTCGGCCTGCGCCTGATCTACGACCCGGACCGCTTCGACGGCACCGCGATCGTCCGCCTGCTGGAGCACTTCCGGGCGGCGCTCGAAGACGCCGTCGCCCACCCCCGGGCGCGGCTCGACGAGCTCTCCCCGCTGACCGCGGCTGAACGGCACCAGCTCTGCCGCGAATGGAACGACGTGGAGGAGGGCCCGGGGGAGCCCGCGTTCATCCAGGATCGCTTCGCGGCCCGGGCGCGGCTCGCGCCCGGCAGCCTGGCCGTGGTGGCGGCGGGGGAGGAGCTGACGTACGCGGAGCTCGACCGAAGGGCGAACCGGCTGGCGCACCACCTCCAGGACCTGGGCGTCGGCCCGGAGACGCTCGTCGGCTTCGCCGTCGAGCGGTCGGCCGATCTCGTCGTCGGTCTGCTCGGGGTTCTCAAGGCGGGGGGCGCCTACGTGCCGCTCGATCCGGCGTATCCTCAAGAGCGCCTGCGCTACATGATGGAACATTCGGGGGCGCCGCTCCTGGTGACCCAGGAACGGCTCCTGGCGAGCCTCCCCGAGACCGGCATGCGGGTCGTCGCCCTCGACCGCGACCGTGAGGAGATCGCCCGCCGCCCGGCGGAGCCTTTGAGGCCGATCGGTACGGCGCCGCTCCATCCCGAGTCCCTCGCCTACGTGATCTATACCTCCGGCTCCACGGGCAGGCCCAAGGGGGTGCAGATCTCTCACCGCGCCCTGGGCAACTTCCTCGACTCCATGGCGCGGCGCCCTGGGCTGGCCGCCGGCGACCGCCTGGTGGCGGTCACCTCGCTGTCGTTCGACATCGCGGGCCTGGAGATCTTCCTGCCCCTTCTCGCCGGCGGGACGATCGATCTGGTGAGCCGCGAGGTAGCGATGGACGGCGTCCGGCTGGCCGAAAAGCTCGCCGGCGCGGCCGCTCTGCAGGCGACTCCGGCCACCTGGCGCCTGCTCCTCGACGCCGGGTGGAAAGGGGAGGCCGGCCTCCGGGCGCTGTGCGGCGGCGAAGCCGTCAAGCCCCGCCTGGTGGCGGATCTCGCGCCGTGCGTGGGCTCGCTGTGGAACATGTACGGGCCGACCGAGACCACGATCTGGTCCAGCGTGCATCCGGTGGCCGCCGGCGACTTCACCGACGCCGGCACGGTCCCGATCGGCCGGCCGATCGCCGCGACGGCGATCCACGTCCTCGACGCGGCGCTCCGGCCGGCGCCGATCGGCCTCCCGGGGGACCTCTACATCGGCGGCGCGGGCCTCGCCCGCGGGTATCTGTCGGGCCCCGATCTGACGGCCCAGGCGTTCCTGCCGGACCCTTTCGGGAAGACGCCGGGGGCCCGGATCTACAGGACGGGTGACGTCGCTCGCTTCCTGCCCGATGGCAGGCTCGACTGCCTGGGCCGCAAGGACCACCAGGTCAAGGTCCGCGGGTTCCGGATCGAGCTGGGAGAGATCGAGACCGCGCTGACCCGGCACCCGGCCGTCCACGAGGCCGCGGCCGCAGTCTGGGGGGAGGGGGTCGGGAGCTGGATCGCGGCCTACTGGGTGGCTGCGGATGATGCCGAGGCGCCGGCCCCCTCCGAGCTGGCGGCTCACCTGCGCGGGCTCCTCCCGGAGTACATGCTGCCGGCGGTCTTCGTGCGCGTGGAGGCGCTGCCGCTGACCCCCAACCGCAAGGTCGACCGCAAGGCCCTGCCCGAGCCGCTGGCCCTACCGGCCGCCGGGGAGCCGGGGGCCGAGACCGCGCGTTCGCCGGTGGAGGATCTCCTGGCCGGGGTCTGGACCCAGGTCCTCAAGCTCGACCGCGTCCGTCCACAGGACAGCTTCTTCGCTCTCGGCGGCCATTCGCTCCTCGCGACGCAGGTGGTCTCGCGCATCGACAAGGTTCTGGGAGTGCGCCTCTCCCTGCGGACGCTCTTCGAGCGGCCGACGCTCGCCGAGCTGGCGCGGGCGGTCGAGGAGGCCCGCGGGCGCCAGACCCATGGCTCGTCCGCCCCCCCTCCGCTGGCCCCCGTGGCGCGCGATCGCCCGCTGCGACTCTCCTTCTCCCAGCAGCGCCTCTGGTTCCTCGACCAGTTGGAGCCCGGTAGCTCGGCCTATAACGTGCCGAGGTCGTTCCGGCTCTCCGGGGAGCTCGACGTGACGGCTTTCCGCTCGGCCCTCGGAGCGCTCATCCGCCGCCACGAGGTGCTCCGCACCACCTTCCCCGCCGCGGGCGGGGTACCCCTTCAGGTGGTCCATCCGGCGGCTCCGCCCGCCCTTTCCGTCATCGACCTGACCGCCCTGGATCCGGCCGGCCGGGAGGTGGAGGCGCGCCGGCTCGCCGATCTGGAAGCGCGCCAGCCGTTCGATCTCGCGGCCGGCCCGCTCCTGCGCCCGCGGCTCCTGCGGCTGACCGCCGCCGACCACGTCGCCCTGCTGACCCTGCATCACATTGTCAGCGACGGCTGGTCGAGCGGGGTGCTGATCGGAGACCTCGCCAGGCTCTATCGCTCTTTCGCGGAGGGCGTGCCCGCCGAGCTGCCGGATCTTCCGGTCCAGTACGTGGATTACGCGGAGTGGCAGCGGGGGTGGCTGAACGGCGGGATCCTCGAAGCGGAGCTGGCGTTCTGGAGAGAGCGGCTCGCCGGAGTCCCCCGCCTGCTCGAGCTGCCTACCGACCGCCCGCGGCCGATGATCCTCGGCGACGCGGGAGGAGGGAAGCTCTTCCGCCTCCCGCCGGAGCTGACGCGGAGCCTGCGCGACCTCGCCCGGCGGGAGGGCTCCACCCTCTTCATGAGCCTGGCGGCGGGGTTCTCGTCGCTCCTCTCCCGCTACTCGGGCCAGGAGCGGTTCGCGCTGGGAACGCCGGTGGCGGGGCGCACCAGGATCGAGCTCGAGGAGCTGATCGGGTTCTTCGTCAATACCCTCGTGCTGCCGCTCGATCTCTCCGGCGGCCCATCCTTCCTCGACCTCCTCGAGCGGGTCCGGGCCGGTGTGCTCGACGCCCACGCCCACCAGGACCTCCCCTTCGAGAGGATCGTCGAAGAGCTGCAGCCGGAGCGGAGCTTGAGCCATTCGCCGCTCTTCCAGGTGGTGCTGGTGCTCCAGAACGCTCCCCGCGAGACGCTCGATCTGCCCGGCCTGAGCTTGCGGCAATTCGGCTCCGACCGGCGGACCTCGAAATTCGATCTCACCCTCATCCTGAGCGAACAGGCGGAAGGGCTCGCCGGGCTCCTGGAGTACAACGCCGCGCTGTTCGACCCCGCGACGGTCGCACGACTGGCGGGCCATTTTCAGTCAGCCCTGGAAGCGGCCGTGGCGGCTCCCGAGCGGGCGGTCTCCAGCCTGCCGCTACTGGGCGCCGGGGAGCGTCACCAGGTCCAGGTCGAGTGGAACGACCGGCGGTCGGACATCCCCGGCGAGCGCTGCGTTCACGAGCTCTTCGAGCGCGAGGCGGAGCGGCGGGCGGACAGGGTGGCCGTAACCTCCGGCGATGTCGCGCTGAGCTATGGCGAGCTCAACGCGATGGCCAACCGGCTGGCTCACCGGCTGAGGCGACTGGGCGTGGGGCCCGAGGTCCCGGTGGCTCTCTGCGCCGAGCGCTCGGCCGAGCTGATCATAGGGCTCCTGGCGGTCCTGAAGGCCGGCGGCTACTTCGTCCCCCTCGACCCCCGAGCGCCGGCCGAGCGGCTGGCGCTTCTGCTGGAAGATATCGGGGCGCCGGTCGTTCTGACCCAGGGGAGCCTGGCCGGGAGCCTGCCGCAGGTGGCGGCCAGTGTCTTCCTCGATAAACCCGGGGACTGGGGGGAGGAGAGCACCGACAATCCCGTGAGTGGCGCGGTTTCCCGCAACCTCGCCTATGTGATGTACACCTCGGGCTCGACCGGCAGGCCGAAGGGAGTCGCCGTCGAGCACCGGTCCGTGGTGCGGCTGGTGCGGGGCAACGATTTCGCCGTTTTCGGGGAGGAGGAGGTCTTCCTGCAACTCGCGCCCCTGGCGTTCGACGCCTCGACGCTGGAGGTCTGGGGGCCTCTGCTCAACGGAGGCCGGCTGGTGGTGATGGCCGCCGGGGTGGCGGGGCTCGATGAGCTCGGCGAGGTGCTCCGGCGGGAGGGAGTATCGACCCTATGGCTGACCGCCGGCCTGTTCCACCAGATGGTGGAGCACAACCTGGAGAACCTGGCCGGGGTCCGCCAGCTCCTGGCGGGAGGAGACGTGCTCTCGCCGTCCCACGTGCGCCGCCTCCGCCGGGAGCTCCCGGGGTTGCGGCTGATCAACGGGTACGGTCCGACCGAAGGGACGACGTTCACCTGCTGCTATCCGGTCGACGACGCCGAGGCGTTGGAGACCTCGGTGCCGATCGGCCGGCCGATCCGCAACACGACGGTCCACGTGCTTTCGCGTGAGCTCCTCGCGCAGCCGGTCGGCGTCCCCGGCGAGCTGTACACGGGAGGGTGGGGTCTGGCCCGAGGCTACCTGGGAAGGCCGGAGCTCACGGCGGAGAGGTTCGTACCCAATCCGTCCGGTCCGCCCGGCGACCGTCTCTACCGCACGGGCGATCAAGCGCGCGCGCTCCGGGACGGAACGATCGAGTTCCTGGGCCGGCTCGACCAGCAGGTCAAGATCCGCGGCTTCCGCGTGGAGCTGGGCGAGATCGAAGCAGTCCTGCTCGCTCACCCGGCGGTGCTCGCGGCCGCCGCGACGGTGAGGCAGGACGCCCGCGGCGACAAGACGCTGGTGGGGTATGTCGTGCCCCGCGAGCCTTCGGGGTTCGCGCTCGCGGAGGTCCAGGGCGACCTGCGCGACCGGCTGCCGGAGTACATGGTGCCGTCTTCCTGGGTCCTGCTGGACACCCTGCCGCTGAATCCCAATGGCAAGGTGGACCGCCGGGCGCTGCCCGCCCCCGCGGCGGCGGAGGCCGTGAGGGGCGCCGAGGCCGCCGCTTTCCGGACCCTGACCGAGGAGCTCCTCGCGGCGGTCTGGTGCGAGGTGCTGGGCCGCGAGCGGGTCGATCCGGAGGACGACTTTTTCTCCCTCGGCGGGCACTCGCTGCTGGCCACTCAGCTCGTCTCGCGCATCCGCTCGCTCTTCGCGGTCGAGCTCCCGCTACGGGCGGTGTTTGAAGCTCCGGTGCTGTCGGAGCTCGCCGGGGCGGTCGAGCGCGAGCGCGGGGCGGGGAGCACGGCGCGGTCGGAGCCTCTCCTTCCGGTGCCGCGGTCAGTGGGCCTGCCGCTGTCCTTTGCCCAGCAGCGGCTCTGGTTCATCGAGCAACTCGAGCCGAGCGGGGCAGCCTATAACGTGCCCGTGATCCTGCGGGTGGCCGGGCTCCTGGATACGGCGGTCCTGAGGGGGACGCTCACCGAGGTGGTCCGCCGGCACGAGGTGCTGCGCACGACCTTTCCGGCTCCGCATGGGGACCCCGAGCAGCGGATCCACCCACCCACGGAGCTGCCGCTCCCGGTCGTCGATCTTTCAGCCCTGCCCGAGAGCGTGCGGTGGCGAGAGGCGGAGCTCCAGGCTCACCAGGCCGCCAGAAGGCTGTTCGACCTGGAGCAGGGGCCGGTGCTGCGCGCTCAGCTCCTGCGGCTCGGCGCGGAAGACCACGTCGTGTCGGTAACGATGCATCACATCGTCAGCGACGGCTGGTCCCTGGGCGTGCTCACGCGTGAGGTCACGGCTCTCTACCCGGCCCTTGCCGAGGGGCGCTGCTCGCCGCTGCCGGAGCTGCCGGTCCAGTACGCGGACTTCGCGGTATGGCAGCGCTCCTGGCTCTCCGGAGAGACGCTGCGGGCCGAGACCTCCTACTGGCGCGAGCGCCTGGCAGGGATACCGCCGCTCCTCAACCTTCCTCTCGACCGTCCCCGCCCGCCTCTCCAGACCTTCCGCGGCCGGAGCCTGCCGCTGGCCCTGCCGGAGGGCGCTGGTGGAGCGGTCGCGGCGTTCGGGCGGCGCTTCGGGGCGACCCCCTTCATGGTTCTGCTGGCCGCGTTCCAGGCGCAGTTGGGCCGGCTCGCGGCCGAGGAGAGAGTCGCGGTGGGCTCGCCCATCGCCGGCCGCACACGGGCTGAGACCGAGGGGCTGATCGGGGTCTTCGTCAACACCCTGGTCCTGCGGGGCGATCTGTCCGGGGATCCGGAGTTCGGCGAGCTGCTGGAGCGGGTCCGCGAGGTGACGCTGGGAGCCTATGAGCATCAGGAGCTGCCGTTCGAGCGCCTGGTCGAGGAGCTCGCCCCGGATCGGAGCTTGGCGCACCCGCCGCTGTTCCAGGTGATGTTCTCGCTGCAGAACGCCCCGGCGGGGGAGCTGGAGCTGCCGGGCCTCTCCCTGACCCCCCTGCCCACCCGGGTGGAGACAGCGAAATTCGATCTCAGCCTCGGCTTCAGAGGGGGCGCGGAGAACCTGCTCGGCTCGCTCGAATATAACCTCGACCTGTTCGACGCCGCGACGGCCCGGCGCCTGGTCATGCAACTCGCCGGCCTGCTGGAGGCGGCGCTGGCCCGTCCCGATCTGCGGCTGTCGGAGCTGCCGCTGCTGTCCGCGGCGGAGCGCCATGCGCTGACCTGGGAATGGCGTGGAGGGCCGGGCGCCATGCCGCGCGCCTGCCTTCACCAGTTGGTGGAGGAACAGACGACCCTGCGGCCGCAGGCTCCGGCGCTGGTGGCGTCGAGCCTCGAGGCGGTGAGCTACGGCGAGCTCGAGCGGCGCTCCTCCGCGCTGGCGCTGGAGCTGCGGCGCCAGGGAGTCGGCCCGGAGGTGGTCGTGGGCGTGCTGGCCGAGCGGGACCCGAGCCTGGGGATCGGGATGCTGGCGATCTGGAAGGCCGGCGGCGCCTACCTACCCCTGGATCCCGCCTATCCGCGAGAGCGCCTGGCCTTCATGCTGGAGGACTCGGGAGCGCCGGTGGTGCTGGCGATGGAAAGGTCGGGAGAGCTGGCGGCGGCTCTGACGGGGGACCGCCGGAGAGTGATCTTCCTGGATTCTCCGGCGGCGCCGGCCGTGGCGCCGGTGAAGGCGGCGCTCCCGGGTGCCGGGCCGGGCAATCTGGCCTATGTGATCTACACCTCCGGCTCCACCGGGCGCCCCAAGGGGGTCGGCGTCGAGCACGGGGCGGCCTGCGAGCACTTCCTGGCCGTGGCGCAGCTCTGGGGGCTGGGCGAGGGGGACCGCGTGCATCTGTTCTCCTCGCCGAGCTTCGACGCCTCCCTCGACGAGGTCGTGCCGGCTCTGCTGTCCGGCGCGGCGGTGACGTTCGACCCGGAGCTGTGGGAACCGTCACAGATCCTGCAGCGCTCGGCGGATTTCGGGCTCACCGTCTTCGACCTGCCGACAGCCTATTGGAACCGTTGGGTGGCGGCGGTCACGCCGGGTGAGCTCCCGCCGGCGGGTCTGAAGTTGCGCCACGTGGTCACGGCTGGCGAGGCGATGACGGTGGAGACCGCCCGGGCTTGGCGGCGAACCCCGATGGCAGGGATCCGGCTGTGGAACGCCTATGGTCCGACGGAAGGGGTGGTCACGGCCACCTGGCATACGGTCGGAGAGGAGAGGACTGTTTCGGGGACGGTCCCTATCGGGGGCCCGGGCAGAGAGCGGAGCGCCCATGTGGTGGAGAGGGCCGGCCGGCTCGCCCCCCTGGGAGCCCCCGGCGAGCTTCTCCTCGGGGGACCGCTGCTGGCGAGGGGGTACCTGGGGAGGCCGGACCTGACGGCGGAGCGTTTCATCCCGGATCTCTTCGGTGGGCAACCGGGCGGGCGGCTGTACCGGACGGGGGACCTGGCGCGGCGCCTGCCGGACGGCAACATCGAGTTCCTCGGCCGCATCGATCAGCAGGTGAAGATCCGCGGGTTCCGTATCGAGCTGGGCGAGATCGAGTCGATCCTGCTGCGGCACCCCGGTGTGCGGGAGGCGATCGTGCTCGCCCGGGAAGACGAGCCGGGCCATAAGCTGCTGGCCGCCTATGTCGTGCCGCGTCAGCAGGCGCTGCCGGTGGCGGCGCTCCGGTCCTACCTCGAGGAGCGGCTTCCGGAGTACATGCTGCCCGCGGCCTGGACGGTCCTGGAGGCGCTGCCGCTCAGCCCCAACGGCAAGGTGGACCGGCGCGCCCTGCCGGTTCCCGCGCGGCCCGGCGCGGCGTCCGGCACGGAGCCGGTGATTTTCCGCACGATCACGGAGGAACTGCTGGCGGGGATCTGGTGCGAGGTGCTCCGCGTCGAGCAGGTGGCCGCGGAAGACGATTTCTTCGCGCTGGGCGGCCATTCGCTGCTGGCGACGCAACTCGTCTCACGGGTACGCCAGGCCTTCGGGGTGGAGATGGCAGTGCGGGTGGTGTTCGAGGCCCCCACGGTCTCGGGCCTTGCGGCGGCGGTGGACCGCCTGCGCCTGGAGCCGGGTGGGGCCCCGGCGCTCCCCCTCCTGCCGGTGCCACGGACGGGTCGCCTGCCGCTATCGTTCGCGCAGCAGCGGTTGTGGTTCCTCGATCAG
>DATHEF010000046.1:0-168954 GCA_035490435.1 Thermoanaerobaculia bacterium
ACGCCAGGTGGCCCTCCGCAAGCCAATCCCGCGGCGACGGCGGAAGAAGAAGAGACTGTTCCGGAACGTAGCGACGAAAGGTCGTTGGCATACGGCTATTTTACCGCATGCCAACGATTCCTGCCGCGCAGGCTCCTAGATCGTTCCATCGAGTGCTGGGGTCGCATCGGGGCTGAGAAACGCCCGATAATGATCCTGGTTGGCAATATTGCCACCCCCCCAACGTACGTGGAGAATCGACATGAAGAAGAAGAACAGCCGGAAGATGAACCTGGCCAAGGAGACGCTGGCGACCCTGGAGGCCCGGAACCTCGCGGTGGCCGGCGGCGCTGCCGTCGGCTGTCAGGAGAGCCGCCTGGTTTGTAGCATCCAGCACACCTGTGTCAGCTGCAGGCCCTCCGACGATACGCTCTGCGCGTAACCGCACCAGAGAGGCGCGGGAGGGTTACCCTGCCGTGCCTCTCGACTTCTCGCTCTCCTCGTCGCACCGCTTGCAATCCAGCTCGGCGCCAAGCCACGTCTCCCGCCCTTCGGGCGTGACGACCCAAGGACGAACCACCCAGGGCGGGTTATGGCGCACGTGCTGCCCATGCCCGCACTCCAGGTCCGCGACCCAGTCGAGCCGTTCATCCTGATGAAATCCGACGATTTTCCTGTGCAGAACGCCTCCTTCGGGCTCCTGGCGAGTTTCTGGGAGACCTCGAGACGTTTCCAGGATACTCGCCCGCGTTTCCACGGAGCTCCGCAACGTTCCGGAGGAGCACCACAACGTTTCGGAGGAGCACCACAACGTTTCGGAAGAGCTCCGCAACGTTCCGGAGAAGCTCGGCAACATTCCGGAGAAGCTCGGAAACGTTGCGGAGGAGCTCGGAAACGTTGCTGGGTAACGCGGAAAGGCGGGCGAGCTTCAAAAAAACTCTGGCGGGAGTCGCGGAAAGGCGGGCGGGGAGCAGGAAAGGGGCTCAACCTCGGAGAAAAACGTCCTGACTCTTCGCCGCAAGGCGGGCAGAGCCGGCTACTCGTCTTCCGTCTTCGCGAACAGAGCGGTCAACTCTATCAAGTAGGGAGCGAGGCGCGGCAGGGTCGCCGCGAGGATCGCCCGATCCAATCCATCCCCGACATTATGGGCGAAATCCGGATGGGCGAGATCCGGCTCGACCGGGCCGGCGGACGGTTGCCGTCCCTCCGCGGTGAGGCGGGCCGCCCGGAAGGCCGGCAGGAGGGTTTCGACAAAGGAGTAGGGGAGTCCGACTCCCGCCGCCAGCCGCGCCAGGGTCTTGTTGCTCGGGGCCTTGCCCCCAAGCTCGTAATCGGAAATCAGGCCCCGGTCGACGCCCGAGGCCCGCGAAAACTCCTCCTGCGTCCATCTCCGGATCGAGCGGAGAAATACCACGATCAGCCTCAGGTCGGCCGGGTCTCCCTGCCTTGCCATACCCCCTCCTTGAATCTCGAGCCGCGCCTTGCGGCTTTTCGGGTAAGTTTCCGAACTACAGTACAGACATTCTGTTCTTCGGAGACGCCCGCACGGCCACGGGGGCCGCCTCGGCGCGCACTCCGCGAAAAAGGAGTTTCCTATGAAGACCCCGTCGTCCCGCAAAGCGTCCGTCGTCCTCGTCGCCCTTTTCCTCGTGGCCACCGCCGTCTCGGCGGAGCCCCGCCCGGGAGCCAGGGCTCATTCGGCAAGGATCGTGGGCTTGAGCTCCGTGGAGAGCTTCTCCGGGTTCTGGAGCGTGCTGGTCGGTCTCTGGACCAAGAACGGCTGCAGCGCTGACCCGGACGGCCGCTGCCTGCCCACGGCACCCACGAAAAATGGTTGCGAGATAGACCCGAATGGCCGCTGCCTGTCCACAAAGAATGGCTGCAGTGCTGACCCGAGCGGCCGCTGCCTTCCAGCCGCAACCACCACCCTGGACAACGGGTGCAGCGTTGACCCGAATGGCAGTTGCGCCAAGTAGAGCCCGTCGCCCTTTGTAGGGCGGCCCTATGTGGCCGCCCTGTTACCCCAGATCGTCCGGGCGAGATAAATCCCCAGCATCGAAAACCTTCCGACGAAGGCGGTAGAGACGTCACAGGTCCTATACGACACCCTTGGGAGGCCACGGGGACCGCGTGACGTCTCCGCCGGAGGGCATTCCGCCGCCGAGGGCAAGGTCTGACCGGGCACGCCAAACCGAATCCGCGCGAAGAGAGAAAGGGACCCTCGCCGAACCTCGCCACCGCCGCCCGCCCGAATCGCCGTTGGTGGCCTTCTCGCGGGGAGTGGCGGATGGGGCGGCAAGCCCTTCGAGAGACGTTCCGCGGTCCCCGTGGCCTTCCGAGGGTGTCGTATAGGACCTGGAACGTCTCTACCGCCTCCGTCGAAAGGTGTTCTTGACGGGGAGGCTCGGGTGGCCACTCAGGCCTCAAACCGTAGTCCGGGATTGTTCCGCGCTCTGACGAGATAATCGACCACGCGCCGCGCGAGCTCGGCCGTGGCCTCTTCCCGTCCCGCAGCCTCACAGAACAGCCGGAGGGCGGCCAGGGCCTCCTTGTGAACCCCCTGAGTCTTGAAGATCCAGAGCATCTCTTCTGCCAGCCGTTTGACCTCGCCGGTCCTTTCCTCCTCTAAGTAGAAAACCGCCACTTCAAGGGAGGCAAGCGCGGCGTCGTAGGCGATCTGGCTCGCGGTGAAGTACCGCCGCACCTGTTCCAGGATGGGCAGTGCCTCCCGTATCCTCTTGAGCCCGGCGAGAACCCGGCCTTCCAGCCAGAGTACGCGCACGAGGTCCAATTCATTGCCCAATCCCACTGCAAGCTCCCGCACCTTGGGCAGCAAAGTCTCCGCTTCCTCATTCCTCTGAAGCTGCCAGAGGTTTGCAGCCAAGGTGAACCGGACGAGAAAGGAAAGCCGAAGGTCCGGTTTCTCTTGGATCAGAGCCTCTGCCTTTCGCAATGCGTCATTGGATTCGTTGTAGCTCCCCCTGAATCTCAAGGCGTTCGCTTTCTGGACTAGAAGACGGCTCTGAGCCTCGCTGGTTATTGTTCTCTGCAAGGCTTGATCGAGAAGACTCAGCGCTTCGTCCAATCTCCCTTGATAGCTGCGAAGCGAGGCCTTCAGATCCAGCAGCCGGCTAGCGTCGAGCAGCCCCGGATCAGCCGCCGCCCCTGCCTCCCAGAGTTGATCGGAGCGTAAAAACGCCTCCTCGGCACCGGGCAGATCGCCATGAACCCGCCGGGCATTGCCCACGAAGGCCCAGGCGTAACCTTGGAGACGCGAGCACCAGGGCTCGCTCCCGGGGGCCATCTCGGCGATACGTAGCGCCAGTCCAGCCAGCTCCATCGCCCGGTCTGCTCGGTGAGCCGCGGCCCGCGCGCTCTCGGCGCAGATCCGCTCGGCGAGGGCCCAGTTCCTATACTTCTTTTCCTTCTCCACGACCACCAGCCGTTGCCGGGGCGGCAGCTCCTGCAGGGTCTGCCAGAGCTCCCCGGCCTGGCCGCGATCCTGGCTGGTTCGTATCTGGCGGATGTTCGCCGTGAGCTGGGAGCGGATGGCCTCCGCGGCGCCCTGGCCGGCTACCGCGGCCGTCTGATGAATCTTCCGGCGCTCCTCCGAAGTGGGGTCCACGGGCGAGCCGGGGCCCTCGAAGGCAGGGCCGACGCCGAGGGTGTACAGGGCGCCTTCGATCGACTCGGAGGGCACTCCCATCACGGCGAGCAATTCCTCCAGACGCTCGCGGGAGAGCGTCTTGCTCCCCCGTTCGTAGCGGGAGATCAGGACCGGCTTGATGCCGAGGGCGCGGCCCAGCTCCTCCTCGCTCCAGCCGTAGGCGAAGCGGAGGAAGCGGAGAGAGGCGCCTAGCGCGGGCGGCCTGGATTTCGGCATTCTGGGCTCGGAGAGTTCTTTCTCAAGAGAAAGAAGTATACGACGACGACACCGAAGTGCGCCAAGGATGTCTCCGAAGCCGTCCCATGTTCCGTGAATCGAAGAAAAGAAACCTCACATGCCGCGACTCGCGGCTTTGAGGGTTTTCGCGGATCGGACGGGAGGCGGGGCTCCTATCCTCGTACTCCATGAGAGTCTGCGAGAAAGAGCTGATCGACCCGGTAAGCCGGCAGCCGTTGCCGGCGCCCCTGCCGATGCGTCCGGCCCATCCGGAGGCGTTCCAGGTGGAGCGCTTCCTGCGCGGCGAGCTGACCCAGCCCGAGGTCCGGGCCGTCGTCCGCCATCTGCTGACCCGCTGCCCGCGATGCCTCGAGATTGCCGGCCGGTTGTGGAGCCTGGGCAATCCGGTGCCGTTGTCGGGGCTCCATGAGTGAGGCCGAGGCCGCCGCTCAGGCGGAGCTTCCCCATATCGTCGACCGGCTCACCGCGATCCGCTCCCAACTCCGGCAGATCGTGGAGAGCCTCGCCGCGGGCCCGGAAGCGGACGCGAGCTCTCTCGACGAGGATGAGATGGATGTCACGACCGAGGTGCGCTCGATCATCGAGTGCGTCCTGAACGACAGCATTCAGCCCGCGATCCGGGATCTCCGGGTCGCGGCGGCGTATCGGGTGAAGGGGCGGGGGGAAGGGTAGAAGGACGCGGGGGAGGAGATTGCCTTGCAGGCGATGAGGTTTGTGCTTGACAGGGGCTGAAGCGCCGCCTTTGGCCCCTGTTCTTCGTGTCCCTCACGCCGCGAGCGGCAGCTTCACCCGGAACGTGGAGCCGCGGCCGATGCGGCTTTCGACGTCGACCTGGCCGCCGTGGGCCTGGGCGATGTGCTTGACGATGGCGAGGCCGAGGCCGGTGCCGCCCTCCTCGCGGGCCCTCCCCTTGTCCACCCGGTAGAAGCGCTCGAAGATGCGGGAGAGCGACTCTGGCGGGATGCCGATGCCGCTGTCGGTCACCTCCAGGATGGCCTCATCCGCGCAGCGCCCGATGCGGACGGTGATCTTGCCGTCCGGACGGTTGTACTTGATCGCGTTGTCGAGCAGGTTGAGGAGTAGCCGCTCGAGGTTGCCGGCATCCCCCTGGACGGGCGGCACGGGCTCCTCGCGCAGCTCGATCTCGACCCGCTTCTCGCGCGCCGCCGGGGCGAGCAGCTCGACGGCGTGGCGGGCGATGGCGTCGAGGCTCACCGGCTCGCGGTCGAGCGCGGCGTCCATCCCTTCGAGGCGGGAGAGGATCAGCAGGTCGTCGAGCAGCTCCTGGAGGCGCCGGCACTGGCTGAGGATGCGGTCGGTGAAGCGCCTGGCGGTCGGCGGCTCGTCGAGGGCGCCGTCGCGCAGGGTCTCGGCGTAGCCGCGGATCGCAGCCAGCGGGGTCTTGAGCTCGTGAGAGACGTTGGCGACGAAGTCCCGCCGCATATCGGCGACGCGGGTCAGCTCAGTGGTGTCGCGGGCGGCGACGACCGCCCCCCGCTCGCCGCCGGAGAGGGCGGCGCTGGTCAGCAGCAGGGTCCGCCGCTCGGGGGAGGCGAGAACGATCTGGGAGCTCTGCGGCGCGCTCTGGCGCAGGGTGTCCTCGATCAGGCGGGCGAAGCCGGGATGGCGGATGATCTCCAGCGCCGGCCGGCCGGTGAAGTCCCCCACGAGGTCGAAGAGGCGGTAGAAGGCGGGGTTGATCATCTGGGCGCGGCCATCGCGGTCGACCACCAGCACCCCCTCGGACATGCTGGCGAGGATCTCCCGCAGGTGGTCGCGCTCCAGGCTGACCGCCTCGACCTGCCGCTCGGCGGTGGCGGCGAGCCGGTTGAGGGCGAGGGCGAGAGGGGCGAGCTCCTCTTCGTCGGGGACGGTGACGCGGGAGACGCGGCCGAGCGCGAGGTCCTGGGCGCCGGAGATCAGGCGCGAGGCGGGCTCGAAGAGACGGCGGTCGAGCCAGAGCGAGGTGAAGAGGATGGCGATCCCGGCGGCCAGAATGGCGAGCGCCATGGCCGCCGCGAGGCGGGTGCGCAGGGCGCTCAACTGCTCGAGCGGCTCCGCCAGGCGGAGGATCATCACCTCGCCCCCGGGACTGGAGAGTGTGCGGGCGACGTAGACATAAGGGTTGCCGGTGGTGGCGCTCCGGCGCACATTCATCCCGCGGCCACTGGCGAGGGCGGAGCGGACCTCGGGGCGGGTGAGGTGGTTCTGCATCGCCCCGACATGGTCGGGCTCGACCGAGCTGTCGGCCAGGACGACGCCGTCGCGGCGGATCAGGGTCACCCGGATGCCGCTGTCCGCGGCGAGCTGGATGGCCCAGCTCTCCAGGTTGAGATCAGGCTGGGCGAGCCGCTCCCGCGCGATCGGCGCCAGGAGGTCCAGCATGTCGTAGAGCTGGACGGCGGCGGTGCGCTGGAGCAGGCTCGGCAGCATCGACCCGAGCAGGACGGTGGCCGTGACCACGGCGGCCAGCGCGGGCCAGAGCGGGGCGAGCCGGAGCTTCGGCGGGAGCCGCATTCTAGAATCTCAGGTACACAGAGGGGCTCAGGGCCTCAGCCGGTAGCCGACGCCGATCACGGTTTCGATGTGATCGGCCTCGGGCCCCAGCTTGCGGCGGAGGCGCCGGATATGGGTGTCCACGGTGCGGCTGTCGATGTCCTCGGCGTACCCCCAGACGTCGGAGAGGAGCTGGCCGCGCGTCTGCACCCTCCCGCCACGCTCCATCAGAAGGCGCAGCAGCCGGAACTCGGTCGCGGTCAGCGGCATCTCCTTGCCGCGCACCCGGAGCTGGTGGCCGGAGATGTCGAGCTGGATCCCCGCGATCTCGAGGCGGTCGCCGGTGGCCTCCTCGGGCTGCTGGCGACGCAGCACCGCCTTGACGCGGAGGACGACCTCGCGCGGGCTGAAGGGCTTGCTGATGTAGTCGTCCGCCCCCAGCTCCAGCCCGACGATGCGGTCCAGCTCCTCGCCGCGGGCGGTGAGCATCACGATGGGGATCCGCGAGGTGGCGGGCTCCCGCTTGAGCAGACGGGTCAGCTCGAGGCCGTCGATGCCGGGCAGCATGAGGTCCAGCAGGAGCAGGTCGGGAGCCTGCCGGCGCAGGGCTTCGAGGCCGGTGTCCCCCCGGTTGGCGAGCTCGACTTCGAAACCCTCTTTCTCGAGGTTGTACTGCAACACCTCGGCGATGTCGGGCTCATCCTCGATCAGCAGAATCCGTTCACGTGCCATGTGACGAAAGCTACCATGGAGTCTTCCACACAGAATGATGAAAAACCTGTGGAAAACCACCCCGGAACCCGGACCAAAGGCCCTGTTTCCGGGCCTTTCCACGCTTTGACCATACAGCTGTGCAATGTGGCGTAAGTGACTCTTAACATTACACTTTCGCCTGGGTTTTACCCTCGGAAAAGATCCTTGACAGATCGTCTATGTGTTGTTTTCCACAGAAGCGATGTGAAATCCGTGCAAGAGTCCTGTTAACTCTTTGTGACCGAGGATGTTACCAGGGTGTGACGGGGATTGTGGAAGCTGCTCGGGGTGGAAATTTCTTACAAGGGGATGGAAAAAAGAAACGGCGATGAGATTGCCGGCCACGGATTTCGCGACACGGCTTAACTTTCAGCTACCTCCAGCCCCTGCCGTAAGCGGAGCCGGCAATTGAATATTTTCTCAAAGAAGAGGCCATGCTCGCGGGCGGCTTCGAGCTCGAGGTCGACGGCGTAGCGGGAGAGCACTTCCAGGGTGACCTTGTGGCCGCGGATGGCGCAGTAGATCTCCTCGACGCGGGTGGCGTGGGTGCGGTCGAGGGCGTCGGCGACGCGGATCAGGGCGGCGAGCTTGCGGATGGTGCGCCGCTGCCAGGGCTTGAGGGGGGCCATCGTGGGGTGGCTCGCCTTGGGGGTGGCGCCCCGGTGATAGCGCGCGACGTGGGCGATGATCTCGATCTCGCGCTGGTCGAAGGCGTCGAGCATGGCGTTGGTGATCAGGTAGTAGGCGTGCTTGTGGTGCCCCTTGTAGTGGATCGAGTAGCCGATGTCGTGGAGGAGGGCGGCGTACTCCAGCCATTCGCGCTCGCGGGTGCCGAGGCCGTGGAGAGAGGCGGTGACGTCGAACAGGCGCGCGGCCAGGCGGGCGGTCTGCAGGTTGTGCCGGTAGACGCTCTCGGAGCGCTCGGCGACCTGGAGCACCTGGCGGCGGCGCAGGTCCTCGGGCTCCAGGGCGGAGGGGATCGGCTGGCCGAGGGCGGCGAGCACCAGACCCTCGCGGAGGGCGCGGTCGGAGACCTGGAAGCGGTCCACCCCGGCGTGGGCGACGAGCGCCTGGAGCAGCACGGCGCCGGCGAGCAGGCTGTCGGAACGGGGGCCGCCCACCGGCGGGAGGTCGGCGATCTGCCGGCGCTTCAGCGGGCGCAGCCGCTCGATCAGCCCGGCGAGATCCTTGGCCCGCACCTCGCGGGCGCCGGAGACCTCTTTCCAGGGACGGTCGGCGAAGTGGTCGATCAGGTCGGCGCAGCAGACCGCGGTGCCGGAGGTCGCGACGAGCCGCTCGGCGGGGCCGCGCGGCACCGCCTCGGCAAGGCGCTTGTCGATCCTGCGGCGCAGGCGGTCGAGGGAGGCGGCGCTCGCCGGGTCTCCGGAGAGGTCGGCGGCGCAGCGCAGCGAGCCAAGCGGGAGGCTCACCACCTGGTCGAGCTCGCCCGCCTCGGCAGTGATCCACTCGGTGCTGCCGCCGCCGACGTCGACGATGATGGCGGTGTCCGGCCCAAGGTCGACCACCTCGCGCACGGCTCGGTAGATCAGCCGCCCCTCCTCGACGCCGGTCAGGAGCTGGGCGTCGAGGCCGGTCAGAGCCTTGACCCGGGCCAGGAAGTCGGCGCCGTTGGTCGACTCGCGCACCGCGCTGGTGGCCACCGCCACCACCCGCTCGGCGCCGCGGAGGCGGGCGATGGTGGTCATCTTGGCGAGGGCTTCAAGGCCGTCCCGCATCGCCGCCTCGGAGAGGGCGCCCTCGCTCAGGCCGGTCTTGCCGAGGCGGACCATCTCCCGCTCCCGCCCCAGCAGGCGGTAGCCGCCGTTGGGCGCGGCTTCGGCCACCACCATATGGATGGAGTTCGAGCCGATGTCGATCGCCGCCAGTCGCTCGACCCCCGGGGAGGGGGCCACGGGATGCTGGCCCGCCTCCCCGGTGGTGGGAAAGGTCAGGGGCTGGACGACCACGGTCGGTGTCGCGCTCACCCGGCCATTCTAGACCGCTGAGGGGCGTCCGCCGGCTTTGTCACATCGCGGTCACGCCGGCCGCCCGCTGGGGTATGACAGAATTTCGGTCGCTGTTGCCGGGAGAAAGAGCTTCTTTCTCCGATCCGCCGGAGGTCAACGTCCGTGTCTGAGCCGAACCCGTCCCGTATGGAGCCCATCGAAAAGATCGTCGAGGCGACCGATCTGCTGAACCGCGAGCTCTCGTGGCTGGAGTTCAACGCCCGGGTGCTGCACGAGGCCGAGGATGCGGCCAACCCGCTGCTCGAGCGGCTGAAGTTCATCGCCATCTTCGACTCCAACCTCGACGAGTTCTTCATGAAGCGGGTGGGCGGGCTGAAGCAGCAGCTCGCGAGCAACGTGCGCGAGCTCGCCCCGGGCACGGACGGCACGCCCCAGCAGCAGCTCGCGGCGATCAACGCCAAGGTGCGGCCGATGGTGGCGCGCCAGCGGCGGCTGCTCAACGCCGATCTGCTCCCCGCCCTGCGCCAGCACGGGCTGGAAATGGTGAGCTGGGACGAGCTCCGGGGGAGCGAGCGGCGCCACCTCGCCGAGGAGTTCGACCGGCGGTTCTTCCCCGTGCTGACGCCGCTCGCGGTCGATCCCGCCCACCCCTTCCCGTTCATCTCGAACGTCAGCCTGTCGCTCGCCGTCTCGATCAACGCTCCCGGGGACGTCTCGCCGCGCTTCGCCCGGGTCAAGGCGCCGCACATCCTGCCGCGCTGGGTGCAGGTGCCGAAGACGCTGCGCTTCGTGCCGCTGGAAGAGGTGATCGCCCGGCATCTCGACCGCCTGTTCCCCGGCATGGAGGTCGTCGAGTCCTACCCCTTCCGGGTGACCCGCAATGCCGACGTCCACCGCAATGAGGAGACGGCGGAGGATCTCCTGGAGGTGATCCAGGAGGAGCTGCGCGAACGCCGGTTCGCCACCGTGGTGCGTCTGGAGGTGGCCCGGGGGATGCCGCGCTGGATGCTCGAGCTGCTCTTCGAGGAGCTCGAGCTCGGCGAGTCCGAGCTCTACGAGGTGGAAGGGCCGCTCGCCCTCAAGGATTTGATGTCGCTCGCCGGCTCGGCGCCGCTGCCGTCGCTGCGCTTCCGCCCCTGGGCGCCGGTCACCCACCCGCGTTTCCATCTCGAGGGGGAGGACGCGGGCGGTGTTTTCGGCGCGGTGGCCGCGGGGGACATCCTGGTCCATCACCCCTATGACTCCTTCGCCACCAGCACCCAGCGGTTCATCGAGGCGGCGGCGGACGACCCGGCGGTGTTCGCCATCAAGCAGACCCTCTACCGCACCTCGGCCGGCTCGCCCAACATGCAGGCGCTGATCCGGGCGGCCGAGGCCCGCAAGCAGATCGCCGTCACGGTGGAGATCAAGGCCCGCTTCGACGAGGCGGCCAACATCGAGTGGGCGGAGGCGCTGGAGGGGGTGGGGGCCCACGTCTGCTACGGCGTGGTGGGCCTGAAGACCCACGCCAAGATCGCCCTCGTGGTGCGCCAGGAGCGGGAGACGCTGCGGAGCTACGTCCACATCGCGACCGGCAACTACAACCCCGAGACCGCGAAGCTCTACACCGACCTCGGCCTGTTCACCGCCGACGAGGAGATCGCCCAGGACGTGGCCCAGCTCTTCAACATGCTGACCGGCTTCGTCTTTCAGCCGCGGTTCAAGAAGCTGCTGGTGGCGCCGAGCAGCATGCGCCAGCGCTTCCTCGAGATGATCGAGCGCGAGGTCGAGCACCACAAGGCGGGGAAGAGGGGGCACATCATCGCCAAGATGAACGCCCTCGACGACCGGCAGATCATCGACGCGCTCTACGACGCCTCGGCCGCCGGGGTGGAGATCGACCTGATCGTGCGCGGCATCTGCAGGCTGCGGCCGGGGCTGCCGGGCAAGAGCGAGACGATCCGGGTGATCAGCATCGTCGGGAGGATGCTGGAGCACGCCCGCATCTTCTACTTCGCCAACGCCGACAAGCCGGAGTACTACATCGGCTCGGCCGACTGGATGACGCGCAACCTCGACGCCCGGGTCGAGGCGGCGGTGCCGATCGAGAACCCGCGGCTGCAGGAGGAGATCCAGGCGATCCTCGATCTCCAGCTCGCCGACAACTGCAAGGCGTGGGACATGCGGTCCGACGGCTCCTACGTACAGCGCCACCCGGCGCCGGGCGAGGAGCCGCGCTCCAGCCAGGAGGTGCTGATGCAGCAGGCGCTGGAGCGGGCGGGGCGGTAGGGCTTACGACCCCATTTCCCAGCGCTCCGCGCCCACCAGCCGCACCAGCCGGTCGAGGGCGGCCTCCAGCGAGGCGCGCCGCCCCTTGCTGTCGCGCACGCCGGGCTCCCACCAGAGGTTCTTGATCTCCAGAACCCCGCGCTCGCGGTGGAGCTTGGGGTCGAGCCGTCCGACCAGGCGCTCCCCCTCCAGGATCGGCAGCACGTAATAGCCGTGAATCCGCTGCGCCTCGGGCACGAAGGCCTCGAAGCGGAAATCGAAGTCGAAGAGGCGGAGGGTGCGCTTGCGGTCGCGCAGGATCGGATCGAACGGGGAGAGCAGGCGGACGCGCGGCGGGGCGGGCGGCAGGGCAGCGGCGCGGGCCTCCCAGTCGGGGACGGCCCAGGAGGCGCGCGGACGGGAGCCGTCGGCGGTCTCCACCTGCACGGCGGCGATCTCCCCGGCGGCCGCGGCGCGCTCGCACCAGGCGCGGGCCTCCGCCAGGGAGATGGCGCGCCAGAAACCGGCGAGCTCGTCGGCGCTGGCGATCCCGAGCCGCTCCAGCGCCGAGCGGCAGGCCCAGTCGCGGTGCTCCTCGTCGCTCGGCCGCGGGGCGGCGTGGGCCGCGGGCAGGACCCGCTCGGCGAGGTCGTAGACCTTGTGGAAGCTGGCCCTCTTCGCGATCACCAGCTCGCCGGTGCGCCAGAGGTATTCCAGCGCGGCCTTCTGCGGCTTCCACCCCCACCAGGCCTTGTCGGTTCCCTCGGGACGCTCGTCCTCGAAGTCGCGGGTCATTAGCGCCCCCTCGCGGGCGATGCGCTCGCGGACGTGGCCGATCACCCGCTCCGGGTCCGGACCGACGCGCTCCATCCACCAGGGGTGCTCGAGCACGCGCCGGCGGTAGCGCTCGAAGCGGACCTTCCAGTAGGGGTACCAGATCGTGGGGATGGCCGAGGCGTCGTGCGTCCAGTGCTCGAAGAGCCGCCGGTCGCGCTCCAGGAGCCGTTCGAGGAGGCGCGGCTGATAGCTCTGGAAGCGGGCGGCGAGGGTCAGATGGTGCGCCCGCTCGACGACGTTGATCGAGTCGATCTGGACGAAGCCCATCCGCTCGATCACCTCGTAGAGGGCGCCGGCGGTCGCCTTGCGGCGCGGATCGTCGAGCAGCCCCTGGGCGCCCAGCAGCAGGCGCCGGGCCGTGGCGGTGGGGACGGTGGGGAGGGGGGAGGATTTCGGCGGCACGGGGGAGAGGATATCGGAACCCCGCCCCTACGCCGCCGCCTGCTCGAACCGCAGCAGCGGGTTCTTGCGCGCCCGCACAAGGTAGGAGGAGATCTCGGCCACCAGACTGGGAGTGGCGCTGTCCATCTCGGCGGCCCGCTGAAAGACGGCGAGGGCGGCGAGCGCCTGGCGGTGGATGTCGTGGGAGAGGAAGACGTCGAGCATCTCCGCCGCCAGTGTCCGCACCTCGGCGGTGCGCCCCTCCTCGAGGTACAGGCGGGCGAGGTCGAGCGTCACCAGCGAGGCGTCGTAACCCTGCCCCTCGGCGAGGAAGCGGCGCCGGACCTCGCCCAGGGTCGACTCGGCCTCGTCCAGCCGGCCCAGGCGGCCGGCGATGCGCCCTTCGAGCCAGGCGAGGCGGAGCTCGGTCCAGGAGCTGGAGAATTCCTGGTAGGTGTGGCGGAAGCGCTCGAGCTGGCGCGACGCCTCCTCGGCGCGGCCGCGGTCGGTCAGGAACCAGGCGAGGTTGTGTCGGGCCATCAGCACCAGGCGCGGCTCGCGATCCCAGTCGACGAGGCTGAGCCCCTTGCGGAGCTGGCGGATCGCCTCCTCGTGCCAGCCGGAGTAGCCGAGGAACACCCCCTTGCTGATCATTGCTCGCCCCTTGCGGTGGAGCTCGTTCAATTCGCTGTAGATGTCGATGACCACGTCGAGCAGCTCGGCGGCCTGCTCGAAGTGCCCCTGGTCGCTGAGCAGCGAGGCTCGCAGGTCGAGGATCCTGGCCTCCTCGAGCGGATCGGCGGAGCCCCCTTCGGCCAGCCGTTCGGCGCGGGTGAGCGCCTCCTCGGCGCCGGCGAGGTCGAAGGCGATGCGGCGGGCATTGCCGAGGTAGGCCCAGGCGCGGGCCTGGAGATCCTGGACGACGGAGGGGCCATAGCGGTCGCCGTCGAGCAGGCCGGCGAGCAGCAGCCCCCGCTCGGCCAGCCCGATCGCCCGGGCGGCGTCGCGGAACCCCTCCTCGAAGCTCTTCTCGATCAGCAGCTCGCAGACGGCGAGGGTCTGCAGGCGGCGGTCGAGGCGGAGGAGGACGGGCCACTCTTCCCACGGCCGGTCCAGCAGCTCGGCGAGCCGGGCGGGCGCCTCGCTCCGCTCGGACCCGGCGCGGGAGAGCCGCTCCCCGAGCGCGGCGAACAGGCGATCCCAGGCGGCGTCCTGGCCCGCTTCGTCCATGGCGGGAGCGAACGCGTGCCGGAGCAGGTCGTCCACCTGCCGCTGGCAGAGCGCGCAACCGGAGCGCAGATGGTCCTCGATCCAGCGCTCCTCCGCGATGGATGCCGCGCCGCGCGAGAACTTCTCGAAGGCGTTCCGATCCGGGTGACGCACATTCATCAACCTGTTCCTCCCAGGGAAGCAGCAACGCGGGCGATCGGCCTTGTCGCCGGGTGAGAATCAGCCCCTCTATCTTTAAAGTTGCTGCTAGGGCGAAAAAAGTGACACCGGCGCCAAAACACCGGTGTCGATCGTAAAAATCAGCCGTCCCTAGTGGGGGGAGCCGTTCGGGTCCATGGCCCCGCCGGCGAACTCGAAGAAGTAGTGCAGGAGCCAGGCGAAGAGCCCCTGGCGAGAGTCATTGCGCGCGGGGTCCTCGATGTTGCGGTGGGGGCGGAGCGAGAAGGCTTGCGACGGCGCGGCGCAGGCGACGGTGAGAGTGGTGGAGACGAGCAGGGCGATGACGGCCTTCCGGAAAACGTTGATCGACATGAGAACTCCTCCAAGGGCCGGGCGATCCGGTCCAGTCACCACGACTTCGACGGTCGCCCTTACCCTTATGGTGCGCGTTCAACCCCGGGCTGGAACGCTAAAACAGCCGAGGTCCTCCTTGTAGCTCTTGCAAGGCCTCCAGTGCCCGGTTCGCGTAATTTTTTAGCCGCTTTCCGCAAGGCGCTCGGCCTCGGTGACGGCCCGGAACCGTCCCTGAGGAGTTTTCCCGTGCCGCCCTTTTGTGGTCAACCATGGTCAGCTCGTGGTCCGCATCTTGCACTCTCCTCCCCGCGAGGAGTATGAACGAGTGATCTTCCGAAGTTTTTGGATGGCTGGTTTCGAGTGTTCCTGTCACCGCCGTGGGGATGGCCGGCGGCTCGACGTGATCGCGGCGACCGGGCACGACCGGTTCGCCGGGCAGGACTATGCCCGGGCACGGCGCCTCGGGATGGAGACCGTGCGCGACGGCGCGCGCTGGCACCTGATCGAGCGCTCCCCGGGCCGCTACGACTTCTCCTCGCTGCTCCCGATGGTGCGGGCGGCGCGGGAGGCCGGGGTGCAGGTGATCTGGGACCTCTGCCACTACGGCTGGCCGGACGGCCTCGACATCTTCCGGCCGGAGTTCGTGGACCGCTTCGCCGACTACGCCCGCGAGGTCGCCCGCCTGATCGCCGCCGAGACCGACGATACCCCCTGGTACTGCCCGGTCAACGAGATCTCCTTCTGGTCCTGGGCGGGGGGGGACGTCGGCTACATCAATCCGCGGGAAACGGGGCGGGGTTTCGAGCTCAAGGCGCAGCTCGCGCGGGCGGCCCTGGCGGCGATCGACGCCGTCTGGAGCGTCGACTCGCGAGCCCGCATCCTTCACTGCGATCCGGCGATCCACATCGTGGCCGATCCGAAGCGCCCGGCGACGCGGGCCGACGCGGAGGGGCACCGGCTGGCCCAGTATCAGGCCTGGGACATGATCATGGGACGCCTCTGGCCGCAGCTCGGCGGCGACGAGCGCTACCTGGACGTCGTCGGGCTCAACTACTACCCGAACAACCAGTGGATTCTCCATGGCCCCACGATCGAGCGGGACGGGCCGCCCTACCGCCCCTTCCGGGAGATCCTGCGCGAGGTCTGGGAGCGTTATGGCCGCCCGCTGGTGGTCGCCGAGACCGGGGCCCAGGACGGCGCGCGCGCCGGGTGGCTGCGCTACATGGCCGACGAGGTCCTGGCGGCCCGCCGCGGCGGGGTCCCCGTCCACGGCCTCTGTCTGTATCCGATCCTCAACTATCCGGGCTGGGACGACGACCGCCACTGCCAGAGCGGTCTCTGGGGGTATCCCGGCCCGGCGGGGGACCGTGAGATCCATCTTCCGCTCGTAGAGGAGCTGGCGCGGCAGACCGCGCGCTTCCGGAGCGAGCTTGTTGTTTCAAGAGATCAGGACCCGGACGTACGCTGCGAGCCGGGCGAGGAGGAGAGCGAACATGCAGCCTTTTGAGGAGGCCACCCAACCCGTGACCGGCCTCGCCCCCAAGCCGGACCTCGTCTGCCTTTCCCATCTGCGGTGGGATTTCGTCTACCAGCGGCCGCAGCACCTGATGAGCCGCTTCGCCCGCGATCACCGGGTGTTCTTCTTTGAAGAACCGTTGTTTTTCGAGGAAAGCGTTCACGATAGCTCCGCCCGTCTCGACATCAGCGAGCGTCCCGGCGGGGTGCGGGTCGCCGTGCCGCGCCTCCCGCATGGGCTCTCCGCCGAGCAGGTAGAGGCGGCCCAGAGCGATCTCCTCCAGGGGCTCCTCGCGGACCACGGCATCGCCGACTACATCCTCTGGTACTACACGCCGATGGCCCTCGGCTTCTCCCGCGGCCTCGAGCCCTCGGCCGTCGTCTACGACTGCATGGACGAGCTGTCGCTCTTCCGCGGCGCCCCGCCGTCGCTGCTCGACCGCGAGCGCCGGCTGCTCGAGCTCGCCGATCTCGTCTTCACCGGCGGCCAGAGCCTCTACGAGGCCAAGCGCGAGCGCCACTCCGCCGTCCACGCCTTTCCGAGCAGCATCGACTCCGAGCACTTCGGGCGGGCGCGCCGGCCGGTGGCCCCCGAGCCCGCCGATCAGGCCGCGATCCCGCACCCGCGGCTCGGCTACGTCGGGGTGATCGACGAGCGGATCGATCTCGACCTGCTGGCGGCCGCGGCCGAGGCGCGGCCCGACTGGCAGTGGGTGATGATCGGCCCGGTGGTCAAGATCGACCCCGAGAGCCTGCCGCGGCGGAGCAACATCCACTACCTGGGGATGAAGTCCTACGACGAGCTGCCGTCCTACCTCGCCGGCTGGGACGCGGCGCTGATGCCGTTCGCGCGCAATGAGTCCACCCGCTTCATCAGCCCCACCAAGACGCCCGAGTACCTGGCGGGCGGGCGGCCGGTGATCTCGACCCCCATCCGCGACGTGGTGCGCCCCTACGGCGAGCTGGAGCTCGTGGAGATCGCCGAGGACCCCGAGTCCTTCGTCGCCGCGGCCGAGCGGGCGATGATCCGCCATGGCGAGGGGGCGCCCGGGCGCGCGGAATGGCTGCGCCGGGTCGACGATTTCATCGCTCGCGGCTCCTGGAGCCGCACGTTCCGGCAGATGTCGGACCTGATCGAAGGCGCCCTCTCGAAGCGCCGCGACCGATCGAACGGGACAATTTGACAGACGTTTTTTCAGCTTGGGTTCACGGCGGATGGCCCGCTCCGTGCGCTTCTTGGATTAGTTACTCGAAAGGAGCCGGTTAGATGTTCGACTATCTGATTGTGGGTGCCGGGTTCGCCGGCAGCGTGCTCGCCGAGCGGTTGGCGCGTGGTTCTGGAAAGAAAGTTCTCCTGGTGGACCGCCGGCCGCATATTGGTGGGAACGCCTTCGACCATTACGACGACGCGGGGATCCTGGTCCACAAGTACGGCCCCCACATCTTCCATACCAACTCGAAAGAGGTCTTCGAGTACCTCTCGACCTATACGAAGTGGCGCCCCTACGAGCACCGGGTGCGGGCGAGCGTGGACGGCCAACTGGTGCCGATCCCGATCAACCTGGACACCATCAACCAGCTCTACGGGTTGAGTCTCACCAGCATGCAGGTCGAGGACTTCTTCGCCTCCGTGGCCGAGCCCCAGGAGACGGTCCGCACCTCCGAGGACGTGGTCGTCGGCCGCGTCGGCCGCGAGCTCTACGAGAAGTTCTTCCGCAACTACACCCGCAAGCAGTGGGGGCTCGACCCCTCGCAGCTCGATTCCATGGTCACCGCCCGCGTGCCCGTGCGCACCAACCGGGACGACCGCTACTTCTCGGACACCTACCAGGCGATGCCGCTGCGCGGCTACACCCGGATGTTCGAGAACATGCTCGACCACGACAACATCAAGGTCCTGCTCAACACCGACTACCGGGAGGTCGTCGAGTTCATCCCTCACGAGAAGCTGATCTACACCGGTCCGATCGACGAGTTCTTCGATTACCGCTACGGCAAGCTCCCGTACCGGTCGCTGAAGTTCGAGTTCGAGACGGTGAACCAGGAGTGGGTGCAGCCGGTGGCGGTGCTCAACTACCCCAACGAGCACCTCTACACGCGGGTCACCGAGTTCAAGCACCTGACCGGCCAGGAGCACCGGAAGAGCAGCCTGGTCTACGAGTACCCGATGGCGGAGGGGGACCCCTACTACCCGGTGCCGCGCCCGGAGAACAACGAGCTCTACAAGAAGTACCAGGCGCTGGCGGAGGAGCGGTCGGACGTCCACTTCGTGGGCCGGCTCGCCACCTACAAGTACTACAACATGGATCAGGTGGTAGCGCAGGCCCTCTCGGTCTACGCCCGAATCGTCGGCCAGAAGCGCTCCGAGGCCACCCGCGCCGAGGCGCCGCGGCCGGCGGCCCCGACCGTCCTCACCTCCCGCACGGAGCGGCGGCAGTCGAGCGTTCTTGCTGAGGCGGCCCCGGCCTCCGCGGTGCGCAAGGGCGCGTAGAGAGACTCTCTCCGAAAAACAGGCCAGAAAAGGCAAAGGGGACCGGAAAACTCCGGTCCCCCTCGGGCGTGTGGCGCGCGACGCCGGTACGGAAGCGCCGCGGTAGGTGGGTTGGTACCGCGGGGCGAAAACTTCCGCCGTGGGACTCCAAGAACCGACGGCGGACGCTCGTCGGCGGAATCCCGGAAAGATCCTGGTCGCCTCGGAAGGCGACCTCGAGATGGACTATACAGCAATGAGCATGTCTATGGAAGAGCAGCTCTTTGTCTCTAGCTTTTCCTTGAGCCCTGCGAGGGATGGAGCCTTGATACAGTCCCTGCCATGGAGACGCGCTCGGTCGACCGGCTGCGGCGACTGCGGGAGTGGGCCCGGTCGCTCGACTTCACGCTCGCTCGCCGCTTCGGCCTCGCCAATCGCGAGGACCGCCTCTTCTTCCTCCTGATCGGCGGCGTCGGAGTCATCGGCGGGCTGCTGGGCGCCGCCACCGACCTCCTGATCGGCCTGGTGCAGACCCTCCTCTGGGGCTCGCGGGGGGACCTGCTCACGATCGTCCCCAAAGTCCACCGCTGGGTGGTGGTGGCGGCTCCGGCGGCGGGCGGCGCGCTGCTCGGGATCATCCTCTGGCTGAGCCGCCGGCGGGGCAACCGGATTCAAGGCGGGGAGGCGAGCGGCGAGGGGATGGCGATGCTGATCGAGGCGGTCGCCCTGTCGGGAGGGAAGCTCGCGCCCCGCCCGGTGCTGATCAACGCCGTAGCGGCGATCGTGACGGTCGGCGCCGGCGGCTCGCTGGGCCGCGAGGGGCCGATGATCCGGATGGGCGCCATGCTCTCCTCCTGGCTGGGGCAGCGGCTTGAGCTGCCGCCGCACCGGCTGAAGATCCTGGTCGGCTGCGGCGCCGCGGCCGGCCTGGCGGCGACCTACAACATCCCGATCGGCGGCACGCTGTTCGCCATGGAGGTCATCCTCGGCAACTTCGCCCTCGAGATCTTCGGCCCGATCGTCGCCTCCTCGGTGATCGCCACCCTGATCGCCCGCTCGATCACCGGCAACACGCCGCTCTACGCCGCGCCCGAGTACACGCTCTCCAGCGGCTGGGAGATGCTCCTCTACGCCGGGCTGGGGATCGCCGGCGCCTTCGCCTCGGTGCTCTTCATGCGCGGCGTGAGCCTCGGCGGGAAAGCGTTCGCCCGCCTGCGTTTCCTGCCGCGGGCGCTGCATCCGCTGGTCGGCATGACGCTGCTGGGTGTGATCGGCCTCTATGTGCCGCACGCCCTGGGACGCGGGTACGGCACGATCAACCTGGCGCTCGCCGGCACGCTGCGGCTCCCCGAGCGCTTCGCCCTGTCGCCGGAGCTCACCGGCCTGCTCCTGCTCGGCATCGCCCTGGTCAAGCTGGCGGCGACCGCCCTGACCCGGGGGTGCGGCGGCGCCGGCGGGATGTTCACCCCCTCGCTCGCCTTCGGCGCCCTGGTGGGCGGCGCCTACGGCTCGTTCATGCACGCGATCTGGCCACACATCGCCTCCCCCTACGGCGCCTATGCCGCCGTGGGCATGGCGGCGGTGATGGCGGGGACGAGCTACGCGCCGATCAGCGCCATCCTCATCCTCTTCGAGTTCACCGGCAACTACGACCTGATTCTGCCGGTGATGCTGGCCGCGATCCTGTCGAGTCTGCTCGCCCGCGCCCTCCACCCCTACTCGATCTACACCGAGTCGCTGCGCGGCAAGGGGATCGACCTGCGCATGGAGGAGGCGGTGCTCGCCGGCCTCAAGGCGACGAGCCTGATGCGGGCCGACCCCCAGACCCTGCGCCCCGGGGAGCCCTATGCCGATGTGGTGAAGAAGTTCCTCTCGACCCCGCGCCAGCGCCTCTTCGTGGTCGGCGACGAGGGCAAGCTCCTCGGCACGGTCTCGATCCACGACATCAAATACGCCCTGGAGAACCCCGAGACCCTGACAGCGGTGGTGGCGCTCGACCTGATGACGCCGGCCGAGCACCTGATCCATCCGCAGGAGCGCCTGCACCTCGCGACCGAGATCTTCGCCCGGAGCGACTACGAGCGCCTGCCGGTGGTGGATGGCGACGGCACCTTCCTCGGCATCCTCGCCAAGCGCGACCTGCTGGCGGTCTACGCCCAGGAGGTGGTCGGCCGGCCGGCGCTGCTCGCCACCTTCGTCTCCAGCCAGGACTCGGCCGCCAACCGCCAGTACGTGGAGATCCCCCCCGACTTCGCCCTCCGGCTGGTGCCGGTGCCGGCCCATCTGGTGGGCAAGACCCTCGCCGAGGCTCGCCTGCCGCAGACCCTCGGCGCCCGGGTGATGGAGATCCGGCGGCGCGGGCCGGAAGGGGAGGAGCCGATCATTCCCGCGGCGGATACCCGGCTGGAGCTCGGGGACCTGCTGCTCCTCCTCGGCCCCGCCGCCAAGGTGGAAGCGCTGGCCGAGGGGAAGGTCGCCGAGGAGGCCCTGGCCGAGCACCAGGCGGAGGCGAAATGATCGACGACGAGGAGAGGAAGGCGACCGAAGAGGAAAGGCGCCTGCTCGACCGGCTCGCCGTGCCGCCCGGCCTCTGCGCGAGCTGCGAGCACCTGCGCCTGCTCGCCTCGCGCCGGAGTGTCTTCGTGCGCTGCGGGTTGGCGGCGGTGGATCCGCGGTTTCCGCGGTACCCCGGGCTGCCGGTGGTGGCTTGCGGGGGGTACTTGGCGCAGAAAGGGACGAACACGGACTGACACGGACCCACAGGGACGGCAAGGAGAGCCTTGTCCTTGCGGGTCCTTTTCGTCCGTTTTCGTCCGTGTTGGTCTTTTTCCCTCAGCGGTAGACCTTCCGCCCGATCTGGATCTCCTCGACCCACACCAGCTCGCACGCTCCCGGCCCAGTGTCCTCGCGGGTGAGCGAGCTGTTCCAGTAGAAGCCGTCCGCCCGTTTCGCGTTCACCAGCAACCCGTGGACGCGGACGGGATCGCCGCCGCCGACCGCGAGGAGCGCCCGGCGCACGTTGCCGTTGGCCGGGATCATATGCATGTTGGCGGAGTGCGACGCGACGTAGCGGAGGTCCAGGTCCGTCGCCGAGGTGCGCCAGAAGTAGTAGCGGGCCATCTGGCCATAGGAGACCTTCGATTTGAAGGGCTCCTCCTGCAGCTTCCCCCAGGTCATGACGAGGTCCACGGGCACCAGGAAGGCGCCGTCGTCGGCCCGGTAGCGCTCGTCCGCGGCGACGAGGGCGGAGATGTCGAACGCGGCGCGGGGCTCGAGGGTCATCTCCCCCTTGCGGGTGTCGACCGCGAAGGCGGGCCGGTCGGTCGGCTCCTGGATGGGCTCCCGCGACCAGTCGACAGGATCGCCGGAGCCGCTGGCCCGCGGGCGGGTCAGCGCGAAGTACCCCAGGACTCCAACGGCGAGGAGCGTCAGCCAGACTTTGTTCATGATCTCTGGAGGAAGTCTATACGCCAACCGCACCCCCTTTGACAGCCCCCGCCCTCTCTCGTTATGCTCCTTGCTGCATTACGAGCGGTCCGGCTTCGCCGGGCTCGGCAACCTGGGACGGACACCCAAGGTGCCCTCTCGCTCCAGTAGAGCGAGGATGCGGTCGCCCCCTCTCGGTGACAATTAAGTGTCCGGAGCGGAAAGCCCGTCTCGTGATGCCTACGAGTCGGGCTTTTGTATTGCCCAGAGGAGAGAGAGTGAGCGATCCGATCTTCGACGTACCGTTCCCCCCGCGTCCCGACGACGTGGACGAGCGCACCGCCCTCCTGCTGGCGACCCTCGACACCCGCATCCTCGTGCTCGACGGTGCCACCGGTACGGCGCTCCAGGGGGTCACCCTGACCGCCGACGACTTCGGCGGCCCCGAGCTCGAGGGGTGCAACGAGAACCTCTGCGTCACCCGCCCTGACGTGGTGGACGGCGTCCACGAGGGGTACCTCGCCGCCGGCTGCGACGTCGTGGAGACCAACTCCTTCGGCGGCACCCCGCTCGTGCTGGGCGAGTACGGCCTCTCCGATCACGCCTTCGAGCTCAACCGCCTGTCCGCCGCCATCGCCCGCGACGCCTGCGCGCGCCACTCGACGCCTGAAAAACCCCGCTTCGTCTGCGGCTCCATGGGGCCGACCACCAAGGCGATCTCGGTGACCGGCGGCATCACCTTCGAGGGGCTGATCGAGAACTTCCGCGTCCAGGCGCTCGGCCTGATGGCCGGCGGCGCCGACTACCTGCTGCTGGAGACCGCGCAGGACACCCGCAACATCAAGGCCGGCCTGATCGGCATCGAGCAGGCGTTCTCCCAATCAGGATGGAAGATTCCGGTCGCCGTCTCGGCGACCATCGAGACCACCGGCACCATGCTCGGCGGCCAGGACGCCGAGGCGCTCGCCGTCTCCCTGCTCCACGCCGATCTTCTCTACGTGGGGCTCAACTGCGCCACCGGCCCCGACCTGATGACCGACCACGTCCGCACCCTCTCCGAGATCTGCCGCACGCGGGTCGCCTGCGTCCCCAACGCCGGCCTGCCCAACGAGGACGGCTGCTACACCGAGGGGCCGGACGTCTTCGAGCGCGTCTTCTCCCGCTTTCTCGACGCCGGCTGGCTCAATCTGGTCGGCGGCTGCTGCGGCACCAGCTCGGGCCACATCGCCACCCTGACCCGGCTGGTAGAGGGGCGCAAGCCGCGGACCATCCCCCATCACCGGCGCTCCCTGATCTCCGGCCTCGAGGCCGTCGAGCTCTCCGAGGCGCAGCGGCCGGTGCTGGTGGGGGAGCGCACCAACGTCCTCGGCAGCCGCAAGTTCAAGACGCTGATCCAGGCCGGGCAGCACGAGGCCGCCGCCGAGGTGGGCCGCGACCAGGTCAAGGCCGGCGGCCAGATCCTCGACGTCTGCCTCCAGGACCCGGACCGCGACGAGATCGGCGACGTCGAGGCGTTCCTCGACCGGCTCGTCCGGCTGGTCAAGGCGCCGTTGATGATCGACTCCACCGACGCCGCCGTCATGGAGCGCGCCCTCACCTACTGCCAGGGCAAGTCGATCCTCAACTCGATCAACCTGGAGGACGGCCGCTCCCGCTTCGAGCGGGTGGTGCCGCTCGCCCGCCGCTTCGGCGCCGCTCTGGTCGTCGGCCTGATCGACGAGAAGGGGATGGCGGTCACCGTCGAGCGCAAGGTCGAGGTGGCGCGCCGGAGCTTTCAGATCCTGGTCGAGGAGATGGGCGTCCAGCCGGAGGACATCTGGTGGGACCCGCTGGTCTTCCCCTGCGGCACCGGCGACTCCAACTACCTCGGCTCGGCCGCGCAGACGATCGAGGGGGTGCGGGCGGTCAAGGAGCTGTTCCCGGACAGCAAGACGATCCTCGGCATCTCGAACGTCAGCTTCGGCCTCCCCAACGCCGGCCGCGAGGTGCTCAACTCGGTCTTCCTCTACCACTGCACCAAGGCGGGGCTCGACGCGGCGATCGTCAACACCGAGAAGCTCGCCCGCTACGCCGACATCCCTACGAGTGAGCGGGAGCTCGCCGAAGCGCTGATCTTCCTGCCGCTGGGGGATATCGAGGCCGGCAACCAAGCGGTCGAGACCTTCACCGCCCACTTCCGCGGCCGCTCGGGCGTGGCCGTCCGCCCCCGCGCCGAGCTGCCGCTCGAGGAGCGCCTTGCTCGCGCCGTGGTCGAGGGGAGCAAGACCGGCCTCGAGGACGACCTCGGAACCGCCCTCGCCGATCCGCGCTGGCCGGCGCCGCTCGACATCATCAACGGCCCGCTGATGACCGGCATGAGCGAGGTCGGCCGGCTGTTCAACGACAACCAGCTCATCGTGGCCGAGGTGCTGCAGAGCGCCGAGGTGATGAAGGCGGCGGTCGCCTACCTGGAGCCGCACATGGAGAAGGCCACCGACGGCAGCGGCTCCTCGCGCGGCAAGGTCCTGCTCGCCACCGTCAAGGGGGACGTCCACGACATCGGCAAGAACCTGGTGGACATCATCCTCTCCAACAACGGCTTCACGGTGGTGAACCTGGGGATCAAGGTGCCCTCCGAGCGGCTGATCCAGGCCGTGCGCGAGCATCAGCCGGACATCATCGGCCTCTCCGGGCTGCTGGTGAAGAGCGCCCAGCAGATGGTGCTCACCGCCGGCGACCTCGCGGCGGTGGGGATCGACACGCCGCTGCTGGTGGGGGGCGCGGCGCTCACCCGCCGCTTCACCCACCGCAAGATCGCCCAGAGCTACACCGGACTCTGCACCTACGCCAAGGACGCCATGCACGGCCTGAAGCTGGTCGAGCGTCTGCTAGATCCCGGGCAGAAGCCGGATCTCGAGCGGGAGGTCGCCGACCTGCTCACCTCCGACAACGCCGACGCCGTGCCGGAGCCCACCGAGGCGGTGGAGGCCGGCCGCAACGCCGCGGCCGAGGTGCGGCGGGACATCCCCGTGCCCGCGCCGGCCGACGTCGACCGGCACGTCGCCGAGCTCGACCTCGACCGCGTCTGGGAGTACCTCAATCCGCAGATGATCTACGGCAAGCACCTGGGGCTGAAGGGATCGGTCAAGCGCCTGCGGGAGGAGGGGGACCCCAAGCTCGCCAAGCTCGAGGCGGTGGTGGACGACCTCAAGGCGATCGCCCGCGGGGGCGCGATGAAGGCACGGGGCGTCTGGCGCTTCTTCCCGGCCGAGGCGGACGGCAACCGGATCACTCTGCGCTGCCCGGAGAACGGCAAAGTAGCAGCCTCCTGGGAGCTGCCGCGGCAGAACCGCGAGGGGGGGCTGAGCCTGGCCGACTATGTCCTGCCCGGAGATCACGTCGCGCTCTTCGTGACCACGGCGGGGGAGGGGATACGCGACCGGGTAGAGGAGTGGAAGCACCAGGGGGAGTACCTGAAGAGCCACGCCTTCGCCGCCCTGGCCCTGGAGACCGCCGAGGCCGCCGCCGAGTACCTCCACGCCTGCATCCGCAAGGACTGGGGCTTCCCCGATGCGGACGGCCTGGCGCTGGAGGACAAGCTCGCCGCCCGCTATCGCGGCAAGCGCTACAGCTTCGGCTACCCCGCCTGCCCGGACCTCGCCTTCCAGCGCGAGCTGTTCAAGGCCCTGCGCCCCGAGGAGATCGGCGTCCACCTCACCGAGGGGGACATGATGGACCCCGAGGCGAGCGTCTCGGCGCTGGTGTTCCAGCACCCGGACGCGCGGTACTTCGGGGTGTAGGGATCACGGCGCCATAGATGCCAACCGAGAGGCGGAAAATCCTGTAGGGGCGCCCCTGTGTGGGCGCCCTGCCCCCCAGGGCGGCCACATAGGGCCGCCCCTACAAACGTGGACCCGCCTGCGAAGAGATTTGATGAGCTCTTAGAGCACCTAAAAAAACTCGGTTCCGTACGTAGGGGAGGGGCTTGTCCCCTCCCTCGCCCTGAAAGGGCGAACTTTGAACAGCCTGGGGGAGACTTCCAACTTGGCGCTAAAGCACCAGGCTAATCAAATGCCGCCCCTTCGGGCGAGGCAGGGACGACCGCCCAGGGTTCGAGGGTGTCCGCGAAACCCCGCCGCCACGGTTGAGGATTTTGGGTGGAGGTCATCGGCGTCTTCACGTTGTAGCCTCCACGCCAGAGGGAACGGCCCCGCTACCGTTCCCTCTGGCAGATCCATCGATTGTCAAAGAGCTCGGGCCGTTCCTCGGGGACGGCGACGGAGTGCGGGTCTCGACACCGGATGCGACGGCGGAGTCCAGCGATCCGTAGAGCCGCTCCAGGCCCTTCGCCGGGCTGCTGGGCGCCTCTGCCGGAAGCCTCTGGACAGACAAGTGTGATGTGAATAGTATTTCGTGCATGTGAAAAATCGGCAAGCCCCTCCGGCGGAGAGCCGCGAGCGTTCAGCGCTTCGGGACCTCGAGTCGCGCTGATGTTCCCTCCAGCTTCCTCGATGTTGGCCCGAGGGAAGGGGCTAGAGATGTGGGGGAATTGCCTGTTCCCCGCTTCTCATAGAGTGTTTCCCAGGGGGAATGGGACGTTGAATTGAATGTGCATGACGTGAGAAGGCCTTCGCGTCCCATTCCCTGCCCCGCAGACGGTGTTCCTCGCGGGGAATGCCTCGGCTCAGGGGCGCCACAGAAGGGAAAGGGTGGGGAACGAGGCGAAGCTCGGCCTTCGTGCCGGGTTCTCTGGAGGGAACGGGGCCGCGGCACCGGGGAATGGCTCGCAAAGGGAAGCGGATAGGCCTCGACGGGTGGGGAATGGTCCGCAAAGTGGAGCGGATGGACCTCGACGGGTGGGGAATGTCTTGCGAGGAGTAGGGAATGAGGCTCAGCGGACAGGCGCCGTGTTCTCTCGGAGCCAGTCCGCGATGTCCGATTCGGTGCGCGAGCCTTCCACGGCTCCGATCACGGCGTCGTAGGCGTCAGCTTCCGAGGCCGTCAGCCGCAAGCCGTTCAGCAGCAGGAAGGTGGCGGCCGCCGCGAAGCCCACGCGCTTGTTGCCGTCCACATAGCCGTGGTTCTTGACGAGGCCGAAGAGGTCGTAGCGTGATCTCCTTGATCATGGGCTCTCCTCCCGCACGAGAAAAGTAGCACGGAAGTAGCACTGCGGATCCACGCGGTGGGCTCACTTCTTCCCCGGCTGGGCCTGCCGCCATCTCGCAGCCGCCTCGAGGACGTGCTTTGCCTCGCAGACGAACTTGCTGTCCGCCACGTATTCGTCCTTGCAGATCTGGTAGACGACCGTCTTGGCCGTGGAGAGCTTCTGGGCGTCGGCCCAGGAGATCTCGGCCCGCACGTACTCCACCACCGTCTTGTGGTTGCTGGGATCGTTGTCGTGCCGGAGCCGGCTCAGGGGGATGGGCTGGCCGTCGGCGCGGAGCGCCAGGTCGTAGCAGCCCGTGTACTTGAGCTGGTTGCCGTTGCCCACCGCCACCAGCATCAGCGAGTCGGGATCGTCCGAGGTCCAGACCAGGAGGGGGTCGAAGCTGAAGGGCTTCGGGGAGAGCCGGGTCTTCTGGACCAGCGCGCCGGTGTCCGGATCCTGCTCCCGCATGCTCTGGCAGGTCGGGGAACTCGGCTGGGCCACGGCGGCTCCGGCGAAAACTGTGGAAAAAAGCAACGCCAACGCGAAAACGGCTCGGCTCATCGGATCCTCCTCGCCACGGTAACCCCCTCCGGGGCCGCGGGATTCCGCGGCGGCGCTGGATGAGCCGTTCTATATGTTTGCATGAATATGCTAAGATTAGGGGCGGTCCTTGGCCCCGATCTTGCCTATGAATAGGGGTGCGACTTGGGCGAGCTAGTTCCTCGCCAGGAGATCCGACATGACCCAAGGACGCTTTCGCAGTCTGGAAGACCCCGAGACGTTACGTCTGTTCATCCAGAACCTGCGCGAAGGTATCTATATTACGAACGACGCCGGGGAGATCCTCGATGCCAACCCCGCGTGCCTGGAGATCTTTGGCCTTTCCACCGTCGACGACCTGCGGACCCTCCGGGCGCAGGATCTGCTGGCCGATCCCGCGCAGCGCGCCCAGGAGGCGGAGCTGCTGGCTCGCGAGGGGGAGGTGCGGGAGTTCGAGCTCGTCATCCGCCGGCCGGACGGCGAGGAGCGCACGGTGCTCGACAGTTGCCACGCGGTCCGCGACGCCGAGACCGGCCAAGTGCTCTACCACGGCATTCTGATCGACATCTCCGGCCGCAAGCAGCTCGAGAGCCGCTTCCACGAGGCGAGCCTGCGCGATCCCCTCACCGGCTGCTACAACCGGCGCTTCCTCCTGGAAGTGGAGAAGCGGCTGGCCTCCTTCGAGACCTGGGGCACGATCGTCGTCGACGTCGACAACTTCAAGGAGTACAACGACGATTTTGGGCACCAGAAGGGGGACGAGGTGCTGATGAAGGTGAGCCGCTTCCTGCAGCAGAACGCCCGCTCCGAGGACGCCGTGGTGCGGATGGGCGGCGACGAGTTCCTGCTCCTCCTGCTCGGAGCCTCGGCGCGGTACGTCGCCGAGGTGGGGCAGCGGCTGCGGCTGACCGCGGCCGAGCGGGGCATTCCCTCCTTCTCCCTGGGCTGGGCCAACCGGCACGGCACCGAGAGCCTGGAGCGCACGATCGACCACGCCGACCGCGAGCTCCTGCAGATCCGCCTCTTCGAGCGGCGCTCCCGCCAGAAGCGCCTGCGCACCCCCCGGCAGCGGCTGGTGGAGGGGGGAGTGCACTGAGAAGCGGCCGCGGCCTCAGGCCGGGGTGCGCCAGAGCGTCTGGATCGGCAACGCGAAGATCTTTTCGCTGAAGGGCACGGCCCTCTCTCCGGCATAGAGCACGACCCCGCGCACGAAACGCTCTCCGAGGGACTCCGCGAGATCCTGAAGCACCCGGACATCCTTCTCCTGGACGGTGCTCCCCATCTTCACCTCGATCCCGACGATCCGCCCGGCGGGATCCTCGAGGAGGAGATCGATCTCCTGGCCGGTCTGGGTCCGGTAGTGGAACAGGCTCGGCTGGGTCCGGCTCCAGGAGACCTGCTTGCGGATCTCCATCAGGACGAAGTTCTCCAGCAGGGGGCCCGCGAGACCGGGGTCCTCCGCGAGGCGGTCCTGGCTCAAGCCCAGCGAAGAGGCGAGAAGACCGGTGTCGTTGAGGAGCAGCTTGGGAGATTTGACCAGCCGCTTGGAAAGATTCGTCGACCAAGCCGGCACGGTCAGGACCAGGAACGTCGCCTCGAGCAGCGCGAAATAACGCTTCAGGGTGGATGCCGGGATGCCGCTGCTGCGGGACAGCTCGGAGTAGTTGAGGAGTGTCGTGGCACGGGCGGCCAGCAGGGAGAGGAGACGTGGCAGCGCGGCCAGATCCTCGATGTTGGTCAGATCGCGCACGTCCCGCTGCAGGATGCTCGTCGTGTACGAGTTGAACCAGGCCCGCCGCCGGGCCTCCGAGCGCTTGTCGACCAGCTCGGGAAAGCCGCCGCGGATCAGCCGCTCGAACAGATCTCCCCGCTCCAGCGGCTCGACCCGGGGGGGAGCGAGCGTCCTGGCGAACAGGGCGTCCACGAACCCCTCGACCACACCCTCGATCTCCCCCTGGGACAGCGGCCAGAGGGTGAGGATCTCCATCCTCCCGGCCAGCGACTCGGAAACCCTGGGCAGGACGTAGACGTTCGCCGAGCCGGTCAGCAGGAAGCGGCCCGGGCGGCGGTCGCGGTCCACGGCCGCTTTGAGCGCCAGGAACAGCTCGGGGGCGCGCTGGACCTCGTCCAGGATCACGGGTCCGGCCAGCCCTGCCACGAATCCGGCTGGATCTCGCGTCACGGCCGCCAGCACCGTCGCGTCATCGAGTGTGAAGTACTGCGCGCGGTCCGTTCCGGTGAGGCTCTGGACCAGGGTGCTCTTGCCGACCTGCCGGGCACCGTTCAGCAGGACGACCGGGCGATCGTCCAGGGCTTCGCGTAATAGGGCGGTGAGGTTGCGTGGGTACATGATGGTTGATTTTCAACCATCTCGTGGTTGATTTTCAACCACCACGTGGTTGATTTTCACGGTCTCGGCGTCGCGGCCCCTCATTCCCGCCCTTGAGCTCCACGCCTATCCGGTAATATTCTTGGGAGAAATTCGCCCAAGTATAGAAATGGACCAGTTCCGCGGCTGGAAAGGCGGGGGCGTTGGCGCTTCTCAGCGAGCAGATTGACGGCAAGTACGAGATCCTCGGCAAACTGCGCGAGGGCGGGATGGGCGCCATCTACAAGGTGCGCCACCGCCTTCTCGACGAGGTGCGCGTCGTCAAGGTGATCCGCTCGCAGGCGGACACGGTGGGGGAGGCGGCCGACCGCTTCCTGCGCGAGGCCAAGGCCGCCAACAAGCTGCGCCATCCGAACATCGCCGGGCTCCACGACTTCGCCGTGGCCGACGACGGCCAGGCGTTCATCGTCATGGAGTACATCGACGGCTGGAACCTGCTCGAGGTGCTGAGCGGCTTCGGTCCGCCGCCGATCGCCCTGACGGTCGAGATCGCCCGCCAGTCGCTGAAGGCGCTCGGCTATCTCCACCGGCACAAGATCGCCCACCGCGACGTCTCGCCGGACAACCTGATGCTGACCCGGGACGTCGACGGCCATCCGCTCGTCAAGCTGATCGACCTCGGCATCGCCAAGGCGCTGGAGGGGCAGGGTGGGCTCACCACCACCGGCGTCTTCCTCGGCAAGCCGCGCTACGGCTCGCCGGAGAGGTTCAGCGGCGCCGGCTGGGACGAGCGGAGCGATCTCTACTCCTTCGGCGTCGTGCTCTACGAGCTCCTCACCGGCCGGCCGCCGTTCGCCGGCAACGATCCGGCCTCGCTGATGGCGGGGCACCTCTTCCGGCCGCCGATCGACTTCGCCGAGACCGACCCCGCGGGTCAGGTTCCCCCGGAGCTGCGGGCGCTCGTCCTCCACGCCCTGGCCAAGAAGCCGGACGAGCGAATCGCCAGCGCCGAGGCGTTCGCCTGGGAGCTGACGATGCTCCAGGACCGCTTCCCGCTCACCCGCGAGGATATGGATCGGGTCTGGGGGGTTCTCCTGCCGCTGGGGACCGGGAGCGTGCCGGTCGTCGTGTCGCCGGGCTCGACCCAGGATCGTCTCGATCTGGAGTTCGGTCTGGTGAAGACGCCGCCGACCGGGATTGTCACCGGGCCGGCCACCCTGCGGATCGCTCCCGCCGAGACCCGGGTCATGCCCGCCTCGGAATCGACGCGCCGCGTCACCCCGGTCGAGGACCTGGACTCCACCTGGGCCTCCCGCCCGCTGCGCTCCGCCGTGCCCGAGAAGCGGACCCCCGCTCCTCCCCCCGAAGCGCCCGCCGCCGCGACGTCCCCGCCACGCCGGGGCGTCTGGATCGGCGCCGCCGGGCTGCTGCTGGCGCTCGCCGCGGGCGGGTTCTGGTGGTCGCGGCGGCCCTTGCCGGAAGCGGTTCCCGCGCCTCCACCCCCGGTGGTCTCGACGACGATCGCCCCGGCGAAGTCGCCGGTCTCCGAGCCTCTCATCGCCGCTCCGGCCGCTACCGCTCCGATCGAACCGGCAAAACCCGCACCCACTCCCGCGCCTGCTCGTGCCGAGCGCCGGAGCCCCCTTCCGGAGGAAGCCGCCCCCGAGACATCTATGGCCGAGCCGATGAAGCCGGGGGATCTGATCCGCGCCGGCCAGCGGGGCGTCCAGCCGCCGGAGATCCGGGATCTGCCGTCCTACTCTTATCCGGAGGCGGCGAAGGGGAGCGGCAGGAGGGTCACGATCCGTGTCGCCGTGCTGGTGGACGAGACCGGCCAAGTGATCGACGCCCAGCTCCGCGGAGCCGACAAGTCGGGCCTCGGCTTCAACGAGGCCGCCCTGGAGGCCGCGAAAAAGGCGCGCTACTTCCCGGCGTCGCGGGATGACGTCGCGGGGAAGATGTGGACCGATCTGGACTTCGCTTTCGAGGAGAAGGGCGCCGGATAGGGGAAGCTGCAGGCACCCTCTTCCACAAGAGGACCAGATCGGCTATTATCTACCGCATGGTCTTTCTCCTTTTTTGGAGATTTTAAGGCGGTGTCGCTGATCCCGCAGCGGCGCCGCCTTGATTGTTCTCTCTCCAGAAGCTGAAGATCTCCCCCCTCTGAAATTCCTGGACGCTCTGGCCTCCCCATCCGTATGATGGTGGTCGACGTATGAGAAAGCTCTATCTCGCCGCCGTTCTGTTCCTCCTGGCTCTGCCGCGGGCCGGATGGGCCGATCTGCCCATGGTGACCGCCCGGGGGATCGTGCGGCAGGTGGATACGGCGTTGGCCGGCGCCACGCAGGCGGCAAAGGACCCCAGGACTGGCGTCGATCCCAGGAATCCGAAATACGCCCCCTTCTGGAGCGCTCTCCAGGCTCTACAGGATCGCGTCGGCCGGATCGAGGGCTCTCTCTCGCCGCGCACGGGGGAGTTCTTCCTGCTGGTCGACCAGGGGAGCACCGACCTTGGCGAGCTGCGGGTAGCCTGGGCGCGGACGGGAGTGAAGAATGCCCGGATCGCCGAGGAGATCCGATCCGCCTCATCGGCCTATCGGGGGCTGCGCGCCTACTTCGGCCGCGAAGGGGTCCGCCAGCGGCAGGGCGGTCCTCTGAACGCGGCCGAGCGGCAACAGTTCCAGCGCCTGCGGCAGGCCGAGGCGCGGCTGGCCGAGCGGCTGCGGTTCCCGCGCGACCAGGCCCGGCGCCGGGGGGACGCCGCCACTGCGGCGGAGCTGGAGCGCTTCCGCGCCGAGGCCGAGCGCATCGCCCAGGCTTCCGCCGACCTCTCCTCCTACCTGAACGCCCTGATCGCCGCCGGCGAGATGCGGGGGGAGTGGCACGCCAACGCTCCCTACATCCGGAAGACCGCGCCGGCCGCGGAGTGGGCCGCGGCGGACGAGACGGTCCAGGACCTCTACGCCGACGCGGATATCGGCCAGGTCTTCACCGTCGATCTCGGCGCCATGCCTCCCGACGGAGTGGCGGAGGTGGAAGCCCCCACGGGCGGCGGAGGCGTACAGGCCTACCAGGATTCCGGGGAGATGGTCGTCCTGGAGCCGATCGTGACGTCCGTCGACGAGGTCTCCGAGCCCGAGTCCGATCCCGAAGATACCGAGGACGAGCCGGCTGTGGAAATCCTGGATGACGAGGACGGTCCGGCCGAAGAGGAGGGCGTGATCGTCGAACGGGTCGAGGCGATCGAGCCGGAGGCCGGGAGCAAAGCTCCGCCCGCGAATCCCGCGAGTCCCGCGAATCCCCCGAAAGCTGAAGCGAAGCCGGAGCCCGTCAAGCCCCCGATTCCGCCTCCCATCGGCTAAGATCCCCTCCTCGTCCCCGGTCAGACCGGATATCCGCAGGAGGTTGTTCAACGATGGGACTTTTGAGTGGAACTGTTGCCGTCACGCGCTTCAACGTCGTCGTGCCCCCCGACGGGCCGGACTTCGAGCGCGCCCGCTTCTGGGAGATCGAGCCCGGCTCGGAGGTGCGCGAGCGCATGGGGTTCGTCCCCTTCGAGCTCGACGCGCCGTGGGAGGCCGCCCAGGGGCGCTACGTCTTCCGGATGCGGATCGACCGCATCCGCCCCGACGCGACTGCGGTCAAGGAGCGGCTGCGGGAGCTGATCAAGGGGGAGATGGAGGCCACCGGCAAGACCTTCGTCGGCCCCAAGACCCGTAAGAAGCTGCGCGATCTGGCCGAGGCGGAGTCCGCCATGCGGCAGGCGCCGCGGACCAAGATCGTCGAGTGCTGCATCGACGGCACGATCCTCTACGTGGCGAGTACCGCCAAGACCTATCTCGGGACGGTGATGGCCATGCTGCGGCACGCCGGGGTGGAGGGGGACTTCAAGGCCCCCTGGCTGGACGAGGCCCCGGAGGCGGACGAGATGAGCGAAGTCGTCATCCCCAAGGAGCCCGGGGAGTCGGTGCTGGGATGCCGGTTCCTGCGCGCGCTGCTCGAGGAGTCGGACGTCATGGTGGAGCCGGAGACCGGCAGCGTCCGCCTGGCCACCCGCGAGGCCCGGGTCACCCTCGCCGGCGCCGTGCTCAACGAGCTCTTCCGGTACCTCGAGGAAGGGGCCGAGATCCTCTCCGCCAAGATCCACGTCGGCACGATCCCGATGCGATTCGACGCCCTCTCCTACCGCGTCAGCGGCCTGAAGCTCGAGCCGGTGAGGAACGAGCACTGGACGATCGACCTCGACCAGCGGCTGGAGCAGATCGCCGGCATCTTCGAGACCCTCGACACCAAGTATGCCGCCCTCAAGGAGAAGATGAACGCGGTTCCTGCCGCCGTGGTCGCCGTGGCGCCGCAGGTGGCCGAGACGGCGGAGGCTTCCTAAGCAGACACGGACAGCCAGGGACAAACAAGGACAGACAGGGACGAGAAGCAGACTGCCGGAACCGTTGCTCTTGGTCCTTGGTGTCCCTGTACGTCTTTGTCCGTCCGTGTCCGTCCCTGCTTTGGCTCCTAACTCCCCGCTCTGGGGACGGGGATCGGTCTTTCGATCAGCTCCGGCAGAGGAGCCGCTCCATCGGGCTCGAACCAGGGCTCGCCTTCCGGAGCGCTCGGCCGGAGCTTCCACTTTCCGGCCTTGCGGATGCCGATCGGATAGATCGTCAGCCTCCCCGCTGTGTCCAGGTGGATCCGCAGGAAGTTCTTGTAGCTGGGGAGGCGCTGGCTCGAGTAGGCCTCGGCGAGGTGGAACCTGCCCACGAAGCTGAACAGCAGGAGGTAGAGCGCCATCAGAACCCCACCCAGAAGGCCGCCGAACAGGAGCATCTCCAGGACGAAGAGGAGCGAATGCGGCCAGGAGGGCTGGGGGGAGGCGAGCAGGCTCGGGTTGACGCGCGCGAAGAGCCACATCAAAGTCAGATTCAAGAGAACATGGGCGACGCCGTGGCCGGACCCGATCAGGAAACGGGAAATTTTGCGCCGGGCGCTACAGAAACCCATGAACCCGCCGACGATGATCAGGCAGAGGAGGACGCTCACCGGCGTGTTGACGATGAGCGCGGCGAAGGTCTTCAGGACCTGTGGCCAGTTCCCCAGGTTCTGGCCGTGGAGATACTCCATCAAGGACCGGCTGCCGGCCAGGAGGTCCGGCCGGGTCTTGCTGGCGCTCTGCAGGATCCAACTGAAAAGCGTGTAGAAGACGCTCAGGAACAATCCGAACTTCCAACTCCGGATCGGGATCAGCAGGCTGCCGAAGGTCAGCAGCGTGGAGGTCTTCTTATCGGGGAAGCTCGCCTCCTTCTTGTAGGTCACCGGGTGGGCGCCTTCCCTGAACCCCTCTTCGAGCACGAGCTCCTCGGGCATGTCGTGGGTGGCGTAGAGGTAGGCGCCGCCACCGCCGGCGGTGATCCTCTGCGTCTCTCCTCCCGCGTCCTGCGATTCGTAGCGCACGTAGTGATGGAGATCGCCGGTGAGCGTCACCGCCAGGCGGGCCGGATGGGTCTCGGGGTGGCGGATGTAGCGATCCTCGAAATAGCGCAGGGATGCGAAGGCTTCCGCCCCCTTGGTCACGCCATAGACCCAGCTCGGCTCGGCCGTGCAGAGGATGACCCGGTCTCCATCCCGCACCTCGTGCTTCCCGATCTCGTAGAAATACCTGAGCTGCGGCTCGTCGATGAAGCCCTCGAGCTGGATGTCGATCCCCCAGAGCCACCAGTTGTGCGGCAGCTTGACAGCGAAGTAGCTGCGGCGCTGTTGCGTCTTCCGGCCGCCGACCCACTTTTTCTGGCAGAAGATCCGGCTGAAGTTCGACAGCCCGTCGTACCAGTCGTGGTTGCCGGGGATGGCGTAGAGATCCGGCGCTTCCCCCGCGGGCACGTGGGGGAGGGCGGCCTCGTAGGGCTTCAGCAGCCGGTTGGAGTACTCGTCGAAGCTGGCGGTCGGATAGACCTGATCCCCGCCCATCACCAGCACATCGCCGCGGGGGAGCTGCAGCGTCTGTTCCCCGTATCGCACGGCGAGCTGCTTCTTTGCCAGCAGCCAGGCCACCGTATAGGTGGCGTCGAAGCCGTCGCCGAGGTCGGCGGCATAATCGATCCACAGCTCGCTTCGATGGCTGTAATCCCCGGTGATTTCAGATTTCGGCCACAGGGCCGCCATCACGTCCCGCTTGTCGGCGTAGGCTCCGAAAATATCGGAGACGATCGCCTTGATGCCGGTCTGGATGAGCTGGCCCGGGGCCAGCCAGTCGACCATCTTCTGGCGCTTGAAGCCGAGAGCCTTCGGGTCTTCGGACTTCGGTCCCAAGAGGGGAGGAGGCGGCTGCGGGGGAATGGAAGCGGGCTCTGGCTGCAGCGGATCTGCGCTCATCGACAACCTCCTTGAGAAAGGAATCTCTTATAGGTTGTCACAAAATCTGGAAAAAGAGGCCCCCCACCTCGGAGCAAATGAGGGGCCCAGCAGATTCCCTAGCCTCAGAACGGAAGCCGAGGCTCAGCCGCGCGCGACGCGCGGGCAATCGGTAGTACTGTGCATCGCCCAACTCGCTCTCGGACGGCAGGGCAATGAACGATGGCTGATCGGACCCGTCCCCGCGGGACGGTCCGGCTGGCGTCGAGGCGCACGGAGGCGCCTCGGCCTATTCGTTCTGTCGCTGGATCAGGAGGAGGATGTTGGAAGGCTGGGCGGGGGCCTCTCCGGGCTTCGCGAGAGGCGATCCACGGTTGGGAGGCGGAGCATCGGCCGCGTTGCCGCGGACCGGTTGAGGAATCTGGAGAGGGGCCTCTTCCGTGGTGAGCACGGCGGCCTCGGAGCGCGTCTCGGGCAGGCTGAGCCGCCCCTGGAGACGGGGTCGCTCGGCCGCGACCCTCTGGCGCAGCCCGCCGCCGCGGCGGGAGCCTTCCACCCAGGCGACGACGCCGTCCTGGCCCGGAAGGGCCGCCTCGCCGCGCTCCGGCGATACGCTGGCGAGCGTGAAGCCCGTGGCTTCGGCCGGGGAAGCGACGATCGAGAAGCGATGCGGCAGCTCGACGGAGGCCTCTTCCTCCCCCTCGCGCTCGTCGCCGAAGCGCAGGAGGAGACGGGCGTCGGACGTGGGCGTATCGGGGACCTGCCAGGTGACCCGGCGGAGGTCCTCGTCCAAGTGGGGAGTGATCCGCACCGGATAGGTCTTGCCGCCGTCGACGCTGAGGAACGCCTCCCACTCCTCGACCCCCTCGAGCTTGGCCAGGGGTGCCCATTCGAGCTCGGCGGTCGAGCCGGCCGCCAGCGCCGCGCCGGCCCGCGGGGCCACCAGCCGGACGGCGGGCGCATCCCGCTCCAGAGCGGAGACAGCGGACGGAACCGCGAGAGCGGCCCAGACGAGCCCGGCCAGGGCGAAGGAGTGAGCGGCGTTGCGCATCGGGTAGACCTGCCCCCACAGTATACGGTGTCCGCCCGCGACAAGGAGACATTCTGGATGACTACTTGAACGTGGCCACCACCGGCACGTGATCCGAGGGGGACTCCCCCTTGCGCTCGTCGCGGAAGATCTCGACCCCGGTGCAGCGGTCGAGCATCTTCTTCGTGCCCAGGATGAGATCGATCCGCAGGCCGTTGTTCTTCTGGAAGGCGAGCTGCCGGTAGTCCCACCAGGAGAAGAGACCGCCCTCCTCGTGATGCTTGCGGAAGAGGTCGTGGAGCCCCCAGGAGGTGATGCTGGCGAGCGCCGCGTGCTCCTTGGGGTGGAAGTGGATGTGCCCGCGCCAGAGGTCCGGATAGCGGACGTCGCGCTCCTCAGGCGCGATGTTGAAGTCCCCCAGCAGCACCAGAGGGTCCTCCGGCTTCGCAGTCGCCTCGAGGAAGGCGCGCAGCCGCTTCAGCCAGTCCATCTTGTAGACGAACTTGTCGCTCTCCGGCGACTGGCCGTTGGGCACGTAAACGTTGACGATCCGCACTCGGCCCGCCGTCCCGGCGATCAGCCGGCTGGGGGCGTCCGGCTCGTCGTCCGGCAGGTTGCGCGCCACCTTGGTGACCGGTTCCAACGAGAGCAGGGCGACGCCGTTGTAGGTCTTCTGGCCGAAGATCTCGGCGCGGTAGCCGAGCTCCGCGAAGGGCTCCAGGGGGAAGAGGTCGTCGGTGGTCTTGATCTCCTGGAGGCAGAGCACGTCCGGCCGCTCGCGCTCCGTCCAGGCCAGCACCCGCTCCAGCCGGGAGCGGACCGAGTTGACGTTCCAGGTGGCGATTCTCATCTCCGCGGCTCAACCACCAGATCGATCAGCGCCTGGACGTTGCGGTGGCGCTCGATCGGGTGCCGCAGCGGCAGGTCGTAGTTGACCTGATACCGGTTCCGCCGCCCCTCCTTCGAGACCGTCAGGTACCCCTCCCCCTCGAGGTCAGTGACGATCCGCTGTACCGCCCGCTCCGTGATCCCCACCCGGGCCGCCACGTCCCGCAACCGCACCTCCGGATCGGAGGCGATGCAGAACAGCACGTGCGCGTGATTGGTGAGGAAGGTCCACCCGCCGGTCGGCTCGCTCAAGGTTTCCCCCCCTTGGATGAAAAATTGCGTTTGTCCTTTTGCAGAACAGTCGCAAGTTTCATGTTATCCCACGAAGAGGAGCAAGCGCCCCTAAACACTCGGGGCCGGTTCTCCGTATAGATAGATGGAGACGGAAAAGACAGCCGATAGACAATCTCCTCTCCAACCTCCCTCCTCCAAAACCCCGCCTCTGGGCGGGGTCTTTTTTTCAGGCCCCAAAACGAACCGGCCGGCTTGGCAGCCGGCCGGTCGAGAGCTCGGAGAGCGGCACGCGGCCGCGTCGGGTTGCTACTTGCGCGCCAGCAGGCTGTGCTTCCTGCTGTAGGCGAAGTAGATGATGAGCCCGAGCAGCAGCCAGACGAAGAGCCGCGCCCAGTTGGTCCAACCCAGGCCGTAGATCATCGAGAGGCAGACCACGATGCCGAGAATCGCCGTCACCGGCAGCACGGGCGCCTTGAAGCCGCGCGGGATGTCGGGCCGCCTGACGCGCATGATCCAGACGCCGGCGCAGACCAGGATGAACGCGAAGAGCGTTCCGATGCTGGTCATCTCACCCACGATGTCCTCGGGCAGGAATGCCGCGAAGAGCGCCGTGAAGACGAAGAACAGCCAGTTCGACTTGTACGGCGTCTTGAAGCGCGGGTGCAGCTCGGAGAAGACCTTCGGCACCAGGCCGTCGTGGCTCATGGAGTAGAAGACGCGCGACTGGCCGAGGAGCATGACCAGGATCACCGACGAGAAGCCGGCGAGGATGGCGAAGGTCACGAAGTTCGAGAGCCACGCGTAGCCCGGCATGTACTTGGTGATCGCGTAGGCGACCGAGGCCTCGCGGCCGACGGTGCGGAAGTCCTCGACCGTCGCGAGGCCCGACAGCACGTACGAGAACAGCACGTAGAGCACCGTGCAGATTGCGAGCGACCCGAGGATGCCGATCGGCATGTCGCGCTTCGGGTTCTTCGCTTCCTGCGCCGTCGTGGACACGGCGTCGAAGCCGATGAAGGCGAAGAACACGACGCCCGCCGCGCCCAGGATGCCCATGATGCCGCCGTAGTTGTGCGTGATGCCGTTGGGCGTCACGTACTGGGTGGCCACGGGGATGAAGGGCGTGTGGTTCGCCGGGTTGATGAAGCCCCAGCCGAGCGCGATGACCATGAGCACGATCGCGACCTTTGTGATCACGATGACGTTGTTGACCCAGGCCGATTCCTGCGTGCCCCGCACCAGGAGAGCGGTGAGGAGGAACAGGATGCCGATCGCGGGCAGGTTCATGATGCCGTGCACGCTCGGATCGGCCGCCATGCGCTCGAGCGGCGAGTGGCACCACTGGTAGGGGATGGCGCCGATGCCCACGAGGTGGAGCACCCGGTTGAAGTACTCGCTCCAGGCGATCGCCACCGTGGCGGCGCCGACGGCGTATTCGAGGCAGAGGTCCCAGCCGATGATCCAGGCCACGAGCTCGCCCATGGTGGCATAGGAGTAGGTGTAGGCGCTGCCGGCGATCGGGATCATCGAGGCGAACTCGGCGTAGCACAGGCCGGCGAAGGCGCAGCCGATGCCCGCCACGACGAAGGCGAGCACCACGGACGGACCGGCGCGGTCGGCGATCGCCGCGGCGGTTCGGACGAACAGACCGGCGCCGATGATGGCGCCGATGCCGAGCGCGACGAGCGCGCCCGGACCGAGGGTGCGCTTGAGCGTCCCCTCGCCGGTCGCCGCTCCTTCGGCGATCAGTTTGTCAATCGATTTCGTTCGGGTCAGCGACGACATCCGGTGGATCCTCCGTGAAAGGGTTAGCTGGACTTGCGGCGCCAAGCGAAATAAACGGGAATGCCGGTGAGCACGATTGCCAGCCCCGGGAGGCTGGTCGCCGGCTTGTAGATCAGCAGCACGATGGCGATCGCGGACGCCACGAGAATGTAGAGCGCCGGGATCAGGGGATAGCCGAAGGCCCGGTACGGCCGCTCGGCGTCCGGCTGCTTGCGCCGCAGCACGAACAGGCCGGCGATGGTCAGCACGTAGAAGATCAGCACCGCGAAGACCACCCAGTCGAGCAGGGTGCCGTAGAGGTTGCCGTAGGCGACGGCGCCGTCCGCGCCCACCGAGCGGGTGCGCGGGAGCACCAGCAGCGACGCCCAGAGGCCCTGCAGGATGAGGCCGTAGGTGGGGACGTGGCGCGCGTTCAACTGGCCGGTCTTGCGGAAGAACAGGCCGTCCTGCGCCATCGCGTAATAGACGCGGGCGCCGGCGAGGATCAGCCCGTTGTTGCAGCCGAAGGTCGAGATGATGATCGCGACCGCCATCATCGTCGCCCCCACCGGGCCGAAGATCGCCTGCAGGGCGGCGGTCGCCACCCGGTCGTCCGGCGCGGTCTGGATCTGCTGCAGCGTCAGCGTGCACAGGTAGGCGACGTTGGCCAGGATGTAGAGGGTGATCACCAGGCCGGTGCCGGCGGCGAGCGACAGCGGCACGTTCCGCTTCGGGTTCTTCACCTCGCCAGCCGTGAACGTGATGTTGTTCCAGGCGTCCGAGGAGAAGAGGGAGCCCACCTGGGCGACGCAGAAGGCGATGAACAGCCCGAACGCGCCGGCGGTGGCGGCGATCGGAGCCGCGATGGCGAAGTCCGGCTTGATCGTGGTGACGTCGTGGGGCGTCCAGAGGTCGGTGAAGTTGGCGGCGATGGCCGTGCTGTTGCGGCCGACCAGGATGCCGAGGACGATCAGGGCGAAGAGCGACAGCGTCTTGGCCGAGGTGAAGGTGTTCTGGATCAGCTTGCCCAGGCGAATGCCGCGGGTGTTGAGCCAGGTGAGGAAGGCGATCAGCAGGATGGCCACCAGTTGCTGGACCGAGAGGCTGATCGCGTAGCTTTCCGATAGCTTGACCGGCGGCAGGATCCAAGTCTCCGGGGAAACGGCCGGCAGGATCACCCCCAGGAAGCGGGCGAAGCCCACCGCCACCGCGGCGATGGTGCCGGTCTGAATCACCAGGAACAGGGTCCAGCCGTAGAGGAAGCCCCAGAGCGGCGAGTAGGCCTCGCGCAGGTAGACGTACTGGCCGCCCGCCTTCGGCATCATCGCCGCCAGCTCGCCATAGGAGAGGGCGGCGGCCACGGTCAGCAGCCCGGTTACCACCCAGGCCATCAGCAGCCAGCCCGCCGATCCCACCTGCCGCGCGATCTCCGCCGGGACGATGAAGATCCCCGAGCCGATCATCGAGCCGGCCACGATCATGGTCGAATCGAGCGGCCCGAGCTCGCGGACGAAGCCCGTCGTTGCTTCCTTGCTGCGGCTCGGAGTCGCGGCGATGCTTTCCGACATAGGTTCTCCCCCCAAAATTCGCTTCATCCTACAGGTGGACGCGGCCGATGTCACCAGGGAGTGACGGGGGGATCTTCTGCGGGGGTTGCAGGGGCGACCTGCGGTCGCCCTTCCTCCTCTACGCCCCCCAGCGGGCGGGGCGGGCTGATCCAGTTCCCCTGGGCGAAGTCGACCCCCAGGGCCTTCACGCGCTCGACCACGGCGGCGCTGCTCACCCCCTCGGCGACCGTCTGAATCCCCATCACATGCCCCACCTGGTTGATCGACTCCACCATCGCCCGGTCGAGCGAGTCGGTGACGATGTCCTTGATGAACTTGGCGTCGATCTTGAGGAAGGAGACCGGCAACTCCTTCAGGTAGCTGTAGGAGGACATGCCGGTGCCGAAGTCGTCGAGCGAGAAGCGCACCCCCTGGGCCGTGAGCTGGGCCATCAGCCGCTGTGCCTGGGCGAGGTTCACGATCGCCGCCGTCTCGGTGATCTCGAAGCAGAGCTTGGCCGGCGGCACCCCCGAGCCGGCGAGCTCGCCGGCCAGAAAGTCGAAGAACCCCTCGTCCCCCAGTGAGACCGCCGAGAGGTTGATCGCGCAGAGCTGCAGCAGGTCGAGGAACGGCGCCGGCTGGCTCTTGAGGGTGCGGATCGCGTTGCGGATCACCCAGCGGTCGATGGCGCGCATCAGGCCATAGCGCTCGGCGGCGCGGATGAAGTCCGAGGGGAGATGGATCCGCCCGTCGTCCTCGATCATCCGCAGCAGCACCTCGAAATAGAGCCCCGGGGGAGAATTCGGCGACAGCGGCTGGATCTGCTGCGAGAAGAGCCGGAAGCGGTCCTGCTCCAGGGTGCGCTGGATGCGCACCACCCAGTTCATCTCGCCGTGGCGGCGGACGAAGGTGGCGTCGTCCTCCTGGTAGACCTGGACGCGGTTGCGCCCCTTGTCCTTGGCCGCGTAGCAGGCGTGGTCGGCGGCCGAGAGCAGATGGGCGACGGTGCTGAACTCGCGGGTGATCGGCACGATGCCGATGCTGGCGCCGACGGTGAAGGTCTTGTCGCGCCAAGTGAAGCGGAACTGCTGCAGGGCGCGGTGGAACTCGCCGATCCGCCGCTCGGCGTCGGGCAGGCTGCAGCGGGCGAGCAGCACGGCGAACTCGTCCCCGCCGAGGCGCGCCACCAGGTCGGTCTCGCGCATCGAGTCCTGCAAGAGGGCGGTGATGCGGCAGAGCAGCTCGTCGCCGGCGAGATGGCCGCAGGTGTCGTTGACCACCTTGAACTGGTCGAGGTCCATGTAGCAGAGCGCGTGGGTGTTGGCGAGCGCGCGGGCCTCGTCGAGCGCGCGCAGCAGGTGGCCGTCGAAAGCCTGGCGGTTGAGCAGGCCGGTCAGCTCGTCGTGAGTCGCCTGATGGGCGAGCTGGAGAGCCATCAGGCGCTTGTCCGAGACGTCCTGGAAGACCAGCACGGCGCCGACGGTGAGCCCCTCGAGGGAGCGGATGGGGGCGCAGGTGCTCTCGATCGCATAGCGCCGGCCGTCGCGCCGCTCGAGGGTGACGCGCTCGGCGAGGCGGAAGCTAGCCCCCTCCTCCAGGCAGTGGCGCAGCAGCTCCTCGACATCGTGCCCGTCGCCGCCCTGGCCGGTGAGGCGGAAGATCTCGGGCAGCGGCCGCCCCAGCGCCTCGGCGCGGTCCCAGCCGGTGAGCTTCTCGGCCACCGGGTTCAGATACTTGACCGCCCCCTGCTCGTCGGTGGCGAGGACGCCGTCGCCGATCGAGGCGAGAGTGACCTGGGCGAGCTCCTTTTCGGCGTAGAGCTCCGCCATCTGCGTCTCGTAGGCGCGCGTGGTCTCCGCCAGCAGGTTGCGCAGGATCGCGTTGTCGAGCTCGAGCGGACCGGTCACGCGCCCACCTCGCGGAGGAGCACCAGGATGGCGGTGAGGTTGTAGAAGGCGAGGTTGCCGCGCGGCGTGGGGCCGATCTCGCCGCAGGTGAAGAAGCCGGAGAGCGGCACGCCGCCGAGCGCCTTGCGGATCGCCGCGGCCTCCTCCCCGGAGTGGTCGCCCAGCACCGCCTCGCGCCCCATGCAGGAGTAGAGGATGGCCGCCTCCGGCTCCGGTCCGGCCGACAGCTCCGAGGCGGTGCGCAGCAGAGAGAGCTCGTTGCCCATGCCGAGCCGCACGTGATCGCCGGTCTCGACGTCCCCCAGGAAGGTGACGGTGCCGGCGGGATCGTCGAACCGCCGCATGCTGCGGTAGAGCCCCTGGCGCTCCGGCCGCGGCCCCTCGACGATCAACGGGAAGCGATTGGCCGTGGCGGGCATCGGGGCGAGCTCGCCGTCGACGGTGAAGAAGCGGCGGTACCAGTCGGCCGCCGGCTCGCCGTCGATCTCGTGGACCACGCCCGCCTCGGCGCGGGTGACCGTATAGACCGGCGAGGCCGGGCTCCAGCCGCGCACCACCTCCACCCGCATCGCCACCCCGTGCAGGGTCACCACCAGGCAGGCGGAGGGGAGCACCCGGTCGCCGATGAACACCCGCGAGCCGGCCTGGGTCACCGGCTCGACCTGCGAGGCGAGGCCGCCGGCCACGAACGGGGGCATGCTGACCAGCGTCCGCCGCAGCTCGGCGAGGAAGCGCTCGACGGGGAAGCGCAGGCCGTCGACCAGCAGCAGCGCCCCGTCCGCCGCGGCGATGCGGCGCGCCACCGCCTCGATCCGCCGGGCCGTCGGCGGCTCGCCGTGGGTGCCGGGGATCACCTCGACGGCGGCGTGGTGGCGCGGGTCGCTGAACCAGAAGAGCTGGAGGGTGCCGGCGCTGGTCGTCTCCGCGTCGGCGAACTGCGTCACCGCCTCGCAACCGAAACGCAGAGCGTCCGGCCAGACCCCGGTGAGCGCCGCCAGGGTTTCGCGCAGAAACTCCTCCGGGGGGAGGAACGCGAGCACCATGTCGGGCGGACGCCCGGCCTCCGTGGCGGCGGCGAGCAACAGCTCCCGTGGGCAGGGGCCCCCGGGCAGATGGACGGTTCGGCTCCGCATGACAGCTCTGGAGGTCGCCAGGCCTCGGTGCCGGCGGCATGCTCCCTTCGTTTATCTTATCTGTGCGGCTGGATTGTACGCCCGGGACAGGGATGGGGAAAGGCGTGGGGTGGACATGGCGAGACATCTCGATCGATGCCAGGTTTCCTGTTAAGATGTCAAAGCCATGAGCCTCAAGCGACTTCCCTCCGCCTTACACCGGCATTCCCTCCTCAAGGGAGGCGCGTTGCGGAGGAGAACCCGTCTGCCGGGGCGCCTCGTCCATGCCTCCACTCTTCCCGGGAGGCTCTCTTCCTTCGAGGAGCCGCTCAACGAGGCCAGGGAGCTGGCGCTTGAAATCGGCTGGTCTTTGCGCCGGTCGGAGGAGCGGCTGGATTCCTCCCTGCAGAGGATCGACTCGACTCTGCGCGATCTCGCTGCACAGCGCGAGCAGATCCGACGTCTGGAGCACGATCTCGGAATTGAGCGATAGAGCCCTCGAGACTGCCAAGGGGCTCCGGAGCCTCCTGCAGGATATTCTTGCGCCGAGCGTCGGACGGCTCGACGCCAAGGTCGAGGCGCTGACCGACCGTTGCGAGCGGCTGGCCGATGAGATCAAGGAAAACCGCAACGCGCATCAGGCGCTTCTGGCGTACCTGAGCGACCAACTCGCGTCGCTGGGAAACCGGATCGGCAAACTCGAAGGGCGCACCGAAGGTCTGAAGGCCGAGTTGGTTGCTGTCCTCCAGATGGAGATTCTGAAGGCTTCCCAGAAATCCTCATCTTCCCCGGAGCCCGAGAGTCAACGGCTCCTGCCGCCGGAGGGAGATTCTGAGTTCGACCCTACTCCAGCCCCGCCTCCCGGTACTCCCCGTAGACCTCCCGCAAGGCGTCCGAGATCTCCCCGAGCGTGACCTCGGCGCGCACGGAGTCGAGAATGGCCGGCATCAGGTTGCGGTCCTCGCGGGCGGCGGCGGTCAGGTCGCGGACGGCGGCGGCGGCGCGCTCCAGATCGCGCCGCTCGCGCACGGCGCGGAGCCGTTCCACCTGCTCGCGCTCGGCCTCCGGATCGATCCGCAGGACCTCCGTCGGCAGCCCCGCTTCCGACGCGTAGGCGTTGACCCCGACCACGATCTCCCGCTTCTCCTCGACCGCCATCTGATAGATGTAGGCCGCGTCGGCGATCTCCTTCTGCTGGAACCCCCGTTCGAGACCGGCGAGCGCGCCGCCCATCTCGTCGATGCGGCGGATGTAGTCGCGCGAGCGCTGCACGATCTCCTCCGTCCACGCCTCGACGACGTACGAGCCGCCGAGCGGATCGGCGACGTCCGCGACCCCGCTCTCGTTGGCGATCACCTGCTGGGTGCGCAGCGCCAAGCGCGCCGCCTCCTCGGTGGGGAGCCCCAGCGCCTCGTCGAGCGAGTTGGTGTGCAGCGACTGGGTGCCGCCGCAGACCGCGGCCAGGGCCTGGATCGCCACCCGCACGACGTTGTTCTGCGGCTGCTGGGCGGTGAGCGTCGAGCCCGCCGTCTGGGTGTGGAAACGCAGCCAGAGCGAGCGCGGGTCCTTGGCGCCGAAGCGCTCCCTGACCAGCTCGGCCCACAACCGGCGGGCGGCGCGGAACTTCGACACCTCCTCGAGGAAGTTGTTGTGGGCATTGAAGAAGAAGGAGAGGCGCGGCGCGAACTCGTCGACGCTCAACCCCCGGTCGAGCGCCGCCTGCACGTAGGCCAGCCCGTTGGCGAGGGTGAAGGCCACCTCCTGTACCGCCGTCGAGCCCGCCTCGCGCATGTGGTAGCCCGAGATCGAGATCGTGTTCCACTTCGGCACCCGTTCGGCGCAGAAGGCGATGATGTCGGTCACCAGCTTGAGCGACGGCTTCGGCGGGTAGATGTAGGTGCCGCGCGCCGCGTACTCCTTGAGGATGTCGTTCTGGACCGTGCCCCCCACCTTCTCCCAGGAGACCCCCTGCTCCTCGGCGACCACCAGGTAGAGCGAGAGCAGGATGGCCGCCGTGGCGTTGATCGTCATCGAGGTCGTCACCCGGTCGAGGGGGATGGCGTCGAACAGCAGGCGCATGTCCGCGATCGAGTCGATGGCCACCCCGACGCGCCCCACCTCGCCGCGGGCCAGGGGGGAGTCCGAGTCATAGCCGATCTGGGTCGGCAGGTCGAAGGCGACCGAGAGTCCCGTCGTCCCCTGGGAGAGGAGATAGCGGTAGCGCTTGTTCGACTCGGCGGCGGAGGAGTACCCCGCGTACTGGCGCATGGTCCAGTGGCGCTTGCGGTACATGTCCGGATAGAGGCCGCGGGTATAGGGGTACTGCCCCGGGTCGCCCAGCTTCTCCGGATACGGGATGCCCGCCACGTCGCGCGGCGTGTAGAACCGGCGGATAGGGATCTCGGAGGAGGTGCGCCGCTCCTCCTCCGCAACTTCAACGGTGGTGGCGGTGGCGGCGGGGCGGTCGGCGGTCTTGGTCTCGGTGGCCATGGGGGGGATTCTATATAGATAAGGAAGGGGAGGGCGGCGTCGGTGGCCTCGCCGCCCGGGATTGAAATCCCGGGCTACCTACGGCCGTCCCATCCGGGACTCCCGAAGCAGAGCCCCGGGTAGGGGCGATTGTCGGTAGCCCGGGATTTCAATCCCGGGCGGTGAGGTCGCGGGCGCTTGGCCCCTACTGCCCCACCTTGCCGCTGCCCGACGTCTTCTCGAACACCAGCGTCTGCTTGCTCGTGGAGTCGGTGACGCGGATCTCCTGCGGCAGCAGTTGGAACTGCCACTGCCCCACGTCCCGGTTCATGGCCAGTGCCTTGACGCAGTTGCCCGGGTCCTTGGTGGTGCCGGTCCACCCCTGGCCGGAAGGCTGAAGGTAGAGGGTGCAGGCGGCCTGCATCTCGGTCGACGAGACCTGGCCGGAAGGTTTCGCGGCCGCCTCCGGTCCCTGGGTGAGCTTGGGCGTCAGGGACATCAGCACCTGCGACCCCTGGTTGTCCAGGTGGATGATCCCCTGCTGGTTCAGATCGTTGCCCTGGAATCTCCCCGAGAGAGTGGCGACGAGGTTGCCGGAATCGGCCGTGCCGCCGCTGCTCTCGATCTGAAGGCGAACGTCGGAGTCGGTACCCTGGAGCCGGTAGGTGCCCATCAGGACCGAGGCGACCTCGGCGGCGTCGCCATGCCGGGTCGCGGAGCCCTTCTGGTCCTCCTTCTGGGCAGCCGCGGAGCTCTGGCCGCCGAGCCCGGCGGCGAGAGCGGTCAGGAGGACGAGAGCGAGTGTAGAATGTCGGTGTTGCTTCATGCTGATACCTCCGGTTCCTGATCGTTGCGAGAAACGTTCCAAACGAGGGAAAGGGAGAGATTGGAGATGTCTTTGAAATTGAACAAGGCAGTTGTGCTGTCTTTCGTTTCGGTGCTCGTTCTCGTCCTCCTCGCGGGGGGCGCTCCGGCCGCCGCCGCCGCTCCAGCCGCTCCCGTGGACCTCAACAAGGCGACCCAGACCCAGCTCGAGACTCTCCCCGGCGTCGGCATGGCGACGGCGAAGAGGATCGTCGCCGCCCGTCCCTACCACTCGGTGGAGGAGCTCTCCCGGGCGGGCCTCTCGGCCAAGGGGATCCAGAAAGCTCAAGCCGCTGGTGACCGTGAGCTGGAACTCGGCGGACATCGAGCCCCTCAAGCCGGGCGCCGTCCGGACCCCGCCCGCCGCGGGTATGGTGTGGGTCAATCCGGACACCAAGATCTTCCACAAGCCGGGGGACCCCTGGTACGGCAAGACCAAGCACGGCCAGTGGATGAACGAGGCCGCCGCCCTCAAGGCCGGCTACCAGGAGGCGAAGAAGGGCTTGAAAGGAAAGACGCCGCCCTGAGGGGACCCTGACCGGCCCGCGATCCCGGAGACGCCCCGCCCGCGGGGGCGTCTCTCTCTCCTCCGGCCCCACTCCCTTGTGGCCTCCCACCGTTCCAAGCCCTACATATAGATTTCCGCAGCTTCCAAGGGAGCCGCGTAAATCAGGCTGTGGAAATCCTGTAGATAAGGTGCGGATTGCAAGATCTTCCTCTTACATATATACCAAATGTGGTGCCATTCGACTGTAAAGTACACAATATATTGTGTTTTACCCCCTTGACCGGGTGCTCGCTGACAGTGTAATTTAGAGTTTGTCCACCGCCTTCCTGCCCAATTCTGGGCGAGAACTGGAGACAGTCCGGTGAGCGGGTCACCGTTTGCCTTTCTGGAAGGGGTGAACCGGAACTCAAGACAGTGTCAGCGGGAAAAGGAGGCCTCATGGAGGAGAGATCACCTCCGCAGGGACTGCGAGGCAAAGAGAGCCCAAAGGGGGGGGCAACCCCCTTTGGATATACCAACAACGGTGCGTTCCGGCTAAAGCCTTCACGCGGTCACATGAGTATGAGGCGAAGACTACTCTACCGGAACGCTCCATTCAACAGGAGCTCCAAGAATGAAGGTCGTTATCACTGTAGAAGTTCTCAAAGGAACTACAGCCAGACCTCTCAGGCCACCACTTCGTCCTGTAGTAGTTAAGATTGGTACTGAGATGCGAGAGTTCTGGATCTAGGGCGCGTTCATCCCCTTGCCTTGGTGCTTACCGAGGCAAGGGTTGTTTGATGTTGTTTCTACATAGAGGGAAAGTTCCAAAATTACAGAGAGAGTCTCCCCGATTTTCTTTCGGCGCCAATGTAGTTTTGAGTCTGTGGAAAAAGTTGTGCAGAAGCTGTTAATCGCCCATCTTGGGGTTGCAGGGGATTGACACCCCCACATCTAGTGCTTAGGCTAGTTGTGTGTTGACCCCTTCTGGTGCCAGATCGAGCCCGGCCTCCGTAACGTAGTTACGGAGGCCGGGCTCGATCTGGCACCACTCACATCTGGGCTCTAATCAAAATCGGAAGGAGGCCTAAGCTATGGCAAGGCAGCCGTCGGTCCATGGAGATGCTTTGGGTATGAAGAGTTCTTTGCCGACGAATGACAAGCCATCAAGGGCCTCTCTCGAAGGAGCCCTACGAGGTCTCCACTTCGAGCGCTACTACACGACGCCCGGGGTGGACCCCTTCGACACGGTCGAATGGGAGCTGCGCAATGCCGTGATCTCGAACGAGAAGGGGGAGAAGGTCTTCGAGCAGAAGGACGTCGAGATGCCCAAGTTCTGGTCGCAGACGGCGACCAACGTGGTGGTCTCCAAATACTTCCGCGGGCATATCGGCACTCCTGACCGCGAGCGCAGCGTCCGCCAGCTCATCGGCCGGGTGGCGGACACCGTCGCCGCCTGGGGGCGTGGCGGCAACTACTTCGCCACCGAGGAAGATGCCCAGACCTTCCACGCCGAGCTCAAGCACATCCTCCTCTACCAGTACGCCTGCTTCAACTCGCCGGTCTGGTTCAACGTCGGCATCGAGGAGAAGCCCCAGTGCTCGGCCTGCTTCATCAACGCGGCCCAGGACACCATGGACTCCATCCTCACCCTCGCCAAGACCGAGGGCATGCTCTTCAAGTACGGCTCCGGCACCGGCAGCAACCTCTCCAAGCTGCGCTCCTCGCGCGAGCCCCTGGCCGGCGGCGGCACCGCCTCCGGTCCGGTCTCCTTCATGAAGGGGTTCGACGCCTTCGCCGGCGTCATCAAGAGCGGCGGCAAGACCCGCCGGGCGGCCAAGATGGTCATCCTCGACATCGATCACCCGGACATCGAGGACTTCATCAAGTGCAAGGAGACCGAGGAGCGCAAGGCCTGGGCGCTGATCGACGCCGGCTTCGAGGGGGGCTTCAACGTTCCCGGCGGCGCCTACGATTCGATCGCCTACCAGAACGCCAACCACTCCGTGCGGGTGACCGACGACTTCATGAACGCCGTGCTCGCCGACGGCGAGTGGCACACCCGGGCGCGCACCGGCGACCGCACGGTGATGGGCACCTACAAGGCCCGCGACCTGATGAAGACGATCGCCGGCGCCGCCTGGGTCTGCGGCGATCCCGGCATGCAGTACGACACCCTGATCAACGACTGGCACACCTGCGCCAACACCGACCGCATCTACGCCAGCAATCCCTGCAGCGAGTACATGTTCCTCGACGATACCGCCTGCAACCTGGCGTCGCTCAACCTGATGAAGTTCTTCGACGCCGACAAGGGGTTCGACGTCGAGAGCTTCAAGCACACCTGCGAGGTGGTGATCTCCGGCATGGAGGTGATCGTCGGCAACGCCAGCTATCCGACTCCGAAGATCGGCGAGAACTCGCACAAGTTCCGGCCGCTGGGGATCGGCTACGCCAACCTTGGCGCTCTGCTGATGGCGCGCGGCCTCCCCTACGACTCCGACTCCGGCCGTGACTACGCGGCGGCGATCACCGCCCTGATGTCCGGCGCCTCCTACGCGCAGTCGGCGCGCGTCGCCGAGGCCATGGGGCCGTTCGACGAGTTCGAGGTCAACCGCGAGCCGATGCTGCGGGTAATGCGCAAGCACCGCGACGCGGTCAAGAAGATCGAAGCGGCCCACGTGCCGATGGACCTGCTGCAGGCGGCCAAGCGTTCCTGGGACGAGGTGGTCCTCCTCGGCGACCAGCACGGCCTGCGCAACAGCCAGATCTCGGTGCTCGCCCCCACCGGCACCATCGCCTTCATGATGGATTGCGACACCACCGGCGTCGAGCCCGACATCGCGCTCGTCAAGTACAAGAAGCTGGTCGGCGGCGGCATGATCAAGATCGTCAACAACACCGTCCCCGCCGCCTTGAAGCGGCTCGGCTACGACAAGGACGAGATCCGCGCGATCGTCGAGTACATCGACGAGAGCGACACCATCGAGGGCGCGCCCTATCTGAAGGAAGAGCACCTGCCGGTCTTCGACTGCGCCTTCAAGCCGGCGCAGGGGAGCCGCTCCATCCACTACATGGGGCACCTGAAGATGCTCGCGGCGGTGCAGCCCTACATCTCGGGCGCGATCAGCAAGACGATCAACATGCCCGAGGACTCGACCCCGGAGGACATCCTGCAGGCCTACGTCGAGGGTTGGCAGATGGGCCTCAAGGCGGTCGCCATCTACCGCGATAACTGCAAGCGCAGCCAGCCGCTCTCCACCAAGAAGGACAAGAAGGAAGAGGTGGCCGTGGTGGTGCCGCTCCAGGAGCGCCGGGCCGTGCGCCGCAAGCTGCCGGACGAGCGGCAGGCGATCACCCACAAGTTCTCGATCAACGAGTTCGAGGGCTACATCACCGTCGGCCTCTATGAGGACGGCACGCCGGGCGAGATCTTCCTGGTGATGGCGAAGCAAGGCTCCACCATCTCGGGGCTGATGGACTCCCTGGCGACGGCGATCTCGATCGCGCTCCAGTATGGGGTGCCGCTGCAGACGCTGGTCGACAAGTTCAGCCACACGCGCTTCGAGCCCTCCGGCTTCACCAAGCACCCGGAGATTCCGATCGCCAAGTCGATCACCGACTACATCTTCCGCTGGCTGGCCTCGAAGTTCCTCTCGCGGGAGGACAAGATCGCGGCGGGCGTGGTGCTGCGCGAGGATCTGGCGGGAGAGCTCCCGGTCTCCATGCCCCTCCTCGGCGGTGGCCGTCTCGACACGGTAGCCCAGGCCGTCAACGCCGAGATGATCCAGAAGCCCACCTTCCTCTACCAGCAGGACGCCCCGAGCTGCCACGACTGCGGCTCGATCATGGTGCGGAATGGCAGCTGCTACAAGTGCCTGAACTGCGGGTCTACGAGCGGGTGCAGCTAGGGGGGCGGCTGCCGATAAACCGCAACAAATGTAGGGGCGGGGCTTGTCCCCGCCCCTGGCTTTTGGGAGGTATTCTGTAGGGGCGGCCACATAGGGCCGCCCCTACAGGGATACCCTCATGGGGTTCTCCGGATCCTGAGACCATTGAGACGGATTTCGCCGGATGTATTCACGAATCATCTCGATCTCGTTCTGATCTCGAATAATGCGATCGAAATAGTCGCGCTGCCAGAGTCGGCGCGGGAAGTTCTTCCACCCGTGATTCTTGACTCCGCGGATGTATTCATTCGTTGTCATCGTTTTGAACCAATCCATAACGGTTCCGAGTGGAGAGGACTCGGATCCTTGTGAGACCTGGCTACGTTGCAGAATGAGGACGCCGTGCAGGTGATTGGGCATCACTACGAATTCGTCCATGGATACAGTTGGAAATTTCCGGGTTAGTTCCCTCCACCAGCGTTCGACCATTTGTCCCGCATCGTTGGCTTGAAGGATTACGCCAATGACATCGCCGAAGAGGCATTCACGGTGCTGTACACAGAGGGTGACGAAGTATGCTCCACTTAGGGAGTAGTCATATCCCTTCAGCCGGATGGATTGGCGGTGGTGCTTGTCTGGGTCGTATCTCATCGCGATCGCAATGACACAACTTTATACCAGAAGGGAGAACAATCTCAGGATGGCACTTCGTTATTTGTAGGGGCGGCCCTATGTGGCCGCCCTGGGTGGGGGATGCTTGGATCGACAGGCCGCCCCCGCCCAGGGCGGCCACATAGGGCCGCCCCTACAGAACACCGGCTCGGCAACGGCATCCCGCGCATGAATCCCCGCATCCGCCGTCCGCGCCCTCCTGATCTCTGATTCCGCGGTCCGCGGGCGCGGTTGGAGAGCGGCGGATTTTGTTCCGGTCCCCGCTGGGCTCGGTTGGCTCCCCTGGAGATTGGTCACCATCCCCGCGGGGATCGTCTGGATACCGGTGGCGACGTGACGGCCCTTCCTGGAATCGAAGCATCTCGGCCGGGGCTCCAACCGATCTTCATGGGGATTCAACCCATCCCGGCGGGGCTCGTGAGATTTCCCGCGGAGCGCGTGAGGTCTTTCTCGGGGCTCCGACCAATTTCCGTGGGGATTGTGACGTCGCTGCCGGGGATTCAACCGATTCCCACAGGGGCGGGAACAAAATCCGCGGGGCCGCAGCCGTCCCCCCATGAGGGCGGGAGCCCACCCTCCCGGGATTTCCCGGCCCCCTGTTTTTGTTCCCGCCGGTGGACGCCCCCGCTTTCGGGGCGCAATGCCATCCTCTATCCTTGTGAGGCCATGATGATCACGACCCTTTCCCGTGTGCTCCGCTCCCGGCGCCCTGTTCTGGCGGCTGCCGTGTTCGTTTCTCTTCTTGTCGTGAGCTGCAAGGATGGCGCGAGCGCCGGGAAGGCCGCCAATGGGGCTCCCCCGAAGGCCGCGGCCGCCGGCACTCCGGCCGATTTCCAGTTGGCGTCGGTGGATGGCCGCAAACTGGGGCCGAAGAGCTTCCCCGGCCAGGTGGTGGTGGTCGACTTCTGGGCCACCTGGTGCATGCCGTGCCGGTTGCAGGCGGAGATCCTCGAGCCCGTCTATCGCGACCTGAAGGGGCGGGGCGTGCAGTTCCTGGCGGCCAACGTGGGGGAGGCGCCCGAAGACGTGAAAAAGTTCCTCAAGGAGAAGCCGTTCCCCTATCCCGTGCTGCTCGATCCGGACCAGGTGGTCGCCACCAAAATGGGCGTCTTCGGTCTTCCCACGCTGATGGTGGTGGACAAAAGGGGGAAGATCTCCTACCTGCAGACCGGGATCGCCGACGGCGACACCCTGCGCGAGCTGATCAAGAAGGCCGGGGCTTAGAAAACCGGGGATAAAAAGGGCGGGCAGGGCGCCCACCAGGGGCGCCCCCACTGACCGGTTTTCAGGTTTCCCTAGTCCAGCACAACCAGCGCGACGCGACGGTTCTGGGAACGCCCCTCGCGGGTCTTGTTGTCCGCGACCGGGCTGCTCTCGCCGTAGGAGATGACGTTGATGCGGTGGAGCGGGAAGTTCTGCTTCTGGTTGAGGTAGCGGCGGACCGACTCGGCGCGCAGCAGTCCGAGCTCCTCGTTGTACTTCTCGGAGCCGACGTTGTCGGTGTGCCCCTGGATCTCGACGTAGACGTTCTTGTTGTCCTGCTTGATCTTGGCCGCGAACTCGTCGATGGCGGCCTGGCCCTCGGGCGAGAGGTCGGAGGTATCGAAGCCGAACTTCACCTTGTCGTCGGTCAGGATCGTCTCATAGAGGAACTTCCCCTCGGCGAGCTTGCCGGCCTCCTGGGCGCGGCGCAGGGCGTCCTGGGCGGTCTGCGAGATCTCGCCGATCTGCTTGTCGTGGGTGTTGAGACGGGTCTGCGTCTGCTCGACCTGCCCCTGCACCTCGTCGACGCGGGTGTTGACCGTGCCGGTCTCCTGCTTGACGTATTTCTTGGTCGCGCAGCCCGTGGTGCCGACGAGGGCGACGGTCAACGAGAGGGCAATAATCCACGGTTTCCTGTTCATGGCGATTCTCCCTTTGGCTCGGGGACCGTCCCTCCGGCGGGGAGCGGGGTTCCCAGTTGCGGTTCAGCCGCCCGCGCGGGTTTCCGCGGGTGGGGTTCCTTTGTAGCCGCGCCGGAAAACAACAGCCCGGCGCTCTCTGCTCTTGCCTTTGATCTCGACCGTGAGCGGGCGGAACTTCACCGCCCCGTCACCGGTCGAGAAACCCAGTACGTATTGGTGCCGGACATCGTCGAGGATCTCCGCCAAGGCCTTCTGGAGATCCTCCTGATTGGAGATGGAGTAGTAGCGTCCGCCGGTGACGGCGGCGAGCAGGCTCAGCACGTCGGCGTAGCGGTAGATCTTCTTCCCTTCCTGAGTCAGCTCATAGGGGTTGCCCGCGCCCAGCCCCAGCACGTAGGTGGGGAGCTGGGCCTCCTGGACGACCGCGCGCGCCTGCTCGGGCGTCAGGCGGCTGGCGTTGTCGACGCCGTCGGTGATCAAGAGGGCGAACCGCTTCGGGTTGCGCCCCTCGAGCGAGATCTGGGGGATGCGGGCCACCGCGTCGTGCAGGGTCGTCGTGCCGTAGGCGACCCAGCGCTCGCTCGCCTCGCGCAGCGCCCCCTGGTTCTTGGTGAACGGGACCTCGACCTCGAAGATGCCGCCGGCGAAGCTGGCGATGGAGAACTCGTCGCCCGGGAGCGATTTGTCGAGGAAGAAGCGCAACGCCTGCTGGCTCTGCGCGAGCTTGCCGCCGCTCGCCATGCTCCCCGAGAGATCCTGGAGCAGGATGACGCTCGCCGGGGCGTCCGAGCGGCGCTCGAAGCTCTCGATGGGCACCGTTTTGCCCTCGATGCGGAGCTGGAAATCCTTCTGATCCAGGCTCTTGGCATAGCCCGCGCCGGAGCGGACGACCACCGGCACCAGCACCAGGCCCACCGAGACCTCATCCTGGAACTGCGGGGTCTGCGGCTCCTGGGAAAGCGCGGGATCCGGTTCCGTCCCCAGGGCCAGAAGGCCCACCGCCAGTGCCAGGAACGCCCTGAGGCGTGGTGCTACTCTCATGTCGAGCCCCAAACTGCAAGAGCCGGGCCATCGTGACAAGATGTCCAGCGGGAGGTTTTCATGGCTGAAGAGGAAAAGGTCAACATCCGCAACATTTCAATCAAATGCGGTAACTGCAACACGTACCAGACACTTACGTCGTTTGGACGGCGGGACGACTGGAACGTGTATACCTACGAGTGCGAGAACGACATCTGCGATCCCAAGATCACTCGCACGATCGTCGAAGTGCCGCAGGATATCGACTCTTTCGCCCGCCGCGATCCGCAGTGGCGAGGCGGCGGGAAGCACGGTGAGGTGGGGGACGGCAGCGCGGAGGAGTGAGGGGCGGTACGTCTGCACATAGAGACTTTACAATATTTTGACCCAGGGACGGCAAGAGGGGATGGCATGCCCTGTGCTAATCTCCCGCGCGTCGCGGGTTTCAACTCCTTCGCTTCGTCTTTCAACCGTTTTCTCGTGAGGGAACCATGAAAAAGATCGTCCACGTCGTGGGCACGGGAACGATTGGCGAGCCCCTGCTCGGTCTCTTCACCGACTTCCGGGACAAGATGGGAATCGATGAGGTCACCTTCCACAAGCGGACGCCGCTGGCGTCCGATCGGGCGAAGCTGAATCACCTGATCCAGCGCGGCGCCAGGCTGGCGGTGGATGAGGACGTCCGGTCGGAGTTCGAGAAGCTGGGCCACGAGGTGAGCTTCGAGTCCCGCGAGGCGCTGGAGCGGGCGACGGTGATCGTCGACTGCACCCCGGCGGGGAACGAGAACAAGGAGAAGTTCTACGAGAACCTGAGCGGCCCCAAGGGGTTCCTCGCCCAGGGGAGCGAGTTCGGTTTCGGCAAGCCCTACGCCCGCGGCATCAACGACGAGGTCCTGGTGGCCGGCGAGGACCGCTTCATTCAGATCGTCTCCTGCAACACCCACAACATCACGACCCTGATCAAGACGCTGACCCACCAGGACGGCAAGTACGCCCTGAAGAAGGGGACCTTCGTCTGCATGCGGCGGTCGAACGACATCTCGCAGGCGGACGGCTTCGTGCCGGCCCCCAACGTCGGCAAGCACGAGGACCCGAACTTCGGCACTCACCACGCGCGCGACGCCCACCACGTCTTCGAGACGCTGGACCTCGACCTCAACCTTTTCTCGAGCGCGGTCAAGCTGAATACGCAGTACATGCACTCGATCTGGTTCAACCTCGAGCTCGACCGCGACATCACGCTGGAGGAGGCCAGGAAGCGCCTGCGCGACAACCCGCTGGTGGCGGTGACCGACAAGCGCTACGCCAACCTGATCTTCAGCTTCGGCCGCGATCATGGGTACTACGGGCGTATCCTGTCGCAGACGGTGGCGGTGATGCCGACCCTCGCCGTGCGGCACAAGCGCGAGGTCTATGGTTTCTGCTTCACGCCCCAGGACGGCAACTCGCTGCTCTCCTCGGTGGCGGCGACCCTCTGGCTCATCGATCCCGACTGGCAGAGCGTGTACAACCGCCTGCAGCCGCTCCGCCGCTGGCTGTACCGGGAGATCTGACCGCCCCGATCCCTCGATCCGCCGCCCGGACGCTGTGCTTTGAAATACCGGGCGGCGGGTCCGCCCTTTGATCTTGTATGCGACCCGTCGAGCTCAGATTTGGTGACCTCCGCATCGAGGGATGGTCGCGCGCGGGGGACGACAACTGGTTCCGCGTCCACCCCCCGGGGCTGGCGCTCGACGTCGGGCGCGGCGCGCACCAGCTCGCCGGCGCCCCGGACGTGTTCATCAGCCACGGGCATCTCGACCATGCGATGGGGCTGCCGTACGTGCTCTCCCAGCGCTCGCTCCACCGGCTGGTCCACACCCGGGTGTTCTGCCCGGCCGAGATCTCCGAGGACGTGGGAGCGTTCATCGCCGCGGCGGAGCGCCTGGAGCGGGCCCGGTACCGTTACGATCTCGTGCCCCTCTCCCCCGGCGACCGGGTGCCGGTGGGGAAGGGGCTGACGATGGAGGCCTTCGCCACGGACCACGTGGTGCCGAGCCTCGGCTACCATCTCTGGCGCGGGCGGCGGCGCCTGGCGCCCACCTACGCGGGGCTGGCGGCGGCGGAGCTGATCAGGCTGCGCGAGGAGGGGGTGGAGACCGGCGAGGTCATCGAGGACATCTGGCTCACCTACTGTGGCGACACCGGGCCGAAGATCTTCGAGATGGAGCCGCGGATCTTCCGCGGCAAGGTGCTGATGCTGGAGTGCACCTTCCTGGACGAGGAGCACCGGGACAAGGGGGAGCGGTTCAAGCACCTCCACCTGGGCGACATCGAGCGCCAGGCTTCGGAGTTCCAGAACGAGGCCATCGTCCTGCATCACCTGTCGCGCCGGTTCCGAGTCGAGGAATTGCGGGCAGAAGTCGAGCGGCGCCTGCCGGAGTTGGCGCCCCGGATTCATATCCTCGTGGAAGGAGCGGCGGCATGAAGGAAAGGACAGCATGAGAGGACCACAGAGCGGAGGGGGGCCGGGCGGCGGTGGACGCGGCCCGAAACGTCCCTCGGATCGGCCCCCGGGGCGGCCGCCGGCAGGCGGCGGCAGCCGGGAGCGGACCGCAGGCGGGGGCTCCCGCGCCCCCTGGCAGCGGCAGGGCGCCCCGAGCGATCCGGATCGCCGCGGCCCGGAGGACCGTCGCCCGCCGGGTCCGCCGAGGGAAGACCGCCGACCTCCGGGTCCGCCGCGTGGCAGCGACGATCGCCGGCCGCCGTATCCGCCCAGGGAAAGCCGTGGAGGCGACGACCGCCGGCCTCCCTATCCGCCGAGGGAGAGCCGCGGAGGGGATGACCGCCGGCCACCCCGTCCGCCCTATCAGGGGAGGGGAGGGGACGACCGCCGGCCTTCGGGTCCGCCGCGTGGAAGCGATGATCGCCGTCCGCCGTATCCGCCCAGAGAAAGCCGTGGAGGCGACGATCGCCGTCCGCCTTATCCGCCCAGGGAGAGCCGCGGAGGGGATGACCGCCGTCCGCCCCGTCCGCCCTATCAAGGGAGGGGAGGGGACGACCGCCGGCCTTCGGGTCCGCCGCGTGGCAGCGACGATCGGCGCCCGCCGTATCCGCCCAGAGAAAGCCGTGGAGGCGACGACCGCCGTCCGCCCTCTCCCCCGAGGGAGAGCCGCGGAAGGGATGACCGCCGTCCGCCGTATCAGCGTCCCAGGGATGACCGCGGCCGTGATCCCGAGGATCGCCGCCCTCCGCGCCCTCCCCGCACGGCCGACGACCGCCGAGTGCCGTCGCCCACGGCCCGGGAGCACGCCGAGGAGGTCCTCGAAGGGCGTACGCCCCCGGTTCCCCTTGCGCCGCCGGCCCCGCCGCCCGGCACCCGGCTGATCGACGTCACCGAGATCGAGACGCGGATCGAGAAGCTGGTCGCGGGGGGGGACGGGCTCGCCCGCTTCCAGGGCGTGCCGATCTTCATTCCGCGCGCGGCGCCGGGCGACTTGGTGCGGGCGCGGATCGTCGAGCGCAAGCCGGACTACGGCCGGGCGGAGATCGTCCAGATCCTCGAGCCGGGACCGGCCCGCCGGGCCGATCCCGTGCCGGAGCTCACGCGCTCCAGCATCGCCGACCTCCAGCACCTGGAGGACGACATGCAGACGCGCCTCAAGGTGCAGGCGGTCCGCGAGACGCTGGAGCATCTCGGCCACTTGGTGCTCCCCGCGGACGTCGAGGTGATCAAGGGGGAGCCCTGGGGGTACCGCCTGCGCACCCAGCTCCACACCGAGGTCGATCCGGTGACCGGCGGCATCCGGGTGGGCTACCACGCGCGGGGGACGAACGAGGTGATCCCCGTCTCCAACTGCCCGTTGCTCGTGCCGGAGCTCGAGGCGCTGCTGCGCGAGCTGTCCGCCCACCTGGTGGCGGGGGGGCCGCAGCGGATCGACCTCGCGGCGGGGGACGACGGCGCGGTCACCGTGGCGCCGCCCATCGAGGGGCTCCCGCATGGGGAGGTGTCGACCAAGGTGGGGGAGATCACCTACGCCTACGACGCCCGCTGCTTCTTCCAGTCGCACCGCGGGCTGCTGCCGCGGCTGGTGGAGGTCACGGTCGGCCCCTGGAAGGGGAAGACGGCGGTCGACCTCTACTCTGGGGTCGGCCTGTTCAGCCTGCCGCTCTCCCGCCTGTACGAGACCGTGATCGCCGTCGAGTCCGACCAGATCGGCTCGCGCTACGCCCGGCTCAACACGCGGCGCAACCAGGCGACCAACCTGGAGATCGTGAACCAGGTCGTCGAGAGCTGGGCGAAGCGGATGCCGGAGGGACTGGACCGCGTGATCGTCGATCCGCCCCGCGGCGGCCTCGCCCGCGAGGTGCGCGCCGCCCTGCTCGAGCGCCGGCCGGTCCGGCTGACCTATGTCTCCTGCCATCCCGCCGCCCTCGCCCGCGACCTGCGGCAACTCCAGCCGACCTACCGGATCGAGAGCCTCGTTTTCTTCGATTTGTTCCCGCAGACCGGGCACATGGAGACGGTGGTGCAGATGGTGCTGGCGGAGGAGGGGGAGAAGAAAGAGACCTGAGGGACGCCAGGGACAGCAGGGACGAACAGGGCTCTTCTTTTGTCCCTGGAGTCCCTGCTGTCCCTGGCGTCCCTTGTTTTCCTTGCTCTAGAGGCTGCCCATGCCCAGACGCTACGAGGCTCAATCCGGAGCCATTCCATCCTTTCCCATGCGGCTCGGGACCGCGCTTCGGAACGCGCTGCGCCACGGCTATACCACCAGGGAGCTGCGCTCCGACCTGCTGGCCGGCATCGTCGTGGGCATCGTCGCCCTGCCGCTGTCGATGGCGCTGGCGGTGGCTTCGGGGGTGGCGCCCCAGCACGGGCTCTACACCGCGATCATGGCCGGCGGGGTGATCGCCGCCCTGGGCGGTTCGATGGTGCAGGTCTCCGGCCCCACGGCGGCGTTCGTGGTGCTGCTGGCGCCGATCTCGGCGCGGTTCGGCCTCGGCGGGCTGATCCTGGCCGGGCTGATGGCGGGCATCCTGCTGGTGATCATGGGCGCCGCGCGGCTCGGTGGGCTGATCCAGTTCGTCCCCTATCCGGTCACCACCGGGTTCACCGCCGGCATCGCGGTGGTCATCGCGACGTTGCAGCTCAAGGACTTCCTCGGGCTGACAGTGGCGAAGATGCCCGATCACTACCTCGACAAGGTGGGGGCGCTGGCGGCGGCCCTGCCGACGATGCGCTGGCCGGACCTCGCGATCGGGCTGTTCACGCTCGCCGTCCTCATCCTCTGGCCGCGGGTCACGCGCAAGATTCCCGGGCCGCTGATCGGCCTCGGCCTCGCCGGCATTCTGGCCGCGGTGCTGGGCCGCTTCGTGCCCGGCTTCGAGGTGGCGACGATCCTCAGCCGCTTTCAGGATGGCATTCCGCAGCTCCCGCCGCAGCCGGTGCTCCCCTGGACGTTGCCGGGGCCGGACGGCAGGCCGCTCGTCCTCTCTTTCGATCTGATCCGGGAGCTGATCCCCTCGGCCTTCGCGATCGCCATGCTGGGCGCCATCGAGTCGCTCCTCTCGGCGGTGGTGGCGGACGGTATGGCCGGCGGCTCGCACGACCCCGACGCCGAGCTGGTGGCGCAGGGGGTGGGCAACCTCGTGGCCCCGTTTTTCGGCGGCATCGCCGCCACCGGCGCGCTCGCCCGCACGGCGACCAACATCCGCTCGGGAGCGCGCTCGCCGCTCGCAGCGATCTTCCACTCGCTGTTCGTGCTGGCGGTGGTGCTGCTCCTGGCGCCCGTCCTCAACCACCTGCCGATGGCCTCGCTCGCCGCGCTGCTGCTGATCGTGGCCTGGAACATGAGCGAGGTGAAGCACTTCGCCCACGCCCTGCGGGTAGCGCCGCGGAGCGACGTCCTCATCCTCCTGACCTGCTTCGGCCTGACGGTGATCTTCGACATGGTCGTCTCGGTGACCGTCGGCGTGCTGCTGGCGGCGCTCCTCTTCATGCGCCGCATGGCCGAGGTCTCGAACGTGCGGCTGGTCAGCCAGCACCCGATCGCCAAGGAGGGGATTCCGAAGGACGTGTTGATCTACGAGGTGGCCGGCCCCCTCTTCTTCGGCGCGGCGCACAAGGCGATGAGCGCCCTGCAGCGGGTGCCGACTGGGGTCAAGGTCGTGGTGCTCGACCTCGCCTCGGTGCCGGTGATCGACGCCACCGGCCTGGTGAGCCTGGAGTCGGCGGTCTCCCGCCTCCGCCAGCTCGGCATCTTCGTGGTGCTGGGGGGCGTCCAGGAGCAGCCGCTGCGCGTTCTCGACAAGTCTGACCTCCGCGGCCACCGGGAACACCTCTCCGTGCACCAGAGCATGGAGGGGGCGCTGGCGGTGGCGCGGGAGGTGAGAGAGAGGACTTCCTGAAACAATTCGGAGCTCGGCCAGCCGGACCAGCGGATGAGACGCGGAAGCCCCCTGCTCCTGTCGTCCCTGGTGTCCCTGCCGTCCCTTGTCGGTTTCTTTTCTCCGCCCGGCTGTGTCCAAGCAGATAGGATGAGCGCTCTACGAACAGCAGCTCCGACGAGTCTTTCGGGAGGCGAGTTGAGGAACCGGCCGGATCCAGGCGAGGAGGGACGGCTGCTGGCCGCCCTGGCCGCCGGTGACCGGGAGGCGGCCGAGCGGCTGGTGGAGCGGACCTACAAAGGGGTCTTCGCTCTGCTGCGCCGGCTCAGCGGCGATCCCGACCTGGCGGCGGATCTCACGCAGGAGACCTACCGCAAGGCGTGGGACGCGCTGCCCGGCTTCGACCGCCGGTCGCAGTTCTCGACCTGGCTGTTCCGCATCGCCTACACCACGTTCCTGAATCATCTGCGCCGGCCCCGGCGTCTCGTGCCGCTCGAGGAGAAGCACGAGGCGGCCGTTCCGGATCCCGCGCCCGCTGTCGACGAGATGGTGGGCCGGGGCATGGAGGGGGACCGGCTGCGGCGCGCGGTCCTCGCCCTGCCGGAGGAGCTGCGCTACACGGTCACCGCCGTCTTCTGGGGGGACCTGCCGGTCAAGGAGATCGCGCGCCAGGAAGGAATCACGCCGGTCGGCATCCGCAAGCGCCTCAAGAAGGCGTTCCGGCTGCTGGCGCTGGCCCTGGAGGAGGACGCCCGATGAGCCGCATGAACGAGCGCGAGATCGCCCGGAAGCTGGCCGAGCGCGAAGAGCTCGAGCCGCCGGCCGGGCTGCTGGAAAAGATCAAGGGCGAGATCCCGCCGTCGATCCCGGTCGGCACCGAAACGCCGGAGGTGGAGACGCGGAGCCCCGCGGCCCCGCGGCAGCGCTGGCTGATGGCGGCCTCGGTGGTGGCGATGATCGGCGCCGGCCTGCTGGCGCTCCAGGTCCGGACGCCGATGGCCCCCGTGGAGGAGACCGCCGGCTCGAAGGCGCTTCTGCAAAGGACGGATCGGGCCCCGGCTTCCCCCTCGACTCCGCCCCCCCCGGCGCGGATGAGCTCGTCCGGGGAAGCGGAGCCGCTCCTCGGAGCCCGGCAGGCGCCCCCGCCGCCCCCGCCACCCCTGCCCCCGCCGAAGCCGCTCTCCAGGAAGGAGATGGACGAGCTCAAGTCGTTGGGCTACGTCGCCCCACAAGGCGTCGAAGGAGGCGTTGAAGGCGGGGTCGTGGGAGGAGCCCCCGGAGGAGCCGTGGGTGGAGCGGGCGCTCCGCGGGAGGCTGAGCCTCCCGTGCAGGCGGTCGAAGCTCCGGAGAGCGTGGCCGCTCCGCCGGCGGCGGCTCCCGCTCCTCAGGTCGCGGCAAAAGAGGAGCGCCGTGCCGATGCCGCCGCCGACTCCCCGCTGCGGATCGCCGACGCTGCGGTGGCGACGGCCGAATCGGCGAAGCCCGCCCCCGAGGTCCGCCGCAAATCGGCCGAGGCCAACCCGTTCAAGGACACAGCCACCCAGCCGCTCTCGACCTTCGAGACGGACTCCGGCAAGGCCTCGTACGAGCTGGTGCGCCGGCTGCTCCTCCAGGGCAAGCTGCCCGATCCGGGAGCGATCCGCATCGGGGAGGTGCTGAACGGCTTTGAGACCGGCGGTGTGCCCCCTGTGGAGGGCGCTCCCACGCCGTTTCGGGATTCACGATACCGGTTGCTCTGCTTCCGTCTACCCGCGGGAAACCGGGTGGAGGTGGAATTCAACCCTGCGGTCGTGGTCCGCTATCGGTTGCTCGGCAATGGCATCTCCACACTTTACGAGATCGAGCTCCGGCCCGAAGCCCCGCGGGACGACCGTGTGCTCACGCTGCGCCTGGTCGCGACGGAGAAAGCGGTGTTCCTCTCCGGGCTCGCTCCCTCCTGGGAGAAGGCCTCGCCGGGCTTCCGCCTGACCGCCCTGGTGGCCGAGTTCGCCGAGGTCCTGAAGGGCGGTTCCCGGGCGGATCTCGCCGAGGTGGCCCGCCAGGCGCGCGACGCCCGGAAGGGGCTCCCGAAGAGCTCCAGGGCCGCGGAGCTGGCGGATCTGGTGGAGAAGGCGGCGCGGATCAAGGGGGCGGGCGCCGGATCTGCTCCTTGAGCACCTCCGTCTCCCGCTCGAGCTGCTGGACGCGGTCGCGGAGGGCCTGATCCTCGCGCCCCTTCTCCTCGCTGGCGCGGATCTTCTCGACGGCCTTCTCGGCGTTGCGCCGCTGCCGGCCTTCGACCTCCAGCCGCGCCCGGTGCTCGATCGCGGGGATGGCGGCGGCGTCCCCCAGCTCGCCGAGCCGGCGGTAGGCGTTCTCGCGCAGGGAGTAGTAAGGGTCGTCGAGATAACCCTCGAGGATCTTGCGCACCTCGTCGCGGCGATGGCTGTCCTCCTTCTGGATGGTGACCAGGGCTTCGAGGGCGGAGGAGCGGCTGTCGATCGGGGCGCCGTACTTCGCCAGCCGGACGGCGTGATCCCAGGCGCGGGCGGGATCGACCTTGGCCAGGGCCTGGATCGCCGCGCCACGGACCTGCTCGCGGAAGCTCTCCTGGGAGAGAGCCGCGATCAGCGGGGGTGCGGCCTCGTCGCGCCGCTTCTTGAACTCGCCGAGCGCGCCGGCCGCCGCGGCCCGGGCGGCGTAGCTGTCGTCGGTCTCCAGGGCTCGCCGGAGAATGGGGATCAGCTCGCGGTGATCGGGGAACGCTCCGAGGGCTTCGAGGACATCGGTGCGCACGCGGCTGTCCTTGTCGGCCAGCCCGCCGCGGAGGGGCTCCAGGGCGGGGTCCTTCCCGATCTTGCCCAGCGCCTTCGCGGCTTCCTCCCGGGCGCCGTGGAAGGGCTCCTCGCGGAGGGCCCGGCCGAGCGCCGCCACGGCCTCGTCGCCGCCGAGGTCGCCGAGCGCGCGGATCGCCTCGATCCGGGCGGCGAGGGGCTTGGAGGCGGTGAGCTGGACCGTCCACTCGGCGGCCGGCTTGGTGAAATCGACGGTCTCGAGAATCCACCCCTCCGGGTCCAGCACCACCGTGCGGGGGCGCTCGTCGCTCGGAATGTAGAGGTCCTGGAAGTCGCGGGCGGCGACCGGAACGCGCCGCGCCACCGTCTCCCGCTCGCCCACCAGGGCGACCTCGAGCGGGAAGGAGAAGAGGCCGGTCTGGCCGTCGAGCTTCTGGGTCTGCCGGATCTCGAGGTGCACCTGGCGGGTTTCCGGCTGATAGTCCCATTTGACCTTCAGCTCGGGGTGGCCGGCGCCGTAGACGTACTGCTCGAAGAGCGGACCGACGGAGACCCCGGTGGCGGTCTCCATCGCATCCTGGAAGTCGGACGTGGTCACCGTCTGCCCGGCGAAGCGCTCGACATAAGAGCGGATCCCCTTCGACCACCCCTCCTCGCCCAAGAGGTAGTGGAGGGTGTGGAGCACCAGCGCCCCCTTGCTGTAGGAGTGGCTGTCGAACATGTCGATCGGGTCGGCGTAGCGGCGGTCGACGATCGGCCGCCGGTAGTTTTTCTCGGCCTCGCGGAAGTAGGAGCGCCGGAGGTCTTCCACCTCCCAGGCGAACTCGTCGTCGCCGTGGGCCGACCGTACGTAAAGGGCGGTGAAGTAGTCGGCGAACCCTTCGTTGAGCCAGGCGTTCGACCAGTCCTCGCAGGTCAGGAGATCGCCGAACCACTGGTGGGCCGTCTCGTGGGCGACCAGCCCCTCGCTCGGCGAGTCGACCTCGGCCCGCGCGTCGTGCAGGGTGCGGGCGGTCTGGGTGGTGGCGGAGATGTTTTCCATGCCCCCCCACATGTAGTCGATCACGACGGACTGGGCGTACTTGGCGTAGGGGTAAGGGCGGCCGGTGGCCTGGGAGTAGAACTCCAGGATCTTCGGGGTATCGCCGAAAGAGCGGCGGGTGGTGGCCTCGTCGGTGCCGGAGGGGACGTGGTACTCCACCGGGATGCCGCGCCAGGTGTCGGTGACCTTGGTGAAGTCACCGATCGCCACCGAGATCAGGTAGGTCGTATGGGGGACGTCCATGCGCCAGTGGTAGGTCCGCCGGCCGTCGGGACGGTCGGTCACCTCCAGCAGCTTGCCGTTGCTGACCACCGCGAGCGGGCGCTTGACCGTGGCGATCATCTCGGTGGTGGTGCGGTCGTTCGGGTAGTCCCATGTCGGGAACCAGTGGCGGTTGAGGTCGGGCTCCCCCTGGGAGTAGATCTGGCGCGGCTTCCTGGGATAGCCGGCATCGGGGCCGACGAAGTAGAGGCCTCCTTCCGGGCGGGCGGAGTAGTCGATCGCCACCTCGAGGCGGTCCTGCGGGCCGTAGCCGCGCTCCAGCTTCACGGTCAGGGTCTCGGCCTGGGGATCGAGGGAGAACGGCCGCTCGGCGCCGTTGACCCGGACCTTCCGCACGTCGAGCCCGGCGGCGTTGAACGCCAGGGAATCGACCCCCGGCAGCAGGGGGGCGAGGGTGTGGGTGGCGGTGCCGGCGACGCTCCGGGCGTCCCAGTCGAAGGCGAGGTCGAGGCGCAGATGCTGCAGGTCGTACTGCCGCGTGGGCATGTAGTGAACGGGGGTCCCCTCGGGGGCGAAGGAGCTCGGCGCGGAGAATCCCGCCGCGGCCGTGGTGAAGGTCAGGAAGAGCGAGGCGGCGAGGACCGTCCGGATGCGCTGGGCCGTGGCGTTCAAGGGTTTCCCTCCTCAAGAGGTTTGAAATCGCGGCTATGTTACAACTCGTATAGGTTTCTCCGCATGGTGTCCTCACGTAGAATCGGGTGTATGGCTCGCTACCGAGTGGTCCTCGCCAAGGAAGACTTCAAGTTCTCCGCCGCCCACTTCACCCTCTTCGGCGACGGACGCGCCGAGCTGCTCCACGGACACAACTACCGGGTGCGGGCGGAGCTCGCCGGCGGGGATCTCGACAGCGAGGGGCTCCTGGTGGACATCGAGAGCTTCAAGCGGGCCCTGCGCGCCCTCTGCGCCCGGCTCGACAGCCGGATGCTCATCCCGGGCGAGAGCCCGCGGCTGCGCTGGGAGCGCGAAGGCGGGGCGGTCGAGCTCCGCTTCGGCGAGCGGGCCTACCGCTTCCCCCACGAGGACACCCTGGTGCTGCCGCTCGCCAACACCTCGATCGAGCTGCTGGCCCGCATGTTCTGGCACGACCTCGCCCCTCACCTCGCCGGCTCGCGGGTGGTCGCCCTGGCGGTATCGGTGGAGGAGACGGCGGGGCAGGAGTGCTGGTACGAGGCGGCGCTCGGGGCGCAGGCCCTCATCAAGGCGTGAGGGTCCGCCCCTTCCAGCTCACCCGTTTTCCTTGGCGCCGGTCCAGGATTCCCAGCAGCAGCACCCCGGCGAGCAGCAGGGCATCGAGCGGATACAGCAGCCCGTAGGCGGGGGCGTGGCCGCTGCCGGAGCGGCAGAGCATCGAGGCGGCGGCGCCGGCGGTCCAGAGCAGGACCGCCTCCACCCAGCGGCCGGTGAGCGCGGCGGCGGCGAGGGCGGCGGCGGGGAGCAGGAGGACGGCGAGCACGGCGGCCGCCGTTCCCGGAAGGTGGCTGAAGAGGGCGCCCAGGTTGCGCCGCCAGCCGTGGACGGCCTCGCCGAGGCCGCGGTACATGCGCACCCTCAGGCCCTCGGCGCGGAGGAAGCCGGTGCGGAAGCCGCCGGCGCGCAGGCGTTCGACCACCGCCACGTCGTCGATCGGCGCCGAACGGACCGATTCGAAGCCGCCGCAGGATTCCCAGGCGTCCCGGCGCAGGAGGATGAACTGGCCGTTGGCGACCGCCGGACCGGCGCCGTCGGCCGCCGTCTGCCAGTCGCCGAGAAGCCCGTCGAGCAGGGCGAAGACCGCCGGGACCAGGAGGTTCTCGCCCAGGCCGCGCACCTCCTGGAAGCCGGCCAGGGAGACCGCGTCCAGCCGCCGCCCGGCCGCCGCGGCCTGCGCTCGCGCCAGCAGGTCCGGGGCGTGACGCGTGTCGGCGTCGGTCGACAGGAGCCAGGGGGTGGCGGCGTCCCGCGCGCCCTGCCACAGTGCGTGGACCTTCCCCGGCCAGCCTTCCGGAAGGGGGCCGGCGGCGAGGAGCGACAGGCGGGGCTCCGCCGCGGCCCTCCTCTCGACCAGGCCGGCGGTGCCGTCCGTCGAGCCGTCGTCGATCACCCGCACCGCGGGGGAGGCGGTCTGCGCGAGCAGCGTCGCCACGCAGTCCTCGACGTTGAGGCGCTCGTCGCGGACCGGCAGAAGAACGGTGGTTTCAGGAGTAGCGGGGAGGGGAGGGGGGAGCGGCGGGGCCCGTCGCCGCCGTTCCTCGGTCCTCAGCGCCAGCCCGAGGAGGCCGGCACCGAGGAGAAGAGAGAGAGAAAGGGCGAAGCTCAACGCTTGAAGTCAGGCGGAGAGCCGCTTCGCGAGCTCGGCCTCGACCTCTCCCGGTAGCGGGAAGCGTCCCTGTTTCTTCTTGGAAAAGACCAGGTCGTTGGCCATGATGATCTCGAAGACGCCACCACGGCCGCGGATCAACTGTGGCTGGATGCCGAACTTGTTTTCGATCTCGGCCGCCAGACTGGCGGCCCGCGGTAGATAGCCTCAGCTCGTGCAGTACTCGATGGAGATAGAGCTCGTCGGGGGCATGCGTTCCTCCTTTCGGGCCTATTCTACAGCCGTCCCGAAACGTCTCCTCAAGAGAGGAATGAAATGGCGGAAGACCCTGTTTGGAGTGTGTAAAGGTGCGGCTGGAGACCAAAGCGTGACGAGCCGCCGAAAAAAAATCTCCCGGAGACTGGATTTCGTAAGCGACCCTGAGTATAATCTGAGATTGTTCAACATCGCTGTTAGAATCGGGTCGGCAGGTCTTCGGGGAGCTTGCATTCCGTCCAGTGGGTGCACCGCTGGAGGGTGTAAGAGGATAGGAATTGCATTGTATGAAACGTGGAGGTAAGAAAATGAAAGGCGAGGCGCCGAACATGTCATCCAAAGAAATGGCCCAGATCCGGCAGAACCTTGAGGGGACGCCGGACATCGAGGAGGCGGCGGAGCTGATGAATCTCGCTGGGAACTCGACCCGGCTCAAGCTCCTCTACCTGCTCGAGAACATGAAAGAGCTCTGCGTGTGCGATCTGGCGGAGATGCTCGGGGTTTCGGTTTCGGCCGTATCCCAGCACTTGGCGAAGCTGAAGGCCTACGGGCTGGTGGCTCCGCGCCGTGACGCCCAGACGATCTACTACCGTCTGACGGAGCACGAGTTCAACGCGAAGCTCCGCGACAACTTCTTCAAGCAGTTCCAGGTCTGAGCACGGCGGCCTCCGGGCCGTCCACGGACCTGTTCTCGAAGCGGCCGGGCTCACCCCCGGCCGTTTTCCTTTTCAGCCGGTCCTCAGAAAAGCGCTCACCAGCCTGACGCAGGCGTCCACCGTCCGCTCTGCCTCCTCCGGGCTGGCGCGGTCGAAGCTCAGCGCCGAGAAGGTGATCGCCGCGGCCGGAGGGAGCGCGGCGCGGCAGCCCAGAAGGTCCGCGAGGCGCGCGCCGTCCGGCTCGGGGTAGCCGACGGCGGGCGCGTCCCGCGGGTCGAGCCCGTCCACGTCCACGTGCAGGTAGAGCGAACGATCCGCCACACAGCTCCGGAGCCGCTCGCGGGTCCCCTCCGAGGCGATCCGGTCCGGCGGCACGCGGACGAGCCCGAGGCGATCGAAATTGCCGGGCTCCAGGGGATCGAAGGACCGGCCGGCGAGATGGATCACGTGGCGAGGGTCGAGGGGGATCAGGCCGGCCGCCTCGCGGATCTCCGGCAGGCTGAGGCCGCAGACCGCCGCCAGCGCCATGCCGTCCCAGTAGCCGCTCGGCGAGGTCTCCGGCGTGTTGCCGTCGCCGTGGGCGTCAATCCAGAGGGCGGCGACGTCGTGCCCGCGCCGCTGCAGGCCGGCCACCACCCCCAGGCTGGCCAGACAGCCGCCGGAGAGGACCACCGGCAGGCGCCCGAGCGAGCCGGCCCGCTCCACCTCCCCGGCGATCCGGCCGGCGATGCCGGCGACCGCCGCGAGCTTCGGAGAGCCGGCGGGAGCGGCGATCTCGGCGACCTGGACCTCCCAGCCCGCCTCGCGCAGCCGTTCAGGGAAGCCGTGCTCCAGCAGGCCGCGCGGGCCGCGGGCCATCGGAGTGTCCCCGCGCTCGACGTCGTAGGGGACGACCAGGATCTCGATCGCTCTGCCGTTCATGGCGGTCTCCTTGTGTAAGAATCTCCCGCGATGATGATGACATCGAAGGGAGGGAAGGAATGAGCCAGCACCCGCGTCCGAAGTTCACCTACCTGGGCCATGCCACGATCCTCTGCGAGCTTCCCGAAGGCGAGGTCGTGCTGATCGATCCCTGGGTCCAGAACAACCCGGCCTGCCCCGAGGCGCTGAAGAAGCTCGACCGGATCGACGCCATGCTCATCACCCACGCCCACTCCGACCATATGGGGGACGCCGTCGAGCTCGCCAGGCGACACAAGCCGAAGACAGTGGTGGCGAACTTCGAGATCTGTAGCTGGCTCGGCACGAAGGGGGTCGAGAACTGCTCCGGCATGAACCTGGGCGGCTGCCAGGAGGTGCTCGGGATGCAGGTAACCATGGTCCGCGCCGACCACTCCTGCGGCATCTCCGACGGCGACCAGATTCTCTACGGTGGTACGGCGGCGGGGTACATCGTGCGGCTCGCCGGCGGCTTCACCTTCTATCACGCGGGGGATACGGCGCTGTTCTCGGACATGCAACTCCTCGGCGAGATGTACCGTCCCGAGCTGGCCTTCCTGCCGATCGGCGACCACTTCACCATGGACCCCCAGCAGGCCGCCCGCGCCTGCCGCTTCCTCGGCGTCCGCAAGGTGATCCCCATCCACTGGGGGACCTTCCCCGTGCTGACCGGCACGCCGGAGAAGCTGGAGCAGGCCCTCGGCGACCAAGGGACGTCCTGCGAGGTCATCGGCCTCAAGCCGGGCGAGATCTACTGAGGAGCGCTCAGAAGCGGACCGACGCGCCCAGTCCGGCGAATCCGTTCGGGCGCGGCCGGTCTGCTATACCGCCAGCTCCCAGTCGTCGAGTTTCAGGTCCGAGACCCTGGAAAATTCGTTCGTGTTGTGAGTGACCAGCACTTGGCCGCGAGCCCGCGCGATCGAGGCGATCATCAAGTCGTTCGGGCCGATCACAGTTCCGGCCCGTTCCAGCCCGACCCGTATGCGACCGTAATGGTCCGCACTTTCTTCATCGAACGGAAAACATTCGAAAGGCGCGAAGAAACGCTGGAGAAGCGCCAGATTGGCTTCTTTCTGCGTGCTCCGCTGGGCGCCGTAGAAAAGCTCCGCCTTCACGACGGAGCAGAGCTTGATCTCCGCGGGATCGTGCTGCTGGAATCGATCGAGGAGACGTCGGGAGGTATTCCTGAGAATATGAATGCAGGCGTTCGCATCGAGCAGGTACATTCAGAATTCTTCCCTCGTCTCCAGTGTCAGTGGGGTGGGCCGCTCCAGGGGTTCGCCCTTCCAGCCCCCCACGACTTCCTCGAAGAACCCCTTGGGCCACCCCTTGCTGACCTCACGCGCCACCAACTCGGTGACAAACCGCGTGATGCTCAGTCCCTGGCTCTCGGCCCGGCGCTTCACTTCAACGACAACTTCGTCCGGCAGTTCGATCTGGAGTTGGGTCATCGGGTCACCTCCCGGGAATTCTACCTCCCCACCCACCGCGCGCGCAGCAAAAAGCCGATCCGCGAGCTCAGGGCCAAGCGAGGGGGGGCCTTCAAGAGGTCGATCTCGGGGTCTTCGATCTCGGTGAGCAGGCGCAGGGCGGCGAGGAGGGAGAAGACGGCGGCGCGCCGGTAGCCGTGGGGGAGGCTGGCCAGGCCGCGCGGGGCGCGCAGCAGGCGCGAGCGGATCCGTGAGCACTCCCGGCGCGCGGCCGCGAGGAGCTGCGCGGAGTCGCAGCGGCCGTCGGCGTCTTCGGGGACCTCGCTCACCGGCAGCGGGCAGCGCTTGCTCGCCAGCTCCTCCCCCAGACGCTGGAGCGCCCCCAGGCGGATGAGGGCGCTCGCCAGGGCGTCGACCTCGGCGTTGAGGCTCTTTTCGAGCAGCGCGGCGGCGAGCGACCGCCCGAGGCTCAGGGCCTCCACGTCGGCGTCGATCACGGTCGCCGGCCGGTGCCGCGTGGCCCGGTGGCGGGCACAGGCGGCGAGATCCTCGAGGGCGTCCGCCGGCCAGTGCCGGCGCTCGTTCTCGCGCGCCATGCGAAGGACGATCGGCTGGCCCACAGGCTCGCCCGCCAGGGCCGCCTCGAGCGTGAACTCCCAGCGGTTGATCTGCGCCAGCTTCTCCCCTTCCAGGCCTCCCTGCCGCGCGAAGTCGAAGAGCGCAAAGGCGTGGGCGAGGAGGGCCTGCGCCCGGCGGCGCTCGGTGCCGGGGAGGAGCAGCAGGGCGGGAGCGAAATCGCCGAGCAGGGTGCGGGCGATCCCGGCGCAGAGCTCCGCCGCCTTCTCCTCGTCGAAGCTTGCGAGCGGCGGGCCGATCTCGCCGGCGAGCCGGCTGGGGGGGAGGCGGGCGAGCGGGTCGCACCGCCAGCCGTCCCCCTCCGGGCGCCGATCCTGGGGAGCGCTCATCGGGCCGGGATCATCAGGCGAGCAGGCGGAGCAGCTCGCGCTGGGGCTCGGCGCCGGTGATCTCGGCGCCTTCCGGGGTGAGGGCCACATTGATCTCGCTGCGCACGCCGAAGTCGCCGACGATATAGACGCCGGGCTCGATCGAGAAGCCGGTCATCGGCAGCAACGCCCGGGTGTCGTGGGTCTCCAGATTGTCCATGTTGGCGCCTTGGCCGTGATCCGTGATGCCGATCGAGTGGCCGGTGCGATGGATGAAGAGGTCGCCGTAGCCGGCCTTGCGGATCACCTCGCGGGCGGCGTCGTCCACCTCGAAACCGCGCACTGTCTGCCGGGGGAAGCGGCTGTTGACCAGGTCCCAGGCGGCGTCGCGGGCGCCGGCCACCGCGGAGAAGACCTCCTGATGTTTGGGCGTGGGCGAGGCGGCGCAGACGCCGACCCAGGTGATGTCGGCGTAGACGCTGTCCGCCGGCTTCTCCTTGGCCCAGAGGTCGATCAGCAGGAAGTCCCCCCGGCGGATCGGCGAGGAGTGGCCGGGGCCCGGCTGGTAGTGCGGATCGGCGCTGTGGGCGTTGACGCCGACGATCGGGTCCGACTCGGCCCACAGGCCGGCGATCTCGAAGGCGTCCATGATGAAGCGCTGGACGGCGTACTCGTCGATCTCGTCGCCGCGCCGGAGGGCTTCGGCCACGCGCTGGAACGCCTCGAGGGCGATCCGGTGCAGGTGGACATTGGCGCGGCGGTGCCCGGCGAGCTGCTCCGGGCTCCAGGTGGCGACGAACTGCTGCGCCAGGTCGGCGGAGGAGACCACCTCGACGCCGGCCGCGCGCAGCAGCTCGAAGGTGCCGGCATCCAGGCGCGAGACGGTGGGCAGCTCGTTGTTCGGGCTGTACTGGGCTGCGAGCCGGGGGAATCCGGAGACCAGCTTCGCCACCCCCTCGCTGTGCCCCTGCCAGGTGTTGTAGACGGTCTTCTCGCCGGGCAGATGGTCCAGCATGCCGGACTCGATGGCGTGGACGAGCTTCCTGGGTTCCCCTTCCCGGGGCACCAGGTAGTAGCAGCGGCGGCTGACCAGCTTGCCCTCGCCGGTGAGGCCCAGGAGTGACATCCCGAGCGGATCGTTCTGCTGAAAGCAGGCGAAGAACCAGCCGTCGAGGCCAGCCTCGGCCAGCGCGGACTGGATTTCAGGAATCTGTTGAGCCAGCATCGCACCTCCCTATTCGAAGGATTGGAATCGTATCATTCCCCTCCGTGAAGGCTTTCTACTGCGACCAGTTCGTCCTCCCCCTGCCCGAGGGGCACCGGTTCCCGATGGAGAAGTACAGCCGGCTGCGCGAGCGGGTGCTGGCGGCGGGGATCGTGACGCCTGAGGACCTGATCGTCCCCCACGCGGCGACCGATGAGGAGATCCTGCGCGCCCATGACGCCGAGTATCTGCGGCGGGTCGCCGGCGGCGAGCTCGATCGCGCCGAGGTGCGCCGCATCGGCTTCCCGTGGTCGCCGGGCATGGTGGAGCGCTCGCGCCGCTCGGCGGGAGGCACCATCGAGGCCTGCCGCGCGGCACTGGTGGACGGCGCCGCGGTGAACCTCGCCGGCGGCACCCATCACTCCTTCCGCGACCGCGGCGAGGGGTATTGCGTGTTCAACGACGCCGCCATCGCCTCCCGTGCCATGCAGGCCGAGGGCCGGGTGGAGCGGGTGGTGGTGATCGACTGCGACGTTCACCAGGGGAACGGCACGGCCGCCATCTTCGCCGACGACCCGACCGTCTTCACCTTCTCGATCCACGGCCGCAACAACTTCCCCTTCCACAAGGAGCGCAGCGACCTCGACGTCGAGCTGCCGGACGGCACCGCCGACGCCGAGTACCTGGCGGCCCTGGAGGCGGCGCTCGAGCGGGCGATCCCCGAATCCCGGGCGGACCTCGCGATCTACGTCTCGGGGGCCGATCCCCACGAGCGCGACCGCCTGGGGCGGCTCAAGGTCTCGCGGGCCGGGCTGCTCGCCCGCGATCGCGGGGTCTTCGCTCATTGCCGGCGGGCGGGCTTGCCGGTCGTCGCGGTGATGGCCGGCGGCTACAATCAGGACGTGGCGGAGACCGTCGAGATCCATCTGCAGACCGTGGCCGAGGCCCGGCGGTACACTGAGCTCTGGCACGGCTTTGGCTTAGAATCCTCAACGAAAATACAGGCCCCAACGAAAATACAGGCCTAGCCGAGACCATATCGACCGAAAGATAGGAGACGACCCAATGATGACTTCCATCCGTCGCGCCGCGCTCGCCGCATTCGCCCTGGCGCTCGCCTTCAGCGGAGCGCTGCAGGCTGTCGGCGAGGGGAGGATCATCGCCACCGTGGTGGACGAGACGGGCGCGCCGGTCGAGGGGGCGAAGGTCACCCTCACCCGCCCGGGGGCCGGCTACAAGCTGGAGAAGGTGAGCGACAAGAAAGGGCAGGTCATGCTGCTGATCCTCGACGCCACGCAGCAATACCAGCTCAGCGTCGAAAAGGCGGGTTACGGCCCCTACACGGGACCGGTCAAGCCCAAGCTGGAGGACACGGTCCGCCTGACGTTCACTCTGCCGAAGAGCGCGTCGTCGCCGGCCGGCGACGGGCCCAAGGAGCTGTCCGGTGCCGACCAGGCGATCCTGGCCTACAACGAGGGGGTCACCTCCCTGCGGGGAGGGGACATGGCGGCGGCGGCGACGAAGCTCGAGAAGGCGGCGGCGCTCAACCCCGCCCTGCCGGAGCCCCAGATCGCGCTCGCCTCGGTCTATCTGGAGCAGAAGCGCTATGGCGAGGCCCTGGCCGCCGCGGACCGCTACCTGGCCCTCAGGCCGGGCGATGTCGAGGGGCTGCGGGCGCGCTACGACGCCCTCAAGCAGGTGGGGGACGGCGACAAGGCCCGCGAGGCGCTCAACGCGCTGGCGGCGGCCGACGCGACGAACCCCGAGACCGCCGTCCGCCTCTTCAACGAGGGGGCCGAGCGGGCCCGCACCGGCAAGCTGGAGGATGCGACGAGTTACTTCGAGCGCGTCGTCGAGATCGCCCCGAACGATCCCAAGTTCGCCAAGGCCCACTACCTCCTGGGCCTCACCTACGCCAAGGAGGACGGGAAGAAGGAGAAGGCCAAGGAGCGGCTGCAGGCTTTCCTCCAACTGGCCCCCAACGACCCCGACGCCGCGACGGCCAAGGAGATGCTGGCGTATCTGAAGTAGGGCGCGCTGCGCGCACCAGGAAGGCATGGAAGGTGCGCACAGCGCACCCTACACCGGCAGCCGCAGCAGCGCCTCGCACCCCGGCTCGGGGGTGCGGTTCTCCAGGGTGAGGGTGCCGCCGTGGGCTTCGGCGATCTGCCGGGAGAGGGCGAGGCCGATCCCCGTCCCTCCCGGCTTCGTCGTGTAGAAGGGGACGAAGAGGTTCTCGGTGTTCGACAGGCCCGGCCCCTCGTCCTCGACCCGCACCTCGACGTTCGCGCCGTCGACCCGCCAGCCGACGCCGACGCCGCCGCCGGTCAGCAGGGCGGCGTCCACCGCGTTGCGGATCAGGTTGATCAGGAGCTGCTCGATCTGGTCGGCGTCCGCCTCGATCGTCACCTCCGGCCCCTTCTCGACGTAGATGGGGAGCCGGGTCTCGAGGGCGGCGGTGCGGCGGATCAGGCTCGCCAGCTCGAACGGCGCCCGGCGCGGCGACGGCAGGCGGGCCAGCCGCGCATAGGCCGCCATGAAGCGGATCAGGGCCCCGGAGCGGTTGCCGATCACCTCCAGGCCGTGCTGCATGTCTTCCTGCCAGTCGTCCGGCCGCGGCTCGCGGGTGAGCAGGCTGACGAGAGTGGAGGTCATCGAGTGGATAGGGGCGAGCGAGTTGTTGAGCTCGTGGCCCAGCACGCGGATCAGCCGCTTCCAGGCCTGGCGCTCCTCCTCGCGCAACGTCTGCGACAGATCGGAGATCACCAGCAGCCGGTGGGGGAGGCCGAGCTCGCGGAAGGTGCTGCGCCGGATCTCCCAGCGCCCCGGGCCGCCGGGGAAGGTGAGCGGCACGATGCGCGAGACCTCGCCGTCGAGCAGGCCGGTGAGCCCGAGATCCTCCGCCGGCTTGCCGAGCAGGCGCTCGCCCGGCAGGGCGAGCAGCCGCTCGCCGGCGCGGTTGACCAGGCGGAGCTGGCCGTGATGGTCGAAGGCGAACACGGCGACGTCCACCTCGTCGACGACCCGGTGCAGGAGCGCCGCCGCCTCGACCGCGCCCAGCCGCTGCTCGCGCAGCACCTCGCCGATGGCGTTGACCTCGTGAACCACCTGCCCCAGGGCGTCGGCCTCCTGCGGCTGGCGGGCGCGCAGCGAGAAGTCCCCCTCGCGCAGGGCGGAGAGGAGGTTGGCGAGCGTCTGCAGCGGCCGCACGACACGGTCGCGGAGCTGAACCGCCAGCCACCCCCAGAGGGAGAGCGCGAACAGGGTCACCGTCCAGCGGAGTCTGAGGCTGTGCGGATCGAGCCAGACGAAGAGCAGGGCGAGCGCGGTTCCCGGCAGGCCGGTGGCGAGCGCCAGGAGGAGGATGCGGTCCTCGAAGGCGAGCGCCCGGCGGCGGCTGGCGCGCAGCAGGCCGCTGAACGGGAGCCGCCGGACCGGCGGCTCAGAGGCCATGCTTCTCGAGCCGCCGGTAGAGGGCGCTGCGCGAGAGTCCCAGCGCCTGGGCCGCCTGGCTGACGTTGCCGTAGCGGGCGAGCGCCTTCTGGATCAGCACCCGCTCGACGTCCTCGAGCGGCATATCCTCCAGGCGGGGCGCGACGGCGGCGGGCGGCGCCGCCGTCTGCAGGCCCAGATCCGGCGCCCGGACCCCGTCGCCGCGCCCCATCAGGACGCCGCGCTCGACGGCGTGATCGAGCTCGCGCACGTTGCCCGGCCAGGGGTGGGCGAGCAGGGCCAGGGTGGCGGCCTCCTCGAACCCCCGGAACTGTTTGCGGTAGCGCTGCGCGTGCTGCTCCAGGAACTGCAAGGCGAGGGGGAGGATGTCGTCGCGGCGCTCGCGCAGCGGCGGGATGCGGATCTCGACCGTGTTGAGACGGAACAGGAGGTCCTGGCGGAACCGGCCGGCCGCGACCTCCTCGCGCAGGTCGGCGTTGGTGGCCGAGACGATCCGCACGTCCGCGGTGCGGGTTTTCGACGAGCCGAGGCGCTCGAACTCGCCGGTCTCCAGCACGCGCAGGAGCTTCGCCTGCTGGTTGAGCGAGATGTTGGCGATCTCGTCGAGGAAGAGGGTGCCGCCGTCCGCCAGCTCGAAGCGGCCGACGCGGTCGGTCTTGGCGTCGGTGAAGGCGCCGCGCACGTGGCCGAACAGCTCGCTCTCGAACAGCGCCTCCGAGAGGCCGCCGGTGTTGACCGTCACCATCGGGATCTGGGCGCGCGCCGAGGCGGTATGGAGGGCCTTGGCCACGACCCCCTTGCCGGTGCCGTTCTCGCCGGTGATCAGCACGTTCGCCTCCGACGGGCCGACACGCTGGATCAGGTCGAGCACCGGCTGCATCTCGGGGGAGCGGGCGATCAGGATGGACTCGCCGTCGGAGCGCAGGATCTCGTTCTCCGCCTCCAGGCGCTGGCCGCGGCGCAGCGCCCGGCGGAGGTTGATCTGGTTGCGCAGGATGGTGAGCAGGCGGGCGTTGTCCCAAGGCTTCTCGACGAAGTCGTAGGCGCCCCGGCGCATCGCCTCGACGGCGACGTCGACGCTGGCCCAGGCGGTCATCACCACGATCGGCAGCGCGTCGTCGACGGCGCGCAGCCGCGCGATCAGCTCGAGCCCCTCGCGGCCGGAGGTAGTGTCGCGGGTGTAGTTGAGGTCCATCAGCACGGCGTCGAAGTCGCGGGTGGTCACCGCCTGGAGGATCTCGGCCGGAGAGCCGGCGGTCTCGGTGTCGAAACCCTCGGCCTTGAGCATCAGCCGCAACGCCTCGCGCACCTCGCGCTGGTCGTCCGCGATCAGGACCCGGGGCTTGTGGGTGACGCTGTTCACAGGAGAACTCTAGCAGGGGACAAAAAAAAGGGCTGCCGCAATCGGGGCGGCAGCCTTCAAAGGCGCGCGAACATCACCCGCGCAACGACGCGCGGGGTACCTATTTCCTTAGACGACCTCGAATCCGCTCCGCTTGAGCTCACGGCTCTCGAGCTCGCGCTGCGCTCCCGTCTCCTCCTCGACCACGCGGCCGTCGAAGAGATGGATCGTGCGCTGCGCGTAGCGGGCGAAGCGAGGGTCGTGGGTGACCATGCAGATGGTGGCGCCGTCCTTGTGGAGGTCCGCGAGGAGGTCCATCACCGTTTCGCTGTTCTTCGAGTCGAGGTTGCCGGTGGGCTCGTCGGCGAGCAGGATCGACGGCTTGCCGACCACCGCGCGGGCGACCGCGACGCGCTGCTGCTGACCGCCGGAGAGCTGCGACGGGTAGTGCTTCATGCGGTGCGACATGCCGACCCGCTCCAGGGCCTCCTGCACGCGCTCCTTGCGCTCCTTGGCGGCCATGCCGCGGTAGGTGAGCGGCAGCTCGACGTTCTCGTAGACCGTGAGATCGCCGATCAGGTTGAACGCCTGGAAGATGAAGCCGATCTCCCGGTTGCGGATCCGCGCCCGCTCGGAGAAGGAGAGGTCGGCGACCTGCTTGCCGTTGAGCCAGTACTTGCCGTCGCTGGGGGAGTCGAGCAGGCCGAGGATCGACAGCAGCGTGGTCTTGCCGCAGCCGGAGGGCCCCGCGATCGAGACGTACTCGCCGTTGCGGATCTCCATGTGGATGCCCGACAGCGCATGGGTCTCGACCTCGTCGGTCATGAAGACCTTGACGACTCCGTCGAGATGGATCAGCGAATCAGAAGATGCGGCCATAAAATTCCTCCAAAGCTTCCAGCCGCCGGCTCCGGCCGGGCGGCGCAGGCTGTTAGTTCAAGCGAATCTTTTTGTATCCATCCTGCGCCGAGGTGTCCGAGAGGATCACCTTGTCGCCGGCCTGAAGACCCTTGACGATTTCCACCGTGCTGACCGACATGCGGCCCAGCTCCACCTGCACCCGCTCCGCCGTCTTGCCGTCCTCGTTGACCTTGAACAGCTCGACCTTGGTGTTCGGGTTGCCGTAGCTGGGGCGGCCGGTGAAGAGCACGTTGTCGACGCGGTCGAGCTCGATCGTGCCGTCCACCGAGAGGTTCGGCCGGGCGCCCGCCGGGAGCGGCCCGTCGAAGGCCACGTCCATGATCACCGTGCCGTCCTGCGACGACGGGGCGACCCGGGCCACGCGGCCGTTGATGATGCCGTTGCGGGTATCGATCTGGGCGCTCATGCCCACCTTGACGTCCTTGGCCTGCACCTCGGGGATGTGCAGCTCGGCCTTGAGTCGCTCCGGGCGGGCCACTCGCGCCAGCACCGTGCCGGCCGTCACCTGCTGGCCCACCTGCGCCGGCAGCTCCTGCAGCACGCCGGCGATGCCGGCGCGCACCTTGAGCGATTCCACCTGGCGCTTGCGCAGCGCATAGAGGTCCTGCATCTGCACCACGCGGGCGCGCTGGGAGGCGAGCTGCGCCGCGGCCGAGCGGTTGTTCTGCTCGTAGCGCTTAGCCTCGATGACGGCCTGCTTGACGAGCTGCTCCGACTTGAGGCTCGAGAGCTTCTGCGTGATGTCCGGCAGCAGGCCCTCTTTGGCGAGCTTGGTGTCCGCTTCCGACTGGAGCTTCGCCTGCTCGCTCTGCGACTTCACCGCGGTCACCTGCGCCTGCTGGCCGAGGAGCTGGCTGTCGAGCTGGGCCTTCAGGTTGTCGTAGTCGGCCTGAGCCGCCTTGAGCTGCGACTCCGCCTCGAGCGCGTTCTGCTCGAGCTGCGGATCGCTCATCTCGACCAGCACGGTGTCCGGGGTGACCGTCACGCCGGGGAGCAGCGGGGTGCGCTCGATGTGGGCATTCACCGGCGTCGAGATCCAGCGCACGTCCTCCGGCACCAGCGTGCCGGGGCCGCGGACGCTGAGCGTCATCGGTCCGCGCTTGACGGAGTCGATCCACACTGTTTCTTTCTGAACCGTCGGCGCCGCCGGCTCGAGCCGCGACAAGCCGAACGTGACGAGCGAGACCCCCGCGATGCCCGCGACGATCCAGATGTTGCGCCGATTGCGGCGCTTCTGAGCTTCTCCGGTCCTAGGTATGTCCATTCCCATAACGTTTCTCCGGTCACACTACGCATCCCGCGTGCCAAGGTTTCAGTCGTCGTAAGTTTTTGATTCCAAAAAATTTAAGTGTTCTTTCACGGGCCGGGAGTGTTCGGACCCGGGATGCGCCTGTCCCAGAAACGAACACTTTCCCGGCTCTGCCGTGCTAGCCTTGAAAGCCATGAGCGTCGAGCAGCACCGCCGCGCCGCCCCCGCCGAGCTGGGCTTCTCCATACTTACAGTGAGCGATACCCGGGAAAAGCGGGACGACGCCAGCGGCGACGCGATCCGCGAGAGGATCTCAGCCGCCGGCCACCGGATCGTGGATTCTACTCTCGTTCGCGACGACGTGGCCGCGATCCGCGACGCCGTGCGCCGGATGCTGGCGCACCCCGAGGTGGATGTGGTGGTGGCGACCGGCGGCACCGGCTTCTCGCCGCGCGACGTCACCCTGGACGCGGTGGGGCCGCTCCTCGATCAGCCGGTAGAGGGGTTCGGCGAGCTCTTCCGGATGCTCTCCTACCAGCAGGTGGGAGCGGCGGCGATGCTCAGCCGGGCCGCCGCCGGCCTGGCAGGCACCCGCGCGGTCTTCCTCCTTCCGGGCTCGCCCAAGGCGGTGACGCTGGCGATGGAGGCGCTGATCCTCCCCGAGGCGGCGCACCTGCTGGGACAGGCGCGCCGGCCCCTGGTTCCCTGACCCGTCCTATCGCCTTCGGCCGGAGATCATTCTCCAGAGGAACAGCAGCAGGATCGAGCCGAGGACGGCGATCACGAAGCTCCGGAAGTCGAACCCGGAGATGCCGCCGATGCCGAGCAGGGTCGCGATCCACCCTCCCAGCAGGGCGCCGACGACGCCGATGATGATGGTGATGATGCACCCGCCCGGATCCCGGCCGGGGGTCAGGAACTTGGCGATCGCGCCGGCGATCAGGCCGAAGACGATCCAGGAAATGATTCCGTTCATCCCACTCTCCTTTGGTAGGGCAGCCGGACGGGCCTGCTCGGTGGCTGGAAGAAAGCGAGAGCCGTGCCAGCCGGCGATGGTATGGGACGGCATAGAATGTCCGCGCCATGGCCTTGACTGAGACGAGCCCCACCCCGCCCCGCGACTCCCGTCCCCGTCTGTTCCTGATCGACGGGTACTCGAACATCTTCCGCGCCTTCTACGCGATCCGCAACCTCTCGAACTCCCGCGGCGAGCCCACCAACGCCGTCTACGGCTTCGTGACCATGCTCAAGAAGCTCCTGCGCGAGGAGGACCCGGAGCTGATCGGGGTGGCGCTCGAGGGGGGGCGGACCTTCCGCAGCGACAAGTTCGAGGACTACAAGGCGAACCGCCGCCCGATGCCGGAGGACCTGCAGAGCCAGATTCCGCTGATCCGCAGGGTGCTGGAGGCCTACCGCATCCCCATCCTGGAGCTCGCCGGCTATGAGGCGGACGACGTGCTGGGCACCCTCTCCTGCCGCGCGGCCGAGGCCGGCTACCAGGTGGTGCTGGTCTCCGCCGACAAGGACCTGATGCAGCTCGTCGAGCCCCGGGTCTCGCTCTACCACACCGGGCGCAACAAGCTCTATGGACCGCAGGAGGTCACCGAGGACTTCGGCGTGCCGCCCGAGAAGGTGGCCGACGTCCTGGCGTTGATGGGGGACTCGATCGACAACATCCCGGGCGTGCCGGGGATCGGCGAGAAGGGGGCCAAGGGGCTGATCCAGGAGTACGGCACCCTGGAGGATCTCCTGGCGCGGGCCGGCGAGGTCTCCCGCAAGGCGTACCGCGAGGGGCTCCAGCAGCACGCCGAGCAGGCGCGGCTGTCGAAGGAGCTGTCGACTATCCACACCAATCTGGAGGTGCCGCTCGACCCCGAGGCCCTGCATCGCGATCCGCCGGACGTCGAGATGCTGCGCCAGGTCTTCACCGAGCTCGAGTTCTTCTCGCTCGTCGAGGAGCTGGGCCCGGCCGGCCCCACGGTGGCCGGAGCGGTGGAGTTCCCGGTCGCCGAGGAGGCGGTCACCGCCGAGGTGTGGGCCGACCGCGCCGGCCGTCTGGTGGGCGGCGAGGTCTACGTCGCCGTGCTCGGCGAGGACCGCCCGCTCGGCTTGGCGGTGGCCTCGCCGGGGGAGGAGACGGTGATCTACGCCGACTTCCGGCGCGACGGCCTGCGCGACGCCGCCCTGGAGAGCCTCAAGGGGTGGATCGGCAGCCCCGAGGTCCGCCTCGCCGGGCACAACCTCAAGGAGGTCCTGCGGCTCTGCCCGGGGCCGCTCTGCGAATCGGCGCTGTTCGACGCCATGCTGGTCTCCTACCTGCTGAAGCCGTCCGTCCACGGCCACTCCCTCGACGAGCTGGCGCTGGAGCGGCTGAGCCGGAAGCCGCTGACCGCCAAGGACGCCGGCTGGGACAAGGGGCAGGCACCGCCGGTGGGGGATTCCCGGCTCGCCGCCTACGCCGCCGAGCGGGTGGAGATCGCGCGGCGGATGGCCGAGGTGATGGCCCAGGAGCTGGCGGCGGGCTCTCTCGCCAAGGTCTACACCGAGATCGAGGCCCCCCTGGTGCCGGTGCTGCTGCGGATGGAGGAGGCGGGCATCCTGCTCGACACCGGCTATCTCAGGGAGATGTCGGTCGAGCTGGGCGCCGAGATCACCGGGCTGGAAGGTGAGATCTACAAGCAGGCGGGGGAGACGTTCAACCTCAACTCGCCGCAGCAGCTCGGGGTGATCCTGTTCGAGAAGATGGGCCTGCCGGCCTTGAAGAAGACGCAGAAGACCAAGAGCTACTCGACGGGAGCCGAGACGCTGGAGGAGCTGGGGCGCCGGGGCTATCCGATCGCCAAGCTCCTGCTACGCTACCGCGAGCTGACCAAGCTCAAGTCGACCTACATCGACTCTCTGCCGGAGCTGGTGGGGGCCGACGGGCGCATCCACACCCGCTTCAACCAGGCGGTGGCCGCCACCGGCCGGCTCTCCTCGACCAATCCGAACCTGCAGAACATCCCGGTGCGCACCGAGCTCGGGCAGCGCATCCGCCGCGCCTTCATCGCGCCGCCGGGCCAAGTGCTGCTGGTCGCCGACTACAGCCAGATCGAGCTGCGGATCCTCGCCCACATCGCGGAGGAGGGTGCGCTGATCGACGCCTTCGCGGCCGGCGAGGACATTCACCGCGCCACCGCCGCGGTCGTTCTCGGCGTCGCGCCCGAGCTGGTCAACGCCGAGCAGCGGCGGGCGGCGAAGACGATCAACTTCGGCATCCTCTACGGCATGAGCGCCTACGGCCTCAGCCAGGAGCTGGGGATCTCCTCGAAGGAGGCCGACCGGTTCATCACCGCCTACATGGGCCAGTACCCCGGGGTGAAGCGCTACATGGAGGAGACGCTGGAGAGCGCCGAGCGGGAGGGGAAGGTCGAGACCCTCTACGGCCGCGTGCGCTGGATGCCGGACATCAAGAGCAAGAACTGGAACCTGCGGGAGAACGCCCGCCGCATGGCGATCAACGCCCGCATCCAGGGGACGGCGGCGGACATCCTGAAGCTGGCGATGATCGCCGTCGACCGCCGCCTGCGCGACGAGCAGCCCGGCGCCCACCTGCTGCTGACGGTGCACGACGAGCTGGTCCTCGAAGTCCCCGAGGAGCAGGCCGAGGCGGTGGCGGCGATCGTCAAGGCCGAGATGGAGGGCGTCGCCGACCTCAAGGTCCCCCTGGTCGTCGACGCCGGGTGGGGGAAGAGCTGGTACGAGGCGAAGGGGTAGGGAGAAAGCGTTTCTACGAGGATGTCTGGTAGATAACCGGCCGGTAGCGTGGTTCCGGGACCGGCTTTCCTTCCGTTTGAGCCGCTTCAAGCCATGCTGCCTTCGCGATCTCGACCTCAGCCAGGGCTTCCCCTGGAGAGCGGCCAAATGCGGAGCACGCGTCCAGATCGGGGATATCGGCTATATAGCCCCCGTCCTCTTCGCTATGAAAGATGTTGATGTGGTAGTCCTTCACGAGTCCTCCCGCAGGCTCACTTGGCGGCTTCCACCGGCTTTTCCGCGTAGACGAACTCGACCGGCTTGTCGACCCCCTCGGCAAGACTCTTGTGGACCGGACAGGTCAGCGCCGCGTTCTCCAGCTTCTTCTTTTGGTCCGCGCTCAGCCCGGCCGGCATGTTGATGGAGACCGGGATGGCGCCGATGCGGCGGGGGTTCGCCTCCATGTGCTTCTCCAGGCGGAAGGAGAGGCCGGTCAGGTCGAGACCGTCGCGCTCGCCCACGATGGCGATCAGGGTCATCATGCAGGCGCCGAGCGATGCCGCGGCGAGGTCGGTGGGGGAGAAGGAGCTGCCGTCCCCCTGGTTGTCCACCGGAGCCGCCGTCCGGATCACCATCCCCGAGGGGCCGTGGGTCAGCTCCGTCTTCAGATTGCCGATGTACTTGCCGGTGATCTCGACCGCCATGACGATCCTCCTTTTTCCGCAGTCTATACCGCGCTCAGCGGCCAATCAGGATCAGGATGCCCGCGATCAGCGCCAGCAGCCCCTCGAGGACCCGCATGTAGGCGAAGCTCAGCCCGATCAGCAGCCCCAGGCCGGCGAGGATGAGATAGATGCCCAGCAACAGCATTCCGACACTTCGGGTGCTTCGCGCCATGTCCCCTCTCCTTTCAAGTCGTCCGGAATCCTCTCCAGTGTAACGCCTTCGGGATCGCGCTCTCCGCCCTCTGCCTCCTCGCCGGGGCCCACCGGTTCCGCGGTCGCGCCCTCCCGCTCTGCGGACGCGCCTTCCGGATCTCCGTATGCGCCCTCTGGCTCGCTCTGTGGACCCTCTGATCTGGCGGCAGCGCCCACGGGATCCGCGGTTGCGCCCACGGGATGGCTGTGCCGGCCCAGGGGTGGGCTGGCACAGCCATCGAGACGGCCGGTACGTCCACCCGGAGGGCGGTCACACCCATCCGGAGGGCCCGGGCGCGGAAGGAGAGGGCGCAAGAGCCACTCTCCTTGGCGCTGCCGGCGCTCGGGATGGAAAGGGCTCGGTACCAGAGGGCGCGGCCAGCCCTCCCGTAAGCGCAGCCGCGGGAGCAGAGGGCAGGAGCCGCCGAGGAGAGGGTGCACCCGGAAGAGCCGGGGATTGCCGGCGCGCTGCACTGGGATATCGTTCCCGTCATGGAAAATTCATTCGCCGGCCGTGTCGTGGTGGTCACCGGCGCCTCCCGGGGGATCGGCGAGGCGATCGCGGAGGCCTTTGCCGCCGCGGGAGCCCGGGTGGTGCTGGCGAGCCGCAAGCTCGAAGGGGTCGAAGCGGTCGCCAGGCGGATCCGCGAGACCGGCGGCGAGGCCCTGGCGGTCGCCTGCCACACCGGCCGCGAGGCGGAGGTCCAGGCGTTGATGGCGCGGGCTCAGGGAACCTTCGGCGGCGTCGACGTCCTGATCAACAACGCCGCGACCAACCCCCACTTCGGGCCGCTCCTCGACGCCGGGGAGAGCCAGTGGGACAAGACGTTCGAGGTCAACCTGAAGGGGTACGTCCACTCCATTCGCGCCGCCGTGCCGCTGATGCGCGAGCGGGGGGGCGGCGCGATCGTCAACGTCGCCTCGGTAGCCGGCCTCATCCCCCACGGCGGCCTCGGAGTGTATGGCGTCCTCAAGGCGGCGGTCCTGATGCTGACGCAGACGCTGGCGGTCGAGCTGGCCGGGGAGAACATCCGCGTCAACGCCATCGCCCCGGGCCTGATCCAGACCCGGTTCAGCGAGGCGCTCTGGGCCAGTCCCGAAGCCCAGGGGCGGGCCCTCGCCACCATTCCGCAAGGGCGGATGGGGCAGCCGGAGGACCTCACCGGGGCGGTCCTTTACCTGGCCGGCGACGGCGCCCGGTTCACCACCGGGGCGGTGCTGGTGATCGACGGCGGGCAGACCTTGGGCGGGGCCTACTAGGAAACAACAAGGACGTAAAGGACTGCAAGGACGACAAGGACAAAGAAGAGATGAGGCTCTTTTTCCCTTGATGTCCTTTACGTCCTTGTTGTCCTTTACGTCCTTTCTTCAGTCCCCGCCGCCGCCGCCATCTCCTCCCCCAACCCTTCCACCTCGCGCAGGAAATCCCCGGCCTTTCCCTCCAGCCACTCGGCTTCCAGGGTCGCGAACAGGCGGTCGCGGCGGGCGCGGTTCAGGCGGGCGAGTGCGATCAGGCCCGACTCGCGGGCGCGCCGGCGCTCAGCGCGGAGGAGGTTCTCGTCGGGAGCGTCGGCGAGCGACAGTTCGAGGATCTTCCCCGCCCGCTCAGCGGCGGCGATCTCGACCGCCTCGGCGAGCTCGGCTTCCAGGACATGGGCGTCGTGGAGGTCGCCGAGGAGCTCCTGGAGGGCCTTGAACCGCTTGACGATCGGGGTGGTCGTGGGAATCTCGACTGCCAGCGGCTCGAGCAGGTAGCGCACCCGCTTGGCCCGGATCCGCGCCTCGTGGGCCTCCTGCTCGTCGCCGGCGTCCTCGATCCTCGCCAGGCGCTCCTCGAGATCCGCCACCTGGCCGTGGAGGATGCCGGCGGTCGCCTCGGCGAGGGTCGGGCGGTCCTTCCTGGCGTCGAGGCGGATCTCGGTGCGATAGACCGAGAGCCTGGCGCGCAGCTCCTTTTCGAGCTTGTCGAACTCGTCCGCGACCTCGTCCTCCATATCCTCATCGGCGTGGCGCTTGCGCTCGGCGAGGCGGGCGAGCAGCCAGGCGAGGCCCGCCCGGTGCTGCGAGGAGAGGTGCGGGACGCGGCCGCGCAGCCATTCGATCTGGACTTCCGTATCGCGTCCCGGCCCGGTCGAGCCGGCGAGACGGCGGAGCCGCCGTTCGAGCTTCTTCGGGATGTCGATCTGGGCGCCATAAGCCTTGAGGCAGCTCCGCAGCCGGCGCAGGCCGACGCGGAAGTCGTGGAGCGCCTCGGAGTCGGCGTCGTCCACCAGCCGCGGCCGGGCCTCGGCCGCCTGATCGAGGAAGGAGAGGGCGAGCAGGCGGGCTCCCTCCTGGGGCGGGCGGGAGAGGAGTCCGGAGCTCATCAGGGCATCAGTCCGCGAGGTCCCGGAGCTGCCCCGGGGTGAGCGCCCAGACCAGGGTGGCGGTGCCGGCGCCGACCTCGTCGGGGAAGTCGAGCAGGCAGGCGCCCCCTTTTCGAAAGGCGAAGATCCGGCGCTCGCCGCCGGTCAGGAGCCAGGAGAGGAGCAGGCTGATGCTCGGCTCGTGCCCCACGGCGGCGATGCAGTCCGCCTTCTGCTTGCGCAGCCAGCGGAGGAAGTCGTTGGGGGTGGCCTCGGGGGAGAGCTCGTCGATCTCCACCTCCTTCAGGCCGCCGTAGACGGAGTCGACGATGGCGCCGGTCTGGGCGGCCCGGATCAGCGGACTGGTCGCCAGCAGATCGATCCCGGGCACGATCTCCCGCAGGCCCCGGGCGGCCTGCTTCATCTTCTTCCGCCCCTCGTCGGTGAGCGGACGCAGCCGGTCGTCCTTGCCGGTCCTGGCGAAGTCCTCGCGCTCTTCGGCGATCGCATGTCGGATGAGAAGAAGCTTCATGACACCCCCTGTCCGGGGAAGGTATCGCAAAGCCTTCAGACTGCAAAGGATTCGGGTAACGGGGAGGTCGCGGCCCTGTGACGGGGCGGCCACACCGGGCCGCCCTATAGAACGCCTACGAGTCCTCGTCCTGGAGGAAGTGGGCGGCGGCCTTCAACGCCTCGTAGCGGGCGAGCTGGTCGGGAGTGAGGATGGCGGAGAACTTCGTATCGAAGTCCTCCCGGGCCGCCCGGATCTTCTCCCGGTTGGCGCGCAGCGCGAGAGCGGCCTGGCCGACGTCGCAGGGGTTCGGGCTGGCCGCCTCGATCAGGTTCCTGTAGGCCTCGGCGAGTTGCTTCTCGGCCTGGAGCAGGGGGGTCTCCTTGGCCTTGAGCTCGGCGGCCAGGCGCTGGGCGACCGTCACCTGCTCCGGGGTCAGCCTGAGATAGGCGGCGAGGGCGCGCGGATTGCGCAGGATCGCCCCGGGATCGCGCGGCTGCCGCCCCGCCGCCTCCGCGGCCAGGGGGAGGATGAGGAGGGCGAAAAGGGCGGTGAGGGTCAGGGTCGATCGGCGGATCGTCATGCGGTCTCTCCTTTCGAGTCGGAGCCAGCCAGGGCTCATTCTATTCACCTGCAGGAACCCGCGACGGCCGGCTTTCCTGCGCTCCCTCTCGTGATACCGTTTCGGCGCCCACGGAGGAGGAGATCGATCCAATGTCGGAAGGCCAGAGCTTGAAACGGACTCCGCTCTACGACCGCCACCGCGAGGCGGGGGCGAAGATCGTGGATTTCGCCGGCTGGGAGATGCCGGTCCAGTACACCGGCGTCATCGAGGAGCACCGCGCCGTGCGCACCGCCGCCGGCCTGTTCGACGTCTCCCACATGGGGGAGGTCCGGGTGCGCGGGGCCGGCGCCGAGGCCTTCCTGCAGCGGCTGACCCCCAACGACGTCAGCAAGCTCGTGCCCGGGCGGGCGCACTACAGCGGTCTGCTGACCGATCGCGCCACCTACGTGGACGACATCCTGATCTACCGGCTGGCCGCCGACGACTTCCTGGTGGTGGTCAACGCTTCGAACGCCGAGCGCGACTTCGAGTGGATCGCCGCGCGGGCCGTGGCCGACGGCGAGGACGTCGAGGTGATCGACGAGAGCGACCGCTACGCGCTTCTCGCGCTACAGGGTCCGAAGGCGCTGGAGATCCTGGCGCCGCTCGCCTCGCTGGACGTCTCCGGGCTCAAGTACTACGGCTTTGCCGAGGGCTCTGTGGCCGGCGCGCCGGCGCTGATCTCCCGCACCGGCTATACCGGGGAAGATGGCTTCGAGCTCTACCTGGCGCCGGAGGATGCTCCGGAGATCTGGCGGCGGCTGGTCGAGGCGGGGGCCGTCCCCGCCGGGCTCGGCGCCCGCGACACCCTGCGCCTGGAGGCGGCGATGGCCCTTTACGGCCACGAGATCGACGATACGACGACCCCCTTCGAGGCCGGCCTGAGCTGGGTGGTCAAGCTCGACAAGGGGGAGTTCCTCGGCCGCGACGCGCTGGCCGCCCAGAAGGCCGCGGGGATCCCCAGGAAGCTCGTGGGCTTCGAGGTACAGGGGCGGGGAATCGCGCGCCAGGGTCACCCGGTTGTCTCGGAGGGCGGCATCGTTGGCGCCGTCACCAGCGGCACCTGGAGCCCCACCTTCGAGAAGGCTTTGGGGCTCGCCTACGTGCCGCCGGAGATGGCGGCGCCGGGGACGCCGCTGGCGATCGAGGTCCGCGGCAAGGCCCTCCCGGCGGTGGTCGTGGAGACTCCTTTCTACAAAAGGTCGAGATAGGGCTAGGATCCGCAGCTATATTCAATTCACCAGCCAAACCGGACCCGTCAAACTGGAGGGCGAAGAGGAATGTATCCCCGAGATTATCTCTATTCGAGGGAGCACGAGTGGCTCCGCATCGAGGACGATCTCTGTGTGCTCGGCATCACCGAGTTCGCGCAGCAGGAGCTGGGCGAGGTGGTGTTCGTGGAGCTGCCGGAGATCGGCCAGGTATTCGACACCAACGACGAGCTCGGCACGATCGAGTCGGTCAAGGCCGTCGCCGAGGTGTTCACGCCCGTCGCGGGCGAGGTGGTCGAGATCAACGACGCCGTGGTGGACGATCCGGAGCTCCTCAACGAGGATCCGCACGGCGATGGGTGGCTGATCAAGATCCGGTTCTCTTCCGCGGACGATCTGAAATCCATGATGAAGGCCGAGGAGTACGAGGAGTTCGTTCAGAGTGGAGAAGCTTAAAGACTCGCCTGGGGCGACCGGCGCCGTCGCCCTCGGTGATCTCTCCGGCTCATCGCCGGCGACCGGCGGCGCCGTCCTCAATCCCACGGACACCTTCGTCCGCCGCCACCTGGGCCCCAGCGAGGGGGAGGTCCGGCAGATGCTGGAGGTGGTCGGCGCCGGCTCGCTCGCCCAACTGGTGCGCGAGACCATCCCCGAGTCGATTCTCCGCGAGACCCCGCTCGACCTCGCCGGGCTCCCCGCCGGCCGCGATCTCGGCGAGCAGGAGCTGCTCGGCGCCCTGCGCGGCATCGCCGGCAGGAACAAGGTCTTCCGTTCCTTCCTCGGCATGGGCTACCACGGCTGCATCACGCCGGGGGTGATCCAGCGCAATATCCTGGAGAACCCGGGCTGGTACACCCAGTACACCCCCTATCAGTCGGAGATCTCGCAGGGGCGCCTCGAGGCGCTGCTCAACTTCCAGACCATGGTGGCCGACCTGACCGGGCTGCCGGTCGCCAACGCCTCGCTGCTCGACGAGGGCACCGCCGCGGCCGAGGCGATGAACCTCTGCCACGCCATTTCTAACGGCAAGCGGGACGTCTTCTTCGTCGCCGAGGACTGCCATCCGCAGACCATCGAGGTGGTCAAGACCCGCGCCGGCGCCATCGGCGTCGAGGTCCGGGTCGGCGATCCGGCGGCGATCGACTTCGCGGCGGGGGACCTCTTCGGCATCCTTCTCCAGTACCCCGCGACCGACGGCCGGGTGGTGGACTATGCCCCGGTCGCCGAGCAGGCCCGCGCCGCCGGCGCTCTCGTGGTGGTGGCGGCCGACCTGCTGGCCTTGACCCTGCTGCGGGCGCCGGGCGAATTCGGCGCCGACATCGCGGTCGGCTCGGCGCAGCGGTTCGGTGTCCCCATGGGCTACGGCGGGCCGCACGCCGCCTTCCTCGCCACCCGCGAGGAGTACAAGCGCCAACTCCCGGGGCGGATCATCGGCGTCTCGCGCGACCGCCGGGGCAAGACCGCCCTGCGCATGGCGATGCAGACCCGCGAGCAGCACATTCGCCGCGAGAAGGCCACCAGCAACATCTGCACGGCCCAGGTGCTCCTCGCCGTGATGGCGAGCATGTACGCCGTCTACCACGGTCCCGAGGGCTTGAAGGCGATCGCCCGCCGGGTGCACGCCCTGGCGGCGGCGCTGGCCGAGGGGCTGCGACATCTCGGCTACGCCGTGGGGCGCGAGCCCTTCTTCGACACCCTGCGCGTGGGCACCGGCGAGCGCTCCGCCGACGAGATCCTGGCCGCCGCCGAGGCCCGGGGGATCAACCTGCGCAAACTGGGGGAGCGGGCGGTCGGCATCGCACTCGACGAGGCGGCCACCGCCGCCGACATCGAGGATCTGATCGCGGTCTTCGGCGAGGACCGCGCGGCGGGCCTGTCGGCCGAGCGCTTGGCGGAAGGGGCCGATATCGATTTTCCGGCGCCGCACGCGCGGCCGTCGGACTACCTGACGCACCCGGTCTTCAACGCCTTCCACACCGAGCACGAGATGCTGCGCTACATCAAGCGCCTGGAGTCGCGCGACCTGTCGCTCGCCACCTCGATGATCCCGCTCGGCTCCTGCACCATGAAGCTCAACGCGACGGCCGAGATGGTGCCGGTCACCTGGCCCGAGATCGGGGCGATCCATCCGTTCGCCCCGGTCAGCCAGACCGCCGGCTACCAGGAGCTCTTCCGCTCGCTCGAGTCCTGGCTCAACGAGATCACCGGCTTCGCTGCCTGCTCGCTGCAGCCGAACGCCGGCTCGCAGGGGGAGTACACGGGGCTGATGGTGATCCGCGCCTACCATCACGCCCGCGGCGATCAGCACCGCGACGTCTGCCTGATCCCGGTCTCGGCCCACGGCACCAATCCGGCCTCGGCGGTGATGGCGGGTCTCAAGGTGGTGGTGGTCGCCTGCGATGAAGGCGGCAACGTCGATCTCGACGATCTGCGGGCCAAGGCCGAGGCGAACCACGACCGGCTGGCCGCGCTGATGGTGACCTACCCGTCGACCCATGGCGTCTTCGAGCCGGGGATCCGCGACATCTGCCGGATCGTCCACGACCACGGCGGCCAGGTCTACCTCGACGGCGCCAACATGAACGCCCAGGTGGGGCTCTGCCGGCCCGGCGACTATGGCGCCGACGTCTGCCACCTCAACCTCCACAAGACGTTCTGCATCCCGCACGGCGGCGGCGGTCCGGGTATGGGGCCGATCTGCGTCGCCGCGCACCTGGCCCCCTTCCTGCCGGGGCACCCGGTGGTGCCGACCGGCGGCGAGGAGGCGATCGGCCCGGTCTCGGCGGCTCCCTGGGGGAGCTCGAGCATCCTGCCGATCTCCTGGGTCTACATCGCCCTGATGGGCGGCCGCGGGCTCACCCGCGCCACCGAGACGGCGATCCTCAACGCCAACTACATGGCGGCGCGGCTGCGCGAGCACTACCCGGTGCTCTACGCCGGCAGCCATGGACGGGTGGCGCACGAGTTCATCCTCGATCTGCGCCCGTTCAAGACCACCGCCGGCATCGAGGCCGAGGACGTGGCCAAGCGGCTGATGGACTTCAGCTTCCACGCGCCCACGATGTCCTTCCCGGTGGCCGGGACGCTGATGATCGAGCCGACCGAGAGCGAGTCGAAGCCCGAGCTCGACCGCTTCTGCGACGCCATGATCCGCATCCGCGAGGAGATCCGTGCCATCGAGCAGGGGAAGATGGATCGCCAGAACAACCCGCTCAAGAACGCTCCTCACACGGCGGACGACGTGACGGCGGACGACTGGGACCGGCCGTACGGCCGCGAGAAGGCGGTCTTCCCCGCCCCCTGGGTGCGCGAGCGGAAGTTCTGGCCGTACGTCAACCGGGTGGACAACCCCTGGGGGGACCGCAACCTGATGTGCACCTGTCCGCCGGTGGATTCGTATGACTGAGCCGGGGCGGTCCGGAGCCCGGTGACGGCGTCCCCCAGCCCCTCCGGGCCCTCGGGGCCGGCCGGGGACATCACCCGGGGGGACGCCATCGTCCTCGGCCTGTTTCTCGCCTGCTGGGCGCTGAGCCTGCTGAGTTTCACCCGCGTGGTGGCGCTCGCCGGCAGCCTGCCGCTGACGCTCTACAGTTACTACGGCGTGGCGGTAGCGCTGGGGTGGGCCTTCGGCATCGTCTACGTGCGGCGGACCTGGGGGCTCCCGGCCCCGATCCGCCGCCGCTTCCTCCTGATCTACTACCTCGGCCCGCCGGCGATCCTCGGGCTCCTGCGCTCCATGGCCCCCTGGGCCGACCAGGGCGCGGCGCCCTTCGTTCCGCTGTACGCCTTCGGGGCTTTCAGCATCCTCTTTCTGGTCCCGGTGACGATGAAGTTTCCCCGGCCTCTTCGCTAGGCGTTCATCCCCCAGACTCCTGGCACCCCGCGTGCTAGCATCCCATTCGTGATGCCCACCCTCCCCATCGACAGCCTCGTTGCCGATCTCGCCGCCCGGGGATCAGCCCTCGTCGCCTACTCGGGCGGGGTCGATTCGGCCGTGGTGGCGGCGCTGGCCCACCGGGCTCTCGGCGACCGCGCGCTGGCGGTGACGGCGGCGGCGGAGACCCTCGCGGGGGCGGAGCTGGACCATGCGCGCCGGGTGGCGGCCGAGATCGGCATCCGGCACGAGGTGGTCACCTACAGCGAGCTGGACGATCCGGAGTTCGTCGCCAATCCGAGCCACCGGTGCTATGTCTGTCAGGGGATGCGGATGGGTACCATGGTCCGCCTCGCGGCCGAGCGCGGCTACGCGGTCGTCTGCGACGGCACCAACGCCTCCGATCCGGGGCCGGACCGGCCGGGGCTCCGCGCCGTCCGCGAGAGCGGGGTCTACTCCCCCCTGCTCGCCAACGGTGTGGACAAAGAAGCGACCCGCGCCATCGCCCGCGCCTTCGGGCTCTCGGTCTGGGACCGCCCGGCCAACGCCTGCCTCTCCTCGCGCATCCCGCACGGGCAGGTGGTCACCCTCGGCAAGCTCCGCCGTATCGAGGCCGCCGAGGACGTCCTGGCCGCGGCCGGATTCCGCGTGGTCCGCGTCCGCCACGACCAGGGCGCCGCCCGCGTCGAGGTCGGCCCCGACGAGGTGCCCCGGCTAACCGCCATCTGGAGCGAGCTCGAGCCGCGCCTGCTCTCCCTCGGCTTCGCGCGGGTGGCCTACGACCCCCAGGGCTACCGCCGGGGCGGCGCCGACCTGGGTTCCCTCCCGTCGTGAACCCCGATCAGCTCAAGCAGCTCCTGGAGGCGGTCGCCGCCGGGGAACGGTCCCCCGCGGACGCCTTGCGGGATCTCGCGGAGCTCCCCTACGCCGATCTCGGCTTCGCCAAGCTGGATTTTCACCGCGAGCTGCGCAACGGCCTCCCCGAAGCGGTCTACGCCGAGGGGAAGCGGACCGAGGACCTCAAGGCCATCGCGGGAAAAATGATCGGTGCCCACGGCCGGGTCCTGGTCACGCGTCTGCGCTCCGAGGCGGCCGGCGAGCTGCTGGCCGACCATCCCGGGGCGGTCTACCACGAGCGGGCGCGGATCCTCACCTTCGGCCAGGGGGAACCGCGGCCAGGGGCGATCGCGGTGCTCGCCGCCGGCACCTCGGACCTGGGGGTCGCGGAGGAGGCGGCGGTCTGCGCCTCCTGGTTCGGGCACGCGGTCGAGCGGTGCTACGACGTGGGGATCGCCGGGCTCCACCGGCTGCTGGGCAACCTCCCCGCGATCCGCCAGGCGGACGTCGTCGTCGCGGTAGCCGGCATGGATGGCGCCCTCCCTACGGTTGTGGCCAGCCTCGTCCCGGCGCCGGTCGTGGCCGTGCCCACCAGCGTCGGCTATGGAGCGAGCTTCGGCGGCCTCGCCGCCCTGTTGACCATGCTGAACGGCTGCGCCCCCGGGATCGGGGTGGTGAACATCGACAATGGCTATGGCGCGGCGGTATTGGCCAGCCGGATCGCGCGCGGAGCGCATTTCCCCGCGGCAAAGGCCAGTTCAGCGGAGCTTTGACTCCACGCCTCCGGCGAACGGGCTTTCGCCGGTACAGAGCCTCCGATTCCGTCCTCAAAGCCCTTTTCATCGCCGCTCTGCCAGCATGGCGTCGCCATAGGAGTAAAACCGGTAGCCATTGGTGATTGCCTCCTCGTAGGCGGCCAATACCCGCTCGCGGCCGGCAAAAGCGGAGACCAGCATCAGCAGGGTCGAGCGGGGGAGATGGAAGTTGGTGAGCAGCGCGTCGACCCCCTGGAATTGGTAACCGGGGGTGATGAAGAGCTTCGTCGCGCCGCTCCCGGCCCGCACCTCGCCTTCGCCAGCCAGCGCCGCGCTCTCCAGGGTGCGGACGACCGTGGTCCCCACCGCCACGATCCGTCTCCCGGCGGCCCGGGCGCGGCGGATCGCCCCGGCGGTCTCCTCACCGATCTCGTAGCGCTCGCTCTCCATCCGGTGCTCCTCGATCCGCTCGGCGGCGACCGGCTTGAAGGTGCCGATGCCGACGTGGAGCGTCACCCGCGCGATCTCGATGCCGGCGGCCGCGATCTCCGCGAGGAGCGCCGCCGTGAAGTGGAGCCCGGCCGTGGGAGCGGCGACGGCGCCGGGCTGGCGGGCGAAGACGGTCTGGTAGCGCTCGCGGTCCTCGGGCGTGTCCGGCCGGTGGATGTAGGGGGGGAGGGGGATGTGCCCCAGCCGGTCGAGGTGCGGCTCGATCGGCTCCGTGAAACGCAGGCGATGGCGGCCATCCTCGTGCTTGTCGATCACCTCGGCGGCGAGCCCCTCGTCCAGCGAGAACACGGCGCCCGGCCGGGCGCGCCGTCCCGGCTTCACTAGGGCGTCCCACTCGCGCTCGGCCACGCGCTCGATCAGCAGGATCTCCATCCGGCCGCCGCCGGCGCTCCGCCCGTAGAGCCGCGCCGGGATCACCCGCGTGTCATTGAGCACCAGCAGGTCGCCGGGATGGAGAAGGCCTGGCAAGTCGCTCACCCGCGAATGCCGTTCGGGTCCCTGGCGGTCGAGCACCAGCAGGCGGCTCTCGCCGCGGGGGGCGGGCTCCTGGGCGATGCTCGCCGCCGGCAGATCGTAGTCGAAGTCTCGGGTCAGCACTTGAGAACGGCGGACCTAGACGGTGACCGTCACCTTGCGCAGGACGTCGATCGCCACCACCAGGGCAACCACCATCAGCAGGCCGGCGCTCCAGAAGGGCCAGCCGGGGCCGGCCGCGCCGAAGAGGAAGGTGCCGGCCGAGGGCCCGAGAATGCGTGCGAGGGCGCCGAAAGAACGGGAGAGGCCGATTGTGCTTCCCTGGGAACGCTCGTCCGTGAGGCGGCTGAGAAGGCCCGTCGTGGAGGGGTTGTGGACTCCCTGCCCGACGGCGAGGAGGAGCAGGCTGATCAGCAGGAGCCAGAGCTGCGACCCCGGGAGCAGGATGAGGCCCAGGGCCATCAGCACGATCCCGGAGAGGATCAGCCGGCGCTCGCCGAACTTGCGGACCAGGCGACCGAGGAGCCCCCCCTGGACGATCACCAGCACCACTCCCACGAAGACGAAGAGCCAGGAGGTCTCGCGGGCGCCGAAGCCGAAGCGGGCCTGGCAGAAGAGGGCCAGCGTGGTCTCCATCATCGAGAAGCAGAACATCACCAGGAAGAAGAGGACCATCAGCCCACGCAGCGGGGTGTCGCGCCAGACCTCCCGCAGGTCGGAGATGCCGTGCCACGCGCCGCCCCGGGAGGCCGCGTCGCGCCGCAACTCGGGCGATAGCGACTCCGGCAGGCTGACGGACGCGATCAGCAGGTTGATCGCGGAGAGCGTGGCGGCAGCGAACGGCACCAGCCGGGGGCCGAGGTGGGCGAGGGCCGGCAGGACGCCGCCGGCCTGCTCCAGGATGCCGCCGAGCGCCGGTCCGAGCACGAAACCGAGCCCGAAGGCCGCCCCCACCAACCCCATCGCCTTCGAGCGCTCGGCGGGGGAGGAGACGTCGGCCATGTAGGCCTGGGCGATCGCGTAGTTGGCCGCCGCCACCCCGGAGAGCGAGCGGGCGAGCAGGAGCACGGCATACGACGGCGCGAGCGCGAAGATCACGTAGGAGATGGCGCTGCCGGCGATCGAGGCGAGCAGCACGGGACGCCGGCCGACGCGGTCCGAGAGGCGCCCCAGCAGCGGCGCGCAGAGGAGCTGGGTCAGGCTGTAGGAAGAGAACAGGAGGCCGATCTGCAGCGGCGTGGCGTGGAACTCCTGCGCGTAGAAGGTCAGGAACGGCAGGATCATGCCGAACCCGATCAGGTCGAGCAGAATGGTGAGGAAGACGGTCAGCAGCGCCCGGCGGCGGGGCGCGCTCTGAAAGGCCTGGGGTTCGTTCACGGCGCGGGGAGTGTAGCACCCCCGGCGTCCTCTCCCTGGCGGCCCTGGCGGGGATCGAGGGCGTCCCGCAGTCCGTCGGCCAGCAGGTTGAAGGCGATCACCGTCACCGCGAGCGCGGCGCCGGGGAAGGTGGCGATCCACCAGGACTGGACGAGCACGGTCTGCCCCTCGGAGATCAGGTTCCCCCAGCTCGGGGTGGGCGGCTGGATGCCGAGGCCCAGAAAAGAGAGGGAGGATTCGAGGAGGATCAGGTTGCCGATCAGCAGCGTCGTCTGGATCAGCACCGGCGTGAAGGCGTTGGGCAGCAGGTGGCGCCAGAGGGTGGCGAGCGGATGTTGCCCCATGGCGCGGGCGGCGACGATGAACTCCCGGTTCCTGAGGCTGAGGATCTCGGCTCGGGTCAGCCGGCTGATCCCCATCCAGGCCATGCTGCCGAGCAGCGCCACCACCGCCGCCGGGCTCGGGCGGAAGAAGGCGGCCAGCGCGATCATCAGGAACAGCTTGGGGAAGGCGAGCAGGGCGTCCACCCCGCGCATGATCACGGCGTCGGTCAGCCGGCCGCCGAGCACGGCGGCGGAGCCCACGGCGACGCCGAGGGTGAGGGCCAGGATCGCCGAGATCAACCCCACGGCGAGCGACACGCGGGCGCCGTGGAGGATCCGGGAGAGGAGATCGCGGCCGAAGCGGTCGCTGCCGAGCAGATAGACGCGGCGGTCGGCGACCCCGCCGGGCGTCAGGTTCACCACCCGCGAGGCGGGCAGCGTCTCGACGACGCCCAGGCGCTCGATCTCCAGCCCCTCCGGGGTGCGCCGGGTTCGCTCCGCCAGGCGCCAGGACCCATCCTCCAGGTGGACCGCCGCCAGCGCCGTCCCGGGCCGCCGGTAGCTGCCGGCTGGCGGATCGAGCTGCTCGTTCGGGTCGTAGGGCGCGAGCACCGGGGCCGCCAGGGCGCTGAAGGCCAGCAGGGCGATCAGCCCTCCCCCCCAGACGAGCGTAGGCGAGCGCCATCTACTCCTGAGCATCGCGCACCCGCGGATCGACCAGAGCGTGGAGAACGTCGGCCAGGAGGTTGCCCAGGATGACCAGAGCGGCGGAGAGCGCGACGGCGCCGAGGATCAGCGGGTAGTCGCGCGTGCTGATCGCCAGGAAAGTGAGCTGGCCGATCCCGGGCCACGAGAAGACCACCTCGACGATCAGCGCGCCGGAGAGCAGCAGCGGCAGTTGGATCGCGAACACCTGGATCACCGGCACGATGGCGTTGCGCAGGCCGTGCACCCAGACGACCCGGCGCTCGGAGAGCCCCTTGGCGCGGGCGGCACGGATGTAGTCCTGGCTCATCACCTCGATCAGGCTGGCGCGTAGGAACCGGGCGGTCCCCCCGGCCGTGCCGACGCCCATCACCAGGGCGGGGAGGAACAGATGGCGCGCGAGGTCGAGCAGCCGTTCGGCGGGGCTCATCAGGTCGGCGTCCACCGAATGCATGTGGCTCGCCGGCAGCACCGGCCAGACGTAGGAGAAGAGGAGGACCGCCATCAGCCCCACCCAGAAGAGCGGCAGGGAGAAGAAGAGGAGAGTGACGATGCGGATGCCATGGTCCAGCGCCGACCCCCGCCGCAGGGCGGAGGCGATGCCGAGCAGCAGGGCCAGGAAGTATTCGACCGCCAGGGCGGCGGCGCCGAGGATCGCCGTCGCCGGCACCGCCTCGCCCAGCACGGTGGAGACCGGCCGCTGCTGGGAGAGCGAGGTGCCCCAGTCCCACTTCGCTACCGAAGAGATCCAGGCGAGGTACTGCAGGGGAAGAGGGCGGTCGAGGCCATAGATCTGCCGCAGCCTCTGCTGCTGCTCGAGAGTGAGCCGCTGCCCCTCGAAGATGTGGGCCGGATCGCCCGGGATCAGGCGCAGAAAGAAGAAGGTAAGGGTGAGGACCAGCAGCAGGAGCAGCAGTGAGGCGGCGAGCCGCCGCAGGAGGAAACCGAGCAAGGCCGGGCGGTCAGCCCTTCGGCTCGACCCACCACTCCTTCAGATTGAAGAATGCGAAGGTCGGCGTCGGGCGCACGTTCCTCACCCGCTTGTTGACGCCGGTCAGGCGCTGCGACTCCCAGAGGAAGGTGAGCGGCTGGTCGCGATGGGCGATCTGCTGGATCTGGTTCAGGAACGGGCGCTCGGCGAGGAGGTCCGGCTGCGCCGCCCCAATGTCGATCAGGCGGTCCATCTCGGGGTTCCGATAGCGGGAGTAGTTGCTCCCCTCCGCGATCGACTCGCTGTGGAAGTTGCTCCGCAGATCGAGGCTGGTATCGATGGTGTAGCCCATCATCGCCGCGTCGTACTTGCCGGCGATCGTCTGCGTGGCCAGGGTGTTGAACTCGACCTGGCGCGGCGTGACGCGGATGCCCACCTTCTTGAGCTGGTCCTGAATCATCACCGTCGCGTCCGTCCGCGCCTGATTGCCGGTGTTGGTGAGCAGCTCGAAGGTGAACGGCTTGCCGTCCTTGTCGAGGACACCGTCGCCGTCCGTGTCCTGCCACCCCTTGGCCGCGAGGATGCGGCGCGCCTCGGCGGGATCGTACGGCAAGGGGTGGAGCGCCGGATCGTGGGCCCAGACCGAGGTCAGGATCGGGGAGTCCGCGACCTTGCCGTAGGTCCCGAGGAGGGTCTCGACGATCGTCTTGCGGTCGATGGCGAGCGTGAGGGCCCGCCGCACCTCGGGGTCCTTGAACAGCGGGCGCTCGTTGTTCCAGGTGAGGGCGACGTAGATGTTGAACCAGTACGCGATCAGCTCGAGCCGGGGCGAGGCCTTGACACGCGGCGCGTCGCTGAAAGCGAGCTGTGGCAGAAAGTCGAGCTCGCCGCTCAGGAGCTGGGTCAGGCCGCTCGACTGATCCGGGATCTGGCGCATCACGACGCGGTCGAGGTAGGGGAGCCCCTTCTCGTAGTAGCGCTCGTTGCGCTGCAGGACGATCTGCTGCTGCGGCTGCCAGGAGGCGACGGTGAACGGGCCGTCCACCACCAGGTGCTGGCGGAACCAGTCGCCGTTCTGCCGCCACTGGGCGAACGGGAGCTTCTCCCAGGCGTGCTTGGGGAAGACCGGCCCCTCGTTGGCGTCGAGGAGCTGCTTGGCGTAGACCCGCGAGAAGTGGAAGCGGACGGTGCGCGGGTCCACCACCTCGACGTCGTCGATCCAGTGCTTCGCATCGGCGAGCTCCCAGGCGACGTCCGGATTGCGCTGGGCCTGCCAGGTCCAGCGCACGTCCTCGGCGGTCACCGGCACGCCGTCGGTCCAGACCACGTCGCCGCGCAGATGGAAGGTGAGCGTCTTGTGGTCCGGAGACCAGTCGTAGGACTCCGCGAGCTGCGGCTTGAAAGTGGCCGGATGCTGCTGGAAGTCGGACTGCTCCTCGATCAGGTGGAGGAACATCCGGAACAGCATCTCGTTGTTGACCTGCGTTGACGGCAGGATCAGGCTGTTGACCCCGCCGGGCTCGGCGGTCCAGCCGGTCACGACGGTACCGCCCCGCCGCGGCCCGGAGGCGCTCGCGGGGTCCGGCCCGGCGGCGCGCTCCGGGGCCTGCCGGCAGCCGGCGGCGAGCAGGACGCCGGCGGCGACCAGGGTCAAAGCTTGAAAGGAGAATTTTTCGCGCATGGGAGCGCGGCCATGGTATCCGACGGCGCGGGGAAAAAGAAGCTCCCGATCCCGGGTGCTATCCTTGAGCCGGCATGGAACGCGCGGCACCCTCCTCCTCGTCCCGCAATCTCCTGATCGTCTCGCTGGTCTTCGGGCTCTTCGTCCTGTTGAATATCGCGCTGTTCGGCTGGCTGATCTTCCGCTCCCTCTCGCAGCGGGAGATCGACCGGGTGCTGCTCGAGACCCGTTCGGAGGCCGAGAAGCTGGCGCAGCAGATCGCCCGCCGCGCCGACCGCGAGGGGAAGGACCTCTACACTGCCGTGGCCGTCGAGCGGGAGACGCAGACCTACATCGACCAGGTCCTGCGCCAGCGGGAGCTGGTGCGGCGGGTCGAGATCCGCGACAAGAACGGCGTCCTCGTCTACGTGGCGCGCAGCGAGGCGCGGATGCCGGTGGAGGCCGAGCCTGAGAGGAGGCCGCCGACGATCGCCCCGCCCATCGTCAGCTCGCCCGAGCTGCAGCAGAGCCTGGAGCCCTCGCCGCACGTCGAGAAACGGGTCCGCGAAACCGAGTCCTCGTTCCAGGTCCCCGACATCCACGTGCCGATCGGCAACTACGGCCAGATCGAGATCGCCATCAGCGGCCCCGAGCTCAGCCGGCGGATCGAGGTGCTGCGCAAGGACCTGATCCGGCAGGCGTCGCTGATCGGCATCCTGTCGATGCTGCTGCTGATCTCGGCCTACATTACGGTCTGGCTGGTCCTCCGGCGGTCGCACCGGCTGGAGGTGCAGGCGGCCGAGGCCGAGCGGCTCGCCTATCTCGGCACCCTCGCCTCCGGGCTCGCGCACGAGATCCGCAATCCGCTCAACTCGCTCAACCTCAACATGCAGATGCTGGAGGAGGAGCTCGACGAGCACGGCTCGGCCCCCACCGGCAAGCGGCTGCTGGCGATCACCCGCTCCGAGCTCAGCCGGCTCGAGCGGCTGGTCTCGGACTTCCTCGCCTACGCCAAGCCCCGCCCCCTCGAGCTCGAGGAGGTGCCGGCGGTGCGGCCGCTCGAACGGATGCGGGAGGTGCTGGCGGGGGAGATCCAGAAGCGGCAGGTGCAGATCGAGATCGAGGACCGGAGCGGCGGGGCGTGGATCCGGGTCGATCCCGGGCAGATGGGGCAGCTCCTGCTCAACCTGGCGCAGAACGCCTTCGCCGCCGCCGAGGAGGCGGGCCGGCGGCCGATGCTCAAGCTCGCCGCCTACCGCCAGGGCCCGGCGGTAGCCCTGGAGCTGACCGACAACGGGATCGGCATGACGGCGGAGGAGCAGCGGAAGATCTTCGAGCTCTTCTACTCCACTCGCAAGGGGGGGACCGGGCTCGGCCTCGCCATCGCCGAGCGGATCGCCCGCGCCCACGGCGGCCGGCTGGGCATCCGCAGCGCCAAGGGGCTGGGCACGACGGTCATCGTCGAGCTGCCGGCCGCCACCTCCGAGCACCCCTCGACCCGCGCGGCGGTCGAGGCGGCGGCGAACGCCTGAATCCTCACGGCTGCCCGGCGTGGATCAGGACGTCATCTCTTCGATCTCCTCGGGGAGCGCGAACTCGTCGGGGTTGTCGTTGCCGCACGCCACGCAGAGGATCTCGCGGAGCTTGCCGTCCTCCCATTCGAAGGTGTAGCAGGGGGTCTCGCACTCCAGGCAGACGTAGTACTCCGGGCTGGCCATCGTTTGCCTCCAGTCACCTCGGGATTTGAGGAGATTCTAGCCCTGGCGGCCGGCGGCGGCCACCGGTGCCCCCACGGCGCGAGCGCGGCCGTCCGCCAGCAGGCTGGCCGTGGCCCGGCGGAAACGCTGCAGCGCCGCGGTCAGCGCCCGCGGGCGCTCCATGTGGATGGCGTGGCCGCAGTCGCGGACGATCTCCAGGCGGGCTCGCGGGATGGCCGCCGCCATGGCGCGGCCGGTCTCGACGGTGAACAGCCCGTCCTGCTCCGCCCAGATCAGGGCCGCCGGCATGCGCAGGGAGCCCAGGTCGTCGTCGTCGAAGGTGTCGGTCTCGGAGAGCTCCGCGAGGACGTTCGTGACCGCCGGCGAGGTGTAGACCTTGAGGAAGGTGGCCTTGGAGAGGCTCATCACCCAGGGCACCTTGAAGAACAGCGCCCGGTAGAGGCGGTCGACCCCGGCGAGGTCCCGCACCTCGACCAGCGACTGGATCTTCTCCCAGTCCTGATCCCGGTAGCCGCCGGCGTCGACCAGCACCAGGCGGGAGATCCGCTCGGGGTGGCTGAGAGCGTGGCGGACCGCCATCCAGCCGCCCAGGCTGAGGCCCAGCAGGGTCACCGGCTGGGAGCCGAGCTCCCGGTCCAGCAGCTTCTGGAGGATCTCGACCGCGGGCTGGATGCCGAACCCGTCGCCGGGGCACTTGGTACCCCCCAGCGCCGACAGCTCGGGGACCAGCATCCGGCAGCTCCGGCGCAGCTCGCGCATCACCGGGCTCCAGGTCGCCGCTACCGAGCCCAGCCCGTGCAGCAGCACCCAGGGCTCGCCGTCCTCGGGGCCGATCACGTAGTAGACGAGCGACACCTCGCCGGTCTCCAGCACCCGGCGGCGGGCGCCGAGCAGGCGCAGGTAGAGGGCGGTGAGGTGGCCGAAGAGTTTGATCAGCATGGCGACCCAGCCTACAGCAAAAAGGATACCCGCTTTCTTGACCACTGGAGGGTCCTGTGGTAGGTTCCACCGTCCACGCGTCTGTGACGACTCTGGGAGTGTTTCCAATGTACGCAGTGATTCAAAGTGGCGGTAAGCAATACCGCGTCGCCCCCGGCGACGTGATCGACGTCGAGCTCCTCGGCGATCCTGGCGAGAGCAGCTCGTTCAGCTTCGACCAGGTGCTCATGGTCTCCGGCGACAACGGCCCCCAGCTCGGCGACGCGCTCGCGGGCGTGGTCGTCACTGCCTCCCTGATGGGCGAGGTGAAGGGGCCGAAGATCCGCGTCTTCAAGAAGAAGAAGCGCTCGACGTACCGGCGGACGATCGGTCACCGGCAGCACATGCACCGGGTCCGTATCGACGAGATTCAGTTGCCGTCCTCCCGCTGAGGGGGACCCTAGAGAGGTATTCAGCTCATGGCACATAAAAAAGGACAGGGCTCCAGCCGCAACGGCCGCGACTCGAACTCCCAGCACCTGGGCGTCAAGCGCTTCGGCGGCGAGCAGGTCAGCGGCGGCACGATCATCGTGCGACAGCGCGGCACCAAGTTCTTCCCCGGCCAGAACGTCGGCCGCGGCAAGGACGACACCCTCTTCGCGAAGCTCGACGGCATCGTGAAGTTCCAGGACCGGGGGCGGCGCGGCAAGTTCGTCCACATCGAGACGGCCGCCGCGGCAGTCACCACCCCCGTCGAGAACGAGGCGGCCGCCGCCGCTGAGTAGTCCCCAGGAGCCGGACGGACCGTCCGGCTCCGTGGTCTCACCTCAGTTGTCTCTTCTTAGAAGCCAACCTTGATCTTTCTCGACGAAGCCAGGATTCACGTCCGCGCCGGACGTGGCGGCAACGGCTGCGTGGCGTTCCGGCGCGAGAAGTACGTTCCGCGCGGCGGCCCCTCGGGCGGCGACGGCGGGGATGGGGGATCGGTCTATCTGGTCGGCTACGCCAACCGGAACACCCTCTACCACCTGCGTTTCGCCTCGCTCTACGCGGCGCAGCGCGGCCGGCACGGCGAGGGCTCCAACTGCTCCGGCAAGGAGGGGGAGGACCTCGAGGTCCCGGTGCCGCTCGGCACCGTGATCTACGACGAGGAGACCGGCGAGCAACTGGGCGAGATCCTCGAGGACGGCCAGCGCCTGCGTATCGCCGCCGGCGGCCACGGCGGCCGCGGCAACGCCCGCTTCGCGACCGCCACCAACCAAGCGCCGCGGCGGGCCGATCCCGGCACCGACGGCGAGGAGCGCCACCTGCGCCTGGAGCTCAAGCTGCTCGCCGACGTCGGCGTGATCGGCCTCCCCAACGCCGGCAAATCGACCCTCATCAGCGTCGTCTCGGCGGCGCGGCCGAAGATCGCCGACTACCCGTTCACCACTCTCGTCCCCCAACTCGGCGTGGTCGCCGAGGGGCCGCTCTCCGAGCCCTTCGTGATCGCCGACCTGCCCGGCCTGATCGCCGGCGCGGCGCAGGGGGCGGGCCTCGGCATCCAGTTCCTCCGTCACGTCGAGCGCTGCCGGGTGCTGCTCCACCTGGTCGACCTCTCGAGCTTCGAGGGGAGCGCCGCCGAGGACCTGAGGATCGTCGAGCAGGAGCTGACGGCGTTCAATGCCGAGCTCATGGAGCGCCCGCGGCTGATCGTGGGGAGCAAGCTCGACGCGGCGGTCCCTGAGCGCCAGGAGGAGCTGCGCCGGGCGGCGAAAGAGCGGGGCGTGCCCTATCGCGAGATCAGCTCGGCCACGCACGATGGGATCTCCGGGTTGATCGCCGACCTCTCCAAGCGGCTCTGAAAGAGCTCATGAAGGTCGGTCTCTTCGGCGGCAGCTTCGACCCCATCCACCACGGTCACCTCGACCCCGTCCGCGCCGCCAAGGCCGCTCTCGGGCTCGACCGGGTGATCTACCTGCCGACCGCGCGCCCGCCGCACAAGCCGGGCCGGGCCCTGGCGCCGGCTCTCGCCCGCTACGCGATGGTGGAGCTGGCGCTGCTCGACGAGGAGGGGCTCTACGCCTCGCCGCACGAGCTGACCCTCGACCGGCCGGCGTATACGATCGAGACGCTGGAGCACTTCCGGCGCGAGATGCCGGACGCCGGGCTCTTCCTGCTGATCGGCGGCGATTCGTTCGCCGACCTCCACCACTGGGTCCGCTTCCGGGAGATCCCCGAAGCCGCCCGGCTGGTGGTTCTGACCCGTCCCGGGTGGGACCTCGAAACCGTCCCCCTCCACCCCGAGGTGGCCGAGTGGGCTCGCACCGGCAAGGCCCTGCTGCTCCACCAGCAGCCGCCGGTCGACGTCTCCTCGACCCGCCTGCGGGAGCTGCTCGCCGCCGGCCTCCCCCTTCCCGAGGGGGCGGTCCCAGACTTGGTGGTACGATACCTGCAAAAGTACGACCTCTACCGATGAATCCAGAACCCATCACCCAACCCCTCGATACCCGGGAAAGAGTTCGCGAGGCCGTCTCCGCCGCCGACGACCGCAAGGCCGTGGACCTCAAGGTCCTGCAACTGGAGAAGATCACGGACTTCACCGACTACTTCCTCATCTGCAGCGGCACCAGCGAGCGCCAGGTGCAGGCGATCGCCGACGCCGTGCAGGAGAGGCTCCGGGAGCGCCGCGTGCGCCCCCTCCACGTGGAAGGCTACAACCGCGCCCAGTGGGTGCTGATCGACTACGGCGATCTCGTCGTCCACGTCTTCCAGGAAGAGCAGCGCCGCTTCTACGCGCTGGAACGGCTGTGGGGGGACGCGCCCGACGCGACGGCCGGATTCCGCGCGTGAGCGCGGAGTCTCCTCTTTCCCTCTCCCGTCTGCTGCAAAATTTCCCCGCCCTGGCCGATTGCCTGCGCGGGGTCGACCGCGCCGCCCCCACCGAGGCGCCGGTGCTGATCCTCGGCGAGCCGGGGAGCGGCCGCTCGACCCTCGCCCGCGCCCTCCACGGCGCCAGTCCGCGCGCCGCGGGACCGCTGATCGAGGTCGATCCCGGAGCGATCCCCAGCACCCTGTTCGAGAGCGAGTTCTTCGGCTATCGGGCGGGCGCCTTCACCGGCGCCGAGCAGGCGAGCGCCGGGCGGGTGGCGCGGGCCGAGGGGGGCACGCTCGTCCTCGACCACGTCGAGGAGCTGCCGCTGCCGTCGCAGCCGAAGCTGCTGCGGCTGGTGGCGGAGCGCCGCTATGCCCCCTTGAGCGGCGCCGAGACCGGAGCCGACGTCCGCTTCATCGCCATCGGCTCCGAGGACCTCCCCCGGCGCGTCGCCCGCGAGACCTTCCGCCCCGACCTCTTCTATCGCCTGGAGGTCCTCGCCTTCCGCGTCCCGCCGTTGCGCGAGCGGCGCGCGGACCTGCCCGCGATCCTCGACCATCTCCTGGCCGACCTCGGCGAGCGCTTCGGCGTCCGCGCTCCCACGCTCGCCCCGCGCGCCCGCGCCTGGATGCTGGAGCACCCCTGGCCGGGCAATCTCCGGCAGCTCCGCAACACGCTCGAGCGCGGCCTGGTGATGACGGAAGGCGGAGCCGAAGGGGGACCGGTCGACCCGCCACAGCCCGAGGGGCTGCTCGAATCGCGCCCGCGGCCGCTCATCGAGGTGGAGAAGGAGCAGATCAAGAACGCCCTCGCCTACACCCGCGGCCATCAGGGGAAGGCGGCGGAGCTCCTCGGCATCAGCCGCAAGGCACTGTGGGAGAAGCGGCGGCGGTATGGAATTCCTTGATTTTAGATTTTGGATTTTGGATTGAGGGTGGGCGTCGCCGGCGGCTCTCCTTCCGGCCGCTCCAACCACGTCTCCCAGTGTCCTGCCTGTTCCAGCAGATCCTCGATGTCGATCCCCATCGCGGCGGGCACGTAGGGCTCGAGCCGTCGCCTTGCCTTGGCGAGGGTGCGGCGCGGGCTGTCGATCCGGTTCAGATTCAGGAATTGGTGGAGGGCGGCGGCGACCTGGATCAGGCCCTGGAAGAGGTCCCTGGGCTCCGGCGTGGTCGAGCGCCAGATCTCCTCCCAGGCCTCGTGGGCCTCGAAGAACCGCCCCTGATTGAAGAGCTCGATCCCCTCCTGGAAGAAGCTTGCGCGCTCCTCAGCGGAGAGATCGGGATGCAGGACCCTCATCGGCCCCGATTCTCACCTCTTCAATCCAAAATCCAAAATCTAAAATCCAAACTCCGCCTTCTGCTCCGGCTCGGCGAGAGAATTGAGCAGGTCCGCCGGCAGGCTCAGGCCCGGGTGGACGCGTTTGCAGAGCTCGCGCAGCCGGCGCAGCTCGACCTCGGGGAGCTGGCGGAAGGCCTCGACGACCGCCGGATCGAGCTGCTGGCCGGCCACCCGCTGCAGCTCGGCGACGGCGGCCTGATGCGGGCGAGCCCGCCGGTAGGGGCGGTCGGAGGTGATGGCGTCGTAGGTGTCCACCGCGGCGAAGATACGGGCGCTCAGCGGCACCGCCTCCCCAGCGATGCCGCGCGGATAGCCCTCGCCGTCCCACCTCTCGTGATGGCTGTAGATGATGTCGAGCGATGCCGGCTGCAGGAAGCTCACCTCGGCCAGCATGTCGAACCCCCAGGTGGGGTGCTGCTTCATGATGTGCCACTCCTCGTCGGTGAGCGGCCCCATCTTGCGCAGGATCTCGTCCGGCACGACCATCTTGCCGACGTCGTGGAGGAGAGCGCCCCATTCGATCGCCTTGAGCTGCTCGCCGTGCAGGCCCATCGCCTTGCCGAGGGCCACGGCATAGAGGGCGACGCGGAAGGAGTGGCCGCTGGTCTCGTGGTCGCGGGCGTCCGCCGCGGTCACCACCGCGCCGACGGCCTCGACGTACGAGCGCTCGCGGGCGCGCTGCGACTCCTCCAGCGAGGCCACCAGCCCCCGGAAGGTCTCCTCGATGAGCTGGACCTCGCCGCCGCCGCCGGCGGTGGGGAAGCCGCTCTGGAGCTCGCCCGTCCGCGCCATCCGGGACATGGTCTCGGACAGCCGCCGCAGGGGGAGCGTGATCCGCCGCACCACCCAGAAGGCCGCGCCGGCGGCGAGAATGCCGGCCGAGAGGGCGATGAACAGCAGATTCCAGCCGATCTGGCGGGCGAACAGCGGATCGTCCGCCACATCGACGAGCCGGGCCACGAGGAACAAGGCGATTCCCAGGACCGCCAGGGCCACCGCGGCGACGAGCCGGATAGACTTCGTGCGGAGATTCAAAGCAGACGACTCCAATCTTCGAAAGGCCCGGCGTTCAGGCCTGAAACCCGCGGCGGGACGCGGCACCGGAAGCCTGCCGGCCGGCAGAGGCTCAGCTCCCTGTCGCTCCGCGTCTTCTTGATCCTGCGTAATTGCGCGCAGTATACGCCAATCCTTGTGCCTTTTCGACCCTTCGCGCAAAGGCTCTCCCCCGAACGCCGCCGCAAAGGGACTTCCGAAGGGGAGTGTTCCCTCGGAGGGATCGGCGGGCACTCCGGGCTTAGAGGATCTCATCCATACAAGAAGGTGCTCGGAAGCGAATTTATCGCGCCTTCCGCATGTGACAATTTGCCGGCGGGTTCCATCTCTCTGGTGAGTCCCCGCGGCTCTCTCGGAGGTTCGAGAAACGCCAGAGATTCAGGGCTGATCTTCAGGGCTACGACAGCAGCAGCAGGCGGTCCCACTCCGGCTCCACCGGTGAGATCGCGGCCAGGAGCGCCAAGCCGATGCCGGCGGCGCCGATCAGGAAGCCCGGATCCTCCGTCAGGACCTCCTGGCCTTCCTCGTCCAGGGAGGAGCTGCGGAACCCTCCTGGCCCTTTGCCCGGCCGCCGCATTTCGAGAGTCCGCCGCAGCCAGAAGAGCGCCGCCTCGCGGAACGACTCGTCGCCGGTGGCCCGGAAGAGACGATGGAAGGCGTGGGCGAGCCCCCCGGCCCCATGGCACAGGCCGGCATCCGTGACGCCGATCGCGTCCTCTCTCCGCTGGGCCGCGAGGCGGGCCGCGGCGAGGGCTTCGCGCTCCCAATCCTCCCGGCCGAAGCTGCGGGCGGCCGACAGCAGGACGGCGGCGACGCCCGGGTCGCCATAGCACCAGGCCAGCCGCGTCGGAGCCGGTTCGATTCCGGGGCCGAGGTAGGCTGGAAAGGTGCTGCCGGTCTCCTCGGGCAGGCGGTGGTCGAGGAGCCAGCGGACCGCTCCGGTCGCCAGGCGGCGGGCCTCGTCCGGTGCCACGCCCTGGCGATGGGCCGCGGCGAGAAAACCGATCGGTCCGGGGATGCCGTGAGAGACCCCCAGGTTGTAATAGCCGCCTGGAAATGCCTTTTGATGCGACGGGGGCACTCTGTTGGCGGCCGTGAACCAGGCGATCGCGCCGTCCTTCTCCTCGGCCGTCGCCGCCAATTGCCCGATCACCTCCTCGGCCCCCTGGCGGGCACGCTCGCCAGGCAGACGCTCCAGGAAGTAGATGCCAAATCCGGACAGTCCGGCGACGAGCTCGGGAGCCCAGATGTTCTTGTACCGGGCCAGGCCCTGCAGGAGGGTGCTCTCCACCTCCGCTCCCAGATCCTCGTCGGTCTCGAAGATCCGTTCCTCGAGGTGCCGGAGCAGCCAGCCCACGCCGGTGAAGCCGGAGAACAGCGACGCGCTCAGATCGATGGCGGCGACGCTGGCCAGCGCTTCCCGGACCCCCTGCAGGCAGAGGTCGTCCAGGCCGCGGTCGGGAAACGCCAGGTGGGCGTAGGCGAAGAACAGGGCGATGCCGGCCGGGCCGGCGGCGAGCGGCGAAACCCCAGGCACCGCGGACCCCGGAGGCCGGGGCGCCATCATTCCAGCGGCAAGATCCGCCATGATCGCCTCGACGGCTTCGAGAGCCTGCGCCGCCATGGCACCGCGAAGCAGCGGCTCACGTTCTCCTTCCCGCGCGTGGAATTCCTGAGTGCTCACAGGCTCGGTCCCCCTTCAGGAACAGCTCCGGCCGGTCTCGATAGACCGGCCGGAGCGTTACTACGTACTACGTACTACGATGTCCCGGATTCGCCGCTCTCACGAGGGCTCAACCGGAGGACCCGCCGTTCAGCAGCAGGAGGAGCCCGCGGTCGCCGTCGTGTAACCGCCCTTGCAACTCGGCCCCAGGCAGGTGTCGGTGAGCGTTTCGTTGCTCGTCAGGGAGGTGGTCGTGGTGCCGCCGCCGAGGACGCTGCTCAGCTCGAGGCCGGAAAGACGGCCGATGGTTTCACGGTTCAAGGACAGCTTGTCATTCATCTGCTTCTTCATCTGGATCTCCTTGGATACAGTTGAAACGGGTTCACACTTCGGCAGCCACATTGGCTGCTGCTACAACAAGAGTTTGCGGAGGTACGCGGATAAGAAAAGCTTTTATCCGGCCGTCCCGCGCTCTGAATTTCGTTGTCACGTGGAGGCATACGGAGGCCAGGAACAAAGGTTTCATCCGGAATTGAGAGGGGTCGTAAAATCAATGAGGAGGTCTTGTAAATGGTGTATAAAGAATTTTTTCCGTCCGATCCGATCACGGCGGTGACGCATCCCGATCCCTACCCGTTCTATGCCGGGCTGGTAGCTCAAAGACCGCTTTATCGCGATGACGCCCTGGGCGTCTGGGTCGCGGCGAGCGCCGGGGCGGTGACCGCCGTGCTGACGAGCGATCTCTGCCGCGTGCGTCCGCCGGCCGAGCCGGTGCCCCGGGCGCTCGTGGGATCGCCGGCCGGCGAGATCTTCCGTCACCTCGTGCGGATGACCGACGGCCCGGTCCACGCTCCCTGCAAGCACGCGGTCGCGGCGACTCTGCGCTCTTTCGGCGAGATGGAGACGGCCGCCGCGAGCCGTGAATGGGCGCGCCACCTCGCTGACGAGCTCCGGCCGGCGGATGCCGCCGAAGGTCTCGCGGGCTTCCACTTCCACCTGCCTGTCTATACGGTGGCGAGCCTGCTGGGCGTCCAAGCGGACGCGCTGCGGCCGGTGTCCTCGTGGACGAGCGATCTCGTCGCGGCCTTCGCTCCCGCGAGCACTCCCGAACAGAGAGAGCGCGGCCAGACGGCGGCGGTCTCCCTGCTGGAGCTTTTCCGCGCTCTCGGTCCCGGCGACGACGAAGTGATCGTCGCCAACCGGATCGGCCTGCTCGTCCAGTCCCACGACGCGACGGCCGGCCTGATCGGCAACACGCTCGTGGCGTTGGGACGGCATCCCGACACGCGCGAACGGGTCGCCGCCGATCCGGACCTGCTGCCGGCGGTCCTCCTGGAGGTCCTCCGCCACGATCCGCCGGTGCAGAACACGCGCCGTTTCGTCGCCCGCGACGGCGACGTGGCCGGCCAGACCCTGCGGGAAGGGGACGCGGTGCTGGTCCTCCTCGCGGCGGCCAACCGCGATCCGACGGCCAATCCGGCGCCTGAGCGCTTCGACCCCTTCCGCCAGGAGAGGCGGATCTTTACCTTCGGCGCCGGGGCCCACGCCTGCCCGGGCGACGCGCTCGCCGTCGCCATCGCGCGGGCGGGAGTCGAGAGATTGCTCCTGGCCGGCCTCGACCCCGAACGCTTCGCCGCCGCCGTGACCTACCGGCTGTCCGCGAACGCGCGAATCCCTTCAGGAAACGAATGATATCCTCCGGTCATCTAGACGCTAGGGGTGTGAGCATCGATGACCGAAGCGGGCAACGTTCGGAGGCCGGGCTGTAGAGATCGCTTTTGGAGAGGATTGACCCTCCAAGGCGCGGGATGGGTGCGCGCGGCGGCGTTCCTCCTGCTGGCGCTGCTCCTGACCGGTGCCGGACCGCTTTCCTCCGATCGTAGCCGCCCCCTGGTCGAGCCGCCCAAGCCGCGCCAACTGTCGGAGGCCGAGCGGGCGGCGGTCCAGCTCGTGGCGGCCTACTTCCAGGGCGGGCCCGTGGCCTGGTGGGAAGAGCTGGCCGCCGACGCTCCGCTCCGCCGGCTGGGGCGCGAGGCCGCGATGCGGGAGATCGGCGTGAGGGCCGGACCAGCCGACGGCGCCACCTGGCAGCTCCTCACCCCAGGGCCGAAGCTCGAGCCGCAGACCGCGGTCTTCGGTGTCGAGTTCGCCTCCGGGCTGGACGAGACGCTCGTCCTCCGCCTGGTCGACCAGGGAGGCTGGAAGATCGCCGGTCTCCGCATCAGTGCCGAGCCCGCCGGCCCCCGCCTCGGCAGTGCCGCCGCGAAGCCGTCCGCTCCCCGCCGCGCCGTTTCCGCCGCCATTTCCAGACAGCCTGCCGCGCCGGCCTCGTGGCCCGCCGCCCTGGCTCTTCTCGCCCTCGGTCTGTCGGGAGCGGCGGGCACCTTCCTGCTGGCGCGCGCCGGCAAGCGCCGGCCGGCGCTCGGAGCTGGAGCCGCGACCGTCGTGGCGGCAGCCGGCGTGGGGCTCTGGCTGTGGGCGGCCCCCTCCCCCGCGGCGCCGCACGTAGCGAAAAAAGCGCCCGCGCCGGCCGCGGACGCGGGCCTCCTGCGCCTCGCCGCGCTCGCTCCGCTGCGCCAGGCTCTCGCCGACGGCGGCGACCGTGCGGAGATCGAGCGGCGGCTGGCCGCGCCCTCCGCCGACCCGCGGCTGCGCGAGGTCCAGGAGCTCTGGCGCGCGCAGTACCTCCTGCTGGAGTCGAACCTGACCGCCGCCGGCGCCACCTTGAGCCGCATCCCCGCCGCGAAAGCCCCCCTGGCCGACCTGCTCCGCGCCCGCCTGGCCTTCCGCCGTCTCCAGCGGGAGGAGACCAAGGCGTTCTACGACGCGGCGATCGAAGACGGCCTCGACGTCGACGCCCTGCACCTGGAGGCCGCGTTCGCCAAGCTGTTGACCGACCAGGCCGATCTCGCCGAGGTCGAGCTCACGCTCCTGACCCAGATGGGCTCGCGCCTGAGCGAGCCCTGGTACACCGCCGCGCGCCGGGCCGCCGCCGAGGATCGGATGGCGGATTCCGAAGATCTCCTGCTCCGCGCCTGGCAGCTCGAGCCGGTCTCCCGCGCCGAGCTCTTCGGCGATCCCGTGTTCGCTTTCCTGGTGACCCGCCCCAAGCTCTTCCCGCTCTTCAAGTTCGGCGATCCCGAGGAGCCGCGGCTCCCTCCGGAGGGTCCCCGGCGGCCGCTGCCGATGCCCTATGGCGCGCAGCTCGCCACCTGTGGCCAGTCTCTGCACCTCGCCCTCGGCGACGCTGAGCTGTCGGTGCCGGGGGGCGCCGAGCTCGCGCCGGAGGGCACCGCCGTCGAGGACGCCAGGACGTGGGGCCGGCACGCCGAGGAGAAAGCCCTCGCGGATCTGCCGTCGCTCACCAGCGGAGTAGCCCCGGGCGAGACCCTGCAGCCCCGCCGGCTGCGGATCGCCCAGGCCGCGGGCCTGGCCCTGGCCGAGCAGAACCGCTGGGGCGATCTGCTGACCTTGACGGAGCCCCTGGTCGCCGACATCGACCGCGCGCCGGCGTCGCTCGTCCGCCTGCGCGCCCAGGCGCTCCGTCAGCAGGACCGCAAAGAAGAGGCCCGCCAGCTTCTCATCCGCCTGGCCAGGAGCGACTTCGCGGGCCGCCGGCCCGCCCCCGGGACGCTCCTCGACCTCTCCGAGCTGTTCGCCGCCGCCGGCGAGTTCGACACCGCGATCAAGCTCTCCGAGAAGGCGGACCGCCTGCTGCCGCGGCCGCGCGGGGAGCGCCGCCGCAAGCAGTTCGCGCTCGACCGCGATCTGGCGACCTCCTACGGGAGCTATCACTCCGACCACTTCGAGGTGCGTTATCCGAAGGCGACCGGGGAGCAGTATGCGCGTGGGGTAACGGTGGCGCTGGAGAAAGAGCGCCAGCGTCTCGCGCACTGGATTCCCGGGGCCGGGAACAAGCCGGTCGAGGTCTACCTCTTCCCGATGCGGGACTTCTTCGAGAACTTCGGCGGCGACATGGGCGTGGTCGGCCTCTTCGACGGCAAGGTGCGGGTGCCGTTCGCCGAGGTCCGGAGCCTGCACCCGGAGCTCGTCTCGATCCTGTCCCACGAGCTGGCCCATGCCATGGTCGCCGCGGCGACCCACGATCAGGCGCCGCACTGGTTCCAGGAAGGGCTGGCCCAGCACATCGAGATGGGACGGGGACGGCTCAACCCGATGCCGGACCTGGCCCGCACCGGCCGCGTGCTCTCCTTCCCGACCATCGATCCCATCCTCCGCGGCTTCGCCGAAGAGCAACTGATTGACCTCGCCTACGCGGAGGCGGCCTGGACGATCAACTTCATCGAGGCGCGCTTCGGCACCAAGGCGATCCACCAGATGATCATCGCCTACGCCGCGGGCAAGACCACCGATCAGGCCCTCCAGCAAGCCTGCGGCCTCTCGTCCGCCGAGTTCGACCGCGCCTTCTGGCAGTGGGGGACCACCCAGGCGCCGCAGACGCACGAGGTCGACGTCCGGCGGTACGACGTAGAGTACCGGGCGCAGGTGAATCGAGAGCACAAGCAAGACGTGAGCGCGATCCTGCGGGTCGGCGGGGTCGAGCAGGCCAACAGCGTGGCGGTGCGGCAGAAAGAGGCGGCCGACGAGCAGCGCCGCAAGATGGCCGCCTGGTATGCCACGTATTCGGCATCGGCGGGGGAGATCCGGCTCGCCGTCAAGTCCCTCATCCAGCGCTATCGTGGAAATGCGGGTGGAGACGTCGTGCCCGCCTGCACCCGGCTGGCGACCGACATCCCCGGAATGCTGAACAATCCCACTCTCTGGGCTTCCCCGGACCCCGACGTCAACGCGGCACTGCGCAACGCCTACCATACCCTCGGCGACCTGGGAACCGCTTGTCTGGCGGGCCGCGAAACCGACATCCGCTTCCTGATCATCGAGGCCGAGCGCGGCCTGGGCGAGGCGTCCGTGCTGCTCAAGCCGTACGGCCTGACGCCATAGCGCGACCACGATGACACCCAGACCTCCCCGCTGCCTTGATGGATTCGTCATCGCGCCCACGGCGTGCACGTCCCCCGCGCTGTCTCTGGTGGCCCACTTTGAGTATCCAGAGAGTGTCATCAAGTCGATGAAGGCAGGAGAAGATGCAGGCGCTTCGGAATCCCGCCCGAGGCCAAGGGACTTGTTCTCCTACTTCACCTTGATTGGCACGTGTTCCTCCTGCGGCACCACGACGACGGTCTCAACTGTGGAGTGTGCATAGGACCCACGCACTGATACCCAATCCATAGGAGAGTCCCAATGCCTTTCCGCATCCTCCTGGTCCTGCGAGCGGTTCTCTACTCTTCAGCCTTCGTGCTTCTCTGGGCGTGGCTCGCGGTTCGGTACGGCCATTCGACGCTCGACTGCCGTTCACCATCCCGGCTTGGGCTTTTCCTTTCGGCCTGGCTCTGGCGATCGTGGGCTCCTTGATTGCTCTCTGGTGCATCGTCACCTTCGTCGCCAGGGGGCGTGGCACTCCAGCCCCCTTTGACTCTCCCCGCGAGTTCGTGGCGGCGGGTCCGTATCGCTACGTGCGCAATCCGATGTACGTCGGCGCCTTCGGCGTGATCGCCGGAGCGGGTCTGGCCTTGCGGTCACCGGCGCCCCCAGAGATCCTCCCGGGGGTCCTCACCGAAGAATGCCTGGCCCTGCTGCGGGAGCGGCGGCCTCCCCGGCCTCTGTGATACCTTCGCCGGTCCCGTATTTCGGGATCATCCTTCGAGGATCTCCGCATGTCCAATACTACTGATACCGCACGCAACTTCATCCGCGACATGGTCGACCGCGACCGCGCGGCCGGCAAGCATGGGGGGCGGGTGGTCACCCGTTTTCCCCCGGAGCCGAACGGTTATCTCCATATCGGCCACGCCAAGGCAATCTGCCTCAACTTCGGCCTGGCGCTGGAGAATGGCGGCATCTGCCATCTCCGTTTCGACGACACCAACCCCGAGACCGAGGATCTGGAGTTCGTCGAGTCGATCCAGCAGGACGTGCGCTGGCTGGGCTTCGATTGGGGGAAGAACCTCTTCTTCGCCTCCGACCACTTCGAGCGGCTGCATGACTTCGCCGTCGAGCTGATCCGCCGCGGCCAAGCCTACGTCGACAGCCTGAGCGAGGACGAGATCCGCGAATACCGGGGCACCGTCACCGAGCCGGGGCGCGACAGCCCGGGCCGCGACCGTACCATGGAGGAGAACCTCGACCTCTTCGCCCGTATGCGGGCCGGCGAGTTCCCGGACGGCGCCCACGTGCTGCGCGCCAGGATCGACATGGGCTCGCCCAACATGAAGATGCGGGACCCGCTGCTCTACCGTATCAAGCACGCCACCCACTACCGCCGCGGCGACGCCTGGTGCATCTATCCGATGTACGACTTCGCGCATCCGCTCTCAGACGCGATCGAGGGCATCACCCACTCGCTCTGCACGCTGGAGTTCGAGAACAACCGCGACATCTACGACTGGCTGGTCGATACCTTGCCGTTCCCGGACCCGCCCCGGCAGACCGAGTTCGCCCGCCTCAACCTCACCTACACCCTGATGAGCAAGCGGAAGCTCCTGGAGCTCGTCGAGCGCAAGCTGGTGGCGGGCTGGGACGATCCGCGCCTGCCAACCCTCGCCGGCCTGCGCCGCCGCGGCTTCACCCCCGCGGCGCTGCGCGACTTCTGCGAGCGCATCGGCGTCGCCAAGGCCAACAGCACGGTGGACGTGGCGCTCCTGGAGCACTGCCAGCGCGAGGATCTGAACCCCGAGGTCCCCCGGGTGCTCTGTGTGCTGCGCCCCTTGAAGCTGGTGATCGAGAACTACCCCGAGGACCAGGTGGAGGAGCTGGAGGCGCCGTTCTACCCGAGCGACGTGCCCAGGGAGGGCACCCGCAAGGTGCCGTTCTCGCGCACCCTCTACATCGAGCGGGACGATTTCGCGGAAGAGCCGCCGAAGGGTTTCCATCGTCTCGCCCCGGGCCGCGAGGTGCGGCTGCGCTACGCCTACTTCGTCCGCTGTGAGAGCGTGCTGAAAGATCCTGCCACCGGTGAGGTCGTCGAAGTCCGCTGCACCTACGACCCCGCCACCCACGGCGGCTCGGCCCCGGACGGTCGCAAGGTGCAGGGCACCCTGCACTGGGTATCCGCGGCCCAGTCAATACCGGTCGAGGTGCGGCTCTACGACCGCCTGTTCAAGGTCGAGCGGCCGGACCTCGAGGAGGGGGGCTTCGAGGCCGTCCTCAACCCGCATTCGCTCGAAGTGCTCACCGGCAGCCGCATGGAGCCCGGAGCGGCGAACGCGGAGATCGGGGAGCGCGTACAGTTCGAACGGCAGGGGTACTTCTTCCGCGATCCGATCGATTCGCGCCCCGATCATCTCGTCTTCAACCGCATCGTGCCGCTCCGCGACTCCTGGGCGCCGGAGGCCCAGAAGCCCGCGGCGCCCGTCGCAAAGCCGCCCGAGCCCAAGGCGCCAAAGGTGGTAGAAGAGAAGGCGCCCGAGCCGCTGTCCGCGGAGGAGCTGGAGCAGCTCGAGCGGATGCGCCCGGAGATCTTGCCCGTGATCGAAAACGTGCTGGCCGCGCACCCCACCCAGGTGGAGAGCTACCGCAACGGCAAGACTGGGTTGCTCGGCTTCCTCATCGCCCAGGTGATCAAACAGGTGGCCGCGGGGGGCGGCAAGACCAATCCCAAGTTGATCAGTGTGTTGATGGTGGAGAAGCTGGGAGGGAATTAAAGGACGTAAAGGACATCCAGGAGGCCGGGTATCCTTGTTCTTTATGTCCTTGTCGTCCTTGCAGTCCTTTACGTCCTTTCTTTCACCTGCTCGCGAAGAATCCGCAACGTCAGGTCATCGTCTTCCGGTGGGTGCGGAACGACAGGGCGGCCATCCGCAAGCTGAACCGGCCGTCGAGCAGGGTGGAGGAGAGAAAGATCCGGCCGTCGCGCTTGATCTGGTCGACGATCTGCTGATTGATCCGGTTGGCCTCTTCCAGGCTGGCGCCCTGAGGGGCCCAGCGAAAGGTCGCGACGGAGAGGTCGGGCGGCGGGCCGGCCTCGAAGCCGAGGGCCTGGATTTCCTGATGGAAATAACGGGCCAGCAGCAATTTTTCTTCGAGCGCCGCCCGGAAGGGCTTCGTCCCCAGCAGGATGAGCGGCAGCCACATGCGGAGCGCCCGAAAAGGTTTCGACAATTCGGGCGAGACGTCGGCGGGGGAGATCTCGCCGGGCTCGCGCAGGGCGTCCTGAAGGTACATGTAGTCCCCGGAGTAGCCGTGGGCGGCGGCCAGCGGCTTGACGTCCCGCACCACCACGATGCCCGATCCCCAGGAAAGGAACAGACTCTTGTGGGGGTCGAGGACGACCGAGTCGGAACGTTCGATCCCTTTCATCACGCTCCGGCCGTGCTCGGTCAGCAGGAAGAAGCCGCCGTACGCCGCGTCGACGTGGAACCAGCAGCGCTCGCGCTCGGCGATGGTGGCGATAGCGTCGAGCGGGTCCACCGCGCCGGTGTCGGTGGTGTCGGCGGCCGCGGCGATCAGCCACGGCCTCAGCCCCTGGGCTCGGTCGGCGGCGATGGCAGCCTCCAGGGCCTCGGGCCGCATCCGGAAACGGTCGTCGATCGGGATATGACGGACCTGAGCCTCGCCCATGCCCGCGATGCGGAGCGCCTTTTCGAGGCAGTGGTGGGCCTGCGCGGTCAGGTAGACCACCGCCGAGGCGTAATCGGCTCCCTTCAGACCGTGGGCATCGCGGGCGGTGACGATCGCCGTCAGGCTGGCGATGCTGCCTCCGGAAGCGATGTTGCCGCCGGCGGTGGCGGGGTAGCCCACCAGATCGGCCACCCACCGGATCAGTAGGTTCTCCATGCGGACCGGTCCCGGGCCGGTGAAGAAGAGCCCCGCGTATTTGTTGCTGACCGCGGCCAGATAGTCGCCCAGCGCCGAATGATAGATCCCGCCGCCGGGGATATAGGCGAGATGGCCGGCCGAGGCCGGGTTCCCTCCGGGCCGGACCACGTCCTGCTCGAAGCTTTCGATTACGGTTTCGATCGGGATGCCGTGCTCCGAAATCAGATTTCGCAGCAGACCGATCCCCTTGTCCGCGGTCTCCTCGTAAGCCTTGAGGGTGTCGATCTTTTCCAGGAACCGCTCGGAGGAGCCCACCACCGCGTCGCGCAGCCGCTGGCGGTCGGCGGCTCCGGGCTCGAGCGGGCTGGCGGCCCGTTCGAGCTGGCGGATACGGTCGAGCAGGGCGGCGCGTTCGGGATCGGCCATCAGGCCTTCGCCGGCTGGTAGCCGCCGGGGACGATGCGGGCGGCGATCGACAGGCGATTCCAGGCGTTGATGGCGGCCACCGCGAGCGTCAGGTCGGACAATTCCTTCTCGCTGAAGTGCGGGCGTGCTTCCTCGTAAACCTGATCGGAGGCATGACCCTCGGCAATCAGGGTGACGGCCTCCGTCCAGGCCAGGGCGGCGCGTTCGCGATCGGTGTAGTACGGGCATTCCCGCCAGGCGTCCAGGGAGTAGAGCCGCTGCTCGGTTTCGCCCGCCGCGCGCAGGTCCTTCCAGTGCATGTCCAGGCAGTAGGCGCAGCCGTTGATCTGTGAGGCCCGCAACTTGACCAGCATAAGCAGGGTTTTTTCCAGTCCACAGTCCTGAAGGTATCGTTCCAGGCCCTCCATGGCGCCGTACACGCCGGGAGCGGCTTTGGCATAGTTGAGACGAGCTTTCATGAATCCTCCTGAGGTGGAGCCTTGGGGTTGGCTCCGTAGCGCTACGATAGACGGGAGTTGATCGGTCGCAAAGGTCCATTTACGGTATCCTGCCTGGACCACTTATTACTGCGAGAGACATGGCGAAACGAACCACCGCCTTCGAGCTGATGCTGCCCGCGCGGGAGCCGGAAACCCCCGTGTACCAATGGCTGTGCACGGCCGTACGGGCCGAGATCCTGGAGGGGCGCCTGCGCCCAGGGGCGCGGCTCCCGGGCACGCGGGACCTCGCCCATCAATATGGGCTGTCGCGGGGGACGATCGTCAACGCCTTCGAGCAGCTCAAGTCGGAGGGATACGTGGAGGGGAGCGTGGGCTCCGGTACCTACGTGAGCAAGATCCTGCCCGATACGCTGCTCCAGGTCCCGCGCGAGGCGGGCGCGCCGCCACGAGAGGAACGGACGGGACGGAGGACCCTCTCGGAGTACGGCCAGCGGGTGAAGCCGTTCCCGGTCCTCGAAATCCGCCCCAGCCGCGCCTTCCGCATCAACCTGCCGGCGCTGGACCTCTTTCCCGCCGCCCTGTGGGCGCAGATCACGGCCCGCCGTCTGCGGCGGGTCTCGACGAGCCTCCTGCGGGGTTGCGATCCGCTGGGATACCCGCCGTTGCGGGACGCGGTCGCCGGCTACCTGAGCACGTCCCGCGGGGTGAAGTGCACGCCCGAGCAGGTGATGATCGTCTCCGGGGTGCAGGAGGCGCTCGATCTGGTGGCGCGGCTCTTCCTGAATCCCGGGGACCGGGTGGCCATGGAAGATCCGGGATATGTGGGCGCGGCGCTCGTGTTCGAGGCCGCCCGGGCGAAGATCTCCGCGATGCCTCTGGACGGCGAGGGCATGGAGCTGCGCGCGCCGGGCCTGCGGGGGGCGCGGCTGGTCTACGTGACCCCGGCGCATCAGTTTCCGCTGGGGATCACGATGAGCCTGCCGCGGCGTCTGGCCTTGCTGGAATGGGCGCGGAAGTCGGACGCGCTGATCTTCGAGGACGACTACGACGGCGAGTACCGCTATTCCGGGCGTCCGGTGCCGGCGTTGCAGGGGCTCGACCGCGACGGGCTGGTGCTCTTCGCCGGCAGCTTCAGCAAGGTGCTGTTCCCCTCGCTGCGGCTGGGCTACCTGGTGATCCCGCCGGACCTGGTCCCGTACTTCGCGGCCACGAAATCGTTGATCAGCCGGCACGCGCCGCTGCTGGAGCAGGCGGTGCTGTGCGATTTCATCGCCGAGGGGCACTTCGGACGCCACCTCCGGCGCATGCGGGAGGTGTACGCGGCGCGCTCGGCGGCGCTCCTGGAGGGCGCGCGGGAACGGCTGGCGGGATTGCTGGAGATCCCGGAGGTGGAGGCCGGGTTGCAGACCGTGGGCTGGCTGTGCGGCGGCATCGACGGCGAGTCGGCCGCGCGGGCCGCGGCGGCGCGGGGCGTGGAGGTGACCCCCTTGAGCGAATCCAGCCGCGGACGCCTGACGCGCGACGGGCTGCAGTTGGGCTTCGCCGCTGTAGACGAGGCCGAGATCCGGCGCGGCATCCGGGAGCTCGCGGCAGCTCTGGAGGGGATCATGCGGCTGGAAAAGATCATGCCGCTGGTCATGTAATAATGCGGGCTCCACGTCCGACTCCGGAGGCCCTTATGGACCGTTATCTCGGCAGATATTCGGAAGTCACCTACGCCCTTTTCCGTTTCGTTTCGGGCGTCCTCTTCGCCTGTCACGGCGCGCAGAAGCTGTTCGGCGCCCTCGGCGGCCAGCAGATGACCTCCAACCCGCTGATGCTGGTGGGCGGGATCATCGAGTTCTTCGGCGGCCTGCTGATCGCTGTCGGCCTCTTCACCGGTTTCGCGGCGTTCCTGGCCAGCGGCATGATGGCGGTGGCCTACTTCATGGTGCACGTGAAGGGCGGCTTCTGGCCGATCGTGAACAAAGGCGAGCCGGCGGTGATCTACTGCTTCCTCTTCCTTTACATCGCCTCCCGCGGCTCCGGACCATACAGCCTCGACAGCATGCTGTTCCGCGGGCGGCCGCAACCCGCTACAAGGCGCTGAGCAGACCGCGGAGCCGGCGGACGCCGTCGTGGATCTCCGTCCGGCTCGTGCCTCCGTAGCCCAGGACCAGGCCGAGGCGGGCGGCCGTAGCTTCCAGATAGCAGGCCGAGAGCGGCATCGCCCAGAGTCCCTGCCGCGCGGCCTGCTCCGCGATCGCCCGGTCGTCCACCCCTTCCGGGAAGAGCGCCGTCAGATGCAGGCCGGCGGCGTCTCCAACCACCCGTAACGCGTCGCCGATCTCCTGCCGCAGGGCCTCGACCAGAACGGCCCGCCGCTCGCCGTAGAGCAGCCGCATCCTGCGGATGTGGCGCCCGAAGTGCCCCTCGCCGAGGAAGTCCGCGAGCACCGCCTGATACAGGGTCGGCGGAAAGATGTCCATCGCCTCGCGGACCGCGGCGAAACGCCCGACGAGGTCCGCGGGGACCACGATGTAGCCGATCCGGAGCGCCGGGAACAAAACCTTGCTGAACGTCCCGATGTAGATCACCCGGGAATCCTGATCGATCCCCTGCAGGGCCGCGACGGGAAAGCTTTCGTACCGGTATTCACTGTCGTAGTCGTCCTCGATGATCCAGGCGCCGCTGCGCTGCGCCCAGTCGAGGAGCTGCAGCCGGCGCGAGGCGCTCATCGTCATGCCGAGCGGGTATTGATGGGACGGCGTGACGTAGGCGGCCCGCGCCTGCGGGCAGCGGGCGATGCCGGCCACCACGTCCAGCCCCTCGCCGTCGACGGGGACCGGGACGAGCCGGGCGCCGGCCATCTTCAGGGCGTCCCGCGCCCCGTCGTAGCCCGGCTCCTCGACCCAGACCTGGCTGTGCGGCTCGAGCAGCACGCGGGCCGAGATGTCGAGCGCCTGCTGGGAGCCGCTGACCACCAGGATCTGCTCGGCGTCGCAACGGACGGCCCGCGCCGTGCGCAGGTACTCGGCCACCGCCTCGCGAAACGGCCGGTAGCCCATCGGATCGCCGTAGACCATCTGGCTGCTCCGGGGGTTCCGGCCGTGGCGGGTGACCAGGCCCGACCAGAGCTGCAAGGGGAAGCGGTCGACGGCGGGCTGGCTGACCCGGAAAGCGCCCCACCCCTGGAGCCAGGGCTTGGGCTCCGAGGCGAGGACCTCGGGAGCGCGGGAGACCGCTCGCCGGCCCGGCCGAGTCGCCGGCCGAGCCGCCGGCCGCCCCCGGCCCAGCCGGTTGGAGGCCGTCGAGAGATCGTCGGGGAGCGACCCGGCCACGAACGTCCCGGCGCCGGTCCGGCTCTCGAAATAGCCCTCGGCGAGGAGCTGCTCGAACGCCTGCAGGACGGGGATCCGCGAGATCCCGAGCTCGGCGGCGAGGCCGCGGGTGGACGGCAGCCGCTGGCCCGCGCGCAGCCGGCGCTCGACGATCGCCTCGCGGAACCCCTCGTAGATCTGCCGGTGCAGGGGCTTCGCGGAGGCGCGGTCGACCGCGATGACGGGGACGATCCCGGTTGGAACCCGTTTCACGGAGCCGAGGATATTGGTACTACGGAAACCGGCGCAAGTGCGATGGCGAGCGACCACTCCGGGCGGCAGGCTGGACCTCCGTGGGGCCGTCCCGCGGGACGGCCCCACGGGGCTTTGCGGCTTGCTACTCCAGGACGGGGCCGCCGTTGCCGTACGGCACGCAGCCGGTGGCGCAGGCCCGGTAGGCGTAGCAGCCATTGGAGTAGACCACCCCGTTCGAGCAGATCACCGGATCCCAGTTGTCGGTGCACAGGATGGGGCGCGGGCAGTTGGAAACCGCCTGGGACGGCGCGGGAATCGACAGGGCGCCCACGGTGAGCACGGCCGCCAGAGCGATCTTCGAAACCAGAGAGAGTTTGTTCATTTCGTTTCTCCTTCCGAAAGCGCGATCATCGCGCTCTCCAATAAGGAGGGTGCGGCTGCGGGGGGCTGAAGGGACAGGCGGCCCGCGGGCCTGTAACGTTTCCGCTCCCGATTTCGCCAGTTTACAAGTGCTCGCTGGAGCGATAGATTATAGAAATCCTCCCATTACGTCCCTCGAACTGAAAGGAGACGCTCATGGTGCCCTCGCGCAGGTCTCTCCTGTTCCTTCTCCCTTCCCTCCTGATCCTCTGGACCGCGTGCGGTGGTGGAGGGCCCGGCGAGCCGGCCGGCGGCACGGCCACGTCCGACAGCACCGCTACCTCCGACAATCCGGCCACGTCCGACGCCGGCGGCGTCGGCGCCTCGACGGATCTGACCACCACCGACACCCCGGGGGAGCCGGCGGATCAGGTCTACGTCCGGCCCAACATCGGCAAGCTCGACCCCAACGGCCCGCAGATCGCGGCGTTGCGCAAGGGGGTCCAGACCATGCAGAGCCGGCCAGCCACGGACCCGACGAGCTGGCTCTACCAGGCCAACATGCACGGCACCTACGACACGCCGGCCCTCCCGCAGTGGAACACCTGCCAGCACGGCACCTACTTCTTCCTCTCCTGGCACCGGATGTATCTCTATTACTTCGAGCGCATCCTGCGCAAGGCATCGGGCGATCCGGCCTTCGCCCTGCCGTTCTGGGACTACACGGACCCCGCGCAACGGGCGATCCCGCCGCCGCTGCGCACCCCGAGCACCGGCAACCCGCTGTTCGTCGCCGAGCGCGCCCCGGGCATCAACCAGGGGGCGCAGGTCCCGGCCTCGGCCACCAGCTTCGCGCAGGCGATGACGTTCACCAATTTCAGCTCGCCGACCGGCTCGCCGCTGAGCTTCGGCGGGCAGCTCGTCTCGGGGCCGATCCACTTCGGCGGCGTCTTCGGCCAGCTCGAGAGCCAGCCGCACAACATCATCCACGTGCTGGTCGGCGGCGATGAAGGCTGGATGAGCGATCCCAACATGGCGGCGCGCGATCCCGTCTTCTGGCTCCACCACGCCAACATCGACCGGCTGTGGAACCACTGGCTCACGCTCGGCGAGGGGCGGACGAACCCGTCGGACAACCTCTGGAAGACGCAGGTCTTCACCTTCTTCGACGAGAACGGCCAGGCGGTGCAGATGACCGGCCAGCAGGTCGTCGATTCGGCGGCGCAGCTCCATTACCGCTACGCGGAAGGGAGCGGCGACCTGCCGACCACCGAGGCCCTCCCCGAGGCGCTGCCGGCGGCTCCGTTCACCGACCAGAAGCAGACGGTGGTGGTGGACAAGGCCGTCAACGCCAGGCTCCGCGGCGCCCGGGCGTCGGTGGCGCTGACGATCCCGGCGGCGGGGACGGAGTCGGTGGGCACGGAGGGGAGCCGGCTCACGCTGGTGATCGACGGCATCCGCTTCGGCCGGCCGGGCGTCTACTACGAGGTCTACGCCAACCTGCCGCCGGGGTCGCAGCCGAATCCGTCGAGTCCGAGCTACATCGGCAACCTGGCGATCTTCGGCCAGCTCGCCGACGGCACCTCGGCCCACGCGGGGCACGGCGCCGACAAGTCGCTCCAGGAGAACGCGCGGCTCGCCTACGACGTCACGCGCCTGGTCGAGCGGCTGCAGGGGCAGGCGGGCTTCAAAGGGGACCTGAAGCTCGATTTCGTCCCCAAGGGCCTCGAGCCCGCCCCGGGGCAGGCCACCCCCGAGGCGCTGCCGAAGACCCATGAGGTCCGCTTCGCGCGGGTGAAGCTCGTCCGCGAGTAGCCGCGGGTCAGTAGTCGCGAATCAGTAGTCGCGAGTCAAAACAGGGCGAGTGCGCTACACTCGGATCGTCCGGTCCCCTCCGGCCGGACGGTCCGAGGAGTCGCTCCTCTGAGGAGTTGCAGATGACGGCTTCGCGATTACCGGGAGCCGCGCTCCTGTCGATCCTTTTCCTGCTCGCCTGCCGGCCGGGCACCGCCGAACGTCCGGCCGCGAGCGAAGCGCCGGCCATGTCCGCTTCCGAAGCGCCTCCGCCCAAGAGCTCGAAACCCCAGGTCCTCTCGACCTCGGATCGCGAGATCACGCTCGACAAAGAGAGCACCACGGTCGTCGTCAAGGTGCCGGTGGCCCTCCCCGAATCCCTGGGGAGCGAGGGCAACAGCGAGGGCCAGCGGCTGGGGCTCTATCTCGACGGCGTGGAGGGGCGTTCCGGGGCCTTCTTCGAGGTCTACGCCAACCTGCCGCGGGGAGCGAAGCCGGACCCGGCGAGCCCGTACTACCTGGGCACGCTCTCGGCCTTCGGCCCCAAGGGCGGCGCCGGCGCCACGGTCGGCTACGACATCGGCAAGCTGGTGCGCGCGCTGGAGTCGGAAGGCCGGTGGGACGGCGATCTGACCCTCACCTTCCTGCGCCGCGGCCTGGAGCCGCCGGCGGGGCAGCCGCGCCTGCGGACCGCCCCGAAGGACACCCCGGCGATGCGGGTGAAGCGGGTTCGCATCGTCCGGGAGTAGCCGTCCGGGAGTAGCGCCTACATCTTCTCCAACTCCACCACGCCCTGCTCGATCACCTGCGTGGTCACTTTGTGAGACCCGCCGCGGCCCGGGATCTCCAGGGTCTTGGGGACGAGGTCCGCCTTCTCGAGCAGATCCTCGGGCATCTTCTTCGCCACGTAGACCGCGAGGTCCCACTCCCCCGGAGACCGCTCCGACGGCACCCTGCCGAGACCGACCACGTTCTGCATCCGCGACAGCTCGTCGCTGAAGAGGTCGAGCGCGCGTTTGACCTGCTCCGGCTTGGCCATCTCAGACCTCCTTCAGATCGCCTCGCTCACGAGCTCCAGCTCGAGCGCGTCCAGGACATTGCCGATCCGGTTGAAGATGCTGGCCGAGGGGGAGCCCGCGAAGTGCAGCCCCACGACCTTGCCGTCCATGTTGAACACCGCCGAGCCGCTGTCGCCCGGGGCGGTGAAGCGGGTGCAGAGCACCTGGTCGCGCAGGCCGACCCGCCCCTGGGCGCCGCCCCCCGGCTGCCGGTAGAACATCGGCAGCCGGTAGTCCACGTCCTTGATCTCGCCGACCGTGAGATCGGTCGTGCGCCCGCACTTGCGCACCTTCATGCCGCGCCGCACGACCGTGCTGAACCCCTTGGGAACGCCGATCAGGTTGACCGCCGACGTCACCTCGGCGGGCTTCCTGACCTTGGCAATGGCGGCATCCACGAGATTGGGGAAGCCGTCCTCGTCGAACTGGAACGGCACCCATTCGGCCAGCTCACAGAGCACGTCGTCCGGCTGCAGGCCGCCGTCGTGCTTGCCGGCCTGGAGAATGATGTCCCCGGCCGCGCCGAGCCCCTCGTTGGCGAGCACATGGGAGTTGCTCAGCACATAGAGGTCCGGCTTGCCGCGCTTGCGGACCAGGCAGCCGAAGGTGCCCACCTCGACCTCGAAGTGGCCGACGCCGCAGCCGGGCATGGCCGGGCGGTGCCGCGCGGTGTTGGCTTCGAGCTGCACCTTGCCGATCTCCTCGACGTCGGTGAAGACCGGCTCGTCCAGCCCCGGCATCTTGACCTTCTCGGGCACCAGGCTCTCGACCTTGCTCTTCGGCAGCTTGCGCTCGACGTAGACCTTGAGCGCGAGGTCGCCGAGCTTCTGCCCCTTGGTGATGCGCTCGGCGATGCCGAACCCCTGGATGTTCCCGGTCTTTGTCCAGGCCTGGATCTTGGGCTTCGCCGGCGCCATCCCCAGGCCCTCGGGCTGGATGCCGGGATCGCCTTCGGTCACGAAATCGAGGGCGAGCCGCATGTTCTGAATCTTGCTCTTTGCCATCGTTCAGGTCCTCCCGGATTGGATCGTTGCGCCGCTTCCTGAATTTGGATTGCTTAATTATACGCCGGAGCGGGCGAAGCCCGAAGATATTGGTATTAGGGAAACCGGCGTAAGTGGCTATTGCCGGCGACCCCTCGTGGAGGCAGACTCGAGCCCGGCAAAAAGGCACTTCGGACAGACCAACTCGTCAGGATAGACCTCCTGCCGTTCCCCCGCGTGGGGCCGTCCTGCCGGGACAGCCCCACGCGCTTTTTTCCTATACGGGCGTCCAGCCGGCACCGGTCTTCCAGGTGCCCTTATGGCAGCCGTTTCCAGTCGATGTCCCAGGCCTCCCTGCGCTCGGCGAAGCCGGTGACGTGGCCGTCGGGCGCGCGCTTGAAGATCTTCCGGTAGCGGGTCTTGCCGGGGACGAATAGAACGTCCGGCGCCTCCGCCTTCAGGGGCTCCGCCTGGCGCCCGCTCTGCTGACCGACGAGGCCATCCCCCTGGCGCCGGATCTCATAGGTGATGGCCGGCGTCAGCGCGTAGCGTCCGACGTACTCGTTCATCTGGCGGGAGGTGAACGGGACCGCCGGCGGGTCGGTGCGCAGGGCGAGGAGCTGGCCGGCGACCAGACGCCAGCCGGCGGGGGTCTTCAGCCAGGTGTCGGTCGTCCGGTACTGGCAGTGCAGCTTGTGCCCGTGGTAGTCCTCGTGCTCATCGCTCACGTAGTTGGTGATCGCGACCGGTCCATGTACGGTGGCCTTGAAGCCGATCACCTTGATGTTGCCCGACACCCCCGCCGGCAGGGGCTTGGTGCCCTCCACCATCTGCGCCTTGGTCTGCAGGGTGCCGTCTTCCGCGGTGTAGATGGCTTTCGCGTCCAGGTAGCGGTCCCAGACCGCGGCCGACCCGTGGGTGATCGCGTCCATCAGCTCCTGGGTCTGCCGGTGGAGGACGGCGCCGGCGTCCTCCGAGGCGGGCATCGCCGTGGCGGCGGAGAGCAGGACCGCGCCGGTCAGTCCTGCGATGGGCCAGAATCTCTCGAGCATCTCGGACCTCCTCTGTCTCGGACATTGTACGAGCGAGAGGTGGCGGAGCTCAGGACTCGCCGGCGTTCACGAGACCCGCCGGAACTCCATGGTCCAGTTCGTCTCCCAGGTCTTTCCGCCATCGGGTGAAAAAGCCTGTGCCCAGCGGGCGGATGTGGCCGTGATCTGCGACCAGACGAAACGCACGCGGATCGGCTTGCCGCGGAGCGTGTCGTCGGCATGGAAGGTGCCGACGCCGTTCTCGAAATTGCCCTTGACCGGCGGGTCGAGCTCGCCGAAGGGATTGCGGCCGTCGAGCCACCAGATGGCCCACTGCCCGGTTTGCGGATCGTAGGCGCGCAGGGCGACCGCGCGATATTCGTCGCCCGGCAGCTTCAATACGTTGTCGTCCACATTGGCCCAACCGTTCATGAGCTTGCGCATGGTCAGCGTCCCCTCGAACTCCTCCCATTCATGACTGCCGGCCAGCCGCTCCTTCAAGCGGCGATGATGGGATTGCCACTGCCCGACCAGAAAATCGAAATCGTGCAGGCCGGTCAGGTTGGCGGCTTGCAGGGGCTGCGGGTTGTCCTGGCCGGAGTGTGCGGGAGCCACGTACCCCATGGCGGTGGCGGTGGCGGTGGCGAGCGGAACCCGGGAACTTTGCATGGAAGGGTCCTTTTCTGTTGTCATCACAGGGATACTCGTTCGGGAGCGATGGCAAGGCAATAGCCACTTCCCTCCTGTCCGCCATGACCACTGCGAAGCTTGCGACGGCTCGTGGCAAGACTAAAACGCCGCATTCCTTCCCTGGACGGCCCATTTTGGACAGGGAAGGCCGTCCTCCCTCTTCTGAACCGCCCGTTGGGAGGAGGGATGGCCGTCCTCCCTCTTCAAATCGTCTCAACAGGACCGGGAGGATCACGCTCCCTCTTTTACGACGGGACGTTTTGGATCGGGAGGATGGCTCTCCCTCCTCATGACGGCTCATCGGAAGGAGGGAAGACGGCGCTCCCTCTGCTGGCGCGGCGTTTTGGACCGGGAGGATGGCGCTCCCACCTTCGAACGAGCCGTTGAAAGGAGGGAGAGAGGCACTCCCTGTCTCCGCAGAGCTATCAGGAGAGGGAGGACCGTTCTCCCTGTTTCCAGCGAGCCGCCGGAAAGAGGGAGGACGGCGTTCCCTGCCGGCCGGGAGCCGCCGGAAGGATCGCCGGCTATGCGGAAGGATCGCCGGAGGACGAGGTTCCTTCGCCCTCCGGTGCGGGCTCTCCACTCTTGCGCCGTTTCCTTGCGCGCAGCGGCTGGATGCCGAACTTGACCAGCTCCTCGTTGCGGTTGCCGAGATGTTGCTTGAGCCCGGCTTTCAGGGCAGACGCCGTCCTGCGCCCCTCCTCCAGGATCTCGTTCATCCGGCGGGTCACCGCCTGCTTGCGGGCCTCATGGACGCCCTGCTCGACCGCGAGCTGCCGGAACTCCTCGAGGAAGACCTGGAGCTTCCCGTGGATGAACTCGAGATGGGGCGCCTCGGCGGTCGTCTCCGCCGAGACGGACTGCGTCAGCTTCTCCCAGTCGCTGACCGTCAGCGCGATGCGGGTACGTGGCATGGAGATCTCCCTTAGAGGAGAGGGATTTTACCTCAGGGAGGAGCTTGCCGCCGCCATGCCCTGCCTGGAAAGGGGCGGACATTGAAGCGGAGGCTGCCGCTCGCCGTAAGAAGAATGGCATCAAGCCTCTCGGGCCGGCCGCGATTCTGACTCAGACGGGGGCGAGGTGCGGGGGCTAGGTGCCACCCGTAAGCAGCCGGTCAAACCTCTTCAATTTTGTCGTCACTCCGGCTTCAAAAAAGAGACCCGGCGGAGAGGCTCCGGACGCGGACTGGGGATACTCTCATCTGATCGGGGTTACTCTCACCCATACCCATGATATGGTTGGCCCATATGAAGACCACCGTGGAAATTGCCGAAGATTTGTTTGCGCGCACGAGGGAGGTTGCCCGGCGCGAGGGGACGACACTTCGTGCTCTGATCGAGGAAGGCTTGCAGGCGGCCTTGGCCCGGCGAACACAAAGGAAGACGTCCTACCAGTGGCCAGATCTGAGCGTCACGGGTGAGGGTCTGGACCCCGAGATCGAAGAGGGATCCTGGGAGCCGCTGCGTGACCGGATCTATGCGGGGCGCGGGGCTTGATAGCGGTCGACACGAACCTTTTGGTCTATGCCCATCGCCGTGATTCACCTTGGTTCGAGCCGGCGCAGAGGGCCTTGCGCCCCCTTATCGAGGGTGCGGTTCCATGGGGGATTCCCTGGCCCTGCATTCACGAGTTCCTGGCCATCTCCACTCACCCCAAAATCTACCGGCCTCCGACGGAGTTGCCGCGCGCGCTGGAGCAAGTGGCGGCCCTCCTCGCATCTCCGGGCATCATCTTATTGAGTGAGGCCGCCGGTTACTGGCCGGTGCTCGAGCGCTTGCTCGTCTCTGGCCAGATCATCGGCGCCAGGGTGCACGACGCCCGCATCGCCGCCCTCTGCCTCTTCCACGGCGTTTCCGAGCTCTGGTCGTTCGATCGAGACTTCACGCGTTTTCCGGAGCTGAAGACGCGGAATCCGCTCGTCTCTAAGGCTCCGGCGTAAGCTCACCACGGTGAAAGGGCACCTCGGTGCTCGCGCTCCCGGCGTGCCGTCCGATCCCCCCTTCGAGGTGCTACCCAATCTGCCAGGCCTCTTGGCGGAAGGATGGCACCTGATTCTCGAAGCGGCAAAAATGCCTCTGTAACCTACAGGCATTAAAGGGTTTGTCAGAAGGGGCGAGATTTTACGTCTTATTAGGGGTATGGGACGAAAACTTCGCTACCTTCCCGAAGAGGGTGCCCTGGTCGAGGTCACCTGCCGGACCTTGCAAGGACGCCTGCTGCTCCGGCCGAGCCCGGAGCTCAACGACATCGCCGCCGGAGTGCTCGGCAGGGCTCAGCGGCTCTATCCGGTCGACCTCATGGCCTTCAGTCCGCTGTCGACCCACTACCACATGATCGTCCGGGCGGAGAGCGCCAAGCGGCTCGCGCGGTTCGTGGGCTACTTCAACTCGAACCTGGCGCGGGAGGTCAGCCGGCTTACCGGCTGGACGGGGAAGATCTGGGAGCGGCGCTACCAGGCGATCCTGATCAGCAACGAGGAAGAAGTGCAGGTCGCCCGACTTCGCTATGTCCTTGGACACGGGGTCAAAGAGAACCTGGTCGCCCAGCTCCGGCAGTGGCCCGGTCTCCACTGTGTCCGGCAGCTCGCGGACGGCGAGCCCCTCGCCGGCACCTGGTTCGACCGCACCCAGGAGTACCTCGCCCGCCGCAAGGGAGAGGCCGTCGATCGTCTCCGCTACGCTACCCCCGAGATTGTAACCTTCTCGCCCCTCCCCTGCTGGAAGCACCTCTCCCCGGAGGCATACCGGCAACGCGTCGCCAACTTGGCTGTCGAGATCGAGGAGGACGCCGCCGCCGCGAGGCAGCGGACGGGCACCGAGCCCCTCGGCGCGGCGGCGATCCTGGCCCAGGATCCGACAACCCGCCCCAAACGGCTGAAGAAATCGCCGGCCCCGCTCTTCCACGCCGCGAGCAAGACCATGCGCCACTACTTCTACGAGGGCTTCTCCTGGTTCGTGGTCGCCTACCGCACGGCAGCCGAGAAACTCCAGAGAAGAGACCCGGACCCGCACTTTCCCCTTGGGAGCTTCCCGCCGGCGTTGCCATTCGTCGGCGGGTAGGCAGGCGGCTGCCTCGGCAGATCCTGATCGGCGATCTGGCGATCTCGACCTTCACCGGCTGAAGAGAAGGAGAAGGTGTATCCAGGAGACCGATTTGACGTTAATTTCAGGAAACCGCTGTCGTAATTTGCCATCACAAGAGCCTCTCGACATCCCCAAGGCTGCGTCCCGGGGACTTGACAAGTCAAAAAGCCCCTCGGCGAGGCGCGATTTTCTCCAGGGACGTGGCACTTGGGGGAGGTGGAGAATGAAGTCTTATCTACTGACGTGGCACCTAGTCTCCAGTCTCCCGGATCTAGGAGTACCTCGTCCGGCCTTGAAATCAAGAAGGATGCCGCCCCTGCCTCGATGTTCGGAACGTTTCATCTACAGGGGAACCGCAAGCTTTCTAAACCATTCATCAACGTTGGTGTCACAGAACAAGATATAGGAAGACTGCTGGATCTGGAGCTGGAGGGTGCAGGTGGGCTGGATACCTAGGGTCTCCCTTGACTTCGCAAACTTCTGTATAATGAGGATGTTTCGTCCCGCGTAAGCAGCTCCTAGGTTGAGTCTCAGTGCCGCTAACCGCATGCGTCTGAGCGTGGCTGCCTACGACGGATTACCATGTACCCTCCTCCAGAGGGACAACGGCTAGTATTAAAAGGAATACACATGGCCAAGCATAGAATTCTTTTTGCGGTGGTGATGCTGGTGCTGGGTGTGGTGCTCACGGCGGGATTTGTCCATGCTGTTGATCTCCAACCCAACGGTGAGAGTCCGAAGCTTGTTACCTGGGAGCTTGAGCTCTCTGGAGGCGTGAAGGCCAAGCTGACGGCTGCCAGCGGCGAGCTCGTTCGGCTGACCCGGGAAGACGGTTCTGAATTGGCGTTCATCCCTGAGGTTGTCGCGGGCGGTCCCACAAGGTTCAGGGTGTTTGAGGTTCGACTCGTTGGCAAAAAAGAGAGCCTTCGTCCTGTGGAAATGATCGAGGTCAGGTCTGGTGAGGAGGCGTATTCTCAGAAGATCTCGGGGCTGACGATGCGACTTGCGCAGGGCGCGACCAGGAGCTCCCGAGGAGAGGTGCCAGCCAAGGCGGAGCTTCCATCTTCTGACATGTTGGTGCGGTGGGATCTCACGCTCCCCACCGGTCGAGTCGTCGCGCTCGTCTCGCGTGAAGGGGAGATGACTCGCATGAAGCTGCAGGACGGCCAATTCTTCGGGTTCGTGCCAGCAATCCGTGAAGACGGATATGTAGCGTTCAAGGTATTTTCTCTGAGCCAAGTTAAAGGTTTAGGCGAAGTTTTGCATCCTATGGAAACCTTCGTTGTACAGCCGGGAGCTGACTACTTCCCCCGGACCTTATCAAGCAGCCTCGTGAAGTTGGCGGGTGTCAGGAAAATCTCTCCGGCGGATCGTGAAGAGCTGAACAAGCTTATAAAAGACACTCCTGACGACATTACCGGCCGAGGCTGCTGTGTAACCTGTGAAGGTACCAAGGTCTGCGGCTGCGCCGTCAGCATGGACTGTGGGGACTGCTGCTCGGCGCCTTGCTGCTTCGAAGCCTTCTAGACGAGTGGGTTGGCCGAGAGAGTTCAATCTCTTGCCGTACACAGCCCGGGCACTCCCACGGTGCAGTGCCTAGAATGATGAGGTGAGTTTGAGCGCGCAGGACCAGGTTGCTGAGAAGACCGTAGAGAACAACGCAATCAGGGAGCTGGATCGCAGAGGCCCCCTGATTCGAGGGAGTGCATTCTTAGCTATTATGGCATTCCTATTGTTGCTCGTGTTTTGGTCGTTCCCGTTCCTTCGAGCTTCGGCCGGTGGGAGTCTCAAGGTCCCCGCGGATGAGGTGAAGGGCTATCCGGAGTATTCCCAAATCAATCAGAAGCTACGAGGCGAGCTGACTCCCTTCCCAGAGCATACGAACAGCAAGGCTGAGGCGGGTATCCATCCTCTCTCCCCCCTGGTCTTTGTAGAATTCGTTATTATAGCGGCTAAGCCTGCCAAGGAGTCCCTATCGCCCATCAATTCCACACCGCCGGAATCTCCCGAGATCTCGGTGCGTGACGGAGTCCTTCATTTTCGAGCCGATCGGCTGATCGGTACCCTGGCCGGCGCCGCCATCCTTCCCCTCCTCCTCATATTGATCAGCGAATCCCGGCGCTCCTCGTGGGACTCGAAGGGGGTTCGGTCCAGGCCGACGCAACTGAGCGAGTTCGGATTTCTTCTCTACGCAGAGATCGAGAGATATGACCAGATCTGCTCATCGATGTGGAAGAGGTCACGATTTCTTTTGGGAGGAGGAGTCCTCGCAGCTCTGGGAGGCATTGGAGCTCTTTACTACTTGGTATCGAATGAGGCTGTAGCCAAGGAGTTCGCGGACTTGGCACCGCTGGTGAGGGCTGCGGCCATCGTGCTCTATGTCGAGTCCTTTGCGTTCCTTCTTCTGCGCCAGCATCGATCTGCTGTTGAAGATTTCAAATATTTCAATAGTTTGAGGTTGAGACTCCTGCACTTCATTATATCCGCCCAGGCTCAACGGGATAGCCTGGGACCGAGTGATCCCCCTTCCATGGCGCGTCTCCTTCTTGCCGAGGATCCTTTCATGGGACAGTCTCCCAGAGCACTCAAAGAGAAGGGCGAACCAGGAGGGGCGTCCTCAAATGGGGACGAATTGTTGTCGAAGGTGCTCGACTCTCTATCCAAGCGAATAGGCCAGCAGGGGAGTGGTGACGGGAAAGGCCATGAAACTTAAGGGAGGGACCTTGTCCCGCTTGGGGGCGTCAGAGATACTATGCTCTTAGAGACTTGTTCCTGTAGTATTGAATTGAAGGTGCGCTGGGAGTGTAAGGCTAACGCGTAGCTCTTATACGCGTGACGTTCTGGCCAGGAATGGCGGGACTATGGACGCTGGCCGCCCGGAGAGCGGCGGCGTTCGATCCCTCCTCCGGCTTAGTAGGGCACGGTGTTGGCATCCTTTTGGAGGGTAAGGGCATTTCCAGCCCTCCGACGCGGGAGTAGCGAACGGCTGATTGCCCAGTTGGTAGAAGGACGGGATGAAAATTTCCAACTGATTAGGAGAGTGTTATGCGCAAGAGAGCCTTTGTCGCCTCGCTTCTCATGCTGCTTTTTGCTCCGCATGCTCGATCCTGGGGCGAGGATGCCTCAGCCAAAGGCTCTGTAGACAACCCAGCCCTGATCACCTGGGAGGCCACTCTGGCAGCCGGGAAGGTTGTCGAGCTCATCAGTCGCGACGGAGATCTGTCGAGATTTGCTCAGGCTCGTGGTGAGAGGAGACTGGCCATCACGACATCCCTGGAGAATAAGCCGGAAGACGTTGTCACCTTTCGCATCTTCGAGGTCAAGGAGGTCGAGAACGCGGGCGAGGCTCTCCGTCAGATCGAGAAGGTATCGCTGCGGCTTGGGGCCTCTTACTCAACGGCCCTCCAGCCTGCGGTAACGCTACGGCTCAAGAGAGTCCATCCCGCGAGCTCCGGGGCGACGGTTAAGGAAGAGGCTTACCCGACATCGTCCGGTCCGGTCACCGGCACCCTCATCTCCTGGGAAATGACAACCCCTTCGCAGAAGCGGACCCGAGTTGTCGGCCGTGCGGGCGAGTTGACCCGTGTCGAAGTGGAGGGTTATTCAATCGGTATTCTCCCGAGCGCCAAGCGCGAAAACGCGGTCGACTTTCGGATTTTCAAGATCACCCAGGTCAGGGACGCTGGCGAGGCGCTGAAAGAGATCAACCACTTCACGCTGGCGACCGGCGGCGAGCAGGTGGCAAGCCAATCCCCCAACATTGTTCTCAGGCTCACAGGTGTGAGACCGTAGAACTCTGCTACGAGTTGCTGCAGAAGGAAGAGAGAGGCGGCCAGAGGCCGCCCCTTTCACCTACCAACTAAGAAGCCCCTACTCAGGCTGCCAACTCGGCAACCGGCCCGGGGTCCACGGCGCTCCGGCGCTCTCGAGCTGGTCTTCCAGGCCTTTGAGGTTGGTGCCGATGGTCTTGCGGATGTCCACCAGCACGGGGGCGAACTCGGCCGCCGCGATGTTGTAGTCCTCTTCCCAGGTGCGGGTCGCCGCTCCGGAGATGCCCCAGTGGCTGCCGACCACGTTCTGGATGCGGTCCACGATCGCCGGCGGCGTGGACGCGTTGTTGGCCGCCAGGATCGGATCTCCCGTGAGCTTCACCTGGAGGTCCTGGAGATGGAGGTCCAGGTTCCGCGCCTGCTCGGACAGCTGAGGTCGGCCCTCGGCGTCTGCGGGATCGCCTTCTGGATGTACTGGGTCCGAGTCTCTTCAACGGCCTCGGCCGCGCCCAGGACGGCCCGCTGCAATCGCGCGGTCCGCCGCTGGAAGGCGAGCTGCTTCTCCTGGTCCTGGGCCGACAGCTCGGCCATGCCGACCGGCACGGCCTGGAGGGTCTGCGGCCCCTGCCCGGAGGCGCCGGTTCCGGCGCCTCCGATTCGCCCTCGGAAGCTCTCTACTTGGTCCTGATGCACCCTCCGTTCTGGTTCGACCACATGTACTGGTAGGCATACCCGCCGGTGCCGATGAATGGTGTGGGCGACCAGGTGCACTTGTCGCAAACCTCTTCGCCGGTAGCGTTGTCCCACCAGCCGTTCACCGGATTGGTCACGGCGTTACAGGTCGTGTGACCGACGAAGTGCTCCTCGTTCTGCGCATCGGACCAGCCCGAAACCTTGCAGCCGGAGCAACTCGGATAGGGCTGGATCGAGTACTTGACCGTCCCCGGGACGCTGCTGTAATGGCCGTGGTAGGTGCAATAGGAGAGTCTCGGTCCGCCGCACGAGGTGCTCGTGCCACTCGAGGAGTACGAGGTGCGAGGAATGACGACCTCGTAGACCGTGCTGTTGTTGAAGGCATTGGTCGTCAGATACCGGTTGACCTCGGCCTGAACGCTGGCGTCGGTGACGTTGACCGGTGGCGTCGAGGTGTCGAACCTGTCGGGGGTTCCCGAGCCGAGGTCCGACGGGTTGACCCCATACTGCTGGAGGACCCCGTATTCCTGGCTCCAGCCGAACTGGTTGCGGAAGGCCTGCAAGGTGCGGGCATACGCGAAGTCAGCGGAGGCGGCGTTGCTGAAGTTCGGCCCCCAGAAGATCAAGACCACCTTGGCCGAGGCGAGCACACCGCCGCCATGGTTTGTCACGTTCGACTTGAGCGGCAGTCGCGCGCCGCCGCGCGCCGGAGAGTAGATGACGTGGTCCGCGTCCGCGAAGGGCCTGCTCGCCATCTTCTCCTGGGTGGCCGCATTCGCGGCAGTCGCCAGCAGGCCGCATGACAACGCCAGCGCGTGCTTCAAACCTCGGGTCCTCATCCTTTGTGTCCTCCAGAGACGGAAAGTGGCGCGCGAGGACGGCAGGCTCTCCGCCTGAGAGCCGAGACCTGCGGCCATGAATAGTCGTACCCCTGGAGACTCTGTACAACCGAATATGATAAATGTCAACGGACTGGCATCTCGGACACCAGTCGCCGGCGATCCATCCTTGGCGCCGTCCTAACGAGGCGAGGAGGGGACAAGCCCCTCCCCTACGTTCAGAACGCCTTGGATGAACAGCATTGGGCGCTTAAGGGGGAATGGGAAGGTGGCCCGCCCTGGCGGGGCGGGGGTGGGGACGAGCCCCACCACTCAACCTACTCCGGCTGCCAAGTCGGCAGCCTCCCCGGGGTCCACGGCGCTCCGGCGCTCTCGAGCTGGTCTTCCAGCCCCTTGAGGTCGGTGCCGATGGTCTTGCGGAGGTCCGCCAGCACGGGGGCGAACTCGGCCGCCGCGATGTCGTAGTCCTCTTCCCAGGTGCGGGTCGCCGCTCCGGAGACGCTCCAGTGGCTGCCGACCACGTTCTGGATCCGGTCCACGATCGCCGGCGGCGTGAGCGCGTTGGACGCCAGGATCGGATCTCCCGTGAGCTTCACCTGGAGGTCCTGGAGATGGAGATCCAGGTTCCGTGCCTGCTCGGACAGCTTGAGGTCGGCCCTCGGCGTCTGCGGGATCGCCTGACATAGGCGTGGAACCCAGGTCGAGCTCAGTTCTCTCCCCCGATGTAGCACAACGGACCCTCGGGCGGATTCGGGATCGATTGCAGCGAGTAGCACTCCCACCTGCCGTAGCATGTGCAATAGCCACCGCCGTAATACCCGTAGTCGCATCCAGTGGTGGATCCCCAGTGCCGACAGCTCTGCCCTTGCAGGTCTGTGCAGCAGTTGTCGAGAGATCCCACCGGGATCTGGGCCGTTAGATTTGCGACCCAGAAAACTAAGCGAGAACCATCAGGAAGGCGATGTACAAGGCTTTCTTCTTTTGCATTAGGGGCCTCCAAGAGTTTGCAGCGTACCTACTCTTCAGGTGTCGGCAGCGTGCTGAGCGGGACAGCGCCTGGACCGCTCGGCAGGTGAGCTTTAGCCCCAAGGGCACTTGCGAGCGATCTGGCTGTGGAAGGCCGGCAGGGCACCGGTTGGATGGATGGGGACAGGTGGGTGGGGACAAGCCCCCACCCACCCTACGAATCTACTTCACTCAGGCTGCCAACTCGGCAACCGGCCCGGGGTCCACGGCGCTCCGGCGTTCTCGAGCTGGTCTTCCAGCCCCTTGAGGTCGGTGCCGATGGTCTTGCGGATGTCCGCCAGCACGGGGGCGAACTCGGCCGCCGCGATGTCGTAGTCCTCTTCCCAGGTGCGGGTCGCCGCTCCGGAGACGCTCCAGTGGCTGCCGACCACGTTCTGGATGCGGTCCACGATCGCCGGCGGCGTGGGCGCGTTGTTGGACGCCAGGATCGGATCGCCGGTGAGCTTCACCTGGAGGTCCTGGAGATGGAGGTCCAGGTTCCGCGCCTGCTCGGACAGCTTGAGGTCGGCCCTCGGCGTCTGCGGGATCGCCTTCTGGATGTACTGAATCCGGGTCCGGGCCTCTTCCACGGCCTCGGCCGCGCCCAGAATGGCCCGCTGCAATCGCGCGGTCCGCCGCTGGAAGGCGAGCTGTTTCTCCTGGTCCTGGGCCGACAGCTCGGCCATGCCGACCGGCACGGCCTGGAGGGTCTGCGGCTGGCCGATCGGCGTCACCACGCCGTTGCTCTGCCTGGCCAGCGTCACGGTGTACTTGCCGGGCGCCGCCAGCGGCCCCTGGGGACCGCCGCCGAACAGGTTCGGCTCACCGCTCTCGAGCCGGACCGGATTGGCCGGCGGGAAGCGGAGATCCCAGGCCACCCGGTGGAAGCCCGCCTTGGCCGGTGCGCTCAGGCGGCGGACGACGTTCCCCTCTTCGTCCTTGACGATGAGGAGCATCTCCGGCGGCGCCTCCTGTTCCTCGGCCCGCAGCGCTTCGAAGCTCGGGAAGACGATCGAGCCCCCTTCCTTCACCAGCTTCTTCTCGGACTCCTGACGCTGCTTCCGCAGGGTCTTGAGGTCGTCCTTCAGGTAGTAGGTGAGGACCGCCCCGAACGGCGGATTGTCGCCGACGTAGAAGGCGCCCCCCTGGAACGCCCTGCCGGGGAGGCCGAGCGGCGAGGACTCGAGGTACATCGAGGCCTGCCGGGGCGGGAAGATCGTGGCCTCCTGCTCCAGAGCCTCGGGCTTGAGGTTCCGCAGCAGCGAGTAGTCGTCGAGGATCCAGAAGCCGCGGCCGAAGGTGGCGATCACCAGGTCGTTCTCCCGCTTCTGCATCACGATGTCGCGCACCGGGATCACCGGCAGGCTCTTGAACTGGATCCACTTCCGCCCGCCGTCGCGTGAGAAGTACATGCCGAACTCGGTGCCGGCGAAGAGCAGGCTGGGATCGACGAAGTCCTGCGCCACGGTCCAGACGGAGCCGCGCTCGGGCAGGTCGCCGGCGATCGAGGTCCAAGTCTTGCCGCGGTCGGCGCTCTTCAGCAGGTAGGGCTTGAAGTCCCCCATCTGCATGTTGTTGAACGCCGCGTAGACGGTGTCGGCGTCGGTCGGCGAGGGCTCGAGGTCGGAGACGTAGGTGGTGTCCGGGATGCCGGGGAACTTGTCGGTCTTGCGCCAGTTGGCGCCCCCATCCTCGGTGGTCTGGACCAGGCCGTCGTCGGTGCCGACGTAGAGCAGCCCCTGCTTCTTGGGGGACTCGCTGAGCGCCACGATGTTGCCGTAGAGCGAGGTCGAGGAGTTGTAGGCCACGGTGTCGGGGCCCCAGGTCCGGCCCATCACCTTGAGCTTGTAGCGGTCGATCTGCCGGGTGAGGTCGGGGCTGACCGGCGTCCACGAGTTGCCGCGGTCCTCGCTCTTGAAGAGCCGGTTGGCGGCGAAGTAGAGCCGGGTGTGGGAGTGCGGGCTGATGATCAGCGGCGAATCCCAGTTCCAGCGCAGCGCCGGCTCCCCCTTGCCCGGCTGGGGCTGGATCTGCACCTGCTCGCCGGTGCGCAGGTCGTAGCGGTCGAGCGCGCCGTACTGCGCCTCGGCGTAGACGATGTTCGGGTCCTCGGGGTCGGCCGCCGACTGGAAGCCGTCGCCTCCCTGGGTGACGAACCAGTCGGAGTTGCGGACGCCGTTGTTGCTCGCCGTCCGCGAGGGGCCGCCGAGGCTGAAGTTGTCCTGGGTGCCGCCGAAGACGTAGTAGAACGGCTTGGCGTTGTTGACGCTCACCCGGTAGAACTGGGCGATCGGCAGGTTGGCGTGGAAGCGCCAGTCCTCGCCGCGGCTCCAGGTCTCGTAGAGGCCGCCGTCGCAGCCCACCAGCAGGTGGTCGCGGTTGGCCGGATCGATCCAGACGACGTGGTTGTCGACGTGCTTGTCCTTCTCGCCCAGGTTGTGGAAGGTCTTGCCGCCGTCGTCCGTCACTCTGATGAAGACGTCCACCGAGTAGACGCGGTCGGCGTTCTCGGGGTCGACGAAGAGCTCCTGGTAGTACTGCGGGCTGCTGGCGACGGTGGCGCTACGCTTTTCCCAGTTGCCGCCGGCGTCGGTGGAGCGGAAGAAGCCGCCCGCCTTGCCGGAGGCCTCGACGATGGCATAGACCGTGTCGGGCTGGGACGGCGCGACGGCGAGGCCGATGCGGCCCATGTCGACGCTGGGGAGGCCGCCGCCCAGCTTCTTCCAGGTAGCGCCGCCGTCAGTGGACTTGTGGATGCCCGCTTCGGGGCCGCCGTCGATCAGGGTCCAGATGTGGCGCCGCCGCTGGTAGGCGGCGGCGTAGACGACGTCCGGATTGCGCGGATCGAGCGCGACGTCGGTGACGCCGGTGTTCTCGCTGATCGTCAGCGCCGCTTTCCAGGTCTTGCCGCCGTCGGTGGTCTTGTAGAGGCCGCGGTCGCCGCCCGCCGACCAGAGCGGCCCCTGAGCCGCCACGTAGACGGTGTTCGAGTCGCGCGGGTCGATCAGGATCTTGCCGATGTGCTCGGACTTCTTGAGCCCGACGTTGTCCCAGCTCTTGCCGCCGTCGGTCGACTTGTAGACGCCGTCGCCGTAGGAGACGCTACGCTGGCTGTTGTTCTCGCCGGTACCGACCCAGACCACCAGCGGGTTCCTGGGATCGATGGTGATGCAGCCGATGGAGAAGGAGCCCTGCCCCTCGAAGATCGGCGCCCAGGTGGTGCCGGCGTTGGTGGTCTTCCAGACGCCGGCCGCGGCGGCCGCCACGTACCAGGTGTTCGGCGAGCGGGGGTCGACCGCGACGTCGACGATGCGGCCGCCGACCACGGCCGGGCCGATATTGCGAAACTCGAGGCCGGCGAAGGTTCCGGCGGTCATGCCGCCCTTCTTCTCCTCGGGTTTGGCGGTCTTGGACGGCTGGCCGGTCTTCTGGCTGGCCTTCACCGCCTCGTCTTTCTTTTCGGGCGTGCCCTGGTAGGCATTGGGAGGCGCCGCGAAGGCGCCGCCGGCCAGCAGGAAAACGCCGAGCGCAAGCGCTGCAGGGATCCGTTTCACTCGATTCCTCCAATCCATGGGATTTGAGACGGCCTGAAAATCGGCCGTCCATGTTCCTGGAACAGCGGCGGCGCGGCGTCGTATTGCCTGGCCGCTACAAACTCCCCTCGCCGCATCGTACGCGGAACCGGGCTCAAAGTTCAGCTACGAGACGCCGGAAGCCGCGTTCCGCCGCCTGAATACTACATACGCCGGCAGCCCGAGGGCCACCAGGCCGAGGCCGAGGAGGGATTCCACCGGGCTCTCTTTCAGGGTGTTCCCGATCAGCAGCAGGCAGGCCAGGATGAACAGGGCCGGCACCACGGGGTAGCCCCACGTCCGGTAGGGGCGGGGGAGGTCCGGCCGGCGGCGCCGGAGGATGAAGACGGCGGCGGCGATCATGGCGTGGAAGATGACGCTGGCGAAGACCACGTAGGTGTAGAGCTGCGAATAGCTGCCCGAAAAGGTGAGCACCAGCGCCCAGGCGGTCTGCGCCCAGAGGCAGGCGACCGGCGTGCGGCGTCTGGGGTCGACCCGGGCGAGCGAGCGGAAGAAGAGGCCGTCCTCGGCCATCGGCAGGTAGATCCGCGAGCTGTAGAGGATGGTGGAGGAGAGGCAGCCGAAGGTGGAGATCAGCACGGCGAGCGAGATCAGCCGCGCCGCTCCCGGACCGAAGAGGACCGCGGCCGCCGTCTCCGCGATGCGCGGTGTCGCAGCCATGGCGGCCATGTCCAGGGTGCGGACGTAGACGAGGTTAAGCAGCATGTAGAGGAGCACCACAGCCGCCGTGCCGAAGATCAGCCCGCGGGGGAGGTTGCGTCCGGGGTCCCGCACCTCGCCCGCCGAGCAGGTGAGGCCGTACCAGCCGTCGTAGGTCCAGAGCGCCGCGATCATCGAGATCCCGAAGGCGGCGAGCAGTCCGCCGGGGATGTGGGCCACCGGGCCGTAGAGGTCCGGCACGACCTTCGCCGGCACGAGCAGGCCCAGGGCCGCAAAGAGGGCGATCGAGCCGATCTTGATCACCGTCAGCGCGTTCTGCACCCAGGCCCCCTCCTTGAGGCCGAGGTGGTTGACGGCGGTCAGCACCAGGATCGCGAGCGCCGCCGCCACCTGCCCGCCGGAGACCTTCCAGGTCCAGGAGCCGAGCGGCACCGCGAGCAGGACGTTGCCGGTGGAGAAGAACGGCAGGAAGCTCCCCAGGTATTCGCCGAAGGCGACCCCGAGCGCGGCGATCCCGCCCGACATGATGACCAGGAAGGCCGTCCACCCGTAGAGGAACCCCCAGAGCGGCCCGTACGCCTCGCGGATGTAGTGGTAGAGCCCGCCGGCGCGCGGGTACATCGCGCCGAGCTCGCCATAGGTGAGCGCTCCGGCGAGCGTCAGCAGCCCGCCCGCGAGCCAGACGAGCAGGATCAGGCCGGGGTGGGGGAGCACCCGGGCCATGTCCGCCGTGGTGATGAAGATGCCGGTGCCGACGATCGAGCCGATGGTGAGCAGGGCGCCGTCCCAGGTGCCGAGACCGCGGACGAGGGCCGCGGACCCTTTGGGTTCGGTCATGCGGAAGGCTCCCAGCGGAGCGCCGCCCCCGGAGGCGGGGGCGGCGGAGCAGACTCTGCGGCTACTTCCTGTCCTGGAAGGAGACGAGCGCCTGGGTCCCTTCCGTGCTGGTCGAGACGATCACGCTCACCTCGTGCTTGCCGTCCTCGCTCTTGCCGGAGACGGTGCCGCCGGTCTGGCCGTTGTTGTTGAACGTGCTCTTCTCCGGCTTGAAGCCGTTGTTCTTGAGCTGCGCCTCGTAGTAGTCGAGCACCTTGTTGGAGTCATCCTTGGTGCTGACCGTGAAGGCGGCCGAGCGGGTGTCGTTGGTGGTGGTGTCGAAGGTGCCCTGGACCGTACCGCCCGGGTATTCCGGCAGCCAGGAGGGGAGGGCCTGCTTGGCGTTGACGCCACCGAAGGTGGTCGTGGTCTGCTGGCCCTTCTCGTCGGTCACCTTGAGGGTGCCGCCGTTCGCGCCGGAGGCGTCGAAGGTCGCCGTGCCCTTGTCGCTCTTGATCGTGAACTTGCCGTTCTTGGCGTCCTCGGCGCTGAAGGTGGTCACCTCGCCGGTCTTCTTGTCCTTGACCGTGAGCGTGTTGGTCTTTCTGTCGGAGCTGACGAGCTCGAGGTCCGGATTGGCCCGCACCATCAGCTCGGCGGCGGTCATGGTCGGATTTTCCGCGAACTTGTCGACCGCACGCTTGGCGAACCAGCCCATGACACCGACGGCGATGCCGGCGAGCACCAGGAGGACGATGCAGCCGACGCCTACCCAGGCGAGGGGGCTCATGCCTTTTTTGACGGGAGGCACGCCTGGAGCGGGGGGTACTTGCGAGGTTCCGTTCATGAGATTGCCCTTTCTGGCCTTAAATCATCGACTTTCGTGCGTAGAAGATACCACCGAATCCGGCGTGCCGGATCGTGGACCCTGCCGCCTATTGGGCGTCTGGCGAGCCCGAAAAGTTTCAACAGCCTCCGCTTCCTTGACAGCCGCCGCCCCCCGCCCCTAGAGTCTTCGAAAAGACTGGGAAAATCCAATGCGGCTGCCGACCCTGCCGATCGACCCCTCCGGGGTGCACGGCGCCTTCGTGGCGCTCGGCACCCTCGCGGCCGTGGTCGTCTTTCTCGTCGAGGGGCGACGGCGCGGGACCCTCGACGACCGGCTGTTCATGATCCTCACCGGCGCTCTCTTCTGCGGCGGCGTCGCGGCCAAGCTGAGCACCTCCTGGCGCTATCTCGCGGCGACGCCCGATCCCACTCTGGCCGGCATGCTCCTGTATGGAGGCAAGAGCGTGCTCGGGGGGCTGGCCGGCGCCTATCTCGGAGCGATCGCGACCAAGCGCCTGATCGGCTACCGCGCACCCACCGGCGACGTCTTCGCGCCGGCGGTGGCGCTGGGGATCGGCATCGGCCGCTTTGGCTGCCTGCTCACCGAGACCCCGGGCACCCCGACGGGCCTCTCCTGGGGCGTGACGGTCGGCGCGGCGCGGGCGGCGCGCATTCCCGGGTTCCCCGCGGCCTGGATCGGGGTGCCGCTGCATCCTTCTTTCGTCTACGAGATCGCCTTCCACTTCGCGATGCTTGCCGTGCTCCTGCGCCTGCGCCGCCGGCCGGACCTCCAGGGAGAGCTGTTCAAGGTCTACCTGCTCGCCTACGCCGTCTTCCGCTTCCTGATCGAATTCGTGCGCGGCAACGAGATCGTCTGGGCGGGGCTGACCCGCTCGCAGCTCTTCCTGATCCCCTCGACCCTGCTGCTCGCCGCCTACTTCCTCCTGTGCCGGCGGCCCGCGGCGATGGGAGAGATCCGAACCCTGGAGGGAACGCCATGAATGAGCCCAGCCTTGAACCGATCCTCGCCTACCTGCGCGAGCACTCCTGGCACTACAGCCTGGCGGCCCTGCGCGAGCGGCTCCTCCAGGACGGCCAGGACCCGGCCACGGTGGAGTGGGCGATCGCGATGTTCAAGGAGCCGCCGACCCCGCCGGCGCCCGGCCAGCGAGTCTCGCCCTGGGTGTTCCTGATCGCGACGTTCAATGCCGTGCTCGCGACCGTGCTCACGATGACTTTGGGCGGATCGCCCAGCGAGCAGCAGTACTGGATCTTCGGGCCTGTGGCCTTCGCGTTCATGATCTGCCTCGGGGAGTTCTTCATCGTCATCCTGCTGACGATCCCGCGGGAAACCCGGCATCTGAGCGGCGTGCTCCTCCAGGGGATCGGCCTGTTCGCGGGGGTGGCGGTCATTGTCCTCGGCGGTCTCTGCTTCATGGGGCCGCCATAATGAAAGGAAACTCCTGATGCCCGGCATGACTCTCCGCGGCGACCGCCTGCTGCGCTACGTCTCGGCCTTCTGCCCTCATTGCCATCATGAGGACCCGGAGCGGCCGCTCGCCGAGGTGCGCCGGCTCGCCGGCTATCTCGCCGAGGAGGAGGGACAAGTCTGGCTGGTCCGCGGCTGCCCCGAGCACGGCAAGGTGCGCACCCTCTACGACGAATCCCCCGAGATCCTCGCCTATCTCGAGCAGTGGACCGCTCCCACCAAGCGCCACGTGGCGGATGTGCCGGGCAACTTCGATCCGATCCCGCAGGCCTATCTGCGCGGGCTCGGGGAGATGCAGACCCAGCACACCTGCATCCTCCTGGAGGATATCGAGCGCTCCTGCAACCTCTGCTGCCCGAACTGCTTCGCCGCCAGCTCCCCCGAGTCGCGCGGCGCCGTGCCGGTCGAGACGGTGCTCGCCAATATCGATGCTCGCCTCTCCCGTGAGGAGGGGCGGCTCGACGTGCTGATGCTCTCCGGCGGCGAGCCGACCCTGCATCCGCGGCTGCTGGAGATCCTGGAAGGAGCGCTGGCGCGGCCGATCGGGCGCATCCTGATCAACTCGAACGGCATCGAGATCGCCCAGAACGACCGCCTGCTCGCCTTCCTGGAAAAGCACCACCGTCAGATCGAGGTCTACCTCCAGTTCGACGGCTTCTGTCTGGAGACCCACCGCCATCACCGCGGGGCGGACCTGCGGCGGATCAAGCAGCGGGCCGTCGAGCGCCTCTCCCAGGCGGGGGTGTTCACCACCCTGACGATGACGGCGTCGCTGGGGGTCAACGACGACGAGATCGGCGACGTCCTGCTCCACGCGCTGGAGACCCCGTTCGTGGGGGGAGTGTCGATCCAGCCGCAGTTCGGCAGCGGCCGCTCGACGCCGATCGACCCGCAAGCGCGGCTGACCCACGGCGGCGTGCTGGCGCGGCTGGAAGGGCAGACCGGCGGCCTGGTCACCTGGCGGGACCTGACGGCGCTCCCCTGCAGCCACCCGCACTGCTGCAGCATCGGTTACCTCCTGAAGACCGACGCCGGGGAGTGGAAATCGCTGGCGGCGATCGTCGGGCACGACGCGCTGAAGGCTCATCTCGGGCTGGTGAGCAACCGGATCGTCGATCCGGAGCTGTCGGCCGACCTGCGGCGGATGGTGAAGGAGTCCTTCCTCGGCCTCTTCTCCGAGAGCAGCTCGCTGGCCCAGCCGGGGATGGGCGAGCTGTTCCGTAACGTCTGCACGGCCTGCGACCTCGGGCTCTCGACGCTGGCACGGCTGGCGGGGGAGTCGCTGCTCGGAAGGCGCGACGCCCTGCGCGACCTGCTGGGCAAGCGGGTGAAGCGGATCACCGTCAAGCCGTTCATGGACATCCAGACGATGATCGAGGAGCGGCTGACCCAGTGCTGTGTCCACGTCGGCGCCGAGGGGGAGCAGGGGCACCAGTGCGTGCCCTTCTGCGCCGCCCAGGCCTGGCCGGCGCTGCACCGCCTGAAGCTCTCCGAGCGGGCGGGAGTAGGATCGACGGCATGAGCGAGATCGATCTCTCCGAGACCCCCGAGCTGGCCGCCGCCCGCCGGGCGCGCGAGACCCAGGCGGCGCTCGCCGCCGAGGGGGCGCTGCCGCGTCCGATCCCGGCGCCGGCGATCCCCGATCCGCTGTCGCTCTGCGTCTATACGACGGTGGCGCTGCTCGCCTGGATCTTCACCCCGGCGCTGACGGCGGCGGTGTTCGGGGCGGCCGGCTTCCACGCCTACTGGCGCTCCTGGCGGGCGGGATTGCGGCGGAGCGACTGCGTTCTCCGCGATCCGCGGCTGGTGATGCTCTATCTGGGTCTGGTATCCGCGGCGGGCGTGGCAGGGACGGCGCTGCGGATCTTGCGGCTGTTCGGGGTGCCGCTTGCCAGCGCGGCCCCGAGCGGCTAGACTCTCCCGGCTCCTGGATTCGGGAGTGTCCTGCTGGTTTCTTGTGCCTGGGTCCCGACCCGCCGGCATAGCTCAGGGGTAGAGCTACGGTCTTGTAAACCGTAGGTCCCCGGTTCAAATCCGGGTGCCGGCTCCAGCCCCCGATCCAGCGCGGCGCAGTTCTTTGGAGGTGTGGCCGAGTGGACAATGGCAGCAGACTGTAAATCTGCCGGGCTTCGCCCTACGGAGGTTCGAATCCTCCCGCCTCCACCATTCTCTTCGTTCGCGGGCCTGTTCGCGGGAGTAACTCAGGGGTAGAGTCACAGCCTTCCAAGCTGTTGGTCGCGGGTTCGAATCCCGTCTCCCGCTCCATTCCAACCTTCGTCCGATCGAGCTCTTTGGAAAGCCTTTTCCCGAAATCCCGCACCGACCGCCTGATCAGGGTCTTCCTGCCGTTGCTGCTGGCCTGGAGCTTCCTCCTTCGGGCTTGGGTGGCGACACCCGAACTGACGGCCAGCAGGTTTCACGACGAGGTCTACGGCCGGGTCAACATCCACGCCCTGCTCGTGCAGGGCCATCTCCGGCCTGCCGGAACGTTTTATCCCAGCCTTTCCTATCTGCCCCAGGCGGCGCTGCTGGGCCTGAGCGATGGGCTCTATCGCGTGACCGGCCAGGAGGTTTTCCGCGTCTTTGGCCCGAAGGGCGACTTCACCGCCGCGGGCTACCTCCTCTGCCGTCTGCTGCAAGCGGTTTTCGGCACGCTCTCTCTCTACCTTACCTTCCGCATCGGCAAGCGGCTGTTCTCGCCCTCCGTGGGACTTGGCGGGGCCCTGGTGCTCTCGGTCGTGGAGTGGCACATCCGGCAGTCGGTGATCTTCAAGCCCGACATCCTGCTGCTGCTGACCTCTCTGCTCGCCTTCTTCTGGAGCCTGGACGCCGCCGAGAAACCGGGTTGGCGCCGATACGTGCTCGCCGGGGTGGGCATCGGCCTGGCGCTCTCCAGCAAGTACAACGCCGCTCCCCTGGCCATCCCCCTGTTCGTGGCGACCTTGGCGGGAGGCCCGGGCCGGGACCGGCGCCGATGGGCATGGCTGGTGCTGGCCGGGGTCACGGCGGCCGCGGTGTTCCTGCTCCTCAACCCGTACGTGTTGATCGATCCGCATCTATATGTCACGGACTTTGAGAAGACGCTGAGGCATTACGCGAGGAAGGGCGCCGCGCGGCAAGGCTCGCATGGGAGCGTGCTGTTGCACGCGATCCAGACGCTGCCCTCCGAAAGCTTCCACGGTCCCATCGTCGGGGCTCTGAGCCTGCTGGGCATGGTGGGCGTGGCGATCACGGTGATCCGGCGCCCACACGGGAAAGACCCTGAGTACGACAGGAGGCGGCTCGGCAGGGCGATGGCGCTGGCCTACGTGGTCGGCTATATCCTCCTTTACAGCTTCGCCACCACTTATCCAAGCCCCCACAACTGGCTGGTATTGACGCCCTACACCTCTCTGTTCGCCGCGTGGGTGATCGCCCGTAGCTGGAGAGGGCTGGCCGCACGCTGGCCGGTGCTCGCGCGGCCGTGGGTGACGGCCGCCGCCGCTGCTCCCGCGGTGCTGCTGCTGGCCTTCTCGGGTCAGTGGATCGCCTACCACCTCACGGTGCCGGTGACATTGGGTGCGGCGCAGCGCCACCTGGCCGGGAGCCTCCAACCCATCAAGGGCCGCCTCGCCTACTACGAGCCGGATCTGGGGCGGCTCGTCCTCAAGTCCCGCAACGGCAAGGCGTTTGCCTTCGCGACGCAGCGCCTCGGCGAGATACCTCCCGGACGGCTGGACCAGGCCGACGCCGAGCTGTTCGCGGAGGATCGTCTGGCAGGGGTGGGAGGCGACTTCTATCGGCGCCGCCTCGCCGCCGTCGCACCGGAGGGGGTGGTGCGGATCCATCCTTCCCTGTTCCGGCTCTGGGGCCCATCGCTGGTGATCCTGGTCCACCCCTGGCGGCAGGTGGGCGGTCCGATAGACCTGGAGATCCTGCCGCCGGGGAACTCGCGCAGGCAAAGGCAAAGGGTCGTTGGCTTGCCCAGCCTGGCGCCTCGGGAGCTGGGCTCCCTGGAGCTCGCTCTACCCGAGACGTGGCGGGGGGAGGGGGTCCGAGAAGTGTTTCTCGGCGGGAAACCGCTCGAGCTGGCCCGTTTCAAGGGGACCCCCCAGGTCGTGGTTACCACCCGCTTCGACGCCGTGGAGGCGAGAACACCGCTGCTGGTCCGTCTGGAGCGTCCTGCCTTTGCAGGCAACGAGCAGGTCCGGGCACGGCTCTACCGGTGGCAGCGGTAAACCGCGGGTTCGAATCCCCGGGAGTGGTCCCTTTTGGGTCCAGCCCTCGCGTCAGAGAAACGAGGACTTCTCAGAAGGGCGGCAGGACCCCTTTCTTGGAGCCGTTATCCGGTCTCTCGATCAGCAGCAGACCGGCGCCGGCCCCGCGGAGGATGGTTTCCGAGAAGCCTTGCAACGGGAAGATCTCTCGCCTCGCGCGATGATCGAGCGGCTCGGGTGCGCCAGCCAGACGGCTGGCGCGATAGAAGCCTCTGGGTCCGGCCACTATGGGCGAGGATGGGCGAGAGATCTTCCCGTGGGAGTTACGCCGGTGATCGCACGGATTTCATCAAGCCGGGCTACGGTTCGGGATCCAAGGCCACACTGATCTCGTACGTGCTCTCGTCATCGCCCGAAACCTGGACGTAGTAACGGCTCGCCGCCAGAGCCGCGGGGATCTGGAAGGTCAGGCCGGTGTCCAGGAGCGTACCCTCACTGTCGTACAGGCCGGCTGACACGTCCCCTCCCGTGCTTGCAACGGTGACCGTCGCGGCATCCTCCTGCTCGAACGTAAACACATCGTAGTCCGCTGTGCTCGGCGACTCGATCTCACCGCTGGTGGGGCTCCCCCCCATCTCGATCGGCGTGGCGCAGAGAAGGCTGTTGCCATGATCGTCGACAGCGCCCAGATGACAGACGTCGGTGAACGAGGCGAAGACCTCGAAGTCACCGGTGGCGTTGACCCCCGGAGTGACCTGAATGCAGTGGATTCCCGCCGGGACGACGGTCTGCAGTTCCCCCAGGCCTGTCCCCAACTGGGCGCTATCGATCAGTGGATGAGTGGTGGAGGAACCTTGCGTGTAGACCGAATCCTGAGCGCCGTCGCCGTCGCCCGCGAGGACGAGCACGCCGGGAACCATCGTGACGAGCTTGACCACTTCGCCGTCCCACTCGTCGACGCCCTTCTTCTTGCTGGTGGTGGCGCCGTTGCTCATCGCCACGGCTCCGGTCGAGCTCTCCAGGGCCGTCTGGCAATCCTGGGCCTCGGCCTGGTTCGAGTTGGCAAGGATCGAAATGGCGAAAAGCGCGATGCAGGTGATCGAAAGAAAAGTGTTGCGGATGCAGGAGCTCTGATTGGACACGGACCTCTCCCTTTGAGCCGAACGGCTCCGAGAAACGTTGAAAAAAATTTGCGTTTCTGGGATCCGGCCCGACCGCCGAGGCGGTCAGGCCGGTGCGTTTGCCGGCCGGCTTCAAGGCGTCCCAACTTCGCCTCAGGCAGGGACTAACGGGGGGTTTTACAAAACTGGCGGGACCGTGTCTTAGGGAGGAGAAAGCGCGCGGCCGTCATCGCGGTCCGCTTTGCGAGGAAACGGAAGACACCTTGAAAAGCGCGGGGATCTCCTGGGGCCGGAAGGAAGCGAAGACTCTCACCGGGGAGTCCGTCTTCACGGATCACGTCCGTGCTCTGGCCGGGAGAGAGCCGCTCAATACGCGCCGTCTCGAGCAGCTCTGGAGCGCCTTGCGGGCCGCGTTGCGGAGCGAGCTCAAGCGGCGGGGCCTGTGGGAGACCCCGCCGGCCTACCTCGGCATCTATGGCTGGGAGACCTGGGAAGCGCGGGGAGCGGGTGCCAGGAAAGAGACGGCTCTGGAGGAGCTTCTGGCGGAGTGCTACAGCTATATCTTCGTCCTGCGCCTGCGGAGCCTGCAGGCACAGCTCAAGCTCAAGGAAAATATCGATGGGTTGGTGTTTCTCAACATCCGCCATTTTCTCCACGAGCGTCAGAAAGAACACGATCCCCTGGGCTCGCAGGTGTTCCAGGTCCTGCAGTCAGCGGTGAGGGCGGCGGTTGCCGAGGGGGATTTGTACGTGCTCCAAGGCGACGAGCGGATCCGCAATCACACGGTCCTGAGCGCCTCTCCCAGCGGCTCGGCTCTGGAGCCCACGCGGGAGGGGCTCGCCACCCTGGTGGCCCGCTGGAACGACGAGCTGCTGCCCGACCTGGTCACCCTGCGCGGCCACCGGCAGGAGGAGGTGGTCCGGCGGCTGCGCGAGCGGTTGCCGGAGCTGGGGAGAGAGGGTTTTGCAACCTTTCGCTTCAAGGACCTGGTCGATCCCCTGAAAGCCGACGTGCGGGCCCGCTGGGCGGCCCTCCTCGACCAGTCGCAGGGGGAGGCCGTGCCGCGGACCGGCGAGGAGCCGCCGGGGAATCGGGCACGGCTGGTCCCGCCGGATACCCAGGTCGAGGAGCGCCAGCTCTTTCGCAAGCTGGTCGACTGCGTCATGACCTCGCTGCGGCGCCTCGACATCAACGAGAAGACCCGGGACTACCTCTCGACGCTCTGGAATTTCGTCCGGCTTCAGGCGTCGGAAGGAGAACAGCCGGGCACGCCGGCCTCCCGGCTCGACCAGGTGCTGGAGGAGGCCGAGGGTGAAGAGCGCCCTTCGCTCCGCAGGCTCGCCGAGCAGCTGCGCATCCCTCGCGAAAGGCTGCCCGGCCTGTACGAGACCCTGGGAGATCTCCTGGAGCGGTGCCGCGCCGCCAATTCCGGCAGAACCGCCGTTAAATCGTTACTGGGAGAGTTTATGTTTCGCGATGGAAAGGGTGGACCCGATGCCCACTGATGCTGACCGTATGCCGCCGGCACCGGGCGATCTCTTCGTTCTCGCGGCAACAGCGGATCTGCCGGTGGAATGGGCGATCCTGAACCGGCGGGCCGGCCAGTTGCTGGCGGTCCCCGCGGATACCCGTCCGCTCGCCGGCAGCGCGGATGTCGAGGTCCCCGCCGAGCTCTCCGGCGGGCCGCTCAGCCTGCGGTGCCGGTTCGGCGTCTGGCTGGATGCCGCCCTTTTCGAGCCGGAGCTGCGCTCGGGAGCGCTGACGCCGGACATCGTGGCCGAGGCGCTCCATCATTTCCGGCGGGTGGAATCCGCAGACCTCGAAGCCTCTCCGCTCGCCGAAGAGGTGGACTCGGATCCCGAGTACGCGGATTGGATCCGGGAGGTCCCCGAGCGCGCCCAGGCCCTCGTGGCCGCGGCCCGGCCCGTTCCCTGGCCCGCGGCGCGCCCCGCTCCGGCCGTCTCCTGGGTTTCGGCTCACCGGCTGGCGGCGATCTTCGCGCTCCTGGCTGTCGGGCTCTCGATCTGGGTGGCCCTGCTGCGCCGCGACGTGGGGCGGCTCTCGGCGCCGATCTTCGACATTCCCGCCAACGAGGTCGTGCTGGGAGCGGGAGACCGGGGGGGCTCGGTCCTGGAGATCCCTCGCGGGGCGAGCCACGTCCTGCTGCTCCTCGTGGTGGATGCCGGGATCGCTCCACGGGAAGGCCGCTTCGAGATCGTCGATGCCGGCGGGAGAACGGTATGGAGGGGCCCCCGTGTGCATCTGATTCCGGCGGAGGAGTTCAGGCTCGTCGTGCCGCGCGGCCTGCTTGCCGACGGCAGGTACAGCATCCGGATCGTCCCGGAGACCGGTGGGCCTGCCATCGCCGAGAAGACCCTGAGGATCACGACCGGTGAGTAACGATCCGGTCGCGCGGCGCATCGCGTTCGCCTTGTGCACAGTCTTGTGCGCGGTCTTATGCACGGTAATGACCGCAGCCGCGTTCTCCGGCTGCCAAGCCCGGAGCGAGAGCGGCGGGCCAGGAGACAGGAAAATGAATGAGCCGGTACAGCTCGAGTTGGGGCATCCGATCGTGCGCGATCTCGCCGCGGGCGAGAGCCATTCCTATCTCGTCCGGCTGGAGCCCGGGCAGTATGTCCGCCTGGGAGCCGATCAGAGGGGGGTCGACGTCGTGCTCTCCCTGTTCGCGCCGGATGGCGGCTTGGTCGCGAAGATGGACAGTCCGAGCGGAACCCGCGGCGCTGAGCGGGTCTCGGAGGTGGCGAAGGCCGCCGGCGACTATCGCGTGGAGGTGAAGTCCGAGGAGGCCTCGGCGAAGCCTGGCCGGTACGAGATGCGGATCGAGGATCTGCGGCCGGCGACCGATCAGGATCGGACCCGGGTCCAGGCGGAGAGGGTCTATGGCCAGGGGGAGGAGCTGCGCAGGAAGCAGAAGAACTGGGCCAGGGCGGCGGCGAGCTATCAGCAAGCGCTCGCCATCTGGCGCTCGCTGCCGGATCGCGGTGAGGAGGGGCTGGCGCTCTACCGGATCGGAACCATGCGCGAGAATTTGGGGGATGCCGGGCAGGGCCTCGAGCTCTATGACGAGTCGATCGCCGCCTACCAGGTGGCCGGAGACCCAGGTGGTGAGGCGACAGTGCTCAACCGCCGGGGCGGGATTCTGAATGCCCAGCAGAAGACCGACGAGGCTTTGGCTTCTTTCCAGCGCGCGCTGGAGCTCTTCCGGAAGCTGGAAGACCCCCATGGCCAGGCGAGCTCCCTCAACAACATCGGCGCGGTCCATACCGCTCTCGACCGGACCCGTCTGGCGGTCGAGGCTTACGAGGAGGCGCTGGGCCTCTGGCGGAAGCTCGGCGATACCCAGAACGAGGGCAGGACCCTGCTCAATCTGGGAGGATTGTATGTGCCGCAGGGGAAGCTCCAGGAGGCCCGGGACACGCTGGAGGCCTCCCGGAAAATCGCCGAGCAGAGCGCGGACGCGGAGCTCCTCTGCACCGCCTTGAGCCATCTCGGGGAGCTCGACCTGCGGCAGGAACGTTTCGCGGAGGGGAGGACGAACCTGGAGAAAGCCTTGGCCCTCCAGCGCCAGGCCGGCGACGAGCAGGGAGCGGCGGTGACCCTGTCCAGCCTGGGAATCGCCGGGCTCAAGGCGGGAGACCTGGACGGCTCCTGGAAGACCGAGGAAGAGGCCCTGGCCCTCTTCCGCAAGCTCGGGGATACCGCGGGAGAAGGGATCGCGGTCTCGAACCTCGGGCGCATTCACTATGCCCGCGATCAGGACAAGGAAGCCGTGGTGCGCCAGCGGGAGGCGCGGGCGCTCTTCGAGAAGGCCGGCGACCGGGAAGGAATGGCTCTGAGCCGTTTCGGTGCCGCCCGTTCGCTGGCTCGCCTGGGAGATCTGGAGGGAGCGCGCCAGGAGCTCGAGCCGGCTCTCGATCTGGTCGAGCACATGCGCGGCGATGCGCCCAGCCTGGGCTTTCGCGCCTCCTACCTTGCCACCAAGCAGCACTACTGGGATCTCTACGTGGACATCCTGATGCGGTCGCGCGAAGAGGCCCTCGCGCTGCAGGCTTCCGAACGCCGCCGCGCCCGCAGTCTCCTGGACGCACTGGCGGAGACCGGCGCGGCGGCGGAGGGCGGGACGGATCCCGGGCTGACCTCCGAGATCCGCGACGCCGAGCAGCGCTTGCGGACGGCCGAGACGAGGCGCTCCACGATGATGGCCGGCGGCGGCGGGGGTGACCCCCTGGCCGCCATCGAGGTGAAGATCCGCGGTCTCCTCACCCGGCTGGATGTGCTGAGGACCCGGATGCGTGGGGGCAACCCCCGGCTCGCGGAGCTGGCGCCGCCGGCTCCGCTGACGATCGGCGAGATCCAGAAGCGCCTGGTGGATGTCGACACTCTGCTCCTCGTCTACTCCCTGGGAGAGGAGCGCAGCTACCTGTGGACGGTCTCGCCGCGGAAGATCGAAAGCTACACCCTCCCCGGGCGGCAGCAGATCGAGGATGCCGCCCGGCAGCTTCTCGATCTGTTGCCGCGAGCCAGCCGCGAGGCGCAGGTCTCCGAGCCGAGGGCCGCGAAGGCGCTCTCCGCGCTCGTGCTGGCGCCGGCCGCGGAGCGGATCGCCGGCTTCAGGCGCCTCCTGATCGTGGGCGACGGCACCCTCCAGCTCGTTCCGTTCGGGGCGCTGCCCGTTCCCGGGCCGCCGGAGAGCGCCGCCGGCGGGGAGCGGCTCCTGGTGGAGAGCCACGAGCTGGTGAGCCTCCCCTCGGCCTCCGTGCTGGCCATGCTGCGGCGGCGGGAGGAGGGGAGGACCCGCAAACCGCTGGAAGATCTGAGAATCGCGATCATCGCCGATCCGGTGTTCCGGGCCGACGATCCGCGGGTCCAGGGGAACGGCGTGCCGTCGCCGCCGTCGCCGCTGCCCCTGGAGCTGAGACGTTCGGCGGGGGACCTGGGAATCGATCCGATCGAGCGCCTCCCCTACAGCCGGCAGGAGGCCGATGCGATCCTGGGGATGATCAAGCAGGGAAGGCCGCTGAAAGCCTTCGACTTCGACGCCACCCCGGAGCTGCTCACCGGCGGGAGCCTGCACGGCTACCACATCATTCACATCGCGACCCACAGTCTCCTCGACAGCCGCGAGCCCGAGCTGTCCGGCATCGTCTTCTCCATGGTCGATTCCAAGGGAGCGCCGCGGGACGGCTTCCTGCGTCTCCACGAGATCTACAACCTCGGATTGGACGCCGGCCTGGTCGTCCTCAGCGCCTGTGAGACCGGCGCCGGCAAGGAGGTTCGGGGGGAGGGGCTGCTGGGGATCACGCGCGGCTTCATGTATGCCGGAGTGCCGCAACTGGTGGTGAGCCTGTGGAAGGTGGAGGACCGGAGCACCGCGGAGCTGATGAAGCGCTTCTACCACCAACTGCTGGAGAAAGGTCACCCGCCCGCCGAGGCCCTGCGGCAGGCTCAGCTCTCGATGCTCGCCGAGCCGGCGTGGAGCGCCCCGCGGAACTGGGCCGGCTTCATCTTCCAGGGGGACTTCGCGGGCAAGCGGGAGGGGGGTGTCGAGGCCCAGGATTCGGGGGGAGTGATCCTGGTCAAGAAGGCCGGCAGCGATCTGCCGCCGCCGAAGGTGGCGCCGGACCGGCCGAGGAAGAAGCCGGCGCCGGTGCGGCCGCCCTCCTGAAGAGAACGAGGAGAAGATTGCCAATGGCCGAAAAGAAGCTGTACTTCAACGGTATCGACGGCCGGACGGGGAAGTACCTCCTGCCGCCCATGACGTCCAGGGAGGTGAGCGCTCTCGGGCTGAGCGCCAGGACGGAAGAGCTCGAGGGCTGGGTGAGCCGCCATGCGGCGGACGATTCGAGCCGTGAGCCCATCTTTGATTGCGATCCCCGCAACCTGGCCGAGACCGGATGGGGAGTGATCTATGCTCCGGGCACGTCCTGGCAGATCAAAAAAGCCTTGTCCAGGCTTCTCGAGCATCGCCGGGAGCAGGCCGGCGGGCACGATCCGTCCTATTTCCAGGAATACGAGTATCAAAGCGGCGAGACCGCTTCTCGGTTCCTCCGCCGTAACGGCGCGAAACCCGGCGGGACCGCGGATCCCGATCGTGTCCCCTACTACCTGCTGATCGTTGGAGGCCCCGTGGAGATTTCCTTTCAATTCCAGAGTGAGCTCGACGTCAGTTACGCGGTGGGAAGACTCCACTTCGACAACGTCGAGGACTACGAAACCTATGCGTCGAGCGTGGTCGACGCCGAAACCGGGAAGCGCAGGCCCAGACTGTCGCGGCAGGTCACCTTTTTCGGCGTCCGCAACGAGGGGGATCCCCCGACCCAACAGACCGCCGACGAGCTCGTCGGTCCCCTGACCCGGACGCTGGTGGAGCCTGGGAAAAAAGACTGGGAAGTCCGTGCCTATCTGGGGCCGCAAGCGGACAAGGAGCAGCTCTCCCGGCTGCTCGGGGGGCCCGACACCCCCGCGCTGCTCTTCACGGCCGGCCATGGTCTCCGGTTCCCCCCGGACGACGAGCGCCAGCTCGATCGCCAGGGAGCGCTGGTCTGCCAGGACTGGCCGGGGCCGGGCGACGAGAACGGGGTCGACCAGGATCAATATTTCACCGGGGACGACCTGTCGCCGGACGCGAACCTCCATGGGCTCGTGGCCTTTCTGTTCGCCTGTTACAGCGGCGGCACTCCCTGGCGCGACAACTTTGAGCAGAAGGTATTGGGCAAGCCGCCGGAGATCGCTCCCCACGCGTTCGTCTCGCGGCTCTCCCAGCGGCTGCTCAGCCATGGCAACGGCGGGGCCCTGGCCGTGGTGGGGCACGTCGACCGGACCTGGACGACCTCCTTCAAAGGCTCCGAGAAGGGGGAAGGGGTGGACGTCTTCCGCAACACCCTGAGGCGTCTGCTGGCCGGACACACCGTGGGCTGGGCGATGGAGTACTTCAACCAGGCCCATGCCGCGCTCGCGGCGGAGCTGTCCAACCTCTGGGAGTCCCAGCACTTTCTGGAGGCGGTGGACCCGGAGGGGTTCTCCGATCTCTGGATGGCCCACAACGACGCCCGCAATTTCGTCGTCCTCGGCGATCCCGCCGTGAAGCTGGCCGGGACGTAGGCCGAGCGCCCCTGCCGCCGATCAAAAAAGAGGGCGGCCCGCAAGGCCTGGTTGTCATCGCCCTGCCCCGCGGGCCGCCCTTCGACGAGGAGGCCGGATACTTGGAACCGGCCCTGACTGGAACGCGAGAAGGCGGAGGGAAATGGGCCAGCCGCTCTGCCCAGACGGCCCCACCTTTGCTAAACTCCGCAATCCAGATGCCTACCCCCCCAGTGGCCGTCACGAAGATCCTCCAGGATTGGAGCCAGGGCGATGCCTCGGCTCTGGAGAGGCTCATCCCTCTCGTGTTCGAGGATCTGCGGCAGATCGCCGGCCGCCTGTTCCAGCGGGAGAGCGACGGCCACACCCTCCAGCCGACGGCCCTGGTCAACGAGGTCTACCTCCGCTTGATGGGGCAGCGGAAGATCCACTGGCAGAACCGGGAGCAGTTCTTCGGGGTGGCCGGCCTGCTGATGCGGCGCATCCTGGTGGACTACGCCAAGGGGCGGCAGGCGGCGAAGCGGGGGAGCGGCGCTCCGCGGGTCCCCCTGGACGAGACCATCGCGGTGCCCGAGATGCGCGACCTCGACGTCGTGGCCCTCGACGAGGCGCTCTCCCGCCTCGCCGAGGTCGACCCGCGCCAGGGCCGCATCGTCGAGATGCGGTTCTTCATGGGCCTGAGCCACGAGGAGATCGCCGAGGTTCTGGAGATCTCCGTGACCACCGTCAAGCGGGAATGGAAGACGGCGCGGCTCTGGCTCTACCGCGAGCTGACCCAGAGATGACCCCCGGGGTGAGAGAGCCTTTCCCGGGCGGTCTCTCGCGTTTCAGGAAGATGGACAATGCGACGGGAGCCCGGGCGGCTCCGGGGGAATGGTGACACCCGAGCGCTGGCAACAGATCAAAGTCGTCCTCGAGGGCGCCCTGGATCGGCAAGAGGCCGAACGGACAGCCTTCCTCGATGCTGCTTGTGAAGGGGACGACGAGCTGCGGCGCGAAGTGGAATCCCTCGTCGCCTCCGAGCCCGACCTCGGCGACTTCATTGAGACGCCCGTCTTCAGGATCCGTCCTGAGGAGGATGTGCCCCTCGCGGCAGGGCAGCGCATCGGCGCCTACCGGGTGGTGCGCGAGCTCGGCCGGGGGGGCATGGGCTCGGTCTACCTGGCGGAGCGGGCGGACGAGGAGTTCGAGCAGCGGGTGGCCCTCAAGCTCGTCCGGCGCGGCATGGACACGGACGAGATCGTCCGCCGCTTCCGCTCCGAGCGCCAGATCCTCGCTCACCTGGACCACCCGAACATCGCCAAGCTGTTTGACGGCGGCACCACCGAGGATGGCCGTCCCTACTTCATCATGGAGTATGTCGAGGGGCAGCCGATCGACGAGTATTGCGACGAGCGGAAGCTGCCGACCCGCGAGCGGCTCGAGCTCTTCCGGCAGGTCTGCTCGGCCGTCCACTTCGCCCATCAGAACCTGATCGTCCATCGCGACCTCAAGCCCGGCAATATCCTGGTGACCGCCGGCGGGGTTCCGAAGCTGCTCGATTTCGGGATCGCCAAGCTCCTCGATCCCGACCAGGCGCTGTTCGCTCTCACCCGCGTCGAGCAGCGCCTGATGACGCCCGAGTACGCCAGCCCCGAGCAGGTCCGGGGGGAGACGATCACCACCGCGAGCGATATCTATTCGCTGGGCGTCCTTCTCTACGTCTTGCTGACGGGCCACCGTCCCTATCCCCGCGCGACGCAGGACCCGCAGAGTCTGGCCCAGGCGATCTGCGAGACGGAGCCGCTCCGCCCGAGCAGCGCGGTGAGCCGGGTGGCGGAGGTCAGGCAGCCGGACGGCACCGTCGTCGAGTTGAAGCCGGAGTCGGTCAGCCGCGTGCGGGACGGCGAGCAGCGCCTCCTGCGGCGCCGGCTGGCCGGGGATCTCGACAACATCATCCTGATGGCGATGCGCAAGGATCCGCAGCGCCGGTACGCTTCCGTGGCCCAGTTGTCCAATGACATCGAGCGCCACCTCCAGGGATTGCCGGTCGTCGCCCGCAAGGACACCCTGGGATATCGAGCCCGAAAGTTCGTGGGGCGGCACAAGCTGGGCGTGGCTGCGGCGGTCACCGTCCTCCTCCTGATCGTGGGGTTCAGCATCATGGTGACCGTGCTCTGGCAGCGCGCGGTCCGCGAGCAGCAGCGGGCGCAGGCGGTCTCCGGCTTCCTGGAGGAGCTCTTCTCCATTCCCAATCCGAGCGAGTCACGGGGCGAGTCGGTCACCGCCAGGGAGATGCTCGACCGCGGCGTCGAGAAGATCGCCAGCAGTCTGGAGAAACAGCCGGAGTTGCGCGCCGACCTGATGAGTACGATGGGAAGGGTCTATCGGAGCCTGGGTCTTAATGCTCCCGCGAAGAAGCTGCTCGAGAGCTCGCTCGACCTGCACCGGCGAGCCCTCGAAAGAGCCGATCCGCACGTGACCAATGATCTTCACAATCTGGCTAGCGTTCTGCGTGAGATGGGTAAGGATGCGGAAGCCGAGCCCCTTGTCCGCGAGGCGCTCCGCCTTCAACGCCAACGGGGAGAAACGCAGAACATCGACTATGCGAGCGGTCTGACCAATCTCGCGTCTATCCTCGAAGACAAGGGGGAGCTCGATCAAGCCGAGGCCTATTACAAGCAATCTCTCGCGATCAAGCGGAAGCTTCCCCAGGTCGACGACGAAGATATTGCGACTAGTCTCAATAATTTGGGAAAGCTTTACGCGACGCGCGGAAATTACGACGCGGCCGAGCTGAATTACCGGGAATCGCTGAAGTTGCGCCTGAAGATCGCAGGAGGTTTACCCGATCCGGAGGTGGCCGCGAGCCTCGGCAATATCGCCTCGCTCCTGCAGGATCGGGGAGATCTGGCCGGTGCCGAGACTTTCCATCGGCAGGTGCTGGAAATGCGCAGGAAGCTTTATCCCGGCTCCAGTCCCAAGATCGCAGTCACTCTCAACAACCTGGGATACGTCTATCAGGCCGAAGGGAAGACCGCGGACGCGGAAAAATGCTACCGCGAGGCCCTGTCGATCGCGGATACGAAGCTCCCACCGGATCATCCAATACGTGCCGCTTACCTTCGAAACCTCGCCTCGGTTCTGGTTGCGGAAGGAAAGGCTGTAGAGGCTGAAGCCAAGGCACGAGAGGCTCTCTCGATCTTTCGTGCCAAGCAGCCGACGTTCTGGCGGGTTGCCGATACCGAGAGCGTTCTCGGGAGCTGTCTGACGGCGCTGGGCCGGTTCGAGGAGGCCGAGAAGCTTCTCCTCGCAAGCTATCCCGCTCTCGAGAATGACAAGGGGGACGGGGCCAAGCACGTGGCGGAAGCGCGGCAGCGGATCGTCGAGCTCTACACGAAGTGGGGGCGGCCGGAGGGGGTGGCGGCGTACAGGGCGAAGTTGTGAGCCGGAAATTTTCTTAAGAGCGCCTGACGAACTCGGTCCTCCTCGCACCGGCGCCGGCCCAGGCGGTCGCCGTTCCCGCCCAGGCCTTCGCCCGGAGCGTCCCCGCATCAGCGGCGATCCCCTGGTCCTTCGTTGCGATGGCCCACGAATGGGCCGGGGCGATCCCCGGGAGGGGCGCTTTGACAGAGGGATTCGCTGCTCTGCTCTCCACGGTACCTGCTCCTGCCCCCGCTTGGGCGGCTCCGGCCCTCTTTTGGGCGGGACGATCCCCGGCTGGGGACGGTCCCGCCCAAGCGGGGACGGGCTCGTCCCCAGGAGGGGAGGCCCGGCCCAAGCGTGGGCGGAGCCATCCCCAACGGGGGACCCCTGCTTCCCCAGGCGGGGACGTGTCTGCCCTCGTGTGGGGGGGACCGTCCCCAGCGAGGGCGCTGCCGGCCCAAGCGTGGGCGGGAGCGGCCCAAGCGAGGGGAGGAGCCGTCCCCAAGAGGGGAGGTTCCCTGCCCCAATCTAAATCTAAGAGCCCTCCGGCTTGCGCCGGTCGATCGCGATGTAGGTGACCGAGTCCCAGGCGTTGTGGATCCCCACGAAGAGCAGGAGCAGCGCGACCCCGCCGACCGCGAACAGGGACGGCTCGGGGTGCCGCGGGAGCGTGGCCGCGGCCGCCGTCAGCGCCGCGTAGGCGATGAGCGGCAGCGTGAAATGCCAGATCCAGTCCTCGAGCACCGGCTTGTAGGCGGTCTGCCGCCGCGCATGCCGGATGACGTTCGCCCCGTACGCGAGTCCCGCGATCCCGCAGGCGGTGAGGCAGAGCGCGGCGCTCGACAGCCGGTGCCAGGGCGCGCTCAGGATCGCCGAGAGGAGCAGGACGGCGCCGAAGTGCACGATCGTCGGAGTGCCGAAGACGCGGTTGGTCGGGGCGCTGCCCAGGCCCACCTCCGCCCCCAGGACGATGACCACGAACTGCAGGCCGGTCAGCGCGGCGGCCGACGAGCCGACGATGACGTAGAAGCTTTCCCAGGCGGCGAACGGCAACAGTGCGGTTGGCTCCACGGTCGATCTCCTCTTTCTCATCCGTTACGACGTCGCCGATTCTATAGCGGGCTCCGGGGCCGTGATATAGCAGACCTCCATGCAATGGGATCTGCTAGCGTGGATGCTGGCCTGCGCGGCGGCCGGGCTGTTTCTCTGGGACCGGCTGTTCGGGCCGAAGCTCGGAGCGCGCTGGGCGATCGTCCTCGCCGGCATCGCCCTTCTCCCCCTGCTGCCGGCGTTGCGGGCCGACCGCGTCCTCGGGCCGTTCGACACCAACGTTCCCCTGCGCCCCTGGGTCAGCCGCGACCTGGCCGGCTATCACCCGAAGGTCGGGCTCCTCAACGACATCACCCTGCAGATCGCCCCCTGGCAGGTGGAGGCCCGCCGGCAGATGCTGAGCGGGCGGGTGCCGCTGCTGAATCCCCACTCGGGCGGCGGGCAGGCGCTGCTCGGCAACGGTCAATCCGCCCCGTTCAGCCCGGTCTCGCTGGCGGCGCTGCCGTTCAGCCCCGAGCGGGCGCAGGCGCTGCGCGCCTTCCTCAAGGCCCTGCTCGCCCTGGCCGGGGCGTTCCTCGCCGCCCGCCGGCTCGGCGCGCGGCCGGCGTTTGCCCTGGTGGCGGCGGTGGCCTATGGATATGGCGGCTCGCTCGCGGTCTGGCGGCTGTTCCCGCACGGCGAGGTGCTCGCGCTCTTCCCCTTCGCGTTCCTGGCCGGCGAGACGATCCTGATCGAAGGCCCCAGGATGCGGAGCTGCGCCCTACTCTCCCTGGCGCTGACAGCGATGATCCTCGCCGGCCACCCCGAGACGGGCCTGGTGGCCGGCTGCGCCCTCGCCGGACGGTGGTTTTGGGCGGCGGCCGGAGCCTGGCGCCGCCGGGACCGCCGGATTCCTGGGGCGTTCCGGGGGATTTTCGCCGCCGTGCTCCTGGCGCTGGTGGGCACCGCGTTCTTCACCCTGCCGCTCGGCGAGTCGATCCTCCACTCCGAGAAGCTGGCGCACGCCGGGGATGGGGAGAAGCGGGTGGAGGCGAGCGCCCGCCTCGGCGGCCTGATCGGGCTGGCAGTGCCTGGAAGCTTCGGCACCCCTCAGCGCAGCGCCGAGGCGGGTCCGGCCCCGATCCCCTGGCTGGCCGAGGGGGTGACCGGCCTGCCGGTCCTGATGCTCGCCCTGGCGGGCCTGCTTTTACGAGGAGACCGGCGCGAGACGGAGATCTATCTCTGGGTGCTGACGCCCCTTGCCTACGCCCTGCACCTCGATCCGCTGGGGCTCGCCTCGCGCCTGTTCTCGCTGCCCGGCCTCGCGGCGATCGACCCGCGCTACTTCGCCTCTCTGGGCGGGTTCGGCGTGGCGCTGCTCGCGGCCCTCGCCCTGGAGCGCTGGGTTGACGAGCCAGGCGGCCGGCGGCGCCTCGCCGTGGCGGCCGTGGCCGGAGCCTTGGCCGCGCTCTGGATGGCTGGCAGCCGGCAGGCGGTGATGGCGTTCTGGCGGGCGCGGGGGGCGCTCGCCGGGCTGCCGCCGGGGGTCCTCGCGGAATCGGGCCGGCACATGGCGGTCGCCATGGCCGCCGCGGTGCTGACGCTGCTCGGGCTGGCCCTGGCGCGGCGATGGCCGCTGGCCGCGGGGGGCCTGGTGGCGTTCGCCGCCCTCGCCCAGCTCCTCGACGCCTTCGGCGGCTACAACCCGGTGATCCCGGCGGCTTTCGCCTATCCCCCCGTGCCGCTGCTCGACCGGATCGCCCGCGAGCCAGGGCCCTTCCGCGTCGCCGGGACCCGCGGCGTGTTCGTGGCCAATGCCTCGACCTTCTATGGGATCGCGGACATCCGCACGCACGATCCCACGGAGTCCTCCCGCTACGTCGACTGGCTGGCCGGGATGCTCGACTTCGACCGCGCCAAGTACAAGAAGCAGTACCCACGGCCGAAGCCGGAGCACCTGCCGTACCTGCGGCTGCTGGGGACCCGCTTTCTGCTGTCGGGTCCGGACCTGCGCCTCGATCCCCCCTGGATCGATCGCGGCCTATTTCGCGAGACCCGGCTCTGGGAGCTCCCGTTTCCGGTCCGCTGGGCCTTTTTTCCCGCCAATATCGCTCCGGCCGGTTCGGCGGCCGAGGCGCGGGAAGCGATCCGGAACTTGGGCAACCCGTACCGGCTGGCCTCGATCGAGCTCGGCCCCGCGGCAGGAGCCCGGCGGCCGAACGGGGCGGCGCGCGTCGAGAAGGTTCGCGTTGGAACGGGCGATCTGGAGATTTCCGTGGGGGTCGACGCGGACGCCTGGCTCGTCGTCTCCCAGGCGGCGATCCCCGGCTGGCGGGCCTGGGCGGACGGCCGGCCCGCCCGCGTGGCGATCGCCGATGGGACCCTGCTGGCGGTCGAGGTGCCAGCCGGGACGTCGCGGGTCAGGCTCATTTATAGCCCGGCCTCCTGGCGGCTCGGCCTCTGGCTGCTGCTGCTCGCCGTCCTCGGCGCGGTTCCGGCGCTGCGTTGGGGATCGCGCCGCGTTTCAATCTCGAACGAGCTCGGATAGTCTCCGTTGCCAGACATGACGAAGAGATCCCGTCTCCCCCTGGCCGCTGCGGCGCTCTGGGTGCTGCCGCTCTGGGTGGTGGCGCTGCCGCCGATGGTGGATTACCCGCAGCAGCTCGCCCTGTCGGCGATCCTGCGCTGGTACTCCGACCCGGCGCGGCGGTTCCGCGAGACCTACGAGCTGGCGCTGTGGGCGCCGCACGGGCTGTTCAAGCTGCTGACCGCGGGGCTCGCCTGGGCGGTGCCGATCAACGTGGCCGGCAAGCTGATCGTCTCGGCGTCGCTGCTGGCGGTGGGGGCGGCCGCGCTCGCCGTCTGCCGGCGGACGGGACGGCCCGGGTGGTACGCGCTGCTGGCGCTGGCGCTCACCTACAACACGGTCTTCTACTGGGGGTTCGTGGACAACCTGCTCGCCCTGCCTCTGGCGCTCGGCGGGGCGGCGATGGCCGACCGCCTGCTCGACCGGCCGGTCACGGCGCGGCCGTGGCTGGCGCTGGCGGGGGTGACCGTCCTCTTCTATACGGTCCACCTGCAGTTCCTCCTCCTGTTCGCGGGGACGGTGGGGTGGCTGGCGATCTGCCGTCTGTCTTCATCGAGAACGAACCGGGAAGACTGGCGGCGGCTGGCCCTCTGGCTGTCCGCCCTCGTCCCCGGGCTGGTCGCCTGCGGGGCGGTGATGGCCTACGGCGTCCTGCGCTCGCCCGTCGGGGTGATCAGCGAGTACGAGCGCCGGATGCGGAGCTCGCCGCCGTTGCGGCTGCCGTTGACCACCAAGCTCGCCAGGGTGCCGGACATTCTCTTCGGGCCCTACCCGGACCGCACGGGGTGGGTGCTGCTCGGATTGCTGGCTGCGACGGCGATCCTGGCGATCGCTTTTCGCGACAGGACCGTAGGGTGCGCTGTGCGCACCGGGGACGGCGCTGAAGGTGCGCACAGCGCACCCTACGGATCGGCTCTCTTCCGCAGCCGTTTCGCCACCCTGGCGGGGTGGCTGGCGCTGCTCTACCTGGTCCTGCCCGAGTTCCGCGGCGGCTACCTGATCGCCGAGCGGGTGGCGCCGCTGGCGGCGATGCTGGCGGTGGTGGCGCTGCCGCCGCCGGCGGCCGGGCGGCGGCGGCTGGTGGCCGCGCTGGTGGCCGGGGTGCTCGTCTTCCAGTTCGGCCAGACCCTCTCCGCCTTCCTCCGCTTCCGTGCCGAGAGCGCGGGCCTGACGGAGCTGCTCGCCGGCACGGAGCCGGGGCAGAATCTGGCGGGCCTCATCTTCGAGCGGGAGTCGGCGAGCTGGCGGGGAGTGCCGGTCTACCTCCACTTCCCAGCCTGGTACCAGGCCGCGAAGGGGGGGCGCATCCTCTTCTCCTTCGCCGAGCTGTTCCAGACCTCGGCGCGCTTCCGGCCGGGCGCGAGTTGGGACGACCTGCTGCGGGAATGGAGCGACTGGAATCCGCGGTTCTTCAATTACGAGCGCCACGGCGGGCGGTTCCGTTATTTTCTCGTCCGCGGCGGGCCGGCGGACGTCGTGAACGCCTTTGGGGGTGACCCCGGACGCCTGGGGCTGGCGGGGAAGACGGCGGGGGAGTGGTGGCTGTTCGAGCGAAAAGAGCCTCCGAGGGGATCAAACCCCTAGACAAGCCGCCTGACCTCAGGCACAATACCCGTCCTTTCCCTCGGGCGTCCCTCCCAGGGATGTCCTCGTCAGGCTCCCTGCAAAGGTCGTCACCTGCGAAAGAAGGGGCTTTACACGAGTAGGGGGAGGATGTAGGATCGCGCGGTTTGACCGTTGGGGATGGCTCCGGCCTTGGCCGCGGTCGATCGCACGGGTGTCTAAAGCCCACGTGGCTCAGGGGTAGAGCACTTCCTTGGTAAGGAAGGGGTCACCGGTTCAAATCCGGTCGTGGGCTCCATAAACCAGCCTCGCCGTCAGGGGCTGCTGAAAGCAAGTCGAATACCGAGCTCGTCTCGATAACAAATACCCGTCTTTAGGAGGCATCGGATAGCGCCATGGGCAAGGAGAAGTTCAATCGTTCGAAGCCGCACGTCAACGTCGGCACCATCGGTCACGTCGATCACGGCAAGACGACCCTGACGGCGGCGATCACGCGCGTTCTGGCCTCGAAGGGTCTGGCGAACTTCGTGGCCTTCGACCAGATCGACAAGGCTCCCGAGGAGCGCGAGCGCGGCATCACGATCGCGACGGCCCACGTGGAGTACCAGAGCGAGAAGCGCCACTACGCTCACGTCGATTGCCCGGGGCACGCCGACTACGTGAAGAACATGATCACCGGAGCGGCGCAG
>DATHEF010000047.1:0-156857 GCA_035490435.1 Thermoanaerobaculia bacterium
TGAAACTTCGGCCGGCCCTTCGGGGCTTGGAGAATTGTCGGCCTGCCAACCCGGGGCTGAAGCCCCGGGCTGTTCAAAGTTCGCCCTACGGGCGAGGGAGGGGACAAGCCCCTCCCCTACATAAGACGCCTTAAATGAACCGTATTGCGGCTAAACCTGGCGCAGGTACGAGGGCTGGAGACGGCGAAGCGTGGGTTGGAGATCGCGGCGCCCGGCGGGCACTCCCTGCAGCTCGTCGTGCCGATGGGGGCGGGCAAGCCGATGCTCGCCCTGGTGCCTGCCGGGTTTCCTGCCGCCTGAGCCGATCGAGAGCACGCTCCTCGATTCGATTTTTAGGCTCCGCCTAGAACGTGTCCGCATTGGTCGCAAACGAGGATTCCACCGGCAGAGAGAAAGGCATCCATTCCGTCGAATCCTTGCCGCCAGGCGTCGGCGAGATCCCTTCGCCCGTAGCGGCAATCCTCTCGGGACTTCCCGGCTGCCCTTGTCTTTGCACCAGCACGGAAGGCGGTAGAAATGCCTTTGAATTTTGCGTACGGCTCGTTTGCATCACACCACGCCCTGACGCTCGATTTACCTGGTGCCAATAGCTACGCCCCTCCCCGCCAGGAGCCCAGCTCTTTCTCCAGGCGGTCGACCAACTCGCCCAGAGCATGCGCCACGTCGGTTCCGACACTGGCGAGAAACTCCTCGTGCGGCGTGTCGGGCGCGAAGCTCTCGCCGGTCCACTCCAGGAGCGCGCCTTGGACGTGGCGGAGATCCGCGACAGCCGCCCGCAGGCTCGCCCGGAGCATGCCCTCCGGGGGATCGGGCCAGTCTCCCCAGACGGCCAAGATGCCGTCAAAGAGGAGTCTGCCAAAGCCCCGGAGGATGGCATTGGCGGCGGGGTCCGTCACGAAGACCAGGAACGTCTCGCGGAAGGTGATGAACTCCTCGAAGAGCTGGGGGTCGATGATCGGCGGGATGGCGGCCGGTGGATCGTCCTCGGGGGGCTCGTCGTGGGCGGGGATGGGCAGGTCGGGGGGAGGAGTAGACTGCGGGGTCAGCTCGGGCATGGGGGTATCTCCTGTGCTCGGGTTAGGCTCCGGGTCGGGCGACAATCCCGCCCCGGGGCCGTTTGATAGAAACGAGGCGGCATAGCCGCCCCGGCGTGCTGCAAGATTTCGTGTGAACGGTGACCGCGGCCGAAATCGTCCGGGGTGGCTTCATCGGGCGCCATTCCCCATCAGCGGTGGCGGTCGCTCTGGTACTGGATGGCTTCAGCCAGGTGGGAGAGGCGAACCGTCGCGGATCCGCCAAGGTCGGCGATCGTCCGGGCGACTCGCAGCATGGCGTGAACGGCCCGAGGGGCAAGCCTCAGCTCCTTTTCGGCCGTATCCAGGAGAGACTTGCCGGCTGGGTCTAGCCCACAGTGACGCTCGATTTCCCGTAGGGTCATCGCGGCGTTGAGGCGTCCCGGGTGCGGCCCCAACCGCTCCGCCTGAACCTCTCTGACCCAAGCGACGCGGCGGGCGACCTCGGACGTCTGCTCCCCCACCGCTCCTCTCAGCTCGACGAGGCACACCATCGGCACTTCGACTGCGAGGTCAAACCGCTCCAGCACGGTACTCGCCACGGGCTGCCAATAGCGGCGGTGCCCTGCCGGTGTGCAGGTGCAGCTCCGGAGCCGACTCCCATAATGCCCGCAGGGGCAGGAGCGCATGGTGGCGGTCAGGAGGCAATGGAGCCCGAAGCTCTCGCCGTCCAGGAGCTCGCTGAGCGCTCGCAAGACAAGAGGGCGGAGCGCTCCAAGTTCGTTGAGGAGCAACACCCCTCCGCGCGCCAGGCTGACCTCGCCGGGGAGCGTACGAGACCCCAGAAGCCCAAGAGGCCGCAGGCTCAACCCGGGCCGGCGGAAAGGCGGGCGACCCCCGCGAGGTGGCTCGATCCCCGCCCGGACGTGGGTCTCGGAAACCTCGGCGGCCTCCTCGTCGGACAGGGGCGGCAGCAGATCGGGAAGGCAGCGGGCCAGCATCGTTTTGCCGGAGCCTGCCGGCCCAAACAGGAGCAGGGAGTGCTGCCCGGCCGCGGCGATCTCGAGGACGCGCTTGGCCGGTCCGTGCCCCCGGATCTCCGCGAGGTCTGGCCGGCCTGGGAGCTCGTCTGGGGCACCCTGAGGCGGGATCGGCATCTCTACCACAGACCTGTCTCCTTGAGAGACACCCAGCGATCGCCAGCGCCGAGGATCAGGTGGTCGAGGAGCTCGATCCCCAGGATCTCGCCGGCGTCCGCCATCCTCCGAGTGAACAGCAAGTCCTCGGCGCTGGGGTCGGGGTTGCCGCTCGGGTGCGTGTGGAACAGGACGACGCCGGTGGCCCCGCAGAGGAGCGCCTGTTTCAGGATCTCCCGGGGCTCGACGGCTGCCCGGGCCAGGGTGCCGCGGAAGATCTCCCGGTCGACGATCAGGCGCCGCTGGAGATCGAGGAAAAGGGCGCCGAAGACCTCCTGGTCGCGAAGGTGATAGCGGAGATGGAGATAGCGCGCCGTCTCGGCGGGCCGCAGGAGGGGCGCCCGACCGGAGATCTGTCCCTGGGCGAGGCGGCAAGCCAGCTCTCGGGTGGCGAGGAGAACCGCGAGGCCGTCCTTGCCCAGGCCGCTTTGCCTGAGGTTCTCGGGGCCGGCGACCATCAGGCCAGCGAGCCCTCCATGCTCGTCGAGCAACTCGCGGGCAAGCTGGAGAGTCGCGGCTTCAGACCGGCCGGCGTGGCACAGGATCGAGAGCAACTCGGGATCGGAGAGAACCTGAGCCCCGGCGCGCAACAGCCGCCATCGCGCGCCGACCGCCGCCTCCCCGACCCGGAAGCCTTCTCGGGCAGAGGTCTGAGGCGGCGTATGAAAGGGCTCCATCAACTCTCGCGACTCGCTTCCATGGGGTGTGGTAGGTACACGCGGACCGCCCCGGTGGTCAAGCCGGGGCCACTCCTATGCTGGAGAGCGACGAGGTGTCAACGTGCGCTTGCCTGAGGTGACTCCGCCGCCTTTCCCTGCCGGGGCGCCTATCTGCCCGAGGCCCTTTTCCGTGCCGATCGCTGGAGGATCACCTTGACAGACGAATAGGTCGGTGTATTGTTAGGAAATGCGGTATGACGGAATTGCTCCTCTCCCTACATCCTGAGGGCCTGAGGTGCCCTGGTACGACAAGTGCGGCCTGACCTTCTCACGTGGCTGCTCAACGTGCCCGGAGGCTGTCACAGCGATGGCTGCACCTACCGGATTGACGTTGACACCTTCGCAGCAGGGACTCGATGTCGTGCCCGGCCGACAAGGAGAGGATTGCCGCTTTGTGCTACGGCCCGTGTCCGGCGGGTTACAAGGTTGACGGTGTGTTCTGCAATGCGACGCAGGAGATCCTCAGTCCGCCATTCGGTTTCACGCTGCGTCAAAAGAGTTCGATCACTCCCTGACTCTCCTTTCGAGATTTTCGCAAACAAAGAGGAAAAAGTCAGGCAGCTCAAGCAGTGTTGATGCGAGAACTGCTCCATTGCGAACATCACCTGCGGGGACTTCGATGCTAGGCGGGCATGCCAGGCGCGAGCTAACCACGACCGAAGGACTTCTCGCCCAGAAGGAGGGACCATGACAATCCCCAGAAGACTTGATCTCTACAAACGAATTCAGGACGCGTCGGTCTTTCTCCACCCAGGGCTCTTTTACGTGACGGCCGTGTCTCTCGATGTGTCGTCCGTCGTGCCCGGTCAGCCAATCCCGATTACCTGGAGTCTTCACTCATTACATGGAACCGGCCTCGAGCCTGGTACGGTGACCGCCCGTGTTTACCACGACAAATTCAATGTTAAGCTGTTCGAGAGTCTGCCTGTACCGGTGGTGCCCGTACAGTACGGCGTGGGTACGCTCGATCAGAAGGGATTGATCGCGCCCCCCGCCAATGGAGGGGTTGCGAACGATCTGTACCACATCGGGAATAACACCCTACGGCTCGAAGTCACCTCGAATGTCACGGGCGTAGTGTTTTCGATCACCGCGGATTTGCAGGTGATGCCCGATCAGATTGCCGGTTGGGCTTGGCTCGGGGCAGAGGGAACAGCGGATACATCCGCTCCGAGCGTGCCTGCAGCGCCGTTTTTTCCGCGGTTCGATTTCCTCATAAATCACGGCTTCAAGTTGTCCGGCCGCATGTCCAACAGCGCGCATAACCCCAATATCGTCATCACGGGCTCGCTGAGGCTGGTCGAAACGCCATTCGCGACTGCCGACGCCATAGACGTCGAGAGTCAAACCTTGACCATAGCTCCGGGCGGCCATACAGACCTGCTGTTTGCCGAGATCAAGAAGAATTGGACGTGGCTGATATCCGGCATTTGGGTTCGGAATTTCGGAGAACCACTCGCGAAGTCGTTCGTCTATTCCGTCCGCTTTTCCTTCTCCGATTCTTACAACAATTTCTACGACGACATCGTCTCACCGCTTACGCTAATGGTAACTGTTAGCGTAAGCGACGAGAAGCGTGGCTACGCAGACGGAGCGTTGGCCGCATTGGGGGTCGGCCTAATTCTAGCTATCTTTTCCTTCGGAGCCGGCCTGTCTGCGGCGCAGGCGATCGCGGGCGGACTCGGCGACAAGGCGCTGGACCCACCGGAGCCGGACGCGCGCTATCGCGCCCGGGTGGACATTCCCGGCCGCATAAGCCCGAAGCCGGCCGCAGACCCGCGATTCACGGAGGTGATGCATGCGCTCGAAGCCGCTGAACGAGCAGCGATGCTCTTCGACGCCCTGGGCGATATTCACAATCGACTGCTTGGCGCCCGACTCGTCGACGACCGAGAGGCCGTTCAGATGCAGCGCGCAAGCTATCAGGAAGCCGAATCAGAATTGCGCTCGACCGTTGAGGCACTCATGACGACCGCCGCGCGTGCGGTCGTGTCGGTCCGCCAGCACGCGGATTTCACTCCTGATACCCTCGAAGCCAGATTGCGGGCGTGGCAGCGAGCAGGAATCCCCAGCGATGTTCGCAGTCGTTTGGGCCAAGAGGGGGCGTCGGACGAAACGATTGCCGGACTGTCTCGAACTGTTCAGGATTCCACCGTAGTGGCCTTAGCTCAGGATTTGTCTCAGACGTTGAGCCTCATGGCGTACTCGATTGCACGGGCGGCCCGAGAACTCCACGCTCGAAGCGATCAAGTGTTAGGCCAAGGTTCAGGCGATCCCCGTGGAGTCGGCCCCTGACCGGATCAAGCCGTCGGAGTTGAACTGGAGTCAGCCTTGGTTCGTCATCCTGAACGGCTGCGGGACTGTCGCTTGCAGTCCGGACGCGCTCTCGCTTTTCATCCGGGTCGCAGGGTGGCATGCGTGCGATCCTGACCAATCGCGCGAGGAGGGTGATGGTATATCACGGTGTCGAGCGCCCCTCCTTCACGCCTCCAGGCTATGGAAACGTCTCAATACAAAGAGGTTATAGGATCATCTGTCCGCGCCCCGAGATCGCCCGCCTCCGGTGAGCAAACATGGAGCAAACAGGAGGAGGCCGAACGGCTCCGCGAAGCGAGCACCGGGGCCGGCGTGCGCGCCGCCGCAGTCCACGACCGAGGGGAAGGGCCGCTCCGCCGGTACCGCTCTACGATCGCCTCCGGGGCCGGAGGCGAGAGCCCCGCAGGAGGTAGGCGGTGTTTCAGGAGTAGCGGTTAGTCCTCGATCCCGAGCAACCGCCGCACGGCTTCCCGGACGATCGCCGACTCGGACCGCCGGTCCTGGAAGGCCCGGAGCCGAAGCGCTTCCGCCTCGTCCTCGTGGAACCAGATGGTCTTCTTCACGCCGTTGTCCGTGATCCCGGCCTTCTCCTCTTTGGCCTTCTCCCCGCTGTCCCGTGGTCGCATGGCTGGAGTGTAGGACTTCCGGTCGAACGCGAGCGGGCGCGAGAGAGCTGAAAGCCCGGGTGAACGAGCGCGGGAGCTGACGTTACTCCTACGGCGTATTGCGCTGGAGGATGATCTCGTCGACCACCCGCGCGGCGCTCCGCACCGTCTCACGGGTACCGTTCAAGATGGCGAGCGCGTATTTCAGGGTCTTGCCCTCCGCCGTGCGCTCGTAATAACCGCCCTCGTCGGCCGATCCGGACGTCGCCGGCAGGTCATCCAGCTCGTAGAGGCCGATCTTCATCGCGTGGACCGAGTAGGCGAGGGGTGGCGTGGCCATCCCGAGACCTTCCTCGACGAAGCTCCGCGTCCCATGCTGGTCGAGGCGGTTGACCATCTCCGTGCTGGGACCGCTGCCGACGAAGACCCCCTTTCCGAGGGCGGCGAAGAACGTAGCGACGCTCCGCGCATGGGCGAGCTGACCGCCGAAGCTCGGGACCGTGCCCCACTGGCCGCCCACGTAATCCTTCGCCAGCCAGAGCCCCTTGTTCGCGGTGGCGTCGTAGAGGCCGAGGGTGGCCATCGTCCCCATGATGTACTGGAAGCCGAGGTCGCGGATCGTCAGGCCCGCTCCGGTCGTGTCCGAGAACTGGGCCATGAGGAGCATGCGCTCGAGGAAGAGCAGGGAGTTGACGGCCGGCTGGTCGTGAAGGGCCGCGAGCTCGGACGGCGATTTACCATCCGACTGGAACCCGACGTTCCAGGAGGCCGGCGTCGAGCCCGGGGTGACGTTGAAGATCCGGCTGAGCTTGGGGAAATCAGCCGGCCGCTTATCGAAGCGCTTGCGGACCGTCGCGCCCCAGGCCGCCTCGACGGCCGTGAGCAGGTCCTTGGCCGTGGCGGCCGAAACGCCCTGGACCGCCGCCCGGAGCGCCTCGCGGAGAGCGAAGGCGGCGCCCAGGGCCGTGATCTTGTTGAGGCTGGCGGTGAACACCATGGCCTCGTCGTCGAGCTTGCCGTAGTCCAGCCCGCCATCCGTCATGTCGAAGACGGCGATCTTGATTTTGGGATCGATTTTCTTCGCTGTCCGCGCCGCCGCCAGGGCGTCGCTGATCCCGAGCGTCGCCTGACCCTTCGGGCCACCGGGGTTGACGGCGATCGTCAGGGCGGTGAACGGGAAGGGAGAGGCGGAGATCGCCGTTCCCGCCCCGGCGCCCGAACCGCCACCGGCACCGCCCGCGTCGGCGAAGGCGGTGAAGGCCGAGGCCGCCAGGGGGTTCGCCATGACGGCGCTGCTCCAGTCGGCGGCGATGCTGAACGCCGGCAGGTCGGGGCTGCCGCCGCCGGTCAGGGGAGGGCTGTCCTCCCGCGCCGTATGACGCCAGAGCACGGCCGCCGCGACTCCGCTCGCGCCGGGCGCCGGCTGCGGCCTGAAATCGGCCGCCGTGGTGTCTCCGGAACCGCTGCTCCCCGGGGCCGGACCGCCGCCGCCGACGACCCAGAGGGCGAGCGCCGGATCGCGGCCGGCGAAGCGCGCCGCGATGCCGGGCCGGGCGCGGAGACCCGCCCGGTAGCCCGCCGCCGCGATGGCGGCGAGCCAGGACTCGACATAGTTGAGAGAGGCGGTGTCGGCGGTCTCGCCGTCATGATCGAGGTAGAGCGTGCCGCCGGCGGGCAGGCCCGCCGCGCTGGCGAGCGCTAGCGCCTCTCGGCCGTCCTGCTCCCCCGACCCGCCGGCGCCCAGGTCCTTTCGTCCCACGTAGATCGGCGCGATGCCCCAGCCCTGCCCGGCCAAGGCCGCATAGCTCTTCATCCAACTGTCGTCGATCTGCTCCGCGGAAGGCCCGAGGCGGAACCCCGTCCACGCCAGGGGCGAGTTGGCCCACAGGTATTGCATCACCCGGTCCCCCGGGTAGCTCGCCGCGTCGAAGCCTGCCCAAGCCATGGCTGAACCTCCCTCTAGGGGGCGACGAAGTCGGTGCCGTTCCAGATCCAGGTCCGCCGGTCGGCCAGAGAGGAGGCGGCGAGGAGCTGCGGTGGATAGAGGAGGGCAAGCTCGCTGCCCAGGGTCGTCACGGCCGCGATCAGGCCGGTCAGGTTGCGCAGGCTGGCGAAGGAGCCCAGTGCCCTCAGCTTGGACGGCAGGGTCGCCGGCGAACCGGGGTACCAGCCGGCGGCGGCGAGGTCGGGCTCGACCGGTCGGAGGCGCCGCGGCGCCGCCGGCTGGAGCTGGCAGGCGCTCGCCGAGCAGGTGAGGACGACCCACTGGTCCTCCGCCACCTTCGTCCCGCCGTCGCTCTCGCGCGCGACGAGGCGCACGGCGTCCGGTGGGTCGCTCGCGCGGCGCCCGACGGCGAGGGCGTCGGTGTCGGGATTGGCGAGGAGCGTGCCGGGCACGAGGTCGAGCCGGCGGCCGAGAAGGCCGAGGAGGGCGTCTCCCTGCGGCGCCGGCTCGTCCGCCCGCGGCAGGACCGGCTGCGGGGCGAGGAGCGGCAGGCCGCAACCGTCCGCCCGGATCGCCGCCAGCGCCGGTTTGAGCGTGCGCGCGAAGTCGGCGCGGACGACGATCTCGGTGGGGATCGACGGCTGGGCGGCCCCCGCCGGCCGGTCGTTGGGGAGGATGCCGAAGCCGACCGGCGGCGGCAGCTCGCCGAGGATCGAGCCCGGGGTCGGGCCGGCGACCCCCAAGGCCGCGGCGAGCATCTGGTCGCGGGTGGCGGTCTCGCCGAGGGTCGTCAGGAGGTTGATGTAGCCCCCGACCTCCGTGATGTTGCGCGGCGCCGGCACCCGCGAGGGGAGCACGTCGCCCTCCAAGGCGAGCCGGCGCAGGAGGAGCCGCTGGGCCTCGAGGACGTCCGGGCTCGCCCCCGTCTTCAAGAGGTCCGCGATCGCTCCCAGGACTGTTTCGAAACCGTTCGTTACCGTGTCTGCCATGGCGATCTCCCGCTCGTAAGCTGTCTCATTTGTGCGCGATGCCCAAGGCGTTCAGGAAAGCGATGCTCCCCTGGGTCAGACTGCCGTCCTTCTCCTCGTGATAATCGTCGTAGAGGAGCTGCGCCCAGTCCGCCGGCAGCGGCGTGCCGCCGGTCGCCGAGGCGACGACCTTCTTCGCCGCGGCGTCGGCCTCGGCCTGGCTCGGCATCGCGTCCGCGGCCTTGAGATAGGTCGGGGCGTTCCCCTTGAGGCTCGTGAAGGCGTCCTTGGTCGACTTGTCGCCGTCGGCCTTCTTGCCGGCGGCATCCTTGTCGGCCTTCTCCTTCGCCGTCGCGTCCCGCTTGTCCTGGGCGTCGGCGGCCTTGGCCTGGGCGTCGAGGATGCCGGGGAGCGCCTTCAAGGCCTCGCTCGCCATCGACTTCGCCGCCGAGAGAGCGTCCGCGCGGGCCTTCTCGGCCGTGTCGAGCGTCTTGCCGGTCAGGTCCGCGAGCTCCTTGGCGCCGGTGATGTCGGGCAGGTCCTTCTGGGCGTTGCCGGATTCGATCAGGGCTTTCAAGATGTCGGCGCCCGAGTTGCCGGGCTGCCCGCCCGTGCTGACGTTGGTGATGAGGGTCGGCAGCTTGCTCAAGGTGTCGGGCGCCGTCGCCGCCGTGAGCGAGCCCGGCTGGCCGATGTTCAAGGGCGCGATGTCGGGCGCCTGCGGGATCGGCGAGTCGCCCCAGTTCCAGAAGCGGGTGAGGTCGATCTTCTCGCCCGACGGGCAGCAGCCGAGCACGGCCTCCGCCAGCACGCCGCGGGTCGGCAGGGCGACGTGCGACACCGGCGGCGAGAAGCCCGTGCGGTGGAAGTTGGTGAGGGCGTCCTGGATGACCCCCGTGGTCAGCGGTCTGCTGTCCGCCTGCCCGCCGTCCGGGCGCGCATTGCCGCCGAACAGCATGGAGCCGGCGACCGCCGGGGGGATCGAGAAGGGCATGATCATCGCGTTGCCGTAGTAGCCGAGCACCTGGTTGGCGACGCAGTTCAAGAGCGGGATGTTCTGCGAGGCGTCGGGGATCCCGCTGCCGGGCACGCCGATCGTGTAGGCCTCGAGCAGGATCGCGCGCTCCTCCTGGGTGAGCGAGAGCCAGACGGACTTCGAATAGGTGACGGTGTTGCGGACGACGTGCTGGAGCGAGCTCTCGATCTGCAGGATGTCGTGGAACTTGAGCACCGGATTGAGCTCCAGGGCGGCGACGGGATAGGGCGAGTCCGGCAGCGGCGTGGCGCCCGAGATCGCGCTCGCCGAGATCGTCTCGCCCGAGCCCCGGAGCTTGGCGGTGAAGCGGGAGACCATCGGGCCGCCGAGCTCGGCCTCGAGCTCGCCCGGGGTCAGGGTGATCCCGTTCAAGACCGAGATGAACGTCTCGGTGATGATGGGGAAGAGGGAGCTCGGGAAAACCGAGGTGACGTTGGCACCGGCCTCGCCGGCCTGGACGGCCTTCTCGAGGAGGGCGTAGTTGGGATCGTCCTTGCGCGGGGAGAGCGCGTAGTGGAGGGTCTGGAAGCTCCGCGAGACCTCGAACCCGACGACGTCGTGGGGCGCCACGGTCGGCGGCAGGCTCAAGGCGGCGGTGAGGAGCGTCGCGACCGGGTTCTCGTCGCGCCGCTGGTGGAGGCCGGCGAGGAGCTCGGCACGGGTCGAGTAGGCCTTATCCGGATCTTCGACCCGATTGGGGAGGCGCGCCACCGAGCCGGTGAGCGCGATCGGGCCGAGGCGCGAGCCGCGCCGGGTCAGGAGCGTCACGTAGAGCCTCTCGCAGGGCAGGAAGGCGCCGGCCAGGGCGAAGTCGACGATGTCCTCGGCGGTGCCGTTGACGTTGACGTCGAAGCGGGGGTTGGCGACGAAGTCGTCGAGGAGCTTCAAGCCCTGGAGGAACTTGCGCGGCAGCCAGCGGACGAGGACGTCCGAGTGCTTGTGGAGAGCCCGGTAGCGGGCCAGGACCTCGCCCCGGGTGTCGACGTCGATGGCCTCGATGGCTAGCTTCTGGCCCGGGGGCAGGAAGCGCACGATCTCGAGCGGCACGAAGCAGACCAGGGTGACGCCTTCGACCGCGGTTGTGACGTTGAAGTGGCGCAGCACCTCCCAGTACTGAATGGTGAGCGCGTGCAGGCGGTTGTTGTTGGTGATGACCTTGGTCGTCGCCACGGTCTCATCGGTCGCGGTCGTCATCCGCATCGACGTCCGCTGGGCCGAGCGGCGCGCCGCCGCCGACCGTTCCGCCGAGGAGTGCATGGTCTGCGCGGCCTGGGTGGCGTAGTTGCGGTTGCCGTCCAGGGTCTGCTGCGAGGAGCCCGAAGAGTCGGCGCTGCCGCCGCCGCCGGCCGCGCCGCCGCCGATCACCAGCGGCCCCAAGGCGAGGCCGATGCCGCCCGCGGCCCCCCAGCTCGAGCTCTCCGCGTGCGTCGAGTAGGCGCTCGTCCCGCGGACGGACTCGGCGAAGGCCGAGTTGAAGACCGCGTGGGTGGAGGAATCGTTCGCCTCCCGCGAGGCCTGCTGCTCCTGCTCGTCCAGGCTCTCGATCTCGAAGGTGGAGAGGGTCTGGCGCTGCTCGAAGATCGCGACCTTCTGCTGCTCGCCGGGGGCGAGCGGCAGGGAGTAGACGAGATCGCCGAGCGACAGCCCCTCCGGCGTCCACTGCTGGGCGAGCCGCAGCACGTAACCGAGGCCGAGGGTGCCGGCCATCGGCACCTTCTCCTCGTCGCTGATGAAGCCGTTGCTCTCAAGCCCCGTGATCTGGTCGCGGAAGCCGTCGATGCTGAGCGGCTGATCGATCGGTACGCGCTCGGCGAAGCTCGGGACGACGCCGGTCAAGACGCTCCAGGCCTGGTTGCGCGCCGCCACCTCCACCTGGAAGTCGCCGGAGCGCAGCCGGAAGACGCGGGTGAGGATCGAGGGCCGCGGTTCGACCAGGCGGAACAGCACGCCATAGGGGAAGCGCTGCTCCGAGAGATCGGTCCGGAAGTTCAGCTCACAGTCGCCCTGGCCGATTTTCACCTGCGCGGCGGTGCGGACGACCGCATCGCCGGCCGGCTGCGCCGCCGGGGCACTCGCCGTCCAGGCGAGGTCGCGAACGAGCGTGGCGAGCACGCTAGTCGGCAGCGGGCGCAGCACCGGGTCGAGCGCCACCTCGCCCAAGTACCCCGTGGCGCCGGGCAGGCTGGCGGCGATCTCGATCGTCTGCGTGCCATTGGCGCCGCGCACGGCGAGCCGCAGCTTCGCCTGTGGGTCGACCGCGATTTTGCTCGCCGGCAGGCGGAGCGAGAAGGCCCCGTCCAGCCCGGACATGGCCGTCACGTCGTGCCACTGCACGAGCTCGGTGCCGGGCGGCAGGTTGAGCGTCACCAGGAGGTCGCGCAGCGGCTCTCCGTGGGGGCCGTGGAGAGTGCCGGTCAAGACGTCCGGCAGCTTGATCGGCTGCGGCGCGATGACGGTGACGTCGACATAGCCCTTGAGCGTCAGCAGCCCTCTGTAGAAATGGGTGCTCGCGAGGGCCTGCGCCTCGGCGAACACGGCGACGTCCGCTCGCGTCGCCTTGGCGAGGAGGTCAACCGACGGCAGGACCCGCCGCAGGTCGACCGTCTTCAGCACCTGGGCTGCCGTTCGGGTGGCGACCGCGGACGCCGGCTCCGCCGTCGCGGCGGTTGGAGGAGAGGTCGGACGACTGCGCTTCCCTGCCATGGGCGCCTCCAGAAGTTCGGGCGTGGTTCATTTCGGATGGAGACCGGCGGTCAACGATGGCTGCCGAAGCTCACATCAGGGATAGGCGCGGTGTTTCACGATTTGTTACAGCGGGGAATTTTTCTTTTGCGAACCCTCGGTGGGAGAGAGTCGCCTAATTTTATTGCATGCCCTAAAGTGGCGCTCAAAAAACTCGGGGCCTCACCCTATGATGAAGAGGTTGGCGCTTGGCGCATTTGCTGCGGCGGTGCGCGGAACTACTGGAGACGGCAAAGGGGGGTGCGGCGAGGTTTCCCCGCCAGGTACAGGAGGTTCTGCTTGCCGCCTTGGCTGTGCGGGACCGGCGCAAGGCTGGAACGATCGGCCCTCGGGGAGTGCGCGTGGTCAGAGGGCGCTTGGCCGCGCGTATGGACCGCCTGCTGGCGGGTCGCATCACCCACGCTGGAAATCGGCGCTTTGCCAAGCATCTGAGGCTTCACCGCAACGACCTCGGACACCGAGGAGAGCCTGCGCCAGGAGTTCGAGGAGCAGATGGGGAAGTGGGGCACGCCTCCGGGTTTCTAGTCTGGGAGCCGCCGATGCCGGTCAGGCCCTGGCGTCCGAGAAGTACGAGAAGGACCCTCGGATCTCCCCCTGCTTACCGAATACCGGAGGTGAGACGGGGCTCCGTTTGAACGGCAAGCCCCATGGCGGTCACCAGATCATCGTGGCTACCGACCTTGAAATCACCATAGCGCTCGTTGGCTTTCTCATCGACTCGAATCTGGTAATCCAAAAGCTCCTGGGCGAGGATCTCGGATTCGGGAGTCCTTGGAAGGTGAAGCCGCCCGGTCTGGAGGAGAGTTTGAAGGCGTGACACGAGATAGGCTTTGCCCAGCGTCACGGAGTGGTTTTCCTCTTCGGTTCTACGGTCGCCATAGGTGAAGTAGACGGCGATCACCCTGGAACGGGATAGATCGTCCTGGAGCAGGTCTACGACAGGTTGGCCGACTCCGGTAGCGTCGACGTAAAGGGTTGGGGGCTGAGCCGTCCGCTGCAGGATCTGGCCCTCGATCTGGACCAGGCGCTGGGTGATCGCAGGGTACGACGTGCCGAGCGCGAGCCGCTCGAGATGGCGAACGAGGAAGTGATAAACCTGTCTCGTGCCGGCCGGGCGCCGCTCCGTCTCAGCGACGCAAATCGCGGTGGGGTCCCGTCTCTGACCGATGTCGAGGCCGATGATCGTGCTCATGGGGCGAGCCTCGGATCGAGTTGCACCGCCAGGCCCAAGGCGGTCACCAGGTCGTCGTGGGTGCCGACCCGGAAGGCCCCATAGCGATCGTTGGCGTCCTCGGAGACGCGGATCTCGTAGTCGAGGAGCTCGCGGGCGAGGGCCTCGGCTTCGGCGGTCCGCGGGAGGTGAAGCCGCCCGTTCTGGAGGAGCATTTGGAGACGGGAGACCAGCCAGGCCTTGCCGAGCTTGACCATTCCTCCCTGCTCAGTCTTCCTGCGGTTTCCGTGGGTGAAGTAGACGGCGATCACGTGGGCTTGCGGGGCCTCGACGCGCAGGAGGTCGACGACCGGCTGACCGACCCCGGTCGCATCGACGAAGACGTCGGGCCCTTCGGTCGTTTTCGCTTGAGCCCGAAGGACCACCTGCGCCAGCCTCTGGGCGACCTCGGGGTAGGGCGTGCCGAGAGGAAGGCGTTCGAGGTAGCGGACGGGGTAGTGCACCTCCGTCCGATCCTTCCAGGGCCGCTCTTCGGGCTCGACGACGCAGATCGCGGTCGGGTCCCTCTTCTGCCCGACATCGACTCCGATCACAACGCCCATGGCTGGACCTCCTCCTGGAACGCTCGCTCTACGTCCTCGCGCCGGAAGGGCTGGCTCTCGGCGTCCATGAACTGACAGCCGTACTCCTGGGCGAACCACCAGGCGCCGATCGTGCGGCTCTCCTCTTCGAGGAACTCCGGGGAGATCCGCGGGCAGTCCGTGGCCGGGACCTCGAAGCGCTCCCAACGCTCGGAGGATCTCCAGGCTTCGTAGAACCATCCCCGGGTGCCGAACGGGGTCGAGAGGGCGACCAGACGCCCCTGGGAGACGGCGAGCATGGGGCGGATGGCGAAGTACAGCTCGTCGGAGACCCGGGCCGCCTCGTCGATGGCGAGCAGCTTGACGCCGGAGAAGCCGCGGATGGTCTGCTCCTTGCCGGGCAGCGAGACGATGCGGGAGCCCTGGGAGAACTCGATGCGGAGGGCAGATTCCTCCACGGTGGGCGGGGGCTGGTCGAGGCCGTGGTAGACGGCCAGGGCCTTCTTGAACAGCTCCTGCGACTGGCGCAGAGAGGGCGAGAGGAGGAGCACGAGCGAGCCCGGCTGGTAGAGGGCGGTGTGGACGGCGAGGACCGCGGTGACGGTGCTCTTGCCGGACTGCCGGGAGCAGTTGAGGAGGATGCGGGAGGCCTCGCTGCGCAGGACCGCCGCCTGCCAGGGGTCCGGGGGGATGCCGACCTTCCGAGACAGCTCGGCCGGATCGAGGGCCAAGGCGAGGTCATGCGCCAGCACGGGTCAAGGCCTCGACCACCGCCGCCCGGGCCTCGGGGAAGGGGCGCAACGTCTCGACGACCAGGATCCGCACCCGTTGCCACTCGGGCATCACGAGGACGTTGACGGTCGGCGCGTCCTGGAGGTCTCCCAGCAGGCGGGCCTGGAGGTCGATCTGGCGATGGATGCGGTCCACCGCCCGCAGGAGGGTGGCGTCGTTGCCGGCCGAGCGGGCTTTGGTGAGCACCTCCAGGCAGGCGGCGTTGATCGCCTTGAGCTGCCGGACCACGTCGAGGGCCTGCGCCGCCTCCTCGGCTTCGTGCTCCCTCTGCGCCTGGGCGGCGAGCGCCGCCGCCTCGGGGGCGTCCGGCACCTGGCGGACCTTGGCGATCTGGGGGAGCAGGTGGTTGTTTTTGTGGCGCACCACCGCCGAGGAGGAGATCGAAAACCTTTGCGCTATGTGTCGGAACGGCTCGACGGCGACGATCGCCCGGTCGATCGCCGCTCGTTCCGGATGGAGGCAGACCAGGCACCTCCTAGGCATCGGGAGGAGAGGGCTGGAGCGGACGGGTCGGAATCGAACCGCCCTTTTCCGGCTGGTCACCGGCTGCGACGCCAGTCGCCTCGTCCGCGTTCTTGGGATAGGGGAGAGCCGCGGCCTCGAGACGGCGCCGCAGCTCCCGGTCGAAGGGCATCACGTACTTGTGCTTCGGGGCCTGCTCGACCCGCTCGGCCTTGGGGTCGACGTTCTGGCGGAGCCAGGCGATCGCCTGCCCACCGGGGCCGTAGCGGTCGTAGACGGTCCGCGGGTGGACGATCTCGCCCCGGATCTTCAGGTAGCTCTGTTCCGAAACGCCGAGGTAGAGCCAGCCGGTCGCCTGGTAGATCGTGCCCCGGTGGCCGCGGCCAGAGTCGGCGAAGGAGACCACGAGCCGGAGGCCGGGGGACTGCCGGCGCAGGAGCTTCAAGCTGACCGCCACGCACTTCGACGTGGGGTGCTGCCGGCCGGGGGCGAGGGCGACTCGGACCAGCTCGCAGACCTCGGTCGACTCCAGGCCGAAGGGGCTCGCGATGTGCCGGTTCGCCCCGACGCCGTAGAGGATCGCCCCGCAGAAGCGCCCGCCCTCCCAGACCCCGATGCGCACGAGCTTCGAGTTGGGCATGCGCCGGGAGTAGTGCCACCGCATCACGGCGTACTTCGCCGCCTCGTGGCTGCACCAGTCGAGCTTCAGCTCAGCGAGTGAACTCATGGCCGCACTCCGGACAGGTGACCTTCTTTTTCTCGTCGAGGCGGGACTGCTGGCCCTCGGTCGCCGGCTCGAAGTCCGGCCCCTTGAGGAGGGCCGCGAGATCGTCGGTCGAGAGGCTCGCCAGCAGCGGCCCGGCGTCGGGGACCTCTTCGAGCACCCGCTTCAAGCCCGCCTCGTCCCAGATGCCGAGCAGGTCGGGCAGGCCGAGGTTGCCGCCGAGGAGGGTCAGGTTGTTGTGGTCGATGGCGAAGGCGACCGCGGCGGCGTGGCTCTGGGCGTCGATGCCGAAGATGACGGGGACCGCCCAATCGCCCCCCTCCAGGCGCAGGATGCCCCGGGGCGGTTCCTTGCCCTCCCGGCGCATGCGCTCCAGGGCCTCGCTCCTGCCGTTGCCGTAGACGAGGGCGCCCAGGGTGGCGTCGTACTTGGGCGGGTCGCCGAACCCGTGCAGCTCGATCGACCGGATCAGTGCGTCGAGGTCGTGCCGTTTGGGGTTTTCGTCCCAGCGCTTCGCCTGGGCGAGGGGGACGTAACGGAGCTCGAGCTTTTCTTCAGCCATGGGAGTTCCTCTCTCAGCTCGGCCGGATCGTGCCGCCGAAGATCTTCTTGACCTGATGCACGCATCGCAGGTCAGCGGCCTTCATTCCGACAAGCTCCCGGAGCTCAGAGGCCCGGTATACCGGCTCTCGTTCACCAGGATCGAGGACGGCATTGTCCGAGGCGAAGACCAACCTCTCCTTGAGGCATTCGCTCCAGACCCGTACCACGAGGCGGGCGCCGGCGAACTCTGCGAGCGACATCCGCAGGGTCTCTTCGTCCAGCAGAGGCCACTCAACGGGACGGAGTCCCACTGGAAGAGTCTCGGCGACGGTCGGGCCGGCGTTCAGAATCGCGAGGAGACAGGCCTTGTGCTGGCGCAACTTCTCCCGGAGCTCAGGGGGGACCTGATTGACCGGACGGAACCGCAACCGATCCCCTTCGGCACGGAGAACGATCCCGCGTGCCCTGACCTCCGCGAGAAGGTCTTCAGGAGTCATTTCAGAGGTCCCCCCAGTCGTCGGGATCGTCCGTCCCCCCCGCGGTCTCGGAGAAAACGCCCGTACGATCCGGAACACCCGGAACAACCCTTGTACTACTTGGCTTTTCCTGCTGTTCCCTGGTCGGAACACCCGCGGTCGTGTTCCGGGTCGAAAGTAGGCCTAAGCTACTGATCTCATTGGTTTGTTCCGGGTGTTCCGGGTTGGAGGGTAGATACCTGCGAAAGACATCTTCGAAGGTGTCCCGCAGGTAGCCCTGAAGAACCTCCTCGCCGATGCGGATCTTCTGTGGCTTGACCCTGAAGTCCTTCAACAGACGGGCGAGGTCGCTGGCGCTAAGGGGCTTGCCATGCTTCCACTCGGCCCATGGCCGGTCCTCCCGGGCTCGGATCTCGTTGAGGAGATCCCTTGTAGGGAGGCGGTCGGTGCCGCGCGTCTGGAACGCCTCTCGCAGGTCAGCCAGCAGCTTCACCCGAATGGAGGAATCCTCGGCGGTGCCGCCCCCGCTGAGGCAGACGGCGGCTCGCCTCGCCTTGTCCGGCCAGTTCTCTCCTGCCAGGTCGGCGATGGCGAGCAACGACCGCCAATTGTCGGCGGCGCGGTCATGTAGCTCTGCCGGAACTTCCGGCTCAGCTCGCCGAAGCTCCTCCATATGGTCGCCGGCCCACCGCGCGGCCCGGCGAGGGAGATCTGCCAGCTCATAGAGCCGGTCGAGTCGAAGCCGTGCGACTCTCTCCGACGCAGTCTTCCGCCGCATCGGGATGACGATCGAGCGGTCGGAAAGGGTTGACGGCAGGTCGCCGATCAGTGCGAGGGCCTTCGGCGCCCAGGTCGAGAACGAACGTACCTCATGATCGTCGCCCACCGTCCGCACCACGTAAGCGGAGCTGCGGGTGTGTCCGCTGTTCAAGATGCCGCGGAGCTCTTCGCGGTCGCGAAGGAACGAATCGGCCTCGTCGACCAGGAGCGTCGGAGAATACTTCTCGACCGCTCGGAAGAGGGCCGAGGGGGTGATATTCGAGGCAGATAGCGGCCTCGGCACCACCGCTTTGAGAACCGAGAGCGTCGTCGTCTTTCCGCACCGCTTTTCTGGAGAGGTGAGGGCGAGCAGGGGGGAGAGGTCGGAAGCCTCGTGGGCATGGGTTCGGAGAACCCAGAGGGCGAGCGCCGGAGCCGCTCCCTCTGGGAGCGCCACATAGTGGGTAAACGCTCGCTCGATCTCATCCAGCACCGCGGCACCGGAGACGGGCTCCTCCCAAGGGATGGGGGAGGTCAAGTCCAATGCCTTTCCCTGCTTGACCTCGGACTCCGCCCGGCCGCCGCCCAGTCCGGCGAGGGCAGCATCGACGAGACGAACCGGGCCGTTCACCTTGCCAGAGAGGGCCTGCAGCGCGTCCTCGCGGAGGACCGCCATTGGGAGTCGCTCCAGGCCGCGAGCGGCCTGTGCGAGTTCGCTGAGATGCTTTTGTACGATGTTGAGATCCGGGGTTGTCGGGAGGGCTTTCAGATCGGCGAGAACATCCTGAACCTCCCGCGGGCTGAGGGTCGCTTGGAAGCTCACTTCCGCCAGCTCGCATCGGCAAGGATCGGTCTCTTGCACCGTCCAGGGGAGAGCTGCCAAGGTGAGCCGTTCCAACTCGGCGCGGCTGTCGGAGACAGTTGCATGCCGTTGCGCCGCGATCCAATCGGAGACGTCGCCTTTGGCGGGTAGATCTGGAAGCTCGACGATCCGCACCTCGATGGCGATACCGCTGAGTGCCCTGGCGACCATCTCTGCGTGCTGCCGGCCGGGCGGGTCGTTGTCCGGCAGGATCGCCACATGGGCGCCGCGGAGCGAATCGGAGTACGAGACCCGCCATTTGCCGGCACCACCGGGGTTGGTCGTCGCGGGGAGTCCAAGCTGCACCAGGTTGTCGGCGTCCTTCTCGCCCTCGGCCAGGTAGATCGTTTGACCCTTATCGATCGCTGCCGCCAGGCCGGGCAGCCGGTAGAGAACCCGTTCAACCCCCTTGAGGTTCCAGGTCCAACCATCCGCTCCGTTCGGTTGGCGTTGGGAGAAGCCTTTCGGGTTCGCGCGGCGCACGACTTCAAAGAGGAGCTGGCCGTGGGCGTCTTCGTAGGGATAGGTCGCCACGAGCTTGCGATTTCCATTCTTTGCCGACTGGGGTGGCTCCGAGCCCAAGAGAGCCCAGAGGTTCGTCCACCCACCGCGCTGGCCGCAGGCGTCGCAAATCCAGACGAACTTGTCTAAGTGGTACCGAGCCGATGGGTTCTCGTCGCCGTGAGCATGCCGATCGGGAAAGGGGCACTGGAAGCGGATTTCCTGTCCTTCCTGGCGACCCTTGCGGGATCGGACGGCCTGTTCCAACTCGGGCGGCGGGCCGGCCGTCACGCCATGGCTCCCTGATACCCGCCGGAAGCCCAGGCGGTCTGCTCCAGCTCCGTTGGCGGGTGGAGTTTCATGGAGTTGATGAGTTCGAAGCCAGGGAACGACCTGCAGTACGCTGCAACGCGAGTCTAGGAGCTGCCCCTCATGCTGTCAACGTAAGTCGATGATAGGTAACGGCTTATCGTAAGTCATCGCACTTCGCGGTACCTCGTAGTAGCCCTCTCGATTCGGCGCAGGTGTCATCTCGCGGGCGGTACGGTGGAAATGCCAGCGGACGCGAGCTCAGGGCTCCTCTCCTCGATCCGAGGTTGAGCGCCGAAGACGCTCCTCGACCCAGCTATCGAGATCGGTCAAACGGTAGCGCACGCACCGAGCCGAGACTTTGACGAACTGAGGGCCTCCTCCCCGAACTCGCCAGGCCTGGAGAGTCCTCACGGAGAAGCCGAGAAGACCAGCAGCCTCTTTCTCAGTCTTCAAAGGGGTCTCGCTTTTTTCTTGGGTAGGAGTCATGCTGGTTTTCTCCATAATCCGTAACATATCGGAGGAGATTGGCTAGAAAGGAAAAACCTCATCGGCCTTCTCAGGGGCATGCGGGACTCGGTTCGTTGGATTGCTCTGCATTGCGAACAGTGTTAGACTGAACCGAATGATGACACCAGATGTTCAGTTTGCAGCTTGGGTGCGGGATGCTTTCCCCACACATCTCTACAGTCTCTAAGATATTTAGTTGTCAGCGAATTCTTGAGATCTGGTAGGGTCGATAGGCGCTACGTAGCCGACTGTGTTCAGCGGATCGGTCAAATAGTCGATGAGGTGAAAGCCGATGATCTGCAGCTTGAGAGGGCCGGGATCTTCGATGGAGATCACGTGTCTGAAACGGCCATTACCGAGGACGTCTTCATGGATCGACTCGAAGCCGAAGTCCAGGAGGTTAGACTCGAGATATTCGGTAAGACCGAGGCTCCCTTTTCAGACTACGCTCAAGCGGTTGAGTGGATCGAAGGGGAGGAAAGGGCCGATCGCGAGCGGATGAGCTCGGACTCAGCCAAGCTCAAGAAGTCGATCGACCAACTGAGAAAACTCCTCGACAAAATGTCGGATGCGATGGGAAGGCCGGTCTCCGCAAGGCTCGAGACTCCGGCTTTGAGGTATCGCAAGCCCGGCTCAGGAATTCGAGGGATAAAAGTAAAGTTAGGGTCAAAACTCCTTCCGCTCCAAGCCTTTGCGCAGTCTGGTGAGAGCTGCTATGGCTTCTCAAAATGGAGACTGATTGGCTATGTCCTCGCGAATATTCGTCCTCAGCTGGTGCGAATCACCGTAGGAACGGTGATGAGCTTTGGCCAGAAGCCTCCGACGACGACCATTACCATCCTGGGTCAGCAACCTTGCTGGGACGACCTGCGGAGCGCCTATCAGCTCATTCAAGAAGAAACGAACCGTAAGCGTGCCAGGCGATTGGATGAGGAGGACGAGGCCGTGGTCTCGGCGATCCGCAGGGAGGGAGGCGTTCCCGAGCGGAAGGGGGCGCAGGAGTTCTGGGAGAGGGTTGGCAAGGAAGTGGGCAAGAGCCCCGCAGCTGCTCGCATGCGCTTCCGCCGTCTACCCGAAGAGATCCGGGTCGCGCTGCAGTCGGGGCACGATAGTGCCGAGCCGGCTTGATCTTGCCCTGTCAGGGGAGATCCTTCAAACCGCCGGCCCCTCCCTTCTCTCGACCACGGTCTGGCTACGTGGGCTCGAAGGAGCGCGCCGGCCTACAGCGTCGCGCGTTCAAGCTTCAAGATCTTGGCCTTCGGCTTGCCCGCCAGGGAAGCGCCGAGACTCGCACCGATCCTCTCGGCGGCGTCGTGCATCGGATCCGAGGCGAGGTGGGCGTAGCGCTGGGTGGTGACGGCTTGGGTGTGGCCGAGGAGCTTGCCGATGATCGGGAGCGACAGGCCCATGCCGGCGCCGACGCTCGCGAAGGTGTGCCGCAGGTCATGCAGCCGGACCTCCTCCAGGCCCGCCCGCCGGCGGATGCGGAACCAGATCCGAGTCAAGCCGATGAGGTGATGACCCGCAACGTTGCCCTGGATCACGTGGGGATTCTCGGGGTCGCGGTCGAGCTCGGCCAGGAGTTGGAGGGCCGCGGTGTTGAGATAGACGGTCTTCTTTCCCGTCTTCGAGTCGGCCAGCCGGAGGCAGCGGCGCTCGAAGTCCACCTCGCTCCAGGTGAGCTTGACGATCTCGCCCACCCGGCAGCCGGTCAGGATGAGGAGCCGGATCGCCGCGACGGCGAACGGTGACTCGAGCCGGGCCTGCTCGGCCTCGGTGAGCACTTCCGAGAGGCCGGCCAGTTCCTCGCCGGAGAGGAAGCGCTCCCGCTTCTCCTCCCGGAACCTCTGGACGTGCCGGCAGGGGTTGGAACCGTCGGTCCTCCAGCCCCAGACCTCGGCCAGGTTGAACGCCTTCGAGAGGACGGCGAGGAGGCGGTTCGCCTGGTAGGGGGTCTCCGCCATCTCGGCGTGGAGGCGGGAGACGTCGGCCCGCTCCAGGTCGGCGATCTTCCGCTTGCCGACCTGGGGGAGGACGTGGAGCTGCCAGATGCGCTCGTCGGTCACAACGCTCGTCGCCTTCTTCCGCGGCCGGGCGTGCTCACGCATGAAACGCTCGAAGAGATCCGCCATGGTCGGCGCCTTCCGGTAGCTGGACCGGTCGCCGGCCGGATCGTCGCCCCGCCGCACTGCGGCAAGAACGCCGAGGGCGCAGGTCTTCGCCTCGTGCACCGTCATGGGGCCGAACTGCCCGAGCGTGTGGAAGTGCTGGCGCCCCTGGGCGCGGTAGGAGACGATGAAGGACTTGCGGCCGCTCGGATAGACTCGGATGCCGAAGGCGGGGAGGTCGTCGTCCCAGCGGTAGTCGGCGCTCCCTTCTCGGCCGTGCCAGGCGGCGGACTCGACGGTCCTTTTGGTGAGGTTCATGGCCGCCTCCGAGCAAACTGAGCAAACCAGAAGCAAACAGGCGGGGTAGAGAACGGTGGTACAATGGGGTAGCTCATGCAGGCATGGTACAGAGCTAACTCCAGTGATTTCAACCAGTTGTAGCAGTCTGTCGTAAACGGTCGAAAATTGGCGTAAAACTTGCTTACCAACTGAAAATCACGGTGTCGGCGGTTCAATTCCGTCCCTGGGCACCACTGATCTTCCCCCTCGAAGGTGTAAGCTTAGAAGCCATGAGCCGCGCCGCCCTCACGCTCCGCTTCCGAAACGAAGAGACGCTCCGCAACCTTGAGCGCACCGCGGAGGCACTCGGAGTCTCCACCGATGACCTCGCCGAAGTGGCCATTGAGCGCGAGCTCGCGGCAGTCGGCGCCGGCCTTGAGGGCCGACTCTCTCGATCCTTGGAACGGTTGAAGTCCTATCGTCCGGCGAACCTGGACCGGGATCTAAGGGAGATCGCTCGTAGCGAGGTAGAGGTCGAAGACCCCCTCCAGGCCCGCCTTGTGGAGCCAGACGTGCATGGCATAGGAGCCCTGTTTGGCCATTCCGTGGAACGAGGATGACCCTCGCGACGCGGCTCTTATCGTCAAGAACCTCACCAGCGTCCTCCGCCAGATCGCACGTCTAGCTCGCTCCGCCAGTCACCGGTGGTGTCGATGGCCCAGGAGTGGCACCGCCGGATCTACGCAGGTGTCAGGCTGCCCGTTTCCTATTATGCGGGCAAGATCCGCGACAGCGATTCGAAATTCCCGAGTTGTATGGCTATGAGGTCAGAGTCGGCCAGCAACGGCTACTCGGCGAGCCTGCAAGAACCTGTTCCCCTTTCCCTGTTTGCGGTACCATTTGCTCCCGAGGCATGCCAAGCCTGAGAGCCAGAAGCTATCCTCTGGCCCTTGAGTTCGGGCTGGTGCTCACCACACGCCAGGAGAAGCTGCGACCGGGAAGGTTTGATGAAGGAGGAGGTTCTTGCGCAGCTTGTCCGCGAAGAGGCACTCTTTGCTGAGCTTGACCGCCAACGGGCGACCGTCCGTTCCCGGATAGAAGCCCTGCGTGCAAAACTTGCGGTCGTTTCTGTCGAGGACGCCTTCCGACCTGCCTTGCCGGTCACAAATCTCCCCGTACCGACGACGCCAATAGAGAAAGTCCGGCTCTTTCGAACCCTGTTCAAGGGCCGCGCAGACGTATTTCCCACCAGGTTCGTGAGCAAGAGAACCGGGCAGTCCGGTTACGCTCCTGCCTGCGCGAACAAGTTTGTACGGGGAGTCTGTGAGCTTCCGAAGGTCAAATGCGGCGAATGCCCGAACCAGGCCTTCACGCAGGTCGATGATCAGATGGTCCTCGACCATCTTCGGGGACATCATGTGATGGGCGTCTATCCGCTGCTCCCAGACGAAACCTGCTGGTTTCTCGCGGTCGACTTCGACAAATCCTCGTGGCAGGAGGATGTCGGCGCGTTCGCCGAAGCCAGCCGAGGGAGAGGCCTGCCCGTGGCCGTGGAGCGTTCCCGCTCCGGCAATGGCGCTCATGCGTGGTTCTTCTTCTCGGCTCCGGTCATGGCGAGCCTGGCCCGGAAGATGGGCTGCTATCTCCTTACCGAGACCATGGCCCGGCGGTATCAACTCAGCCTGGGATCGTACGACCGGCTCTTCCCGAACCAGGACACCTTGCCTCGCGGAGGTTTCGGCAATCTCATCGCATTGCCTCTGCAGCACGAGGCGCGGCAGCAAGAAAACAGCGTCTTTGTGGACGAACGGTTTCAGGCCTATTTGGACCAGTGGGGCTATCTTGCCTCCGGGCCGCGAATCGATACCGCGGCAGTGGAATCCCTCGCTAGAGAAGCCACGCGGCTGGGGCTGGTTGTCGGCGTTCGCCTCGCCGAATCCGCAGAGGAGGAGTCCGCCCCATGGATGCGGCCATCTTCGGGCCGCTCCCGGCGTATGCCCGTCCCTGGCCCCTTGCCGCGAGAGGTGCGCGCCGTGCTCGCGCAACGCCTCTTCGTCGAGAAAAAGGACCTCCCGTCCCCGCTCCTGAACGAAATCAAACGACTCGCCGCTTTTCAGAACCCCGAATTCTATAAGAAGCAGAGCATGCGGCTGTCCACCGCGATCACGCCGAGAGTCATTGGTTGTGCGGAGGAGCTCTCACAACACATCGCACTGCCGAGGGGCTGTCGGCAGGACCTTGAAGAGCTTCTTCGAGAAAATGATGTGCACCTTGTTATCGAAGACCAACGACGCGAAGGGGAGACCCTTCCATTGAATTTCAATGGTGAGTTGACGGCGATCCAGCAGCAGGCTGCACAGGCACTTCTCGAGCACGACATCGGTGTGTTCGTCGCGCCGCCGGGCATCGGCAAGACTGTGCTTGGGACCTACCTTGTGGCGAAACGCGCGCGGAGCACGCTCGTTCTCGTACACCGCCGTCCGCTTCTGGACCAATGGGTGACCCAACTCGCCATGTTTCTCGGCCTCGGGGAGAAGGAGATCGGTCAAATTGGCGGCGGTAAGCGCAGTCCGAATGGACATCTTGACGTGGCAATGATCCAGAGCCTGGTTCGTCAGGGCCGCGTTAACGATGTTGTAGAGACTTACGGCCAGATCATTGTGGATGAATGCCACCATGTACCAGCCGTATCGTTCGAGCGCGTACTCTCCGAAGTCAAGGCTCGCTTTGTCGTCGGCTTGACCGCCACGCCGCACCGCCGCGATGGACATCATCCCATTCTGGAGATGCAACTGGGACCTGTTCGCTTCGCTGTAGATCCGAAGAGCCAGATTGCGCGGCGACCGTTTCACCAAACTCTCATCGTTCGTGAGACGGCCTTCCGGCTCGCCGATGCTCGCGCGGATGACGGCATTCAGGGCCTCTACGCGGCGCTTGCTGGAGACGAGGGGCGCAACCAGCTTATCCTGAACGATGTCATCCATGCGCTGGAAGAAGGTCGTTCCCCGATCCTCCTCACCGAGAGAAGGGATCACCTCGAGTACCTGGCCGAGCGGATGCGCGGGTTTGTCCGCCACCTCGTTGTCCTTCAAGGAGGCATGACCACCAAGGAGCGGCGTCAGTCGGGTACACGGCTGGCCGATATCCCCGATGGAGAGGAGCGGCTTGTGCTCGCGACCGGCCGCTACATCGGCGAAGGTTTCGACGATGCGCGACTCGATACTCTCTTTCTGGCGATGCCCGTGTCCTGGAAGGGTACCCTGGTGCAGTACGCCGGTCGGCTGCATCGGCTTCACCCGACGAAGACTGAGGTCCGCGTCTTCGACTATGTCGACCGCGAGGTTTCTATGCTTCTGCGCATGTTTGAGAAGCGGTTGCGGACCTACCGGGCGATTGGGTACGCCCGCGGTGAGGCCCCCCTCGGCTACAAGGAGGTGATGGATAGGACGACGGTCGAGTTTGACGAGGAGGGCTCTCCGGCATTTCGAGGAATTGACGTAACCGGCGAGAACCGCTTGGCGGAGACCCGATCTGCGGCTGTCGGTGCTGACGCAGACCGCGACAGCTCAAGATCCGAAGAGGGAGGATTGCTTCAACAGAGGGAAAGTGGTACTTTCCCTCCATGGCCACAGTGACCACCTTTTTGACTCTGGACAAGAAGGGGCGCACGACCCTTCCCGAAGAGGTCCGCCAAGCACTGGGTGTGGGAGCTGGCGATTTTCTCCTCTTGGAGCGTACGGACCGCGGGACCTACGAGTTGGTGCCTGCGACTCTTGTGCCCAACGACCAGCTCTGGTTCCACCATCCGGAGATGCAGGCCCGTGTCCGCCGCGCCGAGGAGGACATCGCCTCCGGCGGTTCGACCCGGACCGAAACGCCGGCCGAGGCGCAGGCTTTCCTCGATAGCCTGAAGGCAACACCGCGCCAGCGGCATTGAAGCGGAATGGCGCGCAAGCAGACCTTCCTTGCCGCGGTCTGGTCGGACGTCTGGAAGGAGAGCTACACCAAGCTCAGCGCCGAGCGGCAAGCCGCGTGCGACGAGGCAGCCATGGCACTGATCAAGCAAACCTCCTCCTCGGGCCTGAGGATCAAGCCGATCCAGCCCGCCAAGTACTATCTGGAAGCCCGGATCAACAGCGGCGACCGCATCATCTTCCGTCTCTCGGAAGGGACGATCTTCTTCGTCGACGTGGTCACGCACGATGACATCTCGCGTTACGGGAAACGTCCGAGAACATAGCTGTTCGGCATCAGCAGCCTTCGATGCAGTCTGCTAAAGTAGCCCTCCGAACAACTTCTCTGGAAGCGCAGGTAAGGACCGTCTCCAATGCCTGACCACAACTACTTCTCGAACCTCATTTGGCAGATTGCCGACCTCCTGCGCGGCCCGTACCGTCCGCCGCAATACGAGCGCGTCATGCTGCCGATGACCGTGCTACGCCGATTCGACTGTGTACTTGCGCCTACGAAGGCCAAGGTTCTGGCCGAGCACGCCAAGCGCCAGGGTGGCAAGCTCCAGGGCGATGCGCTCGATGCCCGGCTCAACGAGGTCGCCGGCCAGCGGTTCCATAACCACTCGGAGCTCGATTTCAAGAAGCTGAAAGGCGACCCGGACAACATCGAGAAGCACCTCGTGAGCTATATCAAAGGCTTCTCTGCCAACGTGCGCCGCATCTTTGACTTCTTCGAGATCGAGACTGAGATCGAGCGGATGCGCGAGGCGAACATCCTTTATCTCGTTGTCTCCAAGTTTTCCGATGTCGACCTGCACCCGAAAACGGTGCCGAACGAGCAGATGGGGCTCATCTTCGAGAATCTCATCCGCCGTTTCAACGAGCTTGCCAATGAGACCGCCGGCGACCATTTCACGCCGCGCGAAGTTATCCGACTCATGGTGAACATTCTGTTCATCAACGACGACAAGTTGCTGGCCACAGCGGGCACCGTGCGCAAGCTCCTCGACCCAGCCTGCGGCACCGGCGGCATGCTCGCCGAGGCGCAGCGCTATCTTCGCGAGCACCACGCCGAGGCACGGCTCTACGTCTACGGTCAGGACTACAACAAACGCGCCTATGCCACGGCCGCCTCCGACATGCTGATGAAGGAGGTGAGCCACAACGGCGGCGGCAACAACGTCCGCTTCGGAGACAGCTTCACAGAGGACAAGTTCGCGGACGATACCTTTGACTACTTCCTTACCAATCCTCCCTTCGGCGTGGACTGGAAGAAGCAGCAGAAGGAGATCGAGCGGGAGCACGACACGCGCGGCTATGACGGCCGCTTCGGCGCTGGGCTGCCAAGGGTGAACGATGGCTCGCTGCTCTTCCTGCAGCACATGATCGACAAGTTCGAACCCGTGCGCCCGGCGGACCAAAAGCACGGATCGCGTCTTGCCATCGTCTTCAGCGGCTCGCCTCTCTTCACCGGCGGCGCAGGCTCCGGCGAGAGTGATATCCGCAAGTGGATCATCGAGAACGACTGGCTCGAAGCCGTCATCGCTCTGCCGGAGCAGATGTTCTACAACACCGGCATCGGTACCTATATCTGGATCGTCACGAACCGCAAGGAGAAGCGGCGCAAGGGCAAGATCCAACTCGTCGATGCTCGGGAGGTCTGGACGGCAGGCGGCGGCGAGGACAGCAAGCGGAGCCTCGGCAACAAGCGGCGGCACATAACGGTCAAGCAGATCGCGGAGGTTGTGAAGCTCTACGGCCGGATGACCGACGGCAAGACCTCCAAGACTTTCGACAATGCCGATTTCGGCTACACTCGTGTGACCGTCGAGCGCCCCCTGCGTCTGCGCTACCAGATGACAACGGAGGACAAGGTCCGTTTCCTGGACGCCTGCCCGCATCTGCTCGACGACGTTCAGGCCATCGACAAGAAGCTGGGCCGCCAACCGCAGCGCGATTGGAATGGGGTGTGGAGTCGCATCGAGGATCTGCTGCGCGGGCGCGATTTCCGCTGGAAGGCAACAGAGCAGAAGCTTTTCCGCAGCGTTTTCACCCAAAAGGACCCTGAGGCCGAGCCGGTCACCAAGGGCAGGCGCGGTGAAGAGTATAAGGTTGACTCCGACCTGCGCGACTTCGAGAACGTGCAGCTCAAGGACGATATCGATGAGTACTTCGAGCGCGAGGTGCAACCCCATGTGCCCGACGCCTGGATGGACCGCAGCAAGGACAAGGTCGGCTACGAGATCAACTTCAACCGCCACTTCTACAAATACACGCCACCGAGGCCGTTGGAGGAGATCGACGCTGAGCTGAAGCAGGCGGAGGAGGAGATCATGAAATTGCTGCGAGAGGTGACTTCTTGACAGAGCAGAAACCGCTCAGGATCTCCTCGCGGTTTGGCATGATTCCAGGTCTTTGGGAGGAGGAGCGCCTGCGGTGGTTTATTCAGGACATTGGACAAGGTTGGAGCCCAGAGGCCGAAGATCGCCCGCCGCTCGAAGGCGAGTGGTGTGTGCTCAAGCTGAACGCAATCCAGCGCGGAAAGTTCGATGAGACGGCAGTGAAAACGCTCCCCTTTGGGCTTGAAGCGCCAGATAACCTTCAGGTGCGATCAGGTGACGTTCTTGTCACCAGAGCCAACACGCCGAGCCAAGTGGGTGATGTTTGCTTTGTGATCAAAGTGCAGCCTCGCGTGATTCTGAGCGACTTGGTCTATCGGTTGCGCCTGCGCGAGGATCGAATTGATGGACGCTTCCTGAGCTATTTCCTGTTGAGCCAGATGGGTAGAAGCCAGATTGAAAAGGAAGCGCGGGGAACTAGCAACTCCATGGTGAAGATCTCCCAAGAGCATATAAAAAGCCTATGGTTTCCCGTGCCGCCACGTACTCAGCAGCAGTTGATCGCTGACTACCTCGACCGCGAAACGGCGCGGCTTGATGCGCTGGTTACGGCGAAGGAGCGGGTGCTTGGGCTGTTGGCCGAGAAGCGCCGGGCGCTCATCACCCATGCCGTCACCCGCGGCCTCAACCCTCGCGCGCCGCTTCGCAATTCTGGCATCTCATGGCTCGGCACGATTCCTGCCCATTGGAGAATCGAGCGGCTTAAATTCCATCTCCATTGGATAGAACAAGGGTGGTCTCCGATGTGCGACAGCATGCCCGCCACATTGAACGAGTGGGGCGTTCTCAAGGCAGGCTGCGTTAACGACTGGGACTTTGACCCAAATGATAACAAGCGGCTTCCAGACAATTTAGAGCCGCTACCTCAGTATGAAGTCCGTCAGGGCGATGTCCTGATGAGTAGGGCCAATACAACAGCGTTACTTGGAAGCACCGCGCTTGTTGGCGAGGTTCGTCCGCGCCTTCTGCTTTGCGACAAATTATACCGACTTGGCGTAAACGATTTCAGCCTTTTCAGGGAGTACCTCGTTGCCTTTCTGCGAAGCTCGGTGGGGCGATACGAGTTTGAGCGAGATGCGACAGGAGCAAGCAACTCGATGCAGAACATAGGCCAAGACTCGGTACGCAACCTGTGGCTTCCTATCCCTCCCATCGAGGAACAGCGCGTGATCGTCAGTCGGCTCACTGTAGAGGCTGGAAAGCTTGATGCAATGCGCAGAGCGATTGAGCACACAGTTAGGCTGCTCAAGGAGCGCCGAGTCGCACTCATCGCCGCGGCAGTAACGGGCCAGATCGATGGAGGGGCAATCGCATGACCGAGCTGCGCCCGTGGGCAGCCTTCGGACATTCGCCATACACTGTCTGGCGAATTGGATGCACCCTGCCAGATTTGGCAGACGCTGTCTGCCGAATCCATGCCGCAATACCTGCTGGTAGCTGTAAGGGGTAAAATCGAGGTGGAGGGTATTGCATGGACCGCGTGATGGTGAAGCCGGAGATGTTTCGCTGGGCTTGTGAGCGTGCCGGCTTCGAGCCGGGCGCGTTGGCCGAGCGTTTTCCGCGGCTGGACGCTTGGCAGCGGGGTGAAGCGCAGCCGACGCTCAAGCAGCTCGAGAGCTTCGCTCAGGCGACCCATACGCCGATTGGCTATCTCTTTCTCCCCGAGCCGCCGGTTGAAGAGGTTCCGATCCCCGACTTCCGGACGATGGGCAGCGAACGCCTCGACCGGCCCAGCGCCGATCTGCTCGACACGCTGTATCTCTGCCAGCAGCGGCAGGAGTGGTACCGCGACTTCGCTCGCACGGAAGGTGAAGAGCCTCTGCCGTTCGTAGGCTCCATGAGCCTGGTGAGCGGCATCGAGGAGACGGCCACCCGCATGCGCTCCGCCCTCGGCTTCGACCTGGAGGAGCGCCGCCGGACGCCGACCTGGACGGATGCCCTTCGTCACTTCATCGGGCAGGCGGACGAACTCGGCGTGCTGGTCATGGTGAGTGGCGTCGTCGGCAGCAACAACCGCCGCAAGCTGGACCCGGAGGAGTTCCGCGGCTTCGCGCTCGCCGACCCGCTGGCCCCCCTCGTCTTCATTAACGGCGCCGATACCAAAGCCGCCCAGATGTTCACCCTCGCCCACGAGCTGGCCCACATCTGGCTCGGGCAGTCCGCACTGTCAGACGTCGCGCCGGTCTCCTCCCCGTCGCACTCAGTCGAGATCTGGTGCAACCGGGTCGCTGCGGAGCTCCTCGTGCCTCTCGCCATCTTTCGAGAGGAATACCAGCCGGAGGCGACGCTACGAGGTGAGCTCGACCGCCTGGCTCGACGCTTCAAGGTCAGCACTCTGGTCGTTCTGCGCCGAATCCACGATGCCGGAGGCCTTACGGCTGATCAATTCTGGCGCGAGTACCGCCGTGAGCTGGAGCGGCTGCGAGCGATGCCGAGTGGCGACGGCGGCAACTTCTACCTGACGCTCGGCGCCCGAGCGAGCAAACGGTTCGCCCGCGCATTGGTCGTGCGGACCCTTGAGGGCCAGTCGTCCTTCATGGAGGCTTTCCGCTTGCTGGGACTGAAGAAGATGGCGACCTTCCACGAGCTTGGGCACAGCCTCGGAGTGGGCGTCTGATGGCGTACCTGCTCGACGCCGACGTCTTCATCCGGGCCAAGAACCTGCACTATGGATTCGATTTCTGCCCGGCCTTCTGGGACTGGCTGATCGACCGGAATGCCGCGGGTAGCGTCTTCAGCGTCGAGAAAGTCGGTGACGAGGTGCAAGGGATCGAGGACGACCTCTCCACATGGGCGGCCGAGCGGGGGCCGAGTTTCTTCCTCCCGCCTGAGAAGGCGGACTTTCCGTCTCTGGCAGCCGTCAGCGCGTGGGCGACAGGCCAGCGTTACGAACCCGCCGCGGTGAGCACGTTTCTCCAGGTTGCCGATTACTACCTCGTCTCCCAGGCTCATGCCAGGAAGCACATTGTCGTAACGCACGAGATCCCGTCCGCCTCAACCCGCAGGATCAAAATTCCTGACGCCTGCATCGGCCTTGGCATCAAATGCATGACACCGTTTGAGTTGCTCCGGCGCGAACGTGCGCGGTTCGTCCTGGGACCCCAACAATGAAGAGAACGAGCGAAGCCGCCTTCGAGACCGTCATCGAGACTCATCTGCTCGCGCACGGCTACGTCGCCGTCGACAGGGCGGGCTTCGACCCCGAGCGCGCGATCTTTCCCGAGACGGTTCTCGCCTTTATCCGCGAGACGCAGCCCAGGGAATGGGCCAAGTTGGAGGCGTTGCACGGAGACCGGACCGGCGAGCAAGTCCTCGGCGATCTCTGCAAGTGGCTGGACGTCAACGGATCGCTCGCGACCCTGCGCCACGGGTTCAAATGCTATGGGCGGACGCTCCATGCGGCCTACTTCAAGGCCGCGCACGAGCTGAACCCGGAGCTCGCGGCCCGCTACGCCGCGAACCGGCTGGGGCTGACCCGCCAGCTTCACTACTCGCCGCGCTCCGAGAAGTCTCTCGACGTCGCGCTGAGCCTGAACGGCATTCCCATCGCGACGTTGGAGCTCAAGAACCCGCTCTCGGATCAGAGGGTCGAGGACGCCCGCCGGCAGTACAAGAAGGATCGTGACGCGCGCGAGCCGATTTTCGAATTCAAGCGCCGCACCCTCGTCCATTTCGCGGTGGACACCGAGTCGGTGCTGATGACCAGCCGGCTGGCCGGGGACGCGACACACTTCCTGCCGTTCAACAAGGGCTGCGATGGCGGCGCCGGAAACCCGCCGGATCCGGCGGGGAGGAGCTATCGCACGGCGTACCTGTGGGAAGAGGTTTTGCAGCGCGACAGCCTGCTCGACATACTAGCCCGCTTCGTCCACCTGCAAGTCGACGAGAAACGCGATGACCAGGGCCGCAAGGTCAAGGCCGAATCGATGATTTTTCCCCGCTACCACCAGCTCCAGGCCGTCCGCACGCTGGTGGAAGCCGCACGGCGTGAAGGAGTGGGACACAACTACCTCATCGAGCACTCCGCCGGCAGCGGCAAGAGCAACACGATCGGCTGGCTGACGCACCGGCTCGCCTCCTTGCACGACGTCCACAACGAGCGCGTCTTCGACAGCGTGATCGTCGTCACCGACCGTGTGGTTCTCGACCAGCAGCTTCAGGACACTATTTACCAGTTCGAGCACAAGCGCGGTGTCGTGCAGAAGATCGACGAGCGCACGCGCCAGCTCGCCGAAGCCCTCGAGAACGCGGTTCCAATCATCATCACGACGTTGCAGAAATTTCCTCATGTTTCGGACCAGTTGCTCAAGCTGGCGGAGAAGCGCGGCACGAGCAGCGCGGGGACACTCGCCACGCGGCGATGCGCCGTCATCATCGATGAAGCCCACAGCTCCCAGGGAGGCGAGGCGGCGATCGACCTCAAGGAAGTGCTCGGTGGCGAAGGGCTGCGGGAAGAAGCCCGGAAACGCGCGGCCGAGGAAGGCCGTGAAGACCAGGAAGAGCTGTACCGGAGCATGGCCAAGCGCAGCCGGCAGCCCAATCTGAGCTTCTTCGCCTTCACCGCCACGCCGAAGCACAAGACCTTCAAGGTGTTCGGCCGCCATGGAGAGCCCGCCCACAAATACACCATGCGGCAGGCGATCGAGGAGGAATTCATCCTCGACGTGCTGAAGAGCTACACGACCTACGAGAGATACTTCAAGCTGCTCAAGGCTTGTGAGGACGATCCGAACGTCGAGCGCAAGAAAGCCGCCCAGGCGTTGGCGCGCTTCATGAACCTGCACCCGCACAACATCGCGCAGAAGACCGAGATCATGGTCGAGCACTTCCAGGCGTTCACCCGGAAGAAGATCGGCGGCCGGGCCAAGGCCATGGTGGTCACTGGCTCGCGCATGGAAGCGGTCCGTTTCAAGCAGAGCTTCGATGAGTACATTAAGAAGAAGGGCTACGCCATCAAATCGCTCGTGGCCTTTTCGGGAAAAGTGGAGGACGACAAACTCCCGGATGTAATCTACACCGAGGAGAAGATGAACCTCGGCATCCGCGAGAAAGAGCTTCCCGAGAAGTTCGCGGCCCAGGAATACCAGGTCCTGCTCGTGGCGGAGAAGTACCAGACCGGCTTCGATCAGCCGCTGCTCCATACGATGTTCGTGGACAAGCGGCTGGCGGGCATCCAGGCCGTGCAGACGCTGTCGCGGCTGAACCGCATCCATCCGCTCAAGGAAGACACCTTCGTTCTCGACTTCGTGAACGACCGGGACGAGATCCGCGAAGCGTTCAAGACCTATTACGAAGGCGCGGCGATGGGTGAGGAAGTCGATCCGGCTCGCATGTACCAGGTCAAGGGTGAGCTGGACGCTTCCGGCATCTACCTTGACGAGGAGGTCGAGCGTTTCTGCGCCGTGTACTTCAAGCCGAAGCAGCGGCAGAGCCCGCTGGACCATCAAGCGATGAACGCGGCGATTGATCCCGCGGTCTCGCGGTTCACCGTGCGGAAGAACGATGACGAAAACGAAGCGGAGCTCTGGCGTGGGAAGGCGCAAGCCTTCCTGAATCTCTATGGATTCCTGAGCCAGGTCATCCCTTACCAGGACTCGGACCTCGAGCGGCTATACGTCTTCCTCCGCTACCTGGCCCTGAAGTTGCCGACCCGCAAAAGTGTCCCGGGGTATCAGTTCGGCGACGAAGTGAGGCTTGAGTACTACCGGATCCAGAAAATCAGCGAAGGAGCGATCTCGCTACGGGACGGGGAAGCCCCACGCCTCGACGGCCCGACCGAGGTCGGCAGCGGCTTGGTGAGGCCGCAACCGGTGGCGCTCTCGCAGCTCATAGACATCCTGAATGAGCGCTTCGGGACCGATTTCAATCAGGCCGACCAACTGTTCTTCGATCAGATCGTCGAGGCGGCGATGACCGACGACGGTCTGCGGCAGGCAGCCGAAGCGAACCCTGGAGACAAGTTCGAGTTGGTGTTCAGGAACCTGCTGGAGCAACTCTTCGTCGAGCGCATCGACCAGAATGAAGAGATCTTCGTGCGGTTCATGAACAACGAATCGTTTCAGCAGGTCGTGACCGAGAAGCTGGCGGCCGATGCGTACCGGCGGTTCCGAAGCGAAACGAGCCCGGTGCTGCCCGCGCGGCTCCGCCGCGTCGAGCCCAAACCCGAAGAGCGCTACGTCACATGCGTCCCGCTCGTATCCCTCAAGGCCGCCGCCGGAGCGTTCGGCGATCCTCAGCACGTCGAAGAGAACGGCTTCGAGTGGGTCTCCGTCGACGCGCGTCATCGCCTGCGCCGCGGGATGTTCGTCGCCCAGGTCGTCGGCCAGTCGATGGAGCCGGCGATCCCGGACGGCTCCTACTGCCTGTTCGCCGCGCCGGTCGAAGGAACGCGACAGGGGAAGATCGTGCTCGCTCAACTCCGCGACACCACCGACCCTGAGACCGGCCAGCGCTATACCGTAAAGCGCTATGAGAGCGAGAAGATGAAAGACGGAGATTCTTGGAGTCACACGAAGATCACTTTGAAGCCCCTCAATCCAGACTTCGGACCGATTGTTCTAACCCGTGCTGACCAGGAGGAGTTGCAAGTCATTGCCGAGGTTGTCGAGGTCTTGTCGCAGTGAAGGAAGGTTCGGGTTCCGCAGCGATCAGAATTGCCTTGGGCAGCAGACGCAAGCATCGAGATTTCCTCATCGGATGAGCGGCGGCCTTGCCTGTCGCCCGGCCCTCCCATAAGCTGAACCTCATGCTCGGCGGCATCTTCCTTCTCGACCCTGACGGCGGCCTCACGGAGATGGCCGAGACGGCGTTTGCCGCCGAGGTGGATCTCCAGGAGCTCCTGGCCCGGCATCCAGGGCTGCTGCCGGGCGATCAGATCGATCCGGAGTCGCCGCGGCGGTGGCTCCTGGTCGCCCGGGAGGTTAGCGTTCCGGACGACACCGGCTCGCGCTGGGCTCTCGACCATCTCTTCCTGGATCAGGACGGCGTCCCGACCCTCGTCGAGGTCAAGCGCGGCGGAGATTCCCGGATACGGCGGGAGGTCGTGGGCCAGCTCCTCGACTATGCCGCCCACTCGGTCCTCTACTGGACCGAGGAGACGATCCGCACCCGCTTCGAGGAACGCTGCCGCCGGGGTGGCCTCGATCCGGAGGAAGCACTCGTCCAGTTCCTCGGAGGAGACGTCCCGGCGGGCGACTTCTGGCAGCGGGTGAAGACCAACCTCCAGGCTGGTAAGATCCGCCTGATCTTCGTGGCCGACACCATCCCGTCCGAGCTCCGCCGGATCGTGGAGTTCCTGAACCAGCAGATGGACCCGGCCGAGGTCCTGGCCGTCGAGATCCGGCAGTACGCCGGCGGCGCTCTGAATCTGAAAACGCTGGTCCCTCGCGTCATGGGCCAGACCTCGGAAGCCTTGGTCCGGAAGACAGGCGGCGGCCGGACCATCCGGCAATGGGATGAACCTTCCTTCTTCGCCGAGCTGACCGCCCGGAGGGGGGAGGCGGAGGCCGAGGTGGCGCGGCAAATCCTCCACTGGGCGAAGCAGAAGGGGTGCCGCATCTGGTGGGGGAGAGGCGTCCAGTCCGGCTCTTTCCTCGTCATGGTCGACCATGCGGGGGAGCAGTTCTGGACAATCGCCGTCTGGACCTACGGCACCGTCGAGATCCAGTTCGTCTACATGCGGCGACGGCGCCCTTTCGACGCGGATGCGAAACGGCGGGAGCTGCGCGACCGGCTCAATGCCGTGCCGGGGATCTCGATCCCGGAGGAGGGTATCGAGAGAAGGCCCAACGTGCCTCTGCAGGGGCTCACGGCCCCAGGAGCGTTGGAGCGGTTCCTCGGGTCCCTGGACTGGGTCGTGGACGAGATCCGTCTCGACCCGGTCTCGACCTGAGATACCCACTTTGTGATTTCCCCTGCCCTGAGTGCGACGCACTGAGGGGGGGGCAGGGTGCCAGGCACCTATTCGGCTCGCGCGCCTCTCACCCAGGATATAGTTTTGAGTTGAATGCGAACCACGAAGAAGACCCCCGCTCCACCGGTCGCCCGCTCGGCCGAGCCGCTGTACCGGGAGATCCGCTCCGTCCTGGAGTCGGCGCGTGCTGGCGCCTACCGCGCCGTCAACGCGGCCATGGTGCAGGCCTACTGGCAGGTCGGACGGCTGATCGTGGAGCACGAGCAGAAGGGACGCCGCCGCGCTGGCTATGGCGAAGCGGTGATTGCCACCTTGGCGGAACGACTGACCCAGGATCTGGGACGGGGGTTCAATGAGCGCAATCTGTGGTACATGCGCAGTTTCCATCTCGCCTTCCCAATTCTGAACGCAGTGCGTTCAGAATTGCCGGAGTCAGGGAAACCGAACGCAACGCGTTCAGAATTGGCGATTCATCGTCCAACGCGTGACGAAGCCCCAGCACCTGCCCAAGGCTTCCCTGCAACGCTGCGCCCGGAGCTTTCCTGGACTCACTACCGTCTGCTCCTGGGTGTGGAAGACCCCCAGGCCCGTGAGTGGTACATGAACGAAGCCGCGGAGCAGCACTGGTCCACCCGCCAACTGGAACGGCAGATTTCGGTGCTCTACTACGAGCGGCTTCTGGTCAGCCGCAGGAAGGCACCCGTCCGCAGGGAAGCCGCCACCAGGCTGGCCACGGTAGAGCCGGAACAGTTCATCCGCGACCCGTACATCCTCGAGTTCCTCGACCTCAAGGAGTACCCGGCGCTGCGCGAATCCGCGGTCGAGCAGGTGATCATCGACAACCTGCAGGCATTCTTGCTGGAGCTGGGCAAGGGCTTCTCGTTCGTCGCCCGGCAGAAGCGCATGCGCTTCGAGGACGAGGACTTCTACGTGGACCTCGTCTTCTACAACTACCTGCTCAAGTGCTTCGTGCTGATCGATCTCAAGGTTGGCAAGCTGGCCCATCAGGACATCGGCCAGATGGACTCCTACGTGCGTATGTTCGACGCCCATGCGCGGCCCGAGGGCGACAATCCGACCATCGGCCTGATCCTGTGTTCCAAGAAGAACGAGGCGATCGCGAAGTATTCGGTACTGAGCGAGGCTCGCCAGATCTTCGCCGCGAAATACGTGAAGGTTCTACCGACCGAACGGGAGCTCATGCGCGAAATCCAACGCGAGCGGCGATTGGTCGATGCGCGCCACGCCGACGAAGAAACGCTGACGTCTGATCGGTACGGGGAAGAAGATGGTGCTGCCGTGAAGAAGGCGGGCAAGAAGGGCACAGGGGCAAAAGCCAAAGCAAGGAAATAGCACAGAGTTGTCCAGAACGGTCCGGAGAGCGGGGTGCAGACCTGGGAAACGGCGTGAGCTGCGCGACCGGCTCAATGCCGTGCCGGGGATCTCGATCCCCGAGGAAGGCATCGAGAGAAGGCCCAACGTGCCCCTCCAGGTTCTCACAGCTTTCGAGGCTCTGGCCCAGTTCCTGGAAGCCCTGGACTGGGTCGCATTGCCTCCCGCGCTGAGCGACTGCTAATCTACGAGCCTCTTGATAAGGAGGAGGATTCATGCGTCAAACGACAAGGTTCAAGCTGGGCTTCCTGGCCGTTCTCATGCTCGCCGCCGTAGCGGGAGCGCCGCCGTTCGCGCGCCCCGCGCAGGCGACGAATTGCACGCGGACCTACTGCGACAGGTACTGTTCATACCCCTGCGTCGGGTTCATGTACTCGTGCAACGGCGGAGACCCGATCTGCGGCTGCCGGTGCTGACGTAGATCGCGATTCCGCGAGCCCGCGCGCCGGGCGCCGGGGCTCGCGAGGAATTGGGCTCCGCGGGTGATTCAGGCGGATGATTCAGGCGGATGATCAGGCGGGGCTGCCCATCACGCGCAGGGTCTTGATGAGATCGCCCTCGAAGGTGAAGTGATTGGTGTTGAAGGGCAGGACCACGCGGGTGCCGTCGGGCTTGACGATGGTCATCCGCTGCTCGGTGATCGCGCGGTTGCCCTCGATCAGTACCGAGAAGATCTCGGGCTCGATGTGCGGGAAGTCCTGGAAGAGCTGGGTGTAGAAGCCGCGGATGGCCTGCTTGCCGTAGAAGGGCTCCGGCGCGACCACGAAGGTGGCGAAGGCGTCGTCGGTGAACATCGCGACGACCTCCTCCAGCCGGTTGCTGTGCGCGTACTCGAAATACTTGTCGACGAGCGCGGCGTAGTGCTTCCGGTTTTTCTGGGGGGCGTGCTCCGCGTCGCGCGCCCCTGCCTCATCGACGTCCTGAACGATGCGAACGTTATCCTGCGACATGGTTCCTCCTGTGTTGCGGACTGATGGATCACGGTGAATGGATCGGCACACCGCGCGTGATCGCGTCGAAAACGGGCGGTTACCGATCCCGCCAGGTATCAAACGCTTCGCCTTCCCGGGTCCCCTCACCAGGACAGGGGTGCCAAGCATTTATTTCGGGGGCTCCCGCGGTTATAGTGCGACCATGGATGTGAAGGCGCTCCTCGGGACCGGCTTTGATCGCACGCTCGTGGGCCTCGATCTCGTCGAGATCGGCGAGGGACGGGTCCGGGCCTGCCTGGTTGTCACCGAGGCCGTGCAGAACTTCTTCGGCAAGCTGCACGGCGGCGCGATCGCGACCCTGGTCGATGACGTCGGGACCGTCGCCGTCATGACCGCGGATCGCTACCGCAGGGTCGGGGTGACGACCGATCTCCATGTGTCGTACCTCGCGGCCGCCGAGGCCGGTGAAACCGTGTCGATTGACGCCGAGGTCCTCCGCTGCGGGCTGCACCTGGCCTTCGTGGAAGTGACGCTCCGGCGCGAGCTCCGCGGCGACATTCTCGCACGCGGCCGGATGACCAAGCTCCTCGGCAGCGACACGACTCTCAAGTCGCCGCGTTAAGAGCCCCTCGGCTCATGCGCGGGCCCGGAGCGCGAGGAGACGATCCCTCGAGACCTGCACGCCCAGGCCCGCGGCCAGCGCCGGAGCCTGCGCCGCGTCGCGGGGGTTGGTGAGGATATCCCCTTCCAGCAGATGCTCGTTCTGGTTTTTGCCATCAAGGCACGCGAACCCTGGCACGAACCGCCCGAAGACCGTCGCGGCGCGCGTCAAGAGGCCAGTCTCTCCAACCAGCGTTCCCAGGTGACAACCGAGTCCGCTCGCCCGGGCCCGCTCCACGAGCCGAAGCGAGCCCAGGGCCCCGCCGCACTTGCCGAGCCGGATGTTGAAGATGTCCGCGGCGCGCGCCTCGATCAGCCGATCCGCGTCCTCGAGCGTACACACTGCCTCATCAGCCATGACCGGGATGCCGGTCTCTTCGCGGACGCGCCGGGCACCCTCGAGATCGCCTGGCGCGAGCGGCTGCTCGATGGACGCGATGGGGATCTTCTCCAGGGAGCGGAGCGCGCGCACGGCCTCCTCGGCCGACGCCCAGGCGCCGTTGGCGTCGAGCCGGAGCTGCGCCTTCACGATCTCCGCGATGATCGTCAGGCGCTCGCGATCGTCTGGCAGGCCGACCTTCACCTTGATGTGACGCTTGCCGCGCAGGCGAAGGACCGCGCAGTACTTGGGGAGCGCAGGGGTGGCGACCTCGAAGCCGATCACGACACCGGCGGGAGGCGCGGGGTACTCGATGCCGCCGAGGACCTCGCCCAGCGCAAAGCCGAGCGACCTCCCCGCAAGATCGAGGAGCGCGATCTCGAACCCCGCGAAGGCCGCGAGGCTCCGGCCCGCGAGATCGAGCTCTCGGCCGAGGAAAAGGGCGACATCCTCTCTCCGCGTGAAGCGCTGGCCCACGAAGCGAGCGCCGATGGAAGGGCCGTCGCTCCCGAGCACGCCTTCGATCGTCTCGCCGGTGACATAGTCGCGGGGGAGCGCCTCTCCGAAGCCCGAGAGCCCATCCGAGGACCGGAGCTCGACGATGACCGCGTCGGTCCTCGTGCGTTCATGGCGCGCGTGCTTGAAGGCGGCCTTGAACGGGATCTGGATGGGATGGAGCTCGAAGCTAAGGACCTGCACGGCTGTCATTTCTCTCCGCCCGGACCCACGACACGAGGAGACGGGCGAGCTCCTCGGGCGCGTCGAACTGAATCCCGTGCGCGCTCTGGATATGCTCGATCGAGACATTCGCGCGCTGGAGGCGCTCGAACGCTCGTGTCGTCCGCGCGTTGTCGGTCGCCAGATCCGCGTCGGCCAGGACCACGAGCATCGGGAGGCCGAGCTGCCCAAGCCGGAGCGTCGCGCCCATCCCCATCTTCGCCATGACGCTGTGGAATCGCGGCGAAAACATCTGTGTTCGCCGCTCGTCCTTCGCGATGAAGCTCGCGAGGTGAGGCCCGGTCGTGAACATATCTTCGTGAATAGGGCTCTTGAGGCACGGCGTCTCTGGAGGGCTCGACCTGCGGATCTCCTCCTGCTCGCGCATCCTCGCATGGAGCGCTTCGGTCGGGTAGAGGCCGGGCGCCAGCAGCGTGAGGCTCGCGAACGAGCCCTCGTGCTCCGCGGCCACGTTGATCGCGAGCACCGCGCCCCAGCACCAGCCGACCAGATGAAGCGGCGCGTCGACGACGCGCTCCGCGTCGAGGATGGTCTTCACGTCGTCCACGAGCGCCTTTGCCGAAGGCGCATCGCCCCTGTCCTCCTCGTTCAGCCCCGTGCCGCGCCGATCCGCGCCCACGAGCTTGAGCCCCGCCCGGACCAGCCGCGGGGCCAGCGGCTGAAACCAGCCGGCGTGGCTCATGATGCCGTTCAGCAAGACGAGTGTTGCCCGGGGAGCGCCCTCGGGCGTCCAGGTCAAATACCGGAGCCGGTATCCGTCCGCACACACGACCTGACGTTGCGCCGGCGCGAAGTCCACGGGTTCAAGGGCCGCTCATCCCCAGGGGAGGATGCGGACGTCTCCCGGGTGATCGGACCACGACTCGTTGATCCACCGCTTCTCGAGGCAGAGCTCGCCGTCCCTCCGGGTGACGAGGATGTTGGTCAGCCACGCCGCGTCATCGCGCCTGGGATAATCAGACCGATAGTGCGACCCTCGACTCTCCGTACGCAGGGCCGCGGCCCGGATGATGACCTCCGCGACATCGAGGAGGTTCCGGTGCTCGAGCGCGAGCACGTAGTCCATGGGCTCGGCCACGCGGATCCCCGTGGAGAGCCGCTCGCGATCCTCGCGGACGAACGCCAGCGCGGCGCGGAGGGCGGGGGCGTCCTTCTCGACGAGGAGCTCCGCCCACATCGTTCGCTGGAGAGGCTCGAGCAGATCGCCGGGGCGCGCGGGACCACGGGCCTCACCGAGCCGCGCCAGGGGCTCGTGCAGGAGCCGGTCGAGGAGCGACGCGTCGATCCTGAAGTCAGGCTGCTCTCGGGAGACCTCCGCCGCCTTCCTGCCCGCGCGAAAGCCGAAGACCTGCGAGCCGCCCAGCATCGTGCCGCCGAGCCGATCCGCCCCTTGGTAGCCCATCGCCTCCCCGATCGCGAACAGCCCCCGCACGCTGGATTGGCAGTGGGCATCGACCCGGACGCCGCCGTTGCTCGTGTGGTGATGATTCTGGATCTGGAGCAGATCGCGCGTGAGGTCGATGCCGAACCCCGCCATGTAGCTCACGAACATGTCGGGCAGGAATCCGCGGCGGGCGGACGAGAGATCCAGGAAGACGCCGTCGGACGCCGTCGCCCGGCCGGCCAGTGCCTCTCCGTGGATCGCGCGATCGAGGTGGATGGCCTGATCGCGACAGCTCACCGGCCAGTGCAAGGCCTTTCGCCTCGAGACCTCCTCGAGCGTCACGCCCTCGGGCAGGTAATCCTGAACGAACGATTTTCCCTCTCGGTTGAAGAGGCGATAGGGCTCGGGCATCTCGTACAGCATCACCATCGCCTGGCAGGGCCAGGTCGTGGCGATGCCCTGCTGCATGAACTCCATGTTGAAGAGCTCGGCGCCCGCGCGGAGCGCCATCGCATAGCCGTCGCCCGTGTTCCCCGGGGGGTTGAAGCTGTATTTGAAGAGCTGGCCGACGCCCCCCGTGGCGAGCACGACCGCCCCGGCCCGGATCACGAAGGGCTCGCCGCTGTCGTTCACGCCCAGGCCCCCGAAGCACCTCCCCTCCTCGACGAGCAGGTCGGTCAGGTTGGCGTGCTCAATGACCCGGGTGTTGGTCTTCTCGATCACCGCCTTCTGGATGGCGACGATGTTGTTGGTGCTGCCCGACCCGGCGACCGCGGGCATGACCGCGAGTACCTTGCTCTGGAACGCGAGGCCCATCGCGCGGAGCCTCTTGATCGCGTCGGTCACCTCGTCCGCGAAGATGCGGCAGAGGTTCTCGTCAGCCATGCCGAGCCCGACCTGCACCATGTCGCGGTGCACGGCGTCGGGCGGGTTGAAGAGCCCGCCTTTGGGCCCGACGGTGCGGATCGTCCAGAAGTCCGCGAGCGGGTTGGATGTCGCGCCGGCACCGCGGACGCCGGGGACGCCGAAGCGCCCCTTCACGGCCATGGTCGTGCGCGCGCCGGCCTCGTGCGCGCTGATCGCGGCGGCGGTGGCCGCGCCGCCCCCGCCGACGATCAAGACGTCGGTCTCGTAGTTGTCCACCGCTCAAACCTCGCTTGACGGGCGTGCGGACCGCAGGTGATGAACGGGCATGCCGTTGATGACCTGGAGGTGAAGCTCGGCCGGTGCCCCGTACTGGATATAGCCCTGTGATCGCCCGATGTAGTGGGCGGTCAGCGAGTTGCGCGAGCGCCCCGGCTCGTCGGGCTTCAGGCTTCCATGGAGCACGCGCGAGCCCCAGAACACGGCATCCCCCTTCTGCACCATGGGGGCATAGAACGAGAGCTCGCTGAGGCCCCTGGCCAGGAGCCGCGCGTGCTCGACCCGAAGCGCGGCGTTGGCCTCCGAGGTGTTGTCGTGGAACGTGCCCGTGGTCTTGACCGAGAGCGCCTCGTACGCCCGATAGACATCCTTGAGATGAGCGAAACGCGGGGCGTCGGTCCCGAGGAGCTGGCTCTCCGGCATCAGGTAGAACCTGCCCGCCCCGGGATGGATGTCCTCCAGCGCGAACCACGCCGCGACCATCCCCCCGGGGACGGAGGCGTCCATGAAATGGCCATCCGCGTGGGTGATCGTCCCTCGGGCGTTCGACTCGAAGTACATCGACTCCACGCACTTGACCGGCTCGCCGATCAGGCTCTCGAGGACCCGCTGGACCCGCTCGTGGGTCAGCACCGCGAGGCTGCTGCGCTGGAACGCCTTGAACGGATCCGCCACGAGATCCTGCACGCTCAGGATCGTGTTCGTCATCAGCCCCTCCGCGGAGAACTTGTGCTCCTCCATGCGGACGCTGAGCTGGCGCAGGATCGGGCCCTGGAATGGCTTGACCTCGGCCCGGAAGGCGGCGACCACGTCGTCCATGAGGTCCGAGGGGAGGAGCCCTCGCGCGATCACGTACCCCTTTTCGCCGAAATGCGAGCGAAAGGCGTCTTCATCACGAAAGTCCGGGCCGTCGCCGGGCAGCGCCACCTCGACGTCGACCTTCAGACCTTCCTTTGTTTTTGCGGCGATCCTTGTTTGCATTTTGCCCTCCCTGAAGCGTAAATGATCTTCGGCGCCGTGCCTCCGTCTCAGGGACGGCGCCGTAAAAGCTCATCGACGTCGATCGCGTCGAGCACACTCGACGGCACGCTGTTCCCCATCGCGCGTCGCGCCGGCGAGAGCCTCCGCGTCGCGTCGATGCCCATCTTCGAGGTCCTCCCGGTGGGCGAGGTGCAGGCGGGGTCGAGCAGCGTCCCTTGCTCGTCGGGATAGATGTACACGTCGCGCGCCGCCAGCGTGTTGAGTCCGACCGCGCGGAGCACCCCGCGGAGCTCGCCGATGTTCACGTCGGCGTCAACGACGATCAGGTGCTTGGCCTGGATATCGGTGGTGAGCAGGGCGTCCATGAGCCTCTTCGGCTCATCCTCCGAGGTCTTGTGGAGCGCGACGACCGACGTGAACGGTGCGATGAGCGAGAAGGCCACGACGCCGGACGCCACCGCGCGGGCGTTCCTGAGCGCGCGGTACTCGATCGCGGGGACCTCGAGGATGAGATGCTCGATATGACCGCTCACCACATCCTGAAAGACGGCGCCGTCGCGTGTTGTCATCGCCGTGACATGAAAGACGGGCGTCCTGGCGACCCCGGTGCTGAAGCCGGGCCACTCGCCGAAGGGCCCTTCGGCGATGAGCTCGTCCGGCGAGACGAAGCCCTCGAGCACGATCTCGGCCGCCGACGGGACGAACAGCCCGGGCTGCGTGACGCACGCGACGACTGGCAGCGGCGCCCGGAGCAGCCCGCCGATCACGTCATACTCCTCCAGGGGACCCGAGTAGAGCGCGCCGAGCGACCACGCCGGGTGCGCGCCGATGAAGAACGCGATCGGCATCGCCCGGCCCGCGCTCCGGTACTTCTGGAAGATGCGATCGAGGTGCTTGCCAGGCTCGATCAGGATGCCTGTCGTGTTCCGGCTGGCGATCATCAGGCGGTGATAGCTGAGGTTGACGTGCCCGGTCTCCGGGTCGCGCGCGACGCTGATCGCAGCCGTGATGTAGGGCTTGTCGGCGTCGTGCTCGTGATAGGTGAGCGCGGGCAGGAGGTGCAGGTCCACCTCTGCTCCGGTCGCGACCCTCTCCTGGACGGGCGCGTGGTCCGTCACCACCGGCCGGATCGGTGCGTCGATCCCCTCCGCGTAGCGGACAGAGACCTCCTTGAGCGGGCAGCCGAGCGCGAACGCCAGCCGGCCCATCGAGCCGCAGACGTTGGTGACCAGGGGAAACTTCGTGCCCTTGACGTTCTTGAAGACGAGGACCGGCGATCGCTGGCGCTCTTCGAGCTTGGTCAGGATGGCGGTCGTCTCGAAGCGCGGATCGACCTCTCGCTCGAGCTCGAGCAGATCGGTCGGGCGTTCCTGCCTGACGCGCTCGAGGAAGCTCCTGAGGTCGCTCATTCCATCATCATCCCGCCGCACACGTTGAGCGACTGCCCGGTGATCCCCGCCGCGTAATCGGACATCAGATAGACGGCCAGGCCGCCGACCTCGCGCGCCTCGATGAGCCTCTTCATCGGGCTCGACGCGACGATCTCGGCGAGATAGGCCTCGGCCGTCTTCCCGAACATCTTCGCCCGCCGGCTCATCGCCTCGTCGACGAGCTCGGTCTTGACGTGCCAGGGGCAGATCGCGTTGGACGTGATGCCGAGCTGCGCGGTCTCGCGCGCCACGGAGCGCGTAAACCCGAGCACCGCCGCCTTCGACGACGCATAGGCGCTGTTGTAGGCCGAGCCGTACTTCGCGGACACCGAGGAGATGTTGATGATCCGCCCCCACCTGGAGCGGATCATGTGCCGGACCGCCGCCTTGGTCAGCCGGAAGACGGAGAAGACGTTGAGCTCGTACACGGCGCGGAGGTCTTCCTCCTTGACCATCACCAGGTTGGCGATGCTGTTCGAGCCCGCGTTGTTCACCAGCACGTCGACCCTGGCGAAGCGATCGAGGGTCGCCTTCATCAACTGGTCCACGGCGGTTTCCTCGCGGAGATCCACGGGTACGATCAGCGCATCGCCGCCGCTCGACGTGATTTTCGAGGCGACCTCCTCGAGCTCGGCCCGCGAGCGGGAGGCGAGCACCAGGCTGGCGCCGGCCTCCGCGGACAAGAGCGCGATCTCTCTGCCGATCCCGCGGCCAGCCCCGGTGACGAGGACAGTCCTGCCCTGCAGATCGATCTTCATGAGAGCGCTCTCAAGGTCCTTGAACGAACAGGGTCCGGAGCGCGTTGCGCGTGGTCTTGCCGGAGGAGGTCTTGGGCAGCGCGAGCACGATGTGCACCTCCTTGGGCGTGCGGACGTACGGGAGCGACTTGAGGCAGTGGGTCCGGAGCCCCTGGGGGCTCGGCTCGTGGCCCGGCGCCGGGACGACGCAGGCGACGATGCGCTCTCCGAGCAGGGGGTCGGGCACCCCGAACACCGCGGACTCGCTGACGCTCGGGTGGGCTTCGAGCACCTCCTCGATCTCACCGGGGAATACCCGCTCCCCGGCCGACTTGATCATCTCGGAGCTCCGGCCCGAAAGGTAGAGGTAACCCTCGGCATCGAGGAAGCCGAGATCGCCGGTCCGCAGCCGTCCCTGCGCGTCGATCCTGCCCGAGGCGCGCTCGTCCCCCGAGACATACCCTTTCATGATGCCCGGCCCGCTCGCGACGACCGCGCCGATGGTGAGAGGTGGCAGGGGCTCGCTGTCTTCCCCGAGGATCTCCAGGGTCACGCCGGGGAGCGCCCGGCCACAGGAGGTCGGGCGCGCGAAGATCTCGTGGGAGGGGCCATGATAGGTGAGCCGCGGGGACGACTCGGTGAGGCCGTAGTTGACGTGAAGCGCGGCGTGCGGGACCGCGTCCTGGAGCTCGCGCAGACGAGAGGGCGGGAGCGCGCCGCCGGTGATGATCAAGTCTCGGAGGCGCGGGAGCGGGGTCGCTTTCAGCTTGCTGCTGCGGAGCAGCGTCGAGAAGTGATAGGGCATGCCCGAGAATCCGGTGGGGGCATGCCGAGCGAGCTCCTGCAACACCACCTGGGGAAATTGAAAGCCGGCCGAGAAGAAGAGCGTACCTCGCACTTTCGTATACGTGAGGAGCTGGATGCGGCCGTGGATATAATTCAGCGGCGCCACGAGGAGCAGGCTGTCCTGCTCCGTGAGCCCCAGCCGGGCGGTCCAGGAGGTCACGTTGGACAGGAGATTCTCGTGGCTGAGCATCACCCCCTTCGCGCGCCCTGTGGTCCCCGAGGTGTAGATGATCATGGCCACGCTCGACGCGTCGGGGCGGGGCAGCCGGACTTCCGCGACCGAGGCCGCGGTGATCTCCTCGAGCGTATGGAGCGACCTCCCGGGCGCCGCGGGCGCCTCCGCCGTGCTGAGGAGGACGTCAGGACACGCGCGCCAACCCTCCGCGAGGATCCTCTTCAGGTGGTGCGGCTCCACCGCGAGCGCTCGCGGCCGCGATTCCTCCAGCGCGGCTTCGATGGCCGCCTGGCCCGCGTTCGGCGGGAGATCCACGGTGGCCGCGCCGCTCCGGAGAATGCCCCAATAGTAGACGAGCCCAGTGAGAGTGTTGTCGCAGAGGATCGCGACGCGCGCGCCGGGGCCGATGCCAAGCCGGTTGAGGCGGGCTGCTACCCCGAGACTCTGCCGCTCGAGCCAGGAGAACGTGGCCTGTCCCTTGGGGAACACGGCCGCGAGCTTGTCGGCCGACCGCTCCGCGGCTTCGATCAGCAGGTCGGGGAGGAGCATCACGCCACCTTGCTTTCGGTGCTCTTCTGAATCCACTGCGCGAGCTGCCGAACGCTCCCGAAGTTGTCCGGGTTGATGTCGTCGAGCTCGACGGTGAATCCGAAGCTCCCCTCGATCCAGACCACGAGCTCCAAAATGGCTGTCGAGTCGATGATACCGGCGAGCTCTGTTTCTGGCTGAAGATCGCCTTTGAAGCTCGAGACGAGCTCGTTCTTGATATGGATCAGAAGCTGTTGTTCAATCCGGTCCATCCCTCTGCCTCCCTGGTGCGATCCCTGACGGCGCGCGCCCTGGATCTGAAATTTCATCTATACCGCAACTTCTTACATCACGAGATCTGCGAAGTCAAGCAACGGACGTAGACGAGACGATGAGCCTCCGTGTCGTCTCTCTCGTCCTGGCTCATGGGGCCTCGCCTGCGTCGTCCCCTTCCGACTCCAATTCGTCCAGGAGGAGGGCCAGCTCCTCCTGATCGGTCGTCTCGACTTGCTGCTCCAGGATCGCCAGCCCGAGCTCGGCCAGGGTGGCAGCCTCGAAGATGTGCAGGAGCGGGACGTCCACGCCGAAGCTCTCCCGGATCCGGGTCGCGAGCTGCACGACCAGCAGTGAATGACCGCCCAGGTAGAAGAAGTTGTCGTTGCTGCCGACGCGCTCGCACAGGAGGAGCTGCGACCAGATCCGGGCGAGATCCTCCTCGATCTCGTTGCGCGGCGGGATGAAGTCGTCCTCCGCCCGCATCGAGGGCAGGGAACTGGGGTCGGGGAGGCGATAGCGGTCGACCTTCCCCGTGGCGCCGAGCGGAAGGCGATCCATGGTCACGAACACCGAGGGGATCATGTACTCGGGCAGCTTCTCGATCAGGAAGCGGCGCAGCTCGGCCGCGCTCGGCGTGGCCCCCGGCTTGGGCACCACATACGCGGCCAGGTGCCGGTTATGGCTGCCGGTCCCGCGCGCCGTCACGACCACCTCGTGCAGATCCGGGTGCTGGCCGAGGACGATCTCGATCTCGCCGAGCTCGATGCGGAAGCCGCGGACCTTCACCTGGTGATCCCTGCGCCCGAGCACCTCCACGTCGCCGTCCGCCCGGAAGCGGGCGAGATCCCCGGTGCTGTAGAGGCGGGCTCCCGGCTCCTGGCTGAAGGGGCTCGGCACGAACCGCTCGGCCGTCATCGCCGGGTTGCCGACGTACTCGCGGGCCACAGCCAGTCCGCCCGCGTAGAGCTCCCCCACGACGCCCACGGGGACGGGCTCCCCATCCGGGTCCAGGATGTGGATCTCGGCGTTGGAGATGCAGCGCCCTACGGGAGGCAGCATGGGCCAGGAGGCGGCGTCCTGGTTGCGCAGGGTGTGCTCGCTCACGAAATGGGTCTCGGTCGGACCATATTCGTTGTGCAGGTCGCAGCCGGGGAGCCCCTGGAACAGTTGGACGATCCTGGGCGTGATCTGCAGCGGCTCGCCGGTCGAGATCACCTGCTTGAGGCAAAGGCCGAGATCGCCGCGGCCGCCACAGTGCTCCGCGAGGTGGGCGAGCGCCGTGTAAGGCATGAAGAGGCGCGCGATCCGCTCCTTCGCGAGCAGCTCGGCGAGGGCCGCCACGTTGCGCCGCACGGCCTCCGGCACCAGCACCAGGGTGCCCGCCGTCGACAGCGTCGAGACGACCTCGAGGAAGCTGACATCGAAGCTGAACGAGTTGTACTGGAGCGTCCGCTCCCCGGGACCGAGGGGGCTCTTGCGGTTTTGCCAGACGGTCAGGTTGGTGAGCGCGCGGTGGCTCATGCCTACCCCTTTGGCCGTGCCGGTCGAGCCCGACGTGTGGATGATGTAGGCGAGGTTCTCCGGGCGCGCGTCGCTCGTCGGGTCGGTCTCTGGCTCGGCGGCAAGCGAGCCGTCCGTGTCCATGAGGATGACGGCGACCTCGTCGTCGCTGGGCAGCGAGGAAGCGAGGTGTCCCTGCGTGAGCAGGACCCGCGCGCGTCCATTCCGGAGCATGTACGCGATCCGCTCCCGCGGGTAAGCCAGGTCGAGCGGCAGATAGGTGCCGCCGGCCTTGAGGACGCCGAGCAGCCCGGCCACCATGTCGATGGATCGTTCGACGCAGATGCCGACCGCCACGTCCGGGCCGACCCCCAGCGACTGCAATCGATGGGCGATCTGATTCGACCGGGCGTTGAGCGCCTGGTAGGTCAGCTCCTGGCCCTGGAAGACCAGGGCGAGAGCGTCCGGCGTCGCGCCAGCCTGGGCCTCGAAGAGCTGGTGCGCGCAGAGCCGCGCCGGGTACTCCGCGCGGGTCTGGTTCCACGCCGAGAGCTGCCGGCGCTCCTCGTCGGTGAGCAGCGGCAGATCGGAGATGCGCGCGTCAGGGTTCCCGGCGATCGCCGCGGCCAGGGTCAGGAAGTGCCCCGCCATCCTGGCGATCGTGGCCTCTTCGAAGAGATCGCTGTTGTACTCCCATAGCCCGGAGATCTCCCGGCCCGTGTCCGTGAGGTAGAGGCTCAGGTCGAACTTTGAGCTGCCCGTATTGGGCTGGGCCATGGCCTCCTCGTCCGCGGACACCTCTCCTTGACCATGGGTCTGAAAGACGAAGAACACCTGGAAGAGCGGGTTGACGTTCAGGTTCCGATCCGGCTGGAGCTCCTCGACGAGCTTCTCGAACGGGAGGTCCTGGTGCTCATAATCCTCCAGGGTCTCCGCGCGCACCTGCCGCAAGAGCTCCCGGAAGGTGCTCGCGCTCGAGAGCCTGGTACGCAGCACCAGAGTGTTGAGGAACAGGCCGATGAGCCCCTCCAGCTCGGAGCGGCTGCGGCTGGTCATGGGCGTGCCGACGACGAGGTCGCGCTGCCCGGTGTACCGGTAGAGCAGGACCTTGTAGACCGCGAGCAGGGTCATGAACGAGGTCGTCTGCTCCTTCTTGCCGAGCTCGCGCAGCTTCTCGCTCTGCTCCGCCGGCAGGGTGAAGAGGTAGAACCCGCCGCGCAGGCTGGAGAACGGCGGCCGCGGCCGATCCAGCGGCAGCTCGAGCACCGCAGGGGCGTCCGCGAGCTTCTCTTTCCAGTACGCGTAGAGCTTCCGCAGCGTCTCACCCTGGAGCCAGCGCCGCTGCCACCGGGCGAAGTCGCCGTATTGCATCGGCAGCTCGGGCAGGTTCGCCGCGCGGCCAAGGCGGTTCGCCTCGTAAAACGAGGCCAGCTCGCGGAAGAAGATGCCGTTGGACCAGGCGTCGTAGATGATGTGGTGCACGGTCACGAGGAGCCAGTGCTCGTCGGGATCGATCCGGAACAGGACGGCGCGCAGCAGCGGCCCCTTCTGGAGGTCGAACGGCTTGACCACCTCGATCTGGGCCATCTGCTGCGCCTTGGCCCGGCGCTCCTCCCCGGTGCTCCCCTCGCAGGTCACCACCGGCAGCGGGACGCTCATCATGGGCGCCACGACCTGCACCGGCCGGCCGTCCTCGACGTCGAACGTCGTGCGCAGCGCCGCGTGCCGGTTCACCAGGTCGGCCAGGCTCTGGCGGAGGGCGCCGATGTCGAGCGCCCCGTGGAACGGGATCATGGCTGGGACGTGGTAGACCGGATTGCCAGGCTGCAGCCGATCCAGGAACCAGAACCGCTCCTGGGCAAAGGACAGCGGGGATCGGAGTTCGCGGTCCCCTTCCACATCGCCTGGAGCGGCCCACCACGATCGCTGGACCGATCCCCCGGCCTGGCCCTGGCCGTTCAGGAGCGAGTCGAGCAGCGCCTGCCGCTTCTCCGAGAGATCGAACTTGCTCTTCCCCGACGGGCTCATCTCGAACGCTCCTCTTCCACGGACCTGGAGGCCGTCGACCTTCCCTCCCGCGAGGCGTACAGCATGGCCTCGACCTCCTCCTCGGACAGGCTGGAGACCTTGAGGAGCGCGGCGGCGCGCGCGTCGAGAGCCTCCGGATCCTGCGCCCGCTTCCGGACCTCGGCGGCGAGGAGCGCGGGGGTCGGTACGTTGAAGAAGCGCGACACGGACAGGTCGATCCCGGCCCGGTCCCGGAGCCTCGACAGCATCTGGATCGCGATCAGCGAGTGGCCGCCGAGCTGGAAAAAGTCGTCCTCGACGCCCACGCGATCGACGCCGAGCGTCTCGATCCAGATCGCGATGATCAGCTCCTCGAGCGGGCTCCCCGGCGCGACGATCTCACTTCCGAGCTCGGCCCGCACGAGCCGCGGCCGAGGCAGCGCCTTGCGGTTCAGCTTGCCGCTCGACGTGAGCGGGAATGCATCGAGCTCCACATAGAGCGCGGGGACCATGTTGATCGGCAGCTTCTCCTGCAGAGAGCGGCGCAGATCCTGCTTGTCGATCGCGTGATCCGCGTGCCGGAGGTAATAAGCGACGAGCCGCTTTTCGGCCGAGCCCTCCGCCTCACCCAGCACGACCGCGGCGTCCCGCACGCCTGGGATCGCGAGCAGCGTCGCCTCGATCTCGCCGAGCTCGATCCGGACACCCCGGATCTTCACCTGGTGATCGATGCGCCCGAGGTACTCGATCTCTCCACCGGGCAGGCGGCGTCCCAGATCGCCGGTCCGGTACATGCGCGCGTTCGGCCGGCCGGCGAGCGGATCCGGCAGGAACCGCTCCGCGGTCAGCGTGGAGCGGTCGAGGTACCCCCGCGCCGGCTGGATGCCTCCGATGTAGATCTCGCCGACGACCCCGACGGGTACCTCGGAGAGCTGCCGGTCGAGCACGTAGATGCGCGTGTTCGCGATGGCGTGGCCGATCGGCACCGAGCGGCGTGCCGGATCCCTCTTGCACGGCCACCACGTGACATCGATGGCCGCCTCCGTGGGGCCGTACAGGTTGTGGAGCTCCACGTCGCCCATGCGCTTGAAGAACGCCTCCTGCAAGGCGAGCGTGAGCTCCTCGCCGCTGCAGAGGACCCGGCGCAGGCTCGGCAGGCTCGTCACCTTCGTGTCCTCGAGGAACGCCTGCAGCATCGAGGGCACGAAATGCACGTGGGTGATGCGATACCGGGCCATGGCGTCCGTCAGGTAGGCCGCGTCGCGATGCCGGCCCGGCTCCGCCAGGACCAGCGCCGCGCCCGTGATGAGCGGCCAGAGCAGCTCCCAGACCGAGACGTCGAACCCGATCGACGTCTTCTGCAGGACGCGATCCTGCGGCGTCAGCCGGTAAGTCTCCTGCATCCAGAGCAGCCGGTTGGTGAGCGCCTCGTGGGTGTTGACCGCCCCTTTGGGCACGCCCGTAGAGCCGGAGGTGTAGATGACATACGCGGCGTTGCGGGGCCCCGCCGAGCTCCGGAGCGCGGCCTCGGGAGCCGCGGCCGCGCAGTCCTGGACGCAGAGGAGGCGGGCGTTCGACGGCGAGAGCCTGCCCATGAGGGTGCCGGAGGTGACGACGAGCGAGAGGCGGGCGTCCTTGACGATCGTCAAGAGCCGCTCGTCGGGGTACTCCGGGTCCAGCGGCAGGTAGGCGCCGCCTGCCCTCAAGATGCCGAGGATGGCGACGATCAGATCGATGGAGCGGTCCAGGCAGATGCCGGCCACGCTCTCCTCGCGGATCCCGAGCTCGCGCAACTGGAGGGCTACGCGAAGGGAGCGCCTGTCGAGCTCTGCGTAGGTGATCTCCTGATCCTCGAAGACCACGGCCACGGCGTCCGGCGTGCGCGCCGCCTGCGCGGCGAAGAGCTCGTGCACACAGGTCTCGGTGGGGTATTGCACGTCCGTCCGGTTCCACGCCGCGAGCGCCTCCCGCTCCGCCTCGGGCATCAGCGGGACGTCCGCGAGCGGTCGATCGAGGTCGAGGACGAGCTCCGACCAAAAGCGCGTGAGGTGCCCTGCCATGCGTGCGATCGTGGAGCCCTCGAACAGGGCGGTCTTGTACTCGAGGGCCCCCTTGAGGCTGCGCCCGTCGTCCACGAGCGTGAGCGACAGATCGAATTTCGCGCTCCCCGTGGTCACCAAGGGGGGCGGGCTCGACCCGGTGTCGGAGGCTGGCATGACGTTCTGGAGCGTGAACATCACCTGGAACACGGGGTTCGCCGTTGGATCGCGCTCGGGCTGGACCTCCTCGATGAGCTTCTCGAAGGGCAGCTCCTGGTGCGCATACGCCTCCAGGGCCGCCTCCCGCACCTGCCGGATCAGCTCGCGGAAGGTCATGCGCGCCGAGAGATCCGCGCGCAGCACCAGCATGTTGACGAAGAAGCCGATCAGCGGCTCGATGTCCGGGTGGCTCCGGTTCTGCCCCGGCGAGCCGACGACGATGGTGTCGTGCCCCGTGTACCGCCAGAGGAACGCCTGGAACGCGGCGAGCGTGGCGATGAAGAGAGTCATCTGCTCGCGCTGCGAGAGCGCCCGCAGGGCGGCCGCGGCCTGGTCGGGCAGATCGAGCAGGAGCGTGGCGCCCGTGGAGTCGTGGATGGCCTGCGCCCGCGGGTGATCGAGCGGGAGCTCGATGCGGGCCGGGATCCCCTCGAGCTTCTGCTTCCAGTAATCGACGTGCCGTGTCAGCGCCTCGCCCTGCAACGACGCGCGCTGCCGCTCCGCGTACTCGCCGTACTGCATGGGCAGCTCCGGGAGGGGCGAGGGGAGGCCCTGCAACGACGCCGCGTAGAGCGCGGCGAGCTCGCTGAAGAAGATGCCCAGGGACCACCCGTCCGCGATGATGTGATCCAGGACCATCACCAGCGCGCAGTTCGCCTCGGTCAGCAGGACCAGTGTGATCCGGAGGAGCGGACCCCTGGTGAGGTCGAAGAGGTGCACGGCCTCGCGCGCGCAGATCTGCTGGAGGCTGGCCTGGCGATCGGGCTCGACTCGGGGGCGGAGGTCGATCACCGGCATCTCGAGCTCCAGCGCCGGGGCCACGACCTGGATCGGGCGGCCCGACTGGAGCTGGAACGTGGTGCGCAGGATCTCGTGCCGGCGGACGATCTCGTTCAGGCAGCGCGCGAGCCGCTCGGGCTCGACGCTGCCGAGGGGGAACATGATGGGGATGTTGTAGGAGATGTCATCCGGCCTGAGCTGGCGGAGGAACCAGAGCCTCTCCTCCGCGAACGACAGGGGATATCGCCTCGCCACCCCGGGAGGGCGAGGGCGCGGCGGCGCTGGGGCCGCCGCATCGGCCGCGGGCTTGGGCGGCGCAGAGGCAGGGACCCCTGCGGGCGCCTCGGCCTTCCCGGCCTTCCGCAGCTCGGCCTCGACGATCGCGCCGAGGCCGCTGATCGTGGCGTGCTCGAAGATGTACCGGATGGGTAGATCGAGCTGGAAGGCCTCCCGCATGCGGGAGATGATCTGCGCCGCGAGCAGCGAGTGGCCCCCGAGCTCGAAGAAGTTGTCCCGCACGCCGATTTGCGGGAGGCCCAGGACCTGGGACCAGATGCCGGCGATGATCTTCTCCTCGGCGGTGGCCGGCGCGAGGAACGAGGCGTCGAGATCGGGCCGCTCGATCGCGGGCGCCGGGAGGGCCCGCCGGTCCGCCTTGCCGGCCGGCGTGAGCGGGAAGGCGTCGAGCGCCACGAAGGCCGCCGGCACCATGTAATCGGGGAGCCGCTCCGAGAGGAACTTGCGCAGCTCTGTCGTGCTCGGCGCCGGCTTCTGTGCGGGGATGACATAGCCGACGATGCCCCGGCCCGCGGGCAGATCGTCGCGTACGATCACCACGGCCTCCTTGACGCCGGGGCACCGCGCGAGCGCCGCCTCGATCTCGCCGAGCTCCACGCGGAACGCCCGGATCTTGATCTGGTTGTCGATCCGGCCGAGGAACTGGATCTCCCCGTCAGGCGTGTACGCGGCGAGATCGCCGGTCCGGTACATGCGCGCGCCGGGCTTGTCGCTGAAGAGATCGGGGACAAAGCGCTCCGCGGTGAGATCGGGCCTCTCGAGGTAGCCTCGGGTGACGCAGACGCCGCCGATGTAGAGCTCCCCGGGCACGCCGGCCGGCACCGGGCGAAGATACCTGTCGAGCAGATGCGCCTGCGTGTTGGCGATGGGCCGGCCGATGGTCACGGGGCGATCCGGGCGCAGGAAGGTCCCGATCATCCACATCGAGCACTCGGTCGGCCCATAGCAGTTGAAGAACTCGGGCACATGCCGCCACCGGGCCACGAGATCCGGGGGGCAGTCCTCGCCCATGACCAGGATCAGGCGCAGCGCCGGCAGCTCGGCCACGGGCAGCGCGGCGAGGGCGCTCGGCGGGCTCGGGAGCACCGTGACCTTTTTCTTCTCGAGGAACTGAGCGAAGTCCGCGCCCGAGCGGATGAGGTCGGCGCTGACCAGTTGGAGCGTCGAGCCGCCCCGCATCGACATCAAGAGCTCGAACACCGAGGCGTCGAAGTTGAGCGACGCGAACTGCAGGACCCGGTCCCGAGGGCTGGTCCGGAAGAGCCTGAATTCGACCTCTCCGGCGTTGCACGCCCCGCGGTGGGGGACGACGACCCCCTTGGGGCGGCCCGACGAGCCCGAGGTATAGATCACATAGGCGGGGTGGTCCGCGTGCACGCCGCTCTCCGGGTCGTGCCGGGGAGACCGGGCGATGATCTCCCAGTCGCGGTCGAGGTGGATGGCCCGCACCTCGCGCGACGGCAGCCGGTCCTCGCAGCGCTGGTGGGTCAAAAGGATGGAGATCCCGGTGTCGGCCAGCATGAACTGCAGGCGATCGGCCGGGTAGGTCGGGTCCAGGGGCACGTACGCCCCTCCGGCCTTGAGGATGCCGAGCAGCCCGATGATCATCTCGATGGAGCGCTCGATGAAGATGCCGACCAGGACCTCGGGCCCCACGCCCATCGTCCTGAGGTGGTGGGCGACCTGGTTCGCGCGGGCGTTCAGCTCGCCATATGTGAGCTCCTGACCCTCGAAATCCACGGCGATCGCGTCGGGGATCGCCCTGGCCTGCTGCTCGACGAGGTGATGGATGCACTCCGCGTGCTCGAGGTTCGCGGCGGTGTCGTTCCACCTGCGCACGAGCTCGAGCTCGGCCGGCGTCAGGAGCGAGAGCTCCGAGAGGCGCGTGGAGGGGCTCCGGGTGATCTGCTCGAGCAGGTTGCGATAGTGCTCGCCCATGCGGCGGATCGTCCTGGCCTCGAACAGGTCCGTGCTGTACTCGATCGATCCGGTGATGCGCCCCGCGCCCTCGACGAGGGAGAGCGTCAGGTCGAAGCGAGACATCCCGGTCGGCACCACGTTGGGATCGAACACGTCCTCGCCTGCCGGCGAGGGACCCTGCGAGGGGAGCGCGCTCTGCATCACGAACATGACCTGGAAGATCGGGTGGACGCTCAGGCTGCGCTCGGGCCTGATGGCCTCGACGAGCATGTCGAAGGGGAGGTCCTGGTGGCCGTAGGCGTCGAGCGTCTCGGCGCGCACCTGCGCCAGCAGATCGAGGAACGTCGCGTCGCCCGGGATCCTGGCGCGGAGGGCCAGGGTGTTGAGGAAGAAGCCGATCATCCGCTCGAGCTCGGCGCGGCCGCGGCTGGCGATGGGGGTGCCCACGACGAGGTCGTCCGTCCCGGTGTAGAACGACAGGAGAACGTCGAACGCCGCCAGGGTCGTCATGAACAGCGTGGTGTGCGCCCGCTCGCTGAGCGCCCGGACCTCGGCGTAGAGCTCGGCCGGGATCGTGAAGGTGTGCACAGCGCCGCGGTGGCTCGGCGAAGGAGAGCGGGGATGATCGATCGGCAGCTTGAGAAACAGCGGCGCGCCCTTGAGCTTCTCCTTCCAGTGGGACAGGAGACCCTCGAGCCGCGGGCCCTCGAGCGTCTCCCGCTGCCAGATCGCGAAGTCCGCGTACTGGATCGGCAGATCGGGCAGCGGTGAGGGCCTGCCGGCGCCGTAGGCGTCGTAGAGCGAGGTGAGCTCGTCCAGGAAGAGGTTGAGCGACCAGGCGTCGGAGGCGGCATGGTGCATCACGCACACCAGCAGGTGGCTGGGCTGGTCCTGACGGGGGGTGAGACGCACCAGCGTCGTCCGCAGGACCGGCCCGGTCGCCAGATCGAAGGGGCGCCGGATCTCCGTCGCGACCTGCCACTGGAGCTCCGCGTCGTGCTCGGCCGCGCCGAGTTGGCTGAGATCCACGATCGCGAGGCTGACCGGCCGGGCCGGGTGGACGACCTGCACAGGGCGGCCGTCCGACACTGTGAACGTCGTCCTCAGGATCTGGTGCCGGCGGACGATCTCCGCGATGCAGCGCTCGAGCACGCCGGGGCTGATCGGCCCGAACAGCGGGAAGATCGCGGGGATGTTGTACGCGGGGCTGTTGGGCTGGAGCTGGTCGACGAACCACAGCCGCTCCTGCCCGAACGACAGGGGCGAGGGCCCGCCGGAGGCGCGGGCGGAGAGCCTCGGCTGATCGGGTGCAGGGCGATCGCCCACCTGCTGCTTGAGTTTCTTCTGGAGCCGGGCCAGCTTCTCCGGAGAGAGGTTAGCGATACGCTTGGAAATGTCGCTCATCGGGTCCTCAGAAAAACGCTGGGGCAACGACATCCCGAAAGCCGCCCCTCATTTGCCGCCTGGGTATCGCACACTGCGGGCCGGCTGGTCAACTGGCGCCGGTGTACCAGGCGTACTGCATCGCGTGAGCCGTGAGGGCGTTGATGCGGGCCACGGTAGCAGGATCCAAAGCCTCGACGTCGATCGATTGCCACGCCCGCTTCAGGTCGGCGAGGTAACCCTTGTAGGCCGACTTGCAGTGCTCGGCGTAGCTCTTCTGCGAGGTCGCGATCGTCTCCTGAAGATCGTTCCTGAGGGCGTCCCACCTCCTGACGGCGCCCGCCTCCGCCGACGAGAGCGCGCTCTGGTAGCGCTGCTGGGCCTCGGCCGCCGCGCGCTGGAGATCCTCGGTCGAGCCGGTCGAGATCTTCTGGACCTCCTCCGTGAACTGTCGCTGCGCCTCCGTAGAGCTCTTCTCCATCTCGTCGTGCAACGAAACCTGGGCGTCGTTGTGCTCGCGGCTCGTGCCTTTGAGACTTTTGTGAGCGGCCTCCCAGCCGTCGTTGAGCCGGAGGAGGTAGGCGTTGTACGCCTCCAGGAAGGGGCGCGCGGGGTCGGGCGTCGTCTGCGCGCGCACGCCGGTCGTCGGCGGGGCGGGCGGTTCGGTGGATTCCATCGGCTTGTCGTTCTTCATGGGTCTGCTCCTCATTGGGGCCACTCACATCGATACAATTCGATGCGATTCTGAAGGAGGATGGGGTTGAACACGCGCAGGCCGACGGCCTCGATCCGGGCCCGCACCTCCCTGCCCGGGAGGGCGGTCTTGGCCAACCGCCGTTTGTCCTCCTCCGTGTAGATGCTCAAGAACCGCAGGTTCCGGCAGGCCTCCTCCGTCCAGACGCTGAAGTACAGGAGCCCGTCCCTCGCGAGCAGGCGAGCGAACTTCTCTACAGCGCGCTGGAAAGGATCGTCATAAGGCGGATGACCGTCGCCCTGCCGCTCGAAATGGCATACGGTGCCCATCATGCAGGTGATCAAGTCGAACGGTTGCGAGGACAGGATCTCCGGCGAGCAGAAATCGTGCTGCTCCACCTTCAACCGGGTATCGTGCTCACAAATCTGACTCACGTTGGCTTGGGTGAAGCGCACGCAGTCGATGTCGTTGTCGACCGCCAGGATGACGCCGTCCGGCTGGACCGCTTCGCGCAGCGAGATGGGGTAGCGCCCGGTGCAGGTCCCGATGTCGAGGAAGCGCCGGATATGCCCCCAGCGCTCGAGGCGCACCAGTTCGATCCGCACGCCGCTCAGCTCCTCGATCTTGAGGGCCTCGTCCTCGCGCGGGAGGGCGTGATCGTAGCGGGCGAGCCAGCTCGTGTGGTAGTCGATGCGAACCCGGGAGTACTCGATCGCCTTCCGCAGGCGATCGAGGAAAGAATCGATCGCCCTCGACTTCTCCCAGAGCCTCTCAAAATAGTCGACGAGCGCGTCTCGATAGGCGCCGAATCCGTTCATCACAGGCGTGTACCCGCGGATGCTCTCGATGGTGCCGGACATCCCGCCCTCGAAGAGGTCGAACCGCCAGTCGTCGTAGATGGCGATCTCGGTGTCGCGGGGATCCAGGCCGAGCGCGCTGGGCAGGCGCTGGTGGATCTCCTCGGAATCGTGGACCACCCGGACGTCACACCCGTGCTGGAACAGCCGCTCGATGTTCTCCGAGAGGTTGGCCATCCGCTGGTCGAAGCGGTGGAGGCCATCGAAGTCCTGGCATTTGCGCAGGAGCATGCGCTCGTCCTGGAGGCGCTGGATCTCCTCGCTGGGCGGGATGGTGAGCAGGAACAGGCGCCGCACGGTGGCGCCCGTCTGCTTGCCGCTGGCCATCATGCGGAGGTTGGCGCCGAGGATGTCGACGTCCCCCGCGGACCAGAACCCGGAGGCGAGGAACGTGGTCGTCCAGAACCGCTTCCTGACGCGCTCGATGGCGCTCTTGTACGCGAGCACCGAGATGCTCCTGGAGTCGAAGTGAAGCGGCGCCTCGGCGCATGGGGTCTTCGATCCATGATAGCTCCCGAGGACCCGCCTGGCCTCGTCGAGCGACGCCTGCGCGGCCGAGAGGGCCTCGCCAAAGCCAAAGGAGCTGTCCGCGGCCAGGGTCGTGGCGGGAGGGCTCGGCTGCAATCCATGCTCGGTCGTCATCACCCCTCCCATGCTCAAAAGACGCCGTCGCCACGCCGGGCAGCCGCGTCCGCGTAAAGCGGCAGGGCTTGCTCCTGGTCCTCGGGGCTCTCCGGGTGGGGGACGCCGAGTACGAGCGCCTCGGATGTGTACGGCCCCATTTGCCGCGGTCCGAGGTTGCAGCAGGCGATCACGTTGCGTCCCACGAGCTGATCCTCGGGCACCAGGGCAAACTGACCCACCGAGCGGAGCTTCCCGAGATACCCGAGATCGAGCTCCAGGACCCGGCACGGGTTCTTGGTCCCTTCGGCCATCGGCGCGGCCAGGACCTTCGCGACACGCATGTCGACATTGGCAAATTTACCAAACGTAATCTGTGCCTTGAGCGAGCTTTCTTTTTGCATTTAATAACTCATACCACGCTCGCCCTGCCGTGGCAAGGGTGCGCTTCAGGTCCCGAACCGGAGGCTACGCAACAGGGTTCAGGTGGTGGTGAGGCGCTCGCTCACGTCGAACGCCACAGAGAAGCGTTCGTCACGGGTGAGGTGGATCGGCTTGAGCTGGGCATCGTTCGCGCCGGCTTCCATCCGGTGCCGGCGCCTGGCATCGTAGGAGCCCTTGGCCGCGACCCATAGCTCCGGCGGCCCGAGCCGCTCTGATCTTCGCTTCGCGCTGTATTCGATGTTCCGCTCGGCGAGCTCCCGCTCGAATGCGTGGAGGAGCGCGCGGAGCGTCCCGGCCGGAGGCGAGCCCGCGGGCTCGAGGAGCAGGACATAATGAGGGAACCCGTCGGGCGCGGGGTGGAGCGTGAAGCCCTCGACCGCGAGCCCGAGCGCCGGAGCGGCGGCGTTCATGGCCTCCACGACGTGCTCCTCGGTCAGCTTCTCGCCGGTGATGGAGCAGGTCGAGCCGGCCCGATGGAGAAACTCCACCACGGGGGTCCGCTCCCTCATGCCCGTGACGCGAACCACGTCACCGATGTTGTAGCGATAGAGGCCGGCGCTGGTGCTCAAGAGCACGACGTAGCTCCGGCCGACCTCGAGCTCGCTCGCGAGCAGCGCGCGCGGGTTTGGCGACCCGAGGTCCTCCTCCGGGATGAACTCGTAGAAATGAAAGGGCGTCGCGAGCACTCCGCCGCTCGTATGATCCGCGATCGGAATCGCGATGACGCCTTCCGAGGCCATGAGGATGTAGTCGCGCTGGGGGAGCGAGGCGAGGTGCGGCTCGAGGAGCCGCAGGTAGGGCCGTTGCATCGGGCTCCGCCATGAGACCACGAGCCTGAGCGCCGGCCACACCTCGTGTGCGGCGAGCGTGGGATCGGCGCTCCGGAGGAGCCCGCGGAGAGAGCGCGCGCGCTCCGGGTTGCCCGTGTACCCGGCGGCGACGTGATCCCGCACATCGGCGCTCACCTCCAGGTCGCGCTTGAGGCCGCCCTGTTCGACATCCCGGATCAGATCCTCGGCGAACGCGCAGAGCTTCCGGAAGAGCACGAGGAGGGTGCTCGGGTTCAGCGCCATGAGCAGGGAGACGTCCTCCTCGAGGAGGATGCGGGCCGCCGTGTAATACCGGCTGTCGGGATCCGCGATCTGGCTGATGAACCGGGGCAGCGGTGATCGCCCTCGCCGCTGCGTCGCCGCGCCCACCGCGTTCCAATAAGCGCCTTCGGAGGTGATCGGGAGACCGGAGGCGACCGTGCGGGCGCCGCCGCTCTCCGAGAAATTGCCGACCACCTTGCCGCTCCCGGCGTCGGGGTGGCTCTGAAAGAGCAGCCCCCAATAGACGCCGAACGCGCGCGCCTTGTCGGCGATGAGGCTCGACGTGACTGGGATCGTCTTTGCGGCGCCGGTCGATCCGCTGGTCTCGAAGAACCGGCGAACAGGCTCCGAGGTCAGGACCAGCGGTTCGCCGCTCGCGATCCGCGCGATCTGCGGTTCAATATCGGCGTAGGTGACGATGGGGACGCTCCGCTGATAGTCGTGGATCGTCCGGATCGCGGAAAAGCCATGCCTCCGGCCATATTCGCAGCGCTCGTTCGGCCTGATCACCCGGTTCAGCAAACAGTCTGCTTGCAGCTCGTCGGGGTGGGCGAGGCCGCCCAGCAGCGCGGCGATGTCACGCTCTACGGCCATGTCCGGGCGCTACGCGTGCGCCTTCCGCATCGCTCGAGTGGCGGGGTGGCAACAGAAAACCTGATGGTTGATCCTCATCCTCAGTGGGCATCAGCTTCTATCCCAGAGTGCTGGAGGGCTGGTGCTTACCGACTGGTGTTTACCAACTAAGCTCAAGCGCATCAACGGGATCGAGTGTAGAACGGATGCTTGCCTCGTGCAACCCGGGAGAGGTGCCGGTGGTATGCCGGCATCCGTCCCGTCGCATGGCACATCCAGAAGTTCGCGGCTCTCCTCACAACGACTTCAAAAACTCCACCAGATCCCGTTTCTTCTGCTCGGTGAGACGCAGATCGAAATGCCCGTCGTAGTGGTCTACGACGTCCCGCAGGGTCGCGAAGCGGCCGTCGTGGTAGTAGCCGCCTTTGGAATGGGCCCAGAGTCCCTTGAGCGGCGTCGTGCGGTAGTGGCCGTCGGGTGAGCGGTCGGCCTGGAAGGAGTCGATGCCGATCTCCTCGGGCTTGTGACGGTTCCAGCCCGGCTCGGTGTACAGGGGCGGCACGTGGCAGTGGGCGCAGCCCGCCTCGGAGAAGACGAGCTTGCCACGCGCGGCGCCCGCCGCGTTGAAGCTGCCAGGTGGAGGCGCCGGGGCCGGAATGGCGAGCTGGTAGAACTGCAGCGCCGCCAGCTTGGGCGTGATCAGGTCGTGCTCGCTCTGGATGTCCCCGAAGCCGTTGCGGGCCGCGATGGGGAACTTCACAGGATCGTTCAGCCGGGGATCCCAGAACCTCCCCTGGCCGTGCATCTCGAGGTTCGCCACGAAGGCGTTCCAATAGGTGACCGATCCCCAGCCCGTGAACGTGTGGCCGTCGACGCCGGCGAGGCCGAAAGCCGGCGGGATCAGCGTGGCCGCGGTCTTGCCGTCCGGCCGGAAAGCCTTGCCGTCGAGGAAGAGCTCGGCATCGAACTTCCCCGGTCCCCAGCTCTGGAGGACGGTGCGCACCGTGGGTTCGTCCACGCCCAGCAGGCTGGCCACCGGTTGCAGGTTGGGGGCGAGGTTGACGATCGCGCCGACGTTGAGGTCCCGGTTCGCCCAGCCGTCGAGCCGCTTGCCGATCCCCGGCGCCACCGAGTCGTCGACCGTCGAATGGCACAGCGCGCAGGTGATGCCGGCCGACCGCAGAGTCCCGTCCTGGTTGAAGAACCCGCGCAGGCCGACCACGGCATTGAGCCGGAGCAGCGCCGCGGTGACGGCGGGATCGTCGAGGTCGATGGCCTTCGCGTGCGAGGCGACCGGGGCCGGGCCCCCGCTCTTGAGCTGGGCCAGGAGGCCCGGAGGCAGGGCGTCGGCGTCGACCTTGAGCCCGACCGCCAGGGCCGTCCGGGGGCTCACCTGCTTGAGGGCCTCGTGAATGCCGAGGATCCGGCTCCAGAACACCTGGTCGCCGAACGTGTCGTCGCGGAAGGTGTGGCGCCCTTCCGCGAGCATCCGTCCGGCATTGGCGGCGATGGGATCGACCGGGGGCGCCGCGCGGTCTGCTTTTTCCCGCTCGCTCGCCGGGGCCAGCGACGAGAGGGCGAGGAGCAGCAGGGCTCCGGCCGCCGTGATCTTTGAGAACAGAAGAATCCTCTTCCTGCGCATGGTGGGCTCCTTGTCAGGTCTCGGCGACCCGGGTCCGCGATCCGGCTGAAACAGCCGTTAGGGATACAGAGCGGGAAGCGGGGGAAACGTTACAAAGCACGGCGCCACGTTGCCGTCAGCATCATCTCTTGCCAGGGAAGCCGGGAGCCCCGGGAGCGACTGTGCGTTCTGTCCCGTTGAGCCCCTCCGTGCCAGGACAGCGATTTGCTGCAGGCTATCCCGAGCCATGGCTCCCTGGAGCGACGTCAGGAGGAGCTCGACGTAGGGGGACTGGAAGGTGACTTGGGGAGTAACGCCTATTCAATGCAACGCATCCACCGCTGTTCACGTTCCGGAAGGTCTGCGGCCGGGTGCCAGCGCCCGGAACGCAACGCCAGCATCGCCACAGGTATCAGCTACCGCCGCCCCTTCTCGGCCTCAAATCTCTCGCTCCTGCTACCTGGATTGGGATATCCGCGCACTCGAATGCGCCGTCGCTCCCGACATACTGAGACCATCGGCGCTCGTACTGGGCTCGTGGCAACAAGAGCAGGTCATCGGTCTCTCCCTCCCCGCCGGCATCGAGGCCCACGCCGAGCGCCACGCCTCCCAAGTCTGTCAAGACGTAGCGGTTGTGGAGCTTCTCGCCTCCCGGCTTCTGCCTCCAACGCATGAACTCGATGGTGCATCCGTTGGGCAGGCGGGCCGCCATGTTAGCAGCCTCCTGCTCAAAGAAGGCCAGGGTCGATTTTGCCGCGCAGTGCACACGTACGATCTCAGGTGTGAGCTCGTGCTCCACGAGCACGTTCATCAGCGCCTCGAGCACCGTGCGGTGCCTTGCGTTTTCTGGGCCAAAGTGCGGATCGACGAGGTGCATCTGCTTGCAGTTCGTGAGCATCGAGGAGAGCGCTGTCGCCAGTGCCTCCGGAGTGCGAGCGGGCGACGCGCCGGTCTCACAAGCCCACCGGGGCATGTCGGCGCCCAGTTGCCTAGAGACGAGCACCCCGTTATGGCGGCGCGGGTTCTGTTCCGCGATGACGGCGGCGAAAGGCCTGCGGTCGTACTCCCGCTCGGCGTTCTCAAGCCAGCTGAGCAGGCCGTCGTAGATCGAGTCGGCGCGGCGGCACTTGTGCTCACCGAATAGCCGGAACAGCTCCTCGATGCGCTTCATGTCCTCTTGGGAGAGGGCAAGCTCGTTCGCGGCTTGGTAGACCGCCTTCTTCCATTTGCTGAAGGCTGGCAGCTCCAAGAGCACGCGAGGCGTGCCGAGTCCGAACTTGTCGTGGATGAAGCGGAACTCGTCCCGCCGTCCCCACGTCGCGACCAGCTTCGGCTCAAGCGCGAACGCGTGGATCACAGAAGCTCCTCCATGCGCTCGGCGAAGAACCCCTGGGGCCACCGGTCCACGAACTCACCCCGCTCATCGACGCGAAGCCGACGCACGCGCACGCCCTCAGGCGTCGACTCAACGTACAGCACGCTCAGCTTGTCCTCGGCGAAGGTGGGAGCATCCTCTGCAAGCTCCTTCTCGGTGGTCTCGCGAATGCGACGCAGGAGTCGAAGGATAAGGTGCTCGCTGTGGGTCTCGACGAGCAACATCCGCTTGCTGCTCTCGCGGGTAACCGCGTCGATGAACAGATCCCCGAGGCCGACCTGCACCGCCGGGTGCACGTGAATCTCTGGTTGCTCGACGAGCGTGAGGCCCGATCGGCTCTCCATAGCGGCGACGATGACGGGAAGGATCTGCGACACGCCCGCACCGACCTCGGGCGGCAGCACGAACGAGCCCGCGCCGGTATCGAGGAGCAGGCGCCGCACGGTCTTGTCGACGTGTCCATCGGATAGTTCTTCGGCGTCCGCGCCGCGGTCGAACAGCTGCTGCACAACAATCTGGCAACCGGCCCCCAGGTGCTTCAGCCAGAGGTTGGTCCGTTCGACTAGCGTGAGCCGATCGGCCAGGAGAAGGTCCCACGCCGCGAGGCCATCCGCCCAACTCGTAATGCGGCCGGCACGCTCGTAGAGGAAGCCGCGCGGCGGGACAGTGCGGAGCGGGCCAACATAGAGTGACGAGTTCAGGAACGCTGCCAGTTGCGAGACTGTTCCCAAAACACTCATTTCGAGAAACGTCCGAATGTCTAGAATGGCTTGCTGATTTTCCGGAACGTCTGCTTCTTCAGGAACCAGAACCCGGAGAGGTTCATCGAGAGGTGGAACCGCTGACACGCGTGAGCTAGACACCGCAAACAATGGCATCCGCCCGAACTGATCATCGGCACCATGAACATCATCAAGGCCAAGAACATGTTGCCCAGAACTGGGATCCACACCACGATGCCAAAGTGGTTCCGGCACGCTCACTTCTGCCCACGAGGATTGGACCTCCAGGCCCGCTGCGCGGATGGTTGGATGAGCGAGATTCACACGAAGATAGAGGGGGTCGCCTGGCCGCAGGTGGCCGACAGTGTCGATCCAAACCAGTGGTTCGGCGTGCCCGCAGATACCAACGGTCATAGACTCGACCATTGGGCCCACGTAAGCATTCTCCGCTCGATGCGTGACCGCGAGCTCTATCCAAGCACTTCTAACCTCGTCGTCGAGATCCGGGAACGGAAAGTCGGTGAGGTCGCGCCCGAAGCGTTCGAGACCGCCCGGTGTCGCGAACTCCGCCCGCAGCACGATCGCGCGCTCGATCTCGTGCCGATGAACGAGGCGCGCGAAGCCCCCGAGTTCCAGCGCGTTGCCGCCAAGTTCCGTGCGGTCAACCTCAGCGGAGCCGCGCTCGATGAGCTCGTGGAGGTAGAGCAGCGCTTGAAGGATCGTACTCTTGCCCGCGCTGTTCGCGCCGAAGAGGAGCGTCAACGGCGCAAAGTCGATGCGCTGTCGGGCGGCTATTCCCTTGAAGTTTTCGATTTCGAGCGATGTCAGCATGCACCCTCCGCAATGCTCAGATTCCCAGAAAACGCGCGAGCCACAAGTGATTGAAAAAGCGCGTCACCCTCCTGCGCCACCCCCACATAGCTAGCTTCTAGTCGCCGAATCTGTGCCTTTGCCTCGGCGAACTCGCGCTGCAGCCCATCCGGGGGGGTTAGCACGTCGATGCTTCTGATATCATCAAAGTTGAGACCCGCCTTCACGCCACCCTTGTTAAGGCGCTTTATCTGCCTCTGACCTCCTTCGGACGACAGGAACGAACTCAGGTATTCCGAGTTCACTTCACGAGGGCGGAGGATAGCTAGGTGCTGGTTGATAAAGGCTTTCTCGAGGGTGTCGGGCACGACAGCAGTTCGACCGAGGTCCGCAGTGATGCTCAGAAGAACATCACCCGGGCATGTTCGCGTTCGCCGCGCCTCTGCAGAGTCAGGAGCGCGCACGTAGGCGATATCCGAAAGGTCAAGCCTATCCTGCTTGGTATTCTGGATCCGTAGAAAGATGTCGCCGGTGTCAGCGTAGTATTCCGCCCATCCCCGCGAGCCACTTGTCAGAAAGGCGAGGAGCTGTCCCAGCGGCTTCACCGGCCACCTCTTCGGGTTCGTCACCGGATCGCCAAACATCTCAAAGAACGCCGAGCGCAGCAATTCCTCTGTGAGCGCAATGGTCTCCTTGCGCTTGCAACAGATGGCGTCAGCTTTGTCGAGGATGTCGGCGGTGTGGCACTGCTCGTCAACATGCGGCATCGGCATGCTCGACTCGAGCACGATGCGGTCGCTTACTGCCGGATAGCTTGCACCCGTCGCCTTCTTGGTCATGTCCGCAAGGAAGGCTGGGCTGCGGACCCAATAGAAGAGAAAGCGTGGCAGCAAGCGCTTCGGGTTGGCTCGAAGCACGGTAAACCCTGTACTTCCGATCGCTCCGTCAAGAGCCTTCGGTACGATCGCAACCGCGTTCAGGTTAGGACGCACAGTAGACACCAGAACATCGTCAGCTCGAAGAATCTGACGAGCGCGGCTCGGGGCACCACGAACCTGAAGCTCCGTGACGCCGACGATGCTCTTCGAGTGACGGTCCACGGAGCTAATGTCGATGTAGCGAAACGTCGCGTCTCCCGACGCCGGCGGAAACCATGTCTCAACAGGAAGAACTCCGGTGTGGATGCGCTCGGCTGAGCGACTCACAGCATCCCCTCCAACTCGCTCAAGCTCCACGCGATATCCGTCTCAAGCACCCGCGGCTTCGCGCCGATTTTCTTCGGCACGTATTCTTGGGTCACACTCATTCCTCCACCTCCCCCAACTCTCGCTCGATCTGCTCGACGCTCGGCAAGCTCGCCTCCAAGTCCTTGGGTAGTGACTCGACAAGCTGGTACTCCGCGACGCCCATTGGTTTGTTCGTGTCGCGCAGCGCGTACTCCGCCACGACGCGATTCTTGCTCTTGCAGAGGAGCAGCCCGACGGTCGGCGCATCATCAGGCGCTTTCACCTGCGCGTCCACGGCGCTCAGGTAGAAGCTCAGCTTTCCAGTGTGCTCGGGCTTGAAGCCACCGGCCTTGATCTCGATGACGACGTAGGCGCGGAGCTTGAGGTGGTAGAAGAGCAGGTCGAGGTAGAAGTCTTCCCCGCCAACTTCGAGCGGCACCTGCCGGCCTACGAACGCAAAGCCCGCGCCGAGCTCGAGCAAAAAGCGAGTGATGTGTTGCACTAGGGCGGCTTCGATTTCACGCTCGTTCGCTTCGGCTCCCACCGTCAGGAAATCGAAGCGATAGGGGTCCTTCAGGCTCTCGCGGGCCAAGTCCGATTGCGGCTTGGGAAGGTGCTGTTCGAAGTTGGTGAGGGCCTTGCCCTCGCGCTCGAGAGTGCGTTGCTCGATATGCAGGGCGAGCACGTTACGGGACCAGCCGCGGGCGAGCGCCTGCTGGGCGTGCGCGAGGCGTGCTTCCCTGGTCTTGAGCTTGGTGAGGAGCACCAGGTGGTGGGCCCACGGCAATTGGCCAACCTGTGGTTGGCCGATTGCGAGATCGGGCCAAGCCTCCGCGAAGGCGCGCATGTACTTAAGGTTCGAACGCGAAAAGCCCTTGATCTCGGGGAACGCGGCCCGCAGGTCGGCCGACACCTGGTCGATGACACCCGCGCCCCAGCCCTCCCGCGCCTGCCGCTCGAGGATGTCTCGCCCGAGTTGCCAGTAGAGCGTGAGGAGCTCACGATTGACGGACAGCGCGGCTCGCTGCTGCGCCGCCTGCACCCGCGTCTTCAGCTCCGCGAGCCACTCGGCATAGCCCGGCGGCCGCGTCGCAAGTGCGGCAGGCATCTCGTCACACTCATCGCTCACAGCATCCCCTCCAGCTCGCTCAAGTCCTTCGCGATCTCGGCCTCGAGCGCCCGCAGCTTCGCGATGATCTTCTTCGGCGGGTCGTACTTGACCGCCTCGTGCTTCGCCTCCTTGTAGCGGTTGATCGAGAGCTCGAAGTCCTTCTCCTCGATCTCCTTCACCGGCACCATGAAGTGTTTGGCCGTACGATCGGTGTCCTTCTTGGTGCTGCGCTTCCGCCAGCAGGCGAGCGCATCGGGGAGGTCGTTCCCGCTGACGGGCGCGCGCTTGTCGTCGAGCGAGAGGCCGTCGGCCTTGACGTCGTAGAAGAACACGTGGTCCGTCTTGCCTCCCCGGGTGAAGACCAGGATGGCGGTCGACACCCCGGCGTAGGGCTTAAACACCCCCGAGGGCAGCGAGATCACCGCCTCGAGCTGGTTGTCCTTTACCAGAAGAGTCCGCAGTGCCGTGTGCGCCTTCGACGAGCCGAAGAGAACGCCGTCGGGCACGATAGTCGCACTGCGGCCGCCTTTTTTCAGCATGCGCAGGATGAGCGCAACGAAGAGGAGCTCCGTCTTCTTGGTCTTTACCGCCTGCGTGAGGGTCGGATGAACGTCGCCTTCGTCGAGGCTGCCCTTGAACGGCGGATTGGCCAGGATGACGTCGAAGCCACCGCTCGCCTGTTTCGGGAACTTCTCCAGGAACGAGTTCGACAGCGTGTCTTGGTAATGGATGTCCGGATTGTCAACGCCGTGGAGCATCAGGTTCATCGACGCGATGCGGAGCATCGTCGAGTCGAAGTCGAAGCCATGAAACATCTCTCTCTGGATGTGCTGACGGAACGGCTCGAGAAGATCGCCGGTGTAGAGGGTCTCGCCATGCTCGCCCTTGAGCTTGCCCTTCGACGAGGTATGCGTCTCGAGCAGGTACTGCATCACGCCGACGAGGAAGCCCGCAGTGCCGCAAGCCGGATCGCCGATGGTCTCGGTGGGCTTCGGCTCCAGCAACTCCACCATAAACCGAATGATGTGGCGGGGCGTGCGGAACTGCCCGTTAATGCCCGCGGTCGTCAGCTTGCTCAACAGGTACTCGTAGAGGTCGCCCTTCGCGTCACCCTCGGTGATCGGAAGCTTGTCGATCATGAGGACCGCCTGAACCAGGAGATTCGGCTTCTGGACCATGAGTTGCGCGTCCTGCATGTACTCGGCGAAGGTTGTCCCGCCGTTCAGCTTGCGGAAATGCGGGAAGACTTCGTCGCGAACGATGCGCAGCATTTCGGCGGCGTTTGTCTGCTTGAAGTTCTTCCAGCGTCGGCGGTCGTTCGCACCATTGAATCGCCCCTTGAAGGGCTTCTTCGTCCGCTCGGCCCGCCGCTCACCGGTCGTCTCCATGACGTCGAGAAGGCGCGCGAACATCAGGAACGAGATCTGCTCGATGACGGTGAGCGGATTCGTGATGCCCCCGGTCCAGAACTCGGTCCAGAGCTTGTCGATGTCGCTTCTCTGCTGCGTGGTCAGTTTGCTCATGAGGCTTGGCTCTCTGGCGTCCGCTCGCTCGGAGTGGCGCGCAATGGTTCGAAGACGCTCAGGATGGCCAGAAGCTCATCAACGTCCCCGGGATTTTGGAAGATGCCATCCATGCTCTCGGCGTGGAGGGTCGTGAAAGGTGGCTCGTAGAGGCGTTCAAGCTCAATGCCGCCGTTCTGAGCGATGTGGTTCTGCAGCATCTGCAGGAAGCGCAGTTGCTGTGATGTGAGGTAAGGGTGCTGGTGGGCGAAGTCCGTGAACGCCTGCGCGACGGCCGCGGCGTCGAGGCCCACGAGACCGCGGAACACGGTGAGCAGCGACCGCCGAGTCTCGGGATCGTGCCCGGCGAGATACTTCACGTTGGCCTTGTCGTCGACCTGCAGCACGAGCCTCGCCAACTCCTCGAGCTCGACCTCACGGACGCTCTGGCCTGCGCGGATGCGTTGCAAGACCGGGTTCTCGGCGAAATGGTTGCGAAGGACGGACTCGACGCGCCGTTTGTATTCGACGAGGTCGAGCCCCTCCAGCCGAGGGATGTACGTCTCGGCCGAAAAGTCCGTGTCGGTAACGTCGAACATCTGAGGCGCGACCCGAAGCGTCGGTGGCACTTGCTGGTACCTCATGATGCCACGGAGCTCGCGGCGCAGGCCTTCGAGGTGGTGCGCCTCCACCGTGGCCCAGAAGTCCTTGCTGCGCACCTGCTGGATCGAGTCGGTCTTAGCCTTGACCGGGTTCTGGTTTTTGGCGAGGAGCTCGACCGCCTCCTCGACGCGAGCGCGCAGATCCTGGACCCTGGGCGCGCTAGGGCCGCCCTTGACGAGCTCGAGCTCGAGCCGCGTCATCAGCAGGTCGAAACGGTACGCATCCTCGTCGCCGCGGATATTTCGGAGGTGTTGAAGCGGAGCAGCGATCGAAAGCAAATCCGCCTTCGTGGCCGCCGCGAAGTGGTGTACGCGGTCCCCGTCGGCCAGCATTTCGAGCTCACGCCATCTGTCTTTGGCATCGATGGCACGGGTGTCCCGCACCGCGCGAATATCGCCGAGGATGAGCGCGGCGGCGGCCTCAAAAGTACTCTGGTCCATCTTGTCGAGCGCTGCTTCGGCGAGCTCGACGCGGGCCTCGAAGAGCTGTTGAAGAAGAGACTTCTGCGGCGAAGGCTGCGATTCCTTGTACTCTTCGTCGAAGTACCAGAAGTTCGACCAGTGGTCGAAGATGAGGAATTCGGTTTTGTCGCGGCCCGGACCGAAGAGATCCTTTCGCAAGCGCGTGCCGCGCCCGATCATCTGCCAGAACTTCACATAGGATTTTACCGGCTTGGCGAATACGAGGTTTACGACCTCCGGGACGTCGATGCCGGTGTCGAGCATGTCGACCGAGATCGCGATGGTCAGCTCGCTCTCCGAGTTCTTGAAGTCATCGATGAGGTCTTCGGCCTTGGGCTCCTGGTGATCGATGACGCGACAGAACGCGGAGCCGTACTGCGGATACAGCTCGCTGAAGACGTCCGCGAGGTGCTCTGCGTGCGTATGGCCGCGGGCGAACACGATCGTCTTGCCGACGTGGCTGCCGGTTGCCTCGCGAATGCCATTGTCCATGAGGGACTGCCAGATCGATCGGGTCGTGTCTCGATTGAAGAAGTACTTGTCGAGATCCTCGCTGTCATAGGCGACCTGCTGTGCAAGTGGATCTTGGTCCTCGAGCTGAGCCTGTTGTTCGGGAGTCATTTCCGTGTAGCGGAATCCGTCCAGGCTGAACTTCGTGCTGACCGCCATGACCCGGAAAGGCACCAGAAACGGTGGCCGCGAGTTGATGGCGTCATCGAAGCTGAAATGCGACGTCGGGTCCTGGTCTTTGCAGCCGAAGAGTGCGTACGTGTTGCGCTCGATGAGGCGCACCGGCGTCGCAGTGAGCCCAACCTCCAGCGCGTCGAAGTACTGAAAGAGCGTCCGGAACTTTTTGTAGATGCTCCGGTGAGACTCGTCCGCGATGATGAGGTCGAAGAAGCCGACGTCGAAGTCCTCGAAGCACCTCATCATCGCTGGGTAGGTGGCGAGATAGATGCGCTTGTCGCGGTCGTGCGCCGTGCTGCGGTCGACGATGACGCGCGGTTCGCCGGGCATGAATTCCTTGAAGACTCGGTCAGCCTGCTTCCGGAGCTCTCGGCGGTCGGTGAGGAACAGAATCCGTTTCACCCAGCCGGCGCGCATGAGCACGTCGCAGAGCGAGATGGCGATACGCGTCTTGCCTGTTCCAGTCGCCTGGACGAGCAGAGCCTTGCGGGATTTGGCCGAGAAGTTCTCGCAGACCCGCTTCACCGCCTCCAACTGGTACATGCGGTTCGCGATGGCGAGGTTGGGCTCGACCGTGGCGAGGGCCTTTTTGTTGGCCCGCTGGTGCGCCAGGTATTCGAGGCTATCCTTTGAGTAGAATCCATAGACCTTTCGCCAGGGGTAGCCTTGGGCGTCGTCCCAGAGAAAGATATCGGCACCGTTGGTGTAGAAGATGACCGGACGCACCCCTGTTTCTTGCTCCAGGGCGTCGGCGTACTGGCGCCCTTGCTCCGCGCCTTGCTTGACGTTTTTCGCCGTCCGCTTCGCCTCGACGACGGCGAGCGGCTTCCCGTCGTCACCATAGAGTACATAATCCGCGCGCCCCTGGCCCGAGTCGGTACGCAGAGTCGACAGGCGAACCTCCTGCTTGACCTGCTCGGTGTTCTTGCCGTTCACCCCAACGTTCCAGCCCGCCGCGATCAGCGCTTGATCGATCAACCTGCGCCGCGTCGTCTCCTCGTTGAACTGAAGGAACGTCGCGACTTTCTGGCCCTCCTCCTTGAGGTGCCCGAGCTCGATAACGTGTTCCGCGGCAGCTCGTTCGGCATCGAGACGCTTCTTAGTCTCTTCTTCGAGCGCGGCAAGAGTCGCCTCGTAACTCGCCTCCGCGAGGCGAAGTTTCTCAAGGGCGTCCTTAGCCTTGGCGCCGCCCTCAGGCGAGGGTGGCACGAACTTGGGGACTTGGCCGGGGTCGCCGCCATCGACTCGCGCATGGAACCAGCGCGCGATGTCGAAGAGCTGTTCGAGACATTCGAGCGCGAGCTGCTTCGTGACAGGACGCTTGGGATGCGCCGCCTGGTTTCCAGCTTTCCGAACGATGTGGAGCTTGTTCTGAACGACTCCGGGCAACGACTGCCGAAACGAATCCTCGTTCATCAGGTCGTTCAGATTGTCCGAGTAGGGGGGCCGAAGCCGGTAGTTCTCATAGATCAGGGGGACGACTTGCTCGACGAAGGTACGCTGCTTGAGGAGCGAGCTCGCCGGATCCTCGTGTGCATAACGCTCCGCGAAACCCGCGAGGTCGGCCAGTACCGCGCGTTTCTGGCGCAGGAACTCGAAGTTCAGGGACTTCATGTTCGCGATCTCCGTGTGGACCATGACGGCGCTCTCTTCAACGGCCGTGCCATCAGATCTGCACCTCGTACTTCGCGAGCCAATTGGTGAGGGTCTGGTAGCTCGGAAGGCCCACCAGCTCCGCGGCTTTCGTCTTGTTTCCTTGGGCTTCGTCCATCGCGCGCCCGAGGTAATGGCGCGCGACTTCCTTCAGCAAGTCCGGGAGGTTGAAGCCAGTTCCCAGGGACCGCCCGAGCGCTTCCTGCCGGCCGGGAACAGCGGCAGGCAGCAGCGCTTCGCGAACATCCTCCGAGGAGATCGCACCCCCATCGCTCCAGATGGCGGCGCGCCGGAGAGTGTTGAGCAGCTCCCGAACGTTACCCGGCCAAGGGTGAGTCAGAAGAAGGTTTCTTGCGCCGGCGGAAAGTTTCTTCTCCCTGTAGCCCGGTTCGGGGGCGGCTTCGCGGTTCACCAGCGCGAGGAGATGATCGACGAGCAGGCCGAGGTCGCCGGCTCGGTCACGGAGAGGTGGGAGCTTCAGAACGGCCACGGCCAGGCGATAAAAGAGGTCTTCGCGGAAGCGCCCGGCCGCGATCTCTTCGGTAAGCGTCCGGTTGGTGGCGGCGACGATCCGGACGTCTACCCTCAGCGGCTTGCTCGATCCGAGGCGCACGACTTCGCCTTCTTGAATCGCGCGCAGCAACTTCACCTGAGCCGGCCCCGGCAACTCGCCGAGCTCATCGAGGAAGAGCGTGCCGCCGTCGGCGGCCTCGAAATAGCCCTTCCTCGGCTGCTTCGCATCCGTGAAAGCTCCCTTCTCGTGGCCGAAGAGCTCGGACTCGACGAGCTCGGCCGGGATCGCTCCGCAGTTGACAGCGATGAACGGCCGGTCGCGCCGAGGGCTCGCGCGGTGGATCGCACGCGCGAACATCTCCTTGCCGGTGCCCGACTCGCCCTCGACGAGCACTGGCACGTTGCGGACTGCGACCCGACGCGCCCGCTGGATGAGGCGGCTCATTACGCGGCTGCGGTGGATGACATCGGAGAACTCCGGAGCCTCAGGGGGCTCCGCGGCGCTGCCCTGACGCAGGCGTTCGTCCTGCTCGCGGAGCAGGTCGGGGATGAAATCGGCGGAGATGTCAAAGGGAACCGAAGCGGTCCGGACGCCGTGGTCCTTCGACGACTCGATGAGCTCAGCAGGGAATCGCGTCTTGCCGAGGAGGATCCAGACCGCGGCCATGGCCGGAGTTCCCGGACTCAGATGGAATGTCAGCGACGTGTCGCGCGCACGGTCACCCAGCGCGTGCTGAACGGTCCGCACGGCGGCTTCATGAATCTCGCCGAAATGCGTGGGCCCACTGAGCTTCTCCGCCACGACCTCGATGCGCGCCGCGCTACGGCCCCGTAGCCACTTCAGGTAGGCGGCAACGGCCTTTTCGTCGTAGTTCGAGAGCAGAAAGGCTTCGTCGAACGTCCTCGCCTCGAGAGCCTGCGCAATGGGACCGAGGCCCACCTGTTCACTCTCGGTGGGCGCTCGAAGGTCGGCGTTGCCGATCCAGGCGACGAGGATTTTGGGCACGGCCAGACGATACAAGAGTTCTTATCCATGCACAAGGAGGCTTATCCAGTCGTATGGTGTAAGTGATTGAATCTACGTTGACCGCCGGCCTCCGAACGCGCCCTGCGGGCCTGGCACGATCACTGCGATAGGGGTCGGCATGACAAACATAATCCGTCTCCAGCAACTGCAAATCTCCGTGGCCTTCACGTCCGAGGAGGTGGCCGCGGACCTCCGCGATCGCCGCCTCGACAGCATCGCCTTGTTCGAGGATCTCGACGAGCCTGCGCGGGATCAGTTGGCACTCGACGCTTGGACCATCGGCCTGCGCGCGCTGGCCAACGCCCACGCGGCGGCGCAGGAGTCGAAGCTGAAGGACGTTGGGGCGAGCCTGCTCACCGACATCGACCGGCAGCTACACGCTCACGTGGAGCAGCAGCAGCAGACGATTGGCGCTGTGCTTGCGCGCTTTTTCGATCCGAACGACGGTCAGGTGAGCCAGCGGCTCGCCGCGTTCGTCGATGACCACGGCGTGCTCGCCCGTTTGCTCGAGAAGTACCTCGGCCCGCAGAACAGCGTTCTTGTGGAGGTGCTCGCGAAGCAAGTCGGAGAGACGAGCCCGCTGTTCAAGAAACTGAGCCCGACCGAGAGCACCGGGCTCGTCAAGGTGCTCGAGGTGCAACTGCGGGCAGTGATGGGCGAGAGCCACGCCGAGCTGGTTCGAGCGCTCGATCCGCTTGCGGAGGATGGCGCCGTCGCGCGTTTCCTCAAGAGCCTGCGCGACGAGCTGAGGGGCGCCGACGAAGATCGCCAGAAGCAACTTTCCGCTGCGCTGGCGGCTCTCGACGCGAATGACGAGGGCTCGCTCCTGAGCCGCCTCGTGCGTGAGACCCACCAAGCGCGCCAGGAGGTGCTCGCCGCGGTGAACCCCGACTCTCCGTCGTCCCCGATGGGAATCCTGAAGGCGAGCTTGACCAAGCTCCTGCAAGAGCAGGCGAGCACGCAGTTCGATCTCGCGAAGCGCCAGGAAGATCGGCAGTCGCTCTTCGAGAAAGAGGTGCGGGAAGCGCTCGTGCGCATCGAGACCAAGCGCACGCAGGACCTGAAGACGACGCGCGGAGGCCTCGATTTCGAGGACGCGGTCCTGTCGTTCGTGCGGGTGGCCACGCAGGGAGCCCCGTGCGTCTTCGACGTGACCGGCGCCACGGCCGGCGTCGGTCGCTGTAAGAAGGGAGACGCGGTGCTGCGCTTCACGACCGAGAGCGCCTTCGCCGGCGCCGGCGTCGTCTTTGAGGCGAAGCGTGACGGCACCTACACCGTACAGAAGGCACTCGATGAGCTCGACGCTGCCCGCAAGAACCGAGACGTAGCGGCCGGCGTCTTCATCATGGGCCGATCTCACGCGAGCGATGTTTTCCCGCGCTTCGCTCGTTACGGAAACAACGTGCTGGTCACTTGGGACGATCAGGACCCCGCCACCGACGCGTGGCTCTACGCTGCCATCCTTCTGGGCATGGGACTCGTCACGCGAGCCCGGACGGCCGGCGACGCGGGCGACATCACCGCCCTGCGCGACATCGAGGCGCGCATCGAGGGAGAGCTCAGTCGTCTCGAGAAGATGGAGAAGCACAGCGATGCGATCCGGAAGAATGTGGACGGCATCGGCGACGAGATCCGCAAGGCTCAGAAGGCCCTCGAGCTCCTGCTCCGCAAGGCCCATAGCACCCTGCGAGCCCTGAACGTTGAGGTCAGCGACGAACTCGCTGAGGCCAGCAGCCCGATTACGCTTCTGAAGGGCTCGCTTGAGGCCGCCGTGCTCGCACTTCCTCGCGTAGACGAAGCGGCGTGAAGATGGAGCCAGACGAGGTAGAGCTTGTGGAGTGGATCATTCACCGCACGTGGGTCAGGCATAGAGATGCCACGCACTTCGCCAGATCATGCGCGATGGAAACGCTACGGTTTGCGACGACAGGCCCGCTGCGGGGGAGCAGTGCCCACGGGGAAAGGTGTCAGGTACTTATCCCGGGTTGGCCGTGCATCTTGACTCGCGGGAGGTGGCGGGGCGAGCCGCGCAGCAGCGTATACTCAGGCCCGTTCCCGACGCTGTTTCACTTGGATCCGCCGCATTCTCGTGAGGGAGAAATGATGCCGAGAAGATTTCTGCTCGCCGCCGCTGTCGTTCTTTCGTGCGCCTCCGGGATGGTGCCCGCCCGGACCGAGGCCGCTCCGCCCCCCTGTGGCGAGGCGTACTGCTGCCTGAGCACCTCGACCCCTACTACGAAGTGCAATGACAACGGCCGCCCGGGGACCTGCGCCATCTGGTTTTATCTGCACGTTTGCCCCTGACGCGTTGTTTGCCCTGACGCAATAACAGGGGCAACAGGAGCGACGAGGTTACGTTCTGAGTGGGAGGCCCACCGGGGCCTCCCGTCCCAACCCGCGTCCCCGATCCGCCAGGATGAACGCGGCTCCACTCAGGGCCAGCGCCTCGAAGATCCCCGACGTCTCGCCGGCGTTTTGCGGATTGGCCATCGCCCGGGGGATGTGCAGGAGCACCACCCAGAGCAGGATCATGATTCCTACCATTGTCGCCGCCAATCGCCGCGTTTTCGGGATCAGGAGGCTCACGCCTCCCGCGATCAGGGCGATTCCGGTGAGGTAGACCCAGAACCGGGAACCTGGAATCCAGGACGGCACCAGTTTCATGACGAAGTCCGCGTACACGAAGTGCTGAATTCCGCCGAGGATCAGGAATCCACCCAGGAACAGTGGGCTCAGCGGCGTCAGGCTTCGAAACAGCCGGGCCAAGGCTGAGGACCGGTCCGCCTCGTCTTCCCGCAGAGCTCCGGCCAGCAGGATGACGCCGCCCAGCATTGCCAGAGCCTTGGCGGGGTTGGTCCACATGAAGCCTGCCAGCGGGTTCGTGGCTGCCTTGGGCAGGTGCAGAGCCGTCCGAGGGTCGATAGGGACATCATGCCCGGAGGATACTTCAACCCACGGGTCCTCCCGAGGCCGGGCAGGTCTGGCGTGCGGACAGGGGAGGGGTCGAGCCCCTCCCCTGCGCACGGAACCGAGTTTTTGTCAGGCGTTCTTAGGGAATCAACCCTGCGGCTGGCAGAGGGTGACGGCGAGGAAATAGCCGCAGGTGATGGTCGTGCCGTCGAAGTTGGTGCAGCTCCGGGTGGAGGGGGAGTGCGAGCAGTAAGTGCAGCCACAGGGCTGGATGGCCGGCGGATCGGCGAAGGCGGCCAGGGAGGTGACGGAGAGGATCATGGAGAGGCCTACAACACGGGCGAGCTTGGATAGATTCATACATCCTCCTTCAAGGTTGAGGGTGCCGAACAGCGAGTGTGGAGGTGAGGAAAGCCGCCTCGACAGGCGGCTCCCCCGGTTTTAGAGCTTCGATTCCGCGGCGCTTCAGCCCACCGGCCCGCAGAGGGTGACGGCGAGGAAATCTCCGCAGGTCGTGTGGGTGCCGCTGAAGTTGCAGGCCGTGGTGGGGCTGACACTCGAGCAGTAGTTGCAGCCACACTGCCGCTCGGCGAACGACGGCAGGGCGGCGGCGGCGAGGACGAGTGAGAGGCCTGCGATGCGGACGAGCTTGGATACATTCATGAGGTTCTCCTTCCAGGTGAGCGCATAGGCTAATACAAATATCATTGAGGTGTCCAGCCGATCATGACCCCCTGGCCGCGGTGCCGGCACGGCTCGCGTAACAGGTAATTCGCGCAAGAAATGTAAAGCTCGCGTGAAGCACCTTACATATTGGGGCCTCTTCTCCGATGCCCCTCTAACCAAGGAGACGTCATGCAAAGAAGAAAGCTGTGTTTCATTTTGGTGGCGCTGGTTCTGGTGGGTTATGCGGTGCGGCCCGTTTTTGCTCTTTGCCCACCCAATGATTCGTGCGGATGTGTGTGTTTCAGTGGGGGTACAACCGGTGATTACGAGGGGAGCGGCTCGACCTGTACCCTGGCGTCGGCCTCGGCGAAGTCCCAAGCCTACGCCGAAGTGGCCGCCGACTGTTCGCCCGATGGAACCTGCTCGCGCTCCTACGTCGTCCTGACCGCTTGCCATTGGGACAGTACGGCACAGGTCTACAAAGAGGTCGGTTACGCCCGCTATCGCTGCCAGATTTGCGAGTAAGATCCTCTGCGACCCAGGAGAACTGACCCGGCATGACGCTGAAGCCGGGGCACCGGCTCCCCAGTTTGGGGGAGCCCTTCCCCTTCTTGGGGGACCCCTCTCCCTGCCTGGGAGACCCCTCTCCCAATCAGGGACAACCCTCTCCCAATCAGGGGAACTGGAGTTGCCCCGGTTTCGTGGACACTTTAGTTCCAAGGCCAGGCACAAGACGCCGCGATTCTCGCTAGACTCTTCTGGACGGGTCGGCTGGTTCATCTGGGACACTCCTTTCTGCGTTGAAGTTCCCAGAAACTACAACCAGCCCCCCCGTCACTTCCACCCCCAGCCCTCCATAGCATCTACGGACCGGAGTCAAGACCCGGTACGGCAGCAAGAGCGAGAAGCTGAAGGAGTTCGGAATGAAGGTCTTCCGCGGCCGGAAGAAGAGCACCAACCTGAAGCGTCCGCCGGCAGGAGCCCAGGGCGTGGAAACGAAGGCGGCTCTTCAGGAGGCCACGACCGAGGAGTAAACCCGACGTAGTCCAGTTTCATCGGGGGGCGTGTCTGCAGCACGCCTCCCGTTTTCCTGAAGAGCCGATCGAGAGTCTAGCGTAAAAGACCGGGAAAGACCTCCGCCTCCTGGTTGCCTAACAGCAACTTTCCGTGTTCGTGCTGCACTGAGTAGTCGTCGTGCAGTGCTCCTTGCCGGTGGCGGGATCGATGTGGCACGAGGTCCCCGGACAGCAGGAGCAGAGTACCTTCGTCAGCGGAAGGTCTGGCGACTGACCCGCAAAGAAGTTCGGGGTGCTGGAAAGTAGAGCGTCAGGGGTCAGGTCTCCATTGGTGTCGACGGCCACGGGACGGGTGCTCTTCGTGCTTGCCGTGAGGCTCCATGGTATGGGGGTGGCCGGGAAGGTGAAGCTGCTGTTGAGCTCCAACTTCCGCGCGGCCTTGTTCCGCGCAGGCTTTACAGGGATGAAGGTCACGCGCGCATCGACCGCGAGAGGCGCGACGAAACTTCCGCCCCTCTCCTGCGTGCGGGTGATGCTCATCGTCGTCACCCGCTGCTTGCCGCGGAGGGAGACGTAGACGTGGAAGTCACCACAGGCGGTCTTGACGGGGGCGATGCTCACCAGCGACAGGGCCCGGAAACGGATACGAGTCATGGCGACCCCTTTGTCATCGAAGGCGGCGTCGTCGAGCCGCTCGACGACCGTATCGGCACCGAAGAGTTGCCCCGGGGTTCCGGTCGTGAGTGGCAAGCCCTTGAGCGCCACCCGGCCGGTGAACGCCTTGGAGCCCTTGCAGAAGAAGCCGGCGGGGATGGGGTGGTAGGAAAAGTCGGAATAGGTCCGACCGTCCCCGAGGGTGGTGAAGACGTCGATGCCGCGCTGGATCACGGGATCGGCGAACAGAGGGGAGAAGCCGGACAGGAGCGACGACACGAGCACTGCGAGGAGGATTCTGTTTCTCACGCACGTCTCCTTTCCAAGGGACCTCCCGTACCGCGACCACCACACCGGCGATGCGGTGGCGGATCGGGCGGGCATGACTATTTCGAAGCCAGCCTGTATATATGAAGGTGCTTGAACAAGGCGTTAGCGAGCCGGCGGAGGGAGTGGAGAAACCCGCTCGGGCACCTGTCCTGGTCGAGGTGCCCGAGCCGGCGGCGCGGGGGGGGGGGGATGCCGTCAGTTCGAGGTGATGCTCGAGTAGTTCGCTCCGGTCAGGTTCCAGTACTGATTCGTCGAGTTGCAGGTCGACGACAGGGAGCTGGCTTTGTTGGTCATGTACTGGCCGTTGGCGTAGTTCTGCATGCAGGTGCCGGACGTGCCGGTGATCACCCACCACTGGTTGGAAGAATTGCAGGTGCTGGACATGCTCGACGCGCTGCTGGTCAGGTACTCCTGGTTGTCGATGTTCTGCACGCAGTAGATGTTGGTTTGCCCCGCGACCGGGGTCTTGATCCACCAGGTGGTCTGATCGGCGCAGGTGCCGGCCATCTTCGTGGCGCGGTTCTCGAGGTACTGGCTGTTGCCCTGGTTCTGGATGCAGAGCCAGTTGGGATTGTAGACGCGCCAGTACTGCTGCTGGCCGCAGGTGCTGGACAACTGGCTCGCGCTGCTGGTCAGGTATTCGCTGTTGCCGGCGTTCTGCACGCAATAAACGGTTTCTCCCTGGTAGGAGACCGGCGTGACGTTCCAATACTCGTCGTCGCCGTTGCAGTCGCTGGACAGCTTGGTGGCCTTGTTCTCGAGATACTGGCCGTTGGACTGGTTCTTGATGCAGTAGGACGTCTTGCCGCTGACCTGGCTCAACTGCCAGATCTCCTGATCCTTGCAAGCGCTCGCGAGCGATGAGGCGCTGCTGGTCTTGAACTCGCCGTTCGACAGGTTCTGGATGCAGTTGTAGCCCGCGAGGCTCTGCGCCTCCGCGGCCGGCGCGAACGCCGCGGCGAAGGTGAGGCAGAGACCGAGGCAGAGGCTGAGAGTGACGAAGCGATTCGGGGTCATTGGATTCCCTCCTGGATGCCGACGTTGTCGTATCGACGACGATCGGTGGTTCAGCAGGGTAGTGGGGCGGCGGCGCGGGTTATCGCACCCTGTCGGAAGCGTTCAGCCTCCCAGCGGGCCGCCGGGGGCTTCCTGCGGGTCTTTGGAAGGTGGTACGATTCCGGCAGCCGTTGGCCCATTTCATTGATGCCTTCATCTGGTGGAGGTGCTCATGCGCTTTGCCCTTCGAAACGTCCTTGGGATCGCCATGCTCTTGTGTGCAGCCACACTCGTCGCGCAGTCAACCACGGGCACCCTCGTCGGCACCGTCACATCCGACGGCAAACCGCTGCCGGGAATCACGGTCACCGTCACCTCCCCCGCCCTGCAGGGGAGCCGAACGACGACGACCGGCGACGCTGGCGGCTACCAGTTCCCCGCCCTTCCCCCCGGCGACTACACGGTGACCTTCGATCTCGAGGGCATGCAGAGAATCGAGAAGAGCGCCGTCGTCGGCCTCAGCCAGACGGCCCGTGCCGACGCCGAGATGACCCTCACCAGCCTGGCCCAAGAGATCACGGTCACGGCGTCGACACCGGCGGCGGTCGAAACGACCGAGATCGCGGCGAACTTCAACGCCGAGACCATCAACGAGCTCCCCACCGGCCGGACGATCGACGACATCGTGGCCCTCGCGCCGGGGGTGACGGAAGCGGGGCCGAACGACCAGATCACGATCTCGGGGTCGATGTCCTTCGAGAACCTCTTCCTGGTGAACGGCGTGGTGGTGAACGAGAACGTCCGCGGACAGCCGAACCCGCTCTACATCGAGGACGCGGTCCAGGAGACCACGGTTCTCACCGGCGGGGTTTCGGCGGAGTTCGGCCGGTTCACCGGGGGTGTGGTCAACACCGTGACCAAGTCGGGAGGCAACGAGTTCTCCGGGTCGTTCCGCGATTCATTCACCAATGACGACTGGACGAAAAAGTCGGACTTCCCCGCCCAGGTCGACCCCATCGACGACACCAACAGCGCCTACGAGGCAACCTTGGGCGGGCGGATCATCCGCGACCGCCTCTGGTTTTTCGCGGCCGCCCGGTCGGAAGGCCGTGAGACCGGCGCCCAGACCTTCGACACCGCCATTCCCTACGACACCACGGGGGACGACCGGCGGATCGAGGGCAAGCTCACCTGGCGGCTCACGGACCAGCACTCTCTCGTCGGGTCCTATATCGACAGCGATCTGGAGCGGCGAAACTTCGTCACCTCCGGCCGCGTCGTCGATCTGCGCAGCCTCTCTTTCCGCGACGACTTCCGGGAGCTTCGTTCCCTCCAATACCACGGTATCTTCACGGATCGCTTCCTCCTGGAGGGCCAGTACAGCAAGATGAAGCACGAGTTCTCCCTCGGGGCCAACACCCGCGACTTGATCGAGGGCACTTTGCTGCTCGACGACAACACCGGCCAGCGGGGATGGTCGCCGACCTTCTGCGGCAGACCGTGCGGGTCCAAGGAGCGGAACAACGAGAGCTGGCTGGGAAAGGCGTCCTATTACCTCAGCACTCGGGCGACCGGCAACCACAGCCTCGTCGGAGGCTTCGAGGAGTTCCATCAGAAGCGCAACGAGAACAACTTCCAGTCCGGCAGCGATCTTCGCATCCACGGCAACTTCATCTATTTCGGACAGGATGTCTTCTTCGGCGTGGATCCGGACTCCAGCCAGATCGAGTGGGATCCCGTTCCCGCGCTGTCGAGAACTTCCGACTTCGCCACGCGCTCGTGGTTCGTCAACAACAAATGGGAGCTGAACGACCACTGGAGCTTCAACGTGGGGGTGCGCTACGACAAGTCGTTCGGCACCGATCAGGCCGGGAACAAGACCGTCGACGACAGCGCTTTCAGCCCGCGCCTGGCGGCACGCTACGACCTGCGCGGCGACGGCAAGCACAACTTCAGCGCCACCTATGGCCGCTATGTCTCGAAGGTCGATCAAGGACCTGCCGACAACACCGCCACCGCGGGCCGCTATGCCTCCTACTACTGGGATTACAGGGGCCCGGCCATCAACCCGGTCGGAACGCCACGCGACCAGCTCCTCTCGACCCCCGAGGTCATCCGCCAAGTCTTCAACTGGTTCAATTCCGTCGGCGGCACGTCGAATCGGAACCCGAATCTCCTCAGCAGTGCCCACGTCCCTGGAGTCACCCTGCGCTTCGACGGGCCGCTCGCGGCGCCGTTCATGGATGAATACACCTTGGGCTACGGCATGACGTTCGGGGGCGGCGGCTATTTGCGCGCCGATTACATCAACCGGACCTGGGGAGACTTCTACGTCGTGCGGCGGAACCTGCAGACCGGCAAGGCGACGGACCCGAACGGCGATCAGTTCGACCAGGGAGTGATCGGGAACGGCGATGACCACCTGAGCCGCGAATACCGCGCGATCCAGCTCCAGGGCCGTTATCGACTCCTGAAGCGACTATCGATCGGCGGCAACTACACCTGGTCGACGTTGCGCGGCAACGTCGAGGGGGAGACTCCGAGCTTCGCCACCAGCCTGGACAACGATCCCTTGATCAACCAGCCCGAATACCGGGGTTTCGCGCAGACCAACCCCGTCGGCGATCTCGGTCCGGACATGCGCCACCGCGGCAACATCTGGGCGCAATACAATCTGCCGACACGGGCGGGGGACTTCAATTTCACCCTGCTGGAGCGTTACCACTCGGCGCTGTCCTACTCGGCCGTCGGCACGATCGACGTGCGGAGCGGAACGTCGACGGGGCCCGCCAACGGCGTGGTGAACCCCGGCTACGTGACCGCGCCCTCCTCGGTGCCCTACTACTTCAGCGACCGGGGCGGGTTCCGCCTCGACAACATCACCTCGACCGACCTGGGGGTGAACTGGTATGCGCCGCGGCTGCGCGGCGTGCGCTTCTTCATCGAGGGTGACATCCTGAACCTGTTCAACCAGCAGGGATTGGAAGACCCGGACTTCGTCGACAAGACCGTGCTCACCCGCCGCCAGACATCGTGTCTCCAGGCGGGCACGAGCGACCGCTGTCTGCCCTTCAACCCGCTGGCCGGCGAGGTGCCGCAGGAGGGCTTGCACTGGCAGAAGGGACCTAATTTCGGGAAGCCCACGGCGGCGGACGCCTACCAGCGTCCCCGCACCTACCGCCTCTCGGTCGGCCTGAGGTTTTAGCGAGCCGGGTCGTCCTGCCGCGCCGCGCGCTGACGCCAGCGCGCGGCGCCCTGGCGGTCCTCGAACGTCTCGAGGGTTTTCGCCGCCAGGAGAAACGCCCCGCGGTGCGGGTTGCTCCTCGCCATCTGCCCGAGCAGCTCGTTCGCCTCCGCGCTCCTGCCCTGGATCATCAGGATCACCGCCAGATTGGCGTAGGCCTGCAGGTGCTGCGGAAACGCCGCGATCTCACGCCGGTAGGCGGCGGTCGCCTCCTCCGGCCGATCGAGGCGCGCCAGCAGGTCGCCGCGCAGAAAGTCCGCCCCCTGCAGCCGCCCGACACCGAGCTCCGCCGCGCGTTGCTCCGCCTCTTGGACCGTCCGTAGCGCCTGTTCGAGCTTGCCGGCGGTCCGCTCGACGTCGGCGAGCAACAGCAACGTCGCCGGCTGGCGGTCGCCGTCCTGAAGGGCGGACCTCACGTGCTCCTCCGCGGCGTCGAAGCGTCCCTCTGCGAGCGCGACCCGGGCGAGGAGCTCGTTCGCTTCGCGGGGATGGGTCGTGAGGGCGAGGCGGGCATGGGTTGCGGCCGCGGCAGTATCGCCGGTACTGCCGTGCTTGAGATAGGCGAAGCCCAGGGCGAGCGCGAGATCCGGCGAGAAGCGCTCGGCGTGAGCGATCGCCGACCGGTAGACCTCGATCGCTTCGTCGTAGCGGCCGGATTCCACCAGGACCTCTCCCAGCTTCGACCACGCGTCCTGGAGCTTCGGGTTCTCTTGCAGCAGGCTCCTCAAGGCCGCGACCGCCTCATCCAACCGGTGCTCGTCCGCCAGGCGGAACGCCGCCTTGATGCGAGCGAGGTTCTTGATCTCGTCGCGCGGGTTCGGCAGTGGCCCGGCGCCGCGCTCGCGCGGCGTCCCCACGTATCCCAGAGCGGCCAGCCTCCTGGCGTCCTCCGGGTCGATCGCGCCGAGTGCCGCGGCCGTCGCGGGATAGGCCTGCATCTCCTTCCGCAGCCGTGACGCCTCCCGGCGCTCGACCGTGATCAGATTCCTGGTTTCACCGGGATCGCGCTCCAGATCGTAGAGCTCGGGAGTGGGCGCTTCGATGTAGTGATAGCGGCCGTCGATCAGCGACCGCAGCTCGCTCCAGCCGAGGTGAATGCGCGGGTAGAGCGTCTCGGAGTAGATGGGGCGAGCCTCGCCTCCAGCGTCGAACCACGAAGCCGGGCGCGAAGGCAGGTCGATTCCCACCAGGCGCAGCACCGTGCCGAACAGATGCGACAGAGGCGTGGGCCGGCTGATCGAACCGGCCTGGTGCGAGCCCGGCAGCTTGACCAGGAGCGGAACCCACAGCGCCTCGCGATAGAGCAGGATCCCATGCTGGTCTTCGCCGTGGTCCCACAAGCCCTCGCCGTGATCCGAGGTGAAGATGACGATCGCGGGGTCGTAGAGCCCGGACGCCTTGAGCGACCGGACCAGCTCGCCGACGAGGGCATCCGCGGTGGCGATCTCGCCGTCGTAGGCAGACGGGTAGCGGCTCTTGAACGGCTCGGGCGGCGCGTAGGGGGCGTGCGGCTCGTAGAGATGGAGGAAGAAAAAGAACGGCTGCTCGCGGTGTCCCAGAATCCATGCCAAAGCGTGCTTCAGCGTCTCCCTGCCCGAGCGCTGGTGCTCGCTCATCGCGCCCGCCGTCGCGACGGCGATCGAGTCTTCGTAGTACTCGAAGCCGTCATCGATCCCGGTGTCGGAGCGCAGAACGTAGGACGACACCGCGGCGCCCGTCGCATAGCCGCGCTCGCGCAGCTCCTCGGCGAGAGTTCTGAATTTCGCTCCTTCGAATCGGTAGCCGATGTTGTTCCGCACGCCGTTCTCGGTGGGCAGCGCTCCGGTGAACATCGAGACGTGCGAAGGAAGCGTCATCGGGCAATGGCTGTAGACGCGCTCGAAGAGGACTGAGTCGCGCCGCAGTCCGTCGATGTTGGGGGTTTCGACCTGGCGGTAACCGTAGACCGGGAGGTGGTCCGCGCGCAGGGTATCGACTGTGATGAGGATCACCGGCGCGCCCGGGAAGCGTCCGGGTCCGGGGGAGGCGTCGCGCCCGCAGGCGGCCGCCAGAAGCGCGGCCGCGATTACCGTGCCACAGAGCGTGCCACGGAGCGTGCCACGGAGGCTAATCACGAGCGCGCCGCCGGCTTGGCTGTCGGCTCACGGCGTGGCGAGGATCACATCGGCGATGCGATCCACCGTCGGTCCGAGGAAGTTGTCGTTCCGGTTCGTGAGCATGATGATCGTGAGCCGCTTGTCCGGGTAGCGGGCCAGGTACGTGCTGAACCCGATGGTCTCGCCGTAGTGCCAGACCTTGCGCGTCCCCCGGTGCGAGGCCACGTACCAGCCATAGCCGTAGCCGCTGCCGGGCTGGTCCGAGGTGGGGGTGCCGGCCTGGAAGGCCATCGCCAGGGTCTTGGCCGGCAGCAGGCGCGTGCCGTACAGGGCCTGGTCCCAGCGCCACAGGTCCTCGACCGATGAGTAGATGCCGCCGTCGCCCAGGACCGAGCTGGTGAGGCTCTGGTCGGTGCGCTCGAAACGGCCGTCCCTCTCGCCGCCCTTCTCGCTATACCCGTAGGCCCGGCGCGCCACCTTGGAGATACCCTCCTCGTAGGCCACGGTGCCGGCCATCCCCAGCGGGTCGAAGATGTTCTTCTCGAGGAACTGCGCAAACGACCGGCCGGAGACCTTCTCGACGATCAGGGCCAGCAGGGCGTAGCCCGTGTTGCTGTAGCGGAACTGGCTGCCCGGCGCGAAGTAGAGCCTGTCCTGCCTGCCGACCAGGTCGAGCACGTCCTTGTCCTTGACCGGCACCGTGGTGCCGGGCGGGATGAGGTCCTCGTAATCGAGGAGCCCCGAGGTGTGCCCGAGCAGGTGGCGCACCTTGACCCCGTGCGCGGCCCTGGCGAAGCCGGGGAAGAAGCGGGTCAGTGGATCGTCGAGCGACAGCTCTCCTCGCTCGGCCAGGAGGAGCACGGCCGTGGCGGTGAACTGCTTGGTGACCGAGGCCAGCCGGAAGTTGGTGGCCGTGGTGATGGGCGTCCTCTCTTCGAGGTTGGCGAGGCCGAATCCCTTGCGGTAGAGGACCTTCCCGCCCTGCGCCACGAGCACGCTGGCCCCTGGCGCATCGGCGCGGCCATAATCCTTCAGGATCGCGTCAAGCTGGACGGGAACCGTGGACGCAGCGGCGGCCGTCGCGAAGAGGAGGATCATGAACGCAGACGGCATATCGTCTTCTATCCCAGACTGATCGGAATGGCAAGCCGGCTCCTTCTTTCCGGGATCTCAGAACTTAGTCGTCAATCCGACGCGGACGGCGCGCGGTGAGCCGGGGGAGAGGTTGGTGTTGCTGTCCGCGTTGGCCCAGTATCTCTTGTCGAAGAGGTTCTCGACGTTCACCTGCAGGCGCAGATCCTCGGTCAGCGAGAAGTAGGCGGCGGCATCGACGCGGGTGTAGCCGGGCAGCGTCACCGAGTTGTCGATCGTGGCGAACATCTCTGAGCGGTAGATGACTCCCAGCGCGGCGCCGGCTTTCGGGTGGAACCGGTAGTTGTTCCACAGCGACAGCGTGTGGCGGGGCACCTGGCCCACCGTGGCGCCGGCGCGGGCGGCGGTGGTCGCGCGGGTCACGAAGGCGTCCTGGTTCGCATAGCCGCCGGCGATGCTCCAGTCGTCCGTGAGCTGACCGTTGACTCCAATCTCGTAACCCTTGGTGCGCTGGCTGCCGGTCTGCACGATCCGGGTCGGATCGTTGGGATCGGTCGACCGGGTGTTGGTGCGGTCCAGCCGGTAGACGGCGGTGGTGAGGGAGAGGCTTTCCGAGGCGTCCCACTTGACGCCGACCTCATAATTGTTGAATTTCTCCGGCTTCACCTGTTGCGTGATCGTCGTCAGCGAAGAGAACTGATCGCCGGAGCTGGGCAGGTACGACACGCTGTAGGTGCCGTAGAGGGAGAGTTGGGTGATCGGCTTGACGATGATCCCGGCGCGCGGCGAGACGAGATTGTCGGTCCGCCCCAGACGGTCGCCATTGCGGTTGTTGCCGCTTCTATGATTGTAATATTCGAGGTCGAAACGGTCGAAGCGCAGCCCGGCGACCAGTTGCAGATGGGGGGAGAGCTCGATCTGATCCTGGGCGTAGAGAGCGGAGACCTCGGTGCGCAGGTGATTGTCCGCGTCCGTCGCGCTCTGCCGGAAGGTGACCGGCGTGTCGATCGTCGGGCTGCCGTAGGGCGCCAGGATCGACGTCGTGGAATTGTTGAAGTAGCCCGTATTGCGGAAGTTGTCGGTGAGCTGCCGTCCGATCTCGGCACCGGCCAGCAGCGTGTGGTGTACCGCTCCGGTCTCCAGGCCATACGTCAGATCGGTCTGATTGAACAGGTTCTGGCGCCGCGTGGCGTTGTTGTACGCGGTGAGGGTTACCTGGCTCTTGTCCGCCGTGACCGCGCCCGGAACGTAATTCTGATAGGAGCGGTCGTAGTCGCCGAAGTGCGTCCGGTTGTGGAGGGTCAGCGCGCCGAAGCGATGCTCGACGGCGACGGATCCCAGGTTGACGAGCGCCCGCACGTGGCTGTCGTCCGGATTGCCGTAGAAGGTGTCGATGCCGACGTCGGCGGGCCGCCCCTGGAACGAGGTGATTCCGCGGTCGGCGACCCGGGTATCGCGGAAATGCTCGTAGCCGACCGTGATCTTCGTCTCCTCGGCAGACATGAAGGTGAGGGTCGGCGCGATGCCGGAGCGCTGGAGGTCGACGCCGTCGCGGAAGCTGCCGGAGTCCTCGTAGAGCCCGTTCAGGCGCAGCGCGAGTTTCTCGCCGAGCGGCTGGTCGAAATCGGCGGTGACGCGCTTGTTGGCGTAGGAGCCGCTCTGCAGATCGATTTCCCGCAGGGAGCCGAAGCCGGCCTCCTTGGTCACGCGATTGATCACGCCGCCGCCGCCGCCCCGCCCGAAGATCATCGCGTTCGGCCCTTTCAGGGCCTCCACGCGATCGAGGTTGTACAGGTCGCGGTAGTACTGGACGTCGTCGCGGACGCCGTCGACGAAGAAGTCGGCCGAGGAGCTGTTGCCGCGGATGATCACCTGGTCGCGGTTGTTCTCCCCCTGGTGGAGGGTGACGCCCGGGACGTAGCGCACGACGTCGCCGACGCTGGTCATGAGCTGGTCCTGCATCAACTGGCGGGTGATGACGGTGACCGATTGCGGCACGTCCCGCAGCGGCGTCGGCGTCTTCGTGCCGCTGCTGATCGTCGGCACCTGATAGCCGTTCTCGGCGCGCACGGTGATGGATTCGTGGACTCCCGCCTGCAGGACGAGGTCGAGGGGCGGGTGATCGTCCGGCGTGAGGCTCACGTGCTGCACGGTTTCCGCGAATCCGTCCACGGCTACGCGCAGGGCGTACCGGCCGGTGGCGAGCTCGAGAGTGAACTCGCCCTCGGCATCCGTTACGGCGATAACCGGGCCGTTGGGGACGCTCGCGCGCCCCTCTGTCTCGGCGATGACGCGGGCTCCGGAGATCGGCATGCCGGCCGGATCCAGGACCCTCCCCTGGAACGAGATCCGCTCGGCAGGGGTGGCCGGGGCCGCGGCGGGCTCCAGGGTGGCGCCCACGGCCGGAGCGCGGGACAGCAGACATGCGGCAGCGAAGACGAGCAGCAACGGACGCAACGACATGCAGGGCTTCTCCATATAAGATGCCTCCCAGCAGAAGGCGCGCTTGCGGACGCGAGTCCTCAGGCCGCCGTTTGCCGCGGAGGTCCGGCCCCGGGGTCAACTGAGGTCCGGGCCTCCGCCCTTTCGGATCTATTGAGACGCATTCTCAATAGTGTATGCTTAATCGTGGACTAGAACGGTACGGATTGTCAAACCCCTTCGCGCAGGCAGGCGTTGGGGTTCGAAAGGGCAGGGGATTTCCGTCTTCTTCTGAGGAACAAGGCCATGGTGCCTCGCCGCCCGGGATTTCAATCCCGGGCGGCGAGCCGGGGCAATCGATCAATACTCGGCGAAGGCTTCGTCGGGAAAGCAGTACAGCCAGCGTTCACCGGGCTCCGCCGAGGCCACCACGGGGTGCCCGACCGCTCGCGCGTGCTTGCTGGCGTGGCGGTTCGGCGAGGAATCGCAACAGAGGGTCTTGCCGCATTCCTGGCAGGTCCGCAGGTGGACCCAGTGGGCGCCGATCTTCACGCATTCCTCGCATTCGTGGCGCTTCGCGTGGGCGACCGTGGTGATCGCTTCGAGATGAGCGCAGGTTCCGTCAGACATCGTCGTTTTCCTCCTACTCGTGGAGCACCTGATGGACGAAGGCGACCGCGATCGATCCCTCGCCGACGGCGGATGCCACACGCTTGATATTGCCGCCCCGGACATCGCCGACCGCGAACACTCCGGGGAGACTGGTTTCGAGAAGATAGGGCGCCCGGGCGAGCGGCCACCGCGCGGCTTCCAGATCCTCCTTGGAGAGGTCCGGCCCCGTCTTGATGAATCCTTTCGCGTCGACCGCGACACAGCCCTCGAGCCAGCTCGTGCTGGGCATGGCGCCGGTCATGACGAAGACGTGGCGGATGTTGCGGGTCTCGATCTCTCCGGTCTGATCGTCCCGCCAGCTCACGCGCTCGAGATGATTGCTCCCCTCGAGAGCCGTGATCTCGGTCCGCGCGCGCAGGACGATCGCCGGATTGTCCTCGATCCGCCGGATCAGATAGCGCGACATGGTCTCCGCCAGGCCGTCCGACCGCACCAGCACGTGCACCCGCCGGGCGGTCTGCGCGAGGAAGACCGCGGCTTGGCCGGCTGAGTTTCCGCCCCCCACCACGACCACCTCCTCGCCGGCGCAGAGCTGCGCCTCCATGAAGGTCGCGCCGTGGTACAGGCCGGCGCCTTCGAACTGCGAGAGGTTCGGCAGCGACAGTTGCCGGTATTCGGCGCCGGTCGCGATGATGACGGCGCGCGCCGGCACGCGCGGACCGTCGTCGATCTCGATGGCGTACGGCTTGCGGGCGCACGCGAGCCGCCGGGCGCCCTTGGCGATCATCAGTTGGGCGCCGAACTTCTGCGCCTGCGTGTAGGCGCGGTTCGCCAGCTCCTGGCCCGAGATGCCGGTGGGAAAGCCGAGATAGTTCTCGATCTTCGAGCTCGAGCCCGCCTGGCCCCCCGGCGAGCTCGATTCCAGCACCAGGACGTCGAGCCCTTCCGACGCGCCGTACACCGCCGCCGCGAGCCCCGCGGGCCCGGCACCGATGATCACCAGGTCGCGGATCAGCGCCGGGTCGATCGCGTCGTTGAAGCCGAGGCAGACGGCGATCTGCTCGTTGGTCGGGTTGCGCAGCACCAGCTCGCCGCGGCAGATCAGGACGGGCACGTCGGCGGCGACGACGTGAAACTGATCCAGCAGGGTCTGGATGTCCGGATCGCGGTCGAGGTCGATGTACGAATACGGATGGCCGTTGCGGGTCAGGAATTCCCGGACGCGCAGCGTTCCAGCGCAATGAGTCGAGCCGATGAGCACGGCGTCTCCGATCCCGTGCGCGATCAGCTCCAGCCGGCGAAAGATGAACGCCCGCATGAAGATCTCGCTGAGCTCGGGGTCGGTCTGCACGAGCGCCAGCATGCTTGCGTGATCGAGCTCGATGACCTCGCCCGGCTCGGCCGCGCGCGCCCGGAAGAGCGAGCGGCGGCCCGAGAGCATGTTGACCTCGCCGGTGAACTGGCCCGGCGCATGGACGGCAACCAGCGTCTCGGCGGGGCCGGGGTTGCGGACGATCTCGAGCCGGCCCGCGGTGACCACGAAGAACGGCACGGGCTGCTCTCCGGCCTCGACCAGCACCTCGCCACCCTGGACCCGGCGCACGGACCCGTGCGCCGCGATCCGCGCGATCTGCGCCGGCGTCAGCGTCGGAAAGGTCTGGCCGGCAGGCGAGTTGAGCAGGGTGGGCAGTGCGGGTTCGGCCATGGTGTCGTTTCCTCATCAGCCGCGGCACGTCCTTGAGCCGGCCGCCTCGTTGGGGTAAGCTAGCACCACTTTTTCTGGATGCGAGGTTCGGGTCGTGAAGACGTGGATTCGCGGATGCGTCTGCGCCGCCGTCCTGGCCGTCATGCCGCTGGCCCCAGGTGCCTTCGGCCTGGCCGGCGCGCGGGCCGCGGCGCCCTGGCAGGACGAGTGGCTGACCCGTTTCAACTGGGAGCGGGCGCGCGGCGGCGTGCGTCCGCTGCTGCCTTCACCGGTCCTGAACCAGGTGGCCCAGCAGGAGGCTGAGGAGATGGCCAGGGGCGGCCGGCGGCTCCGGTCCTGCACCGCCGAGGCGGTCCCGGAGCGGCTGCGGCGGGTGGGGTACTCGGCCCACGAATGGCGAGAGGGGTGCATTTCCGCGCAGGCGCCTCCCGAGTCCGTTCTCTTCACCCGGAGCTCGAGCCCTGAGGCGGTCCCGGACGGGCACTTCCGGGATCTGGGTGTCGGCGTCGCTGTCGCCGGCGGCGTCACCCACTACGTCTTCCTCTTCGGATGGCACCAGGGGGACTACTTCGCCGCCGCCACCGCTCCGCTCGCCGACAAGGCGAGAGTCGCGGCGGAGATGCTGGCGCGGGTCAACGCCGTCCGCCGGAATGCGGGGCTGCCGCCGTTCGCGCCCAATCCTCTCCTCGACAGGATCTCCCAGCAGCATGCCGAGGACATGCTGATGCGCTCCTACTCCGGGCACCGGACGCCCGAAGGCCTGGGCCCTTCCGACCGCGCGCGGGCGGACGGCTACAAGGTCGGCATTGGCGAGAACATCGTCGAGCAACGCTTCTCGGTCGAGGAGGCCCTGGAGGCCTGGCTGGGCAGCCCGGGCCACCGCCGGAACATCCTCGACCCCGGCTGCCGCGAGATGGGCCTGGGGCTCGCCGTGGGCGGTGGCTACGACGCGGCTCCCGGCGGCTACCGCGTGGTCTGGGTCCAGAGCGTCGGGCGGGGGGAGTGACTCGCGAGATCGGCGGCCGCCGTCTGGGGTAGCGGCAGCCGGACCACGAACTCGCTGCCGCGTCCCGGGCCGTGGCTCAGGGCGATAACGCTGCCGTTGTGCAGATCGACGAGATTCCGGACCAGCGTCAAGCCGATGCCGAGACCGCCCGCGGCCTTCTCCAGCGAGCCCGGCGCCTGGACGAAAGGCTCGAACACCTGCTCGCGCAACTCGGGGGTCATCCCGACGCCATCGTCGACCACGCGAAGCAGGAGATCCGTCCCCTCCCGGCTGGCGCTCAACGAGATGTTTCCACCCGGCTCGGTGTATTTGGCCGCGTTGTGCAGAAGATTGGTCAGGACCTGCACGAGGCGCGCGGGATCGCCGGCCAGGGAGACAGCTTCGGAGGGTAGATCGACGGTGAAGCGGTGCCCCCGTTCGTCGATCAGCGGATGGACGAGCTCGACCGCCTGATCGACGAGGGTGTCGAGCCGGACCGTCGAAACCCTGAGCTCGATCTTGCCGCGGGTGATGCGGGAGACCTCGAGCAGGTCGTCGACCAGCCGTGTCATCCTCGTCGCCTGCCGCGCCACGACCTCGCGCGAGCGGACGAGATACGCGGGATCGTCGCCGCGCAGACGCATCAACTCCGCCGCCGTCATGATCGCCGCCAGGGGGTTCCGAAGCTCATGCCCGAGCATGGCCAGGAACTCGTTCTTGCGCCGGTCTCCCTCGGCGAGCTGCTCGAGCCGCTGCCGCAATTCCGTTTCGAGCCGCACCCGCTCGGTCACGTCGCGCGTAAAGCACCGGGTGTGGATGAATTCGCCGTCTTCGAACAGAGCGTTGGAATGGAGCAGAACATGCTTGATCGAGCCGTCCCGGCAACGCAGTCTCGCCGGCTGGTTGTACAGCGTCTCGCCGTTCTGCAACTGGTTCAGGATGCAGTCGATGACCTCACGGTCGACGTGGAACTCGGCGATGTGATGGCCGATGTATTGATCGGGCTCGTAGCCGAGCAGGTCGAGCTCGGCCTTGTTCGCCCACAGGATCGTGCCGTCGGCGCCGACCTGGTGCAGACCCTCGACGGCGTTCTCCAGGAAATCCGCCAGCTCCCTCTCCCGCCGACGCAGGGCCTGCTCGCTCTGCTTGCGTTTCGCGACCTCGGATTCCAGCGCGGCCGCCTTCTGTTGCAGCAGGACGACCTGGCGGTGCAGATCGTCCGGAGCGGCGGTCGCGAAAAAGCTCTCCGCGGGCCGCACGTGCGAATGCGCGTTGCAGATATGAGAAAAGGGGCTGCCGTGCCCCTCGTCGTCGAAACCCTGCATCGGATAGGCGCAGAGCAGGGAAAAAGACTGGGTCTGGGCGAGATCGTTCCACAGCTCCTCCAGGCGGATGGAAGCCTCGTGCCTGCCTTCGGCCCACAGCAGGGCGACCATCTCGCCGAAGGCGCGAACGGGCCGGCTGCCGTCTTGTGCCGCCTGCCGGATGACGCTTCCCACCACATCGATGAAGAGCCGCTCGTCGGGCCAGCCGTCGACCATGAACTTCGAGAGCGTCTCGGCCGCATCCAGGGCAACGTACCGATCGGAACCCCACGCGGTGTCCCCATCCGAGGACGCATCGCTCGCCTTCAATCGACGTTCGAGGCCCTCCAGGTGCGGCTGGGTCGCGATGACGAGGGCGACCTGCCCGGCCTGCAGGCCCGCGCCGATGAAGCCGCTGACTTCGTCGAGGAGGAAGTCGTCTTTTTCATAGAACTGAACCGAGTGCTCATGCATTCTGGTGGGTCTCCGTACGAAAAAATATTTAATTGCAATAAATGTGCCTGCAAGTCGGAGCGGCGAGGCCGGGGAATGCCCCGGCTCTCGCTTACCGCGCCGCCGCCGTGCGCACATACCGCTGCAACTGGCCTTGAGTCCGCGCGGCGGCTTCGGTCTTACCGAGGGTCTGCTGGACGCGGAGCAGGCCCTGGAGCGAGCGGGTGCGTCCGGGAGCGCGGGCAAGCGTCGATTGATACGCCTGCTCGGCCTCAGCGTTGCGGCCCAGGGCGAGGAGCTCGTCGCCGAGCAGCTCGGAGGTCGGCTTCTGAATGGCGGGCGGACCGAACTCCAGCGGCAGCACGCTCTCCGCCTCCGCCGTTTTCCGCAGCAGGGCGATCCCCTCGTCCTTCTTTCCTTCCCTGATCCGTTCCAGAGCGTCGATCTGCCGCACCGCGATCTCCGCGTTCCGGCGATCCGCCATGAGGTCCTCTTTCTTGTCAATCGCCGCGAGGAGCTCCCTCTGGCGCTCGCGAAGCCGCGCGGCGGCGGCTTGGAACGCTTTCAGGTCGCCGTTCGCGGTTGCCAGCGCCTCGCCGTAGGCCAGCAGGAATCGTGCGTCGGCGTAGCGGTCCGCCGGGATGGCGACGGCGTCCGCGGCGTCCCACCGTCCGGCATCGATCAGATGGAACAGGCGCATCTCCGCGTAGTACGGCACGATCGACCGGTCGAGGTCAGGATGACTTGAAAACTGATCCGTCGCCATCTGCCGGCAGGCTTCGAGCTGACGTTGCGCCTCGTCGAGACGCCTCTCCTGCAGCAGGGCGTAGTGCAGCCAACTGGGGTAATGGCCGCAGGTCTTCGCCGTCTTGCCCTGCTCGGCGCGGTGTTGATTGACCACGCGCATGGCCTGTTCGTTGGCGGCGATGACGTCGTCCCAGAGCCCCAGCGCCACGAAAATGTGAGAGGTCATGTGCAGCGCGTGGCCGGCGTTCGGGGCCACGGCGCCGTAGAGCCGCGCCGCGCGCACGCCGAGCGGGGCGTGGATCGGATCGTCGTAGGAATGGATGAGGTAGTGCAGCACTCCCGGATGATGCTGATGGGTGGGGAAGACCTCCTCGAGCAGCGCCGCCGACCGCATGTACGTCGCGAAGTCGCGCCCCTCGTGCGCCGTGCCGAGAATCGACAGCGCATAGAAGGCGGTGGCGTCGACGTCGTCCGGATAGCGCTGATGGAGCGCGGCCATCGCGTCGGAGAACAGGAAGTCGCGCTCGTTTTTGGTGCCGTTGCCGTAGAGGACTTCCACGGTGCGCAGATAATCGCGCTCGCGCTCGGTCTTCGCCTTCGCCGCCCGTGCCTCGGGGGTGGCGCCGAGACGGCCCAGCACGGCGCGCGCCGCCGGGAGATCCTGCTGCATCCAGACCGGATGGGTGTAGGTCATCGCCTCGCCCCAGTAGGCCATGGCGAAATCCGGATCGATCGTCTGCGCCTTGCGGAACTGCTCCGCCGCGTCGGGGTACTCGAAGTTGTGCAGCAGCGCGAGCCCGCGCAGGAAGGTTTCCTGGGCCGCCGCCGCGCCGGAGTTGGCGAACGACACCTCGCCCACCTCGGTCTGGGCCGCGGCGGGAAGTCTGGCAATCAGGCAGAACAGGATGCAGAAGCTGAGGATGACTCGGCGCATGGGCGACCTCCTTGGGGCCGTCATTGTACCTTGGCGGCTGTAACGTTCTCCGCCCTCGCGACTCTCTACAGGTAAAGGAGGACGACCCGATGCCCGTGACGCAACCGAACCCGAACCTCGAATCGCTCTACCGCCCCCTCTGGCTGACCTATGGACTGGTCCCGCTGCTGGCGGGGCTCGACAAGTTTCTCAACCTGCTCACCGACTGGCCGAAGTACCTGAGCCCGTGGATGGCGAACCTGCTGCCGGTCTCCCCCCAGACGTTCATGCACGCCGTGGGGATCATCGAGATCGCGGTCGGCCTGCTGGTGCTCACCCGCTGGACGCGGATCGGGGCCTGGATCGCCGCCGCCTGGCTGGTCCTGATCGCGGTGAACCTGGCGACGATGGGCCTGTTCGACATCGCCGTCCGGGATCTCGCGATGGCGGTCGGCGCCTACACGCTCGCCCGCCTCGCCGAGCTTCGGCAGGGAGCGTCCGTTCCGGTCCGCGAGGCCACCCTGCGGGCGAGCCGGGCGTAGACTGGAGCGGAATGATGAGCCTGCCAGCCCTCCAATCCGCCGACGTGCCCGCGACCCTCTCCGACGAGGAGGTCGTGGCGCGCGTGCTGGCGGGGGACACCTCGATGTTCGAGATCCTGATGCGGCGCTACAACCAGCGGCTCTTCCGCGTCGCCCGCGGCATCCTCGCGGACGACGCCGAGGCCGAAGACGTCATGCAGGAGGCCTATGTGCGCGCCTTCCGCGAGCTCGCCGGCTTCCGCGGCGAAGCCCGGTTTTCCACCTGGCTCACCCGCATCGCCTGCCATGAGGCGCTGGCCCGCGCGCGCAAACGGCGGCGGCTGGTCCCCCTGGCTCCCATGACCGGCGGCGGCGAGCCTCCGGACCCGCCTTCGGAGGCTTCCGGTCCGGAACGGCAGATGGAGAACCGCGAGCTGCACGCCGTCCTCCGCGAAGCCGTGGAGCTCCTCCCCGATCCGCTGCGGGCCGTCTTCTGCCTGCGCGAGATCGAGGGCCTCTCGACCGAGCAGACCGCCGACGCGCTCGATCTCTCGGTGGAGAACGTGCGGGTGCGCCTGCACCGGGCCAAACGCGGCCTGCGGCAGACGCTCGACGAGCGGATCGGCCGTGAGGTGCGCCGGCTCTACCTGTTCGACGGCGCCCGCTGCGACCGGGTGGTCGAAAAGGTCTTCACCCGCCTCCTGCCCGAGGGGTGATCGTCAGGCTGGGCTCGCGGCGACCGCCGGCTCCAGCATGCGGAGGGTGCCGGCGGTGGCGTCCGCCTCGACCTCGACTCCCACCGGCAGGGTGAACTGTTTTTCGATGTGGCCGATCATCGCCCCGCTCCAGGCGGGGACGCCCAGGGGCAGGAGATGGTCGCGGAGCACGTCGGTGACGGTCAGCGAGCCGAACCCTTCGCCGGGCGAGCACTTGGTGCAGTTCCCCCAGATCACCGCCCGGGCCTTCCCCAGGATGCCGGCGAGCCGGAGCTGGGTGAGCATGCGGTCGATCCGGTAGGGCGCCTCCTCCACATCCTCGATGAACAGGATGCAGCCGTCCCAATCCGGCAGATAGCCCGATCCGACGAGGCTGGTCAGCACCGTCAGGTTGCCGCCGAGCAGCCGCCCGCGGGCGGTGCCGGGGCGCAGCGTCTGCACGCGGTTCTCGACCACTACCAGATCGTCTTCCTTGATCTCCTTCAAATTCTCGAAGGTGACCGCCTCCCCCTCCTGCAACACCCGTTTCATGTAGCCGACGTTGAACGGGTTCCATTGCGAGGTGCCCACCGGCCCATGGAAGGTCACCAGCCCGGTCTTGGCGTGAAGGGAGAGCAGGAGGGCGGTGATGTCGCTGTAGCCGAGGAGGATCTTGGGGTTGCGCGCGATCATCGGCCAGTCGAGCAGAGGCAGCAGGCGGGCGCACCCCCAGCCGCCGCGGACGCAGTGGATCGCCCGCACTTGCCGGTCGGCGAACATGGCGTTGAGATCCGCGGCGCGCTGCTCGTCGGTGCCGGCGAAATAGCCGTGGCGCGCCAGCAGGTTGGCCCCGCGCTTGGTCTTGAAACCGAGCGCGGCCAGGGATTCGGCCACGATCTCGACGTTGAGGGGCTCCCAGAGCGCGCTGGCCGGGTCCACCAGGCCCACGGTGTCGCCGGGCTGGAGGCGGCGTGGACGGACGGTCCGCGGCCGGGCGCCGGCCGGCTCGAGCGCGGAGAGTGAGTGGGGAAGGGCGCCGGCGAGCGCCAGCGCGGCGGCTCCGGCGAGGACCTGACGGCGGGAGGCATCCATGGCAAGGATGCTACCGCAGGTCGGTTGGTTATACTTGCCGCCTCATAGAAAGGTTTTGTCGGCCCGCATGTAAACTTTCCGTAACCAGACTCTGTACGGCAGCTTTATGATTGACTTTCCTGTCTGCCCAGGGTAGAAGCGACAGCAGTTTCTTTTGTCAACTGTCGTTCCAATTCATCTGCGGCCAGGCGCCAATCATTGAAGAGCTCGGGCTCCAGGCGCTCGCCGCGCGGATTCGCGGAGGTCGTCATGAAAGGCAAATGGACGTGTCTCTTCACGGCCCTGGTCCTCCTTGCGCTCGGCGTTGGACCGGCGCGGGGGCAGGAGAGCGGGGGGATCGCGGGAAAGGTCACGCGGCCCGACGGCGCGGGCTTGGCCGGGGTCACCGTCATCATCGATCCCCTTGGCCGGTCGGCGCAGACCGATGCCACGGGCGCCTACGTCCTGGACGGCGTGCCGCCGGGCACCTATGAGGTCACCTTCAGCCTGAGCGATCACTCGACGGCCGAATCGGCCATCGTCGTGGCGGCCGGAGCGACGCGGACGCTGGATCAGAAGGTCGACTGGGACCTGAGCTTCGCCGAAACGATCACCGTCTTCTCGGTGTCGCGCAGGGCGGAGCGGATCACCGAGGCTCCCGCCGCGGTGACGGTAGTGCCTGTGGAGGACATCGCCATCAAGGCGCCGACGGGGCAGGTTCCCAAGCTGCTCGAGTTCACCCCGGGGGTCGATTTCACCCAGAGCGGCCTCTACGACTTCAACTTCAACGTCCGCGGGTTCAACAGCTCGCTGAACCGGCGCATCCTGACGCTGATCGATGGCCGCGACCCCTCGGTGCCGTTCCTCGGCTCCCAGGAGTGGGCGGCGGTCTCCTTCCCGATGGACGAGCTGGCGACGGTGGAGCTGGTGCGCGGACCGGGCTCGGCGCTCTACGGCGCCAACGCCTTCAGCGGCGTCCTCAACATGACGACGCGGTCGCCGCGGGGGAATGAGGGCGGGAAAGTACGGCTGACCGGCGGTGAGCTGGGCACGGCTCGTGGCGATCTCCGGTACTCCGGCGAGCTGGGAGGCGGCTGGTTCGGGAGGGTGGTCGGCGGCTACCAGGAGAGCGACGACTTCACCCGCTCGCGCAACCAGAAGGTGGAGTACTCGACGATCTGCACCTCCACCGCCCAGACCAACTGCCTGCGGCGTGAAGCCCGGCCGTTGGAGCTCGACCGGGCGAAGGTCGGCTACGGCGGCCTGCGCCTCGATCACTACTTCGCTGACAATCGGGCGCTGACGATCGAAGGCGGCACCGCCACCCTCGAGGGCCCGACGTTCGTCACCGGCATCGGCCGCGTCCAGGTGACCGATGTCCAGCGCCCCTGGGGGCGGCTCAACTTCAACACCCTGCACTGGAACCTCCTCGGCTACTACGACAAACGCATCGCCGAGGATCAAGTGGCCCTCTCCTCCGGCGCTCCGCTCTTCGAGGACTCCTCGAACCTGCACGGCGAGATCCAGGGCAACACCGGCTTCGCGGGCGGCAAGGGCTTCCTGGTGGGCGGCGTCGCCTACCGCCAGCAGAAGGTGGATACGGCCGACAAGACCGGTTTCCAGACGCTGATGGACTCCGCCAAGGACGAGCACACCCAGGCTGTTTTCGGCCAGGCGGAGTACAACTTCACCTCGTCCGTCAAGGCGGTGGTGGCCGCCCGGGTGGACGACAGCACGCTGCACGACACCCAGTTCTCCCCCAAGGCCTCGCTGGTCTGGGGCGTCGCCCCCACCCAGACGCTGCGCCTCACCTACAACAAGGCTTTCCAGGTTCCCAACTATTCGGAGTTCTTCCTGCGCGCTCCGGCCGGCGCGCCCATCACCGCCTTCGCTCCGCTGGAAGCCGCGCTGGCACCCCTCCTCGGCGGCCAGACCCTGGGCCTCGCCAGCATCCCCATCCTGGCCCGCGGCAACAACGATCTCGACGTCGAGAAGATCACCAGCTACGAGGCCGGATACAGCGGCATCTTCGGCTCCAAGCTCTACCTCACGGTCGACTATTACCGGAGCCGGATCCAGAACTTCGTCACCGATCTGCTGCCCGGGGTCAACCCGGCCTTCGGGCCGTACGCTCCGCCGTCGTTCCTGCCGGCACCGGTGGCTCAGACGGTCCTCGGCACCCTGCGCGGCGGCCTGGGGCCGAACTTCGCCGGCCTGACCACCGTCAATGGCCGGCCCGCCCTGGTGTTTTCCTACGCCAACTCCGGCGTGGTGGACACTCAAGGGGTGGACGTGGCTTTCAACTACTACGTCAGCAGCCGGGTGATCGCGGATGCCAGCTACTCCTGGTTCGATTTCGAGGTCAAGTCGCAGACCGCGGGCGACCGGCTCCTGCCCAATGGGCCGGAGAACAAGGTGTCGGGCGGCCTCTCCTACCGTGGCGACCGCTGGAACGGCTCCGTCAAGGCGCGCTGGGTGGACGGCTTCCCCTGGGCGGCCGGCGTGTTCGTGGGCGACGTGCCTTCCTACACCACGGTGGACCTGGGGGTCACCTACAGGCTGAGCGACCACTGGGGGATCGGCCTCGACGTCAGCAACCTTTTCGACAAGGAGCACTTCGAGTCCTTCGGCGGCGACCTGCTGAGCCGCCGCGCGCTCGCGCACGTGTCGTACTCCTGGTAGGCGAATAGTAGGCGGACCTTGGCGCCCGCTCCGGCGGGCGCCGCAGGCTCTGTCCACGTCCAGCGGTCAAGGCATACCTGGGAGTCCTACCACCGTGGGCATGGCGTCTGCCAGTTGTTCTTCGATGAACCGCTGCATCTCCTCTTTCTTCGGCAGCTCGAGCAGGTACTTCGAAACGAAGATCCCATTATCGATGCCGGCCAGCGCGTACTCGACCATGGCGTGATCCTTCTGGGTGCACAGCAGGATACCGACCGGCGGGCTGTCCCCTTCGGTCATCATGTTTTTGCGGTACCAGCTCACGTAGGTGTTCAATTGCCCCATGTTCTCGTGACTGAACGCGGCAATCTTCAGTTCCACCAGTACATGACACTTGAGAATGCGGTGGTAGAAAACCAGATCCACGAAGTTGTGGCTCTCGCCGATCAGAATGCGCTTCTGCCGCGCCTCGAAACAAAAGCCGTGGCCCAGCTCCAGCAGGAAGTCCTGCAACTTATCCAAGAGTTGATCTTCGAGGTGGGATTCACCCATCACCTCCGCGGGATTGAGCCCCAGAAATTCGAAGATATAAGGGTCTCGGATTGACAATTTCGGCTCAGCGCGCTCAGCGTTCTGTTGTGCCATTTCCGCCAACCTGTTCTTGTCTTGTGAGAGGCCGGAACGTTCGTAATACAGGCTGTTGATCTGCCTCCGCAGCTCTCGGACAGACCAGTTGCCCCGAATGCACTCGAGCTCATAGAACATACGTTTTGTTGCGTCGTCGCACTTCATGAGCTCGGCAATATGCGTGAACGACAGCTTAGTAACGATCTCCTGGGCAGGAATCATCAATTCGGGAGTCAGTGAATCCCCAATGTTTCTTACCGCCCGATCTGCATGCGCCAGGAGCTTCGTTTTCAATTCGGGAGTCAGTGAATCCCGAATCTGCGGGTAGGTAATGTAGAACTGGCGGTAACGCCGCAACTCCCGCGCCTCAGCCCGGCTTACACCTGCTTGCAGAAGGCTGCCGGACAACCGATCCAGTAGACTGTCGCCGTACTGCGCCCGATCGATCCCCTTCTGCTCGTATTCAGTGATGTAGAAGCCAATAAGCCAGTTGCGCAGCGTCAGGCTTGCATTTACCGCCCGCGACGCTTGCGCCGTCAACTCCTCATGCACCTGACGGATACTGATGATAAGCAGGTCGAACGAAACCGCTACCTTGTCCTCGCTTCCACTCCCTCCGGATCGAAGAGCAGGCAGTGGAAGTCCTCCTTGATTAGCCGGCAGCATCCCCTCTCCTTCCTGTGAAGGCACCACTTGACGGAACAGGAAAGCAGATTTCGTAGCCTTTGTCCAGTACAAGTTACGTAGAAGGACGGAGGGCCTCCACTCCAGGGGGCGGTGTACGTCCTGAGGGAGACGCGAGTGCTACTGCGGCCACTCGTTCGGACTGAGGGCGCCGTCCTGGTTGCGGTCGAGATGGTTGAAGGTGAAGGCCGAGCCGGTCCATTCCGTGCGATTCACGCGGTTGTTGCGGTCGCGGTCGAGGTTGCGGAAACGGATTTCGTCCTGGACGGTGGTATGGACGCTCCAGGTATCCTCCCGGTACTGGGGGAGGGTGATGTAGCCGTCCTTGTTCCGGTCCAGCCGATCGAAGCCGTCGCGCTGCCGCTCGCTCCGGCTCAGGCGGCCGTCGCGGTTGATGTCCAGCTTCTGGAACTGCACTTCCGGGGGGGCCTGGCGCAGGACGTTCGGGGTCAGGAGCTCGCCCGCGCTCAGGCGGCCGTCCTGGTCGCGGTCGACGAGGTGGAAGCTGGCCTGCTCGAGCGGCCATTCGGTCAACGAGACGTAACCGTCCCGGTTGCGGTCCAGCTCCTTGAAGCGCTCGACATAGGGGTTCTTCGGCGCTGGCTTGTCTTGCTTGGGAGCCTTGTCCTGGGTCTTCGGGGCCTTGGCCTGTGCGCTGACCCCGGCCGGAACGGCGAGGACCAGCGTGATCAGAAAGAGGGTGAAGAAGCGGTCTCGGTGCTGCATCGGAGCCTCCTGCTGTCCAGCCGGGTCATGGGGCGGGCCCGGCCTTCAAGGCTCAAAGGGCTGCAAGGGAGGTACCACGCGGAAGGGCGGACCCCTTGCCAGAGAGCCATGATACGTTCCAGGCGTCGCTCGCTCGCGACGGGCGCGGAGGAGGATGCATGGAACGCGTCAACGGGCTTCACCACATCACAGCCATCTCCGGACCGGCTCAGGAGAACCTGGACTTCTACGCCGGCGTGCTCGGCATGCGTCTGGTCAAGAAGAGCGTCAACCAGGACGACCCGGGCACCTACCATCTCTTCTACGCCGACGCCGAAGGGCACCCCGGCTCCGACCTCACGTTCTTCCCCTGGGCACAGATGGCCCCTCCCCGCATGGGCCATGGCCTCGCCACCGAGGTGGCCCTGGAGATCCCGGCGGGCAGCGTCGATTTCTGGGGCGCGCGCCTGGAGAAGTACGGCGCGCGCCTGGGCGCGGTCGAGACGCGGTTCGGCGAGAAGACCCTGCCGGTGGTCGATCCGCACGGGCTCCGGCTCGCGCTGGTCGAGGGCACGGTCCGGCCGCGGATCGGCTTCACCCCCTGGGATGGCGGTCCGGTGCCGGGAGAGCGCCAGATCCGAGGGCTCTACGGCGCGCAGGTCTGGGAACGGAATGAGGCCGCCACGGCGGAGCTCCTGACCGATGTGCTCGGCTTCCAGCGCTTGGGGAGCGAGAACGGCTGGACCCGCTACGGCTTCGCGGACGCCGCGGGCGTCATCGACGTCCGGGAGACGCCGGAAGCCCGCCGGGGCTCCTGGGGCGTCGGCAGCGTGCACCATCTCGCCTGGCGGGTCGCCGACGACGAACGGCAGCTCGCGATGCGCGAGCTGCTGGAAGAGGTGGGAGCGCAACCCACGCCGGTGATCGATCGCTTCTGGTTCCACTCGGTCTATTTCCGGGAGCCGGGGGGCGTGCTGTTCGAGCTGGCGACTGACGGCCCTGGCTTCGCGGTGGACGAGGACCTGGCCCACCTGGGCGAGACGCTCGTGCTCCCGCCGTGGCTCGAAGCCGCGCGCGGCGAGATCGAGGCCGTCGTGCCTCCCCTGCGGCCGCCGGCGTGACCTGATAGCAGCGACCGCCCGGGGATCGTCTCCTACCGCGATCCCGGATACTCCCGGCGGAGCTGGTCGATCACCGCCATGCGCTGATCCCGGTTCTCCTTGACGATCGTGAGATCCGGGCCGGGCACGAGGAAGTCCATGCCCTCCTCCTTGCCCGAGGCCAGGTAGTCGCTGATGGCGGTCCGGTACATGCGGGCGGGATCGAGGGTCTTGCCGCCGATGACCCAGGCGCCGGCATCGCCGATCGACACGTTGGCCGTCTGCAGGAAGGCGCCCTTGCCGTGGCTGGCGATCCCCTGGTCGAAGGCGCGGGCGAGCAGGCTGCCGCGGATGTCCGCCGTGAGCACCTTGCCGCCGAAAGGGAGGACGCGGATGACGTCGTACTGGGTGACCGGTCCCGCGGGGAGCACGTCGTCGATGCGGATCGAGCCGCTGTTGTAGACGGCGAGCTCGCTCCCCTGGGCCTCGGCCAGGAGGGCGCGGGCGATGAGGTCCGTGAGCTCGGTGGTGCGGTTGCGGACGCTGGCCTCACGGCCGTCGAGCGGCACCGTCGTCACCGCCACCCTGTCGTCGGGCTCGAAGCCCTGCTGGCGGAAGCCCGTGAAGGCCTTCTGCTCCCACTCGGTCACCACCGCCGCGACCTTGGGGTCCTCCGGGACCTCGTCCGTGACGATCACCAGTTGGGAATCGACCTTCAGGGCGCGGCGGGCGGGGTCCCACGTCAGGCGGTGGACGTAGACCGTGCGGACGTTGGCGTCGGCCTTGAGGATGGGCGTGAAGTCGGCGCCGCGGAAGGCGCGGACGTTCTCGTGCTCGTGACCGCCGAGGATCAGGTCGATCTCCGGGATGACCTCGGCGAGCGCCTGGTCCTGCGAGAAGGCCAGGTGCGTCAGGCCCACCAGGACGTCCACCTGTCCCCGCAGCGCCTGGGCCTCGCGGCGGAAGGACTCGATCGAGTCGGCGTAGGTGACGAAGGGGGCTGGATTGCTGGCGAGCACCACGCCCACGACCCCGATGCGGACGCTGCCGCCCGGGCCCTGGGCGGTGAGGATGACGTGAGGGGGCACGCCGGGAAAGGGGCCGCCGCTCGCCCGCGTCACGTTGGCCGAGGTCCAGCGGAAGCGCGACTCGGCGAGGCGGGCCAGGAGCTGATCCTCCTTGATGTCGAACTCGTGGTTGCCGAAGGTGGCGAGGTCCAGGCCCATCGCGTTGAGCACCGCCACCATCTGCTTGCCCGCCAGGGACTGGCCGTCCACCTTGGCGGTGCCGAGCGCCGAGGGGCTCACGAAGTCGCCGGCCAGAAGGGTGAAGGTGTTGGGATTCTCGGCCAGGAGGCGCTGGCGGAGCGTCGCCACCCGGGCGAGCCCGCCGCTCTTGCCCCCTTCCACCGGGCCGATCTCGTAGACGTCGTTGAATTGCAGAAGGGTGAATTCGACGACCGGGCTCGCCGCAGGCCGGCTGGCGGCGGTGCCCGCGCGGGGAGCCGGAATGCTGGCGCAACCGGTAGCCAGGGCGGCCAGGAGGGCGATCGAGGACAGAAACGCGCGGCGGTCCAGCATGTAGGGCTCCTTCTAGAGAAGGCCAGATTTTATACAATCGCGCGATGGAACCGCTCAACGTCTTCGAGCTCGAGGCGATCGCCCGCGAGAGGCTCTCTCCGGAGGCCTACGACTATTACGCGGGCGGCGCCCACGACGAGGTCACCCTGCGCGAGAACCGCGCCGCCTACGACCGCGTTTCAATCGCCTACCGGGTACTGGTGGACGTCTCCCGCCGCGATCTGACGACCTCGGTGCTCGGCCAGCCGGTCGCGATGCCGGTGCTCGTCGCTCCCACCGCGTTCCATCGCCTCGCGACTCCCGAGGGGGAGCTGGCGACCGCGCGGGCGGCCGGAGCGGCGGGGACGGTGATGATCCTCTCGACCCTCTCCACCACGCGGATCGAGGAGGTGGTGGCCGCCGCTTCCGGGCCGGTCTGGTTCCAGCTCTACGTCTACCGCGACCGCGGGGCCACCGAGGGGCTGGTGCGGCGGGCCGAGGCCGCCGGCTGCCGCGCGCTCGTGCTCACCGTGGACGCCCCCCTGCTCGGACGGCGGGAGCGGGACGTGCGGAACCGCTTCCGCCTGCCGCCCGGCCTCGCCGTGGCCAACCTGCTGCCGGAGGGATATGGGGAGATGCCGCCGGCCGCCGCCGATTCCGGGCTCGCCGCCTACGTCGCCTCTTTTCTCGATCCGGCGCTGACGTGGCGGGACGTGGCCTGGCTGCGGTCGATCACCGAGCTGCCGGTGCTGGTCAAGGGGATCGTCCGGCCCGACGACGCCCTGCGCGCGGCCGAGGCGGGTGTCGCCGGCGTGGTGGTGTCGAATCACGGCGGACGCCAGCTCGACACCTCGCCGGCCACCCTCGATGTCCTGCCGGAGATCGTCGACGCCCTGGCGGCCCACGGTCACCGGATCGAGGTGCTGATGGATGGCGGCGTGCGGCGGGGGACGGACGTCCTGAAGGCGCTCGCCCTGGGGGCGCGGGCGGTGCTCGCCGGCCGGCCGGTGCTCTGGGGGCTCGCCGCGGCGGGGGAGGCCGGCGCGCTGTCCGTTCTGCGCCTCCTGCGCGACGAGCTCGATCTGGCCATGGCCCTGGCCGGCGCCCCCACCGTTGCCGACATCACCCGCGACCTGGTGCGGTAAGTTACAGAAACGCCGGTAACGGTAACAAGAAAAAGGGCGGGGTTTTGCAACCCCGCCCTTCTTGAGGCGGTACCGGCCAGGGTGTGAGCCCTGGCCTGGCGGAGCTTACGGGTTGTGGCTGCTCCAGGCGCCCAGGTCACCGCTCTCGAAGCCGTCGTTGAACAGGATGTTGGCCGCCGAGCAGGTGCCCGCCGAGCCGACGTTGGAGAGAGTGACGGAGTCGACGAACCAGCCGGTGGCCTTGGCGCTGCTGTCGTCCCCTTCATGCCAGCGCAGCTTGACGTCGGTCGCACCGACGAAGGAGGCGAGGTTGACGTTGACCTGCGTCATCGTGCCGACCGTGCCCTGGCACCACGCCCGCAGGCCGAGGATCGGATTGGAGAAGTTGGCGTTGACGGTGCCGTTGAAGCCGCCGGCCGTGAACGCGGCGTCCGGCACCACCGACCAGGTCGCGCCGCCGTCGAGCGAGATCTCGAGCGTGCCGCCGTCATAGCACTCGGTGCCGCCGCTGTTGGTCTCGAAGGCGAAGGTGTGCCAGAAGGAGAGCGTGGAGCTCGCCTGCGGCACGAACGTGGGGGTGACCAGGACCCGGTCGGAGACGCTGGTCTGGCTCGAGGAGAACCAGGAGTGCATCGGGGTCTGGGACTGGGTGGTGGAGAGAGCCCAGTCGACGCCGCCGGCGATCGGGTTGTGCGTCCAGCCCGGATTGTCGAAGCCGCCGCCGCCCTCGAACGTCTCGATGAGGTTGCCGAGGGCGATCGGCCCGGTGGGCGTGGCGCTCTTCTGGACCGTGTTGGCCTCCTCGAGGCCGTTCGAGCTGTCGACCGCGCGGACGATATAGTAGAAGGTCGTGCCGCTCATCAGCGAGCCGGAGGTGTCGTTGTACGACGTGCCGGTGACGCTGCTGGCGAGCCGGTTCCCCGGGCTCGGCGTGAAGCCGGACGAGGTTGAGCGGTAGACGTTGTAGGTGACCGGTCCGGCGCAAGCCGGCGTGGCCGCCGACCAAGCGAGGTTGAGGCCGCAGGTCGCGCCCGCGGTATTGGTGACGCTGGCGAGACCCGCGAAGGTCGGCGGCAGCGTGCAGGCGCCGGTCGCCGTGGCCTCAACGCAGCCCGAGGCCGGGGATTCGCAGTTGGCGGTGGCGTCGAGGCCGGTCACCTGATAGGCGTAGGTGGTACCGCCCGAGACCGTGCTGTCGGTCTGCGGCGAGCCGGCCACCGCGGTGGCGATGCGGGTGAAGGCGCCGTGCGCGGCGCAGGTTCCGACCGCCCGGTAGACGTTGAAAGCCGTCGAGGAAGGGGCGCCGTCGGCCCAACTGACCTGGATCTGGTTGGCGCCGGTGGCCGTGGCCGTGCCGATGGCCGGAGCGCCCGGAGGCGTGCAGGCGGCGTCCGAGACCTTGGCGGTCCAGATCTCCTCGTCGCCGCCGGCCCGGCGGTCGGTCCAGGAGGGGAAGAACTGGCCGGCGATGCCCGACAGGCTGTTGTAGTCGCCGTACTGGTTGCCCTGATCGCCGCCGACCGACTCGTCGGTCTGGGCGGAGGTCACCTTGACCGGCGCGAACCAGGTGACGCCGTCGTCGAAGGAAGACTGGTAGTAGACGTCGGTCTTCTTGCGGGCGGGGTCGGCGACCGTGTCGTAGTACATGAGCCCCAGGGCGCCGGTCGTCTCGTCGACCACCATCCACTGGTTGTACTGGTCGTTGAGCGAGGCTTGGTTGTTGATCATCACCGCTGGCGCCCAGGTGGCGCCGCCGTCGGTGGAGCGGGAGAACCAGATGCGGGTCTTGCAGGTGGACGCCGCGTTGGACCCCGGCTCGTTGCCCGACGAGGTGCACCCCGCGGCGCCGGTGAGGTCGGTCCAGGTGGCGTAGACCAGATCCTTGCTGTCGGTGCGGTAGGCACCGCCGGAGACGTAGATGAGCGCCCGGCGGCTGTTGAAGGACGGCACGCCGATGTCGAAGGAGTCGAAGGTCGAGCCGATCTGGACGGGCGTGCCGTACGAGGCGCCGCCGGTGGTCGACTTGACGACGAGGATCTTGCGGTTGGTGGTCGTCGGCCAGAAGCCGAACACGTCGCCGTTGGCGTTGGTCTTGACGTCGCCGCCGATCGCCGTGCCGGTCGACTCCGCGCCGCTCACCTGGATCGGCGTCTGCCAGGAGCCGGCCGGCCCGGTGCGCCGGTTCATGAACGCCGGCAGGCCGTTGTGCCAGATGACGTAGATATTGTCCTTGAACGCCGACGTCGCGCTGTGGTCGACCCACATGATCTGCTTGTCGGTGCTGGTCTGGGCCGCCGAGAACGTGTTGTCGAAGGTCCAGGTGGCGCCGTTGTCGGTCGACTTGTAGGCGCGCATGTGGAGCACCGAGCCGGAGGAGTTGATGCCGATCGTGGTCGACCAGGCGGTGCCGTCCGACGTCCAGTCGACGGTCGGGTCGGAATGGAAGGAGTCGCCGGTCTGCAGCGATAGGCTCGTCTGACCCCAGGTCGTGCCGCCGTTGAGCGAGAAGAACTGCGCCTGGGAGCCGGTGCCCGAGATGTTGTTCGAGGCGGCGATGATCTTCATCGGATCCCAGTAATTGACCCGGATGTCGGACTCGCTGCGCGGCGCGTCCGGAGAGCCCGAGATCTTCTGCTCGAGGCTGATCCCGGCCGTCCGGGTGGGCGCGTCCTCGTCGAGCTCGGGCAGCACGTCCTTGGTCGGCGGGCCGGCCCGGAGGTCCTGGTGGGTGGTCATCCACTCGTGGACCTCCTTGAGGACCAGCGGATAGCCGCCCGTCGGGTCCGACGCGGAGTAGACCATCTCAGGGTGCGCGTGACGCCAGAGCACCCGCAGCCAGAGCGGCACGCGGATCTGGTCCTTCGCCTCTTCGGGGCGCAGCACCGAGAAATCCTGGTTGGCGGCGATCAGCCCCTCGAGCGCGCTGTGGGGTACCACGGCGTCGGCCCGGAGCTGCTGGCCGAGCGACGGCCAGGAGGGCGCGTCAGCGCCCAGCGCAGCCAGGGGGAGGATGATGGCGAGGGCCAGCAGAAGGAACAGCGACCGCTTCTTCATAGTGTGGGCTCTTTTCTTGGCTTGTTTCTAAACGGGCAATCACACGCATCGAGTTTTTCTAAAGAGGCGAGAGCTCCGCGTGAACGGAGGTTGAAGCGGTGGAATGGCTGCCCGGTTCGCCAGTGGGAACCGTCCTTCGCCGCCCCATTCTGATCCCTGGCCCAATGGCCTGGATTCTACCCCTTACTAGTGCCTCTATATATAGCAGAAGACGTGATGCTTTGCGACCCCCCCAGCGGTCGTAAACTTCTCGTAAACTCGACGACCATGGTCGAAGCACCGACGATGAAGCCGCTCCGGCTCGCCCCGGTCGCCCTCGAGACGCGGCCGCTCCCCGGCGGCGGCCTGCTGCTGCGCTCGCGGCACGAGCTGCGCCCCTATCCGCGCTGCCTCGGACTCCTGCTGCGCCACTGGGCCCGCGCCGCGCCGGACCGCGTTTTCCTCGCCGAGCGCGAGGGAGAGCACGGCGGCTGGCGCCGCGTCACCTACGCCGCGGCCCTCGACCGCGTCGAGCGGATCGCCACCGCCCTGCTGGAGCGCGGCCTCGACGCCGGCCGGCCGGTGGCCCTGCTCTCCGACAACGGCGTCGATCATGGCCTGCTGCAGCTCGCGGCCCTGCACGTGGGGATCCCCGCCGTGCCGGTTTCGCCCGTCTACTCGCTGCTGGCGGAGGACCACGCCCAGCTCCGCTACATCCTCGAGCTGGTCCGCCCCGGCCTCGTCTACGCCGCCGACGGCGCCCGGTTCGCGGGCGCCCTGAAAACCGCGGCCGCGGCCGGCGTGGCCGAGCTGGTGGTCAGCGCGAATCCGCCCGGCGGGCTGGCGACAACCCTCTTCGACGCGCTCCCCGCGGCAACGCCGGGCTCCGGCCTGGAAGACCGCTTCGCCGCCGTGGGTCCTGACACCGTCGCCAAGATCCTCTTCACCTCCGGCTCGACCGGCAAGCCCAAGGGGGTGATCAACACGCAGCGCATGCTCGTCTCCAACCAGCAGGCGCTCGCCCAGGCGTGGCCCTTTCTCGAGGACCGGCCGCCGGTGATGGTGGACTGGCTCCCTTGGAGCCACACCTTCGGCGGCAACCACAACTTCAACCTGGCGCTGCGCAACGGCGGTACGCTCTATATCGACGGCGGCAAGCCGGCCCCCGGACTGATCGAGACCACCGCGCGCAACCTGCGCGAGGTGCCGTCGACCTTCCACTTCAATGTGCCGCGCGGCTTCGAGATGCTGATCCCGTTCCTCGAGCGGGACGCCGTCCTGCGCGAGACCTTCTTCCGCGACCTCGACGCGCTCTTCTACGCCGCCGCGGCGCTGCCGCAGCACCTGTGGGAGGCGCTGGAGCGACTCTCGGAGCGGGCGATCGGGCGGCGGGTCGCCATGCTCTCGGCCTGGGGCTCGACCGAGACGGCGCCGAGCTCGACCCAGATCCACTTCCTGATCGAGCGGGCCGGCGTCATCGGCCTGCCCGGCGCGGGCACGGAGATCAAGCTGGCGCCAGTCGACGGCAAACTCGAGCTGCGGGTGAAAGGCCCCAACGTGACCCCGGGCTACTGGCAGCGCCCGGAGCTCACCCGCGAGCTGTTCGACGAGGACGGATTCCTCAAGACCGGGGACGCCGGCAAGCTCGCCGATCCGGAAGACCCGTCCCGGGGCATCCTCTTCGACGGCCGGCTGGCCGAGAACTTCAAGCTGACGTCCGGGACCTGGGTCCACGTTGGCGAGTTGCGCCTGGAGATGATCGCCGCCGGCGCCCCCGTGGTGCAGGACGTGGTGGTGACCGGCAACGACCGGCGTGAGGTCGGATTGCTCGTCTTCCTCAACCCGGCCGGCTGCCGCTCGCTCTGCCGCGGCGTGACCGAGGATGCGCCTCTCTCCGAGCTGAGCCGCCGGCCCGAGGTCCGGGAGCGGCTGGCCGCCTGCCTGACCGCCCACAACGCCGCCAACCGGGCGAGCAGCCGGCGCATCGCCCGCGCCCTCCTGCTGGCCGATCCCCCCTCGATCCAGGCCGGCGAGATCACCGACAAGGGGTACGTCAACCAGAGGGCGGTGCTAGAGCGGCGGGCCGGGCTGGTCGAGCAGCTCTATCAGGGCGATGCCGCACCCGAGTTGATCGTGCTGGGGGAGCCGCCGGCTCCTGAAGGGTGACTGAAGCCGCCCTGAAAGGGGGCTTGTTTGGAAGGCTCGGCTCCGAGATTCAACGCGAGGTTTTCCTCCGTGCCTCGAGGCGAGCGTGGGTCATGCGCTCGCGCAGGCCACCTTCCTTGAGAAAGGCTTTCTCCAGCTGCCGGAGCTGTCGGTCGAGAAGGAAGTTGCTCACACGGATCAAACCGATGATCACATTCCCGGCGATCGCCGGGTCGGGGTTCTCGATGCCTTTGCGGAACGTCGCGTAGGTCGCATCGGGGATCCTGTTCAGCTCGCGAAGACGGAGCGTATAGGCGTGCTCCGGGGACCATTCCTGAAGACCGCGCACTCGCAGGAAATCGCGGTAATCGGCCAGCAGCTCTTCAAGACTGGCACGGGCCACGTTGGTCAGCTTGATCTCGGTCTCCTTGGAAGTCGCCGAGGCCATGCTGCCTTCGATGATGTTCTGCTTGCCCGAACGAGCCGCTTGAATCATCTGATCATGGGTGCGGCTCCGTTTGTCGACAAAGTGATCGCAAAAATAAACCGTGGCGTCGTACACGATCTCCGCCTTCTGATAGGAGAGCAGCTTTTTGTAGCTGCCGTGCGGCGGAATGAAGCCCTGGCTCATGGCGAGCTCCTGGAAAAGGACGTAAAGGACATCAAGGACTGCAAGGACGCAAAAAGATAACCCACCGATAACGCTATCTCCAAAGGAGAGTCTTTATTTGTCCTTGTCGTCCTTGATGTCCTTTACGTCCTTTGTTTTTCTTTCAGGCCTCAATGAGCTGGCAACTCAGCTCTTAGCCAACGAGTTCTTGTCAGTAAAAACATCTACAGAAACCCGGCTCGACCCTTGACAGCCCCCTCCGGGAGCGAGAGCCTTGCGCCATGGACAAGATCATCCTGATCACCGGCGGCAGCCGGGGCATCGGCGCGGCGACGGCGCGGCTGGCGGCGGAGCGGGGGTATGCGGTGGCGGTCAACTACCGGCGAAACCGGGAGGCGGCTGAGGTGGTCGTCGAGGCGGTCGGGCGGGTGGGGGGGAAGGGGATCGCGGTGGCGGCGGATGTGGCGGTCGAGGCCGAGGTGGTCCGGATGTTCGCCGCCGTCGACGCGGAGCTCGGGCCACTGACCGCCCTGGTCAACAACGCCGCCATCCTGGAGACTCAGATGCGGGTCGACACGATGGATGCGGCGCGTCTCCAGCGCGTCTTCGCCACCAACGTCACTGGCTCTTTCCTCTGCTCTCGGGAGGCGGTGCGGCGAATGTCGACCCGGCATGGAGGGCGCGGTGGGGCGATCGTCAACGTCTCCTCGGGGGCCTCCCGGCTGGGCTCTCCCGGCGAATATGTCGACTACGCGGCCTCGAAGGGCGCGATCGACACGCTGACGATCGGCCTGGCTCGCGAGGTGGCGGAGGAGGGGATCCGGGTCAACGCCGTCCGTCCGGGCTTCATCTACACCGAGATCCACGCCAGCGGCGGGGATCCGGAGCGCGTGGACCGGGTCAAGGAGTTGGTGCCGATGAAACGGGGCGGGCAGCCGGTGGAGGTGGCCGCCGCCATCCTCTGGCTCCTCTCGGAGGAGGCCTCGTTCACGACCGGCACGTTCATCGATGTCACCGGGGGGAAGTAGCGGCTCTCCGCCCTCCTCAAGGCTGATTCCGCGATCGCGGGGCTCGGTTGCGGAGCGCTGAATTTTGGTCCGGTCCCCACGGGATCGGTTCGCTCCCCGGAAGCGGCGTTACGTTCCCCGCGTGACTTCCAGGAAATTCGGTCATGCGGCTTTCAATCTCCGCGCGATCCTGTGCGCCTCCACGGGGACCGTTACCTCTCTGGCGACGAGCGTGACGTCGCTCCCGGGAAGCCAATCGATCCGCGGCGGGACCGGAACGTCTTGGCTGAAATTGGAACGTCCATGCCGGGGACCGTGACGCGCGTCTTGGGGATTGGACCGATCTCCGCGGGGACGCGATGAAAATTTGCTGGGACGGGACCGTCCCCACGGAGATTCAGCGTCGCGGTGCGGATTTAGCCGCTCGATCGTGAGATCGCGGATTCCGCAAAGACAGGGTTTCCTTGCCGGTGAGTGGAACTCAAGTTTCCGGCGGCGGCGAACTGGCATCTCTACACACATTTTACGCCTCAATCCGTCGCCAAAGATCCTGCCCGACAGGCATTGACAAGCCAGACTTCCTGGATGACCATAACGCATCGACAGTGCTGATTGAGATCACATTCCGGTGCCATGGAGGCGCTGGATTTCTATCAGGAGGTGCGGATTGAGCACGATAGCCGATCGCAGTTACGGATAAGGAAGTGAGTCTTTCAGGCCCGACCTAACCCACAAACCAACTACCAAACCATGAAAGAAAGGGAACAAACATGCCAAGGACATCGATCGCTGAAGTTCTCAGCGTCTGGGAAAAGCTCCTCACCAACGTCAAGACGAACGCGGCGGAGATCCCCAACCTCGAAGTCTACGCGGCGCCGCTGGAGGTGGCGTTGACGGAGGCCCGGGAGATCACCGCCCGGCTGGAGATCCGCAAAGGCATCAAGCAGCAGGAGTCCAAGGACCGGCGGGTCATGATGAAGAAAGGGGGCGCCGCGGCGGCGCGAGTGCGCGCCGCGCTCCAGGCGCACTATGGGCTGGACAGCGAACGGCTCACCGACTATGGGATGCGTCCACTACGGCCTCGGAAGCGGTCCAAGAAGGATCCGGAGCCGGGTCCGGAACCAGAAGGGCCGCCGCCGGCCGCCGGCAAGTAGCAAGGGGCCCCCCGAAATCCCACCGAACGCTGGATAGCAGGCCGTAATGCCGGGGCGCGTGTTCGGCGCGCTCCCGGCTCTTTCGGCCAAAGACGCTTGATACTTATAGACTTTCACCGTGCCCTCCGCTCTCCGCTTCTCGCGCCGCCTCCCCTGGGAGCACTCGAAGAACCGGCTGACGCTGGCGATAGAGGAGCGGGCGGCGCGCGGGTTGCCGACGATCGATCTCACGGAGACCAACCCGACGCGGGTGGGGCTCGCATATCCGGAGGAGGAGCTGGCCGAGCTTCTCCGCCGCGGCGCGGGCGCGGAGTACCAGCCGCATCCACAGGGGATTCCCGAGGCGCGCGAGGCGCTCGCCGCCGTTCTCTCCAGTCCCGGAGATCCGGTTTCGCCGGAGGATCTCTTTCTGACCGCCTCGACGAGCGAGTCCTATTCCTATCTCTTCAAGCTGTTCGCCGATCCCGGGGACGAGGTGCTGACCGCGGCCCCTTCCTATCCTCTGCTCGACAGTCTGGCGGCGCTGGACTCCCTGGTCCTTTCCCATTTTCACCTGGAGCCGGGATGGCGCTTCGCCGTCGATCCGGAGGCGGTGGAGATCGCGCTTTCCCCGCGCACGCGGCTGCTCGCCCTGATCCACCCGGGAAACCCAACGGGGTCTTTTTTCTCGGTGGAGGAGCAGGAGGCGATGCTCGCGCTCTGCGCTTCCCGGGGGCTGCCGCTGATCTCGGACGAGGTCTTCGCGGAATATCCGCTGGTGGAAGAGGCCCGGCGCGCCGGGCCGGCGGCGGCCCTGGGGGAGGCGCTCTCCTTCTCGCTCGGCGGGCTCTCGAAGAGCGCCGGTCTGCCCTCCTGGAAGCTGGGCTGGATCCGCGTCGGCGGCCCGCCCGGCCCGCGCCGGCGGACGGTCGCCGCGCTGGAGATGGTGGCGGACACCTATCTCTCGGTGGCGACGCCGGTGCAGCGGGCCCTCGCGGGGGTGCTGGAGCTCGCGCCGCGCATCCGGGCGGAGATCCTCGGCCGGGTCCGCGGCAATCTCGCCGTGCTCCGCGCGGCGCTGGCCGGCGTGCCGGCGGTCGAGTTGCTGGAGCCCGAGGGGGGGTGGGCGGCGGTGATCCGCGTCCGCCGCCCGGGCGCCGACGACGAGGCGCTGGTCCTGGAGATCCTCGAGCGCGAGGGGGTGCTGGTTCACCCTGGCTACTACTTCGATTTCGCCACGGAGGATTTTCTCGTGCTCTCTCTGCTGCCGGAGCCCGGCCGGTTCGCCGCAGGGGTGGGCCGGGTGGCGCGGTTTCTGGGTGAACAAGGGACGTAAGGGACGGCAGGGACACAAGGGACATCAGGGAAAGTGTCTCTTGTCCTTTGTTCCTGATGTCCCTGCTGTCCCTTACGTCCCTTGGTTTCTGCTTTCCTGGAACGCCGCCGCCAGCCGGTCCCGGAGCTCTGCCAGCTCACCTTCCACATAGGGCACGGCGGCTCCCGAGCCCCAGACCGGCCCCGGCCAGGCGGGATCGGCGGCGGAGCGGGCGACGACGTGAACATGGAGCTGCGGCACGATGTTGCCGAGGGCGCCGACGTTCAGCTTGTCCGGCCGGAAGAGGCGGGTCAGCACCTCGCCGGCCCTGGCGATCTCCTCGATGAGCGCCGCCCGGTCCGCCGGAGCCAGATCGTGGATCTCCCGCGCGGGCTCGCGCTCCGGCACCAGGATCAGCCAGGGGAACCGGCGGTCTCTCATCAGCAGCACGCGGCAGAGCGGCAGGCGGACCACCTCGCGGGTGTCGCGGGCGAGCGTGGGGTGAAGGGCGAAGGGGGGCATGGCCTCGGGACCGGAGCCTACCATTCCGGCAGTACACCCGGCACATACCTTGCTAAACATCCAAGCGCAGTCCTGACGATGTAGCGGGGCCTGCCGTCTTTGGAAGGAGTCAGCCGTATGAAGCCTGTGAAGCAGAGGGAGATCAAGAAGTACAGTCGGGAGCTGTCGCTGGCCAAGGGTCTGGGATGGTTCAGCATCGGGCTGGGGCTCACCCAGTTGCTCGCCCCGCGGTGGCTGGAACGGCAGATCGGTCTTCGTGGCGACCGGACCGGGCTGATGCGCGCGCTGGGCGCCCGGGAGGCGATGGCCGGGATGGGAGTGCTGATGGGGGACAGAAAGGTTGTCCCTCTGTGGGGGCGGGTGGCCGGCGACGCGATGGACCTGGCGTTGCTGGCGGCGGCCCTCAAGTCCCCCGACAATGAGAAGGGGCGCCTCACCGGCGCCACGGCCATGGTCGTCGGCGTCACCCTGCTGGACATCGCGTGCGCCCGCGGGCTGCAGGCGGCGTAGGCCGAAGATGCGACTCCCCACGGCGGCATCAGCGGATATGATGCCGCCGTGGACGCCGTGACCAGCTTGCAGGACCCCGCCAACCTCACCCCGGGGCGCTTCCGCGTCGGTGAGTTCGTCCGCTGGAGCGACATCGATCTGGCGGGGATCATCTGCTACGGCGCCTACGTGCGCTTCTTCGAGATCGCCGAGAGCGAGCTCTTCCGCTCCATCGGCTTCCCCTTCTCGAAACTGTTCGAGCAGTTCGACTTCTGGCTGCCGCGGGCCCAGCTCCACTTCGAGTTCCGCAAGCCGGCGCTGCTCGACGACCACCTCGACGTCGAGATGTGGGTGGCGAAGGTCGGCACCTCGTCGCTGCGGCTCCAGTTCGAGGTGCGCAAGGGAACCCCGGAGCGCGACCTGACCGCCGAAGGGTACGCGGTGCTGGTGGCGGTGGCGCGGGGTGACCTGCGGCCGATCCCGCTGCCGCCGGAGCTCGTCGCCGCGCTGGCGCCCTACCGGGCTCGCTGACAGGGGTCGCTATCCTCCGCTGACATCAGTCGGCGACTGTCCTCAGGTATGCTCTCTGTGCGGCATGGCTCCCGATGCTGAGAGAGGATTCACCGTGGATCGATCACGAGACTGGCTGATGCAGGCCGAGCGAGACCTGGCGCAAGCGAGTGCATCGCGCGAGCAGCAGCGTCATGAGTGGGCCTGTTTCGCTGCCCAGCAGGGGGCGGAGAAGGCGGTGAAAGCCCTTCACCTCCACCTGGGCCAGGAGGCCTGGGGTCATGTGGTGGCACGCCTGCTCATCGAGTTGCCGGTGGAGGTAGATCAGGCACTGGTTGAGAAGGCGAAAGTGCTCGACAACTTCTACATCGGGACACGCTATCCGGACGGGCATCCCGAGGGGCCGCCGTTCGAGCATTATGGAGAGATTCAAAGTGGAGACGCGATTCGCTATGCCAGTGAGATCCTTGACTACGTCCGTGCTCAGGTGGCCTGACCGCCGCGCTGTGGAGCGCGGGGTCGTGGAGTGGGCCGCTCGGGAGGCGCCACGCCATCCTGGGCTCCTTCGCCTCGGCTACTTTGGCTCCTATGCTCGCGGCGACGCCGGAGTGGGCAGTGACCTCGATCTGATCGCGGTGGTCGAGTCATCGCCGGAGCCTTTCGAGGGGCGCGCGCTCGGTTGGGATCTCAGCTCCCTCCCCGTCCCCGCGGAGCTCCTCGTCTACACACGCCTGGAGTGGGAACGGCTCCAGCAGCAGGGCGGCCGCTTTGTACGGACGCTGCAGCAGGAAGCGCGCTGGCTTCGGCCATGACGTAGGCACGCTCTCGATTCATCGCGACGGCGATCTTCCCGCCCCCTTCGCCGCCTCCCGTCTGGCGCCGCCGTCCGCGGCTCGGTGGATTAGGATTCCTCGCCGAATCCCGTCCGGGGTGTCCCTCAATCTTCCGCCCGGCGCACAATGCATGAGGGGGAATTCGACATAGAACGGGATGAGACTACGACGGGAGTCTGATGAAGATACTGCTGGTTGACCGGTCGGGCCGCGGGCACGCTTTCGCCGATCTTTTTTCCCATACCAATCAGGACGCGACGATCTACTACGCGCCGGGCTGCCCGGCGGTGGAGACGCCGCGAGTCATCTCCAGGCCGGAGCTGTCGCTCGCCGATCCCGGCCCGATGGTCCGCTTCGCCGCGGACGAGGGGGTCGACCTGGTCTTCGTGGCCAACACCATGGCCCTGGCGGACGGCTTCGTCGACGCCTTCCGGGCGGCCGGCCTGCCGGTGATCGGACCCGATCGCGCGGCGACCCGCCTGGAGAGCAGCAAGATCTACTCGAAGGGGCTGTTCGCCCGGTACGGCATCCCCAGCCCTGCCTACGCCGCGTTCGACGATCCGGAGGTGGCGCGCGAGCACGTGCGGCGAGCCCCGCACCGGGTGGTGGTCAAGGCCGACGGTCTCTGCGGCGGCAACGGCGCCTTCGTCTGCGACGACGAGGCGGAGGCCTTGGCCGCCATCGACCGCCTGATGGTGCAAAGGGTGTTCGGCGACGCCGGGTCGAGGATCGTCGTCGAGGAGCGGATCCAGGGGCGCGAGGTGTCGTTCTTCGTCCTGCTCGACGGCGAGAGCTATCTGCTCCTCCCGATGGGGCTCGACTACCAGAAGTCGGACGACGGCAACCGCGGCGTCATCTCGGCCGGCATGGGAGCGATCTCGCCGCACCCCCTGGAGAGCGCCGGGCTGACCGCGCGGGTGGAGAAGGAGATCCTGCATCCCCTGCTGGAGCTGATCGCGCGCGAGGGCCTGCGCTACAACGGCGTGATCTATCTCGGCTGCATGCTGGTGGACGGCGAGGCGCCGCAACTGCTGGAGATCAACGCCCGCATGGGCGATCCGGAGGCGGAGGTGATCTTCCCGCGCATCGAGACCGACTTCGCCGGGCTCTGCCGGACCATCCTCGACCGCAAGCTCGGCGGCGCCTCGCTCTCCCTGAACGACCTCTGCTGCTGTGATGTGGTGGCGACGCAGGGACCTACCGAGGGGCACCCCGGCTGGCCTTTCGGCGCCTTCAGCCGCCACCATCCGATCACCGGCCTCGCGGCCGTCGACCCCGCCCGCTGCCGGGTCTTTCTGGGCGAGGCCCAGGTTCTCGACGGTGTCCCTGGCGGTCAGCGGCTGGTGACGGACGGCGGCCGGGCGGTCCACCTGGTGGGGCTCGGGAAGACGGTCCCGGAAGCCGTGGCGAACGCCTACGAGGGGATCGGCCACGTCCGCTTCGAGGGGCTCCGCTACCGTAGCGACATCGGCCGCGTCATGCCCTGGGAGGGCCTGCTATGAGCCTCTGCCTGCACCAGCTCTTCGCGGCGCAGGCGGCGCGCACCCCGGAGGCGCTGGCGGTCGTCCTCGGCGGCTCGCGGGACCCCGCCCACCGGCTCACCTACCGGCAGGTGGACGAGCGGGCCAACGACCTCGCCCACCGCCTGCGCGCCCAGGGCGCCGGCCCGGAGTCGGTGGTGGCGATCTACCTGGACCATTCGCCGGAGATGATCGTCGCCCTCTGGGGGGTGCTGAAGGCGGGCGCCGCCTACCTGCCGCTGGACGAGCGCGCCCCGGACGCGCGGCTCACCGCGGTGCTCGACGAGGCGGACGTCCAGCTCGTCGTCGTACGCGCGGGCATGGGCCTGCCCGAGCCGGTCGGACGGCGGCGGAGCGTGCCGGTCTACCGCACCGAGGGGGAGGCGGAGCCGTCCGAGCCGGCCAACCTCGCCCAGCCGCACAACCGCGCCATGGTGCTGTTCACCTCCGGCTCGACGGGACGGCCGAAGGGGATCGATCTCCCGCACGCCAGCCTGGTGAACGAGTACTTCGCCTGGGAGGCGGCCTACGAGCTGCGCGCCGGGGTGGCGAACCACTGCCAGATCGCCAGCTTCCCGTTCGGCGTCTTCCAGGCCGACGTGATCCGCGCCCACGGCTCCGGCGGCAAGCTGGTGCTGGTCCCCTGGGAGACGGTGAGCACGCCGCGGCTGCTGGCCGGCATCCTGGCCGCCGAGGAGGTGCACTACGCGGAGTTCGTCCCCGCCGTGCTGCGCGGGCTGGTCCAGCATTGCGCGGAGGCGCGGGAGCCTCTCCCCGCCGCGCTGCGCTTCATCGTGGTGGGCTCCGACCGGTGGTACGTGCGCGAGCACCGGGAGCTGCAGGGGCTCTGCCGGGAGGGGACGCGGGCCATCCACTCCTTCGGCGCCACCGAGACGAGCTTCGACACCGCCTGGTTCAACGGCACCGAGGAGGAGCTCTCGCCGTTCAAGCTGACCCCCCTGGGGCGGCCGTTCGCCGGCGTCCGGGTACACGTCGTCGATCCGGACCTCGCGCCGGTGGCGGACGGCGACACCGGCGAGATGCTGGTCGCCGGCGGCGGCATCACCCGCGGGTACTTCCGGAACCCGGCGCTGACCGCGGAGAAGTTCATCCCCGACCCCTTCAGCCCGGCGCCGGGGGCGCGGCTCTACCGGTCCGGGGACCTCGCCTGCCTGCTGGCGGACGGCAATATCGAGTTCCTGGGGCGCGCCGATTCGCAGGTGAAGGTGCGGGGTTTCCGCATCGAGCTGGGGGAGATCGAGGCGGCCCTGGAGCAGCATCCGGCCCTCCGGGAATGCGTCGTCGTCGCGCGCGAGGACGCGCCGGGCGAGACCCGGCTGGTGGCCTATATCGTCCCGAAGGAGGTGACGTCATGAGCGGACCGGAACCCTACGACCTGATCGGCATCGGCATCGGCCCGTCGAACCTCAGCCTCGCCGCCCTGTTGGCGCCGTTCGGAGAGGCGCGCGCCTGCTTCTTCGACCGCGCCCGGGAGCTCAAGTGGCATCCGGGGCTGCTGTTCCCGGAAGCGGAGATCCAGGTGTCGCACCTCAAGGACCTGGTGACTCCGGCGGATCCCACCAGCCGCTTCTCGTTCCTGGCCTTCCTGCACGCCCGCAAGCGCCTCTACCGGTTCATGCACGCCGAGTTCCCGCGCATCCGGCGCTCGGAGTTCGACCAGTACCTGCACTGGGTCGCCTCGCAGCTCCCCGATCTCCACTTCGGCCGGCCGGTGGACGCCGTGACCTGGGACGGCGGCCTGGTGGTGCACGCCGGGGGGGAGAAGATCCGGACGCGCAACCTCGCCCTCGGCAGCGGCCTCTCGCCGCGGGTGCCGGCGTTCGTCCGCCCGCATCTGGGGGAGACGGTCTTCCATTCGGCCGACTACCTGCTGAAGCGGTTCCAACCCAAGGGCAAGCGGGTGATGGTGGTGGGGGGCGGGCAGAGCGGCGCCGAGCTGATCTCGCAGCTCCTGGCCGATTCGGAGGCCCTCCCCTGCGAGCTCTACTGGGTCTCCCGGCGGCCGAACTTCCTCCCCCTCGACGAAAGCCCGTTCGCCAACGAGTGGTTCACGCCGACCTACAGCGAGCACTTCTTCCGCCTGCCGGCGGCGGTGCGGGAGAAGCTGGTGGCCGAGCAGACGCTGGCCAGCGATGGCATCAGCACCAGCCTGCTGAAGACCGTCTGCCAGCGGCTCTACGAGCTCGACTTCCTGCAGGAGACGCCGTGCCGGCACCGCCTCTGGCCGGCGCGCGATCTGCTGTCGGTGACCCCGGACGGCGAGGGGGGGTGGCGGGTGGGAGTGCGGGACCTGGTGACGGAAGGGGCGGCCGAGGTCGGGGTGGACTGCCTGATCCTCGCCACCGGCTACACCTGGGTGATGCCCTCCTATCTCGAGCCGATCCTTGACCGCATCGATCTGGACGGCGGCCGGTTCCGCTTCCGGGAGGACTACTCGATCGTCTGGGACGGCCTGCCCGAGCACCGGATCTACGCCCTCAACGCGGCGCGCGTCGCCCGCGGCGTCGCCGATCCCAACCTCAGCCTGCTCGCCTGGAGGAGCTCGAAGATCGTCAACAGCCTGCTCGGCCGCCAGGTCTACGACGTGGAGGAGGCGGCGGCGCCGGTGGCCTGGAGCGGGATGGAGAAGACCCCGGTGCCCGCGGCCCCGGCCGAGCCGACGCTGTCCCCCCTCGAGGCGGCCGCCTCCACTCGCCAGCCGTGGGGCCAGTTCTGACGGAGCTTGCCGTGCCCACGACCCTGGCGCGGGAGCCCCTCGACCTCGTGGTGGTGGGCGCCGGCATCGTCGGCGCGCTGGCCGCCGCGCAGGCGGTCCGCCGCTATCCGGACTGGCGGGTCCTGCTGGTGGACCGCGCGCTGATCGGCGGCGGCGCCACCCGCTACTCGGCCGCCCTCTGCATCCCCTTCGGCCGCGACGAGGAGCACCGCCGGATGGAGCGGGAGAGCGAGCGCTTTTACCGCGAGCTCCGGGCCGAGCTCCCGGGCCTCCCCATCCGCGATCTCCCCTGCTTCGTGGTGGCCCGCGAGGGGAGTCTGGCGGAGGTGCGGGCGCGCTGCACGGCCGGGGATCCGCGCGAGGTGCCGGCGGAGACTCTCGGTTCGACGTTCCACGGGCTCTCGCTGGCCGCGAACGAGCGCCTCCTGGGAGGGCTGGCCGGGAGCTACGCGCTCCCTGAGCCGGTGACCACGGCGCTCGCCCTCAGGGCAACGGTCTGGGAAGGGGTGGAGATCACCGGCGCGCGTTCGGAGGGGGACGGCGTGGAGCTCGCCACCGCGGACGGCCGCGCGATCGCCGCCCGGCGCGCCATCCTGGCCCCCGGGCCGTGGGCGTTACGGCAGCCGGGCGAGGATCTCGCCCGCGGCGCCGGCGTCCGCGTCAAGAAAGTGGTGGCCCTGCACCTCGATCTCTGCCCGGGACCGGACGATCCGGTCCTCTACTTCTTCGACGCCGACGCCTTCCTGCTGCCGGTCGTCGAGCGCCGCCACTGGCTGTTCAGCTACACCTGCCAGGTCTGGGACTACGCGCCGGAGGGCTCGCACCGCATCACTGAGGAGGACCGCGAGAAGGGCCTCGCGATCCTCGCCCGCTACTGCCCGGCGTTCGCCGCGCGGTGCACGGGGGGGAGGGTGTTCTGCGACTCGTACGGCCCGGAGTGGGTGCCGGTGGTGACCGCCGCGGCGGCGGCGCCGCGGATCGTCCTGGCGACCGCCGGCTCGGGCGCCGGTTACCGGCTCGGGCCGGCCATCGCTCGTCAGGCGCTGGATAAAGTGACTTCTGGAGTCTGGTCATGATGAATATTTCCGAGCGGTGGGTCGCCGTCCCCGGCGGACGGGTGAAGGTTCGGATCGCGGGGGACGGCCCCGGGATCCCCCTGATCGTCCTCCATGGCGGACCGGGCTCGACCCACATCTATCTCGAGAACCTCGCGGCGCTGGGCGCCGAGCGGCCGGTGATCTTCTACGACCAGCTCGGCTCCGGGGCCTCCGACCGCCCGGCCGACCGCTCGCTCTGGCGGCTGGAGCGCTTCGTGCGCGAGCTGCAGGCGGTCGTCGAGGACCTCGGGTTTCCGCGGCTGCACGTGCTCGGGCACTCCTGGGGGACCATGCTGGCTCTCGACTGGTTCCTGGCGGCGGGGCGGGAGCGCGCGGCGAGCCTCTCCTTCATCTCCCCCTGCCTGAGCGCGCGCCGCATCCGGGAGGATACGGAACGGCTGAAGGCGGAGCTTCCGAAAGCGGTCCGGGACACGATCGACCTCCACGAGGCGCGGGGGACCACGAATTCGGGCGCCTACCGCGCCGCCACCGGCATGTTCTACCAGCGCCACCTCTGCCGGCTGCCGGAGTGGCCGGAGGCGTTGCGGCGGAGCGACGAGGGGTTCTCGCGCGAGGTCTACGAGACCATGTGGGGCCCCGCGGAGTTCGCCATGACCGGCCTTCTCGCCTCCTACGAGAGCGCGGAGCGGCTGGGGGAGGTCGATGTCCCGGCGCTCTTCGCCTGCGGGCGCTACGACGAGATGACTCCGGAGACGACGGCGGCCTACCACCAGAGGACGCCCGGCTCCCGGCTGGAGATCTTCGAGACCAGCGCCCACATGCCCAACCTCGAGGAGCCGGAGCGCTTTCTGGAGGTCGTCGGCGCCTTCCTGCGGGAAGCTGAGCCGGAACGGCGGCCGGAGACGCTTGTCGACCTGCTGATCACGCGGGCGGCGGAGCGGGGGGACGATCCGCTCTATATCTTCCTCTCAGACGCGTTCCTGGCCGACGGCGAGGGAAAAGAGGCGACGCTGAGCTACGGCGAGCTGGACCGCCGCGCCCGCGCCGTCGCCGCCGGGCTGCAGGCGGCGGGAGCCGATGCCGCGATCGGCGAACGGGCGCTGCTGCTCTATCCGCCGGGGCTCGACTTCATCACCGCCTTCTTCGGCTGCCTCTACGCCGGCGCCGTAGCCGTGCCGGCCTACCCGCCGCGGGCGGGGCGGACGCAGCCCCGGCTGCGCTCGATCGCCGGCGACGCCCGGCCGCGCGTCGTGCTCACCACCGCGGCGGTGGCCGCGAAGGCGGAAGATCTCAGGGCGCAGATTCCGGAGCTGGCGGGCGCGGCCTGGATCGTGACCGAGGGCCTGGACGGCGGGCTGGCCGAGAGCTGGACGCCGCCGCGGATCGGCCCCGAAACCCTCGCCTTCCTCCAGTACACGTCGGGTTCGACAGCGGCGCCGAAGGGTGTGATGGTCAGCCACGGCAACCTGCTGCACAACGAGCGGATGATCGGCGCGGCGTTCGGGATGGACGAGGAGTCGGTGGTGGTGGGCTGGCTGCCGCTCTACCACGACATGGGGCTGATCGGGAACGTTCTGCAGCCGCTGCACGCCGGGGGGCGTTGCGTGCTGATGTCGCCGGTGTCGTTCCTGCAGCGTCCGCTGCGCTGGCTGGAGGCGATCAGCCGCTACCGGGGGACGGTGAGCGGGGGTCCGAACTTCGCCTACGAGCTGTGCGCGCGCAAGGCGAGCCCGGAGGCGCTGGCGGGGCTGGATCTGTCGAGCTGGCAGGTGGCCTACAACGGCGCCGAGCCGGTGCGGGCCTCGACGCTGGAGCGCTTCGCGGAGGTGTTCGCGCCGAGCGGCTTCAAGAAGGAAGCGTTGTACCCCTGCTACGGCCTGGCGGAGGCGACGCTGCTCGTGACGGGCGGCCATGGATCGAGGGTGGAGAAGGAGCGGGTGAGCTGCGGCCGGGTCTGGATGGGTCAGCGGCTGGTGGTGGCCGATCCGGAGACCGGGGCCGAGCTTGCGGCCGGAGCGGAGGGGGAGGTCTGGATCTCTGGACCGAGCGTGGCGCGCGGCTACTGGGAGAACCCGGAAGGCACGGCGCGCGACTTCAACGCCTTCCTGACGACGGGAGAAGGGCCGTTCCTGCGCACCGGGGACCTCGGTTTCCTCTCCGGCGGCGAGCTGTACGTCACCGGCCGCCTGAAGGACCTGATCATCCTGCGCGGGCGCAACCACTATCCGCAGGACGTCGAGCTGACGGCCGAGCGGGCGCATGCGGATCTGCATCCCGGCGGCGGCGCGGCCTTCTCCGTGGAGATGGGAGGCGAGGAGCGGCTGGTGATCGTGCACGAGGTGGCCCGCCATCGGAAGGATGGGATCGAGGCGATCGCCGAGGCGGTGCGCCAAGCGGTGGCCTCCGAGCACGAGGTGCAGGTACAGGAGGTGGTGCTGATCCGCCAGGCGGGTCTGCCGAAGACGTCGAGCGGCAAGGTGCAGCGGAGTCTCTGCCGGTATCTCTACCTCAAGGGTGAGCTGCCGGTGGTGGGACGGAGCGCGCTGGCGGCGATCGATCCGGCGCCGGAGCTGGCGGCCGGGCTGACGCGCGAGGCGCTCGCGGCTCTTGAACCGGCGGAGCGCCGGTCGATGCTCGCCGGCTACCTGCGCGAGAGGGCGTCGGCCGCGCTCGGGGTGCCCGTCGGGCTCGACCAGCCGCTCACCGGGCTCGGGCTCGACTCACTGTCGGCGATCGAGCTGAAGGGGGCCGTCGAGAGCGCGCTCGGCCTGTCGCTGCCGCTGGCGGATCTCCTCCAGGGGGTCACGGTGGAAGGGCTGGCGGAGCGGGCGCTCGCCGGGGCGGAGCTGGCGCAGGTGCCGTCGCTGCGCTCGCTGTCGCCGGCTGGGGATCAGCCGCTCTCGCCGGGCCAGCGGGGGCTCTGGTTCCTGCACCGGCTGGCTCCCGAGGGGGGCGCCTACAACATCGCCGTGGCGGCGCGCACCCGGGGGCTGGACGCGGCGGCGTTCGCGCGTGCCGTCGCCGGCCTTGCCGCCCGCCACGAAGCCCTGCGCACGATCTTCCCCATCGTCGGCGACGAGCCCGTGCAGCGAGTGCTGCCCGATCTCGCCCCCGACGTCGAGATCATGGACGTAGGGGCGGGGCTTGTCCCCGCCCGTCTGGCCGCGGAGGCCTGGCGGCCGTTCTCCCTGGAGCGCGGGCCGCTGCTGCGGACAAGGATCTTCAAAGGCGAGGACGAGGACACGGTCCTGCTCGTCGTCCACCACATCGTGGCCGACTTCGCCTCGCTGGCGGTGATGGCCCGCGACCTCTCGGCTCTCTACCGCGGGGAGGCGCTGGAGCCGCCGGCTCTGCGCTACGCCGACTACGTCCACTGGCAGCGGGAGATCCTGGCCGGCCCGCGCGGCGAGCGGCTCTGGAGCTACTGGCGAGAGCGGCTGGCCGGCGTGCGCGACCTCGACCTGCCGACCGACCACCCGCGTCCGCCGGTGCAGACCTGGCGCGGCGGCGCCCGCGCGGCTTGGCTCCCCGCCGGTCTCGCCGCGGGCCTCGGGGCGCTCGGTGCCGGCCGGGGCGCCACCCTGTTCATGACGCTGCTCGCCGGCTTCCAGGCGCAGCTCGGCCGCTACACCGGGCAGGAGGACTTCGCCGTCGGCGCCGCCGTGGCTGGCCGGCCGCTGCCCGAGCTTGCGCCCCTGGTCGGCTACTTCGTCAACCTCCTTCCCCTGCGCGCCGGCCTCGCCGGCGAGCCGGGCTTCGGCGAGCTGCTCGACCGGGCGCGCGACTCGGCCCTGGAGGGGATGGAGCACGGCGACTTCCCCTTCCCCCTGATGGCCGAGCGCCTGCGGCCGGTGCGCGACCCCGCCCGCTCGCCGCTGTTCCAGACGGCGCTCGTGCTGCAGCGCGGGCGTCCCGGGGACGAGCCCGGGCTCGCCGCCTTCTCGCTGGGCGAGGCGGGGGCGCGCGTCGAGCTCGGCGGGCTGACCCTGGAGTCGGTGCGGCTGGCCGAGCGGCGGGCGCAGTTCGACCTCACCCTGTTCGCCGCCGAGGAGGCGAGCGGGGGCCTAAGGCTCTCGCTGGAGTACAACGCCGACCTCCTCGACGATGGGACGGCGGAGCGCATGCTCGGCCATTTCCAGACCCTGCTGGCCGGGGCTGTCGCCGCGCCGGAGGCCCCCTTCTGGAGCCTGCCGCTGCTCTCCGCCTCCGAGCGCGGCCAGTTCTTCCAGGGGTGGGACGACACGCGGCGCGACTACCCCGGGGGGCTCCTGCACCAGCTCTTCGAGGCCCAGGCGGCGCGCACCCCGGAGGCCGAGGCGGTGGTGGCGGGGGGGGCGCGGCTCACCTACGGCGAGCTCAACGCCCGCGCCAACCGGCTCGCCCACCGCCTGCGGCGGCTGGGGGTCGGTCCCGAGGACCGGGTGGGGATCTGCCTGCGCCGCTCCGAGCGGATGATCGTCAGCCTGCTCGCCGTGCTGAAGGCGGGGGGCGCCTACGTGCCGCTCGATCCCACCTATCCGCGCGAGCGGCTGAAGGGGATCCTCGACGACTCGGCGGCCCGCGTGGTGATCGGCGAGGAGGCGACGGCCCCCCGGCTGGCCGCGGAGAGCGGCGGCCGCTGGCTCGCCGTGGACGCGGACCTGGCGGGAGAGAGCGGGGGCTATTCCGCAAATAATCCCGCGCCCGTCGCCGGCCCCTCCAACCTCGCCTACCTGATCTACACCTCGGGCTCGACCGGGCGCCCGAAGGCGGTGATGATCGAGCACCGCAGCCCGGTGGTGCTGATGCACTGGGCGCGCGAGAACTTCTCTCCGGAGGAGCTGGCGGGGACCCTGGTCGCGACCTCGATCGGCTTCGACGTCTCGGTGCTCGAGATCTTCGCCCCGCTCTCCTGGGGCGGACGGATCTTCGTCGTCGAGAACCTGCTGGCGCTGCCCAATCTCGCCGCGGCGGGGAAGGTGCGGCTGGTCTGCGGCGCCCCCTCGGTGGTGGCCGAGCTGGTGCGCACGGGCACGTTCCCGTCCTGGGTGCGCACGGTCAGCCTCGGCGGCGAGGCGGTGCCGCCGGCGCTGGTCGCGGGGCTGCGGGCGGCGGCGCCGGCGGCGCGGATCCTCAACGCCTACGGCCCGTCGGAGGACACCACCTACTCGACCACCGCCGTGCTGGAGGCGGGGCGCGAGGTGACGATCGGCCGGCCGGTGGCCAACGCCCGGGTCTACCTGCTGGACGCCCATGGCGAGCCGGTGCCGGCGGGGGTGCCGGGCGAGCTGTTCATGGAGGGGGCGGGGCTGTCGCGCGGCTACCTCGACCGGCCGGAGATGACCGCCGAGAAGTTCGTTCCCGATCCGTTCGCGACGGTGCCCGGGTCGCGCCTCTACCGCGTCGGCGACCTCGCCCGGCGACGGCCGGACGGCGAGCTGGAGTATCTGGGGCGCGTCGACCACCAGGTGAAGATCCGTGGCTTCCGGGTCGAGCTGGGGGAGATCGAGGCGGCGCTCGCCCGCCACCCCGGGGTGCGCGAGGCGGTGGTGATGGCGCGCGACGACGGCGACCGCGGCAAGCGGCTGGTCGCCTACGTGACGCCGCGCGGGGTGGCGTCGTCGGAGCTGCGGTCGTTCCTGCGCGAGAGCCTGCCGGACTACATGGTGCCGACGGCGTTCGTCCATCTCGACGCCCTGCCGCTGTCGCCCAACGGCAAGATCGACCGCCGGGCCCTCCCCGATCCGAGCGCGCCGGCCGCGGCGCCGGCGCCGGTGTCCGCCTCCCGCGGACCGGTGACCGAGGCGCTGACGGCGCTGATGGCCGAGGTCCTGGGGGTCGAGGGGGTGGGGGAGTCGGACGACTTCTTCGAGCTCGGCGGGCACTCGCTGCTCGCCACCCGGCTGGCGGCCCGTGCCTCGCGGCTGTTCGGCGTCGAGGTGCCGGTGAGCGCCGTGCTGCTCCATCCGACGCCGGCGGCCCTGGCCGCCCAGGTGGCCGCCGGGGGCGCCATGGTGCCCCCGGTGCGGCCGCTCCGCCGCGCGGCCGGCGAGCCGCTGCCCGCCTCCTACGCCCAGCGCCGGCTCTGGTTCCTCGACCGCCTGGAGCCGGGGAGCCCGGTCTACCACCTCCCCGGTGCCGTGCGGCTCACCGGACCCCTGGACGCCGGCGTGCTGGAGGATGCCCTGGCCGAGGTGGTGCGCCGCCACGAGGCGCTGCGGACGGTCCTGCGCGACGAGCGCGGCGAGCCGATGCAGGTGGTGGAGCCGCCGCCCGCCGCCGTCCTCTCCCAGCTCGATCTCGCCGGCTCTCCCGAGCCGGAGGCGGCGGCGGCGCGGCTGGCCCGCGAGGTCGCCACCGCGCCGTTCGACCTCGCGCGCGGGCCGCTCTTCCGCGCCCTGCTGCTGCGGCGGGGACCCGAGGACCACGAGCTGCTGCTCACCCTCCACCACGTGGTGGCGGACGGCTGGTCGCTCGGCATCCTGCTCGCCGAGCTGGCCGCTCTCTACGAGGCGTTCGCGGCCGGCCGCCCCTCCCCGCTTCCCGAGCTCCCCGTCCAGTACGCCGACTGGGCCCTCTGGCAGCGCGAGCGGATGGCGGGCGAGGCTCTCGAAGCCCAGATCGCCTGGTGGCGCCGGCGGCTCGCCGGCACGGTCCCCCTGGAGCTGCCGGCCGACCGCCCGCTGGCGGCCGCCGGTCCCTCGCGGGGGGGCGTCAGCGCCGCCTCCCTGCCGCCGGCGCTCGCCGCCGAGCTGGAGCGGCTGGCCCGCGGCGCCGGGGCGACGCCGTTCATGCTCCTGCTCGCCGCCTTCCAGGCCCAGCTCGCGCGTTATTCACTCTCCCAATCATCGGGCAGCGCCTCGGTGGCGGTCGGCTCGCCGGTGGCCAACCGCGGGCGCGCCGAGGTCGAGGGGCTGATCGGCTTCTTCGTCAACATGCTGGTGCTGCGCACGCCGGTCGACGGGGATCCCGGCTTCCGCGAGCTGCTGGCGCGGGCGCGGGAGGCCTGTCTGGGCGCCTACGCTCATCAGGACGTGCCGTTCGAGCGGCTGGTCGAGGCGTTGCAGCCGGAGCGGCTGCGGGCGCGCAACCCGCTCTTCCAGGCCGTCTTCCAGCTCGAGGAGCCGCTGGCGACCGGGCGGCTGGGCGAGGCGGCGGCCGCGGTGCGCCCGCTGGCGACCGGCGCCGCCAAGTTCGACCTCGCGCTGAGCGTGGCGCGGGGACCCGAGGGGATCGCCGCCGCCCTGGAGTACGACGCCGGCCTGTTCGACGCGGTCACCGCCGACCGCCTGCTCGGCCACTGGCATACGCTGCTGGCGGGGATCGCCGCCGATCCGGACGCCCGCCTCTCCGACCTGCCGCTGCTCACCGCCGCCGAGGCGGTGCAGCTCCGCGGCTGGAGCGGCTTCACCACCGAGTATCCGCGACAGGCCACGGTGCACGGCCTGTTCGCGGCCGAGGCCCGGCGCGCGCCGGAGGCCGTGGCGGTGGAGTCGGTCGAGGCGGGCGGGGCGCGGCTGACCTACGGCGAGCTCGAGGCGCGGGCCAACCGCCTGGCCCGCCGCCTGCGCCGGCTGGGGGTGGGGCTGGAGGTGCCGGTGGGGCTCTGCCTGGAGCGCTCGGCCGAGCTGGTGGTCGCCATGCTCGCCGTGCTCAAGGCGGGAGGCGCCTACGTGCCGCTCGATCCGTCCTACCCGGAGGACCGGCTCGCCTTCCTCGCCGCCGACACCGGCTTCCCCGTCGTGGTGACCCGCGAGGGCACGGAGGCGGCGCTGCCGCCGGGGCTCGCCCGGGTGGCGCTCGCCGCCGGCGGCGAGCTCGCCGAGCCCGGCATCGAAAGCGCGGAGCCGCTCCCCGATCTCGCCGGGCCCGAGAGCCTCGCCTGCATCCTCTATACCTCGGGCTCGACCGGCCTCCCCAAGGGGGTGCAGATTGTCCACCGCGCCGTCGTGCGCCTGATGCGCGGCACCGACTACGCGCCGTTCGGCCCCGGCGAGGTCTTCCTGCAGGTGGCGCCGCCGTCTTTCGACGCCTCGATCGTCGAGGTGTTCGGGGCCCTGCTCAACGGCGCCCGGGTGGCGATCCTGCCGGCCGGCGCGCCGTCGCTCGACGAGCTGGCGGCGGCCATCGCCGATCACCGCGTCACCGCGCTCTGGCTCACCGCGGGCCTCTTCCACCAGATGGTCGAGCTGCGGCTGGACGGCCTGCGCGGGCCCCGCAGCCTGATCGCCGGCGGCGACGTGATCTCGCCCGAGCTGATGCGCCGCGCCGTCGAGGGGCTGCCCGGCTGCCTGGTGTCGGACGCCTACGGTCCGACCGAGAACACCCTGTTCTCCACCATGCAACCGCTGCCGGCCGCCGCCGGCGTCGCGTCGCCGGTGCCAATCGGCCGTCCGATCGCCAACTCCACCGTCCACCTGCTCGACGCGGCGTTCCAGCCGGTGCCGGCCGGGGTGCCCGGCGAGCTGTGCACGGGCGGCGACGGCCTCTCCCGCGGCTACCGCGGCCGGCCGGAGCTGACCGCCGAGCGCTTCGTGCCCAACCCCCTCGCATCCTCGCCCGGGGAGCGGCTCTACCGCACCGGCGACCTCGCCCGCTGGCGGCCCGACGGCTCGCTCGAGTTCCTCGGCCGCCGCGACCAGCAGGTGAAGATCCGCGGCTTCCGCGTCGAGCCGGGGGAGATCGAGGCGGTGCTGGCGCGCCACCCCGGCGTCGCCGGCGTGGCGGTGGTGGTCCGCGACGAGCCGGGGGGCAAGGCGCTGGCGGCCTATGTGGTGCCGCGCGGCGGCGAGTCGCTGCCCGCGGACCTGCGCGAGCACGCGCGGGCCGCCCTGCCGGAGTACATGCGCCCCGCCTACCTGATCGCCCTGCCCGAGCTGCCGCTCAACGCCAACGACAAGGTCGACCGGCGGGCGCTCGCCGCGCGCGAGGTGCACGCCGCCGCCGGAAGGGCGGCCTACGAGGCGCCGCGCTCGCCGGTGGAGGAACGGCTGGCGTCGATCTGGAGCGAGGTGCTCGCGGTCGAGCGGGTCGGCGTCCACGACGACTTCTTCGCCCTCGGCGGCCATTCCCTGCTCGCCATCCGGACGCTGGCGCGGATCAGCGAGGAGCTCGGTGTCGACCTGCCGGTGAAGGACCTGTTCGCGGCACCCACCGTGGCCGGCCTGGCGGAGCGGCTGGCCGCCGGTCCCGCCCCCCAGCAGGAAGAGGAGGCCGCGGCGGCATGGACCCCGCCCGCCGCGGCCGCTTCGACTCAGACACCGCGGCCCACCCGGACGCCGGCGCCGGTCTCGGAGCTGCCGCGCACCCCCCTGGAGGAGCAACTGGCGGCGATCTGGAGCGAGGTGCTGGGGGTCGAGCGGATCGGCGTCCACGACGACTTCTTCGATCTCGGCGGCCATTCGCTGCTGGCCCACCGGGTGGCGATGCGCGTCGCCCGCCAGATGGAGATCGACCTCGACCTCCAGGTCCTGTTCGAAACCCCCACGGTGGCCGCCCTGGCGCGGCGGATCGCGGCCGGGGAGATGGCCCCGGCGGCGCGCGAGAGCGACCTCCCGGCGCTGACCGGCGAGTCCTTCCCGCTCTCCTTCGCCCAGCAGCGGCTCTGGCTGCTCGACCGCATCGGACCCGGCGGCGCGAGCTACAACCTGCCGGCGGCGCTACGTCTGGAGGGGACCCTGGAGACCGTCCCGCTGGTGCGCGCCCTCGCCGGGATCGTGCGGCGGCACGAGCCGCTGCGCACCGTCTACCGGGTGGCGGGGGAGGAGCCGGTGCAGGTGGTGCTGCCGCCGCCGGGGGCGGATGGCCTCGAGCTGGCGCGGCTGGACCTCGGCGGGCTGCCCGCGGCGGCGCGGGAGCCGGCGCTCTGGAGAGTCCTGCGCCAGGAGGGGAACCGCCCCTTCGACCTCGAACGGGGGCCGGTCGTCCGCTTCCTGCTGATCCACCTCGACGACCGCGAGCACGTGCTGATGGCGACGCTCCATCACATCGCCACCGACGGCTGGTCGATGTCGGTCTTCCTGCACGAGCTGGTGCTCCTCTACGGCGACTTCGCCGCCGGCCGCGAGCCCTCCCTGCCGGAGCTCCCCCTGCGCTACGCCGAATGGGCCGCCCGCCAGCGCCAGGACCTGGAGGGTGGGAAGCTCGACGCCCAGCTCGGCTACTGGCGGCGCCAGCTCGCCGGCCTGCCGGTGCTCGAGCTGCCCACCGACCGGCCACGGTCGGCGGCCGCCGGGAACCACAGCGGCAACCGGCGGGTGGAGCTGCCGGCGGAGCTGGCCGCGGGCGTCCGCGCGCTCGGCGCCGGCGCCGGGGTGACGCCGTTCGCCGTGCTGCTGAGCGGCTTCGCAGCGCTGCTCGCCCGCCTGAGCGGGCAGGACGACTTCGCCATCGGCCTCCCCTCCGCCGGGCGCAACCGGGCGCACGCCGAGGGGCTGATCGGCTTCTTCGTCAACACCCTGGTGACGCGCGCCCGGCTGGCGGACGATCCCCCCTTCCGGGCGCTGCTGCGGCGGATGCGCGACACCGCGCTGGCCGCCCAGAGCCATCAGGACGTCCCCTTCGAGCGGCTGGTCGAGGAGCTGCAGCCGGAGCGCGCCGACGGCGTCTCGCCCTTCTTCCAGGTGATGCTCAACTACATGGCCAGCCCGCTGACACGGATGCCGCTCCCCGGGCTGACCGTGTCGTTCTTCGACATCGAGCTGGGGGTCGCGAAGTTCGACCTGACCTTCTCGACTGTCGAGGACGGCGGCGATATGCGCGGCTGGGTGGAGTACCGGGCCGCCCTGTTCGATCCCGCCACCGTCGAGCGCTGGATGGGGCACCTGCGGACGCTGCTCGCCGCCGCCGTGGCCGACCCCTCGCTGCAGCTCTCGGCGCTGCCGCTGCTCTCGGCGGCCGAACGCTGGCAGGCGGTGGGGGAGTGCAACGCGACCGCCCTGCCGCTGCCGCTCGACCGCTGCCTGCACGAGCTGGTCGAGGCCCAGGCGGCGCGCACGCCCGGGGCTCCGGCGGTGATCGCCGAGGACGGGGAGCTGACCTATGGCGAGCTCGACGAGCAGGCGGAGCGCCTGGCCCGCCGGCTGCGCCGGCTGGGGGTCGGCCCGGAGGTCCCGGTAGGCCTCTTCGTCGAGCGCTCGGCGGCCCAGGTGGTCGCCATCCTGGGCGTGCTCAAGGCCGGCGGCGCCTACGTGCCGCTCGACCCCGCGTACCCCTCCGGGCGCCTGGCCGGCATGCTGGAGGACACCGGCGCGCCGGTGCTGCTGGCGCCGGCGGAGCTGCTCGACAAGCTGCCGCCTCATCAGGCCCGCGTGGTCCTGCTCGACCGCGAGGACGAGGAGGAGGAAGGCGAGCCGCTCATGCCGCCGCCTCCACGCGCCACGGCGGACAACCTCGCGGCCATGATTTTCACCTCGGGCTCGACCGGCCGTCCCAAGGGGGTGATGCTTCCCCACCGCGGGCTGGCGAACCGGCTGCTCTGGGCGCAGGAGACCTACCGGCTGACCGCCGCCGACGCGGTGCTGCACAAGGCGGCGTTCGGCTTCGACTTCGCGATCTGGGAGTGCTTCGCGCCGCTGCTCGCCGGCGCCCGGCTGGTGGTGGCCCGGCCCGGCGGCAACGCGGACGCCGCCTACCTGGCGCGGACCATCGCGGCCCACGGCGTGACGATCGTCCATTTCGTCCCCTCGATGCTGGACGTCTTCCTGCGCGAGGATGCCGCCGGCGCCGAGGGTGACGGCCGCTCGCTGCGCCAGGTCTTCTCCGGCGGCGAGGCGCTCTCGCCCGCGTTGCGCGCGCGCTTCCTCGACCGCTTCCCCGGCGTGCCGCTCGACAACCAGTACGGACCGACCGAGATCTCCATCGACACCACCCGCTGGGTCTGCGCGCCGGGCCAGGATCCGCGGCGGGTCCCCCTCGGGCGTCCGATCGGCAACACGCGCGTCCATCCGCTCGACCGCGCGCGGCGGCCGGTGCCGGCCGGCGTTCCCGGGGTGCTGCACGTAGCGGGCGCGGGGGTGGCGCGCGGCTACTTCGGCCGGCCGGACCTGACCGCGGCGCGGTTCGTGCCCGATCCCTTCGCGGACGAGCCCGGCGGCCGGCTCTATGACACCGGGGACCTCGCCCGCCGGCTGCCGGACGGCAACCTGGAGTTCCTCGGCCGCGCCGACAGCCAGGTCAAGGTGCGCGGCGTCCGCGTCGAGCCGGGGGAGGTGGAGGCGGCGCTGCTGCGGCACCCGGCGGTGGCGGTGGCGGCCGTGGGGGCGGACGCGGAGGGGGAGCGGCTGATCGCCTGGGTGGTCCTCCGGGAGGGGATGGAAGCCGGGGCGACCGTCCTGCGCGAGTTCCTGCGCGACTGGCTGCCGGAGGCGATGGTGCCGTCGCTCTTCCTCCCCCTGCCGGCCCTGCCGCTGACGCCCAGCGGCAAGCTCGACCGGCGGGCCCTGCCGGCGCCGGGGGCGGTGGCCTCGGAGAGCCGGTTCGTGGCCTCCCGCACGCAGGTCGAGGAGGTGGTGGCCGGCGCCTTCGCCGCGCTGCTGCGGGTGGAGCGGGTGGGCGTCGAGGACGACTTCTTCGCGCTCGGCGGCCATTCGCTGCTGGCGACCCGGCTGGCGTCGCGCCTCCGCGACGCCCTGGGGGTGGAGCTGCCGGTGCGCACCATCTTCACCCACCCCACGCCGGCGGCGCTGGCGCGGGCGGTGGAGAGCGCGAGCGGCGCCGCCACCCTCCCCCCCATCGAGCGGGCGCCGCGCGGCGGCGCCCTGCCGCAGTCGTACTCGCAGGCGCGGCTCTGGTTCCTCTATCAGCTCGCGCCGCAGAGCCCGGCCTATAACATGGCGATCGCGGTGCGCTTCGAGGGGTTCCTGGACGTGCCGGCCTTCGCCCGTGCCCTGAGCGAGATCGCGCGCCGCCATGAGGTGCTGCGCAGCACCTTCGACACCCTCGGCGGCGAGCCGGTGCAGCGGGTGGGCGAGGCCGCTCCCGTCCCCCTGCCGGACATCGACCTGACGGGCCTGCCGCCCGCGGCGCGCGAGCGGGAGGTGAGCCGGCTGGCCAGGGAGGAGGGGCGCCGGCCGTTCGATCTCTTCCACGGCCCGGTGTTGCGGGCGGCCTTCCTGGTCGAGGGGCGCGACGACCGCCGCCTGCTGCTCACCATCCACCACATCGCCGGCGACGGCTGGTCGTCGGGCGTGCTGGCGCGCGAGCTGGAGGCCCTCTACCCGGCCTTCGCGGCCGGCGAGCCCTCGCCGTTGCCGGAGCTGCCGGTGCAGTTCGCCGACTTCGCCGTCTGGCAGCGGCGCTGGCTCGAGGAGGGGGGGCACCTGGAGGCGCAGCTCGCCTACTGGCGCGAGCAGCTCCGCGGCGCCCCGCCGCTGCTGGCGCTGGCGACCGACCGCCCGCGCCCCGAGGTGCAGAGCTTCGCCGGCACCCATCTCGACTTCCACCTGGAGGCGGAGGCCACGCGCGCGCTCCTCGCCGCCGGCCGGGAGCGCGGGGCCACGCTCTACATGTCGATGCTGGCGGCCTTCAGCGTGCTGCTCGCCCGCTGGAGCGGCCAGCGCGACATCGTGGTCGGCTCGCCGGTCGCCAACCGGCGGCGGGCCGAGCTGGAGGCGCTGGTCGGCTTCTTCGTCAACACCATGACCCTGCGCACCGATCTGGCGCGGGCCAGTACCGCCGGCACTGCCGCCGACCCCACCTTCCGCGAGCTGCTGGCCCACGTGCGCGAGGTCACCCTCGGCGCCTTCATGCACCAGGACCTGCCGTTCGAGAAGCTGGTCGAGGAGCTGCAGCCCGAGCGGCAGCTCAGCCACTCGCCGCTCTTCCAGATTCTCTATGTGTTCCAGAACACGCCCAACGACGAGGACCGCCAGCCCCTGCCGGGACTGACGATCTCGGGGCAGGAGAGCGAGGATCTGGGCGCGCAGTTCGACATCACGCTGATCCTCAACGACGAGGCCGGCGGCGGGCTGAAGGCCTCCTTCTACTACAGCACCGCGCTGTTCGACGCCACCACGATCGAGCGCCTCTGGAGCCACCTGGCGGCGCTGATCGCGGGGGCCGTGGCCACGCCGGAGGCGCCGCTCTCCGCGCTGCCCGGGCTCGCCGAGGCCGAGCGCGAGGTGCTGCTGCGGCGGGCGAACGCCCCGGCGGCGTGGGTGAGCCGGGAGCGGGTGCGGGGGATGCGGTCGGCCGGCCTGCTGCCGTCGGCCGTGGAGCTGCGGGAGTTCCTGCTCGCGCGGCTCCCCGAGTACATGGTCCCCTCGGCGTTCGTCTATCTCGACGCGCTGCCGCTGACATACTCGGGCAAGCGCGACCTCCGGGCGCTGCCGGCGCCCGAGGCGGCGGACCAGGACGCGGAGGTCTACGTGGCCCCCCGCACGCCGGTGGAGGAGACCCTGGCGGCGATCCTCGCCGAGCTGCTGAAGCGCGAGCGGGTGGGCGTCGAGAGCAACCTCTTCGAGATGGGCGGCCACTCGCTGATGGTGATGCAGCTCATCGGCCGCATCCGCGAGGCCTTCGGAGTCGATCTGACCGTGCAGAACGTCTTCGAGACCCCCACCGTGGCGGGGCTCGCGGCGGTCGTCGACACCTGGCGCTGGGCGGCGGCGCCGGCGGCGGTCCTGGCGGGCGGCGGACAGGAGATCGAGATGGAGGAGATGGAGCTTTGATGGCCGAGACGACCGGGGTGATGGATCTCCTGGCCCGGCTGCGCCAGAGCGGCGGCGAGCTGCTACTGGAAGGGGACAAGCTGCGGCTGCGGGCTCCCAAGGGGGCGCTCGCGGACGATCTCCGCGCCGCGCTCGCCGCCCGGCGGGACGAGATCGTCGAGCTCCTGCGGCGCGCTCAAGGCGGGGAGGATTCCCCGCGCGCCCGGACGATCCGCCGCGCCCCCCGCGACGGCGGCCTGCCGCTCTCCTTCTCCCAGACCCGTCTCTGGTTCCTCGACCGCCTGGCGCCGGGGAGCGCGACCTATACCCTCCCCTTCGCCCTGCGCCTGAGCGGCGAGCTCTCGCCGGCGACCCTCGCCGCGGTCCTCGGCGAGGTGGTGCGCCGGCACGAGGCCCTGCGGACCACCTTCGCGGAGCGCGGCGGCGAGCCGGTGCAGGTGATCGCTCCGGCGGGCCGCTGGCTGCTGCCCCTCACCGACCTCGGCGGCCTGCCGGCGGAGGCCCGGGAAGCGGAGGCGCGGCGGCTCGCCGAGACCGCCGCGGCGCGGCCGTTCGACCTCGAGCGGGGGCCGCTGTTCCGCGCCGTCCTGCTGCGGCTCGGCGCCGCCGAGCACCTGCTCCTGCTCGAGATCCATCACATCGTCGCCGACGGCTGGTCGCTGGGGGTGCTGGTCGAGGAGATCACGGCGCTCTACGGCGCCGTTCTCGCCGGCGCGGAGTCGCCGCTACCGAAGCTGCCCATCCAGTACGCCGACTTCGCGGTCTGGCAGCGGAGCTGGCTCCAGGGCGAGGAGCGGCTGCGGCAGCTCGCCTACTGGCGGGATCGGCTCGCCGGCTCGCCGGCCATCCTCGAGCTGCCGTCCGACCGGCCGCGCCCCGCCGTGCCGGCCCGCCCGGTGGGGAGGGTGACGACCGTCTTCAGCCCCGATCTCTCGCGGCAACTGAAGCGTTTCGCTCAAGCGCGCGAGGCGAGCCTGTTCATGCTCCTGCTGGCGGGGTTCCAGGCGCTCCTCGGGCGCCTGACCGGGCAGCGGGACATCCCGATCGGCTCGCCGGTCGCCAACCGCAACCAGCCGGAGATCGAGCCGCTGATCGGCTTCTTCGTCAACCTCCTGGTGCTGCGCGGCGACCTCGCGGGCGATCCGTCCTTCCGCGACCTGCTCGCCCGGGTGCGGCAGGCCACCCTAGAGGCCTACGCCCACCAGGACCTCCCCTTCGAGCTGCTGGTGGAGGAGCTGCGGCCGCAGCGCCACCTGTCGGCGAGCCCGCTGTTCCAGGTGATGTTCGCGCTGCAGAACGCGCCGATGGGGAGCATGGACCTCCCTGGCCTCTCCTTCGCTCCCCTGGAGGTCGAGCCGTCCTTCACGCGGTTCGACCTCGAGCTGAACGCCTCGGAGTCGGAGGGGTCGCTGGTGGTGAGCTTCATCTACAGCGCCGAGCTGTTCGACCGCGCCACCGTGCAGCGGCTGGCGGGTTTCCTCGAGGCGCTGCTGCGGAGCGCGGCGGCGGACGACGGCCGGCGGCTCTCCGAGCTGCCGCTGCTGACCGAAGCGGCGCGCCATCAGCTCGTCGTGGAGTGGAACGACACCCGGCTGGCGGCGGTGCCGGAGAGCGTGCTCGCACGGTTCGCGGCCCAGGTCGCGGCGGCTCCGGACGTGGTGGCCCTGGAGGCCGGGGAGGAGCGGCTGACCTACGCCGAGCTGGACCGCCGGGCCAACCGGCTGGCCCACCGGCTGCGGCGGTTGGGTGTGGGAACCGGCGAGACGGTGGGCCTGTTCGCGGAGCGCTCGGCGGAGATGGTGACGGCCATCCTGGCGATCTGGAAGGCGGGGGGCGCCTATCTCCCCCTCGACCCCGCGCACCCGCCGGCGCGGCTGGCCTACCTGCTGGAGGACTCCGAGGTGCCGGTGATCGCCGTCGGCGCCGGGCTCGCGGATCTGCTGCCGGCAAGCCCGGCGCGGATCGCTCGGCTCGACGACGGCCTCGAGGACAATCCGGAGGAGGAGAGCGATCTGCCGCCGGACGGGGCGCCCGGGCCCGGCGATCTGGCCTACCGGATCTACACCTCCGGCACCACCGGCGGGCCGAAGGCCGTCCTGGTGGAGCACGGGGCTCTGGCCGGCACGCTCGCCGCCGTACAGGAGGCCTTCGGCTTCCAGCCCGGCGACCGGATGCCCTGCATCGCCTCGTTCTCCTTCGACATCTTCCTCTTCGAGCTGCTCGGTCCGCTGCTGGCCGGGGGCACCTGCGTCCTGCTGCCGCTGCGCCCGACGCTGGACCTCGAGCGGCTGCTCGGCGAGCTGGACATGGCGACCCACCTGCACGCGGTGCCGGCCCTGATGCGCCAGGTGCTGGAGCTGGCGCGGCGCCGGGGGACGGCGGCGCCGCGGCTGCGGGGGGTGTTCACCGGCGGCGACGCGGTGCCGGCGGACCTCCTCGCCGATCTGCGCGATGCCTTCCCGCGGGCGGCGGTGCGGGAGCTCTACGGCCCCACCGAGACCACCATCGTCTGCTCCTTCTGGCCGGTCCCCGCCGAGGGGGCGGTGAGATCCCTGCTCGGGCGCCCCTTCGCCGGGGTGGAGATCCACGTCCGCGACGGTGCGGGCAACCCGTCGCCGATCGGCGCGCCGGGGGAGATCTGGATCGGCGGCGGCGGGGTGGCTCAGCGGTACTGGCGGTGCGAGGAGCTCACGGCGGAGAAGTTCGTGGTCTCCTCCGGCCGCCGCTTCTTCCGCAGCGGCGACCGCGCCCGCCGCCTGCCGGACGGCACCCTGGAGTTCCTGGGGCGCGCCGACCAGCAGGTGAAGGTGCGCGGCTTCCGCATCGAGCCGGGGGAGGTGGAGGCGGCCCTGCTGCGCCTCCCCGGAGTGAAGGCGGCCGTGGTAGAGGCGCGCGAGGTGGTGGCCGGCGCCGGTCCGCAGCTCGTCGCCTACGTCGTGCCGCACGCGGCGGCCGGGGCCGCCCCGCCGGCGGAGCTGCGGCACGCCCTGGAGGCCGAGCTGCCGGACTACATGGTGCCCTCCTGGTTCGTGCCGCTCGAAGCTCTGCCGCTGACCGCCCACGGCAAGGTGGACCGGCGGGCGCTGCCCGACCCGGACCCCGCCGCCGGCCGTAAGAGCGAGTATCTGCCCCCCGCGACCGCGATCGAGGAGAGCCTGGCGGCGGCGTGCGCCGAGGTGCTGGGCCTCGAACGGGTGGGGATGAGCGACAACTTCTTCGCGCTGGGCGGGCACTCGCTGCTCGCCGTGCAGCTCACCTCCCGGCTGCGCGACCGCTACGCCCTCGAAGTGCCGCTGCAGATGGTGTTCGAGGCTCCCGACCTGCTCGACCTGGCGAACCGCCTCGTCGGGCAGGTGATGGCGGAGGTGGGGGACCTCTCACTGGCGGAGCTGCAGGCCCTGCTGGGCGTGGAGCATCCCGTGCCGTGAGCACCGCTCCCACTCCCACTCCTCCTGCCGGATTGATGGATCTCCTGGCGCGGCTGCGCCAGCAGGGGGTGGAGCTGTATCTGGAGGGGGACAAGCTGCGGCTGCGGGCTCCCAAGGGAGCGCTCACGGACGAGCTCCGCGCGGCGCTCGCCATGCGGCGGGACGAGATCGTCGAGTTCCTGCGGCGCGCTCAAGGCGGCGATACTCCCCCCCGCTCGCGGCCGATCCGCCGCGCCCCCCGCGGCGGCGACCTGCCGCTCTCCTTCGCCCAGGAGCGCCTCTGGTTCCTCGATCGCCTGCAGCCGGGGACCGCCGTCTACAACATGTTCGAGTCCTTGTGGGCGCGCGGCGAGCTGTCGCCGGCCCTCCTGGCGGCGGTGCTCGCCGAGATCGTGCGCCGGCACGAGGGCCTGCGCACGACGTTCGAAGAGCGCGAGGGGGGGCCGGCGCAGGTGATCGCGCCACCGTCCCGGCCGGAGCTGCCGCTCGTCGACCTCATGGCCCTGCCGGAGGAGTGGCGCCGGCCGGTGGCCCGGCGGCTGATCCGCGAGGAGGCGCTGCGGCCGTTCGATCTCGCGCGCGGGCCGCTTCTACGCGCCCGGCTGCTGCGCCTGGCGGCGGACGAGCACGCCCTGCTGCTCAACGTCCACCACATCGTCTCCGACGGCTGGTCCCAGGGGGTGCTGGTGCGCGAGATCTCGGCCCTCTACGGCGCGGGCCACGCCGGCGTGCCGTCGCCGCTGCCCGAGCTCCCGGTGCAGTACGCCGACTTCGCGGTCTGGCAGCGCGAGTGGCTCGCCGGCGCCGAGCTGGAGCGGCAGCTCGCCTACTGGCGCCGGCGGCTGGCCGGCACTCTTCCCGTCCTCGAGCTGCCGTTCGACCATCCGCGCCCGGCGGTGGCGACTCACCGCGGCGCCCAGCGCGCCGCCTTCCTCGACGCCGAGGCGGCGGGCGAGCTGGCGCGGCTGGCCCGCGGCCACGAGGCGACCCTGTTCATGGTCCTGCTGGCCGCTTTCCAGACCCTTCTGCTGCGGCTCACCGGCGAGGAGGACCTGCCGGTGGGATCGCCGGTGGCCAACCGCAACCGGGAGGAGATCGAGCCGCTGATCGGCTTCTTCGTCAATACCCTGGTCCTGCGCGGCGACCTGGCGGGCGATCCGCCGTTCCGCGAGCTGCTGGCGCGCGTGCGGCGCACCACCCTGGAAGCCTACGACCACCAGGACCTCCCGTTCGAGCGCCTGGTCGAGGCCCTCCGTCCGGAGCGGCGGCTGTCGACCAACCCGCTGTTCCAGACCCTCTGCGCGCTGCAGAACGCGCCGGCGGAATCGATCGAGCTCACCGGCCTGTCCCTCTCCCAGACCCCGCCCGAGGTGTCGTCCACGCGGCTGGACCTCGAGCTGCTGGCCTGGGACCGGGGTGAGGCGCTGGTGATGGTGCTCAACTACAGCCCCGACCTCTTCGACGCCCCCACCATCCAGCGCTTTTCCGGCTACCTGACGACCCTGCTCCGCGGCCTGCTCGCGGACCCCGAGCGGCCGATCTCGCAGGCGCCGCTGCTCACCGCCGGCGAGCTGCAGCAGCTCGTCCGCGAATGGAACGACACCGGGCGGGAGATCGCCGGGCCCCCCCTCGCCCACGGCATCGTCGCGCGGCAGGCGGCGCTGACGCCCGACGCGGTGGCCGTCGAGCATGGCGAGGAGCGGCTGAGCTACGGCGAGCTGGCGGCGCGGGCGCGGCGCCTCGCGGCGGTCCTGCGCGGGGCCGGGGTGGGGCCGGACGTACCGGTGGCGCTCTGGGTCGGCCGCTCCCTCGCCTTGCCGGTCGCCGTGCTGGCCGTGCTCGAGGCCGGGGGAGCCTGCCTGCCGCTCGATCCCTCCTATCCCGCGGAGCGCCTGGCGCTGATGATCGGCGACGCCGGCCCGCGGCTCGCCGTTGCCGAAGCGGGGATGCCCGGTGGGCTGCCGCCGGGGCTCGACGCCGTCGTCCTCGACGAGCATGGCGAGATGGCCGTGGCGGCACCCGGTTCCATGCCCGATCCGATGACCGATCCCGATCACCTGGCCTACGTCCTTTACACCTCCGGCTCCACCGGCCGGCCCAAGGGGGTGGCGCTGCCCCACCGGGCGCTGGTCAACATGGCCGCCTGGGCCTGCGCGGTGCGGCCGGAGCGCGGCCGGCGGGTCCTCCAGTTTTCCCCCCTCAGCTTCGACGTCTCCTTCGAGGAGATGTTCTCCACCTGGGGGACGGGGGGGACCCTGGTGCTGATGCCGGAGGAGATGCGGCGCGATCCCAACGCTCTGCTCTCCTTCCTGATCGAACGGCGGATCGAGCGCCTGTTCCAGCCCTTCGTGGCGCTGCAGCAGCTCGCCGAGGCCGCGCGCGAGCAGGGGCGGACGCCGGCTTCGCTGCGCGAGCTGGTCACCGCCGGCGAGCAGTTGCGGATCACCCCCGCGGTCGCCGCGCTCTGCGCGGGAGGAGCCCGGCTGTTCAACGAGTACGGACCGACGGAGACCCACCTCACCTCCGCCTTCGTCCTGCAGGGGGAGGCCGGCGGCTGGCCGGCGCTGCCGCCGATCGGCCGGCCGATCGCCAACCACCGCATCCTGCTGCTCGACCGCGGCCGGCGGCCGGTGCCGGCAGGGGTGGCCGGGGAGCTGTGCATCGGCGGCGCCGGCCTCGCCAGGGGCTACTTCCGGCGGCCGGAGCTCACCGCCGAGCGCTTCATCCCCGATCCCGGCGGAAGGGAGCCGGGCGCCCGGCTCTACCGCACCGGGGACCTGGCGCGATGGATGGCGGGTGGCGATCTCGAATACCTCGGGCGGACCGACTTCCAGGTCAAGGTGCGGGGCTACCGCGTCGAGCCCGGCGAGGTGGAGATGGCGGTCGTCGCCCACCCCGGCGTGCGCGACGCCGCGGTGGTTGCGCGGCAGGACCCGGGGGGCCTGCGCCTGGTCGCCTACGTGGTCTGGGAAGGGGAGAGCGCCGAGGCCGTTCTGCGCGAGGCGCTCAAGGCAACGCTGCCGGCGCCGATGGTCCCCTCGGCCTTCGTGGGGCTGGCGGCCCTGCCGCTCACGCCGAGCGGCAAGGTGGACCGCCGGGCGCTCGCCGGCCCCTCCTTCGCGGCTCAGGGTGTGGCCGCCACCGCCGGATACGTCGAGCCGGCGGCCGGCGCCGAGCGCGAGCTGGCGGCGATCTGGAGCGAGGTTCTGGGCATCGAGCGGGTGGGCGCCGGGGACGACTTCTTCGACCTCGGCGGCCACTCTCTGCTGGCCACCCGGGTGGTCTCGCGCGTCCGCCAGGCCCTCGGGGTCGAGTTGCCGCTGCGGGTGATCTTCGAGGCGCCCACGATCGCCGGCCTGGCGGCGTGGATCGAGCGGGCCCGGGCGGTCTCCGGAGCTACCGCCGGTGGCCCCGCGGTCATGCCGCCGGTCGCGCGGGCGCCGCGCGATCTCCCGCCGCCGCTCTCCTTCGCCCAGACCCGTCTCTGGTTCCTCGACCGCCTGGCGCCGGGGAGCGTGGCCTATACCCTCCCCTTCGCCCTGCGCCTGAGCGGCGAGCTCTCGCCGGCGGCCCTCGCCGCGGTCCTGGGCGAGGTGGTGCGCCGGCACGAGGCCCTGCGGACCACCTTCGCGGAGCGCGGCGGCGAGCCGGTGCAGGTGATCGCTCCGGCGGGCCGCTGGCTGCTGCCCCTCACCGACCTCGACAGCCTGCCGGCGGAGGTCCGGGAGGCGGAGGCGCGGCGGCTCGCCGAGAGCGCGGCCGCGCGGCCGTTCGACCTCGAGCGAGGGCCGCTCTTTCGCGCCGTCCTGCTGCGGCTCGGCGCCGCCGAGCACCTGCTCCTGCTCGAGATCCATCACATCGTCGCCGACGGCTGGTCGCTGGGGGTGCTGGTCGAGGAGATCACGGCGCTCTACGGCGCCGCTCTCGCCGGCGCGGAGTCGCCGCTGCCGGAGCTGCCCATCCAGTACGCCGACTTCGCGGTCTGGCAGCGGAGCTGGCTCCAGGGTGAGGAGTTGCTGCGGCGGCTCGCCTACTGGCGGGATCGGCTCGCCGGCTCGCCGGCCATCCTCGAGCTGCCGGCCGACCGGCCGCGCCCCGCCGTGCCGGCCCGCCCGGTGGGGAGGGTGACGACCGTCTTCAGCCCCGACCTCGCGCGGCAACTGGCGCGTTTCGCCCAACGCAACAGGTCGAGCCTGTTCATGCTCCTGCTGGCGGGATTCCAGGCGCTCCTGGGTCGCCTGACCGGGCAGCGGGATATCCCCCTCGGCTCGCCGGTCGCCAACCGCAACCAGGCGGAGTTCGAGCCGCTGATCGGCTTCTTCGTCAATCTCCTGGTGCTGCGCGGCGATCTCGCGGGCGATCTGTCCTTCCGCGACCTGCTCGCCCGGGTGCGGCAGAGCACCTTGGAAGACTATGCCCACCAGGACCTCCCCTTCGAGCTGCTGGTGGAGGAGCTGCGGCCACAACGCCACCTGTCGGCGACCCCGCTGTTCCAGGCGATGTGCGCGCTGCAGAACGCGCCGATGGGGAGCATGGACCTGCCCGGCCTCTCCTTCGCTCCTCTGGAGGTCGAGCCTTCCTTCACGCGGTTCGACCTCGAGCTGAACGCCTCGGAGTCGGAGGGGGCGCTGGTGGTGAGCTTCATCTACAGCGCCGAGCTGTTCGACCGCACCACCGTGCAGCGGCTGGCGGGCTTCCTCGAGGCGCTGCTGCGGGGCGCGGCGGCGGACGACGGCCGGCGGCTCTCCGAGCTGCCGTTGCTGACCGACGCGGGGCGCCATCAGCTCGCCGTGGAGTGGAACGACACCCGGCCGGCGGCGGCTCCGGACAGTGTCCTGGCGCGTTTCGCGGCCCAGGTCGCGGCGTGTCCGGACGCGGTGGCCCTGGAGGCCGGGGAGGAGCGGCTGACCTACGCCGAGCTGGACCGCCGGGCCAACCGGCTGGCCCACCGGCTGCGGCGGCTGGGCGCCGGCGGCGGCGAGCCGGTGGGCTTGTTCGCGGAGCGCTCGGCGGAGATGGTGACGGGCCTGCTGGCGATCTGGAAGGCGGGGGGCGCCTATCTCCCCCTGGACCCCGCGCACCCGCCGGCGCGGCTGGCCTATCTGCTGGAGGACTCCGAGGTGCCGGTGATCGCGGCCGGCGCTGGGCTCGCTGAGGCCCTGCCGCCGGGGCCGGCGCGGATTGTGCCGCTCGACGGCAGCCTGGAAGACGATGGTCTGGAGGACGACTGCGATCTGCCGCCGGACGGGGCGCCCGGGCCCGGCGATCCGGCCTACCGGATCTACACCTCCGGCACCACCGGCGGGCCGAAGGCCGTCCTGGTGGAGCACGGGGCTCTGGCCGGCACGCTGGCCGCCGTACAGGAGGCCTTCGGCTTCCGGCCCGGCGACCGGATGCCCTGCATCGCCTCGTTCTCCTTCGACATCTTCCTCTTCGAGCTTCTCGGTCCGCTGCTGGCCGGGGGCACCTGCGTCCTGCTGCCGCTGCGCCCGACGCTGGACCTCGAGCGGCTGCTCGGCGAGCTGGACACGGCGACCCACCTGCACGCGGTGCCGGCCCTGATGCGCCAGGTGCTGGAGCTGGCGCGGCGCCATGCAACGGCGGCGCCGCGGCTGCGGGGGGTGTTCACCGGCGGCGACGCGGTGCCGGCGGACCTCCTCGCCGATCTGCGCGATGCCTTTCCGCGGGCGGCGGTCCGGGAGCTCTACGGCCCCACCGAGACCACCATCGTTTGCTCCTTCTGGCCGGTCCCCGCCGAGGGGGCGGTGAGATCCCTGCTCGGGCGCCCCTTCGCCGGGGTGGAGATCCACGTCCGCGACGGCGCGGGCAACCCGTCGCCGATCGGCGCGCCGGGGGAGATCTGGATCGGCGGCGGCGGGGTGGCCCGCGGCTACTGGCGGCGCGAGGAGCTCACGGCGGAGAAGTTCGTGGTCTCCGCGGGCCGCCGCTTCTTCCGCAGCGGCGACCGCGCCCGCCGCCTGCCGGACGGCACCCTGGAGTTCCTGGGGCGCGCCGACCAGCAGGTGAAGGTGCGCGGCTTCCGCATCGAGCTGGGGGAGGTGGAGGCGGCCCTGCTGCGCCTCCCCGGGGTGAAGGCGACCGTGGTGGAGGCGCGCGAGGTGGTGGCGGGCGCCGGTCCGCAGCTCGTCGCCTACGTCGTGCCGCACGCGGCGGCCGGGGCCGCCCCGCCGGCGGAGCTGCGGCGCGCGCTGGAGGCCGAGCTGCCGGACTACATGGTGCCCTCCTGGTTCGTGCCGCTCGAAGCCCTGCCGCTGACCGCCCACGGCAAGGTGGACCGGCGAGCGCTGCCCGACCCGGACCCCGCCGCCGGCCGCAAGAGCGAGTATCTGCCCCCCGCGACCGCGATCGAGGAGAGCCTGGCGGCAGCGTGCGCCGAGGTGCTGGGCCTCGAACGGGTGGGGATGAGCGACAACTTCTTCGCGCTGGGCGGGCACTCGCTGCTCGCCGTGCAGCTCACCTCCCGGCTGCGCGACCGCTACGCCCTCGAAGTGCCGTTGCAGATGGTGTTCGAGGCTCCCGACCTGCTCGACCTGGCGAACCGCCTCGTCGGGCAGGTGATGGCGGAGGTGGGGGACCTCTCGCTGGAGGAGCTGCAGGCCCTGCTTAGCGCAGAAGAAACCGCGCCGTGAGCACCTTCCCCCCCTCCTCCTTCCGGTACTCGAGACGGTCGGCCAGGCGGGCGACGGCGCCGAGGCCGGCGCCGATGCCGCGGCGGCGGAGCAGCAGAGCGGGATCGATCGGCCCCACGTCGTCGTAGCCGTCGATCATCGCCATCTGGAGGTCGCGGATGGGGGGACCGACATCGTGCGCCTCGATGGTGATCTCGCCGCGCGGCGGCACCTCCGGATCGTGGGCGAGGCGGATCTCCCCGCGAATGCCGTGCTTGACGATGTTCGAGGCCAGCTCGGAGACGACGATCGCCAGCTCCGTGGCGCGCCGTGTGGCCATACCGAAGCGTAGCGCGAACCGCCGCGCCTGGCTGGCCGCCACGATGGCGTCGCTACGCCCCTGGATGGCGAAGGCGCGGGTCTCGACCGGCATTACGACCGACAATCACTCGACCGGACTATCCGGCCAAAGCCAGCCGTGTCGCTCCGCGTCCAGGGGTGGGGCCCACCCCGCTACGCCTCGGCCGTCAGCTTGCGCGCGAGCTGCGAGTGCTGGTGCACCACGAGCTGCTCGGTCTCGCGCAGGTAGAGCTGCAGGGCGTCGCGCAGGCTGCGCAGCGTGCGGATGCCTGTCAGGTCCACCCCGATGTGGGTCAGGGTCTGGGCGATGCCGGGGTTGATGCCGGAGACGATGCACTCGGCGCCGAGCAGGCGCACCGCGCGCGCCATCTTGATGAAGTGGTCGGCGGTCTTGGTGTCCATCACGTCGATGCCGGTGATGTCCACGATCGCCATCCGGGCCTGCTTGGCGACGATCGTCTCGAGCAGCGTCTCGGTCATCTCGGCGCTGCGCTGGCTGTCGACGATGCCCACCACGGGCAGGCAGAGAACGCCGGCCCAGACCTCGATGATCGGCGTCGAGAGCTCACGGATGGCGGCCTGCTGCACCTCGATGGTCTCCAGCTTGGCCTCCAGCTCGCGGTTGATCGACTCCTGCTGGGCGAGCGTGCGGTTGAGCTCGGACTTCGCCTCGCCGAGCTCGCGGACGAAGATCGAGAACGCCGTCTCCAGCTCCGAGAATTCGTCCTTGATCTCGCCCGAGCGCTGCAGCAGATCGAGGCAGGAGTCGAACTCGTCGACGCTCGCGTAGGAGAGCGCCTCGATGACCGACTGCAGGCGATCGGAGGTAACGATAACGTGAGGATCCTCACTCTGGGCCATGCTTTTCTTCCTCGCGAATCAAATTTATGAGCGAATGATCTACTGAACGAACATCGCGCGCCGGGCGGCGAGCCAGACTCGCGCTTCTTCCTCGGTGTCGAAAAACGCGATCGGGTTCAGTTTCGAATCCTTGCGGAACAGGTTGATGGCGGTGATCACCAGCTTGGTGACCACCTTGGCCTTGAGCGGCGCCTTGATCACGGCCATGCCGCGCAGGGGGATTTCCTTCAGCGTCTCGGCGACCGCCTTGCGCCCCTCGGGAGCGATATTGTCGAGATCCTCGGCGTCGATCACGAAGAAGAGCAGCTTTTTGTCCTCCGCCATCGCGAGCTGGCGGCGGAGCAGCTCGAAGGAGTCCTCGGTGGTGACGGCGCCGCCGAACTTCATGTAAATGATGTCCGGCTCCTCGAAATAGGTAAGGTGCTTGCCGGCGATCCAGTTCGACCGATCCGACCGTTCATCGCGCGCGATAGCCATCATTTTTCCTCCATGAAAAACATTTCAATTCAGCGCCGGAGCCGGCGTCAGCGCCCCGCCGGCGGGGCATCGGCGAGCAGCGCCACGTCGCCAAAGCCGATGACCAGGGCGGTGGCGTCGTCGTGATCCTTGCCCCAGTGCTCCACGATCCGCCGCGCCACCATCTCCGGCGGTCCCGGCAGGCAGGCCTTGAGGTTGCCGCGGCTGGAGATGCCGTCACTCATCAGGCAGTAGATGTCGCCCGGCTTCATCATCAGCGACATCACCTTCGATGTCCGCATGTTGTGGCCGACGATCCCGGCGAGGCAGAAGACGCTCGGCGCCTGGCCGTTGAGCGACTGCACCTCGATGTTGCCGATGCCGCAGAACTCCCCCGCGCCGCTGTGGTCGATCTTCATCAGCCCGACGGCGGCGCCGCGCGTCGGGCGCAGCTCCTGGTGAACCTTCACCATCAGCGGACCGACCGACAGGTTGGCGAACTCGCGGATCACTTCGACCGCGCGCTCGGCGGCCACCGACGATTCGTAACCATGACCGAGACCATCGATCACCGCGGCGAGAGTCTCCCCCTCCCGCTCCTCGACCACGAAGCTGTCGCCACAGATCGACAGCCCCTTGTACGGACGGCTGAAACCACCGGTTTTCAACGTTCCCCCTTGAACATGCAGGTCACGGTGGTGCCGACACCGGGGCGGGTATCGAGATGGAACTCGTCCACCAGCTTCTTGACCGCGACCAGCCCTTTGCCCATTCCGCGCTGCGATTTGTAAGTGCCGGCCCAGATCTCCTCGAGCTTGGCCGGCGGGATGCCGGGCCCCTGGTCCGAGGCGATGATCTGCAGGCCCATGACCCCTTTGTCGTCCTTGAGCGAGCGCAGCTCGACCGTGCCCTTGGTGGCGTAGAAGATGATGTTGCGCGCCAGCTCCGAGACCGCCGTCGCCACCTTGACCGAGGCGAACTTGGAGAGGCCGATGCGCACCGCCTCGCTCCACGCCTCGAGCCGCGCCGTTGCGATGTCCTTCTCCTGCTCGATGGCGAGCTTCTTCGGCGCCATCACTACGCCGGCCGTGCTGCTCGGCCCGCCGCTGGCGCCCGGGCCGCCGGGACCGGGGGTCAGGGCGCGGGCGCACGAGGCGATGAGCTGCGCGCTGTTGCTGCGAGCGAACAGGCGGATCGAGTTCTCGAGCTCCTGCAGGATGGTGGCCCGGTCGCCGGGGGTGAGCTGCTGGACCGGAGTCGTCGCCAGTCCCCCCAGGCGGTTGAAGATGCTCCGCTGAGTGATCGACGAGATCGTCCCCGTGAGGATCGACCCGATCTCTTTCTCCACGGTCTTCATTGCAGCAGTTCGAGCCTCTCCATGGCGAGGTCGAGGTTGAGCGCGGTATGGACCGAATCGAGCTCGACCCCCATCTCGATCAGCGTCATCGCCACCGCCGGCCGGATCCCCACGATGAAGCACTCCGCGCCCATGAACCGCACCGACTTGCCGATGTCGTTGAGGATGCGGGTGATGTAGCTGTCGATGATCTCCACCGCCGAGACGTCGAGGATGACGCCGCGGGCGTTGACGGTGCGCACACGGTCCATCAGCGACGCCTGGAGGTCCAGGGCGAGGCGGTCGTGCAGCTCGGTCTGGATACTCACCAGCAGGCAGTTGCGAATCTGGATGATCGGTAGCTCTTGCTCCACAGTGCTCCGCTCCCCGAGGTCGGCGATGACACCGGCGTTTTACGGCGGGCACAGGGAGGACCAACGATAGGGAAGCCCTGAAGGGGTCACCCTCGATCCTGACCGTGCCTAGCCTTCGACGTCGGAAGTTCCCGGAGTTTTTAGCATATTGCTACCACAAAATCTACCCGGGGGGCGGTTTTTGAAAGGGCACACAGACGCACAGACGCACACGGACAAACACGGACTGACACGAAAGCCGGGACTTCGTCGTCCCTGGTCCGTGTTCGTCCGTGTCAGTCCGTGTACGTCTGTGTGTCCGTGTGCCTGCCTGCCCGCTACGCCAGCGCCGGCAGCCGCGCGAGATCGATCTCGCGCAGCGTCTCCAGCACGACCTGCTCGTCGGTCTCTTTCAGGCGCGCTGCCGTGAAGGGCACCAGGACGTGCAGGGGCTCCACGCGCCCGGAGCCCCCCTCGCGGTCGTCATCGCGCGGCACGGCGCCGGTGAAGGCGTCCACGTGCTGGCGGGAGCCGGTGTTGAGGGAGGCCGTCCGCTCGCTCTCGCCGACCGTCGGGTCGACGTCGGCCTGCGGGCGGGCGCCTGGCCGGTTGGGATCGGCGAGGTAGCGCCCGGCATAGGCGTCCCCCTCCTGCTGAAGCGCCGTCTGGTCCAGCTCGACGGCGAAGAAGCGCTCGCCGTCCTCAGGGTCCGCCAGCAGGTCGCGCACCTGCCCGACCTTGCGGCCGTCAGCCCCGACGACGGTCCAGCCGCGGACGTTGGGATGGTTCAGCGGGCGCAGCGAGGCCCGGCGGTTCGTCTCGTTCGCCATCAGCATCTCCTCGCTCAGGCGTACTGGCGCAGCCGCGGCGGGATGTTGTCCCACGACGAGGCGTCGGTCGCCGTGGCCTTCGAGCGCCGGGCCGACGCCGGACCGTGATGCGCCGCCTGGGCCACGCCCCAGATCACCAGGACCAGCAGGATGAACCCGACGATCCACGGCCGGACGTCGCGCTGCTTGCGTACAAAATCGATCTCGGCCATGGGGTGCTCCTTGCCTCCCCTGAGGGGAGTTACCGGCCCGGACGCCAGCTCGAGAGGCGATTCTGGAAGCGGATTCAGGGCTGGCGTCCGGGCGCTGATGCGTCAATCCCTCGCCTCCGGCGGATTCCATTTGCAAAGAGCACGCCCGCTGGCGAAACAGCGGCCGGCTCAAGACGTATAGAGTCCGTCGCAGTCAAAGGAGACCGACCATGAAAAGCATCCTCACGCGGGCGATCCTCTCGGGGCTCGCGCTGCTCGTTTTGGCCGCGGCCGCCATGGCCCAGGCGCCAGCCGCTTCTGCCGCCACCACGGAGACGGCGCGGTTCGATGCGCAGGCGGCGACCGACGCCTACATGGCGACCTTGAGCCCGGAGAAGCGGGCCCGCTCGGACGCCTACTTCGAGGGCGGATACTGGCTCACCCTCTGGGACCTCCTCTACGGGCTGGGCGTCGCCTGGATCCTCCTCGGCACGCGCCTCTCCGCCCGTATGCGCGATCTCGCCGAGCGCCTGACGCGCTTCCGGCCGCTCCAGACCTTCCTCTACGCGCTCCAGTACATTCTGGCGACCGCCCTGCTGTCGCTGCCGCTGGGAATCTACGAGGGCTTCTTCCGCGAGCACCAGTACGGCCTGTCGAACCAGACCTTCGCCGCCTGGGCGGGCGAATGGCTCAAGGGGATCGGGCTCGGCCTGGTGCTGGGCGGCCTCGCGCTGACCGCCCTCTACGCGGTGCTCCGCAAGGCGCCGCGGACCTGGTGGCTCTGGGGCGCCCTGGTGTCCCTCCTCTTCCTCGTCGTCGGCATCGCCCTGGGGCCGGTCTACATCGAGCCGATCTTCAACCAGTACACCGAGCTGCGCGATCCGACCCTGCGCGATCCGATCCTGTCGCTGGCGCGGGCGAACGGCATTCCGGCGGAGCACGTCTATGTGGTCGACGCCTCGAAGCAGACCAAGCGGGTGAGCGCCAACGTCGCCGGCCTCTTCGGCACCACGCGCATCGCGCTCAACGACAACCTCCTCCATCGCACCTCGCCGGCCGGCGTCAAGGCGGTCATGGGGCACGAGATGGGGCACTACGTGCTCCACCATGTCAGCAAGAGCATCCTCTTCTTCGGCGTCGTGCTGGTGGCCGGCTTCGCCTTCATGCGCTGGGCCTTCGACCGTGCCGCGGCCCGCTGGGGGGAGACGTGGGGGCTCCGCGGCGTGGCCGATCCCGCCGGTCTGCCGCTGCTTCTCACGCTGTTCTCCCTCTACGGTTTCGTGCTGACCCCGTTGATCAACACCCACATCCGGATGGGGGAGTCGGAGGCCGACATCTTCGGCCTCAACGCCGCCCGCGAGCCGGACGGCTTCGCCGAGGTGGCCCTGCAGCTCAGCGAGTACCGCAAGCTCGACCCCGGGCCGGTCGAGGAGTGGATCTTCTTCGACCATCCGAGCGGGCGCAACCGGATCTCGATGGCGATGCGGTGGAAGGCGGAGCAGATCAACGGCCGCTCCCCAGCGCCCTAGGAGCCTGCGCGGCAGGAATCGTTGGCATGCGGTAAAATAGCCGTATGCCAACGACCTTTCGTCGCTACGTTCCGGAACAGTCTCTTCTTCTTCCGCCGTCGCCGCGGGATTGGCTTGCGGAGGGCCACCTGGCG
>DATHEF010000048.1:0-2799 GCA_035490435.1 Thermoanaerobaculia bacterium
TGACGAGGCGGTCATTCGGGAGTACATCCAGAAGCAGGAGAAGGAAGATACGCGACTCGACCAGCTTGGCCTTTGGAAATGAGACTGCCACCGTAAGGTGGCGCAAACCCTGAGGGGCCGCGTTAGCGACCCCTTCCAGCCGCTTTGAGCGGCTCACAAACCTAAAGCCCCCGGCTCTGCCGGGGGATATTTACCTGGAGGAAGAATCCCGCTGAACCTGCCCCGGTTTGGTAGACAGTTTAGCGCTTGGGTTCCCAAGTTTTTCTTGGGGGGTGCTGGGGGGCAGAGCCCCCCAGCACCACAGTCCTACGGAAACGCGTAGCGGGCGTCGACTTGGCGTCATCTTAGGCGGCCTCCGCTCGACGTTCGAACTCGGCCGGGCTCAGATATCCCAGGGCTGAGTGCCGGCGATGAGGGTTGTACCAGCCTTCGAGGAATTCGAAGACAGCCCGGCGGGCCTCCACGCAGTTCTAATTGTCGCCGACCCTCAATTCTAGTTGACGCCGGACAGGCAACCTCTTCAAGCCGTTGGGAGCTCACGCCCTTCCGAGATCAGCTCAAAGTCCTTCTCCAGATGCTCGTCGAGCAGTTCCCCTGGACTCTCGCTCCTTAGCCGCACGCTGAGAGCCGACTGCCCTAGGGGTTCTCTCTTCCTCGAGAGAACCCCAGGCGCAATCGCGCTTGCCATACCAGCCGCAAACCAGGTACGGGGACGTCGTACTAGGCCTTCTAGCCATGAAGACGGTACAACACCTCAGGAGCGCTCCCGCCGGCTATCCGCCCGACAATTCTCCTCAGTAGGGTCCGATAAAAGACGTTATCGGACGCAAAAGAGAGGCGTATACTCCCCCCGCCATGGATTCCCCCTCGCCCGCTCTCGTCCGGCGGCGATTCGTCGAAGATTGACCATGCCCTTTCCTCTCAATACTTACCAGACAAAGCGTGGAAGTCAGGCTAGAGTTCCCGACCTTCGACCCGCTTAGCTATTTCAGCGAAGGAGAGGCCATGAGGCGCGAAGGCCCTGGCAGAGAACCATAAGCTGTGTCCGTTAAGACTCAAGGGTCTATCTGAAGTCCACGCGGACTTCGGAGGCCACTGCTGGCTCGCGGACTTCAGATGGACCCTGCTTGAACGGAGCCGCGGGGGAGTTCGAGGCGGTGCCTATGGGGATTCAATCCGCAGGAGCTGGGGCGAATCCTTGTTCTGCAAAAAGCCCTGGCCTCTTTTGCAGAACTTGACGGACACAATTGCCAGTCTTTCGACCGGCGCACCAGCCGTCCAGATGCTATGCGGAAGGGGTGATATGGAAACCGAGTCCCGTCATCGTCGCTAGTAGTCACCAGTACCGCCGCCTGAGCTTCCACCACTCCCACCAGAGTTAGCTGACGCGGCCCCGGAGGGGTCTACGCAAACGGGCAGACGGCTCCCGCTGGTCATCTGCGGGCTGGCCCTGACTCGCGTCGCTCGCCTCCAGTTGATGGCCCCACGGTCACTCTGGCATCCAAGGGGAAGCCAGAAGTGGGATGCTCTTGGCGAACACCGATACTCGTCGGAACTCTGTGGAGTCATGGCGCCGGCCGTGGCTTCTCAATTCCCAGCCAGCTCGCGACCCGGCCGGCGACCTCGGGGCTCTGCACCGTGCCGGCGGTGCCGCGGCCGATTCCGGGCCCGAGGGCCATGTAGATGCCGTGCATGCTCGAATGCGTGGCCAGATAACCGTGGGCGCCGAGGGTGGTGGGGAGAGAGTAGAGCTTCCCCTCGCGCAGCCGGTTGCCCGAGGCAAAACCCTCCCGGAGGAAGACGATCAGGTCGCCGCTGTTGGGGTTGTCGAGCCGGCCCGCCGCCGCCTCCCTACGGGTGAGCGCGCGCTCGACCGGCCGCTCGCCGTCCACCGTCCAGCCGGTGAACAGATTGCGCAGTCTGGCGGTGAGATCCTCATGCCCCGGCGCCACATAGATGTCGATCAGGCCACCACCGGGTACGGCGTAGGCCAGGGTCCCCTACGCCAGGATCTTCCCCTGGGGATCAGTGGCCAGCAGCCCCTGGTCGCGGAGCAGGACGTTGGCTTCGAGCAGGGTATGAACGGGGGCCATGCCATGATCGCTGACCAGGGCCACCACCGTCGTCCGCAGGTCGAGCGCGCCGAGCAGCCGGGCGAGCTCGCGGTCCGCCGATTGCCAGACCCGGCGGCGCGCGGCCTCGAAGGCCTCGCGCCGCTCGGAGGTGAAGCCCGGCTGGCGCGGATCGCTGAGCTGGAGCTCATGCCCGACCTCGTCGATCGTCGGGATGTAGCCCAACAGGAGATCCCAGGCCGGACGCTGCGCCACGGCGATCAAGCTGTCGCCGAAGAAGCGGGTGAACCGGTCGGACTGCTCGATCCAGGTCTCAAGGTCGATGCCGGGGCGGCCGAGCCAGGCGTTGCCTAGGCTGCGGTCGTCCGGAGGACCGGGCCAGAAAAGACCTTTCGCGGCGAGCTCGGCGGTGAGCTCGGCCGAATAGGCCTGGAGGGGGTACACGCCGCTGAAGTAGACGCGGACGTTGGCGAGGTCGGGGGCCAGCGCGCGGCCAGGACGGCGCGCAGCTCGGCTGCCGTGCCGGCTCCGGCGTCCGCCGCCGCCGGCACCACGCAGGCGAGCAGCGAGCGCTCCCCCGCGCCGGCCTGGCGCACCACGACCGCGGCCTCGCGCACCTGCGGCTGGGCCGCCAGGGCGATCTCGATCTCGCGCGGCTCGATGCGGAAGCCGCGGATCTTCACCTGGTCGTCGAGCCGGCCCAGGTATTCGATCTCCCCCCCGGGCC
>DATHEF010000049.1:0-78977 GCA_035490435.1 Thermoanaerobaculia bacterium
GAGTCGTTTCCAGTCGGGGACGCCACAACCCCCGGGCGGTGAAACGGAAGGTCAGCAAATTCCCTACCCGCAGCCGGGCCAAGAGAACCCGCCCGCCTCGGACCCATATCGGCGTCGAGATCGTTAAATGAACAGCATTGGGGTTAGCCCTGTTCGTCGAGTTGTTTGAGCGATTTTCCATCCTTGGCCTTCCAGACGATAAGCCCATTCGCACTTCCGCCGTGGATAACGACTGCCGCCGCGGATGGACTTGAGAACTCAGCATCCTTGGTGAACACCAAGAAGCCGTCTTTCGGGACGAGCGTCCCGTCAGCCAGAAGTTGCTTACGTTGGGCCGAAATGTAGGGGTAGTTTTCGGCGGATGGGCGCTCCTCCAAGACGGCTGTGGAACCATGGAATACGACGAAGCCGTTTACGGTGCGCTGGCCTCGCGCCTCGGCCCCCTTATTGCGGCAGAAGAGCACCCCACCCGGCTGAGCCTTCGCAGCGGATTGAGCAATCGGAGAGAGAATATCCGACCCGAGAACGGGAAGCAGTTGCCGAATGCGGGCGAGAAACACCTCCATGTCCTCCCGGTCTGACTCGGGAAGCCTTGAACCGCCAGCCTGATTCTGTTCGAGAGTAAATCGGCTGACCTGAGTGGCTTCGGCAAGGAGGCGACTCTCGAGATATCTCACGTGGGCCTTGGTTAAGTTCTCATCCTTGCTGACGAAAATTATGGCTGAAACCCAAAATTCTTTTGTCTTGTGTTGTTTGAGTCGATCTCGAATAACTTCCGCCTCACCAATATAAGCGCGGGGCGCGTTGGTGTGAGGATCACTGCCAATGAGGATATAGACTCCAGCCTTCTCCAGTTCCTCGCGAGCCAAAAGCTCGTCCAGTTCTGTGCGAGGTGCGGCGACAGCCTTGCCGGTCCAGTTGGAGATTTCCGCAGTGCGCAGGCTCTTGGCATCTCCACGAGGGAGGAACAGTTTGATCGTTGCAGAAGTCATATGTGCTATTCACTCAATGCCCATGCGATGTTCGCGTTCACCCCAAGAGGGCATATTGTTGCTCGGGTCTCCGCTGGCATAGCTTGTCTGGCCAGCCCAGGCTTTTCATCCTATGGGATCTTCGGATCTTACGCTTCCGGCTAAATCGACGTCAACGCCCAAGCGTGGGCGGGCTCGCGGGATCCCTCTGGTATCATCCCGCTCGAATCCGCCGGAACGCTCCTCGAAAGGGCCGTTCCGGCCCACGGCTGGGCCGGGGCGCTCCTCTTTTCGGTTGCGTTGACGGAGAAGGTTCCCGGTCTGGCCCACGCCGGGGCGGCTCCTCCCCTCTTTTGGGCAGCTCCCGCCCACGCTTGGGCCGGACCTTCCCAACGAGGGAAGCATGCTTCCCCAACGGGGGCGGGACCATCCCCAACGGGGGCGCGGCCGGCCCAAGCGGGGGCAGCACGGTCCCAAAAGAGGGAACTAGCGCGCCCTCTTTGGGCAGGACCTTCCCCAGCGGGGGCGCGGCCCGCCCAAGTGAGGGACGGAGCGGCCCAAGCGGGGGCAGGAGCTGCCCAAAGAAGGGGAGAAGGCGCCCCCGCGGTGAAACTGCGGCGTCATCCCGCTGGGCGAACGCGGTCAGGGAACGCGTAAGTCGTTGAAAACATTTGCGCCGCTAAGGCGGGGGAGGCCCCGAAGCGCAGAATCAACGGAGCGCTCGTCCCGGGTGGCCGCTTGACACAACTGTGCCAGCGCACCTACCCTCCTCCTATGGAGGCGCATATGGAGCTTACAAAAAAGACCACTATCCTCTTTCCGCCGGATCTGCACGAGCGGCTATCGCGCTTGGCGGAGCAGCAGGGGAGGAGCCTGGGGGATCTGGTGCGAAAGGCGTGCGAGATTCAATATGGACTGGTGTCCGCCGAGACACGTCTCGACGCGGTCCGGCAGTTGGCGGCGATGTCTCTCCCGGTCAGAGATCCCGGCACGATGAAGCGTGAATCGGTCCCTCGGGCAGAGGATCTCCTGCCTTGATCCTGATCGACGCGAACATCTTCATGTATGCGGCCGGCGCCGAACATCCTTATAAAGAACCCAGCCGGAGGTTCCTGGAGCGGGTGGCCCGCGGGGAAGTGGATGCGGCGCTGGACGCGGAGGTGCTCCAGGAGATCCTGCATCGATACCGGGCGATCAGGAGATGGCCGGAAGGCCGTAGCGTCTATGATCTCGCGCGGCAGATCGTACTGATCGTGATCCCCATCACCGCCGAGGTCATCGACTTGGCACGGAATCTCCTGGACCAGCATGAGGGCCTCATGGCGCGGGACGCTCTTCACGCCGCGGTAGCCCGGATTCATGCCGCTCAGGCGATCTGCAGCTACGACAGGGATTTCGACGAGATCGCCGGCCTGCGCCGGATGGAGCCTCCAGACTAGGGAGCCTGGGTTACAATCCCCCTGTCAGCGGTCTGTCGTCTTCTTACCCCAATCCAAGGATCGCAGTTCAGGAGTCATATGGCTGAGCAATATATCTACGTGATGAAGGACCTGCGGAAGGTCTATCCGCCCAATCGCGAGGTTCTGAAGGATATCTGGCTGTCGTTCTTCCCCGGCGCCAAGATCGGCGTGCTGGGCTTGAACGGCGCCGGCAAGAGCACGCTGTTGAAGATCATGGCCGGCGAGATCAAGGAGTTCGTCGGCGAGGCCTGGGCCGCCAAGGGGGCCAAGGTCGGCTATCTGTCGCAGGAGCCGCGGCTCGATCCCGCCAAGGACGTCCTCGGCAATGTCGAGGAGGGGGTGGCCGAGACCCGCGCCCTGCTCACCAAGTTCGACGAGATCAACGAGAAGTTCGGCGAGGAGATGTCGGACGACGCGATGGACAAGCTGATGGCCGAGCAGGCGCGCGTCCAGGACGCCATCGAGAACGCCAACGCCTGGGAGCTCGACCGCACGCTGGAGATCGCCATGGATGCCCTGCGACTGCCGCCGCCGGACGCCGACGTCAACAAGCTCTCGGGCGGCGAGCGCCGCCGGGTCGCTCTCTGCCGGCTGCTGCTCCAGCGCCCGGACCTCCTCCTGCTCGACGAGCCCACCAACCACCTCGACGCGGAGTCGGTGGCCTGGCTGGAGCACTTCCTCGCCGACTATCCGGGCACGGTGGTGGCCGTCACCCACGACCGCTACTTCCTCGACAATGTCGCCGGCTGGATCCTGGAGCTCGACCGCGGCCAGGGCATCCCCTGGAAGGGGAACTACACCTCCTGGCTGGAGCAGAAGCAGGAGCGCCTCGCCCTCGAGGAGAAGACGGAGTCGTCGCGGCGGCGTACTTTGCAGCGCGAGCTCGAATGGGTGCGGATGTCGCCGCGCGCCCGCCAGGCCAAGGGCAAGGCCCGTCTCACCGCCTACGAGAAGCTGCTCGCCGAGGACCGGGAGTATGACAAGCGGGGCGATCCGAACGAGATCCACATCCCCTCCGGCCCCCGCCTCGGCGACGTGGTGGTGGAGACCAAGGGGCTGCGCAAGGGGTACGGCGACAATCTCCTGATCGAGAATCTCAACTTCGCCCTGCCCCCCGGCGGCATCGTCGGCGTCATCGGCCCGAACGGCGCCGGCAAGACGACGCTGTTCCGGATGATCGTCGGCCAGGAGACGCCGGACGCGGGATCGATCCGCATCGGCGAGACGGTGAAGGTCGCCTATGTCGACCAGAGCCGCGACAGCCTGGACGGCGAGCAACTGGTCTGGGAGTCGATCTCGGACGGCCGCGACATCGTGATGCTGGGGAGCCGCGAGATCCCGGCCCGCTCGTACGCGGCGGCCTTCAACTTCAAGGGATCGGACCAGCAGAAGCGGGTCAAGGACCTCTCGGGCGGCGAGCGCAACCGCGTCCATCTCGCCCGCACGCTGAAGGCCGGCGGCAATCTCCTGCTGCTCGACGAGCCGACCAACGACCTCGACGTCGACACCCTGCGGGCCCTGGAGGATGCGCTGCTCGCCTTCGCCGGCTGTGCGGTGATCATCAGCCACGATCGCTGGTTCCTCGACCGTATCGCCACCCACATCCTGGCTTTCGAGGGGGAATCGCAGGTGGTCTGGTTCGAGGGGAACTACGAGGCCTATGAAGCGGACAAGAAGCGCCGTCTTGGCGCGGACGCCGATCAGCCGCACCGGATCCGCTACAAGAAGCTGACGAAGGCCTGATCTTCTTACCTTTCTTTCTTGTCTTGATGTAGGGGCGGCCCTGTGTGGCCGCCCTTTCGTTGTGCGCCGCCTGTTCAGAAGGCCACCCGCCCAGGGCGGCCACACAGGGCCGCCCCTACAATTCCTTCCTGAAATCGTGACGATGGCCAAAATCTGGCACCGAGGTTGCAACTGTAATTTCCCGTGAAGCAGCGGTGGGAGGGCGAGGGACCTCGGCACAGCGCGCTGAAAACTTTCGAAAGAGTCGAGGTCCCCCCGAACACCGCAAGTAGTTAAGGCGGAAGGGCGCCCCCATTCGGGTGTCTTCCAGGAGAAAACTAAATTTTCGGAGAGGAGCTCGATATGAAGCGTCTAACCCTTGCGACCGCGGTCATGGCCATCGTTGCCGCCCCCGCCCTTTTCGCGCAGAGCACCCTGAACACGAACGCCCCGGGCCCGTCGCAGGAGACGAAGCCGGGCCAGACCAATAACAACCTGCAGAACCCGGGCTCGACCATGCAGCAGGGCACCCCGAACCAGAACGGCACCATGCAGGAGCACGGCACGGTTGAGGGCTCGGCCAACGAGAGCGTGACCGGCACCAATGACATGAACAACCAGAACGGCACCTCCACGGGTACCACCGGCACGACCGGAACCACCGAGACGACCGGCACGATGAACAACACCGACTCGACCGGCACCGCGACCGGCACCACCGGCACCACCGGCACGATGAGCAACGATACGACGACCGGCACCACCACCACGACCACCACCGGCTCGTCCGACTCGATGAACAACACCGACACGACCACCGGCACGACCGGCTCGTACTCGGGCAGCAGCAGCGCCACCGATACGACCACGACCTCGGATTCGCTGCCGCAGACCGCCAGCGACCTGCCGACCGTCGCGATCGCCGGCCTCCTGGCGCTGTTCGCCGCCTTCGCGATTCGCACCTACGCGAAGCGCAATGCCTAAACCGTTCCGCCGGTTGAACTAAATCACCTGGCGCTCCGGCGCCAGGTGATTTTGTTTTATAGAGACCATGAACAGCTCCACGATAGTCATGAAAAGATCCCGCCTGCGCTGGCTCGAGCGCGCCCTGCTGCTCGTCGGTACCCTCTGCCTGGGTATCTGGGCCTGGTCCTGGCTCGACTCCACTTATTTCCAATACCGCGAGAACCAGATCCTGGACGAGGCGCTGAACGCCCCTCCCAAGAGCACGGCCGCGGCCGAGACGGACTCCCTCGGGAGCTTCAAGCCTCAGCCCGTTGCCATGCCACCCAAGCCGCTGGAAGATGGCTCGCTGATCGGCCGTATCGAGATCCCCCGCGTCGGCGTCTCCGCCGTCGTGCTCGAGGGGGTGGATAACAAGGCCCTGCGGCGCGGCGTCGGCCATATCCCCGAAACCGCCCGGCCGGGCGTCGGCAACGTCGGCCTCGCGGCGCACCGGGACAGTTTTTTCCGGGGTCTGAAGGATATTCGTAAGAATGACATTATCCGTCTGCAGACGCTGGAAGGCACCTTCCAGTACCGCGTGGAGTGGACGGAGATCGTCAAGCCCGAGGACACGGAGGTGCTGGCGGACAACGGCACCTCGGAGCTCACGCTGGTGACCTGCTACCCCTTCTACTACGTGGGCTCGGCCCCGAAGCGGTTCATCGTGCGAGCGCAGCAGGTCGACGAGGGGGAGGCTCGGGTAGAATGACCCTCCGATGCACCTGTTCCGGCGGCCTTCCGGCCTTTTCCTGATCCTCGTAGCGCTCCTGACCGTGCCGTTCGCCACGGTCGCCTGGGAGGAGCCGTCGCCGGATGCCGAGGCGCGGGAGGCCTTTCCGTCGCGGCCCATGGCCAAACTGGCCGCGCCCTCTGTTGTTGTTTCTCAGACGCCCTCGCGGGCCACCCGGACACCCGTCCCCTCGCCTCCCGTCCGCACCTCCGTCCGCATCCTGACCGGCCGTCTGAACCAATAGACCGAGACCTCCGTGACGACGCCCGCCCGCTCCTGGGGAGCGCGGCGAAAACACGGAAACAGTCCAGTGCGCGAGCACTGGCCAGGATCGGGGTCATTCATTTATGCGTTTCAGGTACGCTTTTTCCCTTCTCCTTCTTCTTTTCCCCTCCTGGGCCCACGCCTTCGAGGGGCGCTTGCTGCTCGCGGACGGCTCGCCGGCCTCCGGCTACCGGATTTCCCTCGTCGGCCAGACGGTCTCGGTGACCGCCGGACCGGATGGCAGGTTCCGCCTTTTCCCCACGCCGCTCGTCCCCTTCCAATTGGTGGCCTCGAGCCCCGCCGGAGAGGTGTCGCCACCGTTCGAGGTGGCCGGACTGCCGGAAACGGGCGCGCTCGACCTGACGATTCCCTCGTCCTTCGAGGACAGCGTCACGGTGGTTACCGGGGTGGCCCCCAATATCGAGGCTCCCCCCGCTTCGGCGACCACCACGGTCAGCCAGGAGGATCTGGAGCAGCGCCGGCCCCCCCGGCTCGCCGACGCGCTGCAGGGGGTCGCCGGCGCCTCGCGGACGGACGAGAGCTCGACCGCGGTGCCGGTGATCCGCGGCCTTGCCGGCGGCCGGACGCTGATCCTGCTCGACGGCGGCCGGGTCACCGCGGAACGGCGCGCCGGGCCTTCCGCCAGCTATCTCGACCCGTTCAGCCTCGGCTCGATCGAGATCGCGCGCGGGCCCGGCTCGGTCGCCTACGGCTCGGACGCCCTGGGCGGCGTCATCCATGCCCGCTCCCGCTTCCCCGAGCCGGGCACCTCGTCGATCAACTTCCAGCTCGACAAGAGCGGCGGCGCGGCGGACGAGGAGGTGGCCGGCATCGAGATCTCGGGGAATGTGCCGGGCGGCGCCCTGCTGGGACAGATCAACTGGCGCCGCTCCGGCGACCAGGAGGCCGGCGGCGGCGAGCGCATCCCCAACTCGGCCTTCGAGGACCGCGGCGGCGCGCTGCGCTACACCAGCTACACCCCGCTCGGACGCCTGCGGGCCTCGTTCTCCGCCGCCGACGCCGTGGACGTCGGCAAGCCCTCCTCGGACGTCGAGACGGTGCGCACGTATTACCCGAAGGAGAGCTCCCGGCGTTTCCATCTCAACCTGGACGCCGGCCCGCACTGGGGTTTCGAGACGCTGGAGCTCGGGCTCTTCCTCGGCCGCTACCGGCTGGTCACCGATCGCGACCGCGCCGCCACGTCGACCGCTGCGCGCCTGATCGAGAGCGCGGACGTGGACGCCGACGACGCCTCGGTGCGCGCCGTGGCCTCGCGGCCGCTGCTGGGCGGACGGCTGCTCACCGGGCTGGAGGTGGTCTCCCGCTTCAACCTGGAGGCGTTCACCGGCCGCGAGACTCTCGACGCGAACGGCGGCCGGGTCGCGTTCGAAAGGACGGTGTCGATCGCCGACGCCCGCCAGGTCGACCAGGCCGTCTTCGTGACCTTCGACCGGCCGCTGGCGGCGCGAACCCTGCTCTCGGCCGGAGTGCGGGGGGACCGGGTGGAGACGCGCAACGAGGGGGGCTTCTTCGGCAACCGCTCGACGAGCCACGGCGCGCTTTCTGGGTACGCGGCCCTGGCGGCGGGACCGTTCCGGGACGTCACCACCTATCTCCAGGTGGCCCGCGGCTTCCGCGATCCCCTGCTGTCGGACCGCTATTTCCGGGGCCCCTCCGGCCGCGGCTTCATCACCGGCAATCCGGACCTCGATCCCGAGACCAGCCTGCAATATGACGCCTCGGTGCGCTGGGCGCGGGGGCGCGGATCGCTGGCCCTGTTTGGCTATCTTTACAAGATCGACGACCTGATCGAGCGCTACCGCCCGGAGCGGGATTTCTTCTTCCGCAACCGCGGCGAGGCGGAGATCGAGGGGCTCGAGCTGGAGGGGCAGACGCCGCTGCCCGCGGGATTCCGGCTGGAGCTCGCCGCCGCCTGGGCGCGGGGGGAGGCGGTGGACGACGGCGCGGCGCTCGACAACATCGCGGCCCCCAACGGCGCGGCCACCCTGCGCTGGAGCGGGGAGCGTGGTTTCGCCTATCTCCGGGGGACCTACTTCCTGCGCGACGAGCGGCCCGGCCCCACCGAGGTCGAGAGGCCGGGCCAGAGCGTCTGGGATCTGGGGATCGGCTGGCGGATCACCGAGCCCCTGGAGATCCGCCTCCTCGGCCGCAACCTGACCGACCGGCGCTACCGCGACTCGCCGGACGAGGTGGCGCCGCTGGCCCGCGGGCGGAGTTTTTCGGTGGGGCTGGTGGGGCGGTACTGAGGGGAAGCTCCAGGGCACCTTTAGCTAATGGGGCGACCTGCCCTTCGAGGCCTCACCCTCGGTCCCTCTCCACGAAGTGGAGAGGGAGGGCGCGAGATCGAAAGGAGGAGGGCCTCGGAAGAGTTGTTTCCCCCTCTCCACTTCGTGGAGAGGGGGCCAGGGGGTGAGGCCTCGGAGGGCAGGCCGCTTCAACCTGCACCGGCGAGCTGAACCGCCGCAGGGGCAGCCAGCGGCAGCCGCACCTCGAACTCGCTCCCCTTCCCCGGCCCCTCGCTGCGGACGGCGACTTTTCCGCCATGCATCTCGACCAGGCTGCGCACCAGGGTGAGGCCGATGCCGAGGCCGGCTTCGGAGCGATCGAGACCCTGCTCGCCCTGGGTGAAGAGGTCGAAGACCCGCGGCAGCAGGGCGGCGGTGATGCCGGCGCCGTCATCGCGGACCCGCACCACGGCATCTTCCTCCTCGCGCCGGACGGAGAGCGCGATGTGCCCCCGGGGCTCGGTGAACTTCACGGCGTTGCGCAGGAGGTTCGAGACCACCTGCTCGAGCCGCGTCACGTCGCCGTCGAGCGGCAGGGAGCCTGGCGGTAGATCCACTTCCAGTGTCTGCTCCTTGGCCTCGGCCAGCGGCCGCGAGGCCTCGGCGGCGTGCCGCAGCACCTCGGCGAGGTCGAGGGGCTGCCGCCGCAGCTCGATCTTGCCCTGGGTGATGCGCGAGACGTCGAGCAGGTCGTCCACCATCCGCACCAGATGCTGGATCTGCCGCCGGATGATGGCGACCGGCCGCGAGGTCTGCGGATCGGTGGACCCGAGCTGCTCCAGCAGGTAGGAGGCGTTGGCGATCGCCCCGAGTGGATTGCGCAGCTCGTGGGCGAGCATGGCGAGGAACTCGTCCTTGCGGCGGTCGGTCTCGGCGAGCGCCTCGGCCCGAGCCCGCAACTCGGTCGCCAGGCGCTCGCTCTCGCCGGTGCGCTCGGCCAGGCGGTCCCGCATCTCCTGGAAGGCGGCGGCGAGGCGGGCGACCTCGGCGATGCCGCTGCTCGCCCCGAGCGGAGCCGCGAGATTGCCGGCGGTCAGCTCGCCGACGGCGGTCGAGAGGTCGCCGAGCGGACGGGCGATCCGGCGGGCGGCGAAGATGCCGGCGGTCACCGTCAGGGGGATCACCAGCAGGAGGAGGCCGAAGGCGAGATCGCGCCCCCGACGCACGCCGGCCAGGGAAGCGGCGCGGGGGCTCTCCACCGCCACCGCCCAATTCAGGCGGGGGACCGGGGCAAAACCCGCCAAGCCTTCCTCCCTCTCCACCCGCTGCTGGCGGTCGCGGACCCGCCGGTCCCAGGAAGGCGGCAGCGGCGGCAGCGTCTCGCCCGGCCGCAGCCCGTTGGCTTCGGCGAGCGTGTGTCCGAGGCCGTCGTTCAGCGAGACATTGGCTCCCCGCCGGGAGATCCGGTTCGCCAGAGCCTCGGCGCCGTAGGCGGCCACCAGCGTGCCGGTGAGGTCGTTGTTGACGTCGTGGATGGGAGCACCCAGGAGGAAGAACGAGCGCGCTCCCACCCGTACCGGGGTGATCTGGCTGCGGGAATCCCGGACCACCGCCGCGGCCAGCTCCAGCACGTCCCGCGCCGGCAGGGCTATGGCTCCGGCGGCGGCCACCATCCGGCCGTCGAGCGAGACGGCGCGGAGCGCGGAGAGATCCGGGTAGACCCGCAGGGAGCCGGCGAGCAGCTCGGCCTGGGGCGCGGCCGTCATCGGCTCGCGTCCGGCGAAAGTGGCCAGATTGGCCGTCCGGGCGCCTTTCAGCTCGATGTAGTCCGAGACGTTCTGGGCGACCGAATGCGCCTCGGCTCTCTGGGTCGCGATCACCTGGGCCTCGGCCAGATGCTCCTCCTGGGCCGTCACCACCGCCGTCGCCAGGATGAGTGCGAGCGAGGTCGCGATCACCAGGGTCAGCGAGAGGCGGGCGCGCAGGGCGGCGGTGTCGACCACCGCCAGCCGGCGGCGCAGCCAGGGGAGGCAGGCGACCGCCGCGCCGCCACTGACGTAGAGGACGACGCCGGTCCAGGACGCCCGCGGCAGCGAGATGAGGAGCCCGAACGCCAGGAAGGTAGCGCCGGCGAGGACGTGGACCAGCCAGATCCACCGCTGCCTCGCCGCGGGCGCGAGCTGCGCCGCGGCGAGCGGGACGCCGGTCAGCAGAAACGCCAGGGCGAAGACCGTGACGCCGAACGGAAACTGGCCGTAGAAGGAGCCCTGGAAGAGCCGCGGCAACGCCAGCATCAACAGTCCCACCAGGGTGGCGTTGACGCCCATGAGGAGGCCGAACAGGTCACCGGGCCCAGCACCGGCCGGCCCGTCGCGCCGGAGCAGAAAGGCTCCGAAGGCCCCCAGTCCCAGAACGGTGTAGCAGACCCCTCCGGAGGTGGCGCCGACCCGGAAGAAGCTCACGGCGAGCGCGAGCAGCGTCGCCCCGACACAGAGGTGGGCAGCGAAGCACAAGGCTCGCCGGGGCCGCAGCACAGCCACGGCCAGCATCGCCATTCCAGAGGCGAGCGAGAGCATCCCCCAGCCGAACGCGTAAGGCAGCAAGGCTTCGTAGGAAGGGGTATTGAAGCGATGGGGCGCGATGAGCACGAACGCGCCGATGAACCCGCAGAACAGGCCCATCGCCCACAGGAAGACCTCGGGGGAGAGAGTGCGCACCCCCGGCGTGACACTCGCGCGCGAACCTTCGCTCAAAACTCTCGTATCCCTCCCCATGCCCGCGGACTAGAATGCCACAACGTTGTTTACTACCGGAGGCGCGCCGGACTTTCCGGCGGCCGGAGGAATCCATGCCGACGAAAAGAATTCTGCTCCTGATCCCGGCTCTCGTCCTCGCCCTCGCGGCCTGGACCTTCGCCGACACGACTCTACCCTCTTCGGGACCGCTGCTTGGCTTCAGCAATGATCACTCCAGCCAGCAGCGGGCGCTCGAGGCGCGCTTCGACTCCCATCTCGAGGCATCGAATCTGCGCGAATGGATGAAGCGCCTGTCGGCCCGCCCGCACCACATCGGATCTCCCTACGACAAGGAGAACGCCGAGTTCATGGCGGGCCTCTTCCGGTCGTGGGGATTCCAGACCGAGATCGAGCAGTTCAAGGTGCTCTTCCCCACCCCGAAGACCCGCGTGCTCGAGATGGTGGCGCCGACCCGCTTCACGGCCTCCCTCTCCGAGCCGCCGGTCCCCGGGGACTCGACCTCCGGCCAGACCGCCGAGCAGCTCCCGACTTACAACGCCTATTCGATCGACGGCGACGTCACCGGCGACCTCGTCTACGTCAACTATGGCGTGCCGAGGGACTACGAGGAGCTCGAACGCCGCGGCATCGACGTCAAGGGTAAGATCGTCATCTCCCGCTACGGCGGCTCCTGGCGCGGCATCAAGCCAAAGGTGGCCGCCGAGCACGGCGCCGTCGGCTGCATTATCTTCTCCGACCCCTCGGGCGACGGCTACGCCCAGGGGGACGCCTACCCGAAGGGGGGGTGGCGCTCGGACCGCGGCGTCCAGCGCGGCTCGGTGGCCGACATGCCCACCTACTCGGGCGACCCGCTCACCCCCGGCGTGGGGGCGGTCGAGAACGCCAGGCGGCTGGACCTCAAGGACGCCAAGACGCTGACCAGGATCCCCGTGCTGCCGATCTCCTACGGCGACGCCCTGCCGCTGCTCCGGGTGATGGCCGGCCCGATGGCTCCCGAGGGGTGGCGCGGCGGCCTGCCGATCCCCTACCGCCTCGGCCCCGGCCCGGTGCGGGTGCACCTCAAGCTGGAGTTCAACTGGACCATGGCTCCGCTCTACGACGTGATCGCCAAGATTCCCGGCGCCGAACGGCCGGACGAGTGGGTGATCCGCGGCAACCATCACGACGCCTGGGTCAACGGCGCGTCCGACCCGCTCAGCGGCATGGTGGCGGAGCTCGCCGAGGCCCGCGCCCTGGGCGAGCTGGTCAAGGGGGGCTGGAAGCCGCGGCGCACGATCATCTACGCCGCCTGGGACGGCGAGGAGCCGGGGCTGCTCGGCTCGACCGAGTGGGCCGAGACCCATGCCGACGAGCTGCGCCAGCACGCCGCCGTCTACATCAACTCCGACAGCAACTCGCGCGGCTTCTTCGGCGCCGGCGGCTCGCACCAGCTGGAGACTCTGGTCAACCAAGTGATGCGTGACGTGCCCGATCCCGAGAAGGGGATCAGCGTCCTCGACCGCGCCCTCGCCGCCACGATCCTCTTCGGCCCCCCCGACCAGGCGCAGGAGGCGCGGACCGCCAGGGCCCTCCCGCTCGATCCCCTGGGGTCGGGCTCGGACTTCACCCCCTTCCTGCAGCATCTGGGGATCGCCGCGCTCAACATCGGCTACGGCGGCGAGGAGGAGTACGGGCAGTACCACTCGATCTACGACTCCTTCGACCATTTCACCCGCTTCGTGGACCCGACCTTCGTCTATGGCGTGGCGCTGGCCAAGACCGGCGGGCGGCTCGTGATGCGGCTGGCGGACGCCGACGTCCTCCCCTTCGACTTCGACCGCTTCACCACCACTGTCGGCCGCTACGCCGACGAGGTCGAGAAGCTCGCGGGCACCCTGCGCAAGGAGTCCGAGGACCGCAACCGCGGCCTCGACGACAAGCTCTACCAGGCGGTCGACGATCCGAACCAGACCTGGGTCGCCCCGAAGCGGCTGGGTCCCGTGCCCTACATCAACTTCGCGCCGCTGGAGAACGCGGTGGCGGTCCTCAAGACCAGCGCCGCCGCCTACTCCAAGGCGATGTCCGCCGCGACCGCCGGCGGCAAGGCTCCGTCGGCGGAGGTCCAGCAGCGGCTCGACGACATCCTGATGAAGACCGAGCGGGCCCTGACCACCACCGCCGGGCTGCCGCGCCGTTCCTGGTACGTCCACCAGATCTACGCCCCCGGCTTCTACACCGGCTACGGCGTGAAGACCCTCCCCGCCGTGCGCGAGGCCCTCGAGCAGCGGGATTGGAAGGAGGCGGATCAGCAGATGAGCGTGGTGGCCGGCGCGATCACCGGCTTCGCCAGGGAGCTCGACCGGGCCACGGCGCTGCTGGGGGGCGGGGGGACGGCGGCGGCGGGGCGGTAGGGGGCGGGGCGACGCCCGGGCATTGATGCCCGGGCGGGGCTCGACTCCCGCCACCCTTTGGGTGAAGATTCGTTCCCATGAGCCGCCCCTTCCGCGTCCCCACCCGCGTCCTCATGGCTCCCGGCTGCCTGAACCAGCTCCCCGAAATCGTTGCCGGCTATGCTCCGGAGCGGGTCTTGATGGTGACCGATCCCGGGATCGAGGAGACCGGCTGGCCCGAGCGGGTCTGGCAGGCGCTGGCGGAGCGGGAGATCGAGGCGATCACCTTCGACGACGTCGAGCCCAACCCGCGGGCGGCGACGGTCGACCGGCTGGCGGCGTGGGGGAAGGAAGAGGGGGCGTCGCTGGTGCTGGGGATCGGCGGTGGCAGCGTCCTCGACGCCGCCAAGGCCGCCGCGATGATGATGACGAACGCCGGCTCGGTAGTCGATTACGAGGGGCGGGACCGCTATGCCGAGAAGCCCCTGCCGTTTATCGCCATCCCCACTACCTGTGGCACCGGCTCCGAGGTGACCTGGGTCTCCGTGCTGACTGTCGAGGAGCGGCACGCCAAGATCAGCGTCAAGGGGGAGACCATGTTCCCCGACTGGGCGATCGTCGACGCCGATCTCCTGACCACCCTGCCGGGGCGCCTCGTCGCCTGGACCGGGGTGGACGCTCTCACCCACGCCGTCGAGGCCACCACCTGCCGGCTCGCCAATCCGGTTTCGGACGCCTTGGCGGAGAAGGCTGTCGCCCTCCTTCTCCGCTATCTCCGCCGGGCCGCCGCCGACATCGCGGGGGACGCCGAGGCGCGCGAGGCGGTGATGCGGGCCTCCACCCTGGCCGGCCTCGCCTTCGGCAACGCCGACGTCGCCGCCGTCCACTGCCTCTCCGAGACCCTGGGCGGGCGCTACGACCTCCCGCACGGGCTGGCCAACGCCATTCTCCTGGCGCCGGTCACCCGCTACAACCTTGCCGCCTGCACGGACAAGCTGGCCACCCTGGAAGCCGCTCTGCCGCCGGGGAGCGGAACCGGCGCTGAAGGGGTTATGCAGGCGATCGAGGATCTGCTGCGGGACCTCGGCATCCCCAGGTTCGGCGACCTTAAGCTCCCCGGCACGGACTACCCGTGGATCGCCGAGCAGGCGGCGCGGAACGGCTCGAACGCGTCCAATCCGCGGGAGATGGGAGCGGAGCAGTACCTGGAATTGTTGAACGGGCTGTAATTACAACAACTTCCCCATCTCCCCCAACATCGCCTTGCGCACCAGCGGCACCGGCGGCCCGCCGTAGGAAAGAAACCGGTCGTGGAAATCCCGCCACGCGCTCTCCCCGCCGCGCGGAGCGGTCCAGTCGTCGCGGAGTTTCCGCACGATCAGCTTCCCCAGGGTGTAGTTGAGATAGCCCGGATCGAAGGCGCCGCGGGCGGCCTGCTGTCTCGCGCTGGCGGGGTCCTGGAGCCCCTGTTCGCGGAACATCCGCTCGGCCTCCTCCAGCGTCATCGTGCCGGCGTGGAGGCCGAGGGCCACGACGTAGCGGACGTTGCGCAGCAGCGCGTTCTGGAGCTGGCCGAGGCGGAGAAAGGGGTCGCCGTCGCCGAAGCCCGCCTCCCACATCATCTCCTCCGAGTAGTGGGCCCACCCCTCGGCGAAGCCGTAGGTCACGAACAGCCGTCCCAGCTCCGACTCCGCCCGGTTCGAATGGAGGAACTGCAGGAAATGCCCCGGCCAGACCTCGTGAATGGTGACGAACAGGAGGTCCGCCTCGTTCGGGATGTACTGCTCCTGCTCCGCGGGCGACCAGGACGGGTCCGGCGGCGCGATGTAATAGACCGACGGCAGGTGGCGGTCGTACGGCCCGGGGATGTCGATGTAGGCCGAGTTCCACCGCTGATAGGGGGGCGCCTCCGCGATCCGCGCCTCCTCTTCCCCAGGGATCGAGACCAGCCCCTGCTCCTCGACGAACCGGCGCAGCCCCGCGAGCTGCCGGCGGGCGGCCTCGACCGGCCCCTCCGCGGGCTTACGGGCGTGCATCCTGGCGAGGCCGGCCGCCACCGGCAGACCCGGAGCAAAGGCGGCGAGCGCCTCCCGCACGGCGGCCAGGTTGCGCTCCAGCTCGCGCCGGCCCGCCGCCTCCAGCTCCGCCAGCGGCATGTCCACCCGCTCCGTCTCCCGCAGCATGCGGGCGAACAGCTCGGCGCCGAGGCGGAACTCGCCGGCGTCCGTGCCCGGCGGCGGGACCTGCTCGTGGAACCAGGCGCCCAGCTCGCGCAATGCCCGCGCCGCGGCGGCGTTGGCCTCCTGGAACTCCGCCTGGAGCGCCGGGTCCGCCACGGTGGCAAAGACCGCCGGGACGTCCGACTCGAGATAGCCGGCGAGCCCCGCGAAGGTCATCTCCCCCAGCTCGGCGTGGGTGCGCGGCATCGGGGTGAGCAGTTGGGACCGCATCTGCCCGGCCGCGCGCGGCACAGCCCGCGCGTAGTCGACGAACGCCCGCATCCGCCGCGCGAGCGGGGCGTAGTCGCGGGCGAGATAGAGATTGGGATCGATGGCGCCGGCATAGAAGAGCGGATTGCGCCGGTGCCACTCGGCGTCCTCGAGCCAGAAGAGATCGGAATCGACGACGACGTTCAGGAGCTCGCGCTCGAAGGCCCGCCGCTCGTCGAGCGTCGCGGGATCGAACTCCGCCGCCCGCGCCCGCTCCGCCCGCAGCCAGGCGATCTCCCGCTCGAACCCCTCCGGGCTCCAGTCGGGCAGCCGGCCGTCGTATTCGTGCCGCCCGGCCCCGGACGCGAAAGTTGGGTGCAGCTCGAAATAGCCGTCGAGGAACGAGCGCACGAAATGATCCCATCCGCCCGCGACCACCGAGGTGTCCAGGCACTGCAGGCTCTTGGTCTCCGCGTCCATGGAGGGGAAGTCTATCCCGGTCTGGGATACCATGGAGCCCCGTATCCAAGCAGTCACTCAGGGAGGGGACCATGGCCGAGCCACAGAATTTCGCGAACCACCCGAAGTTCGTTCCGGGCTTTCACTTCGTCACCTTCGGCATCCTGGCGATCAACCTGCTCTGGTCGCTCTACCGGCTGGTCTCGGGGCTGCCGGGAGTGCCGTTCTTCGACCGCCTGCTCGGCTTCGCGGTGGCCGTCGCCCTCGTCCTGCTCGCGTGGTACGCGCGAATTTTTCCGCTTAGGGCGCAAGACCGGGTGATCCGCCTCGAAGAGTTGCTGCGGCTGGAGCGCCTCCTGCCGCCGGACCTCCGCCCGCGCATCGGCGACCTCCGCACCGGCCAGCTCATCGCCCTCCGCTTCGCCAGCGACGCCGAGCTTCCCGAGCTGACCCGCGCGGTGCTCGACCGGGGGATCACGAGCCCGAAGGAGATCAAGAAAATGGTCACGAATTGGCGCGGCGATTATCTCAGGATGTAGTCGAATGAAAAGGTTTCTTGCCACGCTGTTCCTGCTCCTGGCGAGCTCGCCGCCCGGCTGACCTTGCGATATCCTTCCAAGAGACTTTTCACGGAAGGAGACCCCATGCCCCAGGAAAGCGTGTCAGGCAGCTTCAAAGCGCGGCTCACGGAGACCTCGGAGTCGCTCACGGTGGGGCAGTTCGTCCCGGAGCTCGCTCAGACCCCCGGCAACGTCGGGATCTGCCTCAGCGGCGGCGGCTCGCGGGCGCTCTCGGCCGGCATGGGCCAGCTCCGCGCGCTCTCTTACCTGCAACTCGACGGCCAGAGCCTGCTCAGCCAGACGAAGGCGATCTCCACCGTCTCCGGCGGCTCCTGGCTCGGCGTGACCTTCGAGTTCCTCACCTCCGGCACCAGCGATAGCGCGTTCCTCAACGACTACGTGCCGGATCAGGGGCAGCTCATTCCCACCGCCGAGCCCGGGCATCCGATCGCCGAGATCCTCGACGAATTGCCGGAGGGGAACATCGGGTCGACGGTGGACTCGGATCTCTTCTCCGTTCCCGCGCTGGCCGTCGAGGCCTACATCCTCTACAAGTATTTCAAGACGCCGCCGAACGCCCTCTGGCAGACGCTGATGGGGCTCCACATCCTCGCGCCCCATGGGCTCTACGAGATCGATCCCGGGAACGGGATGCTCCCGACCTCGCTCTTCTCATGGGATCAGGCGTCGCTCGAATCCGCGGTGACCGGCCCGAACCCCGAGCTCGCGGACGAAACGGCGCACCTAGTCGCGGATAGCGCGGGCGGCGCCGGCCGCGCCCGCCGGCCGTTCCTGATCTGCAACATGGGGATGTTCCTGAGCGAAGCGGGCACCGCGATCCAGTATCTCGCGCCGGTCCAGAGCACCGGGTTCATGACCGGCATCGTGGGCTCGCCCACGGGCACGGACGCCAACGGCCGCGCGCCGGGCGGCGGCGGCGTCACCTCGTTCGCCTTCAACTCGAACCCCACCGCCGTCGAAGGGACCGGGGTCACCGCCAGCCAGCCGCGGCAACTCGCGCTCACCGACATCGTCGGCATCAGCAGCGCCGCCTTCGCGGACACCCTGCAGAACCAGTTCGCCATCTGGGAGCAGGACCCGGCGCAGTTCCTGGAGTTGCTGGTCGAGCTGGCGGAGGACGTCTGGGAGTGGCTCGAAGGGCATCTCGGCGAATACGGTCTCGCCGCGTCCCATGCCTTCATCGCCGCTCCCCCGCGAATCAAGACCGTGGAGGACTTCATGGCGCTCAAGCTGGACCTCGGGTGCCTCAAGGATCTGATCCCGCGTTACCAGTACTGGCCGGTGGCGAACGCCGCGCCCTATCCCCAGACCAACCCCACCCGCTTCGCCGACGGCGGCAGCCTCGAGAACAGCGGCGTCAACGCCATGCTCTCCTACACCGACGTCGAAAACGTGATCGCTTTCCTCAACTCGAGCACCGCGATGGCGGCGGCGAGCCTCGGCATGATCGACGAGTCCGGCAACGAGGTGCCGGGCACGCGGGTGGTCATCACCGAGGACATCCCGCCGCTCTTCGGCTATCAGCCTTACAACCCGCGGAAGGGGTACATCCTTTATGAGGGGGACCCCAACCCCGTCTTTCCGCAGGGGAAGAACAGCCAGGTTTTCGAGTCGTCCCTGCTGGCCGCGGTGATCCAGGGGCTCTGGGCGGCGAGCGGCAGTGGCGCTGGTACTGGGACGAACAAGGGCAGCGCCATCTACAAGCAGACGCTGGAAGTTCAGGCAAACGCCTGGTTCGGCGTCAAGGGCGGGCGGACGGTGAGCGTCCTCTGGGTCTACCCGAACCGCGCCCAGGACTGGTTCAGCCAGTTGAGCCCCGAGGTCCAGGCGCTGCTGGCGCCGTTCGACAACCCGTCGACCGGCGACTACTTCCCGCACTACAGCACGCTCGAGACCGACCTGACCCCGACGCAGATCAACCTGCTCGCCAATTTCACAGCCTGGATGGTGGCCTCCCCGGAAAGTGCGCAGCAGTTCCTGGGGATGTACCAGCCGGCGGCTTGATCCCCATTCAGGGGCAGGTCGCGAACGCGCTCGAATCCTGGATCGGCCGGAAGGCGGTCCCCTGCGGGTTGTCGTAGGTCTTGACCGCGCCGGTCTGGGTGTCCGTCACCGTGAGATGAACCTTCACGCTGGTCAGGCCGCCGGCGTAGACCCAGTAGCGCTGATTGAAGCCGCAGGCGTTCAGGACCTTGATCACCATCTCGACGTTGGTGTCGGCGAAGAACCAGAAGTAGCCGGTGTCCGGCGTCATCGGGACGGCGTGGGCGGCGTCGCTGGAGCCGTTGGCCGTCCATCGCGCCTCCACCTGGAAACGGCCGCCGTTGAGGCAGAGCCGCGTGCCGTCCGGGACACAGAGCGGTGTCGCGGCCGGCTTCCAACCGAGTTGGATCACCTCGAAGTCGCTCGCCTTGAGGCTGGCGAAGGCGGGATTGAGCACGTCGTTGTTCCAGCGCGTGTCATAGGCCCCGGAGATGAACAGGTTCGAGCCGTTGTCGGCCACGATCAGGCCATAGGTCTTCATCGCCTGAAAGATCCTGCGCACCTCGGGCGTATATCCCGAGAGACCCTTGCCCGCCTTGAGGCGCAGGCGCGCTCCCATGGGAAGGGCGCCGCGGCTGTTGCCAGCGTCGTGAGAGGCGGGGAAGACGTAGCCGTCGCTCTCCTCCACGGTGAAGCGGAAGGCGTGCTGAATGGGCGCGGAGCCGAACGCCTCGTCATAGCGCACCAGCCCGGGGAGGATGGCGAGGCCGGCCGCGTCGGCGCTGGTCCAGCCGTCGGTCCGGCGGAGGTTCGAGCCGAGCGGGAAGACCGCCCCGGAGCCCGCCTCCCAGCGGTTGAGGGCGGCGTTCCAGCGGGTATGGTAAAGCTCGAAGAGGAGGCGATGATCGCGGTCGACGATCAGCATGTGGCGGTCGCCGCCGGGGCTGGCGTTGCCGGGATAGCCCCCCTCGATCCACTTCGCCTGGGTCTTGGCCTCCTGCGGGATCGGATAGCCGGCGGGCCGGCCCGGCGCTCCGGCATCGCTCTCGCTGCCGTACTCGACGAAGGTGACCGGCACCAGTGGCTGCGTGCCGGGCACCACGAGGTAGATCATCCCGTAGACCTCGGGGAACGAATCCGCGTCCCCTCCGAAGTCGGGGTGCAGCCCGACGCCGGCGCCGATAAAATTGATGTAGCTCGCGCTGTGGGAATCGACCGGCGCCGAGCTGACGTCGGCGTTCCACCAGTTGTCCGCCGGAAACAATGGCAGCGGTCCGGGGAGCGCCCCACCGGGCTGGGCGGAAACGCCGGCGGCGGCTAGTAAAGATGATAGAGCCAGGAGGAGCGCAAGGGGCATGGCGAGGCCCGGCCCTGGCGAGGGAACCCAAGTTTTTTTATTCATAGCTGAGGATGAGTATAGCCTCGCCGCCCGGGATTGAAATCCCGGGCTACCGACAATCGCCCCTTCCCGGGGCTCTGCAAAGGGTTTGTGGAAGTCCCGGACGGGACGGCCGTGGGTAGCCCGGGATTTCAATCCCGGGCGGCGAGGCGTTCCTGATCCCTATCTGTGAGGCCGCAGGCCACGGAGACCCCGCCCCCTGTCACCTCCCCGTCACGCCCCATGCTAGGATCGCGATCTCTGAAAATTGATCCAGATCCGGCCTCCATTGAGGCCGGTAAAACACTGGAGGGAGGCTCGCATGGTTCGTAAGGTCCAACCATTCCTCTGGCTCTTCCTGATGATGATCGCGACGGCATCCTTCGCGGCGGAGACGACCGGCTCCCTCTCCGGCGTGGTCCGCGGGGCGGACGGCGCGGGGCTGGCCAGCGTCCCGGTGACGGTCAAGGGCACCTTCCTGCCCGCCGGCCGCACGGTGGTGACCGACAAGGAGGGCGCGTTCAGCTTCCAGCGCCTGGTGCCGGGCACCTACCAGGTGAGCGCCGATGTGCAGGGTATGGGAGGCGTCCAGCGCGAGGCCCTGGTGGCGCTCGACCGCGACACCCAGGTGGAGCTGTCGCTGCAGCCCCGGGTGGAAGGGGAGATCACGGTCACCGAGGCGCAGCCGCTGATCGACGTCAAGTCCACCGAGGCGCAGGTCAACTTCACCAGCGAGGAGATCGAGAATCTGCCCGTCCCGCGCACCTACAAGGGGCTCTTCGAGCTCGCCCCCGGCGTGGCCGAGAACGGGCGGCTGGCGCCCACTGCCGGCGGCTCGCGGATGGACAACCTCTTCCTGCTCGACGGCATCAACATCACCAACCCCGACTTCGGCGACATCTTCCCGGACATTACCCAGCTCGACATCAAAGAGGTCAGCCTGATCCGCGGCGGTCTCAGCGCCGAGTTCGGCCGCACGGGCGGCATGGTCATCAACGCCATCACCAAGTCGGGGACCAACGATCTCCGCGGCGAGGCGCGCGTCGAATACCAGCCTTCGAGCTTCGTGGCCAAGAGCAAGGACCCGAACGTCCAGAACACTCCGGACATGGACTTTCTCGGCATCGCGCTCGGGGGTCCCATCGTGCGCGACCGGCTCTGGTTCTACGGCTCGGCGAGCCGCCCCTCGATGACCACGACAGACCGCCGGAACCGGCTCGGCTCGGTGCCCGATGAGAAGATTGTCACCGACGAGTACTTCGTCAAGCTGACGGCCAATCCGACCTCCAGCCAGTTCCTCAACGCCGGGCTGCGCTCCCGCAAGCGGACGGACGAGAACGCCGGCATCGGCACCACCGCCAGCCCGAGCGTCGCCAGCGACGACTCGCGCGACTACCTGCTCGGCACCGCCACCTGGACCTGGAACGTGACCGCCGACAGTTTCGTCGAGGCCCGGTACAACCACGACAAAGAGGAAAATTCGACCGATCCGGTCACCAGTCTCGGCTATCGCCCGGCCTTCGACGTGGTGCATCCGGAGCGCAACGGCCTGTTCACCACCGCGACCGGCTTCGTCGTGGGCGGGGCCACGGACGTGGGACAAGCGGTGGGCGGCTCCAGCCTGGCGGTCAACAACCAGGACTTCACGCGCGACGAGGCGCGGGCGACCTTCCAGACCTTCAAGACGTGGGGAAACACGCGCCACGACCTGCGGGCGGGCGTGACCTACGAGAAGAGCTCCGAAGAGCTCGATCGCCTCGCTAATGGCTGGGGCGTCGTGACCTACAACGCCGTGTCCACCTCGAACCCCGTCGCGAACTTCAGCGCGACTTACTACTCACGGCAGCCGCCGCACACCGGCCAGGGCACCTCCTACGGCGCCTTCGTGCAGGATCAGATCGCGCTCGGCGAGCGGGTGACGCTCACCCTCGGCGTGCTTGACAACGAGGACACTTACTTCGGCGAGGCCAACGGGGCGACTCCCGGTACCAAGCGGAAGGTGAAGATCCTCACCTTCGATTGGGGTCAGCAGATCCAGCCGCGCCTCGGGATCTCCTTCGTCCCCACCGCCGCGCTGGGGGACAAGCTCTATTTCAACTTCGGGCGCTACTACAACACCGAGAACAAGTCGCTCGGCCGGGCGGCGTCCCCGACCCGCATCTTCCAGACGACCGCCCGCTTCGACGCGGCGACGGGCGCCATGATCTCGGATACTCCCCAGGTCAACACCCAGAGTAAGACGATCGATCCCGGCCTCGATCCGCAGTACACGGACGAGTTCCTCCTCGGCTACGCGCGGCCGTTCGGCACCGCCTGGTCGAGCGAGATCACGGGCCTGTACCGCGACGTCGGCAACATCTACGAGGACGTGAGCGCCGACGGGCTCGGCCACGGCCCGTTCCACGTCGCCCAGCTCCCGGATGCCTACCGCCGCTACAAGGCCGTCACCCTGTCGGTGAACCGCCGGCCGTTCAACGACCGCTTCTACCGGCTGACCGTCAACGCCAGCTACACCTGGAGCCGGCTGACCGGCAACTGGGACATCGACTTCAGCAGCACCGGCGACTCCCCGTTCTACAACTCCTCGTTCATCGGCGACGGCCCCGGCGTGCTGATCACCGACAACCGGAACGGCATCCTGCGCGGGGACCGCACGCACGTCGCCAAGCTGTTCGCCGCCATCCGGCCGCTGGACGCCTGGACGATCGGCGCCTACACCTACTTCCAGAGCGGCGGCGCCTGGGAGGCCCGCGGGCTTCCCGATCCCACCGTCTCGAGCAGCTCCTACATCCGCTATCTCGAGAAGGCCGGCTCGAGGCGGATGCCGGACTGGTACAGCGTCGACCTGCTCACCTCCTATGAGTTCCAGTTCGGTGGCATCGGCCTGGAGCTCGAGGCGCGGGTGACCAACCTCCTCGACCAGCAGGTGGCGCTGAACGTCGACGACCGGCCGATCATCGGCCGGCCTCCTGCCGGCACTCCGAATCCGAACTTCGGCAAGGCCACGGCCTACACACCGCCGCGCGCCTTCCTGCTGTCGGCGATCCTCCGCTACCGGTAGAGAGCGGCATGCGGTAAGTTTCCTCGGTGGAAATCCGGGACTTCGCTCAAGCCCTAGTCACCACCGAGGATCTCGATCTCAAGCTCTCTCCGCCGCCGTCCGGGCTGACGGACGAGGACCCCGGCCCGCCGCTGCGGATCGACCACCCGGGCCGGCCGCCGGGTCTGCGGTTCCAGCGGCGGATCGACGTGCCGCCGATCGAGGGGATGCCCGATCCGGCGCAGCGCCCGCGCATCCTCCATGCCCTCGCCAATCACGAGCTCCAGGCCGCCGAGCTGTTCGCCTGGGCGCTCCTCGCCTTCCCCGAAGCGCCGCCGGAGCTCCGGCGCGGGTTGCTCCGTATCCTCATCGACGAGCAGCGGCACACCCGCATGTACATCGCCCGGGTGGAGGACGCGGGAGCGCGCTTCGGCGACTATCCGGTTAACGGCTATTTCTGGAGCAAGATCGAGACGATTACCTCCCCCCTGCGCTTCCTCTGCGCCATGTCGCTCACCTTCGAGAACGCCAACCTCGACCACACGGTCGAGTACGAGGAAGCGGCGCGGCGGGCGGGGGACCCGAAGACCGCCGCGGTGATCGAGCGGGTCCACCGCGACGAGATCGAGCACGTCCGCTTCGGCTGGACCTGGCTCCAGGTCCTGAAGCGGGAGGACGAGTCCCCCTGGGATGCCTTCCAGGCCAACCTCACCTGGCCCCTCCGCCCGGCAAAGGCCCGGGGGAGGGCCTTCCACCGCGAGGGGCGCGAGGCGGCGGGGCTCGATCCGGAGTTCATCCGGCGGCTGGAGGAGGAGAGTGAGCCGTGAGGCGCATCCTCGCCAATCTCCTCGCCGAAGACGACCTCGCGGGCCGACGGCGGAACTCCCCCCCCCGCACCGTTCTGGAAACCTTCGCCCGGATGGCGGTCCGGCTACGCGCCTTCGCCCGCGAGGGGGACCGGCTGTGGAGCCCGGCGCCGATCGGTCCCGGCCTCGACGAATCGGGTCTCCTGGGTGACCTCCCTCCAGCCGGCGAGGTCCTGGCCTGGTGCGAGACGCCCGAAGCGATAGCGCATCGCGGCGGTCCGCGCCTTCCCACCCCGATCTCTTGGGACACACCCCTCCGCGACCTTCTCTGGCAGCTCCCGACGCCCCCTCCGGCCGTCGTTGCCGCCGTTCACCATAGGGCTTTCTGCCTTCAGGTTGCGGAGGAGATCGGCTACACCCTGCCAGGGGCCCGGATGGTGGAATCCCTCGCGGAGCTGGATCGCGTCCTCCGGACGGCTCCTATAGCTTGGATCGTCAAAGCCCCCCTCTCCGCCTCGGGACGCTCCCGCTACATAGAAAGGAACGGTCCAGGTCTCACTGATCTGAAATCCAGACGGACCGTGGAGCGGCTCTTCGAACACCACGGTCCTCTCCTCTTCGAGCCCTGGATGGACCGCACGGAAGATTTCGGCGTCTCCGCCCTGCTCGGTCCAGACGAGTTGCGGATCGTGGGCATCCATGGCCAGCGGGTGGACCGCAAAGGTCAGTTCGCGGGGATCGATCTCCATCCCGACATCTCCGAGCAGGATCGGGATCAGCTTCTGAAGACCGTCGAGGCGGTGGCGGCGGCCCTCCGGCGCGCCGGGTACGTGGGGCCGTTCGGGATCGACGCTTGGCGCTACCGGCGCGAGGACGGTTCGATCGCGCTGAATCCGCTTGGAGAGATCAACGCCCGGATGACATTCGGGCTGGTCGAGTGGGCGGCGGCGGAACGGCTGCTATGATGAAAACATCTTATCCATATAGATAAAGGGGGCTTTCCCGTGAAACGAGCCTGCGTGGTCCTCGCGACCCTGCTCTTCGCAGCACCCTCAGCGGTCCTCGCCTGGGGACCGAACGGACACCGCATCGTCGGCCGGATTGCCATGAATCACCTGACGGACGAGGCGGCCCGGGCCGTCGAATGCCTGCTCGGCCCCGAGGGACTGGACCAGGTGAGCACCTGGCCGGACGAGATCCGCTCCGATCCCAGTTGGAAGCAATCCACCCCCTGGCACTTCATCAGCGTCGACGACGCCGAGACGCTGGAGACGACCGCGCGCGATCCCGCGGGCGACGTGCTCGAGGCGATCCAGCGGTTCACGGCCGTGCTGCGCGATCCGCAGACGAGCCGGCCGGCGAAGCAGGAGGCCCTGAAGTTTCTCGTTCATTTCGTGGGTGACATCCACCAGCCCCTGCACGTCGGACGGCGGGCCGATTTCGGCGGCAATGCCATCAAGGTGTTCTGGTTCAAGGAAAGGGACGAGACCAACCTCCACTCGGTCTGGGACTCGGGGATGGTCGACAATGAGAAGCTGAGCTTCTCCGAATTCGCCGCGTTCATCGATCACCCCACGCTGCAGGAGCTCCAGACCTGGCAGAGCGCGCCGCCGGCCGACTGGGCGAATGAATCCAAGGCCCTACGGGACCGGGTCTACCAGATCGGCGACGGCAAGCTCAGCTACGAGTACGTCTACAAGAACATCCCGTTGGTGAAGCGGCGGCTTCTGCAAGGGGGAGTGCGCCTAGCCGGGCTCCTCAACTCGATCTTCGCGCAGAGCGAGCCCTCGATCCCGGAGCGCCCGTAAAGGCCTATCCAGACCCGAAGATCCCAGGATGACGGAGCGGCTTCGCTCCGTCTCCTGAAGCACCCTCCCACACCGGTTCTTCAACTTTTTCCCTCCCATCGTGTCTTTCCTCCTGGACGAGGAAAGATGCGAAACAGCTCGAAATGCTTTTGGCTCCCTGGTGGGTGGGGCCTCAACCTCGCGATCGCGACCTTGGGGTCGGTCCTTGCGAGCCCTTCTCTCGCACAGGATTCTCGAGAGATCCAGATTCATCTCCAGGCTGGCGAAGCCCGGGAGGTGCTTGTCGACCTGGGGCGAGATTCGCGGCCGGACCTCGATTTCCTTGCACAGCTGACTCAAGCCGACGGGAAGGCTTGGCCAGAAGGGCTCGCCCTCACTCTGGCGGACACCACCGATCGGCAAACCGGGGAACACAAGATCTCCAAGGGTCCAGGAAGCCGTCAAGTCCGCCTGCTCGCTGCCGCGCGCCACTGCACACCACCGGGTCGGTATAAAGCCCGCCTCCAGATTACCGCTCTCGATAAGGCCGCCGACATCCCTCTGGGCATCATCGTCGAGAGCGATTCCTGCGCAGCCGTGAAAGCTCGGGCTGAAGGGGCCGCTCTTCTCATCGCTCTGGCAGGAGTCTACGTGCGAGTCATGTTTTTCAGCAGCACGTTTCTCTCGCCCAGCCTTCTGGCACAACACCTTCAACCCTTGTTCTGGACGGAGAACCGGGATGTAGTGGGTGGAGGCCGGCGGGAAGACTTGCAAAACCTGGTGGTCCGGCAGCTCTCCCTGGGACGGCGAGCGCTGGCTTGGCTGGCCGCCAATCCATTGATCTTCGGCCTGCCGTGGACACGGTATGAGGAGGCGGTCCATATCGACCTCGGTAGGCGGCCCGACAGCCTGGTATTGACGCCGGTATCGAAACGGCAGGCATTCGAGTACTTCCGGAGCCACCCGGACGAAGCCAAGGGGCGACTCTTCGCGACGGCGCAGAAAGGCAGCTCGCTGCTGTTCTTCGCCCTGCCCGATTCCCGGGGTCGCATTGGGAAACTCCAACCTCGGGAGCCTCTGCGTTCGGATCAGGTGCTCCCTCTGAGCAGGATCGTCCATCTCTTGGAACCCGAACCGCCCGCGGATCTTGTGAATCGCCCAGCGGGCTGGAAAGTTCTTGGCTTTGGAGGAGGACGGTGATCATCGAGCTTCCTTTACCCGGCTGGGCTCGATGGCTGCTCAAGGAGCTCGTTTGGGTCCTAATCCTGGGACTTTTCACCAACTTCATCTACGACCGTCTCCTCAGGCCTCTGGAAGCCTCTCCCGTTCGCACCGCTGAGCAGGTGGAAACCCGGCTGGACATCGCGCCCAACCTTCTCCCTTCACAGTCCGAACCAAGGGGGCAGGCTCCTGCCCACAACCCGGAGCCGACGGAAACACCACCCGTCGAACCCATCACCTTCAGCGATGGTACGAAGGCCGACGTCCACGGCCTTGAGTGCCGGCTATCGAACGGCCATTCCTACCCTTTCCGCGTCGTGATCTTCTCGGAAGCATACAGCTGGGTCTACGAGCGGGACGACAGGGTGCAGCTCAACGGCCAGGTTTTGACGGGGGACGACTTTGTCCATCGTCTCGAGAGTGCCAAAGGCCTGCAGGAGGTCCTGGGGAAGGCCCACGAGTTGGTCGCCGTCGGAACGGCTTCGTGCGAAGGCTCAGAGTGGACGAGCGAGGACGACCGGGCGATGAACCGGGCTGCGGAGCTCAAAGCATGGATCGAGGACGCCCGCTCCTGGCCGGACAACGTCTCTCGGCCAACCCGAAGCCTGCATACCCTGGGTCTTGGCCGGTACTGGCACGACCGGACGCAAGGCCAAGCCTGCGATCCTGCCCATCCCATCGACACTTCCGGCCAACGCAAGGTCATTCTGATGGCCGTGCTCCAGCACGAAGCCGGGACCGACCTGCGCTCCTGCATCGATCAGATTCTGCACCGCGATAATCAGCTCCGTCCCCTGCTCAGCCACTATTCTCGCTTCGATCTCGACGAGGCGCCGACGGGAGCCTCTCTCTGATGAACTCCAGAGTCTCTCTTCTGTTCTTCTTACTCTTCTGCGGGATCTCTATTCCAACCGGGGCGCAGCCTGAGATCTCCTCGGCGGCCGCGCGGGCAGCGCAGTTCGTCTTCATCATCGACGACTCGGGGAGTATGAAGACGACCGATCCGGACCGTCTGGCGATCTTCGCGGTGCAGTCGCTGGTCAGCATGCTCGACGATCGGGACGAAGTCTCTGTGGTGCGCCTGAACGGTCCCCACGACGGCGTGCCACCGCCGCCCATAGCTCCCTTGCGGCAGAACCGCTCGCAGGTGCTCGACATGCTCGGCCTGGACAAGACCCTGGCCCGCTACGAGGCGGACCACACCCGCTGCCGCACCGCCCTCGACGCGACGCGACGCCTGCTTGACCAAGCCTACCGGCCGGATGTTGCCCAAGTGGTGATCTTCCTTACTGATGGGGAATGCACGCCGACCGGTGAGGAACAACCGGACATTGAGGGTCTTATCGGAGGGTTGAGGTCGCGAAAGGACGGCCTCTTCCAGTTCTACCTGCTGCTGTTCCGCGGTGCGAAGGCTACGCCGGCCATGGCCGCGCTGGCCGTTCGCACAGGGGGGGAGGCGATCGAAGTGGGAGGCAGCGATCCGACGGCAATTCTCCATCCGTTCGCCACGGCCCTGTCCCGCTCTCAGGGGTACGAGTCCTATCTGCTGGCTCCAGGCAAGCAGCGCCTCGCCGCGCATCGCGGGGCCGAACGGGTACGCCTGCTCGCCGTGGCCCCGGGCGAGGGGCCGCCGCTCACGCTCTCGGTCCGCGATCAGAAGGGCAACGCGCCCCAGATCGTGGCAGCTCCCCGCACGGGTATCCACCACTACCCAAGAGGCCGGGTGTTCCGCTTCGCGTCTCTCGACTACCGGCCAAATGTCGAGCCGGTGACGGTAGAAGTGAATGGAGCCGGAGAAGCCTGGAAGGTGGTAGCGCTCCCTGAGTACCGCCTCTCCGTACGCATGAGCTTCTCTCAAGGATCGTGCGACCACCCGGGGGCGCCGGTGCACTTCGGCGTGGATACCGGCTCTTCGATCTGCGTGCTTTCCGAGTTGGTCAACGGCGAGGGCGATGTGGTGGGAGGAGACGTCACCGGGGGTGATCTGAAAACCGTGGTGCGCGTGCGCCGGCCCGACCAGCCGGGCTCATCCCCACTTGAGCTGACCGCCAATCCGCTGCCGGGAGACCGCGCCCGCTTCGGTTTGCTGCGCAGTGACCTGCCCCATGGTGACTACGAGTTCCAGCCGGAGGTGACACTGAATCTCGCTTCGGGAGACGCGGTCCATCTCTCTGGACGGCCGATGCTGCTCGCCGTCTCCTCTCTGGTGATCGCTCCGCGGCCAGGACGCTTTGACTTCGGCACGCTACGGCCGGGCGACAGCGCCCTGCGTCCGCTCACTCTCACAGGCTCTTTCCCGCCGGCGCCCGGCCGTGTCGAATGGCGAGATCGGGGGGACCTGCCCGCTTGCGTTTCGGCGGAGTTGGGAGGAGTTCGCGAGGGGACGAGCCAGTCCGTGCGGGTGGACCAGGGCTACAACCTCGCTCTGCGCGTGGCGCCTTACTGCGGACCGCAGCCGTTCCAACGCTCCTTCGACACGGTGCTGCGCCTCACCTTCGAGACCGGCGCGGGCGGGCGCCAGCTCCCCGTTGTCGAGCTGCCGGTGCACTTCGCCGTTAATTACGACATCCGCGTTCCCCAGGAATTGGTGACGCGGGTAAAGGCAGGGGAGATAGCGGATCTGCCCCTACAGGTGTCAGGCAACTTTCGCCGGGACTTGGCTCTGCGGGCGGTGGTGGCGGGTGAGGGCGACGCGGAGGTGGTCTGGCCAAAAGACCCGGACGACCTCGCACTGGGCTTTGCCGCTCTCGGCCGGAAAGAAGTCCTGAGGGACGGCAAGGGTAGTCCACTCCTCGTCCGCGATTTCGTCGTGGGCCTGGGCTCGACCGCGAGAGGCGGTGCCCTGCCGCTGCGGGTCATGCCGGACCGCTGTTGCGGAGACGGCACTTACCGCACGAGGGTAGGGTTGGCGCCGGCCGCGGGACAGTTTCAGCCCGCGGGTGCGCCGCCACTGGCGCCCATCCTGATACCGGTCAAGATCGAGGTGATTCCGGCGGGCTTCTGGGCCTGCTACGGCCCGCGAATTCTATGGGCCGTCGTGGGCCTCCTGCTTCTTTTGCTGCTGCTCTACGCCATCAACATGGTCAGGAACAGCTCGTTCTTCAAGCCAGAGGCCCTGGCCGCCAAGCTCAAACCCCTGGTCTGGACAGGCTATGGCGACACAGTAGAGCAGAAGAACTCCTCGCAGGAAGTGCTGCGCCTGGTCCGCCGAGGCCTCCCATTCGGGCCCAGGGTCCTCGCTTGGCTGCGGGCCAATCCCTTCCGTTTCGGGCTGCCGGGCGGGAGCTATCAGGAGACGGCGGAGCTCTTCCTTCAGCCCCATCGCGACATGGCTCGCTCGCAGGTGATCCTGCGGGTCGAACCCGACCTTCAGCGACGGATGGCCGCGGAGCCCGAGACCTTCGGCGGCCGGCTGTTCGCCATCGCCCTGGGCGGCGTGACCTTCCTGGCGGTACCCGATAGAGGAGGAAAGATCGCCCGTCTCGCGCAGCAGGACTTCTACGCCCCGGCGGCCTCCGAGGAGGAGAGCAAGCCAAAGGTGGCCAGGCTGCGGCGCGCCAAGCTGCTCAAGCGCCTGGAGGATCGGGAGGGTTATCAGGAAGACGCGGCCGCCGGTTGGCAGGTGGGTTAGCGCGCGGCCATAGGAATATCGATCGATCAAAAACCAGGAACCATGGATCTGCCGGAGGTCATTAAGATGGCAAAGGAAGTCAGTTATGTCGTCGACGAGCTGCTCACGAAACCGAGCGCCGTCTGCCCGACCCTGTTCGTCGGCCTGGGCGGCTGCGGTTGCCGTATGGTAAGCCGGATCGCAAAACATTTACGGCGGCGACCCGACTTTGAAGAGCGCTACAGGAGCCTCGTCAAGTTCGCCCTGGTCGACACCAACATCAACGATCTGGAGGCGTACCGCGAGATCGCCGATGGAACCTTCCTGATCAGCGACTTCGAGAAGGAAGAGTACTCGGACCTCGCCTCCGGGAAGATGTTCCTGGAGCCCGACCCGTACTTCACCCAGTGGGTGCCCCAGAACTACCGTTTCCGCGCCGGCGACACGGCCGGCGCCGGCCAGATCCGTATCGAGTCGCGGCTCGGCGTCTTCTATCAGATGAAACACAAGGATTTCGTTCCGAAGTTCCGCAGGTTGCTCGAACAGCTCAAGTCCCACGAGCACGGACACCGGCGGCTGGACAGCCCAGAGATCCGGATCGTGGTCTGTTTTTCAGTGGCGGGCGGCACGGGCTCGGGCAGCCATCTGCCCATAGCCTTCATGCTGCGCGACTTGGCGCGAGAGTTGGGAAAGCCCGCGATGATCGGCGTCGCCGTGCTGCCCGCGGTGTTCGAAGATTTTACCGGCATCAACCGTGATGGCACGTTTGCCAACGGCTACGCGGCGCTCAAAGAGATGGAGCACCTGATGAAGCTGGGCGCTCCCGACTCGCGCTTCTTCCCCGAGGATGGCATCGAGTTTCACTATGATCCGTCGGACATCGCGAAGCGGGTTGTGAGGCAGCGCCCCTTCGAGTTCGTCTATGTGGTGGACAAGCCCCAGTCGTTCACTGTCGCGGAGCCGGTGGACGCGGCGGCCGACGGCCTGTACCTCCAATTCTTCTCCCCTCTCTATGGGCATCAAGCCTCGGACTACGACAACTACACCCAGCACCAGCGTTTCCTGGTACCCCACGACTTCGAGGCCAAAGGAATTGTGGGCTTCACCGCCTTCTACGGCTCCTACGGCTCGGCCGTGTTGCTGGTGCCGGTGGACGGCCTGGTGGACTACTGCGCCCAGGCGGCGGCCCTGTCGCTGATGAGGGCGAGTTTCCTGCGCTCGATTCCGGGCGACCCGGTCTATGCCCTGCTACGCAACAACCCGGCGCCCTTTTTCGAAGTGACACTGGGCAACAGCAAAAACGAGAAGGCCATCCCGGTCTCGGAATTCCAGAAGAAGGAGCCGCTTATCCGGGAAAAGCTTGTAGACCGCTTGTTCATGAAGCGAGTGCGTCTACTGGCGGAGTCCGAGTACAAAGAAGGCGATGCGAAACGGTTTCTCACCCTTTTCCGCCACGGCCACCGGCTCGGAGAGGTACCGAAAGAAGACGGCGCCGGCTTTGAGCTCCGCCCGGAGTTGCTCAAAGAGGCGCAGGTCCAGCTGGCGACCGCTGGCATGCGCTACTCCATTGGCGCCATGGTCCTGCCGGTGGTCTCCGAGGAAGAAAACCAACCTCCGGGGCTTCTCCGGTTCGCCAGGCGCACCATTGAGCAGCGGCTCCAGGACGATCCGCCCCCGCCGGCCGGTGCCACTACGGTGAGAGAGCTCGTGCACCGTGCCGAGGGTTGGATGGACGAGTTCCGCGGTATCGGCATGCGTATCCTCAACGGCGGCTACAAGGATGGCGGTCTTGCCTTTCCAGGCATGGATTCTCTCGTCGCCCTGGATTTCCTCAATGAGGAAGCGGGAGATGTGGACCTGGTGGCCAAGCGCTACGCCGTGCTGTCGATCCTGGAGCGGGTCGCCTGGGAGCGCAGGGCGCCGGAGCGGACGGCCGAATTCGATCTCGGCAGCCGGGGGGAGAACCAGAACGTCAGGGAGGCCACGGCCCAGGCGCTATTGGAGCAGTTCCAGCAGCAAGCGATCGATCGCGCCATGGAGGTGGTCACTCAGGTTTTCACCGAGCGCCTGGGGGACTTCCAGAAGAGCCTGAGTGCTTTCGTGGCCACCCACCGCAAGCTGGAGGAGGGCTTCGACAGCCTGGAGAAGGAGCAGTCCAAGCGCATGGAGAAACTGCGCGAGGAGGGCGACACGTCGACCAATCAGTATGTCCTCGACGCCGAAGCGCTGCAGATCGAGGACGGCCGCCGGATGTGGGATTTCTACTATGAGGACAAGATCGCCAACCTGCCGGAGCTCAGTCTGGGCGATCGCATTATCCAACTCCTGCTGAGCGACACGGTCACCGCGATGAGCGTGCGCCGCGGCGGCGGCGCCACGGCGAAGTTGGAAAAGCTGTTCGACGACCTCCGCAAGCATATCTACGGTCAACTTAAAACATACATCGGAGGCGACCCCCACGACGCGGACCGCGAGCGCCGGGACGGCCTGACGCTCTCCGACGCCCTGGAGCTCGAGGTCGTCTACCGGGCGATCTACATGAGCAATTTAGCGGAGGTGGAGCGGAATGGCCACAACGCCATTCGCAACCTGATCACCGGCTATCGCCACCAGCCGTCCGAGTTCCAGCTCCAACTTGGCGAGGAGAAGCACGCCGACTATCTGCGGGACAAGATCAAGCGCCTGGTCAAAGAGAAGGCTTCGCTGCTCTGCGTCTACGAAGACGCCCGGGACCAGCACGGCGGTGTGCGGCCGGACCACGTCTACCTGGCCGCCATTGACGCCGATTTCAAGAACAGCTCTCTGGCCGAGGTGATCCGGACCGCCGACTCCCGCCTGACCTGGGTCACCACGGGATGGAACAACCCCAAGGAGATCATCTTCTACCGGGCGGTGCTCAACGTTCCTCTCTACGTCTTCGGGCGCATGCGGGAGATGAAGGATCAGTACCACCAGTTCCGCAACCTGGCCCGGCGACCGAAGGTGCTGCACATCGACAAGAACTGGGAGGACTCGCTGCCGGACCTCGACCCCGACAGCTCCCAGGAGAAGCACCGCCAGGATCTGCTGCGTGACCACGTGATCAACTTCGCGGCCCTCCTTACGTCCCGCCCGAACGGCTCCGGCGGCCCGGGCCTGATCGTCCGCCGGGAGGGGCGCTACTGGCTGGCGGATCCGGAGTGGCAGCCGGCCGAGGCCGAGGGGGACTTCGAGGAGGAAGGCCTCACCCCGCTGGGGCCGACCCTGTCCGACGCCATCGAGCAACTCCCTCAGGCGCTGGAAGCCGAGAAAGTCAAGTACCTGCCGTTCCGCAAGATGCTGAAGGCGGTGCGGGAAGGGCTAGCGCCGGAGATCCTGGGACAGATCGTCGATCTTCCTTTCCAATGGCGGCGCAACCGGGACGAATTGCGCACCCAGTACGGCACCAGCCCGGCTCCCGAGCAGAACGCGAAGCTCAAGGACTACTCCGATGCCTTCCATCGCCTCCAGGAGGCGCTGGAGAAGCTGCTGGAGAAGCTGCGCAACCGGAGCGTGGAGCAGCGCACCCTCGGCGAGGACGCGAGCTTCAACGCGGCCCGGTTGCCCCCGAGCCAGGCGCAGCTCAACCTGGCCCAGAGCCTGGACCTCCTGAGCACCTTCAGCGAGGCCTGGAGGGGAATGGAGAACCCCGACCTCGCCCGCGAGGTGCCGAAGGAGTTCCACTCTCTTTTCCGTTCGCTGGAGGAGAGCGAGCTGGCGACCAGGCTCGAGCGGCTCCGCGCCGCTCAGCCGGGAGGGAGGCGCGCTTGAGCCTGGTCTTTCCAGCCCCGACGATCGTCATCGGCGTCGGGCGCTTCGGCCTCGCCATCCTGGAGCGCCTCGGCGACGATTGGCTGGGCCTGCGCGTGGCCGGAGCCGACCCCTCCCTCCAGAACCTGCGCCTCCTCGCCGTGCGGCCAGGCAGTGAAGCGGACGAGCGCCAGTGGTGCGAGCACGAAAAAGGGGTGGTGAGCGTGGCGCGCTATTTAGGGGAGGGGGACCTCCCCTGGCTGGCCCTGGACCTGGTCATTCTGCGCTCCCTGGGTCTGGTCCGCTACCGCGACGGCAGCTATCAGGTCGCCACGCCCCGCGACGCCGGAGTGGTGGAGATCTGGCGTGAGGAGTCGGAACCTCCTGTGCGCCAGCTGTTGCGGCGTCGCTACTTCGAATGGACCCGTTTGAGCCCCGATCCCATCGTGGCGGCCGAACGGTTGCGTTATCTCGTTCAACGGCTCAAGGAGCTGGACGTCTTTGTGACCCCTCTTCTTAATCGGGTCAAGCAGGGGCACAGCCCTCAGGCCCTACTGGCCTGCATCGGCCGTTGCCGGGCTCTGCAGGAGGGGCGCGATCCCGCGCCCTGGGGGTGGCTAAGACACGCGGACGTCGAGGTCTCCGGGGATTTCCTGCGCGTCGATCAGGCTGTGGAGGAACAGCTCAGCCGCGGCGACGCAAAGGCCGCGGAGTCCCATCTCGCCGCGGTGCCTGCCCCTCTACCGGCCTGGAGCCAGTGGCTCGACCTCAGCTCCGACTCGCGGCCCCATCTGGATCTCTTCATCCCCGAGCCCCTGCGTCCGCGAGAGTCGGACCTGCCGGCGCCGCTCGACCCCAGCTCCCTCCTGGGCCGGGATTGGGAGACCACCGGCTGGGCGAGCACGGCCGGCGAGCCGGGAGCGGTCGTCTTCGACCTGCTCCCCGTCTCACCCTTCCGTCTCGGGCTGTTCGATCACGACGACAGGGAAACACGGCCCGGGAACCAGGAGACAGAGCTCCCCCACCGGCTACGGCTGCTGGCCGAACATCTCCACCGCGGGCTTGTCCGGCTCTGGGTAGACCTCCAATGGGAGCGAGTGGCCGAGTTGGACGTCAACGTCTTGGTCCAGGCGCGGCAGCGGGATTATCTGAGCGACGCCCTCCAGCAATCTCTGGAAATTCTGGGCGAGCTGGTCGTTCGTCCGCTCTCGCGCCCGGGAGACGAAGCTCGCGAAGCGCCCATTCCACCCGCTCCGGAGCGCAAGGCTTCGGACCCCGAGTTGGAGCTGCCTCTAGCTCCCAGCCGCTTCCTCGCGAGTCTGGTTCTGACGGGGGAGGACGAGGACAGCTCTGCGTCAGCGGTCCTGTCGAAGCGTCTTGCGCGGCTCGGCCTGGAAGATTCCGGCAACTCCGAGCCGCAACGGTACAAGCTCCTGGAGGACGTGCCCCTGTTGCCGGAAGCCCATCGTTCCTCGGATGGCCTGCCGGGGCTCGGCGACGACGACGGCGGAGCGCTGCCGGCCGAGCTGCGGCGGGCTCTCAACCACCAGGTCCGCCAGCTCTTCGGCTTCTCGCTCCTGTCTAAATACCGCAACCGCCCCACCCGACGCCCGCCGCGCCTAACAGTCTTCGTAATCGGGGACATGAGCGAGCCCTTCACTCGCGAGACCCTGCGCCCGGTGCTGCGCGAGGTCCACGCCGAGCTGCTGCGGGCGTTCACTCCCATCTTTGAGACCTATCGAGAGGGGTTCGACCGCTGCCTGTGCGTCACGCCGATCCTCTGGACCCCCCATCCGGCTGATCCGTTCCCTGGCGAGGAACTGGTTCTTAACCGTTGCGAGGAGGCCGCCATCATCGATGGCATTCACGGCATTCGCCGTTGGGTGGAGTGCGTCCTGCCGCCTGGGCGGCGATGTATCTCCCAGATCTTCGTCAACAGCCGGGTGACGGATACGGCCTCCCTCAGCCTCTCGGACGCCGTGCGTCAGACGCGGGACTTCCTGGCCTTCCAGACCCGAAGCGATCTCTCCAGCGATCTCTGGCTACGCCAGACCTCGGTCAGCGCGGGTGGCAGTGACCTGTTCTCGTCTTTCTCCTGCTACGAGATCGACTTTCCGGCCCTGCGCTCTCGCGAATACCTCGCCAATCGCCTCGCCAGAGAGTGCCTCGCCGAGATCAAGGAGGGACCGGAGGTCCGCATCGAGCCTCCCGAGCCTTTCGCTCCGCCGCCCGTGGCTCGTCTCGTAACACCCGCCCGGGAGGTGTTGAGCGCCCTTACCCGCGAGGCGGCTGATGCCATGGCGCAGCGGGTCACGGAACGTCGGATGCCGGACGAGACCACGCCCGCCCAGGAGATCGCCGCCACGTTCGATGAGCAGTTCGAGCGCTCTCTCTACGGACAGATCCAGGACCGGTGGAGCGAGCTGACGGGGCGCCAGGGACGAGTGGACGACATGGTGGACGACCTCCGTCTGAAGACCTCCCGCCTGCTGTCGAAGGAGCTCGAACGGGTCCGCCAGCACAGCGACCGTCTGATCGAGGACTACGTGGGGGCCGGAGGGCTGAAGGCGGCGCAGGCCGGCTTTCACCTGCTGCGCGCCGGCACCCGCGACACGTTCCAGCGCGAAGAGGAGCTGCGGCGCCACAAGGAGACCCTGTCCCTGCATCACCAGATTCCCGCCATGTCACCAGTGAGCCAGGCCCGGCTGCGGGTCCTCCGGACCGCGGAGCGCAAGCCCGACCTCGGTTCTCTGCGCCTGGGCCTGCTCCTCTGGGGTCTGCTCTGCCCGGTGCTCGGCGCGCCCCTGGCCTTCGCGATCGCCTATTTTTTCGAACTGCAACGGCACCCCGGCGTCTTCGATCTGCTGCTCGGACCGGCGGCGCCACTGGTGGGGGGGGCCACGCTCTTCGCGCCCGCCTGGGCCCTGGCGCACTGGCACATACGGCGCCGGTCGATGGACGTCCGGGAAGCCATCGATAAGATGGCGGCGGCGGTGCGCCGCCTGTTGTGGGGTAGCGGCCTGCCGCCAGATCAGGAGGCCCAACCTTCGGTCCGCTCCTTCCTGGAGAGCCGGCTGGAGCTGACGGGCGCCGTGGCAACACGCGGCTTCGCCCTGCGGGTGCTGGAGAGGGCGGTCGCCGACTCCAAGCTGGCCTACCGCCTCAACCGCAGCGTGGATATCCAGCTTCAGGCCCTCTCCCGGCGTAGTGAGGACCTGGGCGTCCGCTCGCGCATGGCGGATAGCGCGGACCGGCAGGAAGACGTGCGCAAACTGTTCGACAGCCGCGCCGGAGGCGCGGGCGACCGGCTCATCGATCCCCAGGACTTGGAGGACTACTACGCCAAGCGCGTCGGCCGCCGGGAGGACCTGCCGGACCGCATGCGGGATCTGATCGAAGCGGCCGGAGGGTTCGCCGACTGGCGGGAGCGGGCTTGCCTGGCGGAGTCGGAGCGCATCCTGCGCTACTGCCGTGGTCAGTTCGAGCCGATCGTCTCCGAACCCATTTCGGAGCAGCACTTCTTCGCCGAGAAAGCGGGCCAACGGCTGGTCCGTTTCGTTACCCGCTGCTACTCGAACCTAGGATTCGGGGCGGGGTTCAAGGGGTACGAGGGGCTCGATCCCGACAACGTCCAGGTGCTGGCCGACGCTTCCCTGGTGGTCCATCCGGGGTTCGCCACGGTGTTCCAGAAAGCCCGCGAGGTCACCCGCCACGAGATGCCGACCACCGAGACGATGCAGGTCATCACCGCCGGCATCCGGCCCAATGCCGCCTACATGCTGTCGCTGGTCCAGGGTATCCGCGTCCACAGCATGCGGAACCTCCGGCGGTTCGAGTCCTTCCATAATCGGGTGACCCTGCCGGACGATCGGATCTTCCCCCTCTCGCACGAGCAGCAGAGCCTCGGCTCGCCCATCAATCCTCTCACCGGCTACAAGGACGTCGCCCGGGCGCTGAGCGACGGTGTCCGTTATTCCGAGCAGCCGGAACCCGTGGACGGCACGCCATGACCAGCACGGACATCGTCAACCTGTTGAAGCTCCTCTGGGCCCTTCCCCGAGTGGCGATGCGGCCGGCCGTGGGCTGGCTGCTGGATATCCTGCGCGACCTGGGGAGCGTCAGCGCCGGCCTGCTCACTCTCGCCCTCCTGGCGATCCCCGCGGGTCTCGCCTTTCTTCTCCAGCGCCAACTCAACGCAGCTCTGGACAGCCCAGGAAGGCGCCTCGGCCTGGCGGCCTGGCTGAAGCTCGAGCTCTGGAGCTCGGTGCTCGCCGTGCCGGTCTGGCCGCTGCGCCTGCTGGTCGCCACGGTGCGAGGGCTCTTCCGTTTCTCCAGACGGCTCATCCGCCGCCGGCCCGCAGCGGTGGAGCCGTCACAGCCTGCCGGGGTTCAGGTGCAGCCCCAACCGGAGCCCCTCCTGGTGGCCAGCCTCGGCCCCAGCTTCCTACTGGCGGGGCTGGTCACCGCGGCTCTCTATCTGATGGCTCTGGCCGCCAATCCCTTCCTGCGGGCCCAGTTGGGACTCTCCCGGGGGCTTTCGGCCTGGCAGTTCCTGCTCCTGGGCCGCCGGCCGGAGCTCGCCTGGTACCTCCCTCTGGAGCGCTATCCATTCTTAGCTGGCTTTCTTTCGGCCATTTTCTGGGCGGTGCTCTGGTCGCTGGCGGGGATCGCGGTGAGGGTGATCTTCCTGCGCCAGATCGGGGGCAACTTGGCGGCGGACCGGGAGAACCCGGAGGTACTGCCGCTATGGCGCCGGCGGTTTGGTACCCCGTTCCTTGCCGCGCCGTCCCGCTCCTACCTGGAATGGGCAGTCTGGCCGGTAGCCGCCACCACTCCCCTCCTGATCTGGGCCTGGTTCTCCCTCGGAGGTGACCCCTACCGGGTTCACCCCGGAGAAACGGCGGTGGCGATCCTGCTCTGGATCTCCTGGGCCCTCCATCTCGCCCTGCGCGGCAGGGAGCGTTTGCCGGTCGCGGTCGCGACGCAAGGACCGGCGCCCGAGACCCAGGCCAACGGCTGGCCCGAGGTCCTGGCCCATCTCGCGGCGGAGCGGCAGGTGACCGCACCCCTGCCCTGGGACGAGCGGACGGTCGAGCCCCTCCTGTTCTCCGAGGTCGACCCTCGCACCGCCGGCTTCCTTTCGCCTCTTGTGGCGGAGCTCCTTCCCGCCCCACGGAAGCTCACGCCCATGCAGCGGTCCGTGCTCACCAAGTTGGCGCTCCAAGGGTTCGTCCACGTCGATCCGCCGCTGGCCCTCGAGCATCTGACACTCAAGGAAGATCTCCAGGAGGTCATCGAGGACCGCAGTGGTCAGCGGGTGCGCCACCAGATCGTGCTGGCTCAGGAAGGGCAGGGGAAAACCACCCTGGCCATGCTGGCAGCGGCCAATCACGCTCTCGTCCACACCCGCAGCACGCTGATCGTGGTGCGGAGCGACGACGGCGCTAACGCTCTGGCGGAACGCTTCCGCCAGACCATCCTGCCTTCGCCTCTGCGCTGGAACGTGCGGGTGCGCCATCCGGGTGCCGACCTGATGAACGACTTGAGCCAGGGGATTGTCCCGGACGTGGTTATCTGCTGCCTGCGAGACCTGGTGCTCACGATCCTCGACCGGACGGACACCTTCGCTCCATTCCTGCGCAACATAGGCTTGATCGTCGTAGATGACGTCGAGTCGTTCGTCGGTCCCGTGGAGGTACACGCCCAACTCGCTTTCAGGAGGTTGGTCCTGCGGCTCGCGGAGCTGCTGGGCCTGGGGGATTTCGGTGACCAGAAGGAGGAGAGTGCGCCACAGTTCCTGATCCTGGGCTGCGACAGCATGCAGGAGACAGGCAAATGGGCGAAGAGCCTCTGCAGCGTCGATGCCGTGGCGCGGGACTTCTCGCGCTCGGCACGGGAGGCACGAGAGCGGGAGACGGCGGAAATGGCCGCGGTGGGCATCGCCACCGCGCCGGGGCTGTCTGACGAGTCGCAACCCCTCCAGAGCTTCTACCGGTTCCGGGACTTTCGGGCCGGAGCCCAGGAGCGCCTGGGCCTCGAAGACCTGGTCGCGGCCTGCGAGCGGCTGGCCGTCCCTTGGCATTACCGGCTCTGTGGCGATGGCCGACGCGACCTGGGCCGCGGCCCCCTGCTACTGCGCGAGGAGCCCCTCCATTATGCCGACTCGCCCGAGGACGCCTGCGTCCTGCTGCTGGAGGGAGCGTGGAGCGAGGTCCGTCGGGAGTGCCAGCGGCTGGTGCGCGCGGGAGCTCGTTTCAGCCGCTTTCGCGCCGCCGGTGGCGAGGCCGCGCGTCATACCGGCGACAGAGCGGAGTCCATCGCCTTCGTCCTGCAGGTGGACCCCGACGTGGAGATGGCGCTCACCCACTTCGATCCAGGCTTCTCCCTCGCTCCGGCCCTGGACGCGCTCCCCCGTCCCGTTATCCGTCCCCCGACCGGCCTTGCCGTCGAGCCTCACCTGACGGCCGATCTCGTGCAGCACTGGACCGAGGTCGAAGAGGTCGTGCGGGTGTTCGGCGCCTCGACCGTTCCCACCCTAAGCTGGCTGGCACGGGAGGGTTTGCTGCTCTGCGAGCCGCGCATCGACGTCAACGACCGGGCTAACGACTACATAGAGAAGGTTTACGTGCGGGCCCTGGCGCGAGCAGTGTGTGCGCCTGAAGAGGAGGAGGGCGCCCCCGGAGTCCGTGGCCTCCTGCCGCCCAAGGTCGCCCAGGTGGAGGTGACGGCCCAAAACCTGATCGCTATCCGCGACCGCACCAACCTCACTGAGTTGGGGGTGAGCGACGACGCGAGCGCCCACTTCTTCCATTACCCCGGCCGGATCTTCAAAGACTCCCGAGGCGCCTATGTCGTCGTGAGCCGGGCCGCGGAGGAAAGCGGAGACGACTCCAAGAGCACCAGCCGGGCGCGCCGTGGGGACGTGCTGGTCGAGCCCCTGCTGACGGACGAGATATCGAGCCCCCGAAGGCAATTCCAGGTGCGCTCTCTGCGGAATGCCGAAGGCACCAGCCAGCTTCTCCAAGCCGCAGGGGGCAGCTTCCCCGAGCCCCACCGCGTCCTCCTCGGCCGTTACCCTTTCCGGCTGTCGCTGGAACCCATCGAGGTCAAGGTGGAGCAGATCGCCACCTATCGCCTGGGGCCTGCCCATTGCGACGTCCGGCAGCGGACGCTGGTCGATCCGGAAACCCGGGAGCGAACCCGGGACCTCCCTCTGGCCACCGTGGCCCTTCTTCTCATTCCCAATCCGGAGGCCGAGAGCGAGCCGAGCGCTGGAATGGGTCCCAGGCTTACCCTGGAAGGGGCACGGCTCCTCGCGGCCGCCCTGCGGGCCCTGTTACCTGTCCTCTATCGAGGCGCCGGCGAAAGCCTCCAGGTGGCCCTCGTCGTATCCGACGCCGGGCGGCGGCGGCCCAAGGACATCCTGCTCCCCGATGAAAGCCTTTGTCTCTTCGATGCAGAACCCGGCGGCAATGGCACGGCGCGGGCGATCTATCGCGACGGCTTGGAGCTGCCGCTGCGCCTCTGCCGTCTGATGGTCGAACGGACCCTCTCCCACGTCCGGTTGCGCGCTCTCTATGACGAATGGGGTGAAGAGGCGGAGATCGAAGCCGAGAGCCGGAGCGAGAAGACCGCGGCCGCAGAGGCCCTTGACGAAGGGGTACGTCACGAGGTCCTCGCATGGCTCGACAGCCGCCTCCAACCCGAGGGCGGTCCCCTGGACTGGCATGGGCTAGCCGTTACCCAGAGCGGCTCTGAGACGGGAGAAGGTGACTTGTTCGACCTCGGCCGCTGCTGGTACAGCCGCGACGGCGCACTCTCCGATCTCGTATGGGTCCGGCATCGCTGGCCTCTTCCGGCCCATGGCGAGGCGATGCTCGATATTGGGTTCGATCGCGCCACGGGAGCCGAGGCACGCTCCCCAGCGCCGGTTCCATCCGCGCTGGAACAGATGGAAACCGATCGCCCTGACGATAGGGATCGTTACGCTCCCCGCGACGTCTGGTTCCTCCCCCTGGGCGAGACCGCACCGAAAAGCTCCCGAGAAGCCCTGACGGAGGAGCCGGAGCGCCTCCGCCGCCTTCACCTCCAGGCTACCGTGGCGACCGCCCAGGCCACGGCGCCGCTCATTCCTCTCGCCAGCCTGCTGCGAGAGCGTAGCGGTGCTGCGGACGTGAGCGACTTCCAGGTGCGGCTCGATCTGGTCCGTTATCTCACCGCTTTCGTGCAGGCAATCCCCGCCTTCGCCGGCGGCGAGCCGGGCACTTTCTTCCGTGCGCCAGTGGACACCCTGCTCGGACGCCTCGGAGACGAACGGTCCAAAAGCCTCCTTCTTGCCTTGCTCCTACGCTCCTGCGGTATTGAGGCCGGCGTCTTCCTCGATCCCGCAGGCAATGCCGCGCTGGTTGCCGCCGGGCTGCCGGAGCCGGCCGGGGACTCAGGGGACCAGGACCTCCGGCAGTTGGAGGCCTGGGCGGCAGCGGCATCCCTCCCACGATTGCCGGGCCTCTGGGCCGTGCAGCCGTCGACCGCGAACAACTCCGTTCATTGCTTGCTCGTGCCGGTCTCAGTCACCACGGGCGAGGTAGGGACCGTTCACATCGAGCGCCCGGAAAACTGGGTCTTTTTGCCGCTCTCTCTTTCCATCTCTGGAGGTCCTCAGTCATGAGAGGACGATCGAAAACTCTCCTTGGTTACACGCTGACCGCCCTGGTCTTCAGTTTCGGTTGCGGCGAGCGGCCGTCTCGCGAGCTCTCGTTTCCCGTCTTTGCGCCGCGCTCCCCCTTTCCCGAACTGGCAACGCAGGAGAAGGCGTCGCCGCCGGGAGAGAGCGGCTCCGCCTTCGAGCGCACGCTCAACGCCGCGTCACCGGAACGGCCCCCCACGCAGCAGCAGCCCCCCGGACAGAACGTGCCTCTGGGCAATGGTCTGTTGGGGGAGTTGCCGAGCGATACGGAAGCCTGGACGTGGTCGGCCGATCCGGGGCTTACACTGGTCATCCATCGCGGTCCCGCGGGGCTGGATGCGCTGATCTGGGCCGAGGCTTTCTCACCACGGATGATGCTCAGCCCCTCGACGGAGATCAGCCGGTTCCACCGGGAGGTCGTTCCTGAGGAGGTCGAGGAGTTGCTCGATCCCGAGGCTCTCGAGAGTCTCTTCGGGAGGGGCCTGGGCCGGCGGATCGCCCACGGCACGGGACTCGACGCCCGGCAGGCTGGAAGGCTCCTGCAACTCGCGATGACCCGCACGGCCGGCCTGGGGCTCGGTTTCCGCTCTGCCCGGGAGGGCTCCTCGGGTTCGCGATGGATCGGCCGGAACCCAAAAGGTGTGGTGGTGCGCCTGGCCCGCTCCTCGGGAATCTGGGGGCGGCAGAGGAGTTTTCCCGGCGAGCTCGCACGCGGCCTGGCGCGTCTCGGGCAGGCGGCTCCCGCGCTGAACCCGGTCGCGGAGTGGCTTTCCCGCGCGGGGAATGGGGAGGAGCAGCCAGGAACCCTGACGGGCGGACCCGCCTACCTCCTGATTGGCAGCGCGACCGACGAGCACGAGACGGTGGGCGCCCATCTTGCCGTGCTCTGCCGCCAGGACCCTCAATGCCCAGTGGCGGCAGAGCTGGCGGCATTCCTCGGATCCCTTCAGGTCGCCGACATGACGCGATTGCAGAGGCTCCAGGGATCTTCTGCTGGGAATCCGGCAGACTTGGCGCGGAGCGCGGGCCTGCAGATTCTGCCTACGGGAGCGCTGCCGGGGCCGGAGACCCTGAACGCCGGGGAGCCGCCCACGGCGGGCCCTCAACGTTAGGGTTCAGGAGCTCGCCCCGACAATCCCTAGAATCTCCTGCCCGTATTTCTGCACGATCGTCGGGCCGATCCCGGGGACGTTGAGGAGGTCGACCTCGGTCCGCGGCCGGCTGGCGGCGAGGGCGAGGACAGCGCGGTCGGTGAGGATGCGGAAGGCGGGCACGCGGCGGCGCTGGGCCTCGGCGCGGCGCCAGACCTTGAGCGCCTCGATGACCTGCGGCGAGACCAGATCCGGCGCGGCCCCCGGCGCCAGGGCGTCCGGCATGAGGCCGGCGGCGATCTTCTGGCGGACGGCCCGGGTTTCCCCCTTATCCGGCCGCTGGCGCTTCTTGCGCGTCCGCGGCATCTCCTCGGCCATCTCGGCGCGGGCGATCGCGGTGACCTCTCCCCGGTAACCCTCAGGAGTCAGCACCGCCCGCTGGAAGCGGATGGTCCGCCCCTCTTTCTCGAACTCGTCCTCGGTGATCCGCAGCAGGCCGACGCGCGACATGCCGCCGAGCAGGCGCTCGAAGGACTTGCGGTCGGAGAGCTCCTCCGGGCAGGTCTCGCGGTAGAGCTGGCCGGTGGACTGGCCGTCGCGCCCGCGTAGCGCGGTGAGCACGCGGTCGACGAGATCCCGCTCCAGGGCGTTGAGCGGACGCATCTGACGGACTCCGGCCTCCGCGGGGGCGCAGACATCGCAGATGCCGCACGGCTCTCCGGAGTCCTCCTGGTCGCCGAAGTGCTGAACCAGGTGGAGCATGCGGCAGCCGTGGGACTCGGCGTAGCGGCTCATCAGCTCGAGCTGCTGGAGCTTGTGATTTCGCTGGGCGAGATAGGGGTTCTGCCAGCCGGCGACGCCAGCGGCGACGTTGCCGTCCGGGTCCACCAGGGCGCCGCCGTGGATCCAGAGCTTCTCCAGCGCCTTCTCGAAGAGCTCCTCGTCCATCCCCAGGCGCTTGCGGATCTGGCCGTCCACCTGGGGCTCCGCCTTGAGCGCGCGGTAGATCCGCTCGAGCTCGGCCGTTTCGGGATAGTCCCGGCCGTGGAACCACTCGTGATTCCGGCGATCGGCGAAGGAGTAGAGCAGGACCGCCCGTGACAGTTTGCCGTCCCGGCCGGCGCGGCCGATCTCCTGGTAGTACCCCTCCAGGCTGCCGGGCATGCCGGTATGGATCACCGTGCGGACGTTGGCCTTGTCCACCCCCATGCCGAAGGCGATGGTGGCGACGATCACCTCCAGGCGGCCGGCGAGGAACGCCGACTGGACGCGGTCACGCTCCGAGGTGGTCATCCCCGCGTGATAAGCGGCGGCGGGGAACTTCTCCTGGAGCAGGTCGCCCAGGGCGTCCGCCTCTTTGCGGGTCGGCGCGTAGACGATCGCCGGCCGGCGATCGGGGTCGGAGAGGATCTTCCGCACGGCGTCCCGGCGCTCAGCGGGGCGCATCTCGACCACCTCGACGGCGATGTTGGTGCGCCGGAAGCCGTGGATGAAGCGCCCCTCGCGGGCGAGGCCGAGCTGGCCGGCGATGTCGTCCTGCACCCGCGGGGTGGCGGTGGCGGTCAGCGCGATCACCGGCGCCGGCCGCAGCAGGGGGAGCCGCTGGCCGAGCAGCCGGTAGTCGGGCCGGAAGTCATGGCCCCATTGCGAGATGCAGTGCGCCTCGTCGACCGCGATGAGCACCGGCTTGCGCTTGGCGAGCATCTCGGGAAAGCCGGGGACGGACAACCGTTCGGGAGCGATGAACAGGTAGTCGAGCCGCCCGGCCAAGTAGTCGATGCAGACCTGCCGCGAGGCCGACCGGTCGCGCCCCGAGTGGATGCGCTCGGCGCGGAGGCCCACCTCGCGGAGCTTCGCCACCTGGTCCTCCATCAGCGCGATCAGCGGCGAGACGACCAGCGTCGTCCCCCCTCGCGCCAGCCCGGGGAGCTGGTAGCAGAGGGACTTCCCGGCGCCCGTGGGCATCACCAGCAGGACGTCCCGCGTCTCCACCACCGCCCGGCAGACCGCCTCCTGATAGGGGCGGAAGGAGGGGAGGCGGAAGGTGGTGCGGAGGAGATCCTCGAGGCTGGCGCCTGCGGCCGGCCTCTCCCTCACCGGGAGAGGGGGGGAAGGCGGCGGGGCGGCGAAGGGGAGGGTGGGGTTGATGCGAGCGGCATTGCCGTTGCCGTTCGATCCGACGACCCCCCGCACATACTCCTCGATCTCCTTCATGAACGCCCCGAGCTCCCCCTGCCCGCGCTGGATACGCTGGAGCTGGGCCTCCCACTGGCCGGTCATCGCCGGGCTCTTGACGTGCGGATGGACGATCTCGATCAGCCGGATCCCCTTGTCCGTCGCTTCCAGGGTCTTGCCCATGCGGACGATGTACTCGCGGCGGAGCAGGGTCTCGATGATTTCGGCGCGGGTCGCCGGCGTGCCCAGCCCCGAGTCCTTCATGGCATCGGAGAGCTCGCGGTCGTCCAGGGTCTTGCCGGCGGTCTCCATGGCGGTCAGCAGCGTCGCCTCGGTGAAGCGCTTGGGCGGCCGGGTCTGCTTGGAGACGGCGCGGACGTCCCGGACCTCCTGCGGCTGCCCCTGGACCAGCCCCTGCGGCAGGTCCTGATTCTCCTCCGGCGAGGCGGGCTCGGCATCCTTCTCCCCGTCCTTTTCCCCTTCCTTCGCCTTTTCCTTCTTCTTCCGGTCGATGTCCAGAACCTTCCAGCCCACCTGATCGACCAGCGTGCCGGTGCTGTGGAAGCGGTCGAGCAGCGGCTCCCCCACTCCGGACGCCGGCGGATTGGAGATCGCGGTGATGACGGTGGTCACCGACCAGATGTGATCGTCATGCCAGGCCGAGAGAAGCCGGCGGCAGATCAGGTCGTAGATCTTGCGCTCGTCGTCCGCGAGGGCGGAGACGTCGAGCGAGGTGGTCGTGGGGATGATCGCGTGGTGATCCGTGACCTTGGAATCGTCGACGAAGCGGCGGCTCAAGGGGCGCTCGCCGGTGCCGGGGGCCAGCTTTTCGGCGTAGGGGCGCTGGATCGCCCGCACGATCTCGCCGAGGGTGGCGGCGACGTCCGTAGAAAGATGCCGGCTGTCCGTGCGCGGGTAGCTGATCAGCTTCTTCTGCTCGTAGAGCGTCTGCGCCACCCCCAGCGTCTTCTTGGCGCTGAAGCCGTAGAGGCGGTTGGCGTGCCGCTGCAGCTCGGTCAAGTCGTAAAGGAGCGGCGGCGGCATCCGCTTGGTCTCGGCGCGGATCGATTCGACCGCCGCCTTGCCGGTGCGGGCGCGCTGGACGATCTTCATCGCCTCGACCAGATCCTCGCCGTCCTTGCCGCCCGCCGGCGTCTTGATCCGCTTGGCCTCGGGATTCGGAGAGTCCCCGCGGAACCAGGTGCCCCGGTACGAGGGCTCCCCTCCCGGCGAGAAGACCGCCAGCACCTCCAGGTAGTCCTCGGGCACGAAGGCGCGGATCGCCAGCTCCCTTTCGACGACCATGGCGAGGGTCGGCGTCTGGACGCGCCCGACGGAGAGCTGCTCCTCGTTGAAGTCCAGGGAGTACATCCGGGAGAGGTTCATCCCCACCAGCCAGTCGGCGCGGCTGCGCCCGCGGGCGGCGTCAGCCAGCGGATCGAGATCGCGGCCGTCGCGCAGCTTGCGGAACCCCTGGCGGATGGCGTCGGGGGTGAGCGAGGAGATCCAGAGGCGCTGGAACGGCTTCCGGCACCCCGCCGCCTCGTAGATGTAGCGGAAGATCAGCTCCCCCTCGCGGCCGGCGTCCGTGGCGCAGATGATGCGCTCGACCTCGGGCGCGGTGATCGCCCGGCGGACCGCCTCGAACTGCGCCTTGGTCTCCTCGGAGACGATCAGCGGCCAGTCGCGGGGCAGCATCGGCAGGTGGTCCCGCCGCCAGCGCTTCCAGTCGGGGTTGATCTCGTGCGGCTGGGCCAGCGCGACCAGGTGGCCGATGGCCCAGGTCACGACGTAGCCGTTGCCGCGCAGACACCCCTCCCCTCTCTGGCTCGCGCCGAGGACACTGGCGATGTCGCGGGCGACCGAAGGCTTTTCAGCGAGGACGACGATGGTATCCGGGGGCATCTCCGACATGGGTTCCGGCAAGACGCGAAGATCTTACGTCAAATCGCGACGGCCGGAGCCCTCGGGCGGGAGGTTCCCCGCCGCCGATCCCTCTAGGAGGACCAGCGGCGGGGGAGGTACAGCTACAGCTTCAGCGCCTTTGAAACGATCCGAGGACTTCAAAAGAGATTGCAATGCTGTCCCTAGAGTGTGCCCGCCGCTCAGAACCGGGACAGCATCAGATCGCCCAGATCGCCCGACTGCACGCGCCAGAGATCGGCGTAGATCCCACCCTGGGCGAGCAGGCCGTCGTGGGTCCCCTCCTCGGCGATGCGGCCGTCGCGGAGGACGATGATGCGGTCGGCGTGGCGGATCGTCGACAGGCGGTGGGCGATGATCAGCGCCGTGCGGCCGGCGGTCAGGGTCCTGAGATTCTCCTGGATCGCCCGCTCGGTCTCGGTGTCCACCGAGCTGGTGGCCTCGTCGAGGATCAGGACCGGCGCGTCCTTGACGATGGCGCGGGCGATCGACAGCCGCTGGCGCTGGCCGCCGGAGAGCTTGACCCCGCGCTCGCCGACCAGCGTCTCGTACCCCTGCGGCAGCGCGGCTACGAAGCCGTGGAGCTGGGCGAGCTTCGCCGCCCGCACGACCTCGTCGAGCCCGGCGTCGCTCGAATAGGCGATGTTGTCGCGGATCGTGCCGTGGAAGAGGTAGACGTCCTGGCTGACCAGGGCGATGTTGTGCCGCAAGTCGGCCAGCGAGATCTCCCGCACGTCGTGGCCGTCGAGGCGCACGGTGCCGGCGGTGACGTCGTAGAAGCGCAGGAGGAGCTTGATCAGCGTCGACTTGCCGGCGCCGGTGGGCCCCGCGATCCCCAGGGTCTCGCCCGGCGCCAGCCGGAAGCCGAGATCCCGCAGCACCGGCTCGTCCCCGCGGCCGCGCTCGTAGCGGAAGTCGACGCCGTCGAAAGCCACCTCGCCGCGCGCCCGCGGCAGCGGCTCAGGATGTTCCGGATCCTGGATCGCCGGCTCGGTGTCCAGCATGCCGAAGGCGCGGCGGGCGCTCGCCTTGGCCCGCTCGTAGTCGTCCACCGTGGTGCCGAGCCGGGTGATCGGCCATAGCAAGCGCTCGGTCATCATCGCGAAGAGCACCAGTTGGCCGACGGTGATGGTCCGCGAGCCATTGAGTATCCAGTAGCTCCCCAGCAGCAGCACGCCGGCGAAACCGGCCACGATCGCCATCCGGATCAGCGGCGTGTAGATCGCCGACAGGCGGATCGCCTCCAGGTTGGCCTGCTGGTACTCGGCGGAGACCTGGCGGACGCGCTCGGTCTCGAACGCCTCGGCGGTGAAGCTCTTGATCACGTGGATGCCGGCGATGTTGTTCTCCAGCCGGCTGGCGAGCCCACCCACCCCCTGGCGCACCCGGCGGTAGCGCGGCTCGATCCGCCGCTGGTAGAGCAGGCTCCCCCAGAGGATCACCGGGACCGGCGCCACCGCCACCAGCGAGAGCTGCCACGAGATGGGAAACATCACCGCGAAGGCGAAGAGGAAGAGCACCGCGAGCTGCACCAGCTCGTTGAAGCCGGTGTTGAGGAAGCGCTCGAGCTGGTTGACGTCGTCGTTGAGCATGGCCAGGATCTCGCCCAGCCGGTGCTCCTCGAAGAAGGCGACCTCCCGCGACTGGATACGGTTGTAGACGTCCATCCGCAGGTCGTGCTGAACCGACTGCGCGAGGCGCATGAACCCCGCCTGGTACATCCACTGGAAGAGGCTTTCGAAGAAGAAGATGCCGACCGAGAGCCCGGCCAGCACCACCGCCATCTTCCAGGGGTCGCGGGTGCCGGCGAGCCCCGCGATCCACCCCGGCGGCCGGCCACGCAGCGAGTCGATGACCCAGCCGACGAGCAGCGGCGGCATCAGGTCGAGGATCTTGTTGGCGACACTCGCCGAGGTCGCCAGCCCCAGCCACCCGCGGTAGGAACGCAGGTAGGCGAAGAGGCGCCGCATCGGACGCGGCGCCTCGGGCAGGCTCGACGGCGTCATCCCTTGCCGGCGTTGAATTTTTCGGCGTTGAGCTCGCGGGTCCCGCCGCGCGCCACCGACAGCGTCTGCCAGTGGTCGGAGGCGAAGTGCTTGGCGAGCAGCACGAGCTGTCCGACGTGGTAGGCCTGGTGGGTGAGCTGGCGGTCGATCGCCTTGATCACGCTGTGAGGCTCGGCGCGGATCAGGACGGTCAGCGACAGGTCCTCCTCGCTCAGCGCGGCGAGCGCCTGGAACAGGCAGCGCCAACCCTCCTCCCAGCGGGCCAGCAGGGAGGCCCGGGTGGTCCCCTCCTCGACCACGAACTCGGAGTCGCGGTCGCGGTTGGGCTTCTCGCCGTCGCTGGTCAGGAAGTCGGTCCAGCGGGAGATCAGGTTGCCCGCCATGTGCTGGATCAGCATGGCCAGGCTGTTCGACTCCGGGTCCAGGGTGACGAAGAGGTCCTCGTCGCGCACCTGGGCCAGGGCGCGGTCGGCGAGCTGCTTGTACTTGCGGAACTGATCGGCGACGTCTTCGAGGTAGAGAGCCGCGGGGGTACGGTCCACGGTGGGGCCTCCTGGGGAAACGCGCCGGCGGGCCGGCGCGGCGGGAAAAACGCTATCACCTTTCCGCGGAAAGGGCCTGGAAAACGGACCAGGCGGTCCGGTCACGCCGGGGAGGGGTATCGATGCGGCCGGACCGTGGCCCGGGCTCCGTCCGGCATACCGCCGAACTAGCCAAGATATGCATGATAGCGTATATCTTGAGAACTCGCCTGCCCTGCAACCCTGAATTTGAACGCCGTGCGGGCCGCGACGCCGGAAAGCATCGGCAGGAGGATATAATCCACGGGTTCCAAACATTTCGCCTTCAAAGCCGGGAGGAATCGTGCCCACGCGCGCGCTTTTGCAGGATGACGCCGCTCGACCGCGGAATCCCATGGAGGCCGAGGAGGCGCTGCGCTTCACCCAGCTCCTTCTCGACCGCGCCGGCGAGGGCGCGTTCTGGACCGATCCCGACGGCCGGTTCCTGTACGTCAATGAGGCGGCCTGCTCGATGCTGGGCTACAGCCGCGAGGAGCTGCTCGCGCTGAGCGTTCCGGACACCCTGCCGCCGGATCAGGGCAGCCTCTTCCAGGAGCTCTCGGCGAAGGTCCGCGCCCGGGGTCCCCTCACCTTCGAGGTGACTCACGTGCGGAAGGGGGGCGAGCGCTTCCCGGCCGAGGTGACGCTCAGCCACCTCGAGTACAAGGGGCGGGAGTGCTACTGCGCCTTCGCCCGCGACGTCACCGGGCGCAAGCGGGCCGAGGCCGCTCTGCGCGCCTCCGAGGAGCGCTACCACGGCCTCTTCGAGGGGGTGGCGGTGGGCCTCTACCGCACCACCCCGGCGGGGCGGATGCTCGACGCCAACTCGGCGCTGGTGCGCACGCTGGGCTTCCCTGACCTCGAGGCCCTGCTGGAGACCCAGGTCGGCGACCTCTACCTCGACCCGGAGGACCGCGGCCGCTGGCAGCGGGCCTTCAAGGGCGCCGGCCCGGTGCAGAGCTTCGAGGCCCGCGTGCGCCGCCGCCTGGACGGCGCGGTCATCTGGGTGCGCTTCACCGTGCGGGCCGTCCGCGACGCGCAGGGGGAGGTCCTCCACTACGAGGGGGCGCTGGAGGACGTCACCGACCGCCGGCACGCCGAGGAGGCCCTGCGAGCGAGCGAAGAGCGCTTCCGCTCGCTGGTCCAGAACGCCTCGGACCTGATCTCGATCCTCTCGGAGGATGGCACGGTGCGCTACGAGAGCCCCTCGCACCAGCGGGTCCTCGGCCTCGAGCCGGAAGCGCACGCCGGACGGAGCCTGCTCGACCTCGTCCATCCGGAGGACCGCGGGGTGATCGCGGAGGCCCTGCGCCAGGTTCTCGAGGAGCCGGGCGAGATCGTGACCTTCGAGCACCGGATGCGGCACCGCGACGGCTCCTGGCGGGTGCTCGAATCGACCGCCTCGAACCTCCTCTCCCAGCCCGCGGTCGCCGGCGTCGTGCTCAACGCCCATGACGTCACCGACCGCAAGCACGCCGAGGAGAAGCTCCTCCACGACGCCCTGCACGACGAGCTGACCGGGCTCCCCAACCGGGCGCTGTTCATGGACCGCCTGCGCCAGTCGATGGAGCGCTCGCGCCGCGAGCCGGAGCGGCTGACCGCCGTCCTCTTCCTCGACCTCGACCGCTTCAAGATCGTCAACGACAGCCTCGGCCACCTGGTGGGGGACGACCTGCTGATCCAGATCGCCAGCTCGCTCTCCGGCGCGCTGCGCCCCTCGGACACCATCGCCCGCGTCGGCGGCGACGAGTTCGCGATCCTGCTCGAGGGGGGGCGCGACGTCAGCGATGCCGTGCGGGTGGCCGACCGCATCCACGAGCGCCTGGCGGCGCCGATCAACCTCGGCGGCCATGAGGTCTTCGCCACTGCCAGCATCGGCATCGCCGTCCACACCCCCGAGTACGAGCGGCCGGAGGATCTGCTGCGCGACGCCGACACGGCGATGTATCGCGCCAAGTCCTCGGGGCGGGCCTGCCACGTGGTCTTCAACCGCGTGATGCACCGCTTCGTGATGGCGCGCCTGCAGCTCGAGACCGACCTGCGGCGGGCGGTCGAGCGCGGCCAGCTCCGGGTCTACTACCAGCCTTTCTTCGATCTCGCGACCGACGAGGTGACGGGCTTCGAGGCCCTGCTGCGCTGGCATCACCCGCGGCGCGGCCTGCTGCTGCCGGAGGAGTTCCTCTCGGTGGCGGAGGAAACCGGGCTGATCGTCCCCATGGGCCGCTTCGTGCTGCTGGAGGGGTGCCGGCAGATCCGCGAGATGCAGATCAAGCACCCCGAGCGTGGTGCCCTCAAGCTGAGCGTCAACCTGTCGAACAAGCAGTTCTTCCAGTCCGACCTCTTCACCCAGGTCGAGGAGGCCCTCGCGACCTCCGGGCTCGCCCCCGCCTGCCTGGGTCTGGAGATCACCGAGGGGGTGATCATCCGCCACGCCGACTCGGCGGCGACTCGCTTCTCGCGCCTGAAGAGCCTGGGCGTGCAGCTCTACCTCGACGACTTCGGCAAGGGGTACTCGTCGCTCAACTACCTCCACCGCTTCCCGATGGACATCCTGAAGATCGACCGCTCCTTCGTCTCCCGCATCGACGAGACCGAGGGGAACCTGGCGATCGTCCGGGCTATCGTTACGCTCGCCCACCAGCTCGGCATGGAGGTGGTGGCCGAGGGGCTCCAGACCGAGGAGCAGAGGGTCAAGCTCCGCTCCCTCGGCTGCGAATACGGCCAGGGCTTCTTCCTCTCCGAGCCCGTCCCCGCCGACCGCGCCGAGGAGCTGCTGATGCGGCAGGCGCGGGTGTAGGCCTCATCACCCTCAGAGAAGAGCTTGTTGCGGGAATGCGCAACAAGCCCTCTTTCGTTCTCCCTTTCGATATGGAAGTAGAGAACCCCAGACCCCGGATCTTCCTCCTCTCCCCCGCCAGCACCGAGGGGTTGCGAGCTCAGCAGCTCACCTCGCCGCGGGCGCGGTTCGGCGCCGCCGAGCGCTACCGCAGCCCCGAGGGGGTGACCATCGCGGAGGCGTTCACCTTCATGAGCTCTCTCTACTTCCGCGGCAAGATCGGTTACGCCCGCCACTTCACGGCGCCGCCGCCGGAAATGACGCTGGGGACCGCGGACGACGGCATCCTGGTCATCGCTCCCGGTTTCGGGCTGGTGCCGCCGAGCTGGCGGATCACGCCGGAGGAGATGAAAAAGCTCCGCCGCACGCCGGTCGATCTCAAGAGCCGGGCCTACTGCGCGCCGATGAAGAAGCACGTCGAGCAGCTCCGGGATCTCGCGCCCGCGGCCTGGGTGGTGCTCCTGGGGAGTGTCGCGACCGGCAAGTACGTGGACCTGCTGCTGCCCGCCCTCGGCGACCGCCTGCTCTTTCCGCGCGATTTCGCGGGCGCCGGCGACATGAAGCGCGGCGGCATGATGCTGCGCGCCGTGCGCGAGGACCGCGAGCTGGCCTACGTCACCCTCGCCGCGCCCCGCCGCCGCGCCCGCGCCTAGTGGCTTGGTGGATTAGTGGAATGCGCCTTGCATCTTTGCCTTGGCATCAAGAAGTGACCAGCCCTCAAGAAGGCAAACATATGGCAAAGGCCAAGGAGGCTCCCATGATCCGGATTTCCAAGAAGGCGACCCTGCTGCTGGGCGCCGCGCTGCTGACGGTCTCGGCGACCGGCTGCAAAGTGACCCAGACCCAGGACGGCAAGATGCCCGACGTGGAGGTGAGCGCCAAGGGCGGGCAACTGCCGAAGTACGACGTCGACACCGCGAAGGTGGAGGTGGGGACCGAGAAGCGCGAGGTGGAGGTCCCGAAGGTGGATGTCTCGACCGAGAAGCGCGACGTCAAGGTGCCGACGGTCGAGGTCAAGCCGCCGCAGTAAATGTTACGAATCGTAAGCGGGGAAGGCGGGGAGAGATCCCCGCCTTTTTTATGGGTCAAAAATTTTTATCCCGCACAAAAGGAAGCGCCGGCGAGGGACGATCCCGCGCCGGCGTTCCTTGGGGGGTAGAAAGGGTCTGTTTCGTGCTTCGTACTTCGAAAAGATCGACGGCGGGTTACTTGCCCGCGCCGCTCTTGTCCGTGATGTTGAACTGCTGGGTATCGACCTTCTCGTCGCCCACCCAGATATCGGCGCGGTAATCACCCTTCGCCCAGGAGCTGGTCTTGGAGTTCGAGAAGGTAAGATACTTGGCGCCCGCCGGGACCGGCTTCTCCTCGTCGGAGATCTTGGTTTCGCCAGGGCCGTACCAGTCCACCTTCACCTTGGAGGAGGCCGGCGCGTCGGCGACCTTCATCGTGATGTAGATCGTCTGGCCGGGAGCGAAATCATCCCCCTGGTCGGCGTTGGGAATCGTGCCGTCGACCACCTTGTGGCCGATCGTCACGTCGTCGATCCACGACTGCGCCTTGACCGGGTTGAGATCATTGGGATTGCTGGTGCCCGCGATCTCCTGCTCGGTGGTCTGCGTGGTCGCGCCGGCGGACGACTGGGAACCCTGATCCATCGGCGCCGTCGCCGAGTTCTGGGTACTGGTCGCCGCATCGGCGGTGTTGTCCCCCATGTCCGCTTCGTGCGACTTGCAAGCCGCCAGCGGCAGCAGGGAGACCAGGAACAACGCTGCTAATTTTGAAGACTTCATGGTGGATCTCCTTCGAGCCCCGCGGCTCGTATGTCGGCCCCACCTTCGGACCGTTGGACAGGCTGATATCTACGCAATGGCCGTGCCAATTTTCACCGCAACTTCCCTTCAACACGGACGTATAGTTTCCGCCCGGCGTTTCGCCGGTCGATTCCCCATTGCCGTTCTTTTCGAGGAGGTGCCCGTGAAAACCCTATTTCCCGGTTTGCGGACCGCCCTGGCGGCCGCCGCTCTCGGCCTGCTGGCCCTGAGCGGCCCCGCCGGCGCCGCGAGCTACCAGGCCAATTATCAGGACTACCACCCGTTCGCCGCCGTCGAGCGGCAACTCCAGGACTGGAGCCAGTCGCACCCGGGAGAGGTGAAGCTGCTCGCCATCGGCAAGTCGGCCGGCGGCCGGTCGCTCTGGGTCGCCCGCGTCGCCGCGCCCGGCGTCGCCGATCCGGATCTTCGGCCGGCGATCTTCGTCGGCGCCAATATCGCCGGTTTCCACAACGCCGGCACCGAGGCGGCGCTCGACCTGATCCGCGACCTGGTCGAGGCACCCGCCGGCAGCCCCGCCGCGAAGCTCCTCGCCACTAGCACCTTTTACATCGCCCCGGCACTCAACCCCGACGCCCACGACACGATCTTCGGCAAGCTCCGGGTCCGCCGCGGTGGCGATGGTCTGAAGGTCGATCACGACGTCGACGGGATCCTGGGGGAGGACCCCGCGGACGACCTGAACGGCGATGGCATGATCACCCGCCTGCGGATCCCCGATCCGGCCGGCGGCTGGCTCCCCGATCCGGGCGACCCCCGCGTGCTCGTCAAGGCCGACGCCATGGAGCAGCGGGCCGGCGCCTACCGGATCGAGACCGAGGGCAGGGACGACGACGGCGACGGCGAGCTCAACGAGGACGCCGCCGACGGCGTCTGGCCGGACAAGAACTTCCCTCACGCCTTCCCCTACTCCACACCCGAGGCCGGCCCCTGGTCGAGCTACGCGCCCGAGACCAGGGCGCTGATGGACTTCCTCCTCGGCCGCCGCAACGTCGCCCTGGCGGTCGTCTACGGCCCGGCCAACAACCTGCTCGCCGCGCCTCAGAGCCTGGGCGGCGGCGGCGACCTGGGGACACAGAAGCTCAAGGTGCCGCCGCAGGCCGCCAAGTTCATGGGCCTCGATCCCGAGCAGGAGTACACCATCGACCAGATCTGGGAGGTGGCCCAGAACCTCCCCTTCGTGCGGCAGAACGGCGTCACCAAGGAACAGCTCCAGCAGTTCCTTGGCGCCGGGGCCGCCACCAAGGTGGACGCCGGCGATCAGGCCTATCTCGACAAGTTCGCCGACGGCTACAAGGAGCGCCTGAAGAAGGCCGGCCTCTCTTCGGACCGTCCCGGGGCGCAGTACGGCAAGGGGGGCTTCACCCCCTGGCTCTACTATCAATATGGGGCGATGGCCCTCGAGCTCGATGTCTGGGGCATTCCGAAGGCCGCGAAGAAAGCCGAGGCCGGCAAGGGGGCCGACGACTCGCTCACCGCCGAGAAGGTGGCCGCGATGAGCCCCGACGAGCTCATCGCCCAGGGGGAGGAGAAGATCGACGCCTTCCTCAAAGAGAACAAGGTGCCGCCGCAGTTCAACGCCAAAATAGTGATCGGCGCCCTGAAGGGCGGGCAGCTCACCCCCAAGGCGATGATCGACCGCATGAAGCAGATGGGCGGCGGCGGCGGTGCCGCCCCGGCCGGCGGAAGCCCATCAGGCGGTCCATCAGGTAATAAAGCCGGCGAGGCCGGCGCCCGCGAGCGCGAGGTGCTCGCCTGGGTCGACGCCAATACTCCCGGCGCCTTCACCGCCTGGACCCCCGTCACCCTGCCGGATGGAACCCGGGCCGAGGTCGGCGGGCTCGATCCCTTCATCGAGCTCAACCCGCCGATGGCGATCCTCAAGCCGGCGCTGGCGGCGCACACCGAGACGGTGCTCGACATCGCGAACAAGCTCCCCAGGGTCGAGGTCCTGTCGCTCGACGTCACCGACCTCGGGGGCGGCGTCTACCGCGTCAAGGCGGTGGCCGGCAACCGCGGCTATCTCGCCACCCACACCAAGCAGGCGGAGCGCGCCCGGGTCCACGTGCCCGTGCGGCTGACCCTGCAGACCGGCCAGGGGGTCGACCTCGTGACCGGCTACAACTTCGCGACCTCCGAGCGCCTCGACGGCACCACCGGCACCCTCAAGGGGGAGTGGCTGGTGCGAGCCCGTCCCGGCGCCCGCGTCGTCGTCGATGTGACCACCGACAACGCCGGCCGCGACCAGAAGACCACCACCGTCGGGAAGGGAGCCTGAACGCCATGAGACCCCATACCTTGAGATCCATCCTGGGGGCCGTGGCGCTCGTCGCGGCCGCCTCCCCGGCGCTGCGGGCGGCGGAACCGCTGAAGCCGCAGGGCAATCCGCCCGCCGCCGCCTTCAACCGGCTGCACCCCTACGAGGAGATCGTCGACCTCCTCAAGGGGTACGCGGCCGCCTACCCGAAGTGGACCCGGCTCGAGAGCATCGGCAAGAGCGGCCAGGGGCGCGACCTCTGGATGATCGTCATCACCAATCCGGCGACCGGCCCCGAGCTCTCCAAGCCCGCCATGTACATCGACGGCAACACCCACGCCAACGAGGTGCAGGGCGGCGAGACCGCCCTCTACACCGTCGACTTCCTGCTCAGGAACTACGGCCGGCTGCCGCGGGTGACCGAGATGCTCGACCGCTCGGTCTTCTACATCCTCCCCGTCGTCAACCCCGACGGCCGCACCCTCTGGTTCAAGGGCCCCTCGGACGCCGATTTCCCCCGCACCGTCATGGTGCCGGTGGACGACGACCGCGACGGCAAGGTGGACGAGGACGGCTACGACGACGTCGACGGCGACGGCTACATCACCTCCATGCGCAAGAAGGTGCCGCTCGGTCAGGGCACCCACCGGCTCGACCCCAAGGATCCGCGCCTGCTGGTGGCCGTGGCGCCGGGCGAGCTCGGCGACTACCTCGAGCTCGGCAAGGAGGGGTATGACAACGACGGCGACGGCCGGGTCAACGAGGACACGGTCGGCTACGTCGATCCGAACCGCACCTGGGGCTTCTCCTGGGAGCCCGCGTACGTGCAGCAGGGAGCCGGCGCCTACCCGCTGTCGATCCCGGAGACGCGATCGATCGCGATGTGGGCGATGCAGCACCGCAACGTCGCCGCTGTCCAGAGCTACCACAACAACGGCCAGATGATCCTGCGCGGCCCGGGCGCCAAGGCCGATCCGCCCTATCCGCCCCAGGATCTCAAGGCCTATGACCTGATCGGCAAGGAGGGGGAGAAGCTGCTGCCGGGTTACCGGTACTTCATCTCGTGGAAAGATCTCTACACCGTTCACGGCGCCACCACCGATCACTTTTACAGCCTGATGGGCGCCCTCGCCTTCACCAACGAGATGTACAACCCGCCGGCGGACTTCGACAAGAACGGCGAGGTCACCGAGGCCGAGCTGATGAAGTTCAACGACGAGCTCACCTTCGGCCGCGAGTTCGTCGGCTGGCACCCGTACAACCACCCGCAATACGGCGCGATCGAGATCGGCGGCTTCAAGCGCGACGTCGGCCGCGTGCCCGAGGGCTGGGCGCTCGAGGACGAGACGCACCGCAACAATTCCTTCGCCCTGCTCAACGCCTACCATCTGCCGCGGCTGTCGATCGGCGAGGCGATGGTCAAGAAGGTGGGAGACCGGCTGTGGAGGGTCGAGGTGCCGGTGCTCAACGACCGCGCCATCCCGTCGATGACCGCGACGGCGGTGCAGAACAAGCTGCACCGGCAGGACGTGGCCACCGTCACCGGCGGCAAGGTGATCTCGAGCGGTCTGGTGAACGATCCCTATCTCGACAAGATCGAGGTCCAGGACCACCGCGCCGATCGCCTCATGGTGCCCGGCGTCGACGGCCTCTCCACCCGCATCCTCTTCTTCCTGGTCCAGGGGGACGGCGAGATCACCGTCCACTACGACAGCCTGAAGGGGGGTCAGCTCGCAAGGAAGATCGCGCTCCGCGAGACCGGTCCGGCCATGGCGGCGGCGAAATAAATGATGATGCAGGGGGCGGCCCCGCGTGGCCGCCCCTGGTTTCCTACCGGTACCTCCTACCGCTTTTTTTCCTGATCGATCCACCAGTCGACGTGCTTGCCGAGCACGGTCATCGGCATCGCGCCGCTGCCGAGCACCGCGTCGTGGAAGCGGCGGAGATCGAACTTCTTGCCCAACTCCCGCTCGGCCCGCCGGCGCAGCTCCCAGATCTCGCTCGCTCCCATCTTGTAGGCGAGCGCCTGGGCGGGGATGTCGACGCTGTAGCGGAGGGTCTCGGTGCCGATCTGGGTGTCGGATTCGAAAGTATTTTCCCGCATGTAGTCGATCGCCCGCTGGCGCGTCCAGCCGAGAGCGTTCATGCCGGTGTCCACCACCAGCCGCGAGGAGAGGAAGAGATCGTTGGCGAGCAGGCCGCAGAGATCGTAGGGATCGGGATACCCACCCATCTCCTCGGCGAGCTCCGAGGCGTACATGGCCCACCCCTCGACGAAAGCGGTCGGATAGGAATTCTTGCGGAGCTCCGGCAGGCTCCCGCTCTCCTGCTGCAGGGAGATCTGGAAGTGATGCCCGGGGATCAGCTCGTGATAGATCAGCGCCGCCGCCGAGAGCATCGACCGCTCGTCGAGCTTCGAGCCATTGAACATGTAGTCCCCTTCCGGATGCCCGGGGAGCGGCTGGCGGTAATAACCGTAGGTCATACCGCCTTCGAGCTCCGGCTCCAGCCGGGCCACGCCGTATGGAGCCTTGGGAACACGGCCGAAGAAATCCTTGATATGCGGCTCGATCCGCCGCACGGGCATCATCAGCCGCTCGGAGACCTGCTCGGGCGTCTTGACGAAGAAGCGCGGATCGGTCTTGAGAAACCGGCGGAACGCGGGCAGATCCCCCTGGAAGCCGGCAGCCTTGCGCACCTCCTCCAGCCGGGCGTTGAGACGGGCGACCTCCTGGAGCCCCCGCCGGTGGATTGTCTCGGGAGTGAGGCCGTCGAGCGTGGCGTGGAGCCGCACCACGTAGCCGTAGGCCTTCTGCCCCCCCGGGTAATGCACGAGCCCGACCTGCTCGGGCGCGGCATCCCGGTACGCCTTCGCGTCCGGCACGGCCGCGAGCGCTTCGAGAGAGGGATTGATCTCGGTTTCGATCAGCTTCCGCACCTCGGCCTGGAAGGATGCGGCCCCCTCCGGATAGAACTTCTCCAGCCGCTCGGAGCTCACCGCGAACGGGCTCTCCTCCGGCTTGCGCGCGAACGACCGGACGAGCCCCACCACGGCATCGATCTCCGCTTTTGGCAGCATGATTCCGCGAGCGCGCTGGGCCTCCAGGTTGGTCCGGAGCTGCCCCACGGCCCGGGCGTACTGCCGCAGGAGATCAAGATAGCGGCGGCGGTCTTTCTCAGCCTTGAAGTTGACGGCGGTGAAGACCTGCTGGAAAGAGCGGAACGGGGAGGAGTAGGGGGTGATCTGGAAGAAGCTCCAGAAGTGCTCAGCTCCCGACGCGTAGGTGGCGAGCTGCCAGTCGAGGATCTCGCGGGAGAGCCACTCCTCGTGGGTGAGCCCCTTGGGATCGATCCGGGCCAGCCGCTTGCGGAAGGCGCGGAAGGCCTCGGCGTCCTTCTGCGCCCCCGCATACGAGGAGTCCGGGAGCTTCGTGACGTCGAGCCCGCGCTGGACGCGGACCGCCGGCTCATGGTCGAGCTGGAACGCGTCGAACTCCGCGAGGATGGCGGCGAGCGCCTGAGACGACTTGGGGGCGGAATGCGGCTTCGCGGGGGCGGCGCCGAGGAGCGGCAGGCAGAGAACGGCGAAAACGAGGATCTTCTTCACGCGGACTCCTTTTGTTCTTGCCGGCTCAGCCGTCGAACTGCGTCCGGAACCCCTCGCCGGCGTGGCCGGGACGGTCGAGGCGGAAGAGGAGGTCGGGAGTGCCGTCCGTGAGGAGGATGCCGGCGGCATAGTCGCCGAAGGCCGGGGCGAGCTTGAAGCCGTGGCCGGAGCCGCCGCCGAGGAGCCAGACGTTCCCAGCCTCCGGATGGCGGCCGAACAGGAAGTGGCCGTCCGGGCTGTTCTCGTACTGGCAGACGCGGGTCTCGACGATCGGCTCGCCGGCGAGGCGGGGGACGCGTCGGGCCAGAGCCTCCCTCGCCGCCGCCAGCGCTTGCGGAGTGACGAGCCGCTCTTCGAACGTGGGATCGAAGGGGGCTCCCCGGGTGTCGTCCGCCACCTTGAAGCCGCGGTGCTCGTTTCCCGGGAGGGCGTAGAAGATCCGCTCTTCGCTCAAGTCCACCCAGATGGGGCAGCGGTCCTCGTGGAACCAGGGGTCCCCTGGCGGCATGCCGAAGAAGAAGACCTCCTGCCGGGTGATCCGCAGGAGCCGATCGCCGATCACTTCGGGAAAGAGCCGGCCGAGCCAGGGGCCGCAGGCGAAGAGGTAGAGATCCGCCTGGAGCTCCGAGCCGTCGGCGAGGCGCAGGCGCTCCAGGTTGCCGCCCCGGAACCCGTCCGGGAAGGCCGCCGCGAGCCGCACCTCCCCCCCCTCGGCCGCCACCCCCTCCGCCACCGCCTGGCAGGCGCGGCGGGCGAGCAGATATCCCGCCTCCGGCTCGTAAAAGACGGTGCGGACTCCGGCGAAATCGATCTGCGGGAAGCGCGTCCGCGCCACTTCCGGGGAGGTCTCCTCGATCTCCAGCCCCGCGTCTTTCAGGAAGGGGAGCGAATCGCGAACATAGCTGTCGTCCTCGCCGCCCAGCCAGAGCACGCCGGTCCGGCGATAGAGGCGCCGCCCCCAACGCTGTTCGGCTTCCTGCCACATTCCGAAGGAGCGCGCGGTCCAGTCGACGTAAAGGCGGTCCGGGCCGTAGGCGCCGCGGATGATCCGGGTCTCGCCGCCGGAGCTGGAGCGGGAGTTGCCCGGCCCCCAGGCGTCGAGCAGCGTGACGCGCGCGCCGCGCCGGAGCAGGTGGAGCGCCGTCCAGCCGCCAAAGGCGCCGGCGCCGACGACGGCGATATGGGGACCAAGATGGGGCGCGGTCATGCCGCCACCCCCTGCGTCGACAGCACGCCATGCCGCCCGCGGACCGGCGCGTGGCGCATCGCGCAGGCGGCCAGCGCCCCCCGGCGTTGCCGCTCCGCGAGCAGCTCGCCGAGCGGGACGCAGCGCAGGCCCGCGTCCCGCGCCTGACGCAGGAAGGCGCGGAAATCCTCGGCGTACGGCCCCCCCTCCAGCTCGGAATGGAGGGTGAAGACCGGCCAGGCGGAGCAGGCCGCTTCCTTCACCATGGCGGCGAAGTAGGCGGGGGCATCGGCGAAGGTGTCGCCTAGCGCCTCGTCGAGGGTGGGAAGGGTCGCGGGGACCTGCGGAGTCTTTAGCGTCGTGCCGCGCACGATGGGGAGGAACGGCTCGGTGCCCCGGCAATCGGAGGCGTAGGCGAGGCCGTAGGACTCCTCGTGGAGCAGGGCGTCGTCGCTGCTCAGCCAGGCGGGAGCGGCGTAGGTGCTCGGCGGCTGGCCAAAAACCTTTTCATAGGCGCGAAAGCCGCGGTCGAGCTGATCAGCCGTCTTCTCCGGCGGAAAGCGGAGGAGGCGGTCCTGCCACTGCCGGTGATCCCAGGCGTGGACGCCGGTCTCGTGCCCCTCGTCCCGGGCGCGGCGGGCGATGTCCGGAAAGGCGATGCCGATCGGCCGCGAGGGGAGGAGGGTGCCGGAAAGGACGGTGCGCCAGCCGTAGACGCTGGCCGCGCCGGTGCGGGTCATCTTCGCCAGGAAGCCCGGGCGCAGGGCGTTGAGCACGGCGAGGCCGCTCCTGTCCGGCCCCATGGAGAGATAGAAGGTGGCTTTCACCCCTTCCGCCGCCATCACGTCGAGCAGCCGCGGGACGCCGTCGCGCATCCCGTCGTGGGTGTCGACGTCGACCCGCAGGCCGAGCAGCCCGGAGATCATTTCAGGGCTGCTCCACCTGATGGTCTGAACGCACCCAATCCGCGAGGAAGGCGGCGTAGGTCCGCTCCAGCGCCTCGTCGAGCGAGGTGGTGGGGTTCCAGCCGAGGAGGCGGTCAGCCTTCGCGATCGACGGCTTGCGGGCCACCACATCCTGGTACCCCTTGCCGAAGTAGCCTTCGGCGTCCACCGGCTCCAGGCGGGAAGGGGTGAAGTTGGGGAGGGTGTCGCGGTGGGCGTCGTGGATCTTCGCCAGCTTCTCCGCGAGAGCCACCACCGAGCACTCGTTGTGGGGATTGCCGAGGTTGAAGATCTCGCTGTCGCAGACGCCGTCCGGGTTCTCGATGATCCGCATCAGGCCGTCGATGCCGTCCTCGACCCAGGTGAAGCAGCGCTTCTGCTCGCCGCCGTCCACCAGTTGGATCGGCTCGCCGGTCACCAGGTTGACGATGAACTGGGTGAGCACGCGCGAGGAGCCCTCCTTGGCGGCGTAGATGTCGTCGAGCTTCGGACCGATCCAGTTGAACGGCCGGAAACAGGTGTAGCGCAGCCCCACCTGCTGGCCGTAGGCGGCGATCACCCGGTCCATGAGCTGCTTGGAGCAGGCGTAGATCCAGCGCTGCTTGTCGATCGGCCCGTAGACCAGCGGGCTGGTGTCCTCGTCGAACTCCGCGTCCGGGCACATGCCGTAGACCTCGGAGGTGGAGGGGAAGACCAGCCGGCGGCGGTATTTCACGCAGTAGCGGACGATCCGCAGGTTCTCCTCGAAGTCGAGCTCGAACACCCGCAGGGGGTCCTTGACGTAGGTCGCCGGAGTGGCGATGGCGACCAGCGGCAGGATCACGTCGCACTTCTTGACGTGATATTCGATCCACTCCTTGTTGATCGTGATGTCCCCCTCCAGGAAGTGGAACTGGGGGTGGCCCATCGAATGCTCGAGCTTCGAGGAGGAAAGATCCATCCCGTAGACGTGCCAGTCGGTCGTGGTGATGATGCGATGCGTCAGCGCATTGCCGATGAAGCCGTTGACGCCGAGGATGAGGACTTTCATGGAACCTCCGTCAGAAGCCCGAGGCGCTCGCCGGGCGCGATTCCGGCCGCCAGTGCCAGGGAGCAGGCGGGCAACTCCGGCTGCCCGTCGAGCTGCAAAGTGATGAGACGTACCGACCCCTCCCCCGCCGCCACCGTGATGCCCTCGCGGTCGACGGCGGTCACGGTGCCCGGCGCGGCTTCAGGATGATCGTCCAGCGCAAGCGCCCACCAGACCAGGAGCTTCGCGCCGCGCAGGGTCGTAAAGGCGCCCGGATAAGGGTGGGTGACGCCGCGCACCAGATCGTAGATCCGGCCGGCGGGCCAGCTCCAGTCGATGCGGCCGTCGGCCGGCTTGCGCCCGCTGCGATAGGAACCTTTTGACAGATCCATGGGGACCGGCTTCGCCGTGCCCGACGCCAGCGCCGGCAGCGCACGGTCGAGCAGCCACCCGGCCGCTGTCTCCAGCTTGGCGTAGAGGGTGAAGGCGGTGTCGGCCGGTTCGATCGCCACCCGCTCCTGATCGACGAGGTCGCCGGCGTCCGGCTTTGCCACCATGTAATGAAGGCTCACCCCGGTCTCGCCAGCCCCCTCGACCAGCACCCAGTTGACCGGCGCCCGCCCGCGATAGCGCGGCAGCAGGGAGCCGTGGAGGTTGAGCGCGCCGCGCGGAGCGATCTCCAGCACCTCGGCCGGGATCATGTATCGGTAATAGAAAGAGAAGAGAAAGTCCGGCGCGTAGGAAGCGATCAGCTCGCGGAACGCCGGATTTTTGGGATCTTCCGAGCTATTTCCAGAATAATGCACCGGAACGCCGCGCGCCTCGGCGCGGGCAGCCAGCGAATCCCACCAGACCTCCTCGCGCGGATCGTCGCGATGGGTGAGCACGGCGGCCACCTCGAAGCCGTGGCGGAGCAGCGCCTCGAAGCCGAGGCACCCCATGGTGTGATAGCCGAGGACGACCGCTCTCATCGGGTGATCTCCCCGCCACGGATCACCTGACGGATCACATAGCGCGGCCGGTCGCGCACCTGCTGATAGATCCGCCCCACGTACTCCCCCAGCAGGCCGATGGCGAAGAGCTGCCCGCCGAGGAAGAAGAAGACCAGGGCGAACAGGGTGAAGACGCCGGAGACCGCCCACTCGTGGCCATAGATCAGCCGGCCGGCGATCAGCACCAGGGCGACGAGGAAGGAAGCGATCGCCATCACCACCCCGACTCCCATGGTGACCCGCAGCGGCAGCACCGAAAAGCTTGTCATCAGGTCGAACTGCAGGCGGAAGAGCTTCCAGATACTGTACTTGCTCTCGCCGTGCAGGCGCTCGCTGTGGGCGACGGGGATCTCGGTCACCCGGCCGGCGAACAGGTCGGCGAGCACGGGAATGAAGGTCGAGACCTCGTTCGACGCGGCGAGCAGCTTGACCACCGGCTGCCGGTATGCCCGCAACATGCAGCCGTAGTCGGTGAGCTGTACGCCGGTCGCCACCGCGGTCATCCGGTTGACGATCTTCGACGCCGCGCGGCGCAGCAGGGTGTCCTGGCGGTGGACGCGGATCGAGCCCACGACGTCGAACCCCTCCTCGATCTTGGCCACCAGCTTGGGGATCTCCTCCGGCGGATTCTGGAGGTCGGCGTCGAGGGTGACCACCACCTCGCCGCGGCTGACCTCGAACCCCGCGAAGACGGCGGCGTGCTGGCCGTAATTGCGGTTGAAGTCGACGACGACCAGGTGCGGATCGAGGGCCGCGGCCTCGCGCAGCAGCGGCAGGGAGCGGTCGCGGCTGCCGTCGTTGACCAGCACGATCTCATAGGAGCGCCCCAGCGGGACCAGCGTGCCGGTCAAGCGGTCGAGGAGCTCCGGCAGGTTCGCCTCCTCGTTGTAGACGGGAACCACCACCGAGAGGTACGGATCGGCCATCACGAATCCTCTTCAGCCCTTCGCGTGCGCCAGCACGTCCTTGACCGCGTCCACCACATAGCGGACGTCGTCCTCGGTCATGTCCGGGAACAGGGGGAGGGAGCAGATGCGGTCCGAGACCCACTCGGCCTTCGGCAGCGTCCCCGGCACCTCCGGGTACTTGTCCCGGTAGTAGGGCTGGGTGTGCACGGCCCGGAAGTGCAGGCCGGTGCCGACGTTGCGGGCGCGCAGGGCGGCCATGAAGTCATCCCGCGAGACCCCGGCCTCATCGAGGACCTTGATCACGTAGAGGTGCCAAGTGTGGAAGTGATCGTAGGCGGGTACCCCGGGCCGGCCGATCTCCGGCACCCCGGCGAACAGCTCGTGGTAGAGGGCGGCCAGCTCGATCCGCCGGGCATTGAACTCGTCCACCGAGGCGAGCTGGTGGATGCCGAGCGCCGCCTGGATGTCCATGAAGTTGTACTTGAAGCCCGGCAGCACGATCTCGACCTGCGGCGTCCCCCCCTCGGCGTAGCGGTTCCAGGCCTGCTTCTCCAGGCCGTGAAAGCGCAGGGCGCGCAGCTTTTTCGCCAGCTCGGGGTCGGTGAGGGTCAGCATCCCCCCCTCGCCGGTGGTCATGTTCTTGATCGGATGGAAGGAGAAGGCCGCCAGCCTGTCAAAGAGGCCGACGTGCTTCCCCTTGTAGAGCGTCCCCACCCCGTGGGCCGCGTCCTCGAAGATCCAGAGGGAGTGCCGGCGTGAAATTTCAAGCAGCGGATCCATGTCGCATGGAGCGCCGCCGAAGTGAACGGGGATGATGCCCACCGTGCGATCGGTCACCGCGGCGGCCACCGCCTCGGGGTCGATCTGCAGCGTGTCGGGATCGATGTCCACGAACACTGTTTTGCCGCCGAGCGCCTCGACCATGTTGGACGTGGCGGCCCATGTCATGGAGGTGATGATCACCTCGTCGCCGGGCTTCAGCCCGAGGGCGATCAGGCCGATGTGCAGCCCGGCGGTGGCCGAGGAGAGCGCGAGCACCTCGGGCGCGCCGACGTAGGCGGCGAAGTCCTTCTCGAAGCGCTCGGCCTTGGGACCGGTGGTGAGCCAGCCCGAGCGCAGGGTATCGACGACCTCGTCGATCTCCACCTGCCGGATGGTCGGCCGGGAGAACGGCAGGAAGGTGTCGCGCTTCACGAACGGCTCAGCCATCGATCGATCTCCGGTTGACCATCAGTAGATATCGTTCCTGCTCCTCCAGGATCGTCCCCGGAGCGAGCCCCTCCCCGATCATGCGCGGGATGTCCCTCTTCTCGAGGACCAGGTAAACGGTCCTGCCGGAGCTCCAGAGCGGCCGAAACTGCTCAGGCGTCGGAAAGCGCCGGGCCCGCTCTTCAGGCGCCAGCCGGCTGATGCCGAACTCCAGCTCCCCCTGGAACGAGACGACGCCCACGAGCCGCCGCAGGTAGACCGGGAGCGTCTGAGGATAGCAGTGGTAGGAGTAGACCTCATCACCCGGCGCGAGCCGGGGAGCGAGAACGCGGGCCATCCGCTCGGAGCTGCGGTTGGCGGCCACCCGCGGACCGGCCGACCAGAGGCAGCCCACGATCAGCGCCGAAGCCGCCGCCAGCGCCATTACGCTCCGCGGCCGCGCCGCGCCGTGCCGCCACCACCAGACCACCGCGAGCAGGGCGGCGGCCAGCGCCGGCAGGGCGAAAACGAAGAGGGCGGGGACGAAATTCGTCGAGAGGCGCGGCATCCTGCCGAGGGAGGCCCAGAGCAGGACGCCGGACAGAACCGCGATCGCCAGCGCGCCCGCCACGCCGCCAGCCCGCACCCAGGCGCGCAGCCGGCTCTCCTTATTGACGGCCCGATCAATCGCTAGCGCGATCAGCACGGCGATCGGAGGGAAGGCGGACAGGATGTACGGCGCCAGCTTCGACTGCGAGGCCGAGAAGAAGAGCAGGATGAACCCCGCCCAGCAGGCCAGGAAGATCAGGCCGGGGCGGTCCCGCAGCCGTCCCGCTCCCCGGAAGAACCGGCCCGCGGCGGGCAGCAGTCCCGCCCAGGGGAGCATGCCCAGCGCCAGGACCGCGGCGAAGTACCAGAACGGCTCCTGGCGGTTCGCCTCCGGCGTCGTGTAGCGCAGCCAGTGCTCGTGGACGAAGTAGTACCAGAGGAATTCCGGATTGCGCCGGGCCGCCAGCACGTGCCAAGGCGCTGCCACCAGCAGGAACAGCCCAACCCCCGTCAGCCAGGGTACCCGCAACAGCAGCCGCCAGCGCCGGGCGAACAGGAGGAAGAAGAAGATCACCGCCCCCGGGATGACGAAGCCGATCAGCCCCTTGGAGAGCGTGGCGAGCGCGGCGGCGAGAAACATCCCATGCCAGAGGAGCCGCTCGCCGCGCTCCCCCTTTTCCCGCTCTTGCGCCAGCCAGAAGCAGGTCAGGGTGGCGCACAGGAAGAACGTCAGCGTCATGTCGATGATGTTGGCCCGGGAGAGGGCCACCCACATCGGCGAGCTGCCGAGGACCAGCGCCGCCCCCAGCGCAACCCGCCGGCCGCCTTTATCCCCGATCGACCCGCCGATCGAAAGGCCCAGCAGCCAAGCGAGCCCCACGCCCGCCAAGCCAAGGCAGGCGCTCGCCAGCCGGCAGGCGGTCTCCGGCCGCTCCAGGACTGAAAGGGCCGCCGCGTTCAGCCAGTAGTAGAGAGGCGGCTTCTCGAGATAGAGGACGCCGTTGAGGCGAGGCGTCACCAGCTCGTGCCGGGCGAGCATCTCGCGCGGGATCTCCGCGTAGCGCCCCTCGTCCGGCTCGAGCAGGGGATACGCCCCCAGGCCGCCGAAGAAGAGCAGCAGGGCGCAGGCGGCGAGGGCCAGCCTCGAAAGGGTGTTGCGGGGAGCCGGTTCGGACATTGGGATCGAAGGATACAGCCTCGAAGGCTCCGGTCCACGTGTTGGTGCCCGCTGGGGCGCCCCCGCCCCGAATCCTCACCCCCCGGCCCCTCTCCCACCGCACTCCCCCCGACCGGGAGAGGGGGGACTTTACTGAGAAGGCGTGGCTTGTAGGGTGCGCTGTGCGCACCTTCACCGTTTCTGGTGCGCACAGCGCACCCTACAAGCGAGGTCGCTCCGTCAAGCTCCCCTCTCCCGGTCGGCGGGAGGGCGGTGGGAGAGGGGCCGGGGGGTGAGGATTCGGGGCGGGGGCGCCCCAACCAGCCAGACGCCCTGTAGATGCCTGCAGCCGTCCACCCCACCCGCCCGGGCGGGTCCCCTCGCCCCCAACTCCTGCTACAATTCTACCCTCTCGGGAACTCTTAAAGTCTCGAAGAGCGGGCGGTGCGGTGTGTATATCCTTTCCTTTTTCTTGCCGGGAATCCCAATCAGTTCGGGCCGGATCTTGCCAAAACCCGGCCCAGGAGGTTCTTCCATGTCTGATCCCGTCTTCCGATCCAGCCGATCCCGCACGGGCACGATCCTGCTCGCCCTCGCACTTCTATCCCTGATCCCGGCCGCGGCCCTGGCGAATACGCCGGCGCCGCAGTTCGTGACCGTCGCCGGCGATCTGCAGTCCGAGCTCGGCTGCGCCAACGACTGGATGCCGGACTGCGCCGCGACCCACCTGGCCTTCGATCCGGTGGACGACGTCTGGCAGGGGACCTTCGACGTCCCGGCCGGCGGCTATCAGTACAAGGCCGCCCTCAACAACTCCTGGACCGAGAACTACGGCGACCACGCCCAGAACAACGGCGGCAACCTCTCGCTGAACCTCGGCGCCGCCGCCAGTGTCAAGTTCTACTACTCGCACCAGACCCACTGGATCACCAGCAATAAGAACGCGGTGATCGCCGTCGCGCCCGGCAGCTTCCAGCACTTCCTGGGCTGCGCGGGGGACTGGCAGCCCGACTGCCTGCGCTCCTGGCTCCAGGACCCGGACGGCGACGGCATCTACAGCTTCACCACCCGCTCGATCCCGGCCGGCAGCTATGAAACGAAGGTCGCGATCGACGAGAGCTGGGATGAGAACTACGGCGCCGGCGGCGCCTCGAACGGGGCCAACATCCCGTTCACCGTTGCCTCCGACTGCGCCGAGACCGTCTTCAGCTACAACGCGGCGACCCACGTGCTCACCATCGCCGCCGGCTCCGGCGGCGGCGCGGCCCAGCCGGCGAGCGTCACCATCGCCGGCAGCCTGCAGTCCGAGGCCGGCTGCCCCGACGACTGGCAGCCCGGCTGCGCCAACACCCACCTGGGCTACGACTCCACCGACGGCGTCTGGCAGGGGACCTTCAACCTCCCGGCCGGCGGCTACGAGTACAAGGCGGCGCTCAACGACTCGTGGGACGTCAACTACGGCGCCAACGCGCAGCCCGGGGGCGGCAACATTGGCCTCACGCTCGCCTCACCGTCGGCGGTCAAGTTCTATTACGATGACGCGACACACTGGGTGACCAGCAACAAGAACGCCGTGATCGCCACGGCGCCCGGCAGCTACCAGCACTTCCTGGGTTGCCCGGGGGACTGGCAGCCGGATTGCCTGCGCTCCTGGCTCCAGGATCCGGACGGCGACGGGGTCTACACCTTCTCGACCACCGCCATCCCGCCCGGCAACTACGAGACGAAGGTCGCGATCAATGAGAGCTGGGACGAGAACTACGGCGCCAACGGCGCTCTCAACGGCGCCAACATCTCCTTCTCGGTGCCGCAGGCCTGCGTCGAGATCTTCTTCTCCTATAACTCCGCCACCCACGTGCTGACCGTCGGCGCCAGCGGAGCCCCCAAGGGGAACATCGACCGCACCCAGGCCTACTGGGTCACGGCGGACACCATCGCCTGGAACCCGGGAGCCGTGTCGGCGAGTTGGAACGTCTCCCTTCACTATGATGCGAACGGCGGCCTCGCCCTCGATCCCGCCGGCGTGACCGGCGGCACGGCGATCCCGCTGACCTACGATCCGGCCGGCCTCTCCGCCGCGGTCCGGGAGAAGTTCCCGCACATCGCCGGCTTTTCGGCATTCCACATCCCGGCGAACCGTCTCGCCGAAGTGCCCGCGGCCCTCAAGGGGCAGATTGCTATCGATGCCAAGGACGGTGGCAGTATTTCCGGAAATAATCTCGTCGACGCCACCGGCCTTCAGATCCAGGGCGTGCTCGACGACCTCTACACCTATAACGGCCCCCTGGGCGCCACCTTCGCCGCCGGTGATCCCAGTCGAACGCCGACCCTGCGGGTCTGGGCGCCGACCGCTCGCGCGGTCAAGCTCCACCTGTTCGACGACTCCAACCCGGCCACCGCCTCGACCGTCGTCGCCATGACGGCCGATCCGGCCACCGGCGTCTGGACCGCCACGGGTACGCCAAGCTGGTACGGCAAGTACTACCGCTACGAGGTCGACGTCTATGTCCGGACCACCGGGCAGGTCGAGACCAACCTGGTCACCGATCCCTACTCCGTGAGCCTGTCGCGCAACAGCCAGCGCAGCCAGATCGTCGACCTCGCCGATCCGGCGTACAAGCCGGCCGGCTGGGACAGCCTCGTCAAGCCGCGGCTCGACGCTCCCGAGGACATCGTCCTCTACGAGCTCCACGTCCGCGACTTCAGCGCCAGCGACGCCAGCGTGCCCGCCAACCTCCAGGGGACCTTCAAGGCGTTCACCCTCCCCTTCTCGCTCGGCATGCTCCACCTGCGCTCCCTGTCGCTGGCGGGGCTCACCCACGTCCACCTGCTGCCGTCCTTCGATATCACCTCGATCGACGAGGACAAGTCGCACTGGCAGCAGCCGGCCGGCGACCTCGCGAGCTTCCCGCCCGACTCCCAGGAGCAGCAGGCGCGCGTGCGGGCGGTGGGGGACGCCGACCCCTTCAACTGGGGGTACGACCCCTGGCACTACACCGTGCCCGAGGGGAGTTACTCCACCAATCCGGACGGGCCGGCGCGCGTCCTCGAGTTCCGCCAGATGGTCAAGGGCTTGAGCGACAGCGGCCTGCGCGTGGTGATGGACGTCGTCTACAACCACACCAGCGCCGCCGGGCAGAACGACAAGTCGGTGCTCGACCGCATCGTGCCCGGCTACTACCACCGGCTCAACAGCGACGGCAACATCGAGACCAGCTCCTGCTGCCAGAACACCGCCTCCGAGTTCAACATGATGGAGAAGCTCCTCATCGACTCGGTGGCGACCTGGGCGAAGCAGTACAAGGTGGACGGCTTCCGCTTCGACCTGATGGGCCACCACATGAAGCGGAACATCCTCAAGCTGCGCTCGACCCTCGACGCGCTGACCCTGGCGAACGACGGGGTGGACGGCAGGAAGATCTACCTCTACGGCGAGGGTTGGAACTTCGGCGAGGTGGCCAACAACGCCCGTGGCGTCAACGCCATCCAGGCCAACATGGCCGGCACCGGCGTCGGCACCTTCAGCGACCGTCTCCGCGACGGCGTGCGCGGCGGCGGCCCGTTCAGCGGCCTCCAGGAGCAGGGCTTCCTGACCGGCCTCTACACCGATCCGAACGCCACCAACCAGGGGTCGTCCTCCGATCAGCTGAACAAGCTGCTCCTGGAGACCGACTGGGTGCGCACCGGCCTCGCCGGGGGGCTCGCCGACTACCAGCTCGTGGACCGCAACGGCAACCTGGTGGCGGCCCGCCAGATCGACTACAACGGCCAGCCGGCCGGCTACACCGCCGATCCGCAGGAGGTCATCAGCTACATCGAGGCCCACGACAACGACACCCTGTGGGATGCCATCCAGGCCAAGGCCGCCCCGGCGGACAGCCTGTCCGACCGCGTGCGCATGCAGAATCTGGGGATGAGTATCCTCGGCTTCTGCCAGGGGATCCCCTTCTACCACGCGGGCGTCGAACTGCTGCGCTCCAAGTCGATGGACCGCAACAGCTACAACTCCGGAGACTGGTTCAACAAGCTCGACTTCACCTACGGCTCCAACAACTGGGGCGTCGGCCTGCCGCCGGCGCCGGACAACCAGTCGAGCTGGCCGATCCAGGGTCCGCTGCTGGCGAACCCCGCGCTGAAGGCGGGCCGGCCGCAGATCCTCGCCGCCTACGCCCACTTCCTGGAGACCGTGGCGATCCGCAAGAGTACGCCGCTCTTCCGGCTGCGCACCGCGGCGGACGTCGAGAGCCGTCTGCGCTTCTACAACACCGGCCCGAGCCAGATCCCCGGCGTCATCGTGATGAGCGTCGCGGACGACAACGGAGGCGTCGACCGTGCCCACAAAAGGGTAGTGGTGGTCTTCAACGCCGCCAACCAGACCAGGAACTTCAACACCCCCGAGCTCCAGGGTGTCCCCCTGACCCTCCACCCCCTCCAGAGGATCTCCCCCGACTCCACCGAGCGCGCCGCGAGCTTCAACAGCAGTCTCGGCGCCTTCTCGATCCCGGGCCGCACCGCCTCGGCCTTCTGGGCCAACCGCCCGGCGACGGAGCAGATCCAGCTCCTGATTCAGGACGTGAACAGCCTCGTCACCTCCAGAGCCCTCTCCAGCGGAAGGGCCAACGCCCTCCAGGCCAAGCTCCAGGCCGCCTTGCAGCAGGCGCAGGCCGGACATGCGACGCCGGCCGTCAATCAGTTGCAGGCGTTCCTTAATCAGGTCGGGGTGTACGCGGACCAGGGTTTCCTGACGCAGGACGCCGCCCAGGCTCTAACGGCGAACGCGTTGTTGGCGTTGGGTGGGTTGCAGTTGTAGATCGAACGCGGAACCCGCGTTTTACCTGCCGCCGCCCCCTTCGGGGCGGCGGCTTTGTTTTTGGGCTTCAAGCTGCGTGGTATCCTAAACCGATAGAAAGACGATCCATGAGCGAACCCACCACCCGGATGACCTTCAAGATGCCCCTGGACGTAGAGGCGCGCCTCTCAGATCTGGCACGAGCGACGGACCAGTCAGAAACCCGGCTGGCCATGGAGGCTATCTCCTCCTACCTGGAGCTTCAGGGGAGGCAGACCCGGTAACTCGAAAAAGGACTTCGCGAGGCGAATGCGAGGGACACCGCAAGCGATGAAAGGTGGCTGCGATCTAGGCAACTGGAGGAGAAAACTTGTTATCTCAAGGAATGAACCGATCCTCTGTACGAGCGCCTGTCCGGATTGACTTCTGCGGTGGATTTACCGATGTTGCTGATGTTGCCGCCGTGACGGGTACAGCGGTTGTCAATGCCGCGGTAGACCTGTACGAAGACAAAGATCGCACGCAACCCGTCGATCTATCGGTGGAACTGGTGGAACTGGCTCTCGGTGATGCACCGACACTGCCCGAGGTCAACAATGATGAACTGATGCTCGCGAGCCTGACAGAGTACGTCAGGCAGGATATCGACTGCCGCCGTGCTCTCCGCATCCACCGGGGTTTGCCAATGTCGACGGGACTAGGTAGTAGCGCGACGTTGAGCGTGATGCTCATCGCGGCTTGGCTTGTCAGTAGTGGAAGACGTTGGCGAGACGCGCGAGAGCTCGCAGAACTAGCACGTGATTTCGAGTGCCGCTTCCTAGGTGTACAAGGCGGCTATCAGGATTTCGCCAGCGCTGCCGCTGGGGGGTACCATCGCTTTGTTGAGAAAGTCGGGCATGGAGATGCCCGCACTGAGCGCCGCCATCTACCACCGCGGTTTATACGCTATTTCGACAGAGCCACATTTGTGCTCATAGCACCAAGACGGTGCAGTTCATCGGAGATCATTTCGGACGTGGTCACCCGGCTCAACTCCGATCCTGAGTTGATAAGCCGACTAAGAAAGATCATAGCGTGTAACGAGCAGTTCGATCAGGCCATCTCGGGCGATGATCTGGATTCCGCGCTGACGATCGTAGAGAAGGCTGCGGAGCTGCGGCGCGGGATCTCGACGTATGCGGCGAATCCTACGCTTGACAATGTCCGAGAGGAGCTCCATAAGTTGTATCGCACAGCACACGAGACTGGAGCTGGCGGAGCTGCAATAGTAATCTATGGAAAAGAGGATGCGCTCGAGCCACTGGAAAGGCGAATACTTGGATTGGCTCGCGAGCTCGGCTTACATACGTTGTTTCCGAAGCTGAACAATGTTGGGGTACAGGTCCAGTGTAGGAGCACGCCATGATGGAACTCTGTTGGGACACGCCCCGATGCACCGAAGCGAGTCTATTGCGGTCGTACCTCACCCAAAGGGCACTCTGCGCTAGATTCCGGCTATGCGGCACTACCGCTGACGATCAACCGGCACGACTGAGACTGAGGCACTCCGAACCAGGATATTTAGCGTCGAGCGTGACTGTGCACTCCTCTACCGTAATCGTGATATCGAGGTCTTGGGCTCATGCCGATTAACACTCTGAAGGATTTGGCAGAGGACATCGGAAAGCTCATAGGCGCCCACGTCCTGGCTGGTACTCTCGGCGCTGGAGGAGGATATTGTCTGCGCCTGCTTCAAGACTCTCGGAAGGCTCGTCGTGTCAATGCGTCTATTAAAGATTTTTTTGGCTTGAAGAGCGCGCAAGTCCTCATAGTCCATAGCGCCGTTCTGGATGCTTCAAGGCAGGCCTACAACTTGCCTTCCTGTGACACGAGAGCCGCGCGGGTCATCGCGCATCTCCTGGAGACGGCAGGAAGAATCGAGGGGAAGAGCTTCTTGATCTTGCCCGAAGGCGATTTCACTTCTCGTTTCGGGCAACTCGTAGACGCTGCTGACTACGACCTCGTCTTTCTCTGCGGGCCAAAGCGGAATCACCTGGTGAGCGAGGTGCTGCTTATGGCGCCTCATCTTCGTTATCAACTGAGTTGCTCTCCCGAGACCGGAGATAATGTGCTCTTTGACCGCGAGCGCAACTCACAACTTGTTTCCTCTCGGGACCTGTCGAGTGAGGCAGCGACGACCGCACATGTCGCATACGACTTCGGCCTACTACTTTCGATGCCCAGCCCTCTTAACATGGATAGGCAACTTGTTATCTTAGCCGGCATACATGGCACCGGCACGCTGGGCGCAGCGGAGTACCTGTCGGACCCCGATAACGTTCGCTCACTATGTCGGCGGCGACAGCATGGAATCGTACAGGAAGTAGTGCGAGCAGAATACAAGGCCGACCCTGAACTCATTGCCAAGCTAGTTATTGTATGAACAGCCCTTCGCCCTTCACTTCGACCATAAAGCCCTCTCGCATCCGAGAGTTATTAGTCCTAGTATTCGATTTAGATGGCACTCTCGTGGATTCAATGGCTCAACATGCCGAGATATTTGGCACCTTGCTCGCGGCCGATTTCGGCATACCAAAGGCTGATGCCCTAGACCACTACCGCCAAACTGCGGGTGAACCGCTCGCTGTCCAGATCCGAAAAGCTCTTTCTCCGACTATTGAGGTCACCCACACCGAGATTGAAAGCATCGCCGCACATTTTGTAGCAATTCTCTGTCAGCAGCGACCAATTCCTTTTCCAGAGGTGCCCAAGGCCATCCGCTGGCTTAAGGAGGCAGGCTTCAAGTTGGCGGTGACGAGCGGCGGCCCTCCGGCGTTGGTGGAGACGAAATTAAGACTTTCCGGATTACAAAAATATTTTGGACTAGCACTTGGCACCGAGATATCTCGACCTAGTATGGTGAAGGGTCCTGCTCATTTTATAATTATCCGGGAGCATTTTGGTCTTTCTGTTGATGAATTTAAAAGACGAGGCGCAATGATTGGCGACACCCCTCACGACATGCAATTAGCAAAAAGCGAGGGGCTCCTTGCCATAGGCAGGCGGGGTTGGTGCGAAGCTGTAGACCTGCTCAATGCGGGTGCAGACATCGTCATTAAAAGTCTCGAAGACGTCGTCGCCTTACTAAATGTCAGACCCTCTCACTAAAAGCGCAGCACGCACTCCGAAACGCTCGTCGAGGCTAGACCATGAAGAAGGCAAGCAACTATACTTGGAACTGCCGAACTCTAAGAATCTGCAAATTGTCGATTGGCTTAAACAATGTTGAATAGTTATAAAAGGGTGGCCACCACGCGGCAAACGCGGTCGCGCGCCCCTGTAGCATGGGATTACAAGGCGCTGCCCATCCCAGAGCAGCATGATTGAGGCATCACTTGAATCCATCGAGACACTAGGTCTGTAAAGGTTTTATGCCCTTTGTGAACAGGAATACGGATGTCACATAAGGAGGTGTAATATGTCAACATCTTGGACTGGGTCGCGCAAGGGATGGTCTTCGGCGCTCTCTACAGACGACGTCGCAGTATCACTCACGCCTGGAGAGTTAGATCTTCTTACCGGAACCGCAACTGAGCTCCCTGAGAAAGTCAGCAATCACATTCAACAGGCGTCTCGTAAGCTCGTACGGACTTCAGCTCGGGATCCAGGATTTTTCTTCCTTTCGGATCTGCATAGCGGGCGATCAGAAGAAGACCTCAAATTACAGTGCCAAGGCCTGTTTGCTCGAATAATTGACCACCTTGAAGCGAATTACTTAGGGCACTTTAATCCTGCTCGTTTACCGGCAATTCGCATCAGAGTCGAATTCAACGATGGACAACTTCCAGGCGATATCGGCGTTATTGATAAGGGAGCGTTCATTGGATATCAGACCGCAAAACGACCGCACATCGATCCCAACCCGTTTGTCGGGGCAATGCTCTACTATCCTCCATACAACATCTCTGGCGGCAATCTTACGATCTATGATCTTGATTCTTTTCTCGCAGATTACTCACTAACGCTCGACGCCGTATGTGAGGCTGACCATTTCAGAAATAGAGTTATACGACGGGAATATGAGGCAGAACTGGAACCGTATGGCTGCCAGATTACTACGAATTCTGAACGGCCAGTATTTATTATGTTCTCTAATGCGGGCAGCCTCATGCACGGCGTTAGTCCGGTGAAGGTCTTTGATCAGACTCTGCCCGTGTCTCGACGCTTTACACGCTTTAGTTGGACCAAGATTGTTCCCAATCCATCAATGGCAGCCGAACACATATAACCCGTAATACCTTGCCTTAACCGCTTGGCGCTTATTGGCCACGCAGACTACGTGCCACGTCAGTGGATAAATCCTCATTTTCCTCCTCCCCCAAGTGCCACGTCCCTGGAGAAAATCGTCCCTCGCCGAGGGGCTTTTCGACTTGTCAAGCCCTCAGGAAGCAGCCTTGGAGATGAGAAGAGGCCTCTCGCGATGGCAATTTACGACAGCCGTTTCCTGAAATTCACGCCAAATCAGCCTCCTGGATACACCTCTTCCTTCCCTTCAGCCGGTGAAGGTCGAGATAGACAGAAAGCCGATCAGGATCTGCCGCGGCGGTCGTGTCCTACCCGCCGACGAACGGCAACGCCGGCGGGAAGCTCCCGAGGGGAAAGCGCGGGTCGGGGTCTCCCTTCTGGAGCTTCTCGGCCGCCGTGCGGTAGGCGGCCACGAAC
>DATHEF010000050.1:0-43379 GCA_035490435.1 Thermoanaerobaculia bacterium
TCGGCCCGGCCGGTACCGGCAAGACGTATCTTGCCGTGGCCAAGGCCGTGCAGGCACTGCAGGCCAAGCAGGTCAACCGGATCATCCTGACCCGGCCCGCGGTCGAGGCCGGCGAGCGTCTCGGCTTCCTGCCCGGTGACCTCATGGCCAAGGTCGACCCGTACCTGCGGCCGCTCTACGACGCGCTGTACGACATGCTCGAGCCCGAAGTGGTCTCGCGGCTGATGGAGCGCGGCACCATCGAGGTGGCGCCGCTCGCGTTCATGCGTGGCCGCACGCTCAACGACTCGTTCATCATCCTCGACGAGGCGCAGAACACCACGCCCGAGCAGATGAAGATGTTTCTGACCCGCATCGGCTTCAACTCCAAGGCGGTGATCAACGGCGACGTCACCCAGGTCGACCTGCCGCAGGGGCGGATGTCGGGCCTGCGCGAGGCGCAGGAGGTGCTCTCGGGGGTCGAGGGGATCAAGTTCTTCTACTTCGACCAGAAGGACGTCGTCCGTCACGTGCTGGTGCAGAAGATCGTCACCGCTTACGAGGCCTTCGAGAAGCGCAAGAACGATCGCGAGGCGGAACAGCGCGCCGCCCGGCAGGCAGCCGCGCGATCCGTCTCTTCCGGAGAAGGTAACCTGGGAGGTACCGCAGGGGGCAATTGACCCGGGCCATGGCTCGCGACAACGACCCTTCGACCGTCACCGAGATCCGCCCCGCCACCAGCGGGACCGGGTCCATCCGTCTGCGCAAACGGCCCCGTCCGCGCGACCTCTGGGAGCGCGCGATCGAGATGCCGACGCTCTGGCTGGGGGTGTTCCTGATCCTCGGCACCTGGTGCCTGGTGCCGGGCGCCTTCCTGTTCACCAAGCGCGCTCAGCCCGGCACCATCGCCGACCACGACTACGTGGCCTCGCGCGACCTGCTGCTCAACGACGACGAGGCGACGCGCCACAAGCAGGGCGAGGCCCGCAACGCCGTGCTGCCGGTCTACGACCTCGACCAGGCGGCGGCGTCCGAGTACGAGGGGCGGGTGGCCCAGCTCTTCGACCGCGGGCGCCGCGTGCTCGCGCGGCAGGGGGATGCGGGGTCCCGCGAGGCGCGCGAGGCGGTGGTCCGCGCGCTGACGGCGCCGCCGCAGCCGCCCAACGCCGTCAAGCTCACTCCGGAGCAGGCGGAGCTGCTGGCGCGCAAGGGGTTCTCGTCCGAGCTCGAGGACCGCCTGCGCGGCAGCCTGGTCCAGGTGCTGCGCCGCGGCGTGGTGGCCAACAAGGACCTGCTGCTCGAAAACCGCATCCAGGGGATCACCCTGCGCAACCTCGCCACCGGCACCGAGCGGGTGCATTTCGACCTCTTCGACCACGTCGGCAATCCCGGCGAGGAGCGCGACCTGTTCGAGACCGAGGTGCGGAACTGGGGGGGCTTCAACGCGCAGGAGCGCCGGCTGCTGGTCGACCTGCTGCTCGAGAACGCGCCGCCGAACCTGCTGCACAACCGCAGCGAGACGCTGATGCGCCAGGAAGCCGCGGCCGCCGCCGTCGGCCAGGTCTTCAACCAGATCCGGCAGGGGCAGGTGATCGTCCGCAAGGGGGACCCGATCGATCCGGCCAATGCCCGCATCATCGCCCAGATGAAGGGGGAGCGGCAGTTCCGCCGCCAGATCCCGCCGCTCGCCGCCACCCTGGCGATGCTGGCGCTGATCGCCGCGGTGATCTGGTTCGCGGAGCGGCACGACCGGGTGGCGAACCACGACCGCGGCCGGCTGTTCGCGGAGAGCCTGCTGCTGCTGCTCGCCTCCCTGCTGGGAGCGAAGTTTTGCTTCGTGGTCGCCAACGCCCTCTCGGTCGCCTTCGAGTCGGCGCCGCTCAACTCGGCCCACAGCTATTCCTACGCGATTCCGTTCGCCTCCGTGGCGCTGGTGGCGATGCTGCTCTTCGGGCGCAACATCGCGCTGACGCTGTCGGTGCTCTTCTCGCTCCTCGCCGCCCGCCTGACCGGCGACGGCGAAGCGCTCTGGATCGTCTTCTACAGCCTCGCCGGCTCGCTCGGGGCGATCTACACCCTGGAGTGCTACCAGTTCCGCCACCGGCTGGTGATGGTGCGGGTGGGGCTGGTGGTCGGCGGCATCAACCTGATGATGGTGCTGATCCTGACCGCCTTCGCCACCGCCGCCCGCGGCCCGATGCAGGTCGGCTTCGACCTGATCTGCGCCTTCGCCAGCGGGCTGCTGGTCACCGCCGCCGCCAGCTTCGCCATCCCCATCCTCGAATGGGCGCTGGAGATCACCACCGACATCAAGCTGGTCGAGCTGTCGAACACCAATCTGCCGCTGCTGCGGCGGCTCGCCTTCGAGGCGCCCGGCACCTTCCAGCACTCGCTGATGGTGGCCAACCTCGCCAAGGAGGGTTGCGAGGCGATCGGCGCCGATCCGGTGCTCGCCTACACGGCGGGGCTCTACCACGACGTCGGCAAGGTGCTGCGCCCCGACTACTTCGTCGAGAACCAGCGCCCCGGCCACAACCGGCACGACAAGCTGCTGCCGTCGATGAGCGCGCTGATCCTGATCAACCACGTCAAGGACGGGGTGGAGCTGGCGCGCCAGTACAACCTGCCGCGGGTGATCGAGGACGCCATCCTGCAGCACCACGGCATGCGGCTGATCAAGTTCTTCTATAGCAAGGCCCTGGAGCAGAAGGACCCCGACGCCACCGACGTCACCGAGGAGAAGTACCGCTATCCGGGACCCAAGCCGCAGAGCAAGGCGATGGGCGTGCTGATGATCGCCGACGCCGTCGAGGCGGCGAGCCGGACGCTGGTGGAGTCGTCGCCGGCCAAGATCCGCGGCCTGATCCGCGCCATCGTCGACGACTGCCTGCAGGACGGCCAGCTCGATCATACCGATCTCACGCTCTCCGACCTGCGCATGGTCTCGGAGTCCTTCCTGCGGGTGCTCTCGAACATCTTCCACCAGCGGATCGACTACCCGGGCTTCGACTTCAACGCCGCCGGCCCCAAACGGGAGAAGAAGGCCATCCGTCAGGCCTCATGAGCGATCCAGCGAAACGTTCGAGCCCGAGCGCGGGTGGCGGCTGCGAGATCGTCCTCCTCAATCCCAATCGCTACCCGGAAGCCGGTACGCGCCGGCTGCTGCCTTGGCTCACCCCCCTGGTGGCCGCGCTCGCCCCGAAGGCCGAGGCCTTGAGCGTGCGCTTCGCCGGCGACCGCGCGATGCGGCTCGCCAACCGCCGGTTCCGGGGCAAGGACAAGACCACCGACGTCCTCTCCTTTCCCGGCGAAGAGGCCGGCATCGAGGGGTACCTGGGGGACATCCTGATCTCCATCCCCACCGCCCGCCGCCAGGCCATGGAAGCCGGCCACAGCGTGGACCGCGAGGTGAAGACCCTGCTGCTGCACGGCATCCTCCACTGCCTGGGGCACGATCACGAGACCGATCACGGGGAGATGGAGCGGCTGGAGCGGCGGCTGCGGAAGCGATGGATCGAAGAGGAGACGCATGCCTGAAGCCCATTCGACGATCTCGCCCGGCCTGCTCCTCTGGGCCTTCCTCCTCCTGGTGCCCATCGCCATGGGAGCGGCGACGCTCTCCGCCCTGCTCGAGCGCAGCGGTCCCATCCGCCTGCGCCACTGGGCGGAGGAGGCCGGGGGCTCGCTGCGCAAGATGTTCGAGATGCCGGTCCGCTTCGGCGTCTTCCGCTATCTGCTGTCGCTGCTCTCGCGGACGCTGCCGATCGTGCTCGCCGCGCTGCTCACGTTGAGCCTCGAGCATTTCGGGCGGGCCCACCCGATGCTCTGGGGGTTCGCCATCGTCCTCTTCATCGTGGCCGTCGCCGAGGTGGTCAACCGGACGCTCGTCGGCCAGGACCCGGAGCGGGCGCTGCGGGCGCTGACCCGCCTCTACCGGGTCGCGCTCTGGCTGCTGTCGCCGCTGGTCCGGGTGCTGTCGCCGCTGATCCCCGCCGAGGCCTTCGAGCGCCACGAGGAGGGGGAGGACGGTGCCGCCTCCGACGAGGAGATCGAGGCGTTCATCGACGTCGGCACCCGCGAGGGGATCCTCGAGCCACAGGAGGGGGAGTGGCTGTGGGGGATCGTCGGCTTCGGCGAGACCCAGGCGCGCAGCGTGATGACGCCGCGCATCGACATGGTCTGCGCCCCGGTCGAGGCCACCCTCGACATCCTGGCCGACCGCTTCGTCGAGTCTGGCCACTCGCGCCTGCCGATCTACGAGGACTCGATCGACCACATCATCGGTATCATCCACATCCGCGACGTGCTGCGCGCCCTGCGCGCGCCGGAGCCGCCGGCGATCCGCGAGCTGCTGAAGGCGCCGCTGTTCATCCCCGAGACCAAGCCTCTCGGCGAGCTGCTCAAGGAGCTCCAGGCGCGCTTTCAGCAGGTCGCGATCGTGGTCGACGAGTACGGCGGCACCGCCGGCCTGGTGACGGTGGAGGACCTGCTGGAGGAGATCGTCGGCGAGATCATGGACGAGCACGAGGCACTGGTGGCTGAGCTCGTGCCGCTGGAGAACGGCGCCTACCGGCTCGACGGCCGCGCCCACATCGAGCTGCTCGACGAGCTGTTCGACGTCGAGATCGAAGACCCGGAGTACGAGACCGTGGCCGGCCTGATCTTCAGCGTCCTCGGCTATGTCCCGCAGGTAGGAGAGACGGTGGAGAGCCACGGCCTCCGCTTCACCGTCGAGGCGGTCGCCGACCGCCGCATCCAGACCGTGCGCGTCGAGCAGATCGACGCGGCGGAGGAGGCCAGGGAGGCGGAAGCCTGATGCCGAAGTCCGGAACTGTCGCGCTGGTGGGCCGGCCCAACGCCGGCAAGTCGACCCTCATGAACCGCCTGCTGGAGGAGAAGCTCGCCATCGTCTCCGACAAGCCGCAGACGACCCGCCACCGGATCGTCGGCATCCTCTCGGGCGAGCGCGGGCAGATGGTCTTCTACGACACCCCCGGCATCCACAAGCCGCTGCACCGGCTCAACCGGCAGATGGTGCGCTATGCCCTCGACGCGATGAACGACGCCGACGTGAGCTGCCTGCTGGTCGACGCCGCCGAGAAGTTTGGCAAGGGGGACGCCTACGTGCTCGACCTCGCGGGCAAGGCCAAGGAGCCGCGGGTGCTGGTGCTCAACAAGGCCGACCGGATGAAGAAGCCGAACCTGCTGCCGCGGATCGAGCAGTACGCGAAGACCGGGCTGTTCAAGGAGATCGTGCCGATCAGCGCCCAGACGGGGGAGAACTGCGACCGCCTGCTCGACGTGCTCTGGGACCTGCTGCCGGAGGGGGAGCCGATGTTCGACCCCGAATTGCTGACCATCCACCCGGAGCGTTTCCTGGTCACCGAGCGGATCCGCGAGAAGGTGCTGGAGCTGACCACCGACGAGCTGCCGTTCGCGACCGCGGTTGTCCTCGAGCGCTGGGAGGAGCCCGCCGAGGGGGAGATCCTGCGCATCTACGCCTCGATCCTGGTCGACCGCCCGGGGCAGAAGGGGATCGTGGTCGGCAAGCAGGGCTCGATGATCAAGGCGATCGGCACCGCCGCCCGCCTCGATCTGGAGGAGTACCTCGAGCGCCGCATCTACCTGGAGCTCAACGTCCGCCTGGAGCCCGACTGGCGCGAGGATCAGGCGTTGCTGGCCCAGATCGACCGCGATGTGGATCTGGAGTTGGGGTAGGGGGGCGGGGGAGGCCGGGAACTTTCCTCCGCCTTCCCCCCCTTCAAACTCTCACCATGCCTGCTCCGTATACCTCCCTTGGGGGGCCCCCACCCCCCCTAGACAGGAATGCCCGGGTGCCGTATACGTTTAAGGAAATGATGAGAGCTCGCCTCTTCGCCATCTGTCTCCTCCTCCTGGCCGCTCTGGCTACGATAGCCGGCTGCTCCGGGCCGGGGGCGCGCGCCGAGTCGGGCCGGGACGACGGAGACGGGCTGGCCGTCCATCGCGGCTCCTTCCGCCAGCGGCAGATCCTCTCCGGCGAGCTGGCGGCCGAACGCGGCGAGAACCTGGTGGTGCCGCGCACCAACTCCTTCCAGCTCACCGTCCGCTGGATGGCGGAGGACGGCACGCTGGTCAAGGCCGGCGATCCGGTGATCTCCTTCGACAACTCTCAGTTCGCCTCCGACCTGGAGGAAAAGCGGCTCACCGCCTCCCAGGCCGGCAGCGACCTCGCCACCGCCGAGGCCCAGCTCAAGACCTCCCATTCCGAGCGCCAGTTCAACGTCGCGAAGGCCCGCTCCGAGCTGGAGAAGGCGAAGCTCGCCGCCGGAGTGCCGAAGGAGATCCTTCCCCTGCGCGAATACCAGGAGCGCCAGCTCGCCCTCAAGCGCGCCGAGAGCGAGCTCGCCAAGGCCGAGGAGGTGCTCGCCACCGAGGCGAAGGTGAGCTCGACCGGCGTGCAGATCCAGAAGATCACGCTCGACAAGTCGCGGCGCGAGATCCGCACCGCCGAGGAGGCCATCGAGGCCCTCGACCTCAAGGCCCCCCGCGACGGCATGGTGCTCGTCGGCACCCACCCCTTCGAGGGGCGCAAGATCCAGATCGGCGACTCGGTCTGGGCGGGCATGACCGTGGCCACCCTGCCGGAGCTCGACTCGATGATCGTCCAGGCCAACCTCTCCGACGTCGACGACGGCCGGATCACGCCGGGCATGGCGGTCCTCTGCACGCTGGACGCTTATCCCGCCGTGACCTACCGCGGCCGCGTGCTCGAGATCTCGCCGGTGGCGCGGGAGTCGCGGCGCAGCCCCCTGTTGCGCTACTTCCCGGTGCGGATCGCGCTCGACAAGTCGGACTCCCGGCGCATGCGCCCCGGCATGTCGGTGCGCGTCGAGGTGCTGGGGCCGGAGACCCGGAACGTCCTGCTGGTGCCGCGGGTGGCCCTCGACTTCGCGGCCGGCGGGCCGCGGGCGCTCCTGGCGGCGGGCGGCACAGCCCCGGTGCGCCTCGGCCCCTGCTCGGCGGCGGCCTGTGTGGTCGAGTCCGGCGTCGCCGAGGGTACGCGGTTGCGCCGGCCTCAGGACGGGAGGGCCGGATGAGCCCCAGGCAGCGCAAGGTCACCCGTTTCGCGGTGAGCGGCGCGGCGCTGCTCGCCGTCGCCCTCGGCCTCTGGCTGATGGCGGGCCGGGCGGGGGCCTCGGGCACCGGCGACTGGGCCGAGGTGCGGCGCGACGACCTGGTGGTCGGCGTGCCGGTGGCGGGCACGCTCTCCTCGGTGCAGGCGGTGCGGATCGGCCCGCCGCAGATCGCGCAGATCTGGGACTACAAGATCTCCTTCATGGCGCCCGAGGGCGCGCCGGTGCGGCCGGGCGAGCCGGTGCTCGGCTTCGACACCTCCGAGCTCGAGCGCCAGCTCCTCGACAAGCGGGCCGAGCGCGATTCGGCGGAGAAGGAGCTGGAGAAAAAGCAGACCGATCTTGAGATCGACCGGCGGGACCGCGAGCTCGAGCTCGCCGAGGCCGAGGCGCGGCTGCGCAAGGCCTCGCTCAAGGTGGACGTGCCGCCCGAGCTGGTGGCCTCCAGGGATCTCGCCAAGTCGCGCGAGGATCTCGCCCTCGCCCACCGCGAGGTCGCCTATCTTAACAACCGCCTCCACCTCGACGGCATCGAGAGCGCGACTGAGATCGACGCCCTGGCGCGCAAGCGCGACCGCGCCGCCGTCCGTGTCCAGGAGATGGAGAACGCCATCGGCCGCATGACCGTCACCGCGCCGCGCGCCGGCACGGTGGTCTACGTTGCCACCGACGACGGGGAGAAGAAGAAGGTGGGGGACTCCTGCTGGCGCGGCCAGTCGGTGCTCGAGATCCCCGACCTCCGCCGCATGGAGGCCGAGGGGGAGATCGACGAGGCCGACGCCGGCCGCGTGACCGCCGGCCAGCGGGTGACCTTCCGCCTCGACGCCCACCCGGACGATGTCTTCACCGGCCGCGTGCGCTCGATCGGCGGCTCGGTGCAGAGCCGGTCGGATACCGACGCCCTCAAGGTGGTCAAGCTGGAGATCGATCTCGACAGCACCGACGCCCAGCGCATGCGCCCCGGCATGCGCTTCCTCGGTACGGTCGAGATCGAGCGGATCGCCAAGGCGCTGGTGGTGCCGGCCGAGGCGGTGTTCAACCGCGGCTCCGGCCCGGTGGTCTACCGCAAGAACGGCTGGGGGAGCGAGGAGGTCCGCCCCACTCTTGGGCAGCGCAACGACCGGCAGGTGGAGATCCGGAGCGGGCTCAAGCTGGGCGACAGGGTCTCGCGTCGCGAGCTGGCGGAGAGCCGATGAACGAGCCGGTCAAGAGAAAGGGAAAGACGCGGACATCCCGCCGCCTGGGTCTCGCCGCCGCGGCGATCGCCGCGCTGGTCGCCCTGGGGGCGTTCCTGCCGCTGTCCCATCCGGGTGGCGCGGACGTGCCCACGCTGCGCATCGAGAAGACCGGGTTCGTGCGCCGGGTGCCGGCGCAGGGGGACCTGAAGGCGGTGCGGGCCACGCCGATCTCCGTCCCGGCCGGCGTGCCCGGCCCCTTCCGCATCGGCTGGCTGGCGCCCGACGGCTCGCTGGTGAAGAAGGGGGACGTCGTCATCCGCTTCGATCCCAGCGTCCTCGAAAAGCGGCTGGTCGACGCCGAGGACGATCTCCGCGGGGCCCGGCTGCAGATGGACAAAGAGCAGCTCTCCGGCCTCTCCGAGGTGCGCAAGCTGGAGAAGGACGCGGCGATGGCGCGGGTGGAGCTGGAGAACGCGCGCCAGTTCCAGAAGAAGGACGCGGGGATCTTCTCCCGCAGCGAGATCATCGAGTCGGACATCGACCAGCAACTGGCGACCGAGCGGCAGAAGCACGCCGAGGGGTCGCAGAGCACCCATCAGCGGCTCACCGGCACCGAGCTGGACCTGCTCCGGATCAAGGTCCGCCAGGCCGACGCCAAGATCCAGCAGGCGCGGGCCGGCCTGCAGGCGCTCGCCGTCACCGCGCCGCACGACGGCGTGCTGATCCTCAAGCGCAACTGGCGCGGCGAGACCACCCGGGTGGGGGACAACGTCTGGAACGGCCAGCCGCTCGCCGAGATCCCCGACCTGTCGGCGATGCAGGCCGAGGTCTACGTGCTGGAGGCGGACGCCGGCGGGCTCAAGGCCGGCAAGACCGCCACCGTGGCTGTCGAGTCGGCGCCCGGGGTGACCTATCCGTCCCACATCCAGCGCGTCGACGCGCTCGCCAAGCCGCGCATCCCGGGGTCGCCGGTGCAGTACTTCGGCGTCACCCTGGAGCTCGCCAAGACCGACCCCCGGGTGATGAAGCCGGGGCAGCGGGTGATGGCGATGCTGCTGCTCGACGAGCGCAAGGACGCCATCCTGGTGCCGCGGCAGGCGGTCTTCGACCGCGAGGGGCGCGCGGTCGTCTACCGCAAGGGGCGGCGCGGCTTCGAGCCGGTCGAGGTGAAGCTCGGCGCCTCCACCATGGGCCGGATCGTCGTCGAGTCCGGCCTCGCCGCCGGCGACCTGCTGGCCCTGCGCGATCCCACGCGCCCGGCCGGCGAGCCCGCGCCCAAACCCGTTCAGAGACCGTCCGCTCCCGCCAAGCCGGAGGGGGGAGGCCGGGTGATGATCACGATCGGATGAGAGCGATCGGATGACTCCCCAGGAAGCCTTCCGCTCCGCGCTCGACAACTTGGCGGCGCACAAGCTGCGCTCGGCGCTGACCATGCTCGGCATGATCTTCGGCGTCGGCGCGGTGATTGCCATGATGTCGATCGGCGCCGGGGCCGAGCGCCAGGCGCTCGCCTCGATCGAGCGTCTCGGCCTGCGCAACGTCCTCGTCCGCGCCAAGACGTTCAAGGACAGCGAGCTGCGCGAGATCCGCCAGAAGTCGCTCGGCGTCTCGCAGCGCGACGCCGCCGCCATCTCCGAGGCGGTCCCGGGCGTCGACCTGGTCGTGCCGCGCATCCGCATCGACCCCTACAAGGTGATCTCGCCGTCGGGCAAGAGCGACGGCGCCGCCGTCTACGGCGTGACCCCCCGCCACGCCGATCTCGCCCATCTCTCGGTGGCCGAGGGGCGCTTCCTCGATCCGCTCGACGAGAGCACCCATGCCCAGGTCTGCGTGATCGGCCCGGAGGTGCGGCGCGACCTCTTCGGCTATGGCGAGGCGGTGGGGCAGCTCGTGAAGGTCAACGACGTCTGGCTCGAGGTGGTCGGCGTGCTCGCCTCCGATCTGCCGCAGGCGGCCACGGCCGGCGCCAAGACGCCCGGCGGAGAAGGAGAAGGCGGGCCGCCGTCCGCGGCCGGCCCGTCCGCGCGCGAGATCTACCTGCCGCTGTCGACCGCCGACCGCAAGTTCGAGCACCCGACGCTCGCCTCGCCGCTCGACGAGATCGTCATCCGCCTCAAGGAGGGGGTGAGCGGCGAGGAGACGGCCGCGACGATGCGCGAGCTGCTCGACCGGCTGCACGGCGGCACCGGCGATTACGAGCTGGTGGTCCCCGAGGCGCTGCTCGCCGAGAGCCGGCGCACGCAGCGGCTGTTCAACGTAGTGATGGGCGCGATCGCCGGCATCTCCCTGCTGGTGGGCGGCATCGGGATCATGAACATCATGCTGGCGACGGTGCTCGAGCGCACCCGCGAGATCGGCGTCCGCCGGGCGGTGGGCGCCCGCCGCGGCGACATCCGCTTCCAGTTCATCGTCGAGTCGTTCGCCATCAGCCTGATCGGCGGCGTCGCCGGCATCGTGGCCGGGCTCGCCCTCGCCCGCGGCGTCGCCGCCTACGCCGGCTGGCAGACCATCGTTACCGGCGCCTCGATCATCCTGGCGACCGGCGTCGCGATGACCGTCGGCCTCGCCTCCGGGATCTACCCGGCGACCCGCGCGGCCGCGCTCGATCCGATCGAGGCCCTGCGGTACGAATGAGGATTCTGATCCTCGGCGGCACCCGTTTCGTGGGGCGCCACCTCACCGAGGCCGCGCTCGCGGCCGGCCACCAGGTCACCCTGTTCCATCGCGGCCGGACGAACCCGGACCTGTTCCCCGAGGCCGAGCATCTCCACGGCGACCGCGGAAAGGACCTCGCCGCTCTCGCCGGGCGGCGCTGGAACGTCGCGATCGACGTCAACGGCTACCTGCCGCGCGACGTCCGGGCCGCGGCGGAGCTCCTCGCCGGCGCCGTCGAGCACTACGTCTTCATCTCCACCATCTCCGTCTACGCCGACTTCAAGACGCCCGGAGTCCGCGAGGACGCCGCGGTCGAAGAGCCGGCGGCGGGGGATGCCGAGGCCGGGGAGGTGCCGCCGGGGGGCTACGGCCGGCTCAAGGTGCTGTGCGAGCGGAGGGTCGAGGAGATTTTTCCGCAGCGGGCGCTGATCGTCCGTCCCTGCCTCGTCGTCGGGCCCTGGGACCACACTGGCCGCTTCGCCTATTGGGTGGAACGCGCCGCCCGGGGCGGCGAGGTGCTCGCCCCCGGCCGGCCGGACCGCCCGGTCGAGCTGATCGATGCCCGCGATCTCGCCGCCTGGGTGGTGAAAATGGCGGACCGCCGCGCGGTGGGAACCTTCAACGCGGCGGGCCCCGGCGAGACCCTCACGATGCGGGAGATGCTCGAAGCCTGCCGCGTCTCGACCGGCGGCAGCGCGTCCTATACCTGGGTGAGCGACCGTTTCCTCCAGGAGCACGAGGTCACGCTCCCGTTCTGGTACCCCGAGGAGACGGACGGCTACGATCTGGTCGACAACCGCCGCGCTGTCGCCGAAGGGCTCACCTTCCGCCCGCTCACCAGGACCGTCCGCGACGTCCACGCCTGGGTCGCCGAGAACCCGGAAGCGCGCCAGCCCGACGATTTTCTGCCACCCGAGCGTGAAGCCGGGCTGCTGCGGAAGCTCAAGCCCCGGCTCGTCTGAGCCCCGGCCCGGCCACCCGCGCGGCCGCGCTCGATCCGATCGAAGCCCTGCGGTACGAATAGGGCCGCCGCCGGCGCCCGGAACGGCACGGGCGCGAAAAGATCTCCCGCGTCCGTCTCCTCTCCAGTAACATTTACTGAAGCGCTCACGCCTATCAGGCAGGGGAGACGCTCGTCCCCGGAAAGATGCCATGAACAAGATATCCCCCGTCCTCCTGCTCATCCTGGGCCTTCTGGTCGGCTTCCCCGCCGCCCGTCTGGTGACCGCGCCGGCGGAGAAGCCGGAACCGGCCACGAAGACCGAATCAGCGAAGGCCGGGGAGTCCAACGCCGGGACGGCGGCTCCCAGGGATCGGACAGCCCTCGCCCAGGAGAGTTGCAAGCCGGAGGAGCCGAAGGCGGCACTGTACCCCTGGTGCATGCCGGTCAGCCTGCTGCGCCAGTTCTTCAGCCTTCCCGCCGCGGTGGAGAAAACCCGGGGCGAGAGCCTGCGCGACATCCTGGACCGGGCGAGGGACACGCAATACGACCTTCGCTTCATGGTCGCGCTGGTGCCGGCGGTGCCCGATCCGCGCATGGACCAGGCTCTCGACGCCATCCAGAGAGGGTTCGCCAACTCCAAGAACCGCCGCCCCGGCGGCTTTCCGCCCGCCCCCGATAGTTTTCTCCTCGACCGTGTCTGGCTCCCCTGGGTGAGCGGCGAGGCCGGTCCGGAAAAGCCCTACCAGGCGGCGCCCGGGGTCCTCCTCTTCCGCGGCACCGGCCCCCGGGCCCTGGAAGTGGTCTTCCTGGTTCCCGAGACCTCCAAGATGGGCATCCAGAAGGATACCTTCCGGGAGGCGCTCGATCTGATCGCGGACCTCCAGGAGGCCTCCATCGAGCCGCGGGTCTCGATCCTGGGCCCTTCGTTCTCCGGCTCGGCCGAGTCGCTCCGGCTGGCCCTGCTGAGCTGGCGGCAGGAGCGGGGAGGCCTGCTCGCCTTCCGTGCCGCTTCGGGCTCGGCCACGGCGGATCATCTCGAGGCCCTTTTCGACGAGGTGGGGGTGAGCTTCTGCCGCGCGGCCCTGCCCGATTCCGTGCTGCAGGTCCAGGCCCTCCGATTCCTGAACCGGAAGATGGGATGGAAGCTCCGCAAGGTCGGCCTGCTGGTCGAGGACGACACCCAGTATGGGCAGAGCTTCGTCGGGGGCACCGTGAGCCAGAGGCTGGTGCTGTTCACCTTCCCCAGCCATCTCGCGGACCTCCGCAATGCCTGGGAAGACCAGCAGAAGGCGGAGAAGGCGAAGGAGGGCAACCCTCTCCAGCCCAACCGCCGCGCCCTGGACCTCGATCTTTCCGGCCAGGAACGGGAAGCCGATCTGGTGCCCACCTTCAGCTCGACGACGACCTCGAGCAACGATCTGCTGTTCTCGAACCTGCTGCAGACGATCGCGCGCGAGGGGATCCGCTACGTCGGCATCGTGGCGACCGATCCCAAGGACAAGTTGTTCCTGGCGGAAAAGCTCCGGCAACTGGCTCCCGACGTGGTCCTGTTCACGTTCGACAACAACCTCCTCTACGCCCATCCGGACCACACCCAGGAGATGAACGGCATGCTCGTCCTGTCGAGCTATCCGCTGTTCACGGAAGGAGCGCCCGGATTTCCCTCCCCCAAGGAATTCAAAGGCCTGAGGAGGCAGTTCGGCAGCGAATATCAGCAGGGGGTCTTCGAGGCGGTCCGCTATCTGCTGGGCGCCTCCCTCTCGCCGAAGCCGCAGGCATGGATCGCCGCGACCGGCAACGGCTCGCTCTGGCCGGTCGCCCAACTGCCCGTCGACCCGGAATCGCTGGGGGGTGCGCGGTTCTGCGGCTGGGAGCAGCAGAAGGAGGAACAGGAGAAGCTGGCCAAGAGCCATAAGCCTGCCGAGGCTGGCATGCCGCCAACCGGGTTCGACGGCAAGGACGATCTGCAGATCCTGCTGGTGGTCGCGCTGTTCTGCCTGCTGGCGGTCCGGCTCAACCGCGCCGCCCTGCTGGAGGAGGCCCCCGGGGCTCCGGTCGATCCCGGCGACGGCCGTCCGATCCACGACGTCCGGGGGAACCGCGGCCTGCTGGTGCTCGGCGCCGGCCTGCTGGCGGCGGCGACGGGGGTCCTGCTGGCCGTCACCACCCTCCCGCTCTGGGCCGACGGGTGGGACGCGGTCAAGGTTTCCGCGCTGCGCCCTTCCCAGTGGACCTACCTGCTGATCCTGACCGCCGCGTATGGGTGGCTGGTCTGGAACCTGGCCCGGGCGGCCCACGGCGAACGGCTGGGCCTCAAGGCGGGCGCGTTCTGGACGATCGGCGGGCTGGCGGCGTTCGCGCTGCTGGTCCTCGGCGTCCTCCGGCTCTGCGTGCCGGGAGGTCAGGCCCAGTTGTTCTACCTGCGGGCGCGGGCGTTCTCCAGCGGCCTCTCGCCCCTGGTGCCTCTCGCCGCCATGGCGGGGGCGCTCTATCTCTGGCTCTGGAGCGAGCTGAAGCGGCGGCGGCTGCTGGTCCGCCTGGCTTCTGACTGCCCGCTCGAATCGCTCTGCGATCCGGCCGTCACCGGGTCCGCGACGATCCTGCGGTCGCTCTACAGCCTGCTCACCCGGACCTGGCCCCGGCGGCTCACGCCCCGCGAGACACCGCCCTGGATCCTGCCGGTGATCGTCTTCGTGCCGGCGGTCTTCCTGCTCTGGGGCACCGTGCAGCCGATCGGCGAGGCGCGCCCCTTCGGCCGTCTGTTCATCCTCCTGGTCCTCATGGCGTACTCCCTGAGCGCCCTCTCCTTCTATCGCTTCGTCCGGCTCTGGCGGGAGACCCTGCGCGTCCTGCACCGGCTCGACAACTCCTCCCCCGCGGTGGCGCAGGCGTTCGAGGCGATCTCGAAGGAGCTGGACTGGCGGCCCATCCAGTCGTTCGGCTGGCGGATCCCGCCGTTCCGGTCGCTGCTCCTTTCCGTCCAGAAGTTGCGGGAGCTGGCGGCGGCGGGGAAGGTGACCATCGCGGGCCCTCCGGGCGCGCTCGACGATGCGTTGAAAGGGATGTTCGAGAACGAGCGGGAGGAAGGCTCCGTGCGGGAGATCGAGCACCGGAACGTGCTGGAGAGGATCTTCTCCCGAGCCTGCGTCGATCTGCGCGACGACGTCGAGGACCCCGCGGTGCGGCAGTTCCTGGCCTTGCGGGTGGCGGCGTACCTGCGCTTCGTCTTCGCCCATCTGCGGAGCTGCCTCATCGGCGCCCTCGCCTCGGGGCTCCTCACCCTGCTCGCCGTCGCCACCTATGCCTTCGAGCCGAAACACCTCGTCTCCCTGGGGGGCTGGCTGGGACTGGCGGTGGCGGTGGGGATCGCCCTCTGGATCTTCGTCCAGATGGACCGCGATCCCACCTTGAGCCGGATCGGGGGCACCACCCCCGGCCAGGTGACGCTCGACCGCGCCTTCCTGACCAAGCTCGTCACCTACGCCGGCGTCCCCGTGCTGGGGTTGGTCGCCACCCAGATTCCCGGTGTCGGCCAGACGCTGGGACGGGCCGTCGGCCAGCTCCTGCGGATCGTCGGCGGCGGCTGAGTCGCCATGTTAAAGTCGCCGCGCGGTAGCTGAACCCACTCCGAGGAGGTTTTTTGATGATGAGAGCGACATGTGTCCGGCTCCTCGCCGGACTGGCCCTGGCGATGATTTTGGTAACGGCGCCGGTGGCGGCGCAACAGCAGGATTTCTCGAAAGTCGAGATCAAGGTGGTCCCCGTGGCCGGCAACATCTACATGCTGGTGGGCGCGGGCGGCAATATCGGGGTCTCCGCCGGGAGCGACGGCATCCTGATCGTGGACGACCAGTACGCGCCGCTGGCGGAGAGGATCCGCGCGGCCCTGCAGAGCATCAACGCCGGCCAGTCCGGCAAGCTCAAGTTCGTGCTCAACACCCACTTGCACGGCGACCACACGGGGGGCAACGCCACTTTCGGCCCCGAGGCGCCGATCATCGCCCAGGAAAACGTGCGCAAGCGGCTCATGACCGAGCAGCACGTCATGGGTACCGTGATGCCCCCCTCGCCCGCCGAGGCGCTGCCGGTGATCACCTTCCAGGATTCGGTCTCCGTCCATTTCAACGGCGAGGAGATCAAGGTGATCCACTACCCGCACGGCCACACCGACGGCGACAGCGTGATCTTCTTCACCAAGTCGAACGTCGTGCACATGGGGGACGACTTCTTCAACACCCGGTTCCCGTTCGTCGACCTGGAGAGCGGCGGCAGCGTGCAGGGGATGACGGCGGGAGTGGCGAAAGTGCTCGCCCAGATTCCGGCCGACGCCAAGGTGATCCCCGGCCACGGCCCGCTCTCGACGGTCGAGGACCTGAAGACCTACCACCGCATGCTGGTCGAGACAACCGGGATCGTCCAGAAACAGATCAAGGCGGGGAAGACCTTAACGCAAATCCAAACCATGGGGCTGCCGGATCAGTGGAAGCCTTGGGGAGGCGGGTTCATTGATACAAAGGCGTGGATCGAGACTGTCTATACCAGTTTATTGAGTAAGATACCGGATCACCCGGTAAAAGCGAAGCATCACTAGTTTTTCTGTATTTGACTGCCTTCTATTTTTTTGGGGTTCCCAGTGATGTCTCTTAGGCGGAAGAAAGAAATCGTTCCGTAAACAAAGTCCGTTTTTCCATGTTGAGTTGGAAGTTGATAATAGCTACCGCTCATTTTTTCAAGTTTAGAGTCGGGGTAATCAAGGATGCAATAGCCTACAGTGTGACCTTCGTGAAGGTCAATGCCGTAATCGAAGCGGACCTTGCCGTCTGCGCACAGTTCGCACCAAATGCTTGTCCAGTGAATATTGACCTTCTTTTCTATTGCTTGATTCCCTTCTTTTTGGTTCAAGGAATGAGTCCTTGTTCCGGATATCCTTAGCTCTTCCCCTTCCTGTTTGACTGTACAATGCCCCCAATGGACACGAGTTCCGTCAGCCGTTTCTACGTGATACTCCCACTCACCTCTAAAGTTGGGCAGCTTTTTGGGTTTGGCTGGAGGAGAGCCTTTGTATAAAATAACTGCTATGAGTATGACGGTGACCCCGATGCCTAGCAAGATATAGTTTGGGTTTTGACGCCAGATCTGTGATTGAACGAGACGGCCGATCTCTAAGAATCCTCCAATGGTCAGGAGTAACCCCAGAATAGAGAGAGTTGTGGCGATATTTCTTTTGGAGTCAGAAGACATATAATTCTCGCTGGTCGACTTTCTGATATTATTCTAGATACCCTTTTCTAAAAATACGCTACCTGCTTCTACTCTCTTGCCCGTCTCATCCTGCAAGATCATTTTTCCTTCCATGTGATTGGAATCTGCTTGAATAAATTCCATAGAGTAGGCGAAAAAGGGGCCATAAGGAAATTCTTTTATTTTTTGACGAATAGCCGTGGAGAGATCCCACCGATCGATGGTCTTTGGGTCTTTGAAATGGAAGCGTTCGAGTAAGACGAAAAGCTTAGAATACGTATCACCACCATTCTTTGTTTCCCAGAGACTGAAGCCAGTATACGATCCTTGAAACTTAACGATATAGACAACACCCTCGGAGCGAGGATTGATGGGTACGAATTGGCTCTTGTGGTCGTAGTTAAACAAGGTCTGGGAGAACTCCGGGGTCCATTTAATTTGGGCCTTCCATTTCCCTGTGTAAGGAGCTGTATAGTTGTAGAAATTTAAGGTCCCATTGTAGAAAAGAAAAAAACCTGCGGCTGCTACCTCGAGAATCATTTTTACAAAAAGTAGCCGCAGATAGCGGGGGTCTGCCAACCGAATAACCTTGGTGAGGGCCAGCATTGAAACAATAAAGGTCAGGCAAAAGGCAAACAGCACAACCCAACCGGTTGCTTCAAATAAATTTTCCATTATGGCAGACCTCCCTAGGCTGCCAGATAGCAAGTCCAGAGTCGTTCGTTTGCAGCGAAGAGTAGTATGCTTTTGAAACCGCGTCAACGCGTCTGGCTACCGAAGTCCCATGGCAGGCGTGGGCAAACGGAACGGGTCTAACTCTATAACAGGCGAGCTGCCGGCCGGCAAGGTGCTCGCCCACCGAGGTGCGGGGGCGAGGTGCGGGCGAGGTGCCAGGCGATTCTTCGATTCTTCGGATCCCATCGCGCCGGGCCAGCATCGACTCCAAACGGCAAATAACCACGGACTGCCAATTACTGTACGGCAGCACCGACTGGCACAGCAAGTGCTCGAAGGCTTCTCCGGCGAGTCGAATCCCGAGACCCTACCACAGGTGAAGTTGGTCTGCATCGCCTCCCCAGGGCGATGCTTCTGGGGCAGGAAGATCTCTCGCGCCGGCCGTGCTGGGCACGCCACTGCTTGACTCGGCGCTGGAAGCTTCGCAGATGATCCTCATCGTAGCGCCCCGGCTTACGCTCCATCAGATCCTCGAACAGCGCCTTGGCCTCCAACTCCGGGCGAGGTGCCAGACGATTCCTCGGACGGCGAGCAGGACGCACCACTGAGGCCTACCCTCTTCCACGCATCTCGCCGACCTTCCGCGCGCCGGCGAAACGGGGAAGGAGGTGTGGAGGACGCGCACAGCGAGAGGAATTCGGAGCGTTGGCGCCGCCGCGGAGACGACCCGCCGTCTCCGCGGCCTGCGGAGGATATCGTAGAGCGTCTGGGTCGTCTCCGAAGCGGCGATACCGTTGCGATTCTCACAAACCTCCGGCGTCGCGAATCCAACGATGATTCGTCGGCGATATCCACCCACGGATTGATCCCCAGACCAGAGGTGTCAGACGATTCTTCGCGGCATTGGGGACACCGATCCCAATTTTGCGACGGATATCCATACTGGCCGGCGCTGGCGCCGGGACGAGGTGCCAGACGATTCTTCGGCTGTGGAGTCCCGCGTCCGAAGACCGGTATATATCCTACGATGTACCGAAGTTATTACCTAAGTCCAATTGTCTCTGTCAGTTGTCTCCTTTAGCCTTCTCCTGGGATCTGGTGCAAGGCAGCACAAGGAGGCATGCCGTGAAGATGGGCGAGTGCATGAGAGTCATCAACCAGCGGATCTGGGATCACGAACGACACATCGAGCAACGCCGGGCCAAGGGTCTGCAGGTTGCGCCTCTGCTCCATCGGATCAGAGAGCTGGAGTCCATCAGGCGGGAGATTGCGGCACTTGCAACGCCGAAGGATGTCACCCCGGAGGGAGACAGGCCTCCGGGGGAGTCGAAGCCGTTTCGCTAAGACGGTGTGACTCCGCAGCACTCCGCGAGCTCGGCTTCCGGTCAACAACCCGCCGTAGCGCCCATGCTATCCTGCCGCTAAAGCAGGTCACAAAAAGGAGAATCCCCGATGGGGCCGAACGCTCGCGCGCGTGGAGTGACCCTCTGTCTGGCCGTGGTCCTGTTCCTGGGGGGGCTTGGCGGGCTTCGAGCCGAGGAGGGGTGGAGCGCTCTGGGGCCTGTAGGGGTGGCTGGGAACGAGGGGCTCGCGGGGCGTGTGATCGCGCTCGCCGTCAATCCCAGAAATCCCAACCGGGTATTCGCCGGCTCCGCGAGCGGCGGGCTTTGGGTGAGCGAGCTCTCCTCCGGCGCTTCCGGGGACAGCGATCCCCGCGCGGCTAACTGGCGCGACGATCACCGGCCTTATTGGCGCTGGCGCTATGTCGACACCGGCTTTCCGGTCCTGGGGGTCGGCGCCATCGCAATCCATCCGCGGGACCCGGACGTGATCTATGTCGGCACCGGCGAGGTCTACGGCTACCGCCGGACGACGGCCCGGGGCTTCGACGCCCAGACCTCGCGCGGTAATTACGGCATCGGCATCCTGCGCTCGAGCGATGGCGGCAAGACCTGGTCGAAGAGCCTCGACTGGCAACCTGGCCAGGAGACCGGGGTACAGGACCTGGAGATCGTCCCCGACGCCGGCGATCCGAGCCGGTTCACGGTCTGGGCCGCCACCTCCGAGGGGGTCTACCGGCTCGATACGTCGAAGAAAAGGGGCGAGCCGGGGACGGCGGCGGAGGACTGGAAGCTTTCGCTCAACGTCGTCGCGGCCACCTCGCTGAGCGTCGATCCCAGGAGACCCCGCGAGGTGGTGGCGGCGTGCGGCAATTTCGCGAGCCCGGGTCACGGCCTTTATAAAACCAAAGATGGCGGCGCCACCTGGACCCATATCGTCCGCGGGCTGCCCGTGAGCTATCAGGGCAAGGCCCAACTGGCCCGTTCAGCCTCCGATCCCGATACGCTCTACGTCAGCATCGGCAACCTGACTCAGCTCACGTTCGCGAACAACAAGGCCGATCCCGGCGCCGACGAGAACGGCGGCGCCGACGGTTCCACCTATCCGGAAAACAAGCGCTTCAAGTGCCTCTATGTTCCGACGCCCCTGCTCGCGCCTTCGTCGTATCTGCTGCGCAGTGTCGACGGCGGCGATTCGTGGGAGACGCGGAGCACGACCAGCGACGGCGGCTATACCCAGGGCTGGTACGCCAACACCCTGGCGGTCCACCCTCTGGAGCCCGACGAGCTCTTCGTCGGCTATGTCGGTCCCCACCGCTCTTTCGACGGCGGCAAGACGCTGGAGGGCTTCGTGGTCTGGAAGGAGAACCGGCTGGTGGCTCAGGCCGTCTATACCCAGACGAACGATTCGCTCATCTTCGTCGACTTCCACGCCATCGTCTACGCTCCGGGTGAGCCCGAGATCGTCTACTTCGCCTGCGATCACGGTGTCTATCGATCGTCGAACGGGGGGCGTACGATCGAGCGGGTCGATCAGGGCTTCAATACTCTTCAGTTCTACCGCGGGGTTTCCATCTCGCAGAAAGAGCGCGACTTCATCGTCGGCGTTCCCCAGGATTACGGTGTGGGTTTCCTGCGCTACTCAGGTCCCATCCCGGGTGCGAAAGCCTGGTCGATCGTCCCGGGCTGGGGTCAGGAGGCGGGGTTCTCTGTTTTCGACGACGAGAACGGTATCGGATATTTCACCACTCACACGAACCGTCAGCTCGGACGCTGGCGGAAGGATGCAACCAAGGAGGCTATCGATCCCCTGGGCTCCTGGAACCCCTGCTATATCCCTGACGTCGATCCTCTGCGGCGTAGCGCCAACTGCCTCGACAACACGCCGTGGAACGCGCCTTTAGTGATCGCGCCCTCGAACCGGAACCGGCTCTATGCCGCGCGGGACGTGGTCTACCGCTCGGACAAGGCGCCCGAGCACACGTGGTCGCCACTCTCAAAGGCGGATGAATCGATTCCGGAGAAGGCCTGCACCTCGAACGCCGCTCCCGGTGTCACCTGGGCGCCCACCAGCCTTGGCCGCGAGCTCGACGGCAATCCGATCTTTTCCCTGGCGGTGGCACCGAAGCATGAGGACCATCTGGTGATCGCCACGGCGCCCCGCTACAACCGGATGAACGTCTTCCGTTCCAGAGACGCGGGCCGGACCTGGGAGCGGATCACCTACGACCTGCCGGAGAAGGGGTATCCGATGTCGATCGTTTTCGATCCCCACGTTGCGGACGAGTCGGTCGTCTATCTCACCCTCGGCGGCTTCGGTTTCTCCCACGTCTGGAAGCTCGACATGGCGGAGGGAGCGCCCCGGCGATGGCAGGATCTGGACGGCGGGCGGCTGCCCGACGTCTGGGCGTCGGGCTTGGTGGTGGACCCAGACCCGCGCCTGCGCCACCTCTATGTGGCGACCGATCGCGGCGTCTACCGCTCCGTCGACGGCGGCGCGAGTTGGCTGGCCTGGAGCGAGGGGCTCTATCCGGGCGTGATGAGCGTGGAGCTCCTGCTGTACGCGCCCGAGCGGCTCCTGCGGCTGGTGACGCACGGCAACGGCATCTGGCAGCGCCGGCTGCCGTAGTGTGAGGGACGGACCTGTTTACAAAATAGGCGCAGGGTGCAGGGTCGTCGCAGTTCGACTTCATGTGGGGCGTCCTGCTGGCGCCGTGACCGTTGGCAAGGTTACGGCTTGGGCGCGTAGCAACCCTTGTTCCTGGCGATGAACTCGTTCAGCCGCGCGAGCACGCCTGAGCTGGCATCGCGCGTGATGAAGTTGAAGGTCTCGGTCTGGCCGGCGATGGGGTGAACGTCGGCCAGGGCGAGGCCTCCCGGGACGGCGCTGTTGTATTTGTCCCGGAGATACAGATTGCTGACGTCCCCTTCTCCAAACGCGTCGGCCTGACGGTTCGCGATCAGGGTCTTGACGATATATTCCTGAGGGTCCGGCTGGCCCGCGGCGACCTTGTCGACGTATTCGATTGTGCAGTTGGTATAGCGCTGTTTCGCATCGATATCAGCGGTCGATCCCCGGGTCACGACAATCTTCTTGCCGGTGAGCGTCTGATAGTGGTCAAACTCCGCCTTTTCGGCGGCCCGCACCAGCAGGGATCGATTGACCTGAAAATACGCGTCGCTCCAAGACCCGCCCGGGACCACGGGCCGGTCGTCACGTTTCATCACCCCAGCGCCGGCAACGTCGCACACGTTCTTGCCCGGCCATGCCCAGATCCCGTCGAACGGCTTTTCGATCGTCACGATCCCCAGGCCCAGGCTTTCAGAGAACCGGGTCAGGAAGGACACGTCCAGGCCGATGAGCTGGCCGGCTGGGTTCTTGTAGCAGACCGGAGCGAATCCCCCGTAGGTGCAGACCGTCAATTGGCCAGGGTTGAGGGTGTGAATAACATTTTCATTCATAGTTTCTGACCTCCTTCGGTTCTCGATTTGCCTGCCAATGCCATCCGCCCGATCAGACCTACGGCCAGCAATCCGATCGCCTTCACCGCGCTGGCCGTGTCGCTCACGAGCATGCCGGCAAGAAACACGACCGCGCCCACGACGACGATGGCGGCCGACCAGGGATAACCCCAGGCGCGGAACGGCCGGGCGGCGTCGGGCTCCCGCCGTCGCAGCACGACCAGCGCGAGACAGGAGACGCAGTAGTTCGCGGCCAGGAAGACCGACGCCAGCGCGATGAGGGTCTGAAAAGTGCCGGAGGCGATGAGAAGGACCGCCACACCGGTCGTGATGACGGTCGCGACACCGGGTGTGCCGCCCGCGTTGACCGACGCCGTGCGCGGCGAGACGAGCCCGTCGCGCCCCATCGCGAACAGAATCCGCGTGCCGATCATCAGGATCGCGTTCAGCAGCGGCAGGAGCGAGAGGACGGAGAGCACCGTGATGACCTGCTTCCCACGATCGCCGGCGAGGATCGCCGCCGCATCCGCGCCGGGCAGCGTGGACTTCGCGAGGTCCGGAATGGGCAGCACGGCCAGGAGCGCGAGGTTCACCAGCAGGTAGATGGCGATCACCGAGAGGACACCGCCGATCATCGCGCGCGGGAGGTTGCGCGCGGGATCACGATCTTCTTCGGTGAAGTAGAGCGCGCTCTGCCAGCCGCCGTAAGCGATCACGACGGCTTGCAGAGCGAGGATGGCGCCTGTAAAGGTGAGGCCGAGCGCGTCTCCCGGGGTCTGAAAGCCTCGGGCTCCCACCGGACCCATTGTGAACGCGGCGACGATGAGCGCGACGAAGGCGAGGAACTTCACCGCGGTCGTCCATTCCTGGAATCGCGCGCTGACCTTGAGGCCCGCCCACTGGAGCGCCACCATCGCGAGCAGCGTGACGATCGCGACCGGCCGCACCCAGTCCGCGAGCGCCGGCACGAGCACGCCGCTGAATTCGGCGAGGCCGATCGAAACGTAAGCGAGCACCGTGCAGTAGGTGAGCCAGTCCGTCCATCCGACGGCGAAGCCGACCCAGTCGCCGAATCCGCGCCGCGCGTACACGTAGTACCCGCCCGCCCGCGGCACCATCGTGCCGAGCTCGGCCAGGCACACCGACCCGAGCAAGGTGTAGAGGCCGCCGACCAGCCAGACCAGCAGGATGGCAGACCCACTGTGCAGGTGGCCCGCGACGAGCCCCGGCGTGCGCAGGATACCGACGCCAATCGTGCTGCCGATGATGACAGCGAGTCCGAAGCCGAGTCCGAGCAGACGGCGGAGCTGGCCGGCGGGAGAGCGGGAGCTCGCGCTCAACGCTGGCCCGCCTCCGCTCGTTGGCTTTGCATTGCGCGCATGCTAGCGCGCCGGGAGCGTCGGAGGCAAACTCCTCGCGGGCCTCGGTCGGGATTTCTGTACACTGATGACGAGATGGCGACCATCGTCTTCATGCCGTTTCACTGGGCCGCCAGCATCAACGCGACCTTCGCGCTCGCGCGGCGGCTCCGCCAGCGCGGTCACCGGATCCTCTACCTTGGCGTTCCGGACATCGCGACGCGGGTGCTGAGCCAGGGGTTCGAATTCCTCCCGGCGTTCGAGCCGGTCTTTCCCCAGGGCGCGCTCGAGGAACAATACGCGAACGAGGCAAACGGCCGCTCTCTCGGCCTGCCGGACTTCAGAAGACGGGTCCTGGAGACGTGCGAGCTCATGGAGCAAGGAGAGATCGAGCGGGCTCTGGGCGCTCTACGCCCCGACCTGTTCGTCGTGGCGAGCGAGACGCCCTGGATCGGGATCGGAGCGTGGAAGACCGGCGTCCCGGTGATCACGTTTCCTTGCAGCCTGATTTCCGTCTGGGACCCGGCGGTCCCCCCGTTCTCGACCGCGTTGGTTCCTGGCGAAGGCCTGTTCCCGCGGCTCCGGACCCGGTGGGCCTGGCGCCGGCTGTTCCTGATGCAGAAGCTGCATGCACCCCTCCGTCTCGAGATCTTCGACGACGTCAAGGAATTCGCCCGCCGCTGCGGGTATCCGCTCGCGGCCATCGATTTTCGCGTCGAGACCTGGCCGGCCCTCCGGCTTCCAAACCTGATTTTTTGCCCGCCGGACTTCGATTTTCCCCGGCAGCGGCTCCCCGCCGGCACAGTATTCGTCGAGCCCTCCGTAGACACTGAGCGGCGCGACGGCGAGCTCCCCTGGGAGCGGCTGCGCGACGACCGGCCTCTCGTCTATTGCGCCTTGGGCACCGTGGCTCCTTTCAAGGTCGCACGGCAGGCCCTGCCGGTCTATCAAGCCTTTCTCGATGCGCTCGCCCGCCGTCCGCACTGGCAGGGCGTCATGGCCATTGGCCGTTACGTGGACGCGGGTGCGCTGCGCTGCCCTCCGAACGTCCTGGTGATGCCCGAGGTCCCTCAGCTCGAGATCCTGGAGAGGGCCTCGCTGATGGTGACCCATGGTGGGTTCAACAGCGTGAAGGAGTGCATCTTCCAGGGAGTGCCGATGGTGTTGCTGCCGATTTTCTACGACCAACCGGGCAATGCGGCGCGCGCGGTGCACCATGGCCTCGGGGTGATGGGGAGCTTCGCGGGTGTCTCGGCCTCCATGCTGGGCACATGGATGGACGTCGTGATGAGCGATTCTCGTTACAAGGAACGCGTGCAGCGCATGTCGCGTCTCTTTCGTGACTGGGAAGCCCGCCTGCCAGGAGTCGAGCTGGTGGAACGGATCGCTGAGCGGCGGTAGTCGCCTGCGGACGAGGTGCCAGACGATTCTTCGGGCCCATCAAGGCTCAGAGTCGGGGACTATGTGATCCCGCAGCCACTCCGTAAGCTTGGCTTCCGGACAACGGCCCGCTGCAACCCCAAGCATGATGGCGACCACGTCAGCCTCGGGAGCTTCGAGATCCCAGCCGTTGAGCCCTAGGAAGATCACCATCGCCAGGAAGGCGATTCGTTTGTTGCCGTCGTGGTAGGGGTGGCTGGTCGCGAGGCCGTAACCGTAGGCCGCGGCCAGTACGGCCGGATCGGAGATCGATTCGTAGGCCCACTTATTGCGCGCTCTGGCAAGGGCGGACTCCAGAGCGTTCTCGTCACGGATTCCCCGCAGCCCGCCATGCTCCCGCAACTGATCGAGGTGAACCGCGTCGATCACGAGGCGATCCACCCAGACCGGTTCGTCCATCGGCTATTTCGCCAGCTCCCGCAGAGCATTGCGGTACTTTTTGGCCGCGCGCGCCGCGATCTGGAGCGCCTGCTCGACGTGAGGATCGTAGGGGGTCAAGAGAATCCCCTTGTCCGTCTCGACGGCGAGGACTCGATCCCCCGGCGCGAGATGGAGACGATCCGCCATGTCTTTCGGGAGCGTCGCGCTGACCGATCCTCCCGCCTGGCGCAGCTTTAGATCCTTGACCATGCCAAACCTCCGTTAGGGAGTGTAGCATTCCTGTGCTACTGGGCCACGCCCTATATCGCCGTCCGCTTCACCGCCTCCACGAAAGCCCTGGCGTTCTCGACCGGCACCATCGGCAGGATTCCATGGCCGAGGTTGACGATGTGCCCGCCGCCGCGCCCCTGCTCGATCACGGCGGCGGTGCGGCGCTCGATCTCGGGGATGGGGGCGAGCAGGGCGGCCGGGTCGAGGTTCCCCTGCAGGATCTTGGGGGCCCCGTCGCCAAGCCTCCGGCGAACCTCGGAGAGCGGCAGCCGCCAGTCGACCGACAGCACGTCCACCGGCAACTCCGCGAGGGCGGGGAGCAGGTGGGTGCCGCCGTTGATGTAGTAGATCAGCGGCACCTTTCCCTTCAGCGCGTCGACGATCTTGCGCAGCGGCGGCAGCGCCACCGCGCGCCAGCGGTCGAGGTCGAGCAGCCCGCCCCAGGTGTCGAAGAGCTGCAGGGCCTGGGCGCCGGCCGCGATCTGGCCCAGGAGGTAGGCGATCGAGACGTCCGCGATGCGGTCGAGCAGCACGGCCAGCCCCTCGGGGTCGCCGTAGCTCCAGGCGAGGAGGTGCTCGAAGTGCTTGGAGCCGCCCCCCTCGACGAGATAGGCGGCGAGCGTCCAGGGGGTGCCGCCGAAGCCGAGCACGGGCACGCGGCCGTCGAGCTCGTGGCGCACCAGGCGCATGGCGTCGAAGACGTAGCCCAGGGTCTCGTCGACGTTGGGCTCGCGCAGGCGGGCGATGTCCTCGCGGGTGCGCACGGGGCTGGGGAAGGTGGGGCCGTCCCCCTTCACGAATTGCAGCTCGGCGCCCATCGCCTCCAGCGGCAGCAGGATGTCGGCGAAGAGGATGGCGGCGTCGACGCCGAGGATGTCGACCGGCTGGATGGTCACCTCGGCGGCGAGCTCGGGGGTCTTGCAGAGGGTGAGGAAGTCCACCTTCTGGCGGATGGCGCGGTATTCGGGGAGGTAGCGGCCGGCCTGGCGCATGAGCCAGACGGGGCGCCGCTCGGTCGCCTCCCCGCGGCAGGTACGGAGAAATAGGTCGTTCACGCGCGGAGGATAGCAGAGGGGCGGGGACGAGCCCCGCCCCTGCGTCAACCCGGCGTGAGGGCCCCTTACGGCCGGAACCCGGTGCGGTCCTGCAATCCGCTCAGCTCGTCGGATTCGGGCGGCACGGCGGGCAGCACGTAGGTCTTGGTGATCCCGGTGCTGATCTGCTGGACGTCGACCTCCACCCGCGACGGGGTGAAGCGGACGATCGTCGGCCAGAGGAAGCCGTTGGGGCGCGGACCGATGATGCGGATGAACACCTCCGACCGGCCGGCGATGGCGCCGCTGACGCAGAGCGTCTCCGGGATGCAGTCGGACTCCTTGCGCCCGGCGAGCGGCGGGGTGGTGTTGAAGATCCGGACTTTGAACCGGAAATCAGGGAAGGCGGACGTCGTCAGATAGTCGCCGCCACCCCCGCCCCCGCCACCTGCAGGGGTCGTCGCCGTCACCTGATTGGACGGCGCCGAGGTGCCGTTGGCGTTCCTGGCGCGGACCCGGAAGGTGTAGGACGTCTGCGGCGTCAGGTTGACGATCTGGGCCGCGGTGACGTTGCCGTTGACCGTACCGATCTGCTGGAAGCTGCCGTTGATGATGGCCTCGACGATGAAACCGGTCTCGTTGTTCGAGTTGTCCTGCCAGCTCAGGTCGATCTCGGTGCTGGAGACCGCCGTGGCCTGCAGATTGGTCGGCGCCGCGGGGGTGTTGACCTGCTGTCCGGAGCAGGTGAGGGTGAGCGTGTAGGGGCCGGTCTCATTGGGGGAGAAGCTGCCGGCGGCGATCGCCCAGTTGCCGTTGCGGTCGAGCTGGAAGCTGATCCGCGCGTCGTTGCCGCCGGCGCCGTTGTTGTTCTCCTGCACGTCCACGTCTTGCGGATCGAGGAGGGCCAGGTAGGAGTTGACGCTGTTCGAGCGCATGGTCGCCGTGATGCTCTGCCCGGTCGTCCCCGGGAACTCGTAGTAGTCCACGAAGGAGCCGTCGGTGAGGACGCAGTCCTGGTTCGACAGCGAGCCACTCACGGTCTGGCCGCAACTGATCGTCTGGACGTTGCAGATCTTGTTGATGGCCTTACCAAAGACCGCTTCTCCCTTCTCAGGGAGCGCGGCCGCCTTCTCGATCACGCGGATCGGGGCCGGCGCGGCCTGCTGAGCGGCGGCCGGCAGGGGCAGGAGCCCGGTCATTCCGCCAACAAGCGCGGCGAGGAGGGCCTTTTTCGCGAAACGGATGGTCATAGGATTCTCCTTGCTGTGTTCCTCTGTGAGTCTCACCCTGTAGCGAGAGCCCCTTTGCAAGATCCTTGCACAGAGGGTTGCTGCGCAGTTGGAGTACACTGGCGCCGATGCTAAGACTGGTCGCCTACGCACCGGATGGAGTCCGACGATTCCCCGTCCACAGGAGCGAGCTGATCATCGGGAGCTGGCCCGAGTGCGACATCTATCTGCCCTATACAGGGGTGGCGCAGAAGCACGCCCGGCTGCTCTACGACGGCAACGAGCTGCGGATCGAGGATCTCGGGACGCGCAAGGGGCTGCTGGTGAGCGGGCGCAAGGTGCGGGAGTCCACGCTCGAGGTGCTGGACGAGATCCGGCTGGGCGGGGTGACCCTGCTGGTCGAGGACGTCGCCCCCGGGCCGGAGAAGGCCCCGGCCCCGCCGGTGGAGGAGAGGAAGGCGGACGGGCCGCCGTCGATCACCCCGTTCCGGATGATCGAGCACCTCAACCGGATCAGCGAGTGGGTGCTCGGCGACGCCGAGAGCCGCATCACCTCCGAGGCGCTGTTGAACGAGGTGCTGGCGGATTTCGGCGGCGGCGCCGTCTTCCTGCTGGTGGGGGAGCTGGAAGGGGCCGCTCTCAAGCTCGTGGTGACCACCGACTCGGGCTGGCTGGCGAGCGGCGAGGCGCTGCTGAGTCAGGTGATGAAGAACCGCGAGGCCACCCGCAGCCCGGAAAAGGGGGGCTCGTTCCTCGGCGAGCTCGGGGAGGCGCCGGCCTGGATCTTCTACCACTCCTTCGTCGCGCTCGACCGCACCTACACGCTGGCCGCCGCCTTCCCGCGCTTCTCGCCCGAGGAGTGGTCGCCGGTCACCTCGCTGAGCGCCTTGAGCCACCTGCTGGTGCTGGGCCTGGTGCATCACGTCGGCTGGTATGAGCCGATCCTGCCGGGCCATCCGGGGCAGCAGGATCTGACGCTCGATCCGAACCTCCTGGTCGGCGAGTCGCAGGCGATGAAGCAGGTCGTCGAGCAGCTCCGTTTCGCGGTCGATCCGCCGGTCCACGTGCTGCTCTCCGGCGAGCCGGGGGTGGGCAAGGACCTGCTGGCCCGCTCGCTCCATCTCTCCGGACGCCGCCGCCACGCCCCCTTCATCACGGCGACCTGCGGCGGCGCGAAGCCACAGCAGATCGAGGCGGACCTCTTCGGCGCCGAGATCGCGGGCAAGGGGGCGCCCGTGCGGCGCGAGGGGAAGCTCCTGCTCGCCAACGGCGGCACCCTGTTCCTCGATGAGATCGAGCAGCTTCCGATCGACCTCCAGTCGCGCCTGGTGCGCTTCCTGCGCTCGGGGCAGGTCGAGCCCGCCGGCAGCAACGAGGCCCATGCCGTCGACGTGCGGCTGGTGGTGGGGAGCCGGGCGCCGCTCGACTCGGCGGTGGCCGGCGACCGCTTCCGGGTCGACCTCGCCTACCGGCTGTCGCAGTTCATGATCGAGGTGCCCCCCCTGCGCGAGCGGCGCGAGGACCTGCCTCTGCTGATCCAGTCCTGCATCAACCGGTTCTGCCACGAGACCGGCAAGCGCATTCAGGGGATCACCGTCAAGGCGATGTCGTCGCTGCTGAGCTACGACTATCCGGGCAATCTCGCCGAGCTCGAGAACATCGCCCGCCAGCTCGTGCACATGGCCCCGGCCGGCCGGCCGGTGGACGTCAACCTGCTGCCCGAGCGGGTGCGCAACGGCCCGCTCGCCGCCACCTCGCGGGTCGACGCCGCCTCCGATCTCGAGCTCGACCGCCTGGTCAGCGGCACCGAGCAGGTGGCGATCCGCGAGGCCCTGCGCCGCACCAACAACAACAAGTCCCAGGCGGCGCGGCTGCTCGGTCTCTCCCGCAACGGCCTCGCCATCAAGATGGAGCGCTACGGCATCAAGGTCTGAGCGGGTCCGAGCCGCCTGGCGGTGCCGTCGCCACGGCGACGATCAGCTTCACCAGCGATTCGATGTCCCGCAGGTCCGCCACCTCGACGGGTGAGTGCGAGTACCGCCCCGGCCAGGAGAAGGGGAGCAGGGCCGCGCCGTCCGGCAGGAACGGCATGGCGTCGGTCGCTCCGCCCGTGAACCCCACCTGGATCGGCACTCCCGCTTGTCTGGCCACGCTGAGGAAGTGGTCGATCGTCTCCCGCGGCGCGAGATAGCCGTTGTCCATGGCCCGCAGCACGGGGCCGTGGCCGAGCCGGGCGCCGGCGAACCGCGCCGATTCGATGGGGGAGTCGGAGGAGACGAAGGTGTCGATCGCGTGGACCTCGGCGAGACTCCCCAGGCGCTCCGCGAGCGCCTGGGCGCCGTTGAGGCCCACCTCCTCCTCGACCGACCAGGCGAAGATCACCCGCCGGCGAAGCTTCGCCGGGTCGAGCCGCCGCAGGGCGAGGAGCAGGGCGGTCGAGCCCGCGCGGTCGTCGAAGCCGCGGGCGACGGCACGGTGGGCGCCGATGCGGAACATCCGCTTCGGCATGGTGACCGTGCTCCCCGCGTGGATGCCGAGCGCCTCGGCCTCGCGCGCCGAGGAGGCCCCCAGGTAGACGGTGGGAGGATCGGGGAGGGGCGCCTTGCCGGCAGTCCACCAGTCGGCGCGGGGCTCGAAGACGGCGGCGACCGGACCGCGGTCGCCGTGGACCAGGGCGGCCTGGGCCTCCCAGACGGAGGAGATCAGCCCGCCCCGCTTCTGGAGCCGGAGCCGGCCGTCCGGCAGCACCTCCTCGACGCGGAAGCCGACCTCGTCCATGTGGGCCACGAAGAGGATGGGATCGCCGCCGCCGCCGATCGTCACCGTGACGTTCCCCTTGGCGTCGGTCTCGGGTTTCACCCAGGCCGGCAGGCTGAGCAAGACCTCCTCGCGGACCGGCGCCTCGGCCCCGCTCACGCCATAGCGGGCGATCAGCGTGGCGAGGAGGCGGGCGGCCTCCTGGTGACCGGTTCCCGTCTCGACGATCGCCGGTGGGGCCGGGAGAGGGGGAGCGGCCACCGCCGATCTACCGCGTCCTCCCAGCGCCTCGAGCACGGCCTCCGAGAGCGCCTGGACGTCGCGGAAGGCGATCGTCTCGACCGGCGTCCCCGGGTAGCGGGCGGGGAGCCCCAGATAACCCACGCGCGCGGCTCCCCATTTGGGCCCGCCCGGCTCGAGATGAGGGGCGGCCACGGTCCCGGTCAGCGCGGCGGGCAGCTTGCCGGCGGAGATCGGTCCCGAGCCGGGGACCGGGAGCGGTTTCGGGGCGGGCGGCTTCCCTTCGACGGCCTCCCAGCCAAAGCCGGGACCCATCAGTAGGACCTCCTGAAAGGGGCCGCGCTGGCGAGCGATGTGCTGGAGCCCGGCGCGGTTCAGGCCGTCGGAAACCGTCCACGTGAAGACGACCGTGCCGGCTCCTGCTGAGTACCGACGCGCCACGTCCGCCAAGGCGGCGCAAGCTCCCTTCTGTGCGGCGGCGGGAGCGGCCACCAGTCCGCCAGCCATCTTCGAGGGGCGGCGGATGAGGGCCACCGGATCGATCAGCCGGATTCCCATCGCCGCGACCTCGGCCGCGCTCTCGGCGCCGACGTCGATATAGAGATCCTCCGCCGAGAACGGCTGCTCGCGAAGCCCTTTCGCCCCCTGCTGAAGATGGATCGACGGCAGGACCACCGCGCCGGCCCGCCATCCCTGCGCGCCGCCGATCACGACCGTCTGCCCCTCGAACGACTGCGTCCAGAGCGCCCCGAGCAGCCGGCTGCCGTCGGGAACCACCCGCAGATAGCCATCTTCCCGGATACTGCTGACGATCAGCCCCGGCTCGCCGAGCGCGCAGGCCACCAGCCGCCGCGGCTCCCCGGAGCCGACGGTGAGCACCACGTCACCGAGCGCATCCCGGGTGGCGGGGAGCCCCGCCAGGCGTCCGGCGATGAAATCGGCGGCGGGCTGCTCCCGCCCGGAGACGGCGACGATGTTCAGGAAGGCGCCGGCCTCCTCGTCGAGGGTGGCGGCGCGAAGATCCGCGGATGTGATTGAAAGGAGAAAAAGCGCGACGGGGGTTCGGAATTTCATTCTTTGCCAGTCGCTCAGGCAGGTGGAGAATCTAGGGAGCTTCATCCTCGGTCTTTTCGATGTACTGGGTTGCGGCGGAGAGAAACTTGAACCCTTCCGAGATCAACTCCTCTACGATCTCTGTATCGACCATTTCACCGACCTCGTAATCCGACAGCTCCCGAGTCTTGAAAGCCCGGATCAAGAGCTGATGAAAACGGGGGTCCAGACGCTGGGTTTTCGCGAAGTGGAGGCCGTACTGCGCGAGCAACTGGCCGTGGCGCGAAAGGCGGGGAACGCCATGGACCAGCAATAGAGCCTGGGCGGTATAGAAGTAACCGTAGTACGCCCTGGACGCCGCGAAATCGGCATCACCTCGCTTCAGCAGGGTGTCTGCCACCTGAAAGGAGCGCTCCGCCTTCTTGAGGTAGGCCTGCGCTGTCGTCATTAGGAAGCCGGGACGACATCCTGCTGCAAGGTGCGGAGAAAGAGGCTGTCCTGCCGCTCAAAGGAGTCGAGGCTCATCGGGGTCACGGAAAGCACCGTGTCATATTCGAGGGAGAGCGGCCAGGTGACCGGCTCCATGCGCAGTACCTCCCGGAACGAGTTTACCGGGCCCTCGAGCAGCAGAAGAAGGTCCACATCGCTCCCCTCGCGGGCATCGCCTCGGGCATACGATCCATAGAGGAGGAGCCCGCGGAAGCGCTCTCCGTAGAGGTTGCGCAGCCCCGCTTCGAGCTTCCGGACCGCTTCCTGGAGTGTGGGAGGGAGGTGTTCCATCGACTCGATTGTAGAATACCCCCATGACCATCGCCACCCCTCCGCCCGCCGTCGCCCGCCCCCGTACCGTCCGCGCTCCCCGCGGCTCCGAGATTTCCTGCCGCGGATGGCAGCAGGAGGCCGCGCTGCGGATGCTGATGAACAATCTCGACCCCGAGGTCGCCGAGCGGCCGGAGGAGCTGGTGGTCTATGGCGGCTCAGGGAAGGCGGCGCGCAACTGGGAGTGCTTCGAGGCGATCGTCGACACCCTCCGGCGGCTGGGGAACGAGGAGACGCTGCTCGTCCAGTCCGGCAAGCCGGTGGCGGTGTTCAAGACCCACGCCGAGGCTCCGCGGGTGCTGATCGCCAACTCGATGCTGGTCCCCCACTGGGCCACCGCCGACGAGTTCCGCCGCCTGGAGGGGCTCGGCCTCACCATGTACGGCCAGATGACCGCCGGCTCCTGGATCTACATCGGCACCCAGGGGATCCTCCAGGGCACCTACGAGACCCTCGCCGAGTGCGCCCGCCAGCACTTCGGCGGCTCGCTCGCCGGCCGCCTCACCGTCACCGCCGGCCTCGGCGGCATGGGCGGCGCCCAGCCGCTCGCCGTCACCATGAACGGGGGAGTCTGCCTGGTGGCCGAGGTCGACCGCTCGCGCATCGAGCGCCGGCTCGCCACCCGCTATCTCGATACGGTGGCCCCGAGCATCCCGGCGGCCGTCGAGCAGGCCCTCGCCGCCCGCGACCGCCGCGAGGCGATCTCGATCGCTGTCGAAGCCAACGCCGTCGATCTCCTCGATCACTTGGTCGCGACGGGGCTGGTGCCGGATGCGCTGACCGACCAGACCTCCGCCCACGACGCCCTCCAGGGGTACTTGCCGCACGGCATGCCCTACGCCGAGGCCCTCCGCCTGCGCGACGCGGACCCCAAGGCCTACATCGCGCGCTCGATGGACTCGATGGCGGCCCACATCCGCGCCATGCTCGCGCTCCAGGAGCGCGGGGCGGTCACCTTCGACTACGGCAACAACCTGCGCGGCCAGGCGCTGGCGGCCGGCGAGACGCGCGCCTTCGAGATCGGCGGCTTCGTGCCGCTGTTCATCCGGCCGCTGTTCTGCGAGGGCAAGGGGCCGTTCCGCTGGGCCGTCCTCTCCGGCGATCCGGAGGACCTCGCGGCGACCGACGAGGCGATCCTCGCCACCTTCCCGGAAGACGAAGCGCTCGCCCGCTGGATCCGCCTCGCCCGCGAGCGCGTCGCCTTCCAGGGATTGCCGGCTCGCATCTGCTGGCTTGGCTACGGCGAGCGCGCCAAGGCCGGGAAGGTATTCAACGACCTGGTGGCCTCGGGGAAGGTGAAGGCGCCGATCGTGATCGGCCGCGACCACCTCGACTGCGGCTCGGTCGCCTCGCCCAACCGCGAGACCGAGGGGATGCGCGACGGCTCGGATGCGATCGGCGACTGGCCGATCCTCAACGCCCTGCTCAACGCCGTCAACGGCGCCACCTGGGTCTCCGTCCACCATGGCGGCGGCGTCGGCATCGGCTACTCGCTGCACGCCGGCATGGTGATCGTGGCCGACGGCTCCGAGGCCGCGGCGCGGCGGCTGGAGCGGGTCCTCACCGGTGATCCCGGCATGGGCGTCGTTCGCCACGCCGACGCCGGCTACCCGGAGGCGATCGCCTGCGCCCGGGAGCGCGGCGTGGACTTGCCGATGCTTCCCAAGATGTCCCCGAAGTGACACACGAGCGCGAGCCGGCGCGGCTGGCCCTCGCCGAGATCCTCCTGGTCGCCGGCATGGTGGCGGCCCCGCTGCTGCCGCACGCCTGGGCCGCTCTCGTCCTGCTGATCCTCGCCCTCGCCTGGCTGTCGCTGCGCCCTTCACGCGAGCGGCGGATCGGCGGTCCGATCCTCGCCCTGGCGGTGCTGGCGCTGATCGCCGGCTGGGCCGCCGGCCGCCTCGAGCGCCCGGCGCGGGAGGAGCGCATCCGCGAGATGCGGAGGGAGTACGCCGAGATCTGGAAAGACCTGCGGACCGAGGCTGGCGCGGCCGCCGCCGTCCTGAAAGTTCCCGCCGAGACGCCGCGGGCTCGCCTGGAGGCGTTCAGCCGGCTGTCGCGGATCGAGATCGGTGAGGGGAAGGGGCGGCGGGCCCTGCTGCTGCTCGATCCGGACGGCGTGCCGGTCGCCTGGGCGGGGGAGGGGCTGCTCCACGAATTGCCGGAGAAGCTCCCGCGCTCGGACTTCTACTACCAGGCGAGCTTCAGCGCCGTGACGCTCCTCGTCCTCCAGCCGCTCGGCGACGCCCACCGGCCGTGGCGGGTGGCCTCCGGCGTCAGCTTCCCCACGGACACCCTGCCGTTCCCGGGATCGCGGCCGGCCCGCTGGACGGTGGTGGACGACCCGGTTCAGGCGGTGCCCGATACCGATCTGGTGAGGCTCCGGGGCGCCCCGGTGCTGGTGGTGGAGCGCCAATCGGCCTCCGCGCCCCCCGCCGCCTGGGAGCTGGCGGACCGCGTGGCCTGGGCGGCGATCGGTCTGGCCCTGCTTTCGATCGCCCTGCTGCGCCTGCTCCGCCTCGTGCTGCCGGCCGGCGGACCCATGCCGGCCGGTGGACCCATGCCGGTAATACCGGCCGGCGACCGGCCGGCGCGCCAGGTCACCCCCTTGGCGGTGGGCGGCCTGATCGCGCTGGGAGCGGCGATGGCCGTGCCGCCACGCTCCGCGGGGGCGCTGCTCGCCGGCTTGGCGATCGCCGCCCTGGGCGCGGGTTCGCGCTCCTGGCGGGGAAACCGCGTGCTGTCCTGGGTCCAGGGAGTGGCTGCCGTCGGGGTGCTGTTCCTGGCCGCCTGGGCTCTCCAGCGCTTCTGGGGACCGCTCGACCTCTCCGGCGGCATCCTGGTCTCGACCGACGCCTTCGCCCTGCGCCTCGGGCTGACCGGTGCGGCCTTCGGCCTCTTCTGCCTCGCCGGGCGCCCGGGGCGATCCGAGAAGGCGCCGGGGGACCGCGTGGCCTGGATCGCCGTCGCCCTGCTGCTCGGCGGCGCCGCCCTCTGCGACCGGCCGCTGCTGGGGCTCCCCCTGCTCGCCGGCGGCGGCGCCCTGGCCGCCGTCTACGCCGGCCAGCGGCGGCTGCGGGAGGGGCTCGCCCTCGTCGGCCTGGTGCTGATGGCCGTCTTCGCCGCCGCCGGCGTCTGGGAGACGGCCTACCGCCTGCGGCTGCGCGAGTACGCCGGCGGCGAGCTGCTGACCCGCCTGGCGCCGCCCAATCGCGCCGAGGTCGCCTCCGTGTCGGCGGAGATCCGCGATCACTTCCAGAGGATCGACCTCGAGCGGGTGGTGCCGCGGACGCCGGTGGGCCTCGAGCGGCAGGATCTCGCCTACGCCCTCTGGAGGGACTCCCCGCTGGCCCGCCACCACTCGCTCTCGGCGCTCGTGGTGCAGCGCGACAACGCGTCCCCGTCCTCTTTCTCCTTCGGCATGCCGCTGACCGATCAGGGGATGGTCGACACCGCCCCCGGCCGCTGGCAGGATCTCGACCTGCCGCTCTGGGAGAAGGGGTTCCTGATCTCCGACGCCGTCCCCCTGCGCTTCGCCGGCCGTCCCTGGGGGACCGTCCGCTACTGGTTGCTGCCGCGCCCCGGCTTCGAGGTGCACGACTGGCGGCGCCTGAGCGAGGTGGACGTCGGGCTGCTCAAGGGGGGGCCGGGGGTCGCCGCCACCGAGGAGATCGCCCAGCCGGCGCTCTACGCCCTCTACACGCCGGACGGCCGCGCCGCGCTCTCCCCCTGGGAGGAGGATCCGCCGCTCCCCGCCGAGCTGCGCCGCTCGAAGGGGGGGCGCTCGCGGGCGGTGCTGACCACCCCGGAAGGGCCGGCTTACGCCTGGGCCCGCGCCTCGCCGCGGGGGTGGGAGGTGATCTACCTCCCCTTCCAGCACACCATCGAGGCTTTGGAGCGCACCGGCAACTGGAGCCTGGGAGTGCTGATGCTGCTCGCCCTCGCCGTGCCCCCGCTCCTGCTGCTGGCGCTGCCGCGCGCTACCTTCATCGACCTGGCGCGGCGCACCGTGCGCTCCTACTCCAAGCGGCTGATGATCGTCTACACCTTCCTGCTGCTGGTGCCGCTCGTCCTGCTCTACTTCGTGCTGGTGCGCTCGATGGAAGAGCGGCTGCACCGCGACCAGCGGGTGGCCGGCGAGGCGGCGCTCAACTCGGCCCAGCAGATCCTCGGCGAGCGGCTGCTCAACCTTCCCCCCGGCTTCGGCGTCGACACCGTCTTCGGCGACCAGCTCCTGATCTACCTATCCGGCATCGTGCGCCATGAGGTGAACCTCTACTGGGGGAGCGCCATCCACGCCTCCAGCCGCCATGAGCTGTTCACCGCCGGCCTGCTCCCCAAGCGCATCCCCGGCGAGATCTACCGCCGCCTGGACCTCCTGGGCTACGGGCTCGACTCGCGCTTCAATCGGGTGGGGGACACCACCTATCTGGAGATGTACGCCCCCCTGCGCATCCCCGGCGCCTCCGGCAACGACCGGCTGTTCCTCTCCATGCCCCTGCTCGCCCAGCAGGAGGAGGGGGCGCGCCAGCTCGCGCAGCTCCGCCGGCAGGGGCTGCTGGTGACGGCGGCCCTCTTCACCCTCCTGGTTGCCGTCGGCCGGCGGCTGGCGCGCAACTTCACAAGGCCGCTGATGCAGCTCGTCGAGGGCACCCGCCGGATCGCCGCCGGCGCCCCCTCGCTCGACCTCGCGCCGACCGAGCTCGAGCTGGCCCTGCTGGTCGAGGCCGTCGACGAGATGGCGCGCAAGATCGCCGACGCCCGCGACCGGCTGGTGCGCGAGAAGCAGGTCAGCGAGCGGATGGTCGAGAACATCACCTCCGGCGTCGTCTCCCTCGACCACGACCGGCGGGTGCTGATGCACAACCGGGTCGCCGCCGAGCTGCTCGGCACCGGCGTCGGGGAGAGCCTGGAGGCGTCCGTCGCGCGCTGGGAGCGGCTGCGGCCGGTGGCCGATTTCCTGGCCACCACCGACTCCGAGATGGCCCGCGGCACCGTGCGCCTGGCGGCGGCGGACGGGGGAGGGGAGCGCGAGTGGTCGCTGGTCTGGGTGCCGCTGCCGGGGGCCGGCGAGCCCTCGGCCCTGCTGGTCGTCGAGGACGCCACCGAGGTCCTGCGCAGCCAGCGCCTGCTCGCCTGGGCGGAGATGGCGCGCATGATCGCCCACGAGATCAAGAACCCGCTGACCCCCATCCGCCTCTCGACCGAGCACATGATGGAGGTCTACAAGCACGATCCCGAGCACTTCGACCGCGTCTTCGAGCGCTGCACCACCAACATCCTGACCCAGGTGGACGAGCTGCGCTCGATCGCCTCCGAGTTCTCGGCCTACAGCTCGATCCCGCGCATCGATCCCAAGCCGGCCGACCTGGTGGCGAGCATGGCCGACCTGGTCGAGGGGTACCGCGCGGCGCCGCCGCCCGGGGTCTCCGTCGAGTTCGAGGCCGAGACCCCGGAGGTCGTCGCCCGCTTCGACTCCAAGCTCTTGCAGCGGGCGGTGCGCAATTTGATCGAGAACGCCCTGCGCGCCACCACCACCAACGGCGGCCTGGTGACCGTGAGGATGGATCAGCAGAACGGCTTCGCGCGCATCGCCGTCCTCGACTCCGGCCCCGGTGTGCCCCCCGAGCTCCTGCCGCGCATCTTCGACCCCTACTTCTCGACCCACGACACCGGCACCGGCCTGGGGCTGCCGATCGCCCGCCGCGTCGCCGAGGAGCACGGCGGCGGCATCACCGCCCGCAACCGGCCCGAGGGGGGGCTGGAGGTCGTGGTGACGCTGCCGGTGTAGTCAAGCATTTTCTGTCTGTACCGCCGTACAATTCAACCGCTATGAAGCACCCGACCCAGGACCCGGCGGTGGAGGCGCTGCGCAAGAGCGAGGCGCGCTACCGGGCCCTGGCCGAGGCGATCAGCCAGGCGGTCTGGCACTGGGATCCCACCTCCCTGGCCGGTCAGTTCGAGAGCACGCAGCACTGGTGGGAAGAGGTCACCGGCCAGACTCCGGAGCAGCAGCAGGGGACGGGGTGGTTCGAGAGCATCCATCCGGACGACCGCGAGCGGGCCCGGGCGGCCTGGGACGCGTCCATGGCCACCGGCGAGCCCTACCGGGTCGAGTACCGGATCCTCGCCCGGTCCGGCGAGGTCCGCTCGGTCCTCTCGCGGGCGGTGGCGGTGCGCGGGCCGGCGGGGGAGATCCGCGAATGGGTCGGCTCGCTCATCGACGTCACCGAGCAGCGCCGGGCGGAAGAGGCCCTCCGCGCCAGCGAGGAGAAGTACCGGTCGCTCTTCGAGTCGACCTCGGACGCCGTGCTGATCGGGGACGCCGGCGGCACCTACGTCGACGCCAACCTCGCCGCCGCCGAGATGCTGGGCACCCCTCTCGAGCGGCTTATCGGCTCCCACTACAGCCAATACATCGATCCCGCTTGGCAGGAGATCGCGGACGAGGTCGAGCGGTCGCTCCGGGAGACCGGTCGCTGGGCCGGGGAGTTCCCTATGCGCCGGGCGGACGGCGCGATCGTCTGGGCCGACTACCGGTCGCGGTTCGACGGCGAGCACTTTCTCGCGGTGGCGCGCGACGTCACCGAGCGCAAGCTCGCCGAGCAGGCCCTGCGTGAGAGCGCCGAGCGGCTCCGCGAGGCCGACCGCCGCAAGGACGAGTTCCTCGCCATGCTGGCCCACGAGCTGCGCAACCCCCTGGCGCCGATCCGCAACTCCGTCGAGGTGCTGCGCCGTATCGGCCCCGCCGATCCGCGCCTGCTGCAGGTCGGGGAGATGATCGACCGCCAGGTGGCCCATATGGCGCGCCTGGTGGACGACCTGCTCGACGTCTCGCGGGTCTCGCGCGGCAAGATCCTGCTCCGCGCCGAGCGGCTCGACCTGGTGCCCCTGGTCGCCGCTGCCGTCGCCGATCTCCGCGGCCTGCTCGCGACCAGCGGCCTGGAGCTCGATCAGGAGCTGCCGCTGGAGCCCATCTGGCTGAGCGGCGATCCCACCCGCCTGTCGCAGGTGGTGGGGAACCTGCTCCAGAACGCCAACAAGTTCACCAATCCCGGCGGGAAGGTCAGGGTCCGCCTCGCGGCCGACCGCGAGAGCGGCCAGGCCGTGCTCACCGTCGAGGACACCGGGATCGGCATGGACCCGGACATCCTGGCCCGCCTCTTCGAGCCCTTCAGCCAGGCGGACGGCAGCCTCGACCGCAGCCGCGGCGGCCTGGGGCTCGGGCTGGCCCTGGTCAAGGGGCTGGTCGATCTGCACGGCGGCGAGGTGCGGGCGGCGAGCCCCGGGCCGGGCCGCGGCTCCACCTTCACCGTCCGCCTGCCGCTCCTGGAGGCCGAGCCCGCCGTGGCCGGGAGCGGCGCCGCGGTATCGGAGCCGGCAAGGCCGCTGCGCATCCTCGTCGTCGAGGACAACCGCGACGCGGCCGACAGCCTGCGGATGCTGCTGGAGCTCGCCGGCTATTCCGTCGAGGTCGCCTACACCGGGCGGGACGGACTGGAGATCGCCCGCCGCTTTCACCCCCAGGTGGCGCTCTGCGACATCGGCCTCCCCGGAGGGATGGACGGCTACGACCTCGCCCGCGCCCTGCGCGAGGCGGAAGAGACCGCCGAATCTCATCTGATCGCCATCAGCGGCTACGGACAGGAAGAAGACCAGCGGCAAGCCCGCGAAGCCGGCTTCGACCGCCATCTCACCAAGCCGGTCGAGCCCGCGGCGCTGATGCGGCTGCTGGAGGCGCTACCGGCACGAACATAAGGCGGAGCGAGCCCCCTTTCGCCCCGCCTGGGTGATTCGATTCAGTTGTCAAAGAGCCCACTGCGAGCCTCATTCCCCACACCCCGAGAGGCATTCCCCACCTTTCGTGTCCCCTCGTCTGCTTCTCACGGCCTATTCCCCATCCCAGACACCCCATTCCCTTCAGGGAACGAGACCCGAGCCTTCCACTCCGCCTCATTCCCCATCCTTCGGGTTCAATGACGGCAGGGGAATGGGTCATTCCCCGGGCAAGACGCCTTCCGCGAAACGGGGAATGGGAGGCGCACAGCCCTCTCGATCAATGTGCATCCCGGGAATGTTTCATTTCCCAGAGGGAACGTCCCGCGAAGCCTGGGGAATGGTTCATTCCCCATGGGGAAAGTCGGCCATCAGCGAGGGAAAATCAACAAAATCGTTGCCGAAAGAGGTTTCAGGGGACCTCAAACCCGGACGAGACCCTTCGAAGGTCCCCTCTCGAGCGGCTTGACATCTCGTTCCCTGGTCAATAGTCTATGTACATCGTAGCCGTCTGTCCAGAGACCTCTCGAAGCGCTGAAGTCGGCCGTCGAGAGACCTCGGGGAATCTTCCGGATCCAGGGACTCCGCCGTCATGCCAGGCGTCGAGGCCGGTCCGGAGCTTTCCCCCGATGGAGGGCGCGTGCTCTTTGACAACTGAAGTACCTTTGCCAGGGGAACGGGAGCGGGGCCGTTCCCCTTGGCTCTTTTCGTTCGGCGAAATGGCGCTTGTCATCACATGGCCGGCGACGACATCCGGACGGGCAGGAGATTCTCGGCCACTGGAGCGTGAAGGCCACTGCGGGCAGAGTTCAGAACTCGTGGAAGCTCTTGTCCCTAGCTGTCTTGAACGACAGCATTCCTCAAGCTTGACGCGATCCCTGGCATCACCTACTCTTGAGGAAAGCTAAGGAAGTAAGAAACATTTCTCTATAGCTATGTTTCATCTCCTGCCTCGGACCCGCAGGGATGTCGATAAGGCAGCACGGAGTGGTGAGGTATAATTCACTGTTCTGCGGCAAGCCATGCGGCGCGAATTAGGAGAGAGAGAAGATGAATGGCTCTGGGGATCACATCGGTCGTGGCTCCTCGTAGATATTGGTGCTCCTTGCCGATTGAGCAAGATGACGTCTCCGAACTTTGTATTAGAACTCTAGGAGAACACGGTGAGTTCGGACTCGATTCTGGATCTAGCGAACAGTGTAGAGCCTACAGCTGATGACCTTCTGCGGGTCAACCAAGAAACTGAGGGTTTCCCCGAGGGAGAGCGTAATGTAGAGGCTGGAATGTTTATGGTCGGCAAGCTCTTCAAGGGAGAATTTAAAAGGGCAACGGCTGTCTTCTTCGGGATGCGAGCCCTGCCGCAACTTCTCGAATCGGAAGGGGGCGTTCCAGGGTGGACTCTTCCTAGACTCCCAGATGGAGGCATTCCGACCGAAGAGGCAGTTTTCGCGGCAGCAGCTACTCAGCCGATGATCGAGGTCGATGGCGACATCTCTTTTTATCGGGAGTCGTTAATGGCCCGGGTGCTTGAACTTGCAGAGCTGGAAGCTCAAGGGTAGAAGATGGTGTTAGGCGATCCGAAAGCCGCAGAAGCCCGCTGCTCACCAGACGGCTACGCCACCAGTTAGCAGCATCCCGTTATGCGTCACAAACTGGAGGCCTTCCGTGAATAGGTACGTTGAGTACAGCCTGTGCGAGGCCAAGAGCGCGCTTGTTAAATTGCTAGCAGACAAAGCTGCGCTGGAGGCAATCTCCGAAGCAGGCGCATTGCTTGTCGAGACGTTTGAACGCCGTGGGCGAGTGTTCTCCTGCGGTAACGGAGGCTCGATGTGCGATGCAATGCACTTCGCTGAAGAACTCACCGGGCGCTACCGCAGAGATCGGGCTGCGCTTGCTGCTATCGCAATCAGTGATGCAGGGTATCTGAGCTGCGTCGGAAATGACCTGGGGTTCGAGCAGGTGTTCTCTCGATACCTTGAGGCGCACGGTCGTCCTGGCGACTGCCTTGTTGCCCTCAGTACTAGTGGCTCGAGCAAGAACGTGCTTCGCGCCGCTGAGGTGGCGCAATCGATGGGAGTGCGAGTTATCGGCCTTACGGGTCGTCGAGACGCTACGCTTGCCCGTCTCTGTTCTGTCCATATTTGCACGCCCGCTTGTGAGTTCGCCGACCGTGTGCAAGAGCTACACATCAAGGTCTTGCACATCCTCATTGAGCTTGTGGAGCGCCACTTCTTCCCAGGGAACTACGGTGCAGGCGCTAACTCTTATGAGGCCCCCGGTCGTCAAGGCGTGGACCCTTTGTAGAGCGCGGAATTTTGGCAGCTTGTTAAGCTCTGCTAAGTAGTAAAACGTCCTAAGTAGATAATGAGGGCTGGCTAGGCCAGTCAAGTGACAATAAAACTAGCTATAAAGGATAACTAGGGATTATGGTGAA
>DATHEF010000051.1:0-2891 GCA_035490435.1 Thermoanaerobaculia bacterium
CGCTCCGCTCTGCCGGCGGCAGGGCCGTGAGGTCGATCTCGAGGAGCGGCACCGGCTCTCCCGCCGCGGTGGCCGGAGCGTAGGCCTGCCGCCACTCCCCGTCCTCGCGCGCGAAACGCAGCCGCAGGGCGTCATGGTGCCTGGCGAGACGGGCGAGCGCCGCCCCCAGCGGCGGCGCGGCCAGCCGCTCGCGGGGGATGAGCACCACCGCCTGGTTGAAGCGCCACGGCTCCCGCCGCTCCTCCGCGAAGAAGCGGCGCTGGATCGGCGTCAGTGGCGCCTCCCCCTCGACCGAACCCTCGGCGGCCGCCCCGGCATCTTCCATGCTGCCGGCAACGGCGGCGAGCCCGGCGATCGTCTGGTTCTCGAACAGCTGCCGGGGGGTGATCAGGAGCCCCTCCCGGCGAGCCCGCGCCACCACCTGGATGCTCAGGATCGAGTCGCCGCCGAGCTGGAAGAAGTTGTCGTGGACCCCCACCCGCTCGAGGCCGAGCACCCCGCGCCAAATCGCGGCCAGCCGCTCCTCCCGGGCATCCCGGGGCGGAGTCGAGCCTGCGCTCGCCTCGCGCGCCGGCTCCGGCGCGGGCAGGGCCTTGAGGTCCACCTTGCCGTTGGGGGTGAGTGGCAGCACGGGTAAGACAACGACAGCCGCGGGCACCATGTACTCCGGCAGGCGGTCGCGCAGAAAGGCCTGAAGCTCCGCAGCCGGCACCGCCGCGCCCTCGGCGACGACGTAGGCCACGAGCCGTGCGTCCGCTCCGGTTCCGGCGCGCGCCACCACCACCGCCTCCCGCACTCCCGGATGGGCCGCGAGCTGGATCTCGATCTCCCCCGGCTCGACGCGGAAGCCACGGATCTTGACCTGGAGGTCGGTGCGGCCGAGGAACTCCAGGGTGCCGTCCGCCAAGCGACGGACGAGGTCGCCGGTCCGGTAGTACCGCCGCCCCTTCAGCTCGACGAACCGGTCGGCGGTCAGCTCCTCGCGGCGGAAGTAGCCGCGGGCCACCCCCGGGCCGCCGATCCAGAGCTCCCCCGGAGCTCCCGGCGGGAGATCTTCTCCGCGATCGACCACCCGGACCTCGACGTTGTCGAAGGGGCGGCCGATCAGCGCCCTTTCCAGCGGCGCCTCGGGTCGGACCGGATGATAGGTGCAGACGATCGTCGCCTCGGTCGGCCCGTAGAGGACGACGATCTCCGCCGCGGGGAACGCCTGCCGCAGCTCGGCCAGTAGGTCGGGAGGCACACGGTCCCCGCCGGTGAAGAGGGTGCGCAGCCCGGCGAAGCGCTCCGGCCCGCTCTCCCGCGCCGCCGCCGCGACCTGGCGCATCAGGCTGGGCACGGCGTGGAAGCGGGTCGCCCGCGCGAGGGCGGCCATCAGGGCGGCGGGATCCAGGATCTCTTCCTGATCCAGGATCTCGCACGCGCCGCCGCCGAGCAGGGGGGCGAACAGCTCGAGAAGCGAGATGTCGAAGGAGAAGCGCGCCAAGTGCGGCATCCGGTCGCCGGGACCGAAGCCGAAGCGGTCGAGGACGGCGGCGAGCACCGCGGCGAGGCCGCCATGCTCGACCATGACGGCCTTCGGCAGACCGGTCGTCCCCGAGGTGTAGATCATGTAGGCGAGGTGCCCGGGGCGGGGAAGGGCCCCCTCCGGGCTCCTCCCTCGTGTCACGGGGAGGAAAGTCTCGAGGGCAAGACCGCGATGGATCAAGACCGCGGGCTCGGCGTCCGCCAGCAGGCTCGCCAGGCGCTCGGCGGGCGAAGCCGGATCGAGCGGCACGCAGACGCCTCCCGCCTTCCAGACCGCGAGCAGGGCGGCCGGCATCTCCGCCGTGCGGTCGAGCAGCAGGGCCACCCGCGACCCGGTTGCCACGCCCGCGGCACGCAGCCGGCGCGCCAGCTCTTCGGCCCGGCTATCGAGCGCCGCGAAGGTGAGCGACTCGCCGCCGGCGACGAGGGCGAGGGCTTCCGGCGTGGCGGCGGCCTGATCGGCAAACCGCCCCGGCACGGTCCACTCCGGAAGCGGCCGGGCCGTGTCGCTCCACTCGACCGTCAGTTGATGCCGCTCGGCGCTGGCGAGGAGCGGCAGGGAGCGCGGCGGCCGCTCGGGGTCGGCGGCCAGAGCGCCCAGCAGATTCTCCAAATGGGCCAGCATGCGCCGGGTCGTGGCCGGCTCGAAGCGGCGGTCGGCGGTCAGACGCAGAGCGAGCTCCCCACGCGCCACGGCGGCCAGGGTGAGGGGATAGTTGGTGCGCTCGCTGAGCGCGACGTCGCCGATCCGCAGCTTGCTCAGCCGCTCGGAGACCGCCGGGTCGAGAGGGTAGTTCTGGAAGGCCAGGAGACTGGTGAAGAGCGGCTCGCCGGCGGGCACCTCAGAGAATGCCTGAATGCGCGCCAGAGGCGTCCAGGCGTATTGGCTCTGCTCGAACTGGCCGGCCTGGAGCCGCGCCAGCCAGGAGGAGGCGGCCTCGTCCTGCGGGATCTCGACCCGCACCGGCAGGCTGTTGATGAACAGGCCAACCATCGATTCGACGCCGGGGAGCTCGGCGGGGCGGCCGGAGACCACGGCGCCGAAAACGACGTCGGAGACCTGCGCGTAGCGGGACAGCAGGAGCGCCCAGGCCCCCTGCACCAGCGTGTTGAGCGTCACCTGCAGCCGTTGCGCCAGGGATTCGAGCCCGGCGGCTCGCGATGCTGGCAGCGTGACGGTCCGCTCGTAGTAGTCGCCGGCGTGATTGCCGTCCGCTCCGCCCAGGGCGGCCGGATGATCGAACGGCGCCGGGGTAGGTACCGCGAAGCCGGCGAGCGTCCGCCGCCAGTAGCGCTCGGCAGCGGCCTGATCCCGCTCCGCCAGCCAGGCGATGTAGTCGCGGTAGGGTCGCGGTGGCGGCGGC
>DATHEF010000052.1:0-65366 GCA_035490435.1 Thermoanaerobaculia bacterium
CGGCGCTGCGGTCATATCGCCGACCGCTCGCGCTGCTCCACCCGCTCCTTGTAGGCGGAGACGATGCGTTGCACGAGCTTGTGGCGCACGACGTCCTCGGAGCCGAAGTTCACGAACTCGATGCCCGGGATGCCCGGGAGCATCTCGGCCACGTCGGCCAGGCCGGAGCGCTCGCCGCGCGCCAGGTCGTTCTGCGTCGGGTCGCCCGTGACCACGATCTTGGAGCCGAAGCCGAGCCGCGTGAGGAACATCTGCATCTGCTCGGGGCTCGTGTTCTGCGCCTCGTCGAGGATGATGAAGCTGTCGTTGAGCGTCCGCCCGCGCATGAAGGCGATCGGCGCGATCTCGATGATCCCGCGCTCCATCATCCGGCTCACCTTCTCGAAGCCGATGATGTCGTGCAGGGCATCGTGCAGCGGGCGCAGATAGGGGTTGACCTTCTCGACCAGGTCGCCGGGGAGGAAGCCGAGCTTCTCCCCCGCCTCGACCGCCGGCCGGGCCAGGATGATCCGCCGCACCCGCTTCTCGAGCAGGGCGGCGGCGGCCATCGCCACCGCGAGGTAGGTCTTGCCGGTGCCGGCCGGGCCGATCGAGATGACGATGTCGTGGTCGATCATCGACTGGATGTAGAGCTGCTGCCGGTAGCTCCTGGGAGCCACCAGCCGCTTCACCGAGGCCATGAACCCCTCGGGCATGAAGAACTCGACCAGCGAGGTCTCCGGCGCCTCGGCGGCGATGCGGATCGCCGCCTGCACGTCGCCGGGCTTGAAACGGTACCCCCGTTCGGTGACGGCGGAGAGCTCGGCGAGCAGCCGCTCCACGACCTGCACCGGCCCGGGGTCGCCGTTGATGTGCAGCTCGTTGCCGCGGGCCGTCAGGGCAACCCCGAAGGTCCGCTCGATCCGCCGCAGGTTCTCGTCCTGCGTGCCGAACAGGGTGTCTAGACCCTCCTCGGCGAGAGTGACTTGAGTCATCGTGCCTGTTTTCTCGAAGAATCCAATGGTCGCGGAGGAACCGACGCGGCGAGCGCGAGCATGGTGAGCGGCCCCTCCAGTTCGCCTAAGGTGATATCCCGGACGGCGGCCCCCACGGGCCGGGTCCGTCCGGAAAGGCACCAAGTGTAACAGAGACCGGGGCTTGCCTAATCCCACCCTACTTCTTGCTGTAATCGTAGAATCCGCGGCCGCTCTTCTTCCCCAGCCGGCCGGCGGTCACCATCTGCTTGAGCAGCGGCGGCGCGGCGAAGCGCTTCTCCTTGTACTCGTCGAACATGATGCCGGCGATGTAGTACGTGGTGTCCAGCCCCACGAAGTCGAGCAGGGTGAACGGCCCCATGGGGTAGCCGCAGCCGAGCTGCATCCCCTTGTCGATGTCCTCGACACTCCCCACCCCCTCCTCCAGGGCGCGGATGGCGTCCAGCAGATAGGGGACGAGCAGGCGGTTGACGATGAACCCCGAGTTGTCGCGGGCGGCCACCGGCTCCTTGCCGAGCGAGCGGGCGAACTCGAAGGCGCGGTCGAAGCTCGCGTCCGAGGTGAGCAGCGTGCGCACCACCTCGACCAGCTTCATCACCGGCACCGGATTGAAGAAGTGCAGCCCCACGAACTGGTCCGGCCGCTTCGTGAACATCGCCATCTGGGTGATGGTCAGCGAGGAGGTGTTGCTGGCGAAGATGGCGTCCCTCTTCACCGCCTCGTCGAGGGCGCCGAAGGTCTTCCGCTTCTCCTCCAGGTTCTCGACGATCGCCTCGACGACGATGTCGCAGTCGGCGAACGCTCCCAGGTCCACCGTGCCGGAGAGGCGGCCGACCGCCTCGTCGCGGGCCGACGCCTCCAGCTTCCCCCTCTCGACCGCCTTGTTGAGCGAGCCGCGGATCTTGTCGAGCCCCTTGTCGACCAGCTCGCTGCTGACCTCGCGCACCACCGTCTCATAGCCCGAGCGGGCCGCCACCTCGGCGATCCCCGAGCCCATCAGGCCCGAGCCCAGGACGCCCACCTTCTTGATCTTGCTCATGCGATCCCTCCTATCTGAAATGTCTGGTTGTCTTCGGTTTCAACGATCTCGCGTCCTTCCCCTTCGGCGAGCCGGGCGAGCCGCAGGGCGCGCGCTCCCGGCACCGCGAACGGCAGCCTCTCGGCCCATTCGACGACCTTGACCCCGGGCCCGGCCAGCAGCTCCTCCAGGCCGAGCGCCGCCGTCTCCTCCGGCGCCAGGCGGTACAAGTCGACGTGGACCAGCCGCCCGCTGCTCCCCTGGTGCTCGCGGATCAGCGTGAAGGTGGGCGACTGCACCTCGCGGGGCGTGATCCCCAATGCCTCGCCGATCCCCCGCGCCAACACGGTCTTGCCCGCCCCCAGGTCGCCCGAGAGGAGGAGGACGCCGTCCGGCGCCAGCTCCCGGCCCAGCTCGCGGCCGAGGGCCCGGGTCTCCTCCTCGCTGTGGGTTATCCAACGATTCATCGGCGGTGAGGGTGCTTGCCGTGACCGCGCTCCGCGCCTTCCAGGCCGTGCTCGTGATCGTGGTCGTCGTCCTCACCCTCCCCCCGGAGGGCGGCGAGAGCGGCGGGGAGGATCTCGATCAGGTCGCCGGCGGCCAGCGAGATCTCCCCCAGCCGGGCGGCGGCGAGGTCCCCCGCCAGACCGTGCAGATAGACGGCGAGCACGGCGGCGTCGAGCGCGTCGAGCCCCTGGGCGAGGAAGCCGGCGATCAGGCCGGTCAGCACGTCGCCGGTGCCGCCGGTCGCCATGCCGGGGTTCCCCGTCGGGTTGACGAACACCGCCGTGCCGGAGGCGATCAGCGTCATGTGCCCCTTGAGGACCACGATCGCGCCCGTCTCCTCGGCCGCGCCGCGCGCCGCCGCGATGCGGTCCTCCTGGATCTGGGCGGTCGAGATCCCCAGCAGGCGGCCGAGCTCCCCCGGGTGCGGGGTCAGGATCGTCTCCGCCCGGCGGGCGGCGAGGTCGCCGGCCTTCCCCTCGAAGGCATTGAGCCCGTCGGCGTCGAGCACCAGCGGCAGCGGGCACTCCAGCGCGATGCGGCGGATCGCCGCCACCGTGAACGGCTCCGTCCCCAGCCCGGGCCCCAGCGCCAGCACCGCCTTGCCCTCCGCCGCCTCCAGCACGACATCGGCGGCGCGCTCGGCGAGATGGCCGGAGGCCCCGGCGGGCAGGGGGAGCGTCATCGATTCGATCGAGCCCAGCTCGACCGTCTGCAGGATCGGCTCCGGCACCGCCGCCGTCACCAGCCCCGCCCCGGCGCGCACGGCGGCGCGGGCGGCGAGGATGCAGGCGCCGGCCTTGCCGGGCGAGCCGGCGACGATCAGGGCGTGCCCGAAATCCCCTTTGTGGGCGCTGGCGTCGCGCGCCGGCAGCAGGTCCGCCAGCTCCTCGCCCATCAGCAGGTGGAGATCCCCGGCCTCCTCCTCGACGTCGTCGACCAGCCGCGCCGGGATGCCGAGGTCGGTCACCACCATCTCGCCCACCGCGTCCGCCGATGGCGGGAAGACGTGGGCCACCTTGGGCGCCGCGAAGGTGACCGTCAGGTCCGCCTTCACGTGCAGACCGATCGGCCGCGGCTCGCTCCCCGCGAGGCCGCTCGGCAGGTCGACCGCGACACAGGGGACGGGCAGCCCGTTGATGCAGCCGACCACGCGGGCGAACAGCCCCTCGAGCGGCCGGGCGAGACCGGTGCCGAACAGGGCGTCGACCACGACGTCGCAATCGGCCGCCGCCCCTATGGCGACACGCAATTCCTTCTCCGTGGCGATCTCGAGGATCGGCAGCTCGATCTTGCGGCAGATCTCGAGCTGAGCGGCCGCGTCGGCCGAGAGCTCGTGGCTGTTGGTGACCAGGAAGATCCGCACCTCCCAGCCGCGCACCGAGAGATGGCGGGCGACCGCCAGGCCGTCGCCGCCGTTGTTGCCCGGGCCGCAGAAGATCGCCGCCGACTCGGCGTCGCCATAAGCCTCGGCGATCGCCTCGACGACGCCGATCGCGGCGTTCTCCATCAACACCATGCTGGGGATTCCCAGCTCCTCGATGGCGGCGCGGTCGACCTCGCGCATCGCTTCGGCGGTCAGGATTCTCATGCCACACCCTCTTCCATTTTGGATTTTGGATTTTGGATTCGCGATTGGAGGAAGCCCAGGGAGCCCAGGAGGGCTCGGGTGCGGGGGCAGCCTAAATCATCTTCCGCCATGCGCGCGGCCAGCCGGCGCAGGTCCTCGGGGGTGTCGACGTCCGACGCCGCGGGCAGCAGCTCGACGGCGAGCCCCAGCTCGCGGCAGCGGGCGAGCGTCGCGGCGAGGACCTGATCGGTGCTCCAGGCGATCTCCGCGAACAGCCGCGGCGTCACCGCCCCGGCGCGCAGGGCGATCAGGTAGTAGCCGCCGTCCTCGGCGGGGCCCAGCACCACGTCGGCGCCGGACTCGATCGTCTCGAAGGCGCGGTGCACCATCTCCAGGGGGAGCGTGGGGTGATCGCTCCCCAGCGCCGCCACCGCGCCGGCCCCGGCCGCCGCGTCGTGGAGCGCCCGGTACAGCCGCCCTCCGAGATCGCTCCCCTCCTGGCGCAATCCGAGCCACGGCCCCTCCAGTATTTGCGGCATGGCCTCACCCGGCTCCAGCGCCCAGGCGATCCGCAGCTCGAACTCCCCCGCGCGCAGCCGGTCGAGCAGGTCCTCCAGGAACGCCGCATGCAGCGCCGCCGCTTGCGCGGCGGTAAGATCGCCGATCAGCCGGGTCTTCACCCGGCCTTCCCGGGCCGGCTTGGTGAACAGAAGGAGGCGGCGGGAATGGCGGGGGGCGGACACGGGGCGGGATTGTATCGGAAAGCAATGACAGTATCGGAAAGCCAGAGCGGCCCCCCACCCCGAATCCTCACCCCCGGCCCTCTCCCACCGCACTCCCCCCCGGCCGGGAGAGGGGGGCTTGACGGGAAAGACCTCGCTTGTAGGGTGCGCTGTGCGCACCATCATCGTTTCTGGTGCGCACAGCGCACCCTACGAGCCACGCCTTCTCAGTAAAGTCCCCCCTCTCCCGGACGGCGGGAGGGCGGTGGGAGAGGGGCCGGGGGTGAGGATTCGGGGTGGGGGTGATCGCCGCAAGCTCCAACGAACACCATGAACATGCCCATCCTCGCCCTCCTCACCGACTTCGGAACCGCCGACTACTACGTCGCCGCCGTCAAAGGCACCCTCCTCCGCCTGGCCCCCGGCACCACCCTGGTGGACGTATCGCACGAGGTGCTGCCGGGGGACGTCGAGACGGCCGCTTTCCTGCTTGCGGCGGCGGCGTCCTCATTTCCGGACGGAACGGTCCATCTGGCGGTCGTGGATCCGGGGGTGGGGAGCGGCCGGCGCATGCTCGCGGTCCGCACCGCCGCGGCTTTCTTCGTGGCGCCGGACAACGGCCTGCTGACGCCTTTCTTCAGCGATACGGCCGCGGTCCGCGCGATCGAGAGGGCGGATCTGTTCCTGCCCAGCCCCGGACAGACCTTCCATGGGCGGGACCGCTTCGCGCCGGCCGCGGCCTTTCTGCTGAGGGGTGAGCGATTCGAGGAGCTCGGCCCCGAGGTGGGCGATCCCGTGCGGCTGCCCGCCCCCCCTCCCCAGCGGCATGCGGCCCAGCTCACCGGCCGGGTGATCCACGTCGACCGCTACGGCAACCTGATCACCGACATCCCGGCCGGCTGGCTTCCCCCGGCCCCTGCCGCGCCGAGGTCGGGGGTCATGCCACGGGGCGGCGGGTCACCCATTACGCCGAGATCCCGCGGGACGAGGCGGCGATGCTCCCCGGGTCCCTCGGCACCCTCGAGCTGTCGATGAACGGCGAGGATCTGGCCCGGCGCTGGAACGTGGCCCGGGGCGCGACCGTTGACGTGCGCTGGAATGGATCTTGAACGGTCGTTCGATGGGCTCCCGGCCGGTGACGGCGGGTGACAAAAATCCATCTGGCCGGGATACAATAGCTCGCCTTGTGCCCATCGAACTTTGGAAGGAGTGTGTGGAAATGAGCAAATGGGAGTACAAGATCATCAACATTCGCAGCGAGAACTATCGCCTCGATCCGAATGCCGCGCCCCAGTTGAACCTGCTGGGGGAAGAGGGGTGGGAGCTCGTTTCCATCACGTCCGTCAACTTCAAGACCGGTGCGACGGACAACATCGCCATGGTCTTCAAGCGGCCGGTCGCGGGCTGAGCCTGAGGGTACGGCGAGGCGGCCTCGCGAGAGGCCGCCCAGTGCCTTACTTCCTGAGCTTCTTCTGCCTGCGGCGCCGGCCCCCCTTGAGGGCGACCGCGAATCCCGCCGCTCCCGCCGCCAGGGCCATCAGCAGGTACTTCTTCCTGGGCAGGATCCCCACCTCGGTCTTCACCGCGGTCCGCACCTCGGCGAGCCGCAGCTCGGCCTGACGGCGGCTCTCCTCCAGGCGCTGCTCGGCCACGCGCCGCGCCTCTTCCAGACGGTCACTCATGGCAGCTCCCTCCCCAGGGCATCGCCGTCAACGGCCACGGCCGGCTCGACGTCCAGCGTCTTCGGACGGGCGAGCAGGCCGTGCTGCCACCAGTCGAAGTGGCTGTCCGCCCGCCGCCGCACGGTCTCGAGCGGGTTCTCCACCCGGCGCATGTATTTGAGGCCGAACCGCGCCAGGATCGCCGCGGTGATGACGAACAGCGCCAGCACGATCAGCGACGCCGCCCACCACGGCATCCAGACGTGGAGGAGCGAGACCAGGACGAAGAGCAACAGGCCGACGATCCAGAACAGCAGCACGGCGGCGGCGCCGAAGATCCCCAGCGCCACCCCGAGATTGCGCCCCGACCGCGTGAGATCGTCCTGCAGAGTGGCGAGCTCGGCCCGCCAGACCTCCAGCAAGGAATCGCCCAGCGAGCGAAACAGATCGATCCATGGTTGCATCCCGCCCCCCCTGTTTCTTGACGAAATACCTTACGAACCTGCGTTAGGAACCGCCGACCTTCAGGCTGCGGCTGATGAAAGAGGCCAGAGCGCCGATGTCGTCCCGCACGCCGATCGACACCCGCTGCTCGCCCGCGCGCATCAGCAGGGTCACGGAATAGACGAACTTCTTGTTCTGCGCCGTCGCCACCTCGGCTTTCGGGATGCTGATCGGCACCGGCGCCTGCTGGATGTCCGAGGAGCCGCCCGCCGAGTCGAGCGCGGCGATGAACAGGCGCACCCTCGCGTCCTCAGTCTGCTCGTGAGGGACCAGCACCAGCTTGCCGATCGGGATCCGCACCAGCACCGGCACCAGGTAGAAGCCGTCCTCCCGCCGCCGCGGCTGGCCGAATTCCAGGGTAACGTCGAGCGGATTCTCCTCGAACGGGAAGTTGAGGGCGGCCAGCGTGCCGTCGCTCATCCGCGCCTCGGTGCTCTTGTCGCGGTACCCCTCGCGGTGGCGCACCTGGAGGTCCTTGCGGTTCTTCAACTTGACGTCGAGCTTGTAATACCGGCCGTCGCCGAAGTGGGGCGGCGTATAGCCGAGCGAATAATAGGTGTTGAAGTCGCGCGCGATTCTCTCGAGACGAGGCGTGATCGTGTTGGTGTTGAGGATGGCGACGCCCCCCGTCTTCTCTGCCAGGGTCTGGAGCGTGCTCTGCAGGTTCGAGATCCGCACCGAGTCGATGAGCTGCGAGAGGCCGGGGGCGCTGGCGGCGGACTGGTTCTCGGCCGAGTTGGAGTCGTAGGACCGCAGCCCCGCGGCGTCAATCGTGTAGAAGGTGATCCGGTTGGCGTTGGCCTGCGCGGTCAGCTCGTCGAGCCGGCGGGCGACGTTGAACTCCAGCGTCGACGTCATGCTCGAGCTCTGCTCGCCATACTTGTTCTGCACGGCATAGAAGACATCCTGGCCGGCGATCATCTGCAGACCGTCGCTGACGTAGACCACCGCCTTGCGCCCCGGCATGCCGGCCAGGGCGTCGATCATCTTCTTGATCGAGTCGATCGAGAACGACAGGTCGTTGTAGGTGGACTGGGCGTAGGTGTAGGCGGCGCTTTCCGCCTCGCCGACGCTCCTCGAATCCGCGATCTGCCTCAACACGTCGCGCCGGTCGGAGTCGGCGTGGACCCCCTGGGCCGAGATCTTCTCGAGCTCGAGCATGGCCGCGGCGATCAGGCTGGGATCGCTGGTGAACGTGCGGCGGATGTGCAGCTCGCGGTCATAGGTGACCAGCATGAGCTGGTCTTCCTTCCCGAGCTTGGTGCCGATGAAGGCCCGCAGCTCGCGCATGACGCGGTTGCGGTTGAACGGCCGCAGGTTGTAGTTGTCGATGTAGACGATCAGGCGCAGCCGCTGCTCCTCCGGCGTCCGCACCGGGTCGAGGTCCGCCGGCGGAGCGGGAGCCGCCCCCGGCACCGGCGCCGCCGTGGGCACCGCCTCCGCCAGATCGGACGGCTGCGCCACCGCCTTGCCGGAGTTCACGGCGTAGAAGTTGGAGATCTCCACCTTCGAGCCGTTCTCGAAGAGCTGGAAGTCATCCTTCGTCAGACCGGTGACGGGGTTGCCCTTCTTATCGGTGACGTAGGCGTCGATGTTGACGACGCCGACATTGACCGTATCGACGAATGCTCCCGGATCTTCCGCCTTGGCGGCGGCCGGCTTCTTCGCCTGCGCGTTCGCCAGGCTCGCCAGACCCAGGGCCAGGAACAGCCAGCACGTGATGAAAAGACGTTGAGACTTCATAGACCTCTTCTTTCTGGACCTCGTCCGCCGGCCATTATACGGGAGGGGCCACGAGAGGCAGTCCCTCCTACTTCTGCGGCGGCACGACGTCCGCCTGGGCGGTGACGATCTTGCCACTCAGCGGATCGAAGATCGCGATCGTCAGGTGGTGCGGCAGCTTCTTCAGCTTGAGTCGCGTGTCGTACCGGACGTACGCCCCGGCCTTGGGCGCCTCCTCCCCGGTGAGCGTCACCGGGATCACCGGCACCGGCGCCCGGTTCCCCCCGCTGTCCACGGCGGAGACCCGCAGCTCCAGCTCGGCCGTGTGCTTGCCGTTCAACGGCACGAAGGTGATCGCGTCCACCGGGATCGCCAGCGAGACCGGCACCTCCATCTCCCGTCGGCCGGAGGCGACCGGCGCGCCGAGCTTGATCGCCATCGGCACCACGTCGGGCGAGTTGCCGAAGAGCATCGCGCTCTCGACCACCAGCGAGTTCTCGGCCTTGCGCGACAGGTCGAGGAAGCCGGTGCGCGTGCGGACCTTGAGCCCCTTCGTCAACACCGCCAGCGAAACCTTGTGGCGCTTGTCGTTCCCCTGCCAGCTCGGGGTGAACCCGAGCCAGTAGTAGGAGCGGGTGTCGCTCTCGGCGGTCTGCAGCACCTGGTTGTTCAGCCCGTTGAGCAGCGCCCGGCCGCCCGTCTGCTCGGCCGTATACAAAAGGCTCGCCTCGTGGTCCTGCTCGCGCACATTGAGCCCGGTCTGCAACGGCGCCGCCAACGCGGCGTCCGCCGCGGAGGAGCTCTCGACCCCCGGCACATCCACCGGATAGATGGTGTAGCCCAGACGGTTGGCGGTATCCACCAGCGGCTGCAGGATTTTCTCGCCGGGCGGCACCTCGCGCTCGAGGACGGGCCGGTTCGGGTTGTTGATCACATAATCGAGAACCGAGAACGGCCAGCCGCCCGAGAGCAGCAGCATCACCTTGCGCCCCGGGGGGGAGGCGAAACCGCGCAGCGTGCTCGCCGCCGCGGTGACCGCGCGCTCGGTCTGCGAAGCCAGGCCCTGAGCGAACTCGAGCTCCTGGATGTCGACGCGCTGAGCGAACGACCGGCGCTGAGACGTAGCATCGAAGCCCACGTTGTCGGTGAGGCGGCGCGAGCTCTGGAAGGTGCGCAGCTCGGCGAGCCGCGTAATCCCGTAGGCCCGCTCGCCGATCGCCTTCTCGATGGCGGCCCCGAGCTGCCGCTCGGAGCTCGACCAGCTCGTCAGCATCTCGACCTGCCCGCCGTTGTACTGCACGATCGCCATGCGATCCTCGGGACCCAGGCGCGAGAGCTGGCTCTTGATCGAGCGCAGCACCTCGTCCCGGCGGGGAGCGAGCGAGAAGAAGTTGTCGATGAACACCAGATAGCTGGTGCCGACCGGGCTGCCCGGCGCCAGGCTCGGCAGGCCCTTGACCGGCGAATTCCTGTCCTCCTCGCCGGGCGCGATCGCCTGGCCGCCGCGGACCTCGTTGAAGTATTCAACCGGCACGGCCTTGCCGTCGACCTCGAGGCGGAAGTCGCCGGGCTTCAGACCGGTCACCCGGTTCCCCTGCCGGTCGGTGACCACCGCCTCGACGTTGACCACCCGCACCTCGATCTGCTCGCCGAAGACGCTCTGCGGGGGCTGGGGCTGAGAAGGCTGCTGGGCCGCGGCAGGAAAGAGAGACGCGAGGAACAGGGCCGGCAGCGTCAACCAGCCGGAATGAGGCCTTTGCATGGAATATCTCCAAGTATAAAAACGTGGGGCGGGCCGGGAGGCCCCCCCGCGGGGTTCTGGATCTTCAGAACAATCGGAAGCGGCCATTTCTTTCTCCGGGCTCGGAGCCCTCAAGGGTTGACCTCCGTCTCCCCCCACAGGGTCGCCCCTCCCAGGGGGTCGCGCATGGTGAAAACCAGCCGCTGCTTGGTGCGCCGGAGCTTCAGGGTCATCCGGTGGCGGGCGCGATCTCCGGGGCCCGGCTGCTTCGGCAGCGTAACGCGCAGGGAGGTCTCGGTGAGATCCGAGAAGGAGCCGTTGCCGTCCATCACCGCTGTCCCCAGGATCGCCTCGACCCTCCAGCCCCCCCATTGCTCGATGGGCGTGAGGTCCGCGACCGGAATGACGATCGTCACCGGCAGCTCGAGCTCCCGGCCCTTCGTCTTCGGCTGCCCGGCCTCGATGATCAGGCGCTTGTCCTTCGCAGCGCCCCCGAGCAGCAGGATGCTCTGCGTCGCCAGCGACGACTCGGTGGCGCGCGAGAAATCCGAGAAGCCCTTGCGTGACCGGACCTCGAGGCCCTTGCCCGCCTTGATCTCGATGCGATAATGGCGGTCGTCCCCCTTCCACTGCGGCGTGAAGCCGAGCCAGTAATAGGAGCTCGTGTCCTCTACCACCCGGCTCAGGGCCGAGAGTCGCGCCGAGTTGAGGATCGCCCGTCCGCCGGTGACCCGGGCCAGGAACTCCATGCCGGCCTGCGTTCTGCTCTCCCAACCCGAGCTGATGAAGCCGTCGCTCAAGCCGCTGGCCGGGTACGGGAGGCTGGCGTCGTTGACGGCGGTCAATATATCGACCCCCTGCACGTCCACGGGATAGACCGTGTAGCCGAGCCGGTTGGCCGCGACCGCCAGCGGGATGTGGAAGCTCGGCACGGGCCAGCCGCCGGAGAGGAGGAGCAGGGTCCGGCGGCCGGAGGGCGGCGCCATGCCGCTCATCGCGGTCACCGCGGCCCGCGAAAGCTTGTACAGCCACGACGAGAGGCGCCCGTCCCCGCCGTCCGTGTCCGGCACCACGGAATCCAACCCCCGTACCCCCGCGTAGTCGTTCTCATAGGGATCCGTATCCGTACCGGTGACACTGTTGGCCGCAAGCGCCTCGCGCACGAGCTCCTGGTCGTTCTCCAGGCGCCGCCGCGTCGCCATGACGTCATTGCCCGAGGCCGGGCGCTTGCGCGCCGCCCGCAAGGCCGCCGCGAGAGCCTGGGTGTCGCCGGTCCAGCCGCTCAGAACGTCGAGCCGGCTGCCGCCGATCTTCACCCCGCCGAACGCCACGATGGCCATGCGGTCCTCCGGGCCGAGCAGCTTCAGGTCCCTTTCGAGCGCCTGCAGCACGGTGTCGCGCTGCTTGGCCACCGCGAAGGCCTCGTCGATGAAGACCAGGAAGCTCCGGCCCTGCGGCGCCGGAGAGGGGGGCGGCGCCACCTTTTCAGACGGCGCGGAGGCCGGCGCGGATGCCGGCGCGGACGCTGCGGACACGGGCTGGCCCTCCGCGATCTCGGCGAAATACTCGATCGGCACCTCCTGGCCGTCCACCTCCAGCTTCAGGTCACCGGCGGAGAGCCCCCGCACCCTCTCCCCCCGGGAATTCGTGATCACCGCCTCGACGTTGACCACCCGCACATCCACCGAGGCACCGAACGAGCTCGCGGCAGGAGCCGGAGGCGGCTCCTGCGCCCCGAGCGCAAGCGCCACCAGCCCCAGCAACCCGATCATCCGCCACATCTTTGGGTTCATCCCACCCCCTTGTGAGTGCTTCGCATTCCGATTTAGCAAATCAGGTGCCGGGGGCCTGCCGCCGGGGAGAGTCCTGGGGATCGTCTCCTGAAAGGGACGAGGTCCGTCATTGGGGGAGATCGCTGTTTTTAAGAGGGGACTGTGGCGATCTCACTGGGCAGTGGCTGCCCAGTGAGATCGAGAGCCGGGCCTCACTGGGCGATCGCTGCCCAGTGACAATGGGCGCATATTCTCGGTGGGCAGCCGCTGCCCAGTGAAGACCAGCGGTAATTTCTCACCGGGCAGTGGCTGCTTGGTGAGAATCGAACGTCAATTCTCAGTGGGCGGCGACTGCCCAGTGAGAACCGGACCGTTCCCTCGGTGGGGAGACGCTGCTCATTCCGGGGGCGGCTCCCCCTCAGGGACGGCGCTCTTCCCCTTGCGGGGCCGCAGCCCGAACTCGATCAGCTTCGGGTTCTTCCTCCCGTAACGGGTATGGATTCCCATCCGCACGTGCAGCGCGAGATCCCGGCCCCGCTCCTTGGCGGTATCCAGCTCCCGGGTTACCTGCTGCTTTCTGGCATTGAGGGCATCCTGCTCGCTGCTGAGCTCCCTGACCCTCTGAACGAGCTCCTGGAGCTCCGCCCGATACTCCTCGATGAGGCCGAGATCCTCCGAGTTGGCCTCCCAGGCGGCCAGGAGCTGCTCCCACCGGGCCAGGGTCATGGCGACGGATTCCTTGGACATGGCGATCTCCGGAAAGTTGTCGGGATGATGCTGGGCGGGCGGGGGGACTGTCAATGGGGAGGGAAGAGCCGCCCGTTGGGCCTCAGCCGCCGAGTCGGGCTTCCAGGGTCCGGAACAGCAGGTCGCAGTGGGCCGCGCGCTGGCGGACACGGTCCCGGTTCAGGCGGCCGAGCAGGTCGGCGCAGTGCCGGATCTTCGTATACGGACCCTTTTGCGTCTTCTCGGTCGCACGCTTCAACGTGCTAAGGAGTTGCTCCTTGGAGACAGCCTCGATGTCGCTATGTCCGGGAATCACGCTTCGGCGGAAGTGCTGCCCGTAATACCCGGCGAGGGAATCAGGATCGGCGATGATCCAGGCTTCGACTGTCTGAGCCATGAAGTGACACTGGTCTTCACTCAGAAGGGACACATCCCAGCCAGCCTGCTGGCGCAGATGCTCCCGACGGGGAAGGACCACCTGACTCTCTGAGTCCACCAGCAGGATGTTGAAGGCATCCGGATTCCGACGCGAGCCGATCATGAACTCTTTAAGGGTTTCACTCCCCGGGCCGCAGGGAATGATGCTCCATCCGACACGGCGGGATCGGGCAAGTTGGCGCAACGGATCAAGGAACTGGCCAAATCCCTCTCGAATCTTCCGCCAGGTAAATTTATCGTTGCCTCCTCCTTCGACATAGATCCGGATCTCGGTCACCATCGATTGCCACCGATCTCACCCTTGGCCCACAGCTCGCCCAACCGATAACGATCCAACCATTCTTTGAGGTTGTCAGGATCGAGGCGACGGAGCTTTGTGCCTTGGTCGTCCCGCTCACAGACAACGACCGCCTCAGGTACATCTGAGAGAGCGGAGACCAGGGTTTCTGAATGCGTAGTGACTATGAGTTGCGTACGCTTGGATGCGTCGAGGAGGAGCTCGGCAACTTGGGAAATGATATCGGGATGCAAGCCCAACTCAGGTTCTTCAATGCAAATCAGAGGAGGAGGATCTGGGTGGCACAAAATAGCCAGAAGACAGAGATAGTGAAGGGTGCCATCCGAAAGACGTGTCGAAGAAACCGGATTAACCAGATTGCGTTCTCGGAAAAAGATCTGAACAGTACCACCATGGATTCTCGTCGTAACATCTTCCAAATCTTCATAGAATAACCTAAGCTTATCCATGACCAAACGCCACACGGCAGGCCTGTGTTGCAGGTCATTCAGCACAAGACCCAGGTTACTGGTATCCTCCAGCAGAAAATCCTCAGGCAAATCTACTTTCTGAGGAACACGAGGAGCAATAAACCGGCCCTGCCCCCAGTTCCTAAAAAATGCCACGTGCCTCAAAACATTTCCCAGAAACGTCAGCTCTGGATAAACATCAGCTCCCTTGACCTGGGAAAGAATGGACTGTTCTGCATCCACCACTTCCATGTTTGCAGTGAACGCTATACCGGGAACATTGCGATCGTTAGATACAGACCTGGTCTTGATCTGGGGTGCACCTTGATTGTAGTCGTAAACCATGCTCTCCGAGAGGGAAGCTTGTCTTCTACCAGGGTTCTTCCAGCGTAGGAACCTCACAAATTCATCGACCAAGACGAATCTCGAGTTGGCAACCGTAAACGATAAATGATGGTGCATCAGCTTATCATTATATTCAACGAGCACACCGAGCGACGCCGTCTCTTCGGTGCCCGCCCCTTTCCAAATCCACTCGGCAGTTCCCCCACCTTCCCGAAGAGGCTTGAGCAAATCGCGCGGAGTAGCTGCGAGCAGGCTGATGGCCTCGATAAGATTCGATTTTCCCGAAGCGTTCGGGCCAATCAGAACATTCAGAGGCTCTAGGTCGAGCGTTACCCCCTCACTCCCATAGGAGAGGAGGTTCTTCAACGTAATGGAATGAAGGAGCTTTTTGCCTTCCATGGACGGATTCTATCGGAACCAGCGTCGGATTCCGACTTGCACGATTAAGGGCTCCGAAGGAGCCCATGCATGTAGCCTGGGGCGCAAGCCCAACCTCTTACACACATCTTGCACAGTCTCGGAGTTTGCCCCGTAAGGAGCAAAGGCATGTAGCCTGGGGCGTAAGCCCTTTGGTGGGCAAGGTTTCCAAGACCTCATGAGCCCCGTAGAGGCGACGGCAGCCTGCAGCGAAACGGTGACCTGCCGTCGCCCTACGGGGCTTTCGGGGGTGGGGAGGCTCCATTTCCTGGGGCTTACGCCCCCAGGCTACATGCCTGGGCTCCTTCGGAGCCCCGTGGATTCTGCAGAATCGTGGATCGGCGAGATGGGCGAGATGTGTGTAAGAGGGTGGGCGCAAGCCCCAGGTCTGGTTGTCCCACCCTATCCAGAGCCCCGAAGGGGCGACGGCAGTTCACTCCGCAGCCGGCTGCCGTCGCCCCTTCGGGCTCTGGATGGGCGTGGGACCGGGGACCTGGGGCTGACGCCCCAGGCTACATGCCTTCGCCCCTTCGGGGCTGGTGTCGGGGAGCCCTGGGAGGCTGCCCCCCCTAATCCCGCCGCAATGCCACCAGCGGGTCTACCCTGGTCGCCCTATGCGCCGGGAGATAGCAGGCCGTGAAGCCCACCAGGGCGAGCACCACCAGCACGCCCGCGAAGATCCCTGGATCGTTGGGGGCCACGCCGAAGAGGACGCTTGCCAGGGCGCGGCGGAGCGCCAGGGCGCCCAGGACGCCGAGGAGGAGGCCCGAGCCCACCAGCCAAGCTCCCTGGGAGAGGATCATCTGAAGCACCTGGGCCGCCTGCGCGCCGAGAGCCATGCGGACGCCGATCTCCCGGGTCCGCAGCTCCACCATGTAGGCCAGCACGCCGTAGATGCCGACCGCGGCGAGGGTCAGCGCCACGATGGCGAAAATCAGCACCAGGAAGGCGATGAAGCGCGGCTGCCCCACCGACTCGTAGACCGCCTTCGTCATCGTCTGCACGTTGGCCACCGGCAGCGTCGGGTCGAGGCGCCGGATCTCGGTCCGCGCGGCGCCGGCGAGGCTCATCGGGTCCCGCGCGGTGCGTAGCGCGAGGTACATCGTCCGCGGCACGCCGCCGACGCTCTCCTGCGCCTGGTCGTGCAGAAAGTAGACCTCCGTGCCGGTCTTGTGGTCGAGCCCCCCCTGCTTGACGTCCGCGGCGACGCCCACGATCGTCATCCAGGGGTCGGTGTCCCCCGGCGACTTGATGCGCTCGCCGAGCGGGCTGCGGTTCGGCCAGAAGAGCTTCGCCATCGTCTGGTTGATCACCACCACCCCGGGCGAGCCCTTGGCGTCAGTGGGCGCGAAGAAGCGCCCTTCGACCCGCCGGATACCCATGGCCTGGAAGTAGTCGCGGTTGACGAACTGCCAGTAGTCGACGTTCTGCGGCGGCCCGGTATTTGGCCCGCTGTTCGGCCCCTCCTGCCGCGGAAAGCTCGCGAAGTCCATGTCGTTGGCGTTGACCGGCCGGTTCGGCGGCAGGCCCGACATGGCGGCGACGCCGGTGACGCCCGGCAGGTGCGCGAGGCGGTCGAGGAGCCGCTGGTAGAAGCCGGTCACCTGCTCGGGCTTCGCATAGACCGTCTGCGGCAGCGAGACCTGGAGCGCGAGGAGCCCCTTGGGATCGAAGCCGGGATCGACTTTCTGGAGCAGCCAGAAGCTGCGGATCAGCAGCCCGCCGCCGATCACCAGCATGGCGGCGAAGGCGACCTCGGCGACCACCAGCACCCGCCGGAGCCACTGCCGTCCGGAGCCGGCGGTCGTCCGCTGCCCCCCTTCCTTGAGCGAGGCGAAGAAGGAGCCCGCCCGCGAGTGGAGGGCCGGCGCCAGCCCGAAGAGGAGGCCGGTCAGCAGCGAGATCCCGAGCGTGAAGAGGACGCTGCGGCCGTCGAGCCCGATCTCGTCCGCCCGCGGGATGCTCTCCAGGTTGGCCGCCACGATCGCCTTGACCCCAAGGTAGGCGAGGAGCAGCCCGAACACGCCGCCGAGCAGGGCGAGCACCACGCTCTCGGTGAGGAACTGGCGGATCAGCCGCCCCCGCGGGGCGCCGAGCGCGGTGCGGACGGCCACCTCCTTCTGCCGCGCCTCGGCCCGCGCCAGCAGCAGGTTGGCCACGTTGACGCAGGCGATCAGCAGCACCAGCCCGACGGCGCCCATCAGCAGCCGGATCTTCGGCCGGATCTCCCCCACCAGGTCGTCGAGCAGCGGCTTGACGATCAGTTGGTGCTCCTTGGGGTCCGGCGTGTGAGTATCCGGGAATTCGCGGTTCCAGCGGGCGATGAGGTCGCCGATCTCCCCCCGCGCCTGCGCCAGCGAGACGTCCGGCTTCAGACGCCCCACCATATAGAGATAATGGCTGCCGCGGTTGCCCGGCTTGGCGGGGTCGAGAGCGAGCGGCAGCCAGACCTCGACCCGCTCGTTGCCGATGGTGAAGCCCGGCGGCATCACCCCGACCACGGTGCGGTCGTCGCCGTCCACTTTGATCCGCCGGCCGACGATGGCCGGATCGCCCGCGAACGCCCGCCGCCAGAGGCCGTCGGAGAGCACCGCCACCTTCTCGGTGTTGGGCAGGTCGTCCGCCGCCGAGAAGTAGTGGCCGAGCTCGGCGTCCACGGCCAGCGTGGTGAACAGCCCGGCCGAGACGCGCGCGGCATCCGCCCGCACAGGCTCCCCCCGCCCCGAGACGTTGACCTCCCCGGTGCTCCAGGCTCCCAGGCTCTGGAAGCTCCGGTTCCAGCGTTTGTACTCCGTGAACTCCATGGGGTCGACCCAGAAGCGGTCGAAGCCCAGGCCGGGGAACTGGCTGTAAACGATCATCAGCCGCCCGGAGTCCCGGTACGGCAGCGGCTTGAGCAGCACCGAGTTCGCCACGCTGAAAATGGCCGCGTTGGCGCCGATCCCCAGGGCGAGCGTGAGTGCCGCCAGCAGGGTGAACCCCGGGCTGCGGAGCAGGAGACGGCAGGCGTAACGGAGATCCTGGAGCAGAGCTTTCATGACGACATATCCCTCCTTCGGGTCTCCCCTACTACGATGACCGCGGTAGTTGGTTTCAACTCCGCATAATTTTTCTGCCCCGCAACCGTGCCAGCACCGCCACGAAATCCTCCGGCGGCGGCTCCTCGAAGCGGACGCGCTTGCCGGTGCGGGGGTGGACGAAGCCCAGCACGGCGGCGTGGAGCATCGGCCGGGGGGCGGGGAGGAGCGGGCCGCGGTAGTCGCGGATGTAGACGGTCTCCCCGACCAGCGGATGGCCGGCCTCGGCCAGGTGGATGCGGATCTGGTGCTGGCGCCCGGTCTCCAGCTCGCAGCCGACCTTGGTGGCCCCCTGCAGCCGCTCCTCCACCTTGACGCGGGTGATCGCCTCGCGCGCCTCGGGCGGCGACTCGCCGCGGGGGGCGCGGAAGATGCCCCAGGAGCCGCGCAGGCCGTCCCCCCGGTTGGGCACGAACAGGGTTTCGTAGACGGCGTCCTCGGCGGCGCCGTGGACCAGCGCGAGATAGCGCCGGAGCACGCTGTGCTCGCCGAGCTGCGCCTGGAGGTCGCGCTGGGCGGGGATGCTGCGGGCGAAGACGACCAGCCCCGAGGTCTCCTTGTCCAGCCGCTGCACGGCGCGCAGGGTGGCGCTCCGCTCCTTCCCCTTTGCCGCGTCCATGCGGCGGACCGCCACGCGGACGTGGGAGAGGAGGGTGTCGCGGTCGTCGCGCTCGAACGGGACGGTGAGAATGCCGGCCGGCTTGCGGACCACCACGACGTCGGCGTCGAGGTGGACGACGAGATGGCTGAGCGCCGCATCGGGTTGGGAGCCGATGCGGATCTCCACCCGCTCGCCGGCGCTCATCCGCCGGGCCGGATCGGTGGCGGGCACGCTGTCCACCTGCACGCGCCCCCCCGCGCAGAGCTCCTTGGCCTTGCTCCAGGAGGTGCCGGGAACCATCTCGCGGACGCAGGCCGCGAGAGTGATCCCGGCGTGCCCGGGGGGAACGGTGAACGGAGAGGGGGGCGGCAAAGCCTCCTACTCCTCCGCGAACCGGCGCACGAAAATGGCCCGGTCATCCTGGCCCGTCGCGCCGGCCAACCAGGTGACGAGCCACGAGTCCCCGGCCCAGGCCACACTGCCCTGGCGAGGCGTATCGAATTCGCCGCTGGCCGCGCTCCTCACCTCCCGTGCCGCCCCCAGAGGCGCTCCGTGCGGGTCGAAGAGCTGGATCAGCAGATCGGAGTCGTCGAGAAACCGGCTCCAGAGCAGCAGCAGGTTCCCCTGGTCGTCGAACGCCATCGACTCCGGGGCATAGGCGCCCTCGGCCGTGACGGCCGGGACTTCGGGTGCCTGCGCATGGCCCGTGGCGTCGAAGACACGCAGGTAGATCGTCTGGCCGAGCTCCCAGGAGACGGCGAAGCCACCGCCGGGAGCGGCGGCCACCTGGAACTGAGAGCTCAGGGCGGGCACCGTCTCCCCGATGCCCGGAGGGATCGTGTTGATGTCGAAGTCGGGACCCAGAGGCCGGCCCGCGGACGAGAACACGCGCGCCCGCAGCACCTTGAGGTCGTTCTCCTCGCCCTCCCCCAGCTCCACATCCCCGACCCAGACGGCGACGAAACCGCCGCCGGCGAGGGGCACGACAACGGTGTCCAGCGCTTCGACGGCCCGCCTGTTCAGGCGCAGCTCTGGTCCCGTCTGCCGGCCGGCGGAGTTGATGCGCCGGGCCGCGATGCCAGGCTTGTTGGGCAGTATCCAGCCGGCCAGGTATTCATTGCCGCCGATGTTCCAGACCCAGTCGATGCCCCCCCTGCCCAGGCGAACCGGCCGGCCCGGAGCGGGGACGCCCCGCGAGTCCAGGTGGCGCCGATAAAAAGCCGCCGGCTCCCCGAGGTCGTTCAACGAGTGCCAGAGCACGTCGAAACCCTGCGGTGTCGCGGTGACGGCGTCCACCTCCGGATTCGGGCCGGTCCAGAGCAGGGTCGGCACTTCATCACCGGGCTCGGCGCCGGCGGCGACATACTGAGCGAAGACTTTGGACGGCAGGTCATCCCAGGCGATCACGTAGGAACCGGCAGGCTGGACAGCCAGGACGGGCCTTTCGGGAGAAGTGCCGGTGGCGAGCTGGACCTCCGGGCCGAGCGGCGCCAGTTGGGCGGAGAGCCCGCGAGGACCGGCCGCGGCGAGTCCCGCGGCGCAGGAGAGCAAAACGAGAGCACGAGAGATCCTGGACAAAATTCATCCTCCTGAAAAATTAGCGAGTGTTGCCTATAGTAGCCTAGGCACCCTCATGGACCGCACCGCCCTCCCCATCGAGCTCACCGCCGCGGCCCGCCTGGCGGCGCCGGTGGCGGCGTCCCAGCTCGGCATCATGCTGATGGGCGTCGTGGACACGATGATGCTCGGCCACCTCTCGGCCCAGGCGCTCGCCGCCGGCGGCCTGGGGCACATGGTCACCATCACCGTCCTGATTCTGGGCTACGGCATCCTCTCGGCGCTCGATCCCCTGGTCTCGCAGGCCCATGGCGCCGGCGACACGGTCGCCGTCGGCGGCCACCTCCAGCGCGGCCTGATCCTGGCGGTGGCGTTGACGGTGCCGTTCGTCCTCGCCCTGCTCGACGTCGAGCCGATGCTGCGCGCCCTCGGCCAGCCGGTGGGGGTGAGCCGGGACGCGGCGGACTACGTGCGGGGGATCCTCTGGGGGGAGCTGCCCTACTTCCTGTTCATCGTCCTGCGCCAGACGCTGCAGGCGATGAGCGACGTCCGGCCGGCGGTGGTGGCGATCGTGCTCGGCAACCTGTGCAACCTGGCCTTCAACTGGATCCTCATCTTCGGCCACCTGGGGGCGCCGGCGCTGGGGGTGCGGGGCTCGGCCTTCTCCACCTCGCTCGCCCGCTGGGTGATGTTCCTCTACCTGCTGGTCGCGGCCCGCCGCCGGCTCGCCCCTTACTGGCATGGGTTCACCGCCGAGGCGGTGGCTTGGCGCGGATACCTGCTGATGTTCAGGATCGGCGTGCCGATCGGCATTCACAACACCGTCGAGGTCGGGATCTTCGCGTTGGGGGCGGTGCTGATCGGGCAGATCGGCGTCACCGCCCTCGCCGGCCATCAGATCGCCATCAACCTCGCGAGCCTGTCGTTCATGGTGCCGCTCGGCATCTCCGGCGCCGCGGCCACCCGGGTGGGCAACGCGATCGGCCGCGGCGACATGGCCGGGGCGCGGCGGGCGGCGGCGGCCTCCCTGATCCTGGGAGCCGGCACGATGTCCTGCTTCGCCGCCCTGTTCGCCACCCTCGCGGTGCCGCTCGGCCATCTCTATACCCAGGACCGGGCGGTGATCGCCGTGGTGGCGGCCCTGCTCCCCATCGCCGCGGTGTTCCAGGTGTTCGACGGCATCCAGGTGGTGAGCGCCGGCGTGCTGCGCGGCGCGGCGGACACCACCTTCCCCGCCGTCATGGCGCTGATCGGCTACTGGGCGCTCGCACTTCCCGTGGGCTGGCTCCTCGCCTTCCGCGCCGGCTTCGGCGCCCGCGGCCTCTGGTGGGGGTTCGTGGTGGGGCTGCTGGCGGTGGCGATCCTGCTCCTCCTGCGCATCGCCACCCGCTTCCGCGGCCCGCTCGTCCGGGTCCAGGATCTCGAAATGAAAGGGACGCCATGAGCTTCAAGGACCATTTCTCCGGCCACGCGGCCGTCTATGCCTCCTTCCGCCCCAGCTATCCGGCAGCGCTGTTCGATTTCGCGCTCTCCCTGGTCGCCGGGCGCTCCCTCGCCTGGGACTGCGCCACCGGCAACGGCCAGGCGGCGGTGGACCTCGCCGCCCACTTCGAGCGGGTGATCGCGACCGACGCCTCCGCCGCGCAGCTCGAGCACGCGCCCCCCCATCCCAGGATCGAGTACCGGCAGGCGCCGGCCGAGGAGTCCGGGATCGCGAGCGGCACGGTCGACCTGGTGACGGTCGCCACCGCCGTCCACTGGTTCGACTTCGACCGCTTCTACGCCGAGGTCGAGCGCGTGCTCGTCCCCGGCGGCGCGCTGGTCGTCTGGGGGTACAACCTGGCCCGGGTCAACCCCGAGGTAGACGTCTTCATCGACCGCCTGGCGCGGGATCTCGTCGGCCCCTACTGGCCGCCGGAGCGCCGCTGGGTGGACGAGAACTACCGCACCCTCCCCTTCCCCTTCGACGAGGTGGAGACGCCCCAGCTCTGGATCGAGGAGCGCTGGGATCTCCCGCGGCTGATGGACTACTTCCGCACCTGGTCGGCCACCGCCCGCTATCAGCAGGCCACCGGCCAGAATCCGCTGGAGATCCTGTGGGACGATTTCGAGCGCGCCTGGGGCGATCCCGCCGAGGTGCGGCAGGTCCGCTGGCCGGTGATGATGCGGGCCGGCCGGCCGCGCGGGTGAAAGGCAGACACGGACGAACACGGACAGGCAAGGACAGACAAGGACAGGAAAGCCACGGCACAGCAGTCCGTGTTCGTCCGTGTTTGTCCGTGTTCGTCCGTGCTCTCCTGCCAGCCCCCAGGATGTTATAGATTCTCCTGCATCTAATGATTACGGCGTTGATCAGTCGCAAAGGCGGGGTCGGCAAAACGACCACTGCCGTCAACCTCGCCGCCGCCTTGGCGGCCCAGGGGTTGCGCGTGCTCCTCGTGGATCTCGACAGCCAGGCCTCGGCGTCGCTCTCGCTGGGGGTGGACCGGTCGAACCTCGCGCCGTCGTCTGCGGACGTGCTGTTCGGCGGCCTGCCGGCGGACCAGGCGGTGCGGGAGACCGCAGTCCCCGGCCTGCACCTGATCACCGCCTCGGTCGATCTGATCCGGGCGGAGGGGGAGTTCGGCGTCTTCCGCGGCAAGGAGACGCGGCTCAAGACGGCGCTCGCCCCGGTCGCCAAGGCCTATGACTTCGTCTTCCTCGACTGCCCCTCGTCGCTCTCGCTGCTGCCGGTCAACGCCGTGGTGGCGGCGGACGCCTTCCTGGTGCCGGTGGTGCCGCAGTTCCTGGCCGTGACCGGGGTGAAGAACCTGATCGGCGCCGCCGAGCGCACCGCCTGGGACCACGGCTCGCGCGTCCGCCCGCTGGGGCTCCTGCTCACCGTGGTCGACTACCGCACCAAGAGCACCCGCCGCACCGTGGACGAGTTGCGGGCCGAGCACGGCAACCTGATCTTCGCGATCGAGATCCGCATCAACACCCGCCTCGCCGAAGCCCCCGCCGCCGGCCAGACCATCTTCCAGTACGACCGCTATGCCAAGGGGGCGGCGGCCTACAAGCTGCTCGCGGGGGAGTTTCTGCTGCGGGCGCGGGGGTAGGCCCTCACTCTGGGATCAGTGGCGGGGCTTCCCCACCTCGCGCGTCAGCCACCGCTCGCGGTATTCCCGCATCTCCGGCGTATCCGGGAACGGATCGCCATACTTCTCCATCGCCCGGAACGGCAGCGGCTCCATCTGCCGGGCCTCGAAGGTGTTGCGGTCGGCGTCCTTGTCCCAGCCGTTGCTCTCGAAAAACAGGGTGCGCCGCCAGCCCGGCGCGACCGGCGGCAGGCCGGCGGCGTCGAACTCCAGGGCGATCTCGTCGCCGGGGGCGAGGATCACCGAGCGATCGTCCACGGCGGTCAACAACTCGCTAACGTCGTCATAGCGGGTGTAGCGGCCGGGGAAGGGGATCCAGGGAGAATCCTTCGCGGTGTCCTCGTAGATGTAGCCGTGTGGCCCGTTGGGGGAGCGGCGGATCAGGCGCGAGAAGCCGCGATATTGGAGATCGGAGGCGCGGGGCTCCAGGCGGGCTTGGACGACCGGGACGCCGTCGGCCGTAGCGCGGGTCCAGGCGATGCGGTCCCAGCCGAGCCAGAGGGAGGTGACGATGCGCAGGCGGTGGGCTCCCGCGGGCAGCGGCGGGGTGTCCACTACCATCGTCTTGGTCTTGCCCGCCGGGAAACCCATGGAAGGAATCAGCGTCTCCCAGCCTTTTGCCGTCTTCACTTCCAGGCGCGGAGGGAGATAGGGGAAGTCCGGGCGCTGCGCCACGGCGAGGTTCAGACTGGCGTCGGCCGGGAAGATCCAGCCGTCGAGCAGGAGTCGCACCGAGGTGCCAGGCGATTCGCCAAGGTCGAAGGTGAAGGTCCACGGCTTCGCCACCCCTTGGTACGGGCCGGGCTCGTAGCCGCCGGCGTAGACCTCGTCGCGGGCGCGGACTCGCGACGTGACGTCGTCCCCCTTGCCGTCCCAGGCGGCGGCCACGGGATGGATATCGCGCGCGGCGAGCACCGCCACCCGCTGCCGCTCCCCCGGCACCACCCGCAGGCTGCTCGCCACCTCCACCCCCGACGGATGGTCGACCACCCAGAGCCTGACGGCGTCGAAATACGCGGCTTCCCAGAGCTCCTCGGTCACCCGCAGCCGGTAGACGCCGTCCGCCGGGCGGGCGCCGTCCACCCGCACCAGCTCGTGGGGGTCCGCCCCCGCCCAGACGCCGGGCGCCACCGGCAGGCCGACCGGCGAGTTCCAGAGCAGGTCGGTGACGAAGGCGAAGCGCTCGCCGTTCCAGGCGTAGAGGAACGGGCAGCTCCCCTTGAGCACCTGCTCCTCCACGATCCGCTGGTCGATCCGCGGCTGCAAGCGGTCCTGCGGCACGCCGTTGGTCCAGATCACCCGCAGCACATCGGCCTGGCGCAGGCGGCCGAGGCCGAAATGGACGGGGGGCACGGCCGCCTCGCGGAACTGGTAGGCGGTGCCGGCGCGCACCTCCGCGACGGAGCCGATCCCCTGCAGATTGTTCTTGCCGTTCCCCGTGGTCAGGGCGCGCAGCCGCACGTCGAGCCAGTGGTTCTGGTTCCCGCCCAGGTTCTCCAGGCGGTACAGCCCCGACGTCCCCGCCGTCACGAGGTCGAGATCGCCGTCGCCGTCGAGATCGGCGGCGATCAGCGTCGCGGCGACCGCGGGCGCGCCCTCGACCGGCAGCGGTTCGAACCTGGGGCTGGCGAGCGTTCCCCGCTGGCCCAGGATCGCGATCCCATCCGGACCGGCGGCGGCGAGGTCGAGCCGGCCGTCATTGTCGGCGTCGAAGGCGATCACGGAGGTGAAGCGCTTCCCCGCCGGCAACCCGGGGAGGTTCCAGGCGGCGAACTTTCCACCTTGATTACGCCAGAGGGTGAGGCCGTTCCCCGCGGCGATCACGTCCGGCAGGCCGTCGTTGTCCAGATCGGCGCTGGCGACGGCCTCGACGGGACCGGCCGCGGCGAAGCCGGAGGCGGTGGTGCGGTCCGCGAAGCGCCCCTGGCGCAGGTTGTCCAGCCAGGCGATCCCCTTGGCGTGAGCGATCAGGAGATCGAGGTCGCCGTCGCGGTCGAGATCGCTCGCCACCAGCTCATGGATAGCGGAGAGAGGGAGCGGCGGGAACGTCGACTTCCCCACCGGTTCCAGCGCTCCCTGGAGGGCGTTGCGGAAGAGTTCGATTCCCGGCTCACCCAGGGCGAGATCGAGATCCCCCTCGGCGTCGTAGTCGAGAACGGCGGCGGCTTCCCCCGTGGCCTTGGCGAGCCCCGCGCCGGCGGTCGCGTCGTCGAAACCGCCGTCCCCGCGGCCGCGCCAGAAAGCCACGCGCTTCGGCCCGAAGCCGATCAGGTCGAGCTTCCCGTCGTTGTCGAGATCGGCGGCGAGCAGGCCGGCGATCCCAGGCGCCTCGGGTCCCTGGACAGGATCGCCGCCGGCGCCACGATGGATCAGGAGGCGCGGGGCGTCCCCTGCACCACCCCCTGCAAATACCCAGGCGAGATCGGGCTTCTCATCGCCGTCGAAATCGCCGGCGGCGAGCGCCCGGCCGGCCACCGGCTCCTTGGCCAGGGGGGCCTCCCGGAAGCGCACCGACAGCGGATCGCCGAAGCTCGCGGGGGGCGGCTCCGCCGCGAACCGCTCGACCGGGACGCCGAGGATGCCCGGCGCCAGCTCGCGCAGGCTCTGCTGGTAGGCGGGCGTGGGTTTGAGCACGTTCTCCAGCCGGATGCCCGGCACCCGCACGGCGGCCATGTCGCCTGATTCGAGCGCCGCGAGCACCGGCGCCAGGACGGCCGCGGCGGCCGGCGACGGCGTGGGCCCGAGCAGCTCGCGCACCCGCAGGAATGCCTGGGTGGCCCCGGCGCGGTCCCCCACCGCGATCGCCCGCTGACCCTGCTGGACCAGGACGACCAGGTTCTCCGGCCGCAGCCGCGCCAGCGCCTGGAGGGACTCCTTGCGCGCGGCCTCCGCGTCGGGACTGGAGGCCTGGGCGGCCTGATGGTAGAGCGCGTACTGGATCGTCACCCGGTCCGGCGCCGCGGCGGCGGCTTTGCGGTAGGCGGCGAGCGCCTCCTCGTCCTTGCCGCTCCATTGCAGGATGTCCCCCTGGATCGCCAGCAGGTCGGCCCGCCCTGGAGCCTTGGCGAGGCCTTTGGCGATGGCGCTGGCCGCCTCCTCACTCTTCTGCTGGCGCAGGGCCGCGATGGCGAGATCGGCCCACGGGAGCGGATCGTCCGGCGTCAGCCTGGAAAGCTGGCGGAAGGTCTCGCCGGCCTCGCCCGGCCGCTCGTTCTCGAGCAGGGCGAGGCCGCGGGTGCGCAGCGTCGCCGCTTGCTCGGAGACGGGCGGCGCTGACGCGGGAGCCGCGCCGAGCGCGAGGAGAGGCAGCAGGAGGAGGAAGCCGCGGCGGAGCATCGCCGCGCATTGTACCTGTACACTAGATGGACCCATGAACAAGAAGCACTCCCTGCCATTCCTCCTGCTCCTCGCGCTCGCGTTCGCTGGTCCCATACCGCCGGCCGCCGCTCAAGGCCAGAAGCCGGGCCCCCCCTCCCCCGCCTTGGAGAAGACGCTGAAGAGCGCTCTCCAAAAATATCAGGGGGGTGACCTCAAGAGCGCGATCGCCCTGTTGGAACCACTCAAGGACAAGCCGGGGACGCACCCCGCCGCCCTGTCGCTGCTGGGGACCCTCTATCTCGAGGCCGGCCGGCCGAAGGACTCCATCGCCCTCCTCGGTCCGCTCGCCGACACCCCCGCGGCCGGACCGCTGATCCTCGCCAACGCGGCCCGGGCAGCGCTCGCTCTGGGACAGACGGCGAGGGCCGAGAAATATCTGAAAAGCGCCGTGGAAAAAGACCCGGACTCCCCCGCCGCCCGCGACCTCGGCCTGCTGCTCGGCAGCCAGGGGGAGCTCGACCAGAGCTACGCGCTGCTGCGCCCCTGGACGCTGGCTCATCCGGAAGACGCCGAGGCCCGCCTCGCCGCCGCCTACGGCGCCGTTGAGCTCGACCGTCTCCCCGAGGGCGCCGCGCTCCTCGAGGGGCTGCCGGCGGATAACCCGCGCGTCCGCCTGCTGCAGGGGCGGATTCTGCTCAACCAGCAGAAGCCCCAGGAGGGGCTGGCCCTCCTCGAGCTGCTGCTGAAAAGCGGTCCGCCGGAGCTCGACCTCAGCATCCGGCGGCACCTCGCCACGGGGTACCTCGCGATCGGGAAGTCGGGCACGGCCGCCGAGGTGCTCAAGGGGAAGGTGGGGGACGACCCCTCGCTGGCGGTCCTGCTCGGCCGGGCCTATTTCCAGGACGGCAAACCGGCGGAGGCGATCGCGGTGCTGGAGCCGTTCGCGCGCAACCTGCTCACCGGCGCGCCCTCCTCCCCTTCCGAGCGCGCGCTGATGGCCGAGCTCGCGCTTACCTACGGGCAGGCGCTGGTGGGCGTGTCGAAGTGGCCCGAGGCGGCCGCGGCGCTCACCCGGGCGACGCAGCTCGACGAGCAGAGCCTTCAGGCCTGGCAGCTCCTCGGCCGCGCGCAGCTCGCCGGCGGCCAGCGGGAGGACGCCAACCGGTCGATGGAAAAGGTCCGCCAGCTCGAGGCCGCCCAGAAGTCGAACACCGCGCGGATGAATGAGGACCAGCAGAACGTCGAGGATCCGACCGGGCGCAACGTCAAGCATGCGATGTCCATCGCTCTCGCGGGCCGCACGGAAGAGGCGCTCGGCCTGATCCGCCAGGAGATCACCCTCCAGCCCAAGGACCCGCGGCCGCGCTCGGTGCAGATCATGACCCTGCTCAGCGCCAAGCGCCCCAAGGACGCCCTGACCGCCGCCGAGGAGGCCGTCACCGCCCTCCCCGGCGATCCCGATCTCCTCTACCTGCGCGGAGCGGTCCGCATGGCGCTCCGCGACTTCCCCGGCGCCGAGAAGGATTTCCGCCAGACCCTGCAGGTCCGGCCCAAGCACCTGAACGCGATGATGGACCTCGCCGTCCTGCTGACCAACACCGGCAAGAAGGAAGAGGCCCGGCAGCTCCTGAACCGGGTGCTGGAGCTCAAGCCGGGAGATCCGACAGCGACGGCGGGCTTGAAGAGTCTGGGGGGGTGAGGGGTACAGGATCGCCTTGCACTTCGGGGCAGTCTGCCCTTCGAGGCCTCACTCCCCGGCCCTCTCTCCCCGGAGGGAGAGAGGGAGACAAGCCCCCGATTCGGAAACATTCCGCGGATCGCCCTCCCTCTCCACTTCGTGGAGAGGGACCGAGGGTGAGGATTCGAAGGGCAGGCCGCCCCGTCCGGCATGACCTGCTTGTACCTATTCGACTATCAATTTCCGGTCCGCCGGCAACCCCTCGAACACCTGCACCCTCCCCGGGCGGCGCACGGTGAGGCGGTCCACCTTCTCGGCCTTGCCCGTCCCGAAGTGGACCGCCAGGGCGTTCTGCGAGGCGTAGGAGGAGCCGGTCTTGACGTCGCGGATCTGCTTCTTGAGACCGCCGGCCTCCAGCTCCAGCCGGGCGCCGATTGCGAAGCGGTTGCCGGCGGGCGCGGCGAAATCCACCTGCAGCCAGTGCCCGGCGGCAGAGCCGGTGTTCTCGTAGACCTCGCAGGGCTGGTTCGAATTGTTGCCCACCACGTCGAGATCGCCGTCGCCGTCCAGATCGCCGGCGGCGAGCCCGCGGCCGACGGCGAGCGCCTCCATGCCGACTTCCTTGGTCTCGCGGAACTTGCCGTTGCCCAGGTTCTCGAACACCTGCTTGCGCTGGGCGTAGGTGCTCCCCTCGAGAAATTCGGCGGCGTTGGGGTTGATGTTGCCGTTGGTGGTCACCAGATCGATGTCGCCGTCCTGGTCGAAGTCGGCCCAGGTGATGCCGAAGGCGAGGAACATCAGCGAGGGCTCGGCGAGGCGCGCCACCGAGCGGCTGTCCACGAAGGCGCCGCCCCCCAGGTTCCTGTAGAGGGCGTTGGTCTCCAGCTCGTAGTTGGTGACCACGATGTCGAGCAGGCCGTCGCCGTCGTAGTCCCCCATGTCGACCCCCATCCCCGCCTCCGGACGGCCGGTGTCGCCGAGCGCGGTGCCGGAGAGCACCGAGATGTCCTCGAAAGTGCCGTTCCCCTTGTTGCGGAAAAGGAAGTTGGGCTTGTTGTCGTTGGCGACGTAGAAGTCCTGCCAGCCGTCGTTGTCGATGTCGCCGAAGGCGACCGCCAGCCCGGGGCCGATCGCGGCGGCGAGGCCGGAGGCTTGCGTGGCGTCCTCGAACGTGCCGTTCCCCAGGTTGCGGAAGAAGCGGACGGGCTGGGGATTGAAGACGTCCGGATGGCAATAGCCCCGCAGGTTGCGCTTCGGGTCGCCGCACACCTTGTTGTCGGTCAGCTTGAAATCCACGTAGTCGACCACCAGCAGGTCGAGATCGCCGTCGTTGTCGGCGTCCGCGAAGGCCGCCGCGGCGCTCCAGAGAGGATTGCCGACGCCGGCCTGGACGGTGACGTCCGTAAACGTCCCGTCGCCATTATTGCGGAAGAGCTGTTCGGCGCCGAAGCCGGCCACGAAGAGGTCGAGGTCGCCGTCACCGTCGATGTCGCCGGCCGTACCGCCATTGCCATAGGTGGTCACACGAAGGCCCGACCGCTCCGTCCAGTCGGTGAAATGGCCGTTGCCGTCGTTGCGGAAGAGGCGCGAGCGCGCGGGCTCACCGGTATAGCCGGGGAGGCTGCCGCCGTCGACGAAGAAGAGATCCTCGTCGCCGTCGCCGTCGAAGTCGAACATCACGACCCCGCTCGCCACCGTTTCGGGCATGTAGAGCTGGCCCGAGCCGCCATGATGGTGGCGGAAATCGATCCCCCAGATCCTGGAAACCTCGCGGAACTTGATGCCTTCGGCCCCCAGGGGAGCGGCGAGGCAGAGGAGCAGGACGGCCAGGAGCTTCGAAGTCTTCACGGCCCGAAAAGCCTACCATCCCGCCCGATCGGCTACCATCTGCCGATGAGGTCAAGGCATCTCCCCTCTCTTCTCCTCGTCCTCGTTCCCCTCCTCGGCGGCGCCGCCGCGGCCGGGGCCGAGACGGCGAAGCCCGCTCTCTCGATCGAAGCCGTTAAAGTCGAGCCCGCCTCGCCACGGCCGGACACCCTCTGCCACCTGACCGTCACACTGAGGAACGCCGGCGAACAGCGGGTCTCCGCCCTGGAGATGCTGGTGAGGGTCAACGGCAGGGAGCTCCCCGCCTACAGGAAGCGGCTCTATCTCACCGCCGTCGAGCCGGGCGCCTCCCGGGAGGTCCGCCTGCTCAACTTCTGGAGCACCGAGACCGGCCGGCCGGCCCCCGCAGACGGCAAGCTCAACGTCGAGGTCACGCTCTCCCGCGCCTCCTGGATGCAGAAGACGGCCCGGGACGGCGCCGAGGTCTGGACCTCCAAGGGGGACGCCCCCGGCCTTCCTGTCACCAGGAGCGTCACCCTGACGATGGCGAAGTGACGGTCGCGATGAAACGCCTCTCGCCGTTCATCGCACCTCCAGAACGCCGCGCATCATCCGCGAGTGGAGATTGCAAAGGTATTCATACCGCCCCGGCTCGCCGGGGGCGCGCAGAGTCAGATCCGCCGATTCCCCGGCCCGGCGGAGAACGGGCGTGGATTTCCACGCCCCGGCGCGGCTCGGGATCGCCAGATCGTGGGCTCTCCCCCGGTCCTCGTTGCGCAGCGTGATCCGCAGCGTTTCGCCGCGCCCGGCGATCAGCCGCGGGTTGGGAGTGGGATCGCCGGGCAGGTAGAACGCCATGCCCCGCGCGATCAGCGTCAGCTCCCGTGGCTCCGGACGCACCGCGGCGCGCACCGCGAGGGCCAGCGCGCCGCTCACCAGCAGGCAGACGAGAAGGATTTTGATGTATTTCATGGGATCAGCCTCATTGGATCAGCATCCCCGTGCCGTACATGATCGCGAAACCGGTGAAGAATCCGGCCACGGCCGGCGCGCTCTGGAGGTAGGCGGCGAAGGGGCGGTCGCCGGCCACGCCGCGCGAGATCTGCAGGATCACCTGGGCGATGGCGCCGGCGCCGAAACCGAGGAAGAGCACCGACCAGACCGGAGAGTAGACGAAGCCTCCCAGCCAGGCGCCGGCGATCGTGGGCAGGCCGCCGATCAGGCCGAGCAGAACCACCCGGCGGGCCGGCACGCGGCTCCTGGCGATCGGGGCGATGATGGCCAGCCCCTCGGTCGTATTGTGCAGGGTGAAGCCGAGGATGAGCAGCGTCCCCAACGCCACCTCGCCCAGACCGAGCGCGGCGCCGATCGCCAGCCCCTCCCCGAAGTTGTGCAGGCCAATGCCGGTGGCGAGCAGGAGCGCCGTCACCCAGGCGCCGCCCAGCGCGCTCCCCCGCCGGTGCAACCAGCCGCCCAGCACCTCCAGGGCCACGAAGGCGGCGCCGGCGCCGAAGGTGATCAGCGCCACTCCCTGATAGGACTGCGCCAGGCCGGCGGCCGCGTCGAACCCCTCGTGCAGGGCGTCCACCAGCAGGAACAGCAGGAGCCCGAGGGTGAGCGCGAGCAGAAAATCCATCGCGCGGGGGCCGAGGCGGCTGGCGAGCGGATACCAGAGCAGGCCGAGCGCCACGGGAATCACGCCGACGTAGATCCCGATCAGGGCGAAAATCCAGAGCGAGCTCCAGCCCGGGCGCGGAGTGGCGACCGCCACCGGGATCTCGTGCTCGAAGGTGACTCCGGTGGCCGTGATCAGACGGACGACGTGCGCCTCCCCCTGCACCCACGGATAGGGGATCCGCAGTTGCGTCCGCCCGAGGTGGCGAAGCTCTCCGGCCGGCTCCTGGGTGAAGCTCCAGTAGGCGTCGTCCACCTGCACCTGGGCGATCTTCGCCGGGTCTGGCCCGTCGTTGAGGACCGAGACATCGATCCCCCCCGGCGCCAGCTCCACCCGCTGGAAACGGAGCGTTTCGACCGGCGGCGCCTCCCCGCGGACCGCCTTCCCCGGATCCGACCGGACGATCCAGACCAGCAGCCCGGCCAGCAGGACCAGCGGCAGCAGAGCCAGCCCGGCGAGGCGCGCGGTGTCACGCTTCACGGGAAGCCTCCGCGGCTTGGCCCGCGGCCTCAAAGAAGCCCATCCAGCCCAGCTCGGCGAACTCGCTCTGGTGAGCGTGGAACATGAACTGGCCCGGGTAGCGGAACGTGGTCTCCAGGATCGCCCGCTCCCCCTGGCAGAGCATCAGGGTGTCGGCGACCTCCTGGGTCTCCAGCGAGGTGCCGGTGCGGTAAACCTTGAAGAACATCGCGTGCAGGTGGAAGCTGTTGAGCAGATCGAACTCCGTGACATTGACGAGGTAGATCCGCACCGGCCTGCCGACCTCGACCGCGATGGGGTCCATCATGTGGAAGTGCGCCACGCTGTTGACCGCGTAAACCTCGTTCTCGCCGTCGAAATTGGTGTCGAAGGCGTTCATCACCATCACCATCTCGTCGGCCGGCGGCCGCGGCGTCTTCGGATCGACGATGAACGCCCCGTAGAGCCCCTTGTGGATGTGACGCTTCAGCGGCGCGGCGTGGCAGTGATAGAGGTGCAGTCCGAACGGCTCGGCGTCGAACTCGTAGACGAAGCGTCCCCCCGGCGCGACCTCCTGCCCGGGCAGCGAGCCGTCCATCACCGGCGGGTGCCAGCCGTGGAAGTGGAGGCTGTGGGGGTGCGATCCCTGGTTCAGGAAGTTGACCCGGATGCGGTCCCCCTCCGTGGCGCGGATGGTGGGCCCCGGCACTTGGCCGTTGAACGTCCAGGCGGGGAAATAGAGGCCGGGGGCGATCTCGATCTCGCGGTCCACGGCATAGATCTCGTACTCGCGCAGCAGCGATCCGTCGGGCCGCGGCGTCTCTCGGTAGAACCGCGAACGCTCGGGCTCCGGCAGGTGAGAGAAGTTCCACGAGCGGAGGAACCGCCCCGGATCGTAATCCGCCGTGGAGACCCTCCCCACGACTCCCATCGCGTGGCCGCCGGAGGGGTGATGCCCCCCGTGATTCATCGGCACCGGCGGCATTTCGGCATCCATCCGGCGGCCCGGCAGGGCCGCGGCCAGACCGGCGCCCAGCGAGCCGAGGCCCGCGAGGCGAAGGAGAGAGCGGCGGGAGAGAGATTCTTTCATGATTCGGATTTATTATTTCGAGTCATCGAAATTCTAGCCACGTAACGCCAAACTGTCAACTCCCCTCCTCGCGGCCTGCGGTAGACTGCCGCCATGCCCACCAGCACGGTCGAGGACTACGTCAAGCACATCCTCCTGGAAGAGCAGCGCCAGCCCGAAGCCCTGGTGCCCATGGGCAGGATCGCGGCCGCCCTCGACGTGACTCCGAGCACCGTCACCGCCATGGTCAAGACCCTGGCCGACAGCGGCCTGGTGACCTACGCGCCCTACGGCGGCGTGCGTCTCACCCCCGCCGGGCGGAAGCTGGCGGCCCACGTCCAGCGCCGGCACCGGCTGCTGGAGCTCTTCCTGGTGCAGATCGTGGGGCTCGACTGGAGCGAGGTGCACTCCGAGGCCGAGCACCTCGAGCACGCCGTCTCCGAGCGGCTGATCGACCGCATCGACGAGCTGCTCGGCCACCCCTCGGTGGACCCTCACGGCGATCCGATCCCCAGCGCGGCGGGCGTCGTCCGCGAGCCGGACTTCCCCACTCTCCTGCTCTGCCCGCTCGGCGCCCCCCTGCGGGTGGAGCGGGTGAGCGATCAGAGCGCGGAGTTCCTGCGCCTTGTCGAGCGCAGCGGCCTGGTGCCCGGGAGCGTGCTCAGCGTGGAGTCGCGCAACGAGACGGCGGAGACGGTCGGGCTCCGGCTCGACAGCGGCGAAGAGGTGAGTCTGGGCTGGCGCGCCGCCGCGAAGATCCTGGTTCAGCCGCTGGTGACAGCCGGGAAGAAGTAGGAGCGCCGTCGACAGGTCGTCGCGCGGGACACCGCTCGGATACAATCCCGCCCCCGCGGGGACGAACCCGCGCCGCCAGGAGACCCCATGCAACCCGGACGTGAACGACAACTGGTCACCGGCGCCATCCTGCTCGGGATGTTCCTCGCCGCCCTCGAGGCGACGGCGGTGGCCACGGCGGTGCCGACCGCGGTGGGCGAGCTGGGCGGCGTCGCCCACTACAGTTGGGTATTCTCCGCCTACCTGCTCACCTCCACCACCACCGTCCCGATGTTCGGCAAGCTCGCCGACCTCTTCGGCCGCAAGCGCACCTATCTCTGGTCGGTGGCGATCTTCCTGGTCGGCTCGGCGCTCTGCGGCGTCGCCCGCACCTTCCCGCAGCTCATCCTCTTCCGCGCCATCCAGGGGCTCGGCGCCGGCGGGGTGTCGCCGGTCGCCACCACCATCATCGGCGACATCTACACCCTGGAGGAGCGCGGGCGCATCCAGGGGATCTTCTCCGGGATCTGGGCGGCGGCGAGCCTGATCGGTCCGCTGCTCGGCGGCGTGATCACCGACACCCTCTCCTGGCGGTGGATCTTCTATCTCAACATCCCCTTCGGCCTGCTCTCCGCCGTGATGCTCCAGCGCTTCATGCGCGAGAAGAAGCCCCGCACCGCGCACCAGTTGGACATCCTCGGCACGGTCAGCCTCACCGCCGCCGTGAGCCTGCTGCTCCTCGCCCTGCTCGAAGGGCCCGGCACCTGGGGATGGGGGGATCTCCGCACCCTCGGACTCCTCGCCGGCGCCGGCATCGGGCTCGCCGTCTTCCTCTGGCAGGAGCGCCGCGCGCCCGAGCCGATGCTGCCGCTCGATCTCTTCCAGAATCGGCTGATCTCTGTCGCGAGCGTCGGCAACTTCGTGATCGGAGCGCTGCTCTACTCGCTCACCGCCTACGTCCCGATGTTCGGCCAGGGGGTGCTCGGCGGCTCGGCGATGGTGGCGGGATCGATCCTCGCCCCGGTCCTGCTCGGCTGGCCGATCGCCTCCACCATCGCCGGCCGCCTCATGCTGCGGATCGACTACCGGCCGATGACGATCGCCGGCAGCCTGACGGTGCTCACCGGGACCACGATGCTCGCCTTCACCCACGCGGGCACTACCGCCGCCTGGATCATGGGCTCGATGATGATCACCGGCTTCGGCCTCGGCTTCCTCTCCATGCCCTACCTGCTGGGCGTGCAGAATGCCGTCCCCTGGCAACGCCGGGGGGTGGCGACGAGCTCCGTGCAATTCTTCCGCAACATCGGCGGCGCGATCTCCGTCGCCGCCCTCGGAGCGCTGCTGAACGCCCGCCTGCAGTCCGTCGCCGGCCCCGGCGTCGACGCCAACGCGACCCTGGACCCCGTTCTGCGCGCCCGGTTGGACCCGGCGGCCCTCCACAAGCTCACCAGCGCCCTGAGCCACGGGCTCCAGGGAACCTTCGTGGCCATCGCGGCCTTGAGCGCCGTGTTCCTCGCCACCGCCCTGCTCTTCCCGCGCGGCTCGGCGCGGTCGCTGGTGGCCCGGGAGCCGGACGCCGCGGTGGAGAGGTAAGACCCTTGCCGTATACTCGCAGTCTCACCGACGTTTTTTGATAAAGGAGAGGCTGATGAGAGTGAAAGCGATGGTCTTCCTGATCCTGGCGGCGTTCCTGGCGTTCGGCGCGACCGCAGCCATGGCCCAGCCCACCACCCAGCCCGGTCTGTTCTTCACCATCGTCAACCGCTGCAACTCGGCGGCGAGCGGTTTCGCGGTAGGGGACAAGCTCTGCCTGCTGCAGATCGGGACCGCGACCTACACCCGGGCGGTCTTCCAGGGCACGATGGCCTCCGGCGAGAAGAAGACCGGCATGGCCTGCACGGGCAAGGACGGCAAAGGCTCGGTCCTCTTCGTGCCCGCGCCCGGGAGCGGCGCCCAGGCCGTCCTGGTGGCGGTGAGCCCGAACCAGGCCGTCGACATCCCCTCGACGTTCTGCGACCGCGGCAACGCGGCTATGGGGAGCCAGCTCCTCAACAAGCCCTGAGCGCCCCATCGCCACTATAGCCATCGATTGATCAGCCCGCACGCCGCGACGCCAGGAGGCGTACGCGGCGTGCGGGACGATCGGCTCGCGGCGGGGCTCAAGGAGCCCCGCCGCGAGTGCCCGGAAGGCGTCAGTTCCCGTTCGCACCCGCCAGGAAATTCTGCTGCACTTCGGCGCTGGTAAGGGCCCGGCCATAGACCGCCATCAGGAAGTAGGTCCCCTGCCAGTCGTCGGCCAGCGACAGTTTCTGGTCCGAGCCCCAGGCGGAGAGGTCGCCGCCCGCCGTCTGGCTTGAGACCAGGATTCCGTTGATGTAGTAAACCGCCTCGCCCGAGTTGGAGCGCGTATAGACCACGTGCGCGAGCTCGAGGCTCAGGCTCCCCGCCGGGCTCTGCAGCGAGGGCCTGCCCGAGGAGGTCCTGATCTCGGTCTCGTACCGGCCTCCCGACTGCCCGAAGACCAGGTTCCGCTGGGCGTGGTTCTTCGCCAGCCGCAGGATGCCGGCCGGGCCGTTGAGCGTCAGGCTCGACGGCAGGAGCCAGGCCTCGACGGTGATCGCGTTGCTGGACTGGGCCGCGTCGATGATCTTGGTGGCCGGGCCGGCGCTCGCGATCGTGGTTTTTGAATTGACCGCGAGCCCGCCCGAGAGCCAGTTGACCGCCGAGGTGCTCTTGACCGTCAGATTGAGCGGCGCGCCGGCGCCCGAGGTGTCCTGAATCGTGTCGCCGCTCCCCTCGTTGAAGTCGTACCGGACCTGGAGGCCCGTGGCCACGCGCGCCGGCATCGTCACGTTGACGGTCACCGTCGCCGTGGCTGTGCCGCCGGCTCCGTCGGATACCGTGTAGGTGAAGCTGTCGACGCCGATGTAAAGCCCGGCGGTATAGGTCACCGTCTGTCCGCCGTTGATCGCCACCGTGCCGTGCGCCCCTTGCGTGACGCTGGTGACCGACAGGCTCGGACCGTCGATATCGGTGTCGTTGGCAAGGACGGAGATCGTCGCCGCTCCTCCCGCCGTCACGGCCGCCGAGTCGTTCACCGCCACCGGCGCGTCGTCGACCGCGGCGACCGCGACCGTCACCGTGGCCATGGCCGTGCCGCCGTTGCCGTCCGAGATCGTGTAGGTGAACGAATCGGAACCGTTGTAATCAGCGGCCGGCGTGTACCTCACCGTCCCGTCGGGATGGATCACGGCCGCGCCGTGAGCACCTTGCGTGACCGACGTCACCGTCAGCGTGTCGCCGTCCGGATCGCTCTCGTTGCCAAGCACCGCGGCGTCGACGAAACCATCCTCCGCCACCGCCGCCGTATCCGCGACCGCCACCGGCGCGTCGTTGACCGGCGTTACGGTGATCGTCACCGTGGCCGTGGATGTCAAGTTGTAGCCATCGGTGATCGTGTAGGTGAGTGAGTCCGTGCCGTTGTAATTCAGGACCGGTGTGTAGCTCACCGTCTTGTCCGCGTTGATCGCCACGGCGCCATGCAGACCCTGCGTCACGCTCGTCACCCGCAGAAAGCCGAGGCTCTGATCGTCGACGTCGTTGGCCAGGACGTCGATCCGCGCCGCCTGGTCCTCGGCCACCGTCGCCGTATCGGCGTTAGCGGTCGGCGGGCCGTTGACAATGACATGAACGTGTCCGTTCACGGGCACGCCGTTGCCGTCCGAGATCACGTAGTCGAAGGAGTCCAGCCCGGTGAAGGTCGGACGGGGTGTGTAGGTCACCGTTCACGGCGGTGATGGTCATCGAGACCACAGCCGTCGCCGTGCCGCCGTTGCCGTCCGAAATCGTGTAGGTGAACGAATCGGGGCCGTTGTAATTCGCGGCCGGCGTGTATTTCACGGTCTTGTTGAAATTCATCAGGACCGCTCCATGCGCCCCCTGCGTGACGGAGACCAGCGTCAGCACGTTGTTCTCCACGTCGGTGTCGTTGGCGAGGACGACGACGTTGACTGTGCCATCCTCCGCCACCGTCGCCGTATCGGCGTTTGCCACCGGAGGATCGTTCTGCGGATTCACGGTGATCGTCACCGTCGCCGTCGCCGTGCCGCCGTTGCCGTCGGAGATGGCATAGACGAGGGAGACCTGGCCGAAGAAGTTCAGCGGCGGCGTGTAGCCCACCGTCTGATTCTGATCGATCGTGACGGTCCCACCCACAGCCGGTGGGGTGACGCTCGTGACCGTCAGAGCATCGCCTTCGACGTCGGTGTCGAGCACACGAACGATACCGGGACTGTCCTCGAAAATGATCGACGTGTCGGCTCTGGCGACCGGCGGATCGTTGACCGGATTCACCGCCACGGTCACCGTGGCGAAAGCCGTCCAGCCGTTCTCGTCCGCGATCCTGTAGGTGAACGTGTCGGTGCCGTAATAATTGGCAACCGGCGTATAGGCCACCGTCTGGTCCAGGTTCACCTCCGCCGTGCCGTGAGCCGGCGGCGTGGTGATCGTCAACTGCAGAGTACCGTTCTCTGGATCGTTGTCGTTGGCGAGCACCGGCACCGCCACGCTGCCGTCCTCGTCCACGCTCGCCACGTCGTCGGCGGCGACCGGCGGAGCGTTCACGATGACCGTCACGGTGCCGAGCCCCTCACCCCCCTGCTCGTCCACGAGGAGATAGGTGAACGTGTCCTGGCCGAAACTCCCCGGGTTCGGCGTGTAGGTCACGTTGCCGTAAGCGTCGAACACCACCGAGCCGTTCGCCCCCTGGGTCACCGCTACTAGAGAGAACGAGCCCTCGGTGTCGTAGTCGTTGGACCGCACGTTGCTGGAGACCTCGCTGTTTTCTTCCGTGTACAGAACGTCGTTCCCCGCCACGGGGACGAAGTTGGCGATGAACAGCGCCTGCGCCTCGATGGTGCTTCCGAAGGGATCGGGAACTCTCGCCACCGCCGCCTGCCCGGCGCCCACCGACAGAATGCCGTCGCCGGACCAGCCGCCGGTCTCGAGGTTGGGTAGCGCGCCAAGGAATAGGCCGGTGTCGGCGCCCGTCTCGGTCACCGCGACCGTCTCGGCGTCGCCAGTCCCCGGCGATGTCAGAGCAACCTCGAGAGTATCGATCTGTGCCGGATCGTTGTTGATCTGATTCTCGACCTGGACGCGAATCAGCGAGCGCAGGGAGTAGGACGTCACCTCCTGGTCCCGCCGGTTGAGGAAACTCACCCGCGACCAGATCGTATGCGCCGTAGCGCTGTAGGACCCATAGACCGCCGTAATCTCCTCGGGCAGGGCCTGCCGGTTGGTCCCCGTATCCAGCATTCCATCCTGCGGGTTGGCGGCGAAGCCGAACCGGAGACGGATCGAACCTTCGAAAAGGCCCGTATTCGGTCCCGTCTCGCTCAGCAGGACGGTCTCCTGGTCCCCCAGGTGGAGGGTGGAAAGCTGCGCGATCAGGGTTTCCGCCGCGCCGGAATTGACGTTCGCCTGCGGGCTGGCGACCCGCAATCGCGCCGTGCCGTTCACCACCACCTCGGACGTCGCGAGGCCCGCGCCGTCGACGAATTCGATGCTCGCGGAGTCGATCACGGCGTGAGCCGGCGCGGGGAACCAGGGGCCCAGGCGATCGACTGTGATCTCGTCGCCTCCCTGGGCCTGGAGACGGTCGTCGCCCGGAGCGGCGGCGCCGCCGTCGAGCGGGATCGAGCCTTCATAAATCCCGGTGGCGAGGCCGGTCTCATAGACCCGGAAAATTTCCTGGTCGCCAAGGGAAGACCCCACGTCCACATACAGGAAGTTGATAGACGTTGGATTGTTGTTGTTGTGGTCCTCGAGTCGCACGTACACCCGCGCACCCTGGAGATAGGAATCCACCACCGCTCCGAGGGAGTCGAGGAACCAGGTGCGGTAACCCAGAGTCATGGCGCTGGCCGCCTGGACCGCGGCGGCCGAATCCGTATAGCTGGCCGTCAGTGTGTCGTAGTGGACGGGAGGGCCGGATGCGACGCCGGTCTCCAGCACGCCGTTGTTGGGCACGACGGGTCCGGCGCTCATCAGCTCGATCGAGCCCTCGAAGACTCCGGTGCCCGGCCCCGTCTCTTGGAGCGCGACGTCCTCGAGATCGGACCAGACCGCCGTCGTCAGCTCGACGGTCACCGTATCCGCGCTCGCCGCATTGACGTCCGCTCCCGAATCCACGACTCGCAGGTAGGCCCGCGTCTCTTCGAGATAGGTCTCGGTGGGCTGCCCGTTCGCGTCCACAAAGGAGACCGTAGAGGAGACCGTCTGCCCGAGGGCTCGCGAGGCCAGCGCACAGAAAAAAAAAGACATAGATCAACGCCGTGCCGCGAAATCGCAACATAAAAATCCCTCCCTTTGAGCAGAGCTCCGCCCCGTACGGTTCGCGTGGAAACCAGGCATGACAAAATAACTGAGCGCCGGTGCTCCGGGTTCACCTCTGATGGCGGGGGGTGGAATTGCGTTTCACCGTAAAGTTCTGGAGCGGCAGGGAGGGAATACGGCCGGACCGATCTTTTCGGCATCTTGCTTGCAGGTCCGTCCGGCCATGAAGCCGAATGACGACAACGGCAAGCTTCCGCCGTCCGAACGCCCTTTCCGCGTGCTCGTCCTCTCTGGATCCGACCGCCGGGAGTACAACTGCCCCGGGGTCGACTCCAAAAGCCGGGCTCTGATGCTGCATATGGCCGAGCGCCTCCCCCAGGAGTGGGAGATCGACCTGGAGGACCTGGGCAACGTCTACGGGCGAGCCCGCATCCAGAGTTGCAACGCCTGTGTCTCGACCTCGATGGCGCTCTGCGTCTGGCCCTGCAACTGTTATGAAAAGGGGGACAAGGACGAGCCGGACCTGATGTGGGATCTAGACCTTTACGCGCGGCTCGACCTCGCGGACGCCTGGGCCGTGATCGGACCGGTGAACTGGTACGCGCCGACGAGCAACCTCAAGCTGATGTTCGACCGTCTCGTCTGCATGGACGGCGGCAACCCGCGCGAGGAGCTGATCGAGCATAAGAACCCCGAGCTGGCGATGAAGCTCGAACACTCCCCGGAATGGGAGTCGTTGAGCGTCAACCACCTGGAGGGGCGCACCGCCGGCTTCTTCTGCTACGGAGACGGCGGTGGCGACGAGCTGGACGGCTCCGGCCGGCCCAAGGCCCTGCGCCATCCGGAGTACTTCGATCCGGAGCGCGAGCCGTTCGAGGACATGCGCCAGACCTACGCCCCGCTCGTCTGGCAGTGCCGCTACAGCGGCATCGAGGTGCCGGACGGCCTCTGGCGCTACACCGAGTTCGGCCAGGGGAGGAAGTACAGCGACAACCAGGCCGAGGACATGCCGGAGCAGAACGTCTGGGCACCGTTCGACGCCTGGACGGACGACTTCGCCGCCTTTGTCGCCGGCAAGGGGAAGGTCCCGCCGGGCACCTACCGCGCGTACGGCTACGAGGCTCCCGGCCATCGCTGGGCCGACCTCAAGCTCAAGTGGCGGGACCTGCGCGTCGCTACCGGCCATCCCCCGGCCGGCTCCTCGCCCGCGGCGCAACAGGAGATGGGCCTCAACCAGGACAACACCCTGCGGCCGAAAAAGGGCGAGGGTGAGAAGCTGCGGCAGTGAGGCCGCCCCCGCAACCTTTCGTCAACTCCTCCGTTTGATAGGATCGCCCTCCGGCCGGAAACCGGCCGGCGATTCGTAGAGGGGAACATCAAGATGGCGATCAAGGTCGGGGACAAGATCCCCAACGTGAAACTACAGACGATCCGCGACGGGAGTATCGAGAAGATCTGGACGGACGATTTCTTCAAGGGGAAAAAGGTGGTGCTCTTCGCCGTGCCGGGGGCCTTCACCTCGGTCTGCTCGGACCACCATCTGCCCGGCTTCGTCGAGCTGTCGGACCATATGAAATCGCGGGGAGCGGACCTCGTGGCCTGCACGGCGGTCAATGATCTCGACGTCCTCAAGGCCTGGTTCAAGGACCAGAAAGTCGGCGACAAGGTCGTGCCGCTAGCGGACGGCAGCGGCGATTTCGCCCGTGCCATGGGCCTGGAGCTCGACGCCCGCAACTACGGCATGGGGGTGCGCTCGCAGCGTTACGCCGCCGTGATCGAGGACGGCGTCCTCAAAGCCCTGAACATCGACGAGCCGGGCGAGGTGGCCCGCAGCGGCGCCTCGTCGATCCTGCAGTCGCTCTGATCGCCCACACGGCGGAAGGCGGCGATTCGGGAAAACACGGACCCAAGGGACCCAAGGGACAACAAGGACGGCAGAGAAACGAAAGAGGCAGCCGAGATCGCGGGCTTTTTCGTCTCTGCAGTCCTTGCAGTCCCTTGGGTCTCTTGTTAAGTGCTCAGAACCGCCAGCCGAATCCCAGCGTGTACTCCGTGAGCCTGGCGTCCCAGGTGATCTCATCCGTCGCCCAGCGGCCACGGACCTCCGGACGCAGGTAGGCCCGCGCTCCGAGGCCGATCTCGGCTCCGAGCCCGAGGTGGACCGTGTTCTGGTTGAAGGTGTCGCCGAAGAACCTGGACCTGAAGCGGCCCGGCCCTCCCAGAGCGTAGATCTCGAAGCGGCTGGTATCGACGAGGTAGGCCTTGGCTGAGACGTCCCCGAACCAGACCTGCCCGCCTATGTCCACCTTCGCGAAAGCGCCTTCCACGGCCCAGACGTCGGTGAATCGATACGAGCCCCGGATGCCGAAAGTCCTGGGATGGCTGGAGCCCGAGTCCCCGAGGTAGCCGCCGAAGATGTCGAAGGCGGGGCCATGGTCCTCCGTCTGCGCGGCGGCGGACGAGGACAGCATGGGCAGGGCAAAGGCGGCAAGAATCAAGCTACAAAACAGCGTGTTGAATCGTTGTTTCATGGTTCCTCCTGGGAAAAAAACTTTTTCTTTCGCATGCTTCCGGAGGAACACAGAGGGCAAGGCGGGTGCCACTCTTCGCGGGATCTGAAACGATGGATGGAAATTCTGGATTGAAAGGACTTGCGGGAAATCGCCGGATTTATTCGCGGCGGGAAGACGGCCGTGTTCTGTGCGGTGGAGGCGACGTGGCGTCAGGGAAAACCGACACGTCCCGGCGGCGGCAGAGGCCCTTCAGGCGTCCGGCCGCCAAGGGGCGACCTGCACGCTCTTGAAGCGGTCGAGGAGGACCTTGCCGGGGGGGAAGCCGCGGGGCTTGTTGACGTCCTCGCAGCGGCAGACATGGACCGCCACCCTCCCCCCCTTCCTCGCCTTGCTGTAGCCGGCCGCGAGCGAGGCCGCGAACTGCTCGGTCTCCTTCGGCGCCCGCTCGAGGCCCTCGGGGTTGCGCACCACCACGTGGGAGCCCGACTCGGCCGCGACGTGGAACCAGAAGTCCCGCGGTGCCCCCAGCCGGAGGCTGAGGATGTCGTTGTCCTCGGCCGTCCGCCCCACCAGCACAGTCATGCCGTCCGGCGACACGAACCGCCGGGCGACGCTGCGCCCCTGCCAGGTCCCGTTTTCTGGATCGGGCGGGGGCGGGGCCTTGCGCTCGGAGGGGGCCAACCTACTCCTTCACGATCTCCAGCAGCGTGATGTCGAACACCAGCATCCCGCGCGGCTTGCCGGCGGCGCCGTCGTAGGCCTTGCGGGAGGGGATCCAGAAGCGGCGGGACTCCCCTTCGGTCATCAACTGGAGCCCTTCGGTCCAGCCGGCGATTACCTTGGTGAGCTCGAAGGTGGACGGCGCCCCCTTGGCGAGGGAGGAATCGAACATCTTGCCGTCGGTCGTCCAGCCCGTGTAGTGGACGCGGACGGTGCTGGTGGCCTTGGGGGTTCGTGAACCCGTCCCCGGCTTCAGCACCTTCCAGGCGAGGCCGGACCTGGACTTCTGCGCGTCCGCCGGGGGCGCGGCCACATCGGGGGGCACGGGGGGCACCCGCAGGATGTCGAGCAGCTCGACATCGAAGACCAGCATGCCCTGCGGCTTGCCGGGCTTCCCTTCATAAGCGAGTTTGGCGGGGATCCAGAACCGCCGCTTCTCCCCCACCACCATCAACTGCAGCCCTTCGCCCCAGCCGGCGATCACCCGGCCGAGCGGCAGCACCGCCGGCCGGCCGCGCGCGACCGAGGAGTCGAACATCTTGCCGTCGGCCGTCCAGCCGGTGTAATCGACCTTCACCAGGTCGGTCGGCACCGGATGGTCGGTCCCGGTGCCGGGGGTGAGCACCTTGGAGGCGAGACCGCTGGCGGTCGTCTGGGCGTCGGCCGGCGGAGCGGCGACGTCGGCGGGCGCGGCGATGTCGGGCGGCGTGGACGGCTGCTGCGGGGCGGCGGCCTGCGGCGGAGCCGCCAGCAGCGGCGCGGAGACGAGGAGAAGGGCCGGAATCCAGGAGATGAATCGTCTGTTCATGGCAGGTGGATCTTACCAGTTGACATCCCGATCTTCTGGGGTAAGAATTGGTTTGCGACACAGACCGGTTGTCAGTCAATGGCAAACATTGGACCGCTCTGATCCGTAGAGAAGAATATACTGTGGAGAGCTTTCTCTCCCCATTCTCCCAACCTGCAAAGGAGATCCCGGATGCTCAGAGCCAGAACCGTGCGTCTCATCGGGACGGCCCTGCTGGCGGTGGCCGCTCCGGCGATGGCCGCGGACGCCCTCAAGGTGACGCCGCCCAAGCTGGAGGTGCGCGAGCACAAGCTCGCCAACGGCCTCGATCTGTTGATGTATGAAGACCATTCGGTGCCGGTGGCCACGGTCCAGATCTGGTATCACGTCGGCTCGAAGGACGAGAAGAAGGGGCGGAGCGGCTTCGCCCACCTCTTCGAGCACCTGATGTTCAAGGGCTCGGCGCACCTCGCCTCCGAGGAGCACAAGAACTTCATCGCGTCGATCGGCGGCCGCTACAACGCCACCACCGACTTCGACCGCACCCTCTATTTCCAGAGCATCCCCAGCAATTATCTGGAGCGGGTGCTGTGGATGGAGGCCGACCGCATGAGCTCGCTCAACGTCTCGGACGAGAACTTCAAGTCCGAGCGCGACGTGGTCAAGGAGGAGCGCCGGCTGCGGGTAGAAAACCCGCCCTTCGGCCGCCTCTTCGAGGTGGTGCTCGACAAGACGTTCACCACCCATCCCTACCGCATCGATTCCATCGGCAGCATGGCCGATCTCGACGCCGCCACCATCCAGGACGTGCGCGACTTCCACAGCCTCTACTACGTGCCCAACAACGCGACGCTGGTGGTCTCGGGGGACTTCGCCCCCGGCCAGGTGATCCAGTGGGCCGAGAAGTACTTCGGCCCCATCCCGAAGGGGAAGCCGATCCCGCGCGAGATCGCGCCGGAGCCGGCGCAGAAGGCGGAGCGCCGGGCGGTCGACTACCACGCGAACACTCCGCTGCCGGCGGTGGTGATCACCTACCACGTGCCGCAGGCGGGCCATCCGGACACCTACGCCCTGCAGGTGGCGAGCAACATCCTCTCGTCCGGCGAGAGCTCGCGCCTCTACCGGCGAATGGTCTACGAGAAGCAGATGGCGGTCGCCGCCGGTGGCGACGCGATCCTCCTCGAGGACCCCGGGGTTTTCTTCTTCTACTCGATCCTGCAGGGGGGGAAGCCGGAGGATGGCGAGAAGGAGCTGATCGCCGGGGCCGAGCAGTTGCGCACCACGCCGGTCTCCGAGGCGGATCTCGTCAAGGCGAAGAACCAGCTCATCTCGGCGCTCGTCTTCGGCCGCCAGACCGGCGCGGACAAGGCCGACGCGATCGGCTACGCCCGGGTCATCCTCGACGACGTGTCGTACGTCAACCGGCAGCTCGCCGAGTTCCAGAAGGTCACCGCCGCCGACGTCCAGCGGGTGGCGCGCACCTATTTCAGCCCCGAGAACCGCACGGTGGTCTACATGCTGCCCGAGGCCATGCGCCCGGGGGCTCAACCGGGAGGAACTCCGGGCCAGCCGGGCGCCGGTGCCGCCAAGAACGACAAGCGCGAGGTGAAGAAGCCATGAGAACGTCATCCTCAGTAAAGACCCTCGCCGCCGCGGGCCTGCTGCTCGCGACCATTTCGGCGGGCTTGGCGCAGACCGCCGCGAAGCCGGCGCCGAAGCCGAACCCGAAGACCATGCCCGAGACCCCGGCGACGCCTCCGCCTCCGGGCCCGGCCCGGGAGGTCCGCTTCCCGGCCTTCCAGCAGAAGACGCTGGACAACGGCCTGCTGGTCGTCGCCATCGAGCAGCACGAGCAGCCGCTGGTCTCGATCCGCATGATGCTCAACGCCGGCAAGGCCTACGAGCCGGACGGCAAGGCGGGCCTCGCCGAGGCCACGGCCTCGCTGCTGACCAAGGGGACCCCCACCCGCTCGGCGCAGCAGATCGCCGAGACGATCGATTTCGTGGGCGGCAATCTCTCGACCAACGCGGGCACCGAGGCCGGCTACGCCGACGTCGCCGTCACCTCCGACCAGCTCGGCCTCGGGTTCGACCTGCTCTCCGACATCGTCCTCCACCCCACCTTCCCGGAGGACGAGCTCGAGCGCTGGCGCCGGCAGGCTTTGAGCGGCCTGCAGATCAATCAGCAGAGCGCGTCCTACCTGGCCACCACCGCCGTCACCCGGCTGATCTTCGGTTCCTACCCCTACGGCCGGCCGTCCAGCGGCACGCCGGAATCGCTCGCCGGCCTCAGCCGCGCCGACCTGGCGGCCTTCCACCAGGCGCACTTCATCCCCAACCAGACGATCCTCGCGGTGGTCGGGGACATCCAGGCGGCCGACGCCTTCGCCCGCGCGGAGCGCGCCTTCGGCGGCTGGAAGAAGGGCACTCCCAGCCAGCTCCCGCGGATCGACGTGAAGGCCCCCGCCAAGACGCGGGTGGTGGTCATCGACAAGCCCGACGCCGTCCAGACCGAGATCCGCCTCGGCCAGTTGGGGATCGCCTACCGCGACCCCGCCCTGTTCACCGCCGAGGTCTACAACTCCGTGCTCGGCGGCAGCGCCAGCGCCCGCCTCTACGAGGAGATCCGCCGCAAGCGCGGCCTCTCCTACGGCGCCAGCAGCTACTTCCTTCCGGAGAGCGAGCCGGGCTTCTTCCAGGTCTCGACCTTCACCAAGACCGAGACCACGGCCGACGCGCTCGGGCTCGCCTTCGAGGTCCTCCGCGGCCTGCAGGAGAAGCCGGTGCCGGACGCCGAGCTCAACGCCGCCAAGACCTACATCACCGGCGCTTTCCCGCTCGAGATCGAGACCGCCGACGGCATCGCCAGCAAGGTGCTCGAGGCGATGCACTTCGGCTTCGGCCGCGAGTTCCTGGAGAGCTACAACGACAAGATCTCGAAGGTCAGCGCGGCGGACGTCCAGCGCTTCGCCAGCCAGACCATCCACCCCGAGAAGATGACCGCCGTGCTGGTGGGCAATGCCGCGGCCTTCACTGATGCCCTGAAGAAGCAGTACGGCGACGTCGAGGTGATCCCGGCCGCCGAGGTCGACTTCCTGCGGGCGGACCTGCGCAAGCCCAAGGGCGCCGAAAGCCCTGCCAAGCCGTCTCACTAGCGGCACCTGCGGCATCTGCCTGAAGAGGAGGCGCCTGATCGGGCGCCTCCCCCTCTCTTCCCGAGCTCCTTTCAAGATCGTGGCATTGCCATTGCAGTACTTCTGGTTCCGGCGGGGAACGATCCCTGCCGGAGATCGACTCTCATGACTTACCTCAGGAGATCACCATGAAACGGCAAATCTTCACGCTTTTGATGGCCCTCGTCCTCACCACCGCGGCCCTGGTCGCGCAGTCCACCCCCACCCCCAACCCGCAGGTCCCCCCCAGCCAGCAGGTCGACCAGTCCGGCCAGCCGGAGCAGAGCGGCCATCCTGACGTCGACGTCGACGCCGGCAAGAACGCCAACAACGGCGTGCTGAACATGGACGTCAAGCGCAACGGGGATTCCGACACCAAGGCCGGCAACAACCCGAACGGCAACGCGGTGGATACGACCGGCACGATGGGCACGACCGGCAGCACCACCGGCACCACCGGCCAGTACAGTGGCAGCACCACCTCGACGACCACGACCACCAGCGACAACAACGCCGCGGGTACCGACATGAGCGACAACCGCTCCAGCCTTCCGGGCACGGCGAGCGACATGCCGCTCTTCGGTCTGCTCGGCGCGCTGGCCCTGGCGGGCGCCCTCGGCCTCCGGCAGATCCGCTGAGTATTGCTGACCCCGGAAAGCTGACCCCGGAAAAAAGCTGCCGGCCCGTCTCGCGACGGACCGGCGGTTTTTTCAGTGACCTACCGCTGAATCGTGAAGTTCACCGTCAGGTTGAAGTACACCTTGACCGGCCGGCCGCCCCGCATCGCCGGCTGGAAGGTGACCTGCTGGATCGCCTCCACGGCGGAGCGGTCGAGCCCCATCGGCAGGCTGCGGACCACCCGCACGTTGGTGGCGCGCCCCTTCTCGTCGATGATCGCCTCGACCATCACCGTCCCTTGGACCCCGGCCCGCCGCGCCGGTTCCGTATAGCGCGGCTGGATCGGCTGCAGCGGCCGCGGCCGGCTCATCTCAGCCGTGAGATAGACAGGCCCAGTCGAGTCGCCCCCAGGCTCCACGCCAGGGCCGTTACCCGGGCCGATGCCGGGGCCATCGCCAGGGCCGTCGCCGGGGCCGATGCCAGGACCGTCCGTGGTGCTCACGGGACCCTCGCTGGTGACCGGTCCCGAGGGTATATCGGCCACCGGGGGCGTCGGAGTGGCCGGCATGTCGGGCACATCGGTCGGCTGCCGCACGGTCGGAGCCTGGGTCGGTGCCGTCTTGGGCTGGGGCTGCTCGGGCACGGGGGGTTTCGGATGCCCCCCTCCACCCGCCGGAGGCGGCGGAGGCAGCAGAACGTCGATGAAGGCAACATTGAGGCTGGGCTCCGTCACCGGGCCGACGTTCCAGTAGCTGGCGAAGGCGAAGGCGGTCAGCCCGACCAGGTGCAGACCGATCGCGAGGGGCAGCGAGATCCAGCGGCGGCGGCGTGGCTGCGTTTTGGCTTCCAGGTCGATCAGAGAGTGCTCGAACATTTTCCACCTCCGGAACATCGGGGTAATCTTGTCCTCGCCTCGATCCCCGAGGCGGGGGAAAACATCAGGAGCGCTCCTGTTCATATTAGAGAGGCGGGGGCACGCTTTAGTTCCTGATCCCGATGCCAGGTTGACGCATAGCCGCCGCCTGATATCTTTGGGCGCGGAGCCGCTCCGGTGTTCTGCCGAAGCGTCTCTCAGAAAACTTTTGATTCTTGTGGAGGCTGCAATGCCGGATTCAAGCCCGAGCCCGACTCACATGAGGACGGCTCTGTTCGTGGACTTCGACAACATCTATCTCGGACTGCAGCGGGAAGACCCCGTGGCCGCCGAGCAGTTCGCCACCGATCCCACCCGCTGGCTGAGCTGGCTGCAGGACAAGCTGGAGGGGACGCAGGAAGGGACGCTTCATGAAGGGGCTAGGCGGAAGCGCAAGATCCTCTTCCGCCGCTGCTATCTCAACCCCTCGCAGTTCGGCCGCTTCCGCCCCTACTTCACCCGCTCGGCCATCGAGGTGGTGGACTGCCCGCCGCTGACCAGCGGCGGCAAGACCAGCGCCGACATCCACATGGTGATGGACATCCTCGACACCCTCAGCCATCCGACGCGGTTCGACGAGTTCATCCTGCTCTCCGGCGACGCCGACTTCACGCCGGTGCTGCTGCGCCTCTCCAAGCACGACCGGCGCAGCGCCATCCTTGCCATCGGCCCCGCCTCGGTGGCCTACAAGGCGGCCTGCGACCTGCTGATCGATCAGGACACCTTCCTCGAGGAGGCGATCGGCGCCACCCCGAACCCCGCCGCCCGCACGACCGCCGGGCCGAGCAGCAACTCGGCGATGGGCGATCTCCTCCGCGGCATCGCCGACAAGATCTACGAGCGGACGAGCGCGAGCGGCGAGCTGGTGGCGACGGAGCTGCCGCCGATCTTCCGCGAGTTCTCCGAGTTCACCGCCAGCAACAACTGGCTGGGCTTCAACAGCCTGCGCAACATGACGATGGCGGTGGTGGCGACGCGCCGCGATCTGGCGATGATCGACGGCGACCCCTGGCGGGTCGGCCTGCTCGCCGAGGGGGAGGAGCCGGAGGAGGCGCCCGAAGCGGCCGGCAACGAGTCCGGCCGGTCGGCGTCGGCGCCGCGCTTCCTCACCCTCGCGGACCGCAACCGACTGATCGAGGAGATCCTCGCCTACGTCCGCTCGGTCGTGGAGTCCTCGGACGCGGCGGTGCCGATGGCGCGCGCCGCGCAGATGGTGATCAGCCGCTTCGGCGATCAGGTGCTGGCCTCCCGCTGGGCCGGGGCGGGCACCTTCCGCGACCTGCTCGAAGGGCGCGAGAACCCCGGCTTCGCCATCTCGGCCCTCAAGCCCGGCTACATCTACGACCCCTCGCGGCACCAGTTGCCGATCGACGGCCGCCCCGAGGAGCTGGTGGGCGACCCGCAACTGAACGCGCTCGCCTACCGCGTCCACCAGCTCACCGACACCCCGTACCTGACGCGCGGCGACTATGCCCGGGTCTTCCGCCTCACCGCCGAAGAGGTCAACCACCATGGCTACTTCCTGACCCGCACCTCGAAATCGGTGCGCGACCGCTGCATCGAGGAGGGTTCGCCGATCGCCCGCGCCAGCGTCAACTTCATCCTGCGCGGCATCACCTTCGGCGGCCACCGCTTCGGCCAGAACGGCGCCGAGGAGCCGCTCGCCCTCGGCGCCTGCTTCTTCCGCAACGTGGTGAGCCTCTGCGACACCGCCGGCATCGCGCTCGACGACTACGAGCGGGAAACGCTCTCCGACTGGATCCTCGGCGAGCTGCGGGGCGAGGAGGGGATCGGCAACGTGGCTGAGCCCGCGCGGGAGCCCGTGCGGATGGAGCGCGAGGAGGAAGCCGTCCCCGTAGGCGCGGCCGACGAGGATTCATGACCTGGGAAATCACCGAGGACGAAGCCCGGCAGCTCCTCGCGCTTCCCGCCGAGGACCGCGCCATCCAGTTCTTCCAGCTCCTCGCCGACTGGGAGGAGGGCTGGGGCCTCCGGGACGCCGACGGCTGGGTGGTCGCCAGCGCGACCGACGCGCTGCCGCTCTGGCCGCACGCCACTCTCGCCGCGGCCTGCGCCGTGGGGCCCTGGGAAGGGGCGCTCCCGGAGCCGGTCTCGCTCGACGAGATGATCGAGGAGCTCCTCCCCCTGCTCGCGGAGGACGGCCTGCGGGTCGCGGTGTTCCCGTCGCCGGACGATCCGGGCCTGCTCCTCTCCCCCGCCGAGGTCCGGGAGCACCTGGAGCGGGAGATGGAGATCGGAAGATGAGGACGCCCGGCCCTGCTACCATGTCCTCCATGCCTGCAGCAGAGATAGCAATTCCAGAGCAACTGCCCTTTCTCGCGAGCATCTCCTGGTTCGACTGCCAGCACCGCGACCTCGCGCCCCTGGATATGCTGCGCCGCTACGAGAGCGGTTGGCGCAATCTGGGAGTCCTGGCCGACCCCTCACCGGAAGAGTGGGCGTTCATCCGCCAACTGGTCCAGCTCTATGGAAGCTATCTCGATGTTCCGGCGTGAGCGGCATCGCAAGGTCCAGGCGTTGCTCGCGGCCTTCGACGACAGCCTGCTGACCCGCTTCAATATCCTCTTCGGAGGAGGGACGCGGATCGCCCTGGATCTCGACGAATACCGGGAATCCTACGATATCGACTTCCTCTGTTCCGACCCGGAAGGGTACATGGATTTCAGAATCATGATGGCGTCTCGCGGCTATGACACCTTGTTCAAGCCAGAGGCAAGACAGGCTTTTCAGTTCCCTCGCGAAATGAAAGCTGATCAGTATGCTGTCCGCTTCCCCGTCGAGGTCGACGGCAGCATGATCCGCGTCGAGATCATCCGCGAGGCTCGGATCGAACTGGACCCGGGAGTGAGGCCCGCCTGGTCGCCAGTGGATTGCCTGTCGCTCGCCGACTGCTACGCCGAGAAGCTGATAGCAAATTGTGATCGTTGGGCGGACCGCCAAGTGCTTTCGCGGGACCTGATCGATCTGAGCGCGCTCCGGCGAAGCGTCGGCCCCATTCCGGAGGAGGCCTGGCAGAAGGCGGAAGGGGCCTATCGGACCTACGCCCGGAACGCTCTTCTCAAGGCCCTGGTCGCCTTCACTGGCGATGCCGCCCATCAGCAGCGGTGCTTCCAGGGTCTCCAGATCGATGATCCGGAAGAGATCCTGTCCTCGGCCGCGCAGCTCATTCTGGATCTCGAAGCTCCCAGCGGGCTATCCTAATGGTAAAAAAGCTTACTATTCACGCCCCCGGCCAGGGGCTCCATGACGTGACCGATCAAGTAAGGGCGGCCGTGCGCGAGAGCGGAGTTCGCGAGGGGCTCTGCACGGTCTTCCTCCAGCACACCTCCGCGAGCCTGACGATCCAGGAGAACGCCGATCCCTCGGCGCGCCGCGATCTCGAGAACTGGCTGAACCGCCTGGTCCCCGAGCGCGACTCCCTCTACACCCACACCGCCGAAGGGCCGGACGACATGCCCTCGCACATCAAGGCCGCGCTCACCGCGGCCTCGCTCTCGATCCCCATCCTCGACGGCGACCTGGGCCTCGGCACCTGGCAGGGGATCTACCTCTGGGAGCACCGCCACCACCCCGGCGCCCGCAAGCTGCTGGTGCACGTGGGGGAGTAAAACACGGACGTCAAGGACAGGCACGGACGAAAAGGACGAAAAAACTTTCTGTTCCCTTTCGTCCTTTACGTCCGTGTTTTGCTTTTCCTTCCTAAGGGTAATACCCACTGATCGTTCGCGCCTCCACCCCCGGCCGCGCCAGCTCGACCCGAACCACGCGGAAGGCATCGCTCGCCTCGGTGTTCGAGGACTGATAGGAGATCCGGTAGCGCGAGCGCAGATCGCTCTCGATCTCCTGGTAGGCGCGGTCCAGATCCCCCGTGCCGCGCAGGAAGAAGCTCCTCCCCCCGGTCTCCGCCGCCAGCCTGGAGAGCTGCTCGGTGGGCCCGCCTTTCGTCAGGTCGATCCCGATCGCGTAGACGGCGATGCCGGCGCGCCGGGCGCTTTCGAGGACCTCCGCGAAGCCGAACGAGCTGGTGTGGTCCTCGCCGTCCGAGAGCAGCAGGATGGCCCGCTGTCCAGGGGCGCCGCCCAGGTAACTGAGCGAGAAGATCAGGCTGTCGTAGAGCGAGGTCTCCTCGTCCGCCATCAGGCCGGAAAGGCCGTCCTCCAGGGCCTCGCGGTCTCCGGTCAGTCCCACCGCCAAGTGGGGGGAGCGGTTGAAGGTGATCACCGCCGCCTGATCACGCGGCCGCAGCGTCCGGCGCAGGAACTGGAGCGCCGCCTGCCGCGCCGGCTCCAGACGCGGCCGCATGGAGGCCGAGTTGTCGATCAGCGTCACCAGGCGCAGGGGCGCGTCCTCGACCCGCTCGACCAGGCGGACCGACTGCCGCACGCCGTCCTCGAAGACGTGAACCTCGCCGGCGCCGAGCCCCTCGACCGGCTTGCCCACTCGGTCGACCACGTGCGTGTACAGCTCGACGAGGCGGATATCCATCGTCTCCGGCGTCGAGGGTGAGTTGAGCAGTACCGTGTCCTCCGTCGCGGTGCCATCCGCCAGGTAGGCCACAGCGCGGACGTAGCCGACGCCTCCGGAATCCGGCAGCGTGAGCGGCTGCGAGAAGGGTGGCTGATAGAGCGTCGCCACCCGCTTCTCGCCGAGATAGAGCTCGACACGGTCGAGAGCCTGGTCCGCGGGGGCTTCCACCTCGACCCGCGCCCGCAGGCTCTGGCGGTACTGCTTGCCCGGCTGAGGCTCGACGAGACGGGCGGCGAACCGCTGCCCGCCGGCGTTCAGCTCCAACTGATCCCTGGCCAGCACCTCCCCCCGGCCGTTCATCCCCTCCACCGACAGACGGTGGCTCCGCGGCGTCCGGCCGAGGTCGATCTCGGCCACGTAGGGAGCCCGGTTGCGGGTCAGCAGAGGCCGGCCGTCCAGGGAGAAGGCCACGCGCTCGATCTGCTCGGCGTCGGGGAGCCCCGCCACCCGGTCCACCCTCGCCTCGATGCGCTGGACGCCCGCGATCAGCTTGCCCTCGGGCGCCAGGATGCGCACCCCCGGGCGGGGCGTCGCGAGCGCGGCGTCGGCCTCCGCGAACGGGCTCTGGACCTCGGGCGAGGGTTGCGGGACCGGCGGAGCGAGCGGAGCCGGAGCGGCGGCATTAAAGGCATTGACGGCCGCCGCCGGGATGCTGGGCACCGCCAGCTCGCGCTCGCCCACGAAGGAGCTGTCCGCGGCGGGAGCGTCGAGCTGGACCTCCAGCTTGTAGCGCCCCGGACCCAGCCGGCGCTCGAAGGCGAGCGGCCTGGCACCGGCGGCCGCGGCGGTTGCCGGCGCCTCGAAGCGATAGCGGAAGCTGTCCACCATCTCGTTGCCGCGCAGGATCCGGCCGGAGACGAACACCTCGCGCGAATCGCCCAGCATCCGGGACACCTGCTCGGACAGCTCGCCGGGGGCGACCTGGATGCGCACGATCCCCTCCCCCTGCCGCCCGGGGAAATCGACGTCCAGACGGGCCGGCAGAGAGCGGGCCCTGGCGCGCCCCTCGGGAGCGGCCGGGTGGAAGCTCGACACCCATTCCCGCGGCTTCGGACTGGCGAGCGCCCGCTGCAGGACCAAGGCGTAGGTATCCTTCCCGACCCGCCGGATCCAGGTCGCCGCCTCGGCAAAGTTCGCATCGGAAGCGCAATCTCCCAGTTCCCGTGAGGAGAGGTCCGGAGCATCTCCGGCGCGCCAGATCCGGGCCGGAGCCTTGTCGCCGGCGTGGAAAACGAGGGTCATCCGAAAGCGGTTCTGGAACTGTGGCGGATAGGTCCAGACCTGCAAGGTCTGGCCGGCGCAGCGCGTCTCGAACGTTTCGCCCGGTTCGCCGTTGATCAGGAAGACCCGCAAGCGGTCGTCCTGGAGATCGCTCCAGCGCGTCCGGGCCTCGGCGAGACGCTCCTCCCACCGCTCCCGCGCCTCGTTGCGCGGGGTCTCCGGATAGGGATCACGCACCTGCCAGAAGCGCTGAATGAACGCCTCGCGGTCGACCGCGGTCTTGAGCCCTTGGAAGACCTCGCGCTCGCGCGGGGTGATGAGGAGATCCACCTCCCGCAGCCAGGAGGAGTGGACCTCCGCGCCATCAGCCCGGAGCGCGCCGGGCGCCATGAGAAAGGTGAAACCGAGGGACAGAAACGAGAGAAGAACCGGACAGGCTCGCCGCGTCATCCCGCAACCCTTCCGGCGGGTGCTGCGAGAGGCTTTGGACCGCTCATCCCGCCAAGGAGGGGGATTTCAGCAAAAGGCGTGCCCTGGGGGCAGTCGGTAGCCCCCGCCCCGAAATCTCACCCCCGGCCCCTCTCCCACCGCACTACCCCCGACCGGGAGAGGGGGGACTTTACTGAAAACGCGTGGCTTGTAGGGTGCGCTGTGCGCACCAGAAACGGTGATGGTGCGCACAGCGCACCCTACAAGCGAGGTCTCTACCGTCAAACTCCCCTCTCCCGGCCGGGGGGAGTGCGGTGGGAGAGGGGCCGGGGGTGAGGTTTCGGGGCGGGGGGCCGATCGCCTTGGACCCACCCTCCCCTACGGAGCCTTCACCGTTTCCTTTTTACCATCCAGCTCCTCGATCAACGCATCCGAGGCCGGGCGCTCCTTCCGCAGGCGCGCGGCGACCCGCTCGGCATCGCGGAAGGCGCGCAGGACATTGAGGCCCGCGAGCTTCCCGATCTCCCCGTCGGTCCAGCCGCGGCGCAGCAGCTCGGCGAGCAGCGCGGGATACTCGGACACGCTCTCCAGCCCGAGGGGCACGCTCTCGATGCCGTCGAAATCCGAGCCGATCCCCACGTGATCGATGCCCGCGACCTGGCGGACGTGCTCGATGTGGTCCGCCACCTGCTCGAGGGTGGCGCGCGGCGCGGGTTGTAGCTGGCGCCAGATATCCCGCTCCCGCTTCACCCGCTCGGGATCACCCGGATAGAGGGCTTTCAGGCGCGCCTCCTCCCCGGTGTCCCTGGCGTTCCACTCCCGCACGGCCGCGGAGGCGAAGGAGGGGACGAAGGTCACCATCACCACCCCGCCGTTCTCCGGCATCAGGCGGAGCACGTCGTCCGGCACGTTGCGGGGGTGGTCGTCGAGGGCGCGGGCCGAGGAGTGGGAGAAGATCACCGGCGCCGCGGAGACGGCGATCGCCTTCCTCATCGTCTCCGGCGCCACGTGCGAGAGGTCCACCAGCATGCCGAGGCGGTTCATCTCGCGCACCACCTCCTCGCCGAAGCGGGTGAGGCCGCCATGCTGGGGCGCGTCGGTCGCCGAATCGGCCCAGGCGGTGTTCCTGGTGTGGGTGATCGTCATGTAGCGGGCGCCCGCGGCGTAGAACTGGCGCAGGACGGCGAGAGAGTCATGGATCGAGTGTCCACCCTCCATGCCGATCAGCGAGGCGATGCGGCCGGCCTTGTGGATGCGCACGACGTCGTCGGCCGTCCTGGCCAGCTCGAAGGTGTCGGGGTAGAGCTCGACCAGACGGTGGACGTCGTCGATCTGCTCCATCGTCGCCTGAATGGCGTCCGCCCCGGTGATCTCGACCGGGATGTAGACCGACCAAAACTGCCCCCCCACTCCCCCCTTGCGCAGGCGCGGAATGTCGGTGTGCAGGGGAGGATCGAGCTTCGCGGTGCCCCCCCGCAGGTCGATCCTGTCCATGTGGTTCTGTAACCGCTTGCGGTACTCCCAGGGCAGATCGTTGTGGCCGTCGACGAGCGGCACCTGGGTCAGAATCCTGCGCGCCCGCTCGACCAGGGCCGGATCGGGAACCTTGTGCACCGCCGCTTCCTGAGCGCCGCCGGCCATGGCGAGCGCCAGGCCCAAGCCCACGGCCAGCCAGCAGATCTTTCGCATCGTGTCGTCTCCTCGCGAAGGGAATCGATTTGAGGGATCAATTCGAGGAGATAATAAGGCATGGACCACCCCGCGCCGTTCCGTCCCGAGGATCTCGCCGTCTACGAAGACGAGCGGATGGGCAAGAGCACGATCTTCCAGTCCGACCGCCTCCTGGTGGGCCTCAACGCCTTCGAGCCCGGCCAGGAGCACCGGCTGCACGGCCACGCCGGCATGGACAAGGTCTACTACGTGCTCGGCGGCAGCGGCGTCTTCCTGCTCGAAGGGCGGGAAGAGCCGCTGGCGGCCGGGATGATGCTGATCGCCCCCGAGGGGGTCCTGCACGGCATCCGCAACACCGGCGCCGAGCGCCTGCTGGTGCTGGCGATCCTGGCGCCCTCGCCGTAGCGGACCGGCTTATCCGTATTCGTTGGGTACGCTGCCCTTGACCGCGTTGGCCCTGGCACTATAGGTGATACGGCCGGCGGCATCAGCAAGCCGTTCCAGTCCTGCGGCCGCGAGTATCGTCCGATAGCCTTCGTTACCGAGCGAGATCGACTGGCGCCCGGTCAGCATGTCCGTCCAGGTACAGGTCTGCTCCGGCGCGGTGAGCAGAAAGCTGCCTCCAGGAAGAAGAACCGATGCAATCCGGTGGATGAGCGCCTCCTGCGCGTCAGCGGCCAGCAGGAAGAGCAGACCCCAAGCGACCACGGCGTCGAACGTGCGGCCGAAGAGGCCCGAGTCCTCTACGGCCTCGCACGCCACGTGAGCCTGCGGGAATCGTTCGTGGAACGCCGCCACCATCGCGGGAGAGGCATCCACGCCGTACACCACGAATCCCTCCTGGATGAGGACCTGAGAGATCGGGACCCCGTGGCCACAGCCAAGGTCCAGAACCCCCTGGAGGAAGCGCCCGAGACCACCGCCGGACGGTCGCGACACCGATCGTGGGGTTCCGCCGAAGCATGAACTCGCGGGCAAGGGCGTCGTAGCCAGAGGAATCATGTCCCTGTTGTTCCATGGTTGGTCCGCTCCTCCCACCTTCCCTGCGAGCGGTGTTACGCCGCGCGCCAAGGGATCAGGGTTCGTCAAACACCGCGAGCACCTCGCCGCCCGGTGCGAGCCATTGTTGAACGATGGCCCGAGCCCGCTCGGGCTCCCGGTGAACAACCCGACGCGAACGGCGCTGGCACCAGCTCAGGGTTATGTCCGACTGTACCCGCCGTACCCTCTCCGGTTTCTTCTCTGCTTTTTGGGCTCCCGGGCTCGCGCCCGGGGCCTCTGCCGTCGCCCTGCGGGGCTTGGGTTGTTTTGGTCTGATGCTTGCGGGCTCAAAGCAGCACCCCGCGAATACGTCTACTCTCCCGGCGCCGGACTAATGCTGCCGATTATTGCCCTGGCCTTCTCATGCAATTGAGATGTCGTCCTGATGTCGGCGAAGTGTTGCTTGAACAGCTCCCGCAATTGCGAATCCGGAACGTTGTTATCTCTTGCGATCTTTGCAATCGCCCTCGCCATGATGCTCGCCGGCAGGCTCTGCGCTTCGCCGTCCGGCAGGGCTTGCGCTGCCTCCGCTATCGCCACGAGCGCAGGTTTGCACCCTGGCTTCGCCTGAGGCAGTGTGACCGGCGACCGCGGCGTCTGGCGCGTGATCACGCTTTCGAACGTCGGCGCACATGCGGTGCGTGACCCCAATTGCCACTTGCTGCTGTCGATTTTGAAGAAGTTGAGGATGGTGGCGATGATGGACGTGTGATCGAAGGGAACGCTGGTACCGGATCGAATGACGGTGTTCTCCTCGATCAGCGGCGATATGAGAAGCAGTGGCACGCGCACGCCGAGACGCGTGAAGTCGAACGGGACAGCAAAGTTCGCGGGAGGCGCCGTGCCATCCTTCGGGTTGGTCCAGGGTGCCATCACGTTCTTCGGAGGTTCCACATGGTCGTAGGTGCCTCCGTGCTCATCGAAGGTGATGATCAAGAGCGTCTCGTTCCAGTACCTCGACGCCTGCAGCTTGTTGAAGAGGGTCTCCAGGAAGAACTCCCCGCAGGTCAGATGTCCCGGAGGGTGATAGTCGTTTCCGTTCTGGTAGGTCTTCCCGTTGTAGTCGAGATTCCAGCAGGGCTCCAGATAGCTGAAGGTCGGCATCTGCGTATTCGGCGCCCCGTTCAGGATCCGGTAGAACTGATCGATCTGGCGGAAAAACATCTTGTCGTACTTCTGCAGAGAATCGATCATGAGCTGGGTAAAACACTGGCTGCCATGAACGATGGGGATGTTAGGGCCCGGCCAGGTCTGGTGGTAGAACACCGACCAATCCGTGGTGCGCCGGAGCCCTGCTTCCCACAGCACATCCCAAAGACAACGCCGTGTGAACGGGTAGGGCGGAATGCCGAGCTGGTAATACACGGCCGTGTCGACCATGGCCGTGTCCGCCTGCTTGTCGTACGTTCCGATGGAGTTGCCGCTGAGCGCGAACGCCCGGTTGGCATCCGTGTTCGAGGGCACCGAAGAAAAGTACGCATCGGAGACCGCGAACTGTTGCGCCAGGGCATTGATGACAGGCAAGGACTCCGGTGTGTATGCCTGCATGATGCTGTTGGGATTCTTCGTCGGCGTCGTCTGGAAGTCCTTCAGGAACCCGCCCATCTTGTTGCCCTGGTCGTCGGCAATCTGTATCTGGACATTCGCATAGGGCTCGTGCGGGTCGACATCCGGAATGTGCTGACCCTCGGATGCCGCGATTTGCGAGGCGTAGACGACCTTGCCTTGCTTGTCGTGATTCCAGTAGGTGTCGGGCTTGAGGCCGTCGTATGGCTTGGATGCGCTCGCCTTGGGGATGAAGTTATAGTTATGGGGCTGGTTCTTGTCGTCGTAGAGCCACCCCAGGACGCTATCCAGGGAGCGATTCTCCAGCATCAGATAGACGACGTATTTGACTCCGGGCAGATAGTCTTCCATGGCTGGTTCCTAGGGTGCCTTCGCGGGCAAGACCTGGCATGCCTCATACCCCGGCGTGCTGGCCGACTGGTTGTAGAGCCAGGTATTCGAGCCGTCCGAGAAGAAGCACATCACGCCGTTGTGAAGGTGCAGCGTCCCCCCCTCGATGTAAGCCTGGTAATCGTTGGAAATGGTTGACCATTGCCCGACGTAGTAGGGCGTAGCGCCGGAATAGGAAAGCCAGCCATTGGGCGTGGCGATGAATTTCCGGCCCTTGCCGTCGATCCATCCGGTAAACGACGCGGCCGCGCCCGGGTCCGAGGTCAGAAAACACCAACCATCTCCGTTGATGCCCACGTAGGCCGTGCCCGGTCCGGTTCCGAAGTAGGACGCGTTGGTGACTTGAATCTGAAAGGTGTCGAGTTTGGTGCTGTTGGGCTCCGGGCCTACGAATTTACCTTGGGGTCCCGCTTGATCGTTCGGCATGAAATTTCTCCTGTCAGGTTCTGGAATCTTGCTCTTCGAGAGGAGCGGCGGTTTGGTATGGCAAGATCCCTTTCAGTAAGGAACATACCACTCATTTCGGATCGAGGCAAACAGCCGTGAGCTTCGCCCCCTCGCTCATCGGTCCAAGGAAGATGCTTTGTCGCGAAACGCTGGCCATCCAGGAGCAGCTCCTCCGGCATGCCGCGGAGCTGATGTTCCCACCAAGCCGGCCGAGGCGGGGAATCGTCTTCCCAGCGAACGCCCTTATCGAAGAGCATCCATACGTCCCAGGCTGCTTCCGGGGTCCCGAGGATCGGCCAGAATCAGGGGTCAGACGATTCTGGAGAGGCAGCCTGCGTCCGAGCCCAAAGGCAGCCCTTCGCGTTTCGGACATCGCTGAAATGTCCCTCAGACCCCCTCGCAAACTCAAGCCGCTCTAGGGCGAAGAAGATTGAGGCCCGATTTTACGTCTTATCTGGGTATAAGCCGAAGACTCCGATTCATCCCCGAAGGCGGATCCCTGGTCGAGGTCACCTGCCGGACCGTGCAGGGGCGCCACCTCCTCCGTCCCAGCCCGCAGGTCAACGAGATCACCGTCGGCGTCCTCGGGCGAGCCCAGAGGCTGTACGACGTCCGGATCTGCGCGTTTATATTCGTCTCGTCCCACTACCACCTACTCCTCGATGTCGACAACGCCAGCCAACTGGCCAACTTCATGCGCTACCTCAACTCCAATCTGGCGCGGGAGGTGGGCCGGCTCGCCGGCTGGAGCGATGGGATCTGGTCGCGGCGTTACCAGGCGATCCTCGTCAGCGGTGAGGAAAGGGCGCAGATCTCGAGACTGAAATACGTCCTCAGTCACGGCCCCAAAGAAGGACTTGTCGAGCGACCCCGGGATTGGCCGGGCCTACATTGCGCCCGCGCCCTGACCGAAGGCGAGACGATCGAGGGGTACTGGTTCAGCCGGACCTTGGAGTATGCCGCCCGACAGCGAGGAGAAAAGTTCGACCGCCTCCAGTATGCGACCCGAGAGGCGGTGACTCTATCTCCCCTCCCCTGCTGGAAGGATCTGTCGGCCGACGCCCGGAGAACAAGGGTCCGCAGCTTGATCGGCGAGATCGAAACCGAAGCCGCCGCTCGGAGAGCCCGGACCGGCGGCGCGCCTCTTGGGATGGCGGCGATCCTGGGCCAGCATCCGCACCATCGCCCACGACATCTGAAGAAATCCCCCGCACCCTTGTTCCATGCGCTCAGCCACGCCGTACGCCGCGAGCTCTACGAAGGATACTGCGAGTGAAACGTGAAGAAGTGATAGGGCCAGGACAATAATTATATGGTACCTACTTAGCCAATCACGCATGCTCTTTCCGGATTGGACCATAATGTCCTCCTTTCCGTGCGAAAGAGCGCTAGCAGACTCGTTATCCACCAAGCCACCGCTTGTACGGTGCTCGGGAATCGAGTAAAGCTGACCTCAAGGTAATTATAACACGTAGTTCAATCTGAAGCTTACTTCCAGCAGGGTACCTGCGATTCTGTGACGTGCAACGTTTTGACGCTTCACCGCGCGGACGGCGTAGCCGGCCGTCCGGTGGAAGCGGGGGTTCGGCGGCCTGTGGTCAAGGGTCCTTTTCCAGTGCCTGTCTCAGGGGTTCGGGATGCAACACGGGTCGCTCTCTCAGTAGACGGACCGAAATCGGTTGAGCTTGAACAGAGATTCTTCTCCTGAACGAAGAAGTCCTCGATCCAGCGAATTTTCCCGTCATCTCTGTAGAGGGAAACTCCTCTACGCCGATAGGTTCGAACGAATCGCTTGTTCAGCCACTCCATTTCCTCATAGAGCGTAGGATCTCCGTTCTTTGTTCTTTCAACCGCTAGGGCGTTGCCGTTCATGGTAATGCACTGGAAGTAACAAACTAATTCCCAAGAAAACTTCGTCCAAATCATCTTTTCGTCGAGAGCGCGCCGCCGGACGAGGTGGCTGAGGTTCTCGTAAAATCCGAGCACGCCGAGCCCATAATCGCTGGTCAGCGAGACATTACCTCCCGTGGCCACCGTCTCAAGATGCACCGCCAAACGCCTCCGGCGCTTCTCAAAATCCTCGGAGTTGAACTGCGCGACAAGACTCGTAACCATCTCGGCAGAGTGAAGAAGCCACTCACGGCGGAGCTGATAGAGGAGTCCGAGCACCGACACCAGGATTGCCGCTGTTTGGACCATATCGGTGATGGCCATCCTCACATCTCTCCTCCTGTCGCCGAACGCTCAGAAGCTCACCGTGCGGCAAGCGCGCAGAGCGCGGTTGCCGTTTGGTGCAGTGCTGGGGTTGGCCGTTTATTCCTAGATACCATGGCGCTAATAGCCTGACCTCTTTCAGTCACGAGATTCCATTCAGTGCCAAAAGTGAAACTTTTGGCAGACAAACCCGTATATTGAACCGCATAAGCTGAATAGAATTACCGCGCGCCAAAACAGCCTCTGGCTGGAGGCTAAGCCAGGGGACGAATTGGCCTTCCTTGAATTTGCCACTGAGGTTTCCCACCCGACCAGGTCTGAACTAACTCCATAAACGTGCTCCTCGACCTTTTGGATGTAACTAGCGACCTGGTCAATGCGCCGCATTATGCTTTTTGCTCGTAGCCAGCCCATGATCGCCAGCAGTGGAGGAAACAGCCACGCAGGAAGAGTTAACGGAGTAGGCTTCTCAATCGATGCGAGCCAAGCGAAGACCAAGCCGAGACCAATTAGTGCATACCGTTCCAGATCGCGGGTTTCCTTGACTTGGTAGTCCAACTGGCAGCGAAGCGAGCGATATTCTTCCAATACGAGAGAGTCCAGTAATGGATCTTCTTTCGACGTCAGTTCCTTTGCCGCAGTCGATCTCATAGTTTTCCTCTATCTAAGGCAGCAACGTGATGGCGGTGAGCGGCGGGAACCGCGCTGTTTGCGATTTCTGTCTGCTCGACAGCCAGTGTTGGGCGAGACGTCACTTCGGTGCCCTTTTTATTAGTCTTTGTCGGTAGGCTGCCACAGCTGCGTCAACGTCTTCTGGGGCCAATCGCTGGATGAACTGAACCCATTCAGGAGAATACCGGGTGATAACTCCTGACGTATCCCGCCAGCACCAGCGCGCATTCTCAGTAACTTGGTGATGGTAGCCAATGGCGCGAAACTCATACTGACCTAACGCGCGCCCACCTACTGTGAGCCCCATACCAGAGCGACGTGGACTTCCGATAATCTCACTCTCTCTGTATGGGTGACTCTTATTCGGATCAACTGAGCGCTGAACCAACAACGGACTTCCTTCCGGAGCTTCGCTCTGAACGCCAACCACGAGATCAGCAGCTACCAACTTTTTGGTACTTTCAAGTTTAACATGGAATGTAGTCAGCAGGCGCCCCGTGTCAGCTCCCGCGGTTTCTAATTCCGAGGCCAGATCTCGCAGCCGCTGCGTGAAAGCCCTAACCTGAGCCGACACTTTAGGGTCGTTTGCGGATGACCTTATAAAGGCAACAGGATCGACAGGAGGCGCAAGCCCTAGCGGGAGCAGAGAGAGCGTGATCTCGCGGGTAAGATCACGGTTAAAGACGTTCTGTACCACATCTCGGTAGTTCGCGATTGCAGTCTGAGCAAGACCATAGATTACAGCTCCAAACCCAGGCTTGTTGTAGAAGTGAATAGCGTTGTCGCGATAATCGATAATGAACTCAAGATTTTTTGCAGTGGGCCGGTGGTCAACCGAAGGTGGAAAAACATGCTTAGCTCGTTCTAAGGCATCGCTTATGCTTAGGGTACGGTACGGTTCATTCTTCCTTTTTGGGTAGTAGATCCGCTGGCGCGCTCTAGACAGGAGAGCCTTCAAAAGCAACTCCCATCCATTTACTAAGAGAATCACGAAGCACTCCTCGCGATAGCGGATGCCAGGTTTATTGTATATCTCGATGGCCGCTGACGTGGCCGCAATCGAGTTCGCGAGCAATGCTCGGTACGACCCAAAGAGGTTCATACAGTGCCTAAAATCTCTCTCTCATGGCGACCACCGCACAACGTGATGCCCCTCAGCGGCGCCGTCAGGCGTCCGTTGCAGGGTCCGGGTTGTGCGTCCCTCACCTTCATATATATAAGACCCAGTGATTTGAAGAAGGTTTGATCTCTATCTTGGGATAGCACGGTGTATGTCACCCGAGGCTCGCCTCCTTCTCGATTCTCGCCAAGTCTCGCGATATTTGCCACATACGTCCCAGGCTGAAGAACGTTTGCGATATCGGCCTTGCGAACGTAGCCAAAACTGCCATCCGTGAGCAGCACCAACGCGATCCCATGCTTCTCAGCGTACAACACTGCTCCAGACTGAAAGTGGCTGGTAGCAACCAGAATGCCCTTCTGCGCACCTACCGAACGCAGCCGATCGTGGAGAACCTGGACCACTTCACGCTTTATTGGAGACTTGTGATACTTACACTCGATTAAGACAAGAAAGCTAGCGCCCAGGGCTTCGAATCTGGCTGTAACATCAATCTCATACTCCCCGTCTGTCCCGGGCAATACCTCCCGTCGTGCGACCTTGAAGTCGTCAAGCTGTGCGCCTTGGCTCTGGACAATTTCCTGAACAGCAATCTCGAACTGCTCAGGCGTCAGATTGGCTTGAAATCTGGTCATTTGCGCAATCCTTCTCAGCTTCCTCTCTTAAGTTCATCGCCCTGAGCCCTCCCATGACGCCCAACCATTAAGCGTCTATCTGAAGTCCTCCCCACACCGAGCGCTCGAAGTCCGCCACCGATCCGGGGAGGATTTCAGATAGACGCAGGTTGAACGAAGCCGCGGGCCAGTCCGAAGCGGTCCTATGGAGATTCAATCCTTCGCAGGCCCTTCGCGCACCACCCTGCCGGCACCCACACAAGCCCCGAGAGCCGCCGTGTGGCTTCAGAGGACCGTCCAGCGAAGGGATCTGCCGCATGCTCAATCTCCTGATCCG